>NZ_KE386572.1:2856628-4139061 GCF_000427665.1 Geminicoccus roseus DSM 18922
ATCATGATCATCCCGTTCGTGTCCTCCCTGTCCGACGATGCGATCAACGCGGTGCCCACCGCGATGCGCGACGGTTCGTTCGGGCTGGGCGCCACCAAGGCCGAGACCATCCAGCGGGTGATCATCCCGGCGGCGCTGCCCGGCATCATCGCCGGCTTCCTGCTCGCGGTCAGCCGCGCCATCGGCGAGACCATGATCGTGGTGATGGCCGCCGGGCTTGCCGCCAACCTGACCGCCAATCCGTTCGCCGCGGTGACCACCGTCACCGTCCAGATCGTGACCCTGCTGGTGGGCGACCAGGAGTTCGACAGCGCCAAGACGCTGGCCGCCTTCGCGCTCGGCCTGTTCCTGTTCGGCATCACCCTGATCCTGAACATCGTCGCCCTGTACATCCTCCAGCGCTTCCGGGAACGCTATGACTGACATGGTAACCACCGGAGGCCGGTTCGCCGCGATCACGCAGCGCCCGCCCCGGCCCGACGCGGAGGTCGCCGCGCACGTTCGTCGCCGCTATGCCCGCGAGCGTCGCTTCAAGGCGATCGGCATGGGTGCGGTGATGGTGGCGATCGGCCTCCTGGCGATCCTGCTGACCACCGTCCTGAGCCAGGGCTTGGGCGCCTTCCAGACGACCTACGCCGCGCTGGACGTGACGTTCGACGCCGCCGAGATCGATCCGTCGGGCAGCCGCGACCCGGAGCAGCTGGCCGATGCCGACTATCAGGCCGTCCTGAACCAGGCGCTCTACGCCACCTTCCCGGAGGTCACCGACCGGCTCGGCCGGCGCGCCCTGCGCGGGCTCCTGGCCAGCAGCAGCGCCATCGAGCTGCGCTCCATGGTCCTGGACGACCCGTCCATCATCGGCACCACCCAGAAGGTGCGCTTCCTGCTGGACGACGAGCGCGACCAGTACGTGAAGGGCGAGGTCGACCCGTCGATCCCCGAGGCGAACCGCCGCCTGAAGGACCGCGACATCGCCCTGGTCGATCAGCTGACGGAGCAGGGACGGATCGAGACCGGCTTCAACTGGGTGCTGTTCAGCAACGCGGACAGCCGCGAGCCCGAGCAGGCCGGCCTGCGCGCGGCCCTGGTCGGGTCGGCCTGGATGATGCTGATCTGCTTCTGCTTCGCGGTGCCGATCGGGGTGGCCGCCGCGGTCTATCTGGAAGAGTTCGCGCCCAAGAGCCGCTGGATCGACCTGATCGAGGTCAACGTCAACAACCTGGCGGCGGTGCCCTCGATCGTGTTCGGCCTGCTGGGCCTGGCGATCTTCCTGAACCTGTTCGGGATCCCGCGCTCGGCCTCGCTGGCAGGCGGCCTGACCCTGGCGCTGATGACCCTGCCGGTGATCATCGTGGTGACCCGGGCCGCGCTGCGCGCGGTGCCGCCCTCGATCCGCGCGGCAGCACTGGGCGTAGGCGCCTCGCCCCTGCAGGTGGTCACCCACCATGTCCTGCCGCTGGCCCTGCCGGGCATCCTGACCGGCACGATCATCGGCATGGCGCGGGCGCTGGGCGAGACCGCCCCGCTGCTCATGATCGGCATGGTGGCGTTCATCGCCAACGTGCCGTCCGGCCCGATGGATCCGGCCACGGCCCTGCCGGTGCAGATCTATCTGTGGTCGGACAGCCCGGAACGGGCCTTCACCGAGCGGATGGCGGCGGCGATCATCGTCCTGCTGGGCTTCCTGATCGTGATGAACCTGATCGCGGTCCTGCTGCGTAAGAAATTCGAACGGACGTGGTGAGCACCATGGCGACTGCAGTCAAAGTCAACGACCTGCCGAAGACGGTGTCGCCCGCGCAGGCGGACGTGCCGAAGATGGCGGCGCGCAAGGTCAAGCTCTGGTACGGCGAGAAGCAGGCCCTGTTCGATGTCGACCTCGACGTCGCCAAGAACTCGGTCGTGGCGCTGATCGGGCCGTCCGGCTGTGGCAAGTCGACGTTCCTGCGCTGCCTGAACCGGATGAACGACACGATCGACGGCTGCCGGATCGAGGGCGACATCCGCCTGGACGGCAAGGACGTCTACGATCGCAGCGTGGACGTGGTGCAGCTGCGCCAGCATGTCGGCATGGTGTTCCAGAAGCCAAACCCGTTCCCGAAGTCGATCTACGAGAACGTCGCCTACGGCCCGCGCATCCATGGGCTGGCCAGCAGCAAGGCCGAGTTCGACGAGATCGTCGAGACCAGCCTCAAGGGTGCTGGCTTGTGGAAGGAGGTCGCCGACCGCCTCCACCAGCCGGGCAACAGCCTGTCGGGCGGCCAGCAGCAGCGCCTGTGCATCGCCCGCGCCATCGCGGTGGCGCCCGACGTGATCTTGATGGACGAGCCCTGTTCCGCTCTCGACCCGATCGCGACGGCCAAGATCGAGGAGCTGATCGACGAGCTGCGCCAGCACTTCACCATCTGCATTGTCACCCACAACATGCAGCAGGCGGCGCGCGTGTCGCAGAAGACCGCGTTCTTCCACCTGGGCAAGCTGATCGAGTTCGGGGACACCGACGAGATCTTCACCAATCCCAAGCAGCAGATGACCCAGGACTACATCACCGGCCGGTTCGGCTGACGGGAAGGGAGGATCCATGACCATGACCGACAGCGGGCCGATCAAGAAGCACCTGGTTCGTTCCTACGACGACGACATCGAGCAGATCACCAAGCTGATCACCGAGATGGGCGCGGTGGTCGAGCAGCAGGTCGCCTTCGCCGCCCAGGCCCTGATGGATGGCGACGAGCGCATCGCCCGCACCGTGATCGACCGGGATCCGCAGGTGGACGGGCTGGAGGAGAAGCTCGACCAGACCGCGATCAAGGTGCTGGCGATCCGGCAGCCCATGGCGATCGATCTGCGGATCATCGCGATGGCGCTCAAGATCTCCAACGATCTGGAGCGGATGGGCGACTATGCGGTGAACATCGCCAAGCGCGTCATCCGGCTGCAGACCCAGACGCCGATGCGGCCGATCCCGACCATGTCGCTGATGGCCGAGATGTGCCAGGAGATGGTCAAGGACATCCTGGACGCCTACATCGCCCGCGATCCCGAGAAGGCGATGGCGGTCTGGAAGCGCGACCAGGAAGTCGACAACGCACACAACAGCGTTTTCCGCGAGCTCCTGACCTACATGCTCGAGGACCCGCGCAAGATCACGCCCTGCATCGACCTGATCTTCATCGCCAAGAACCTGGAACGGATCGGCGACCACGCGACCAACATCGCGGAGAAGATTCACTACATGATCCATGGCGACGAGATCAATCGCAGCCGGGACGAGGACAAATGAAGCCGATGATCCTGGTCGTCGAGGACGAGCCGCCTCTCCAGCAATTGCTGAGCTACAACCTGAAGGCGGCGGGCTTCGAGGTGGCGCAGGCCTATGACGGGGAGGAGGCGCTCCAGCTGATCGACGAGCGCACGCCCGACCTGGTCCTGCTCGACTGGATGCTGCCGGAGATTTCCGGCGTGGAATTGTGCCGGCGTCTGCGGCGGCGCAGCGACACCGCGCGGGTGCCGATCATCATGCTGACCGCGCGCACCGAGGAGCATGACCGGCTGCGCGGGCTGGAGACCGGTGCTGACGACTACGTCACCAAGCCGTTCTCGCCGGTCGAGCTGATCGCGCGGATCCGGGCGGTGCTGCGCCGGGTCCGCCCGGCCTTCTCCGAGCAGGCGCTGAGCTTCCACGATCTGCGCATGGACCTGACCGCCCACCGGGTGTTCCGCAACGGCCGTGAGGTCCATCTTTCGCCCACCGAGTTCCGTCTGCTCCGCTATCTCCTGGAGAATCCTGGTCGGGTCTTCAACCGTGCCCAGCTGCTCGACCGGGTCTGGGGCACCGACCTGGAGATCGAGTTGCGCACCGTCGACGCCACCGTGCGCCGCCTGCGCCGCTCCCTGAACCAGAACGGCGAGACCGATCTTCTCCGCACCGTGCGGGCTGAGGGCTATTCCCTGGACCTCAAGCACGGCGTCGCCAGCGAAGGAATGGCCGAAACCGGCTGAAGGCCGCACCCCCTCAGCTTCCGTCGCGGGGCATCCCCGCGCGTCGGGCCTCTTCAGGTCCGCCGGCCAGGCAGCACCTGGGGAAGTCGGCACCTGGGAAAGTCGGCGGCCAGGGCAAGGCGGGAGGCCAGCCATGCCGCCTCGTGAGCCGACATCCGCCTGCGCGGAGGCGGTCGTCGCGGGAATGAACAGCGGGTCGTCGACGACCGCTCGCGCCGGACCGTTCCGGTGCTGGCGAGGCCGGTACCGTCCGCGACAGGATGCCGGCGCCGGCGGCGTGGCGCGAGAGCATCGGCACGACGTTCCGTACTGCATCATCGGCCACCTGCGACCGGGCCCCGCGCGTTCCGGTTGCCCATCCTGGCATCCTGTCTTGCCGATCCGCTCCGCCCCGATGCGCCGAACTCCGCCGGAAGGGGCGGGCAGAGGTAACACATGGCTCAGAACGGGAGCAGGATATCGAGGGCCTGCTGGCCATAGCGCGGCTGCTGGACATCGGTGATCTGGCCGCGGCCGCCATAGGCGACCCGCAGTTCCGCGATCTTCTCGTGGGCGATCGTGTTCTCGGAGGTGATGTCCTGGGGACGGACCACGCCGGCCAGCACCAGCTCGCGCACCTCGAAGTTGACGCGGATCTCCTGGCGTCCCCGGATCACCAGGTTGCCGTTGGGCAGGACCTGGGTGACCACCGCCGCCACCGAGAGCCGGATCTCCTCGTCGCGGCTCACGGTTCCGCGGCCGCGATTGGTGGACTGGCTGTTCAGCCCGACGAAATCGCCATCGTCGGACTCATCGCTCAGCATGTCCTGGACCGTGCCGGCCACCCCGAACATGCTGTCGATGCCCAAATCCTCACTGCTCTTGCGCGAGCGGGTGCTCTCGTTGTTCAGCTGGGCCCGGTCCGCCATGGTGACGCGCACCGTCAGCACGTCGCCCACGTCCCGCGCGCGCTGGTCCTTGAAGAAGGCTCGCGCACCGCTGCGCCACAAGGAATTGGCGCCAGCGCTCGGTGCCTCCGCGGCAGGGGGCATGGGCAGGGATACCGGCTGGTAGCCGGCCACCGCCACCGGGTTCTCGATCGGGGTGAGGGGCGGGGTCTTGCCGATCATCTCCAGCCGCTCCGGGATCCCGCAGCCACAAAGGATCAGCGGCAAGATGGCCCAGCCAGTGCCCCGCCTCCTGGCGCTCCTTACCGCGCCATGCGCACCGGCGGGGCTTCTGGCCGCCGCCGGCCAAGGCAGGGTATGTCGCATCATGGTCCAGAACCTCCGATCACGATCTCGCCCGGCGCCACGACCCGGCCCTGCACCTGCCGGTTGGTGGTCGTGTTGATCGCACGGCCGAGTTCGCCCACCGCCGCGTCTTCCAGTGCGTGGCCGGTCACGGTGAGCTGAAGGCCGCGGTCGACAAAGACGATCCGCACCGGCTCGCCGCGATGGATCGCCCGGGCGGCGCGCAAGGCCGCGCGCCGGATCGGCCGGCCCGCCGGAAGGCGCCGCGCCAGTTCCAGGCCAGCCAGTTCGTCCAGCGAACGGATGACATCGTCCTCCAGCCGCGACCTGGGCCAAGCGGCCTCCCCGAACAATTCCGGTGCTGCGACCATGCCCGCGGCCAGCGGGCGGAGCGGCACCGGGATCGTCTCCAGGACCTGCAGCTCCGCAACGAGCCGCAGCCTGGCGCCATGACCTCGGGCATCGGTGGCCCGCAGCCAGCCGTTCACCCGTTCGGGCCCCCGGCCTCCCTCCATGGGCTTGGCCTCATCCAGGGCCACGGTGATCGAAAGAGGCTCGGCGGCAGGATTGAACAGGGGCAGTCCGGGCTGGACGATCCGGATCGACCATTCGCCGCCCTCCGGCCCGGGAAGGCTGCGGCGCACCAGGTCCTCGAGCGTCGCCGCATCAAGTGAATCGCCGGGCGTCACGACGACCGATCCGTCGGCGCAGACCGGCTGCGGAAGGACCATAATGCCGGCCAGGACGGCAGCCAGTGCTGCGTGGGGCAGGATCATGCGGAGGCGGCTCGGCCACGTCCAGGGCAGGCGGCTCATCACCGGCTTCCTCAGCCACGCAGCTGGGTGACGGTGCCCATCATCGAATCAGTGGCGGTGATCACCCGCGAGTTCAGTTCATAGGCGCGCTGGGCGGTGATCAGGCTGGTGATCTCGGCGACCGGATTGACGTTCGAGCTCTCCAGGTAGCGCTGCAGGATGGTGCCGAAGCCTTCCGATCCGGGCGTGCCGATGCTGGGAGGCCCGGAGGCGGCGGTTTCCGCATAGAGGTTGGTCCCGAGCGGCTCGAGGCCCACCTCGTTGACGAAGCTCGCCAGTTCGAGCTGGCCCAGCTCCTGCATCTCGACCTGGCCCGGCACACGAACGCTGACACCGCCTTCGGGGTTGATCGTCAGCTCCAGCGCATTGCTCGGCACCGTGATCCCGGGGGCCACCGGGTAGCCGTCCGCGGTGACAAGCTGTCCCTCGGGGCCAAGCTGCAGATTGCCAGAGCGGCTGTACGCGACCTCGCCGGACGGCAGCTCGACGGCAAGATAGCCGCGGCCCTGGATCGCGATGTCGAGATCATCCTCGGTCCCGACCAGCGGCCCCTGCTCCAGCACGCGGTAGATGGCCGCGGTCTTGACCCCCAGGCCGACTTCGACCCCGGCCGGCACCAGGGTGCCGTTCTCCGACGATGCGGCGCCACCCTGACGCTGGCTCTGGTAGAGCAGGTCCTGAAATTCCGGGCGGGCCCGCTTGAAGCCCGTGGTCGTCATGTTGGCGATGTTGTTGGAGATGATGTCGACGTTGAGCTGCTGGGCAGCCATGCCGGTGGCGGCGATGTTCAGCGAGCGCATGGGGCTTTCCGTTCCGGTACGGGAGGGGGCAGACAGGTCAGTCCGACGAGGACAGCATGCGGTCGACGGTTCGCCGCGCCAGGTCGTGATGGGTTTCCAGGAGCTTCTGGGTGCTCTCGAAAGCACGTGTCACCGCGATCAGGCGGGTCATCTCGGCGACCGGCTGGACATTGGAGCCTTCCAGCGATCCCTGGACGACCCTGGCCTCCCCGGCCGCCACCAGGGGGGCATCGGTCCGGTAGAGGCCCGCACCTTCCGGGATCAGGCCGGCACCTGCGGCCGGTTCGACGACCCCCAGCCGCCCGACCACGACCTGGTCGGCCGAGATGGTCCCGTCGGCCGCCACGGTGATCGTCCTGGCATCGATCGGCAGGACCAGCGGGGCGCCCGCCTCGTCCAGGAGCGGTGCGGCGGTGCTGGTGACGAGCCTGCCCTCGGCATCCTTGGCGAAGTGGCCGGCTCGCGTCAGCCGGTCCCCCTCGGCGGTCTGGACCCGGAACCAGCCCGCGCCGACCAGCGCCAGGTCGAGCATGCCGCCGGTGCTGCGCAGGGGGCCCTCCTGCTGGTCGACCACGGTGCCGCGGTCCTCGCCGAAGGACACCGCTCCAGGCTGGCCCGCCCGGCGGAGGTTCTGCTCGAACAGCAGATCCTGCCGGCGGTAGCCGGTGGTGTCGACATTCGCCACGTTGACTGCAAGGACATCCATCGCCCGCTGCAGGCCGATGCCGCGGCCGAGGCCGAGATAGCCGGTGAGGTCCATTCAGCGTCTCCGGGCAGCGCCAGTCGCGGGATAGCCCACGACTTGCACGGGCGGGATCCACTGCCTGCCCGGGGCGAGGTAGCTCGACGTCATGCGCAGCAACTCCGCTTCGTCCGACGAAGGGAGCATGGCAGAGGCTGGTTAACGAAAGCTTATCGCCGAAGCGAAAACCGGCGCGCCGGCACGGAGGTCGATCCCTGATGGCGCGAGGATCGCCGGGAGAATCCTCTGGGCCACCACTGCTCAGCACCGGATGCGGGAACGCCCGAGGCGCCGCGCCATCAGCCTTCCTTCGTCAGGGATGGACAAACGGAGCGGGACGTCCGCAGGAACAGCAGGGGCGCGACGCTCAAGGCGGGCTGGGCTGGCGCGAAGACGAGGTTGCCGCGATCAGGACCAGCCGTGACGGTCGCAGGCACGCAGGTGCACTGGATGCCGGCGCTGCGAGCGGCCACCCCTTCGGGGGGGCGGCCGAACCCCGTGTCAGTGCGTGCCGGTGGCCGCGTAGGTCTCGATCGCCCCGCTGATCGATCCGAGGATGTCGGCCAGAAGGGCCTCGTCCTCGGCTTCGACCATCACGCGGATCAGCGGCTCGGTGCCGGAGGCCCGCACCAGCAGCCGGCCCTTGCGGCCCAGCCGCTCCTGGCCGTCCCGGATCAGGCTCTCGATGGCCGGCGCGGTGAGGTCGATGCGCTGCTTCACCCGGACATTGGAGAGACGCTGGGGAAGGGGAAGGAACGGCCGGGCGACCTCGCTCACCGGCCGGTTCTTCTTCAAGAGCACCGCCAGCACCTGCAATGCGGCCAGGAGGCCGTCGCCGGTGGTGCCGAAATCGGTCATGATGATGTGGCCGGACTGCTCGCCGCCCAGATTGAAACCGCCTGCGCGCATCTTCTCCACGACGTAGCGGTCGCCCACCTTGGTGCGGTGCAGGGGAAGGCCGCGCTCGGCCAGGAAATTCTCCAGGCCCAGATTGGACATCAGGGTCGCGACGACGCCGCCGCCGGTCAGCCGGCTCTCCTCCTGCCACTGCGAGGCGATCAGGGCGAGGACCTGGTCGCCGTCGATGACCTGCCCATGCTCGTCGACCATCACGACCCGATCGGCGTCGCCATCCAGGGCGATGCCCAGATCGGCGCCGTGGGCCAGCACGGCGCGGGCGACGTTCTCCGGATGGGTCGAGCCGCACTCATGGTTGATGTTGAAGCCGTTCGGCGAGGTGCCGACCCGGACCACCTCGGCGCCCAGCTCCCAGAACAGGTCCGGGGCGATGTGGTAGGCCGCGCCGTTGGCGCAATCCACAGCGATCTTCAGGCCCGACAGGGTCATTCCCCGCGGAAAGCTGCTCTTCAGGTATTCGATGTAGCGGCCATGCGCGTCGTCGATCCGCAGTGCCCGGCCAAGCTCGGCAGGCCCGGCCAGCGCCTGCGCCGTCTCCGCAAGAATTGCCCGTTCGATCTCTATCTCGATCGCATCGGACAGCTTGTAGCCGTCGGGGCCGAACAGCTTGATGCCATTGTCCTGATAGGCATTGTGCGAGGCGGAGATGACGACGCCCAGATCAGCACGCAGGGTGCGGGTCAGGAATGCCGCTGCCGGCGTCGGCAGCGGTCCGGCCAGCATCACGTCCATCCCGGCCGATACGAAGCCTGCGGTCAGCGCAGGCTCGATCATGTATCCGGAGAGCCGGGTGTCCTTGGCGATCACGACGCGGTGGCGATGATCGCCACGAACGAACACGCGCCCGGCCGCCTGACCAAGCCTCAGCGCCATATCGGCGGTCATCGGCCAAGTGTTCGCGGTGCCACGCACCCCATCCGTTCCGAACAGCCGCCGTTCCATAACCTGCCCGCCTCCATACGCGTCGCGGTGTCATCGTCCAACTGCAACCCTTGTGGGCGCAAGTCCATCAAAGTCGTAGCGTCCAGCCACCCGTGATGTCGCACCGCAGCAACCTTGCCACAGTGATTGCCATCACGTTCCCGGAGAACCGGTCGGTTGCGGCGCGGGCACTTCATCGCCTCGAAGCGGCTCGACTTGCGAAGCGGCCGTACCGGGAGGTAGCCCGACACCGCCGCGCGCTCGACCACATACGCTCTAAATCCTATAAGTCATCTTGCGAGCGGATTAAGCTTCACCAAGGAGGTCGCGATGGAAGCCGGGGACCGCGGCGAGATCCTATGGCCTGACGGCCGCTGCGAGCCGATCGAACGGCGTACCCGGCATCGGCATCTGCTGGTTTACGGCCGCTCGGCCGGCAAGAGTGCAGGACAGGAATCGGTGGACCGCCGGGCTCGCCAGCGCCCGGTCGACCTGATCCTGCGGGGGCGCGTCGTGGACCTGCTCCGCTAAGAACGGGTTCCGGCTGTTCAGTCCGAAGGGCCTGGGTCGTCGGAGGCACTCGTCGGTGGCAGGCGTTCCAGGCCGAGCAGGAAGCACTCGGAACTGTCGCTCCGGGTGGCGTCTGGGCGGATGATCCGGACGCTCTTGAAGATGTCCTTGGCCTGCTTCTGCAGGACCGCCTCCGCACCCCGGACCAGCTTGATCAGCACTGAACCGCCCGGCACCACATGAATGTCGGCGAACACCAGGACCGCTTCGCCGAGCTGCTCGGCACGCAGGCGGTCGACCAGCTTGCGGCCGGTAGAGGATGCGGCCATGTCGCTGAGCACGAGGTCCACCCGGGCGCCGACGCTCTCCGACAGCGCCCTTTCCGTTTCCTCGGAAAGAAAGTCCCCCTCGATGATCTTCACGCCGGGGATCGGCTCCATCGGCTGGAGATCGACCGCCACCACGGTGGCGCCCTTCTTGACGGCGTACTGGCTCCAGGATCCCGGCGCGGCACCCAGGTCGACCACGACCTGACCGGGCCGGATCAATCCGAACCGCTTCTCGATCTCCTCGAGCTTGAACACCGAGCGTGCCCGGTAGCCCAGCGCCTTCGCACGCTTCACGTAGGGGTCGTTGAGCTGCCGGTTCAGCCAGCGCTGCGACGAGGAGGAGTGGGCCCGCGCATCCTTCAGCCGGACCCGGGTACGGGAGCCATCACTGCTCATGCAAAGAATCCGACAGGAGCCAGGAGTTGGTGCAGGTTCTTGCCGAGCAGTCCGTTCAGGATGCCCTCGCGCACGCCGCGGTCCGCAACATGGAGGCGCTCGATCGGCCAGACCCGGCAGACCGCGTCCAGGATGGCGCAGCCTGCCACCACCAGATCGGCGCGGCCCTTGCCGATGCAAGGGTGCGCCGCACGTTCGGCATTGCTGAGGGTGCGCAGGTGGCGGCCGACCGAATCGAGGACATCATAGTCCAGCAGCGCGCCGTCCACCCGGCGCCGGTCGTAGCGGCGCAGGCCCAGATGAATGGCCGCCATGGTCGTGACGGTCCCGGAGGTGCCCAGGACTTGCGTGGTGCCCTGCAGCCCATGGCGGGCGAAGTGCTGGATCTGCTCGTAGGCCGTGAGACGGCGCTCGACAAAGCCGACCATGCGATCATAGCGCTCGGCGTTCGGGTCCGACCCGAAGCTCTCCGACAAGGTGACCACGCCCAGCGGCAGCGACAGCGACACCGCACCGCCATCCTCCGGGGTGCGGGTCCGGTCCAGCCACATCAGCTCCGTCGAACCGCCGCCGATGTCGATCATCAGCAGATGCCGCGCATCCTGGTCGACCAGGGGGAGGCAGCCGAGCAGCGCCAGGGCGGCCTCCTCCTCCTGATCCAGCACCTCCAGCTGGATCCCCGTCTGCCGGTAGACCCGCTCGACAAAGGCCGGTCCGTTCTCGGCCCGTCGGCACGCCTCGGTCGCCACGCAGCGTGCCAGGGTTACCCCGCGCTTCGCCATGATGCTGCGGCAGACCCGGATCGCCGCGATGGTGCGGGCCATGGCGCCATCGGACAGGCGACCGGTATAGGCGAGGCCTTCGCCCAGCCGGACAATCCTGGAAAAGCTGTCGACCACGTCGAAGCTGCTGCCGGCCTCCTTGGCCACGAGCAGCCTGCAATTGTTGGTGCCGAGGTCGAGAGCCGCCAGCACAGGAGCGATCTCTGCGTCAGACTCGCCTGCTTCCAGAAGTTCGTTGTCATCCTCGGCTAACATAAAACGATCATAGTGCCGCGCCGGCCCCGTACGCAACGTACGCCGATGCAAGGGCGCCCGGCGCCATCGTCAAAGGCCCGGCTTGCTTGCGGGACCCAAGCGGTCCCTGCTACCGGCATTCTCCATCCGCGGGGGGGTGGCAGGTGCCGCCATACCTCGCCGCCGCCAGAGCTCCATGAGACGGCAGCCTGCCGAAACCGGGTGAAGATGAGCACGATCCGATCGCTTCTCGCAGCTGCCGTCGTTCTCGGCCTGGGGGCATGTTCCAGCGACAATGCCGGGTTCGGGAGCACAGCTCCCTACTGCCCCCGGCCAACCCTGGTCGCCGACCTGCAGTCCACCGAGAAGGGCGACGAGACTGGGCAGCTGGCATGGACGGCGCGGCTGGGCGATCTCGCCTCGATCTGCGATCCGCGCGAGTTCGACTATTTCGTAGAGATGGACGTCACCGTCGACCTGCGGACCGGCCCGGCCTTTGACGGAAGCCCGGTGCAGCTCGCCTATTTCGTCGCCGTCACCAACGAGAGCGGCGAGGTCGTCGACAAGCAGACCTTTCCCGTGGTGATGCAGCCCGGGCGCAACGAGCGCCGGGCGCTGCGCCGGGAAACCCTGCGCCAGCGCCTGCCGCGGACCTACCAGGACGAGCCGGCGATCTGGTCGGTCCTGGTGGGCTTTGAGCCGACGGCACAGCAGGTGCGCGACCGGACCGGCGAGGCGCCGGCCACGGCCGAGCCTCCGGTCGCGCCCGAGCCGCCTGCGACCGAAGGGAATGCGGCGGGAAGTGGACAGTAGCCGACCGGCACCCTTAGAACTTTGCCCCATACCCGGCCGATGACGTTAGCCCGTCGATCGGCCGGCCACGTGGCACGGGCGACCGCCCGACCTCTCCAGGCCGGGTGCATCCCCTTGCCGCCTAGGGGGGCAAAAGATGACGGGCTTCGAGATCTTCCTATACTTCGTGGTGATCGCCTGCGGGGTGGCCGGGCTTGGCTATGGCGTGATGACGCGTGCCCAGGTCCTGGCACTCCCCGCAGGCAATGAACGAATGCAAGAGATCGCCAGCGCCATCCAGGAGGGTGCCGGGGCGTATCTGAACCGGCAGTACACCACCATCGCGATCGTCGGGGTGGTGATCCTGGTGATCCTCGGCGTCCTGCTCGGGATCTACCCGGCGATCGGGTTCGCGATCGGGGCACTGCTCTCGGGCGCGGCCGGGTTCATCGGCATGAACGTTTCGGTCCGGGCCAATGTCCGCACGGCGGAAGCAGCCCGCCAGGGGCTGGCGCGGGGCCTGGACGTGTCCTTCAAGGCGGGTGCCGTTACCGGCATGCTCGTGGTCGCCCTGGGCCTCTTGGGCGTGTCGCTCTATTTCGGCCTGCTCCTCGCCATGGGCGTCGATGAGCGCAAGATCCTGGAAGCCCTTGTCGGCCTGTCCTTCGGCGCCTCTCTGATCTCGATTTTTGCTCGACTTGGCGGCGGCATCTTCACCAAGGGTGCCGATGTAGGCGCCGACCTGGTTGGCAAGGTCGAGGCAGGCATTCCTGAGGATGACCCGCGCAATCCGGCCGTGATCGCGGACAATGTCGGCGACAATGTCGGCGACTGCGCCGGCATGGCCGCCGACCTGTTCGAAACCTACGCGGTGACCATGGTCGCCACCATGCTGCTTGGCGCAATCTTCTTTGACGGCGCCCAGCAGGCTACCCTGATGCTGTTCCCGCTGGTGGTGGGCGGCGCCTGCCTGATCGCGTCGATCGTGGGCACCTACTTCGTCAAGCTCGGCGCGAACAACAACATCATGACAGCCCTCTACAAGGGCTTCATCGTGGCGGCGGCGATCTCGGCGGTCCTGCTGCTGCTCTTCTGCCTCATCATGCTGGGCGGGGTGGACTTCACGCCCTCCGTCGGCAGGCCGTTCGGCTGGCTCAACGTGTTTGGCTGCACGCTGGTGGGCCTGGCGGTCACCGGCCTCATGATGTGGATCACCGACTACTACACGTCGACCGCTCATGGTCCGGTCCGCTCGATCGCGAAGTCCAGCGAGACCGGCCACGGCACCAACGTGATCCAGGGACTGGCGGTGTCCATGGAAGGGACCGCGCTTCCGGTTCTGGTGATCTGCGCCGGGATCCTGGTCAGCTACCTGCTGGCCGGCATCTACGGCATCGCCGTCGCCGCGACGACGATGCTGGCGCTGACCGGCGTGGTGGTCGGCCTGGATGCCTACGGGCCGGTGACCGACAATGCCGGCGGCATCGCCGAGATGGCGGACCTGCCCAAGGAGGTCCGTGTCACGACCGATGCGCTGGATGCCGTGGGCAACACCACCAAGGCGGTCACCAAGGGCTACGCGATCGGCTCCGCGGGCCTCGCCGCGGTGGTGCTGTTCGCCGCCTACGTGCAGGATCTGGGGCATTACTTCCCGCAGTACGCCAATCTCGCCTTCAACCTGTCCGACCCCTATGTGGTGATCGGCCTCTTCGTCGGCGGCCTGCTGCCCTATCTGTTCGGCTCCATGGGGATGAAGGCGGTCGGCCGCTCGGCTGGGGCGATCGTCGAGGAGGTTCGCCGCCAGTTCCGCGAGAATCCCGGCATCATGGCCGGCACCTCCAAGCCGGACTACAGCCGGGCGGTTGATATGCTGACCAAGGCTGCGATCAAGGAGATGATCCTGCCGTCGCTGCTGCCGGTCCTGGCGCCGATCGTGCTCTACCTGATCATCGCGGCCGTCGACAGCCAGGCCCAGGCCTTCGTGGCGCTGGGCGCGATGCTGCTCGGCACCATCGTGACCGGCATCTTCGTGGCGATCTCGATGACCACCGGCGGTGGTGCGTGGGACAATGCGAAGAAGCTGATCGAGGAGGGGCATCACGGCGGCAAGGGCTCCGACGCCCACAAGGCCGCGGTGACCGGCGACACGGTCGGCGATCCCTATAAGGACACGGCCGGTCCGGCGATCAATCCAATGATCAAGATCATCAACATCGTGGCGCTGCTGATTCTTGCGGCGATGGGCGGCATGGCCGCAGGCTGACCAAGCCGGATCCATCGGCAAAAACTGGCCCGGCCGGAGCGATCCGGCCGGGCTTCGTCATGTTGGGAGCGCTGGAACCCGCTCAGCTGCCGGGGCGGCCTGTCTGGCTCCAGAAGGGTGGCGCCCGGTCACGCGGCTTGGAGTCGGTGTTGAAGCGCCCGATATTGCCCAGGAGCTGCTGCGCGAGGCTGAGCTCATTGCCGGTCGTCGGGGTCACGTCAGTGACCGGCGTGATCGGTTCGGCCTGGGAAAGGTCCGCGCGCTGGATGTCGCTGACCAGCCCGTCCTCGCCGAACGTGATCGCCAGGACCTGCTGGTCGGTGATCTCCGCCTGATAGAACGACTTGCGTTCCGTCTTCTGAGACACGTAGTACCACTGGTTGTCTTCGAACGTCGCCAGTGCGGAGGGCGAGCCCATCAGCCGCGTCACCTCCTGCTTGGATGTCACCCCCGGAATGATGGCTCCGGCCATATCGGCATCGAACCGATGGCCGTGGTTGTCGATCGTGGGCGAACACGCTCCGAGGCCGAACAGGGCCAGTGCAGGAAGCATGAGCCGAATCGTGCGGCGCGACGTCATCGGAAGGGCTCGATCCTTAACCTTGGCGGGCGGGACACCGGCCTGCGACCAGCGTCACGGAAACTTAATCGCATGAACTCTGCGCAACAAGGCGGGATCGTCGCCCGCCTCCGGAGGCTGGTCTCCTCCGGTGGAAAGGAAACCGCCGCGGCCACTCTCTATGCTGAGGCGGTGAGAAGGGCGCGGCGCCCGGAACTGTTCAACCAGTTCGGGGTGCCCGACACGCCCGCAGGGCGCTACGAGATGGTGGCGTGGCAGGTGCTGGTGCAACTCGCGGCGCTGACCGGCCGGAGCGGGGTGGACCCGCGTCTCGGTCAGGTCCTGGTCGACCACATGTTCACGGACATGGACCGCTCGCTGCGCGAGATCGGCGTCGGGGACCTCTCCGTGGGACGGGAGATGCGCAAGCTCGGGGAGACCTGGCAGGCCAGGGTCGTCCTGGCGGAGCGGGTGCTTCCGCTGCCGGGCCGGTCGACCGGGCCGGAGGCCCTGCAGGAACTCGCGGCGTTCCTGGAGAAGAACCTGGCCGGTGACGAGGGAAGTGCCGACGTCGACGGGCCGGGGCTTGCCCGGGATCTGCTGGCGGTTCTCCAGCGCCTTCGCGCCGAGGGCTGAGACCGGCGATCCATTCCGCGCACCTTGACCCCCCAAAGTCCGGGCCCTACTTTCCGCGCCCAATCGTGGGTAGCCATGCAACCAGGGCCCGGTCATCAATCCGGCCGAAGGTCGGCCTTGTCGTTTCGTAGCTGGTATCCATCCTATGGTGCTGAGGTGGCGCGCGGGGACGATGGCGCTGCGGGGGATGTGCGTGGACTGGTCGGTTGAATTCCAGCGTCGCCAGAAGGTGGACCAGGTCACTGGCACGCCGGTGATGGTGCACATCGAGGCGAAGCCGGATGAGCGGGTTGCAGTGGCCAAGCGACTCGAACTTCAGGACGTCGAAGCGCTGCAGGCGGAATGCACCCTGGATCGGCCGGCGCCAGGCGACAATGTCCGCCTGCGCGGACGTCTGAAGGCGAAGGTGACCCAGACCTGCGTGGTCACGCTCGAGCCGCTGCCGGTGGAACTCTCCGCAGAGTTCGAGCGGCTGTATGTGCCGGGATGGACCCCCTCCATGGAGGAGGGGGCCGAGACGATCGACGCCGAGGCACCCGACATGGAGCCCCTGGAAGGCGATACGATCGATCTGGGCGAAACGGTCGTGGAAGAACTGTCGCTGGCGCTGGATCCTCATCCGCGCCTGCCGGGAGTCGAGCCCGACCTTGCAGGAGGGGACGATGCCCCAAGCCCGTTCCAGGCCCTTGCGGCGCTCCGCCGATCATGAGCCTGATCATCGCGCTTGACCTCATGGGTGGCGACAACGCGCCCGAGATCGTCGTCGACGGCGCGGCCCTCGCCCGCAAGCGCTTTCCCGAGGTGAGCTTCCTGCTGTTCGGCGACGAAGCCAAGGTCCGGCCGCATCTGGCCCGGCATCCCGAGATCGCGGCGATGCCGCTGGTCCACACCGCCGATTTTGTTGCGGGCGATGCCAAGCCCTCGCTGGCGTTGCGCCAGGGGCGTCAGTCGTCGATGCGGCTGGCGATCAACGCGGTGAAGGACGGCTCGGCCGCGGCCGCCGTTTCGGCCGGCAACACCGGCGCCCTGATGGCGATGGCGAAGTTCGTCCTGAAGACGCTGCCGGGCATCGACCGGCCGGCGATCGCCGGACCGATGCCGACCAAGCAGAACACCGCGGTGGTCCTCGATCTTGGCGCCAACGTCGACTGCAACGTCGAGCATCTGGTCCAGTTCGCGGTGATGGGGCATGTGTTCGCGCGGATCGTCACCGGGGTGGCGGAACCCAAGATCGGCCTGCTCAACATCGGCACCGAGGACCTCAAGGGCAACGAGGTCATCCGGGGTGCCGCGGCTACCTTGCGGGCCAGTCCCCTTGGCCGGGATTTCTATGGGTTCGTGGAAGGTACCGACGTCACCAACGGTGCGGTCGACGTGGTGGTCACCGACGGCTTCACCGGGAATGTCGCGCTCAAGATCGCCGAGGGAACTGCCAGCATGTACAGTTCCTTCCTGCGACAGGCCTTCCGTTCGGGCTGGCGAGCCAAGATCGGCTATCTGCTCGCCAAGCCGGCCCTGGACGGGCTCCGCACCCGCCTCGACCCGCGCCGCTACAACGGCGCCATGCTGCTCGGGCTGAACGGCGTCGTGGTGAAGAGCCATGGCGGAACCGACGCCGTCGGGTTCGGGCATGCGATCGGCGCGGCGGTCGAGTTGGTCCGGGCCAGCGCGAACGAGCGGATCATCGAGGAAATGACCAGCGTCGCCGGGCGGGATGCCGGCGCACCTGCCGCTGTGGCCGGCTGAGGTTCATCATGTTGCGTTCGATCGTCCTCGGTATCGGCTCCTATCTTCCTGCGCGGATGGTCACCAACGACGAGCTCGCGCAGACCGTCGACACATCGGACGAGTGGATCCGCGAGCGGACCGGCATCACCCGCCGCTACTTCGCCGCCGAAGGCGAGACCACCTCGGATCTGGCCGTGGCGGCTGCCATGCGGGCGATCGAGGATGCCGGGATCGAGCCCGCCTCCATCGATCTGGTGCTGGTCGCCACGTCCACCCCCGACAACACCTTTCCTGCCACCGCCACGGCGGTCCAGCGCAAGCTTGGTCTCCCGGTCGGGGTCGCGTTCGACATCCAGGCCGTCTGCGCCGGGTTCGCCTACGCGCTCTCGGTGGCCGACGCGATGCTGGTCACCGGCCGTGTCAGGCGGGCGCTGGTGATCGGCGCGGAGACCTTCTCGCGCATCCTCGACTTCGGTGATCGCTCGACCTGCGTCCTGTTCGGCGATGGCGCCGGCGCGATGATCCTGAGCGCAGTGGAAGCCTCGGGGCGGGTGACCGACCGTGGCGTTCTCGCCACCGCCCTGGGTGCGGATGGCCGCCAGTACGATCATCTCTACGTCGATGGCGGCGTTTCCGCGACCAGGACGGTGGGTGTCCTGCGGATGAACGGGCGGGAAGTCTTCCGCCATGCCGTGCAGCGGCTGTCGGAGGCCGCGATCGAGGTCGTCGCGAAGGCTGGCCTCCGGCTTGCCGATGTCGACTACCTGATCCCGCACCAGGCCAACCGGCGGATCATCGAGGCGGTGGGCAAGCGCCTGGATCTGTCGGCCGATCATGTCGTGATGACCGTCGATCAGCATGCCAATACGTCGGCTGCGTCGATTCCTTTGGCGCTGGACGTCGCGGTGAAGGATGGGCGGATCAGTCAAGGCGACCTGCTCGTGCTGAATGCGATGGGAGGTGGCTTCACCTGGGGCGCTACCCTGCTCCGCTGGTGACCAATCCGCGTCTGCCGCCCGCCAGTCATCTCCCTCCGGTTGCTATCGCCTCTGGCGCGAACTGATCGACGCTCTTCTCTTGCGTTGAAGGATCGCGTTGATTTACCGTGACTTGGCGAGTGGTTCTGCCGAGAGGGACGAGATCCAGCATGGCCGAGCGGACGGTCACACGGGCGCATCTGGCGGAGGCCGTCTTCCAGGAGGTTGGGCTGTCCCGGAGCGAATCGGCGACCCTGGTCGACGAGGTGCTTGATCGGGTCTCCGAAGCCCTGATCTCCGATGGAACGGTGAAGATCTCGTCGTTCGGCACCTTTGCGGTGCGCCAGAAGGGCGAGCGGCTGGGGCGCAATCCCAAGACCGGCGAGGAAGTGCCGATCCTGCCGAGGCGGGTGCTGGTGTTCCGGCCGTCGCAGGTGCTCAAGGCCCGGTTGAACGGCGAAGATCCGCCGACCGCGGCGGATCGCGACGCATGAGCGAGACCTTGGTCGGAGCAGCAGGCGGAACCAGCGACCGCTCCGTGCGCTCGACCAAGGCGGCCAGCGCATTTCGCACCATCAGCGAGGTGGCGGAGGAACTGGACGTGGCGCAGCACGTCCTCCGCTTCTGGGAAAGCAAGTTTCCGCAGGTCCGTCCGCTCAAGCGGGGTGGCGGTCGCCGTTATTATCGACCCGAGGACATCGATCTCCTTCGCCGGATCCGCAGCCTGCTCTATGACGAGGGCTATACGATCAAGGGCGTGCAGAAGCTCCTGCGGGTACGGCGGCGTGGGCCGTCCGACGCAGGCGAGGCTGCGGCCAACGCTCCCGGCAGCCAGCCCGAGATCCCGCGGATCCCGGCACCGTCGAATCCGCCGGTTCCGGCTGCCGTGCCGCCCGGCCTCCCGGACGACCGGCCGTCGCCGGACCGGCAGGGGGCGGCAGCCCCGGAGATGGCGGAGCAGCGTCAGGCTCTGGTCGAGCTTCGGGATGAATTGCTTGTCCTGGCCGAGTATGCCCAGCAAATCGCGGATCAGGCAAAGCTGTCATTGTCGGAACCCTGATACGGTGCTATCGACCCCTCCGCACGGAGCGTGGCGCAGCCCGGTTAGCGCACCAGTCTGGGGGACTGGGGGTCGGGAGTTCGAATCTCCCCGCTCCGACCATTCTCCCGAGTGAGGCGGCCCGCTGATGTTCTGGCCCAGGACAGCCGCTAAGCGTACCGATCCGGGCGCTGATGTTCCGCCCCGATATCTGCTCTCCCAAGCCTGCGCAGGACCTTCTGCTGCTGCCTTCCAGCCAGCGACGCCGTCTGGGGCTACGTGAAGCGGTGGTGGCGGTTCATTTCAAAGACAGAACGATCCACGGCCGGTAGAACCTTCAACGATGGCCCTGAGAAGAGCTTCACCGACCTTGCGCGTAACTTCGCAAGAGGTCGCAAGGTCTCGGATCGGCTCGAAGCTGGGTTCAATGCGGATTGAAACGTTGCCGCAGCTCCCGGCGACTCGGCCCCGGATGTTCAATTGCTTGACCAGAAGCCTCTCGCGGATTCGGCTCTTGGTCGTATCGGCCCCAGCATCGTCTCGCCGTGGTAGAGGCGGCTTGGCAGGAGGGGCGTGAGGTCGGGGTTGGCCGCGCTGTGCGGATGCGGAGACCTTCTGCTCGACCCCCAGAGACACCTGTCGGCCTTGACCGGTCGACAAAATATCCATAATGCTGGATGTATCGATATCAAGGGGTCTGCCGAGGCCTTGGCTGCCTTTGCACGGACGATCCGGCTGGAAACCTTCTGCGTGCTCATGAGGCGTGGGCCTGTTGACGCCTTCAATTGCAGAACTCCTCCTATGTTGCCCATCGAATGGGACAACCTCATGACGGAAGACTTCCCAAGATGCCGCTCCGTGGATCAGCGATGCCGCCCGGCTTCGGGCAGGCTTGGTCAGAGAACGGAGGAGCTTGGGGCTCGGAACGGGCCAGCCTCGACCACGGTGCCAGCCATGAGCGTCACGGCCACCATCTATGGCCGCGTCGCCGATGAGGCTCCTCCAGTCTGGCCGGGGCGCTTGAACGCCATTCATGGCGGTGCCCCGGGTTTGGCAGCCGCCGTCGCACGTCGGATGGCCCAGAAGCCGAAATGGCGAGCTCGAGATTTGATCAGCCTGCCGGGACGCTCGCTCCACCGGCTGGGCGCGAGATGTGCGGCGAAGGCGATCGGGCGCCTTCATCCGGATGCGGAGGATTCAACGTCATGAAGGTCGCGATCAACGGGATGGGTCGGATCGGCCGGCTGGCGCTGCGTGCCGCCTTCGGCGGCGTCGGCACGGGCATGCCCAGCCTGGATATTGTTCATCTCAACGAGATCAAGGGTGGACCGGCCGCCACCGCCCATCTGCTGGAGTTCGACAGCACCCATGGACGCTGGCGCACGGAGATCGCGGCGGACGATGGTGGGATTGCCATCGCAGGCAAGCAGCTTCGTTTCACGGAAGCGCCGCAGCCTGGAACGCTGAATTGGGGCGACCTCGGCATCGACATCGTCCTGGAATGCAGCGGCAAGTTCGTCACGGCGAAGTCGCTGGCTCCCTATTTCGAGCGGGGGGCAAAAGCCGTCATCGTAGCGGCTCCCGTCAAGGATGGGGCGCTGAACGTGGTGATGGGCTGCAACGACCATCTCTACAATCCGGCCGAGCATCGGCTGCTGACCGCCGCCTCCTGCACCACCAACTGCCTCGCACCGATCGTCAAGGTGATCCATGAGGGCATCGGGATCCGCCATGGCGCCGTCACGACCATCCATGACGTCACCAACACGCAGGTGCTGGTGGATGCGCCGCACAAGGACTTGCGGCGGGCTCGCTCCGCGCTGACCTCGCTGATCCCGACCACCACCGGATCGGCCACCGCGATCGGCCTGATCTATCCCGAGCTGCAGGGCAAGCTAAACGGCCAAGCGATCCGGGTGCCGCTTCTGAACGCGTCCCTGACGGACGCCGTCTTCGAGGTGGCGCGCCCAACCGATGTCGAGGAGGTCAACAATCTGCTGCGCATGGCGGCCGATGGCCCGCTTCGAGGCGTTCTTGGTTTCGAACACCGGCCACTCGTCTCGGTCGACTTTCGCAGCGACACCCGCTCGTCGATCGTCGACGGTCCCTCGACCATGGTCGTCGATAGCACATCCGTGAAGATCTTCGCCTGGTACGACAACGAGATGGGCTACGCGTGCCGGCTGGTCGATCTGGCGGCGAAGGTCGCTGGCAGCCTTCGACAGGACCGAGGATGAACCTGCGCAGCTACGGGATCGTGACGGCCGCCTACTGGGGCGAGACCATCACCGACGGCGCGCTGCACATGCTCGTCCTGCTGCATTTCTATACGCTGGGCTTCACGCCCTTCCAGGTCGCGACCCTGTTCGTCCTCTACGAGTTCTGCGGCATCGTCACCAACCTGATCGGCGGCTGGATCGCGGTGCGGTTCGGGCTGAAGCTCACCCTGTACAGCGGGCTGATCCTGCAGATCCTGGCCTTGCTCGGCCTGACGCTGCTCGATCCGGCCTGGCCGGTCTGGCTGTTGGTCCTCTACGCGGTGGCGGTTCAGGGATTGGCGGGGGTCGCCAAGGACCTGACCAAGATGAGCTCCAAGAGCGCCATCAAGCTGGTCGTGCCGGAGAACAGCGAGAGTGTGCTGTTCAAGTGGGTGGCAATCCTGACCGGCTCCAAGAATGCGATGAAGGGGATCGGGTTCTTCGTCGGCGGCCTGCTCCTGGCTACGATCGGCTTCATCTCCGGGCTGCTTCTGCTGGCTGCCTGTCTGGCCGTCGTCCTGGTGCTCGTGCTGGCGGCGCTGCCGCCTGACCTGGGTCGTGTCAAAGGGAAGGCACCCTTCAAGGGGATCTTCGCAAAGTCACTGGAAATCAACCTGCTGTCCGCAGCTCGCTTCTTCCTGTTTGGCGCCCGGGACATCTGGTTTGCGGTCGGGGTCCCGGTTTTCCTCTATGACGCCGCTGGCTGGAGCTTCACCCAGGTCGCGACCTTCCTGGCTGTCTGGGTGATCGGCTACGGCATCGTCCAGGCTGCAGCGCCCAAGCTGGTTCGCCAGACCGCCGGAAGCCTCGCGAGCGAGGTGCGGGTGGCTCGTGTCCTGGCGCTGGTGCTGGCCATGGTCCCGTTCGCCCTGGCCCTGACCCTGGCCGCGACCCTGCCATGGGAGATCGTCACCACCGTCGCCGAGCCGGCGGGTGACGTCCCGGCGCTGGCGGATCCGGGCCTGATCGTGGCCATCGGCCTGGGTATCTTCGGGATTGTCTTCGCTCTCAACTCCTCGCTGCACTCCTTCCTGATCCTGGCCTACTCCAATGCCGAGCGGGTCGCCCTGGACGTCGGCTTTTACTACATGGCGAATGCCGGAGGCCGTCTGGTCGGCTGTCTTCTCTCCGGTCTGACCTACCAGTTCTATGGGGTGCTCGGTTGCCTCGCCGGATCCTCTTCCTTCCTCCTGGCCAGCTGGCTGATCACCACGGCACTCCCGACGAACCGGGTACGTGGCAGTGGTACTCCGGCGCTTCAACGGTGACCCGAGCAGGATGGCGAAGGCATGACGATGGCCTTCGCCTCCTTGGCTCTCCCTCGGGTAGTCCTTCAAATCCTGAACTCCTGTGGTCGCCACGACGTTGCCCGAGGGGCGACGATCGCCCTGCGGGCCGAACCGGGCGCAAGCATCCGATGGAAGCAGATAACCGAGCTTGGTGCGCGCTACCTCCCGCCCCCTTCAGCTTTCGTAACTCAGAAGGACAGCGACCCGGAGACCGGATGGCATCGGGAGTGGAGGCATGAGCAACGCTCTCATCACAGAGAAGACACCTCTTGATGCATAGATGGTCGAGGTATATAGTTCTCTCATGAGCAAGAGCCAGTCCGTCCGCAGCCTGCCTCGCGAGGTGCCCGACTACACCAGTCGGACCTACTGGAGCGGCACGATTAAGATGAGCCTGTCGAAGTTCTTTATCCTGCGCGTGCTGCACGATCAGCCGATGCATGGCTACGACATCGCCCGGGCGGTCGAGCGCGTCACCAATGGCTGCTGTTCGCCGACCGAGGGCACGATCTACCCGGTGCTGCGCGAGTTCGAGGAAGGCGGCTACGTCACATCGGAGACGATGGTCGTCTCAGGCCGGCAGCGAAAGACGTACACGCTGACGGAGAAGGGGCGCATCGCGTTTGCCGTGGGCGTGGAGGCCTGGCTGGAAATCACCCAGGCTCTGGTCGACACCGAGCGACTGCTCGTCTCGACAGGATCCCGGTCCTGCTGTCGCTGACAGGCTTCTCTTGGCCAAATACCTTGATGTTCGATGCATAGATCCATGGAGGGTGCGGAATGAAGGAGCATGAGAGGATGGAGCGGGCCAACGGTGTGAGCCACCATCCCGTCCTTCCGGTCGCAGTCATCGGTGCCGGCCCGGTCGGCCTGGCCGCGGCCGCGCATCTGCTGCGCTACGGCATCGAGCCGGTGATTCTCGAAGCGGGAGAGGCGGTGGGCAGCGCGGTGCGTGACTGGGGGCATGTACCGATGTTCTCGAACTGGAGCTTCAACCTGGATCGTGCTGCCGTGGACCTGCTCGATCGCCATGGCTGGAGCCCGCCGCGGGGAGAGGACTTTCCAACCGGCACCGATCTCGTCGCCCAGTATCTGGAACCTCTGGCGGCCCTGCCGGAAATCGCCCGGCACCTCCGGCTGAACAGCCGGGTCATGGGCATTGGCCGCTCAGGCCTTGGCAAGGTGAAGACGCCGGGACGGGAGAAGCAGGCCTTCGAGATCCAGATCGCGCAGGGCGATGGAAGCGAAGAGCGGCTTCATGCCCGTGCGGTGCTCGATGCCTCGGGCACTTGGCTGTCGCCCAGTCCGGCGGGCGCCAGTGGTTTGCCGGCGCCGGGGGAGCGGACCAATGCAGACCGCATCCGCTATGGGATGCCCGATATCCTTGGTGGCGAGCGCTCCCGCTATGCCGGCAGGCGCGTGCTCGTCCTGGGCGGCGGCGATTCGGCGATCGGTTGCCTGTTGAGCCTGGCCGAACTGCGCAGGGCGGAGCCGACGACCCGCGTTGTCTGGGCGATCCGGCGGCCAGACCTGGCCCGAAGCTTCGGCGGCGGGGAGGCTGACCAGCTTCCGCGGCGTGGTGCTCTTGGATCGGCGCTGCGGGGGTTGGTGGAGCAGGGCCTGATCGAGCCAGTCGCACCCTTCGCGCTCAAGCGGATCGAGCGTCAGGCCGACAACTCCCTGCTCCTGGTCAGTGAAGGGACCAGCGGCGAGCAGCACGCCGTAGTCGACCAGCTGATCGTCGCCACCGGTCTCCGGCCGGATCTTTCGTTCCTCCGGGAGTTGCGCACCGATCTTGACCCGGCACTGGAGTGCGCGCGCGGCCTCGCGCCGCTGATCGACCCGAACGAACATTCCTGCGGGACCGTCCCACCCCATGGTGCGGCAGAGCTGGCCCAGCCCGAGCCCGGCCTGTTCATCATTGGCATGAAGTCATACGGCCGCGCCCCGACCTTCCTGCTCGCAACCGGCTACGAGCAGGCCCGTTCGGTCGCCGCCCATCTGGCCGGGGACGAGGAGGCCGCCCGGCGGGTCGAGCTTGTCCTGCCGGAGACCGGGGTCTGCAGCGGTCCTTTGGCAGCGGCGGGCTCGTGCTGTGGCGGTCCGGCACCGGCGGGCATCGACGCCTGCTGCGCGCTCGATGCCGAGGCGAAGCAGGCTGGCGGGAGCGGCTGCGGCTGTGCCGGCCAGACACCAGTGCAGCCCGAGCCCGCGGCAGCCCTGGCTTGCTGCCCTGGCAGCTGAGGCAGCACCTCCGGCCATGCCCAATCCTGCAAGACAGCGGGTCGCGATCATATCGGCGCTGGGCATGACCCAGATCTTCGCCTGGGGCTCCTCCTATTATCTTCTCGCTGTCCTGGCGCAGCCGATTGCCAGGGATACCGGCTGGCCGCTCACCTGGACTGCCGGCGGGCTGTCGCTTGGCCTGCTCATTGCGGGTCTGGTCTCACCGATGGTCGGCCGCGCCATCGAGCGCAGCGGCGGCCGGCCGGTCCTGGCAGGCGGCGCCATGCTGCTGGCGCTGGGCTTGGCGGGGCTGGCGCTGGCGCCGACCCTGCCGATCTATTTCATCGCCTGGGCGATCCTTGGCCTTGGGATGGGCGCTGGCCTCTACGATGCAGCCTTCGCAACCCTTGGGCGCCTCTACGGAACATCGGCGCGCCAGGCCATCACCGCGCTTACACTGTTCGGGGGCTTCGCCAGCACGGTGTGCTGGCCCCTCTCAGCCTTCCTGGTGGATTGGCTGGGCTGGCGGTCGACCTGCCTGACCTATGCCGCCATCCAGCTGTTCCTGGCGTTGCCAGTCTATGCCTTGTTCCTGCCTGGGACAGCGAAGAAGGATGCGTCGAGCCTGTCCGCTGGTGCCGATCCGGCTCCTGCCATGCCTGCCCGCACTCCTGGCGCAGCCATGCTGGTCATCCTGCTGCTGGCTACGGCCATCACGATCGGCTCGGTGATCTCGGCGACGATGTCGGTGTACCTGTTCACCATCCTGCAGGCGTACGGGATCGAACTCGGCGCTGCGGTGGCCCTGGGTGCCCTGATCGGCCCGTCCCAGGTGGGTGCGCGTGCGATCGAGATGATGGTCGGCCGATATCATCATCCGATCTGGACAAAGGCAGCCGCGTCCCTGGCGGTGGCCATCGGCCTTGGGACGCTCTGGGCCGGCTTCCCCATCGTGGCGATCACCTTGATGTTCTATGGCGCCGGGATCGGCCTGGACTCGATCGCCCGCGGCACGCTGCCGCTCAGCCTTTTCGGTGCCAAGGGCTATGCCGCGTTGATGGGCAGGCTTGCCATGCCGAGCCTGATCGCCCAGGCCGTCACGCCATTCATGGGCGCTGTCCTGCTGGACGCGCTGGGTGCTCGGCACCTGCTGGGCGTGCTGGTCGGGCTCGCTGTCCTGAACCTGCTCCTGGTTGTCACCCTTTGGCTCTGCGCGATGCAGCGCAACCGGCCTGCCGTCACCTGACGTACAGGTCCTTCGCACGAAAGTAACCGGAGCAACTTGAGCGTTGGATGACCGTCGGACAATTGATCTTGGACGGCTGTGGAACGAGAGCGGCGCGGTGGGGTTCCTTCCAGGGAACTCTTCTGGTCGGGTGATCGGTGCTCGACGTCAGCTGGCTAGGGAGTCACCATTCATCGACCAGGCGGAACAGCGACGGATCTCACCGTGTCACCAGAAGACCTTCGCCCAGGTTTCCAGGCGCATCCGATCGGACATGCCGGCCATGCCATGCCCAGAATCTACTATGTGCACCCGCTGCTGATCGGCGCGCTCGACGCATGGGATCACGTGTTCGACCATGCCGCTGCCCTGGGGTTCGATACGGTCCTGACCGCTCCCCCCTTCTTCCCGGGGCGTGGCGGCAGCGTCTTCCTTCCGGCCGACATGGCCAGGCTCCATCCAGATCTCGGTCATGAGGATGCGACCGACGGCATCGCGCGGCTGACCGAGAAGGCGCGGGCGCGCGGGCTGGATCTGATGCTCGACGTCGTGGTCGATCGGGTTGCGGTGGACAGCGTCATAGCCCGGGAACTCGGGCTGGACAGCGGAAACGCCGGATGGCTCGATCCGAGACGCGACCCTGCGAATCGGGAAGGGGTGACCATTCCCTTCGATCCTGTAAGGCCGGCGGATCATCCCTATCTGTCGATGCTGTCCGCGCGGCTGGGTGAACTCGTGTCCGCGGGCGTCGCGGGCTATCGCTGCCTGCACTGGGATCGGGTTCCGCAGGCGGCGCTGGGGCATCTGCTCGGGTCGGTGCGCGAACGCGCCCCCGATACCCGCTTCCTGGCATGGACCCCGGGCACCACCTTCGATGCGCGGCACATGCTGCGCCCGGCCGGCTTCGACGCGACCTTCTCCTCGCTGCGCTGGTGGGACCTGCGGGAGAGCTGGCTGGTCGACGAGCATGAACTGCAGCGCGGCATCGGCGGCCAGATCACCTTTCCGGAAGCGCCGTTTGCGGAGCGCGTGGCGCACGAGGTGGAGGCACAGGAGGTGCTGGAGCGGCGGGCGCTCCGCGCCCTGAGGCTGGCTGCAGCCTTGGGCGACGGTCTCCTGGTGCCAATGGGCTTCGAGTATGGCTGCCGCGACAGGCTCGACCCGACGCGAGGCGACGCCGCCGGCTTGGCGGGGCTGAAGGAGCGCGGGAACCTGGACCTCTCCGCGGCGATGAAGAGCGCCAATGCCATGCTCGCGCAGGACCAGGGGCGCTTTTCCGGCCGGCCGCTCCAACTCGTGGTGGATGGCGCGTCGGCGACCGCTGCCTTGCTCAGGATTGACTCCGAGGATGCGCGACGTGCCGGGACGGGACGGCTGATCCTCGTGAATCCCGATCTTCGTCATGGCGCCGACATAGCCGGCTCGTTCCTGATCTCGGGCGACAAGGCAGGCTTGGCGCCCTTCCGCGAGATCGATGGAAGCGACGCCGAACTGTCCCCGGCCACCACGGTGAAACTCCATCCGGGCGAGGTCCGCATCCTAGAAGGTCGGCCGGTCAGGCCGGTCCAGGGAGCAACCACGGTTGCCGGCGTCGAGGATGCCGTTGCCGCGCCCAGGCTGATCATCGACAACATCACCCCAGCCGTAGATGGCGGCAGGTTCCCGGTGAAGCGGGTCATGGGCCAGCTGATCCAGGTGGAAGCCGACATCTTCGGCGACGGTCACGACCGCCTTGCCGCTTCGCTGTTCTGGCGGGCCGCCGACGAGACCGAATGGCGGGAGGCTCCCATGAGCCTCGTGGTCAACGACCGCTGGGCCGGCGAGTTTCCCGCCATCCGCCTGGGCCGCCATGAATTCGCCATCGAGGCCTGGCGCGACCCGTTCGCCATCTTCCAGTACGAGCTGACCACCAAGTATCGCGCCGGGCTCGACGTCACCCTGGAACTGGAGGAAGGGCGCCTGCTGGTCGAGGCTGCTCTCGCCGACGCGGAGGAAGAGGTTGCCGGGCGGCTCCGGCCGATCGCGGCGCGGCTTGCCGATGCGGGCTATGACAGCCGGCTCGAGATCCTGCTGGGCGGCGACACGTCCGAGGTGATGAAGGCAGCTGACCGGCGGCCTTTCCGGCTGCGGTCCGAGCCGGTCCCGGTGGATGTCGAGCGGACGGGAGCCGAGTTTGCGAGCTGGTACGAGCTGTTCCCGCGATCGCAGAGCGGCGATCCCGCCCGGCACGGCACCTTCGATGACGTCATCCGCCGGCTGCCCGCCATCCGTGACATGGGCTTCGACGTGCTCTACCTGCCGCCGATCCACCCGATCGGCCGGATCCACCGCAAAGGCCGCAACAACAGCCTGACGGCAGGGCCTGAGGATCCGGGCAGTCCCTACGCCATCGGTTCGGAGGAAGGCGGCCACGACGCCATCCATCCGGAACTGGGGACTTTCGAGGATTTCCGCCGTCTCGTCGCAGCAGCGGCCGATCACGGAATGGAGGTCGCGCTGGACATCGCGATCCAGGCCGCGCCGGACCATCCATGGCTGAAGGAACATCCGGACTGGTTCGACTGGCGGCCGGACGGGACGATCAAGTATGCCGAGAACCCGCCCAAGAAGTACGAAGACATCGTCAACGTGGACTTCTACGCCAAGGGCGCGATGCCATCCTTGTGGGTGGAACTGCGCAATGTGATCCTGCTCTGGATCGAGCAGGGGGTGAAGCTGTTCCGGATCGACAACCCGCACACCAAGCCCTTCCCGTTCTGGGAGTGGCTGATCGCGGATGTGCGGCGCGATCATCCGGATGCCGTCTTCCTGGCTGAGGCATTCACGCGCCCGAAGGTCATGTACCGGCTCGCGAAGATCGGGTTCTCCCAGTCGTACACCTACTTCACCTGGCGTAATACCAAGGTGGAGCTGACCGAGTACCTGACCGAGCTGACCCAGACGGCGCCGAAGGATTATTTCCGGCCGCATTTCTTCGTGAACACGCCTGACATCAATCCCGACTTTCTGCAGGATGCGCCCCGCTCCGCCTATCTGATCCGCGCGGCCCTGGCCACGACCCTGTCCGGCCTCTGGGGGATGTACAACGGCTTCGAGCTCTGCGAGGGCCGGCCTGACGCGAAGAAGAAGGAGTATGCCGACAGCGAGAAGTACGAGATCCGTGCATGGGACTGGGACCGGCCCGGCAACATCATTACCGAGATCTCGATCCTGAACCGGATCCGGCGCGATAATCCTGCCCTTCACTCGCATCTGGGCGTCACGTTCCTTCACGCCTGGAACGACAACGTCCTGTTCTTCGAGAAGGCAACTCCTGGCCGGGAGAACGTGCTGCTCGTGGCGGTAGGACTCGATCCATACCATGTCCAGGAAGCTGACGTGGAGATCCCGCTCTGGAAGTTCGGCCTTCCTGATCATGCTACAGTTGCAGTCGAGGATCTGGTGCGGCGTCAGCAGTTTACCTGGACGGGGAAGTATCAGCGCGTCCGCTGTGATCCGGGAGAACTTCCCTTCTCCATCTGGCGTCTCACCTCGAAGGGCTAAGAAAAATGCTCGAAAAGAACGACACGTCCGTTGAGGATGTCGACGTCGCCGTCGAGACCGTGGATCCGACGCCGCGCACCGATCCGCTCTGGTACAAAGACGCCATCATCTACCAGCTTCATGTGAAGTCGTTCTTCGATGCCAACAATGATGGCATCGGTGACTTGGAAGGGCTGCTGGCGAAGCTCGACTACATCGCTTCCCTGGGCGTCAACACGATCTGGCTCTTGCCCTTCTATCCATCGCCCCGGCGCGACGACGGTTACGACATCGCCGAGTACCGGGACGTCAGCCCGGACTACGGGTCGCTGGACGAGTTCAAGACCTTCGTGCGTGAGGCCCATGCCCGGGGGCTGCGCGTCATCACCGAACTGGTGATCAACCACACCTCCGATCAGCACCCCTGGTTCCAGCGCGCCCGCAATGCGCCTCCAGGGTCGCCGGAGCGGGACTTCTATGTCTGGTCCGACACCGACCAAAAGTACCCCGAGACCCGCATCATCTTCATCGATACCGAGAAGTCGAACTGGACCTGGGATCCGGTGGCTGGCGCCTATTTCTGGCACCGGTTCTACTCGCACCAGCCCGACCTGAACTTCGACAACCCGCTGGTGCTCGAGGAGGTCCTGAGCGCCATGCGGTTCTGGCTGGACATGGGGATCGACGGGCTGCGCCTGGATGCGATTCCCTATCTGGTGGAGCGCGAGGGCACCAACAACGAGAACCTGTCCGAGACCCACGACATTCTCAAGAAGATCCGCGCGGCGCTGGACGAGGCCTATCCGGACCGGATGCTGCTGGCCGAGGCCAACCAGTGGCCAGAAGATACCCAGCAATATTTCGGCGACGGCGACGAATGCCACATGGCGTTCCATTTTCCGCTGATGCCGCGCATGTACATGGCGACCGCCAAGGAAGACCGCTTCCCGATCACCGACATCCTGCGCCAGACTCCGGAGATCCCGGAGAATTGCCAATGGGCGATCTTCCTGCGCAACCATGACGAGCTGACCCTCGAAATGGTGACCGACGAAGAACGCGACTATCTCTGGAACACCTATGCCGCCGACCGGCGCGCGCGGATCAACCTGGGCATCCGCCGCCGCCTGGCGCCACTCATGCAGCGCGACCGGCGGCGCATCGAACTGATGAACGCGCTCCTTCTGTCGATGCCTGGCACGCCGGTCGTCTACTACGGCGACGAGATCGGCATGGGCGACAATGTCTATCTGGGCGATCGCGACGGTGTCCGCACGCCGATGCAATGGTCGCCCGACCGCAATGGCGGGTTCTCCCGCGCCGACCCGGCGAGCCTGGTCCTGCCGCCCATCATGGATGCCGTGTACGGCTTCGATTCGGTCAACGTCGAGGCGCAGAGCCGGGACCAGCACTCGCTCCTGAACTGGACCCGGCGGATGCTGATGCTGCGTCGCAGCCATCAGGCCTTCGGGCGCGGCACGTTCCGCCTTCTCTATCCGTCGAACCGCAAGGTCCTGGCGTATTTCCGGGAACTCGGCGACGACAAGATCCTGTGCGTCGCCAACCTGTCGCGCACGCCCCAGGCCGTCGAGTTGGACCTGTCGGCGCTGGCGGGCTATGTCCCGGTGGAGATGACCGGTCCGTCCACCTTCCCGCCGATCGGGCAACTCACCTACCTCCTGACCCTGCCGCCCTACGGGTTCTACTGGTTCCAGCTGATGTCGGAGGCCGACACCCCGGCATGGCGGATGACGCCGCCCGAACAGCTGCCCGAGTTCGAGACGCTGGTGTTGCGCCACCGGCTCGAGGAGATCACGGAGACCAGGACGGCCGGTGTCATCGCAAAGGACATCCTTCCGACCTATCTGCCGATCCGCCGCTGGTTCGCCTCGAAGAACGAGAAGCTGAAGGGCGCCCGCATCGCCTGGGCGGTGCCGATGCCACATGCCGATGATGTGCTGATGGCCGAGATCGGGGCCTCGGTGGGCGACCGTACCGAATGCTACTGCCTGCCGCTCGGCATCGCCTGGGATCAGGCGAACGTACCTCCGCTCGCCCAGCAGCTTGCCCTGGCCCGGGTACGGCGCGGTCGGCGCGTAGGCTTCCTGACTGATGGGTTTGCGGTCGACCGTTGGGCGCATGCCGTCCTGCAGGCACTGGCCGAACAGGCCAAGGCGCCGACACCGGACGGAGAGATCCGCTTCCTGGGCATGCCGCAGCTGGACGACATCGAGCTGCCAGCGGACGTCCCGATCCGGTGGCTCTCCGCCGAACAGTCGAACAGCTCCCTGATCATCGGCGATGCCGCCATGATCAAGCTGGTGCGGCGGGTCCTGGCCGGGATCCATCCCGAGGCAGAGATGACCCAGTACCTGACCCACGCCGGCTACGAGAACTCGGCGCCGCTGCTCGGGCAGATCGTGCGGGTCTCCCAGGATGGGACGCCGCACACGCTGGCGATCGTCCAGGGGGCCATCCGCAACCAGGGCGATGCCTGGAACTGGATGCTCGAGAACCTGAAGCGCACCGTCGACGAGCAGGCGCCGATCGAGGCGGAAGGTGCTACCGCCGACGGAATCTTCACCACGCTCGAGAATTTCGCCGGCGTTGTCGGTCGTCGCTTGGGCGAACTCCACGTGGCTCTTGCCGCTGCCAGCGATGACCCCGCCTTTGCGCCGGTGGAGGCCGGCAAGGAGGAGATCGAGGCATGGAAGAAGAGGGCCAACGACCAGCTGGTCGTCGCCCTCGACATTCTCGCCCAGGCGAAACAGGACCTGGAACCCGACCTTGCCGAACTGGCGGACCGGCTCCTGGCCCAGCGGGAACAGCTTGCCGCAGCGATCGAGCGGTTCGCCGATGCCGGCCGAGGTACCCTGCTGACGCGCATTCACGGTGACTTCCATCTCGGCCAGATCCTGGTCGCGCACGGCGACGCCTACATCATCGACTTCGAGGGGGAGCCCGTGCGCGTCCTGGACGAACGTCGTGCCAAGACCAGTCCGCTGCGGGATGTGGCCGGCCTGTTGCGGTCCCTCGACTATGCAGCAGTGTCCGCGTTGCCGCCCGACGAGGATGTCGCCGCCCAGCAGTTCCGGGAAATCCGGATCTCGCTGCTTGAACAGTTCCATGCACAGGCGCAGCAGGCCTTCCTGGGCTGCTATGGCGAGGCCCTCGCCGCTGCACCTCAGATGGGCTTCACGGACGAGAAGCGGGCTGCCCTGCTTGATCTCTTCGTTCTGGAAAAGGCTGCGTACGAGATCCAGTATGAAGCATCCAACCGTCCGCGCTGGCTGGGCATCCCGCTGCGCGGTCTGGCGCGCGTCGCCGACCGTCTGATCGGCGTCGACGAAGGGCAGCTTTCATGACCGCCGGGCACGACCGGCTGCTGGCCGGCCTCGACCCGGCCGCTGTCCAGGCCCTGGTCGACGGACGTCATGGCGATCCGTTCGCGATCCTGGGACAGCATCCGCGGGACGACGGACAGGTCGTGCGCGTGTTCATGCCGGGTGCCACGGCCGTCGATCTCCTGGCGCGGGAAACGGGCGACCAGCTGGCTTCCATGGAACTGGTCCATCCGGGCGGCCTGTTCGCCGCCTCTCTCGACCATTACGCGGCATACCGGCTGCGCATCCACTGGCCTGAAGCGGTGCAGGAGACGGAGGACCCGTACAGCTTCGGGCTCCTGCTCGGCGATCTCGACCTGCACCTGGTGGGGCAGGGGACCCATTATGAACTCAGCCATGTCCTTGGGGCGCAGGCCATATCGGTCCATGGAGTGGCCGGAGTCCGCTTCGCGGTGTGGGCACCCAATGCTCGTCGTGTGTCGGTAGTCGGCGACTTCAATGCCTGGGACGGCCGCCGCCATCCGATGCGCCTGCGGGGTGCTTCCGGAGTATGGGAGCTGTTCATTCCGCGGCTGGGGCCGGGAGACCACTACAAGTACGAGCTGATCGGGCCGCAGGGACAGCTCTTGCCGCAAAAGGCCGATCCGGTCGCTCGCACCAGCGAAGCCGCGCCGGGGAGCGCCTCGATCGTGGCGCGCTCGGAGCCCTTTCGCTGGACCGACGCAGAGTGGATGAACTCCCGCGCCCAGCGCCACACCGACCAGGCGCCGATCTCGATCTACGAGGTCCATGTCGGCTCATGGCTGCGCTTCCCCGAAGAGGGCAACCGCAGCCTCGACTGGGCCGAACTTGCGGCGCGGATGATCCCGTACGTCGTGGACATGGGGTTCACCCATATCGAGCTCTTGCCGATCATGGAGCACCCGTTCGGTGGCTCCTGGGGCTACCAGCCGCTGGGTCTGTTCGCGCCGACCGGGCGGTACGGCACGCCGGAGGACTTCGCCGGCTTCGTCGACCGGTGCCATGAGGCCGGGCTCGGCGTGATCCTGGACTGGGTGCCGGCGCATTTCCCCACCGACGTGTTCGGCCTGGCGCAGTTCGATGGCACCGCCCTCTACGAGCACCAGGATCCGCGGGAAGGGTTCCACCAGGACTGGAACACCCTGATCTACAACCTCGGTCGTAACGAGGTGAAGGGCTTCCTGATCGCCAGCGCACTGGAATGGCTGGAACGCTACCATATCGATGCCCTGCGGGTCGATGCGGTCGCGTCCATGCTCTACCGCGACTACAGCCGCGCGCACGACCAATGGATACCCAACCAGTATGGAGGGCGGGAGAACCTCGAAGCCATCGAGTTCTTCAAGCACCTGAACAGCATCGTTCGGGACCGGTGCCCGGGCGCGATCACCATTGCGGAGGAGTCGACTGCTTGGCCGGGAGTGACGAAGCCGGCCGAGGAAGGTGGGCTGGGCTTCACCTTCAAATGGAACATGGGGTGGATGCACGACACGCTCCACTACATGGAGCAGGACCCGATCTATCGGAGCTACAACCACGGCGCGTTCGCGTTCGGCATGGTCTATGCCTACTCGGAACGGTTCATCCTTCCGCTGTCGCATGACGAGGTCGTGCATGGCAAAGGCTCGCTCCTGCGGAAGATGCCCGGTGACGCCTGGCAGCGCTTCGCCAACCTGCGGGCCTATCTCGGCTTCATGTGGGCGCATCCCGGCAAGAAGCTCCTCTTCATGGGGATCGAGATCGCCCAGGAGCGGGAGTGGGACCACGATTCCTCCGTGTCCTGGGAACTCCTGGACCAGCCCAGCCATGCCGGCGTCCAGAGGCTGGTCCGCGACCTGAACCGGATCTACGGCTCCGAACCTGCTCTGCACGCGACGGATCAGGATCCAGAAGGATTTGCCTGGGCCGTCGTCGACGATCAGGCGAATTCGGTGTTCGCCATGCTGAGGACCGCCCCCGACCAGAGCACCGTCATCCTCGCCGTCAGCAACATGACCCCCGTGGTCCGGGCCGACTACCGCGTTGGTGTATCCCATGAAGGCTGGTGGCAGGAGATCCTGAATACCGACGCTGCCGTCTATGGGGGCAGCAACCTTGGCAATGGCGGAGCGGTCGCCACCGAGGAGATCCGCGCCCACGGACAATCCGCTTCGCTGAAGCTCATCCTGCCCCCGTTCAGCACCGTCCTGTTCCGCTGGCGCCCGCAGGACTGACAACCGGAACGAGCGGCCCTACTCCGCTGAAACCTCTGCGGGACCGGGTCGCTGCTTGTTCGCGGAGGGAGGACGGAACCTGCTAGATGGACTGACCGGCCACGAGTTGCAGCGGGAGTACGTGCTCCCGCTCGCGGAACTGGCCGGTCTCTAGGCGATCCAGGATGATCTCTCCGCCGATCTGGCCGATCTCGTAGGCGCGGGACCGGACGGTCGTCAGCGACGGGTTGGCGATATCCATGAACGGGAACGCGTTGAAGCCGGCGACGCCGACATCCTCGGGAATCCGCAGCCCGCGGCCACGAAGGGCATGGATAGCGGCGATCGCGATCTGGTCGTTCTGCCCGATGATCAGGTCCGGCTTCTTTTCCCGGTCCATGTAGGCGTCGACGGCTGCCACGATCGCCTCGCTGCGGGTCTCATCGCACTGGATCAGGTCAAGATGGACCTGTTCCGGATCGAGAACCGCGCGGATGCCGCCCATGCGCTCTCCAACTGCCGGCCAGTACACATTTGGGATGATCATCAGGGCCCGCTTGGGACGTCGCTTCATCATCTCGCATGCGAGCTTCCGCGCGCCGTCCCGGTCGTCCTGGCGGATGAAGCAGACGTCGTTCAGGGCCGGATCAGGCCGCTGCTGAAAGATGACGACGGGATGGCCCAGGTTGGCCAGGAGCCGGGTTGCCGTCTGCTGCTGCTCCTCGGTCCCGGACAAACTCAGGCACAGCGCATCCACCTCGGACTCCCGGACCAGGAACGAGGTCTCGAGCTGGCCAGGCTGGATTCCGTGGAGGAGCAGGCCGAAGCCGCGTGAATTCAGGTGGTTGGCCAGCCCCGCCACCAGATTGGTCGTAAAGGGATCGGCCAGGAACCGGGGCGATGGATCGACGATTGCGAGCCCGATCCGGTAGTTGCGCAAGGTCCGCAGGCTTCGGCCGAGGCGGTTTGGACGATACCCCAGTTCCTTGATCACCGCTTCGACCCGCGCCCGCGTGGCCGCGGATACGCCGGTGGGAATCCGGTTCACCACCTTGGACACGGTAGCGGTCGACACGCCGGCTCGGGCAGCGACGGCATGAATGGTGGGGCGAGGCGACATGCGGGCGGATCTCCGCTGCTGCGACTAAGGGCATTGACGATTGTGTGGAAGCATCTTAGCGTTTTGGTTAATCGTTTAATATAAGTGTTGAGGTCAGGCGCTCATGGATCTCGATTTCTCGGCCCTGAAGCAGCGGCTCTATTCCGCTGTCTTGTCGGACGTCCTCGATGGCTTCGGACGTAAGGATCAGGCGATGCTGCCGTTCGTACGTCCCCTGGACGAGAGCCTCGTGATGTTCGGACGGGTGCGGACCGGCCAGTACATGAACACCTATTCGGTGGCCGAGGGGGAAAATCCCTACGAGATCGAGATCGCGCTCATCGACGATCTGAAGTCGGACGAGGTTCCAATCTTTGCCTGCGACGGGCCGACCACCAGGATCGCGCCCTGGGGCGAGCTGCTCAGCACCGCGGCGCGCCTGCGTGGTGCAGTGGGCTGCGTGACTGATGGCCTTGTGCGCGATGTCCGACAAATCCGGGCCATGGGCTTTCCGGTGTTCCATGGCGGGATCGGCCCGCTCGATTCGAGAGGCCGGGGCAAGATGATGGCGATGGACGTGCCGGTCATGTGTGGCGGCGTCGCCGCCTCGCCCGGCGACCTCGTGTTCGGCGACGTCGATGGGGTGGTGGTCATCCCGCAGGACATCGCTGCCGATGTCGTTTCCGCCGCGCTGGCGAAGATCGAGAGCGAGGACAACACGCGCCGCGCGCTCGAGGAGGGGCATCTGCTGGGTGAGGTCTACCAAAAATTCGGCGTTCTCTGATCAGCCCGGCGATGAGTTGACCAAACCGCAACGCAAACAGGGGACCACGATGAAGGTTCGGGGGATTTTCGGTGTGTGCGCAGGGGCGCTGTTGCTGGCCTCTGCATCCACCACGGCGGTATCGGCCGAGTTCAACATCCGTGCCAGCCATGGTGAATCAATCGAGAGCCCGCTGCACAAGGGCTGGCAGGTCTTTGAAGCCTATGTCGAGAGCTCCAGCGGCGGTCGGATCGACGTGACGATTTCGCCGGCCAGCCAGCTTGGCTCGATCAAGGACGCGCTGGAGCAGACCAAGACCGGGTCCATTCAGCTGGCGCATGGTGACGAGCAGACGCTGGACAGCTTCTACAAGCCGATGATGATCCTCGCCACGCCCTATCTGTTCGCCAACGACGAGGAGGGCCAGCGCTTCCTCAACTCCGAATTCTTCATGGATGTCCGGGAGAAGATGGCGGAAGAATCGGGGCTGCGCCTGCTGGCGGCCGCTTCCTATGGCTTTCGGTGCTTCACCAACAACGTGAAGCCGATCAAGTCGGCGGCCGACATGGAAGGCATCCGCATGCGGGTGCCGCCGAGCCCGATGTCGCTGGAAATGGTCAAGGCCATGGGCGGGTCGCCGACGCCGGTGCCATGGGAGGAACTCTATGGCGCCATGCAGTCCGGCGTGGTCGATGGCCAGGAGAACCCGGTCGGGGTCGTGCTCGATTACTCGTTCTACCAGGTCCAGCAATATCTGACCCTGGACAACCACCAGCTCGGCATGAACGCCCTCGTGGTCAACGAGCAGTTCTTCCAGAGCCTGCCGCCCGACCTGCGGGTCGTGCTGGTGACGGGCGCGCAGATGGCGGCGGCGACCGAATATGGCGAGCGCAACTACCAGGCTCGCGTCAGCGCGGTGGAGCAGCTGCGCGCGGACGGCATGGAAGTGTACGCTCCCACGCCCGAGGAACTGGACACGTTCCGGACCGCCACGCTGGAGCCGATCCAGGCCTATCTGAAGCAGGAGCTCGATCCTGCCTATGTCGATGCGGTCTACCAGGAGATCGCCCAGATCCGCGCCGACCTCGCCGCCTCGGTGGCGGACTGACCACCTCTTCCCGTAAGCCATGTCCCGGACCGCAGCGCCGGTCCGGGACCCGACGGGGAGAACCCGCTTGAAGTCCCTCGTTCACGGGTTGAACCGCATCATCGACATCCTGCTCGTCGGCAGCATGATCGTGATCACCACGGTCTTGGTGATGCAGGTCGCCTTTCGCTACCTCTTCCGCGCGGCTCTGCCTTGGCCCGAGGAACTGTCGCAGTTCCTGCTGATCGCCATCGCGTTCCTCGGCATGTATCGCGCGTTCGGCAAGGACCTGCACATCCGGATCGACTGGCTCCCCAAGCAGATGAAGCTGGTGCGCCTAGTCAAGGCGCTGGGTCTCCTGCTGGTTGGCGGCTTCCTCGCCTATGTCGGGATCGGCGGCTGGGAACTCGCCATGGGTGCCTGGAACCAGCCATCGACCGCGCTTCGTGTACCGATGGCGATCCCGTACCTGATCATCCCGCTGGCATGCGTCCTCTCGCTGTTCGCGGTGATCGCGGCGCTGCGCGTGACGCTGGCAGGACCGGGCATGTCGAAGGATCGGTCATGACGACGGCACTCGTCGTTCTCCTGCTGCTCGTCCTGCTGGCGATCGAGACGCCGATCGCCTTCGGCGTGGGGATTTGCGCGCTGTTCGGCCTGCTGTTCGCCGACCTTGGCAACGCACCCACGGCGGCGCAGCGCCTGTTCGCCGGAATGAACAGCTATGGCCTCCTGGCGCTGCCCCTGTTCATCCTGGCCGGCAACCTGCTCGTCGCGGGCGGCATCATCCAGCGGATGGTCGACTTCGCCGACGTTATCGTCGGGCGGATCCGCGGCGGCCTCGCCTACGTGAACGTCGTCTCGAACCTGCTGATGGCAGGCGTCTCGGGCTCCGCCACCGCGGATACCGCGGCGCTGGGATCGGTCATGGTCCCGATGATGCGGGCGCGGGGCTATTCGACCGATTTCGCGGCGGCCCTGACGATCTCGGGCGCGATCGTGGCGCCGATCATCCCGCCCAGCTTGATCATGGTGATCTACGCGATTCCGACCCGCCTCTCGATCGGCGCCATGTTCTTCGCCGGGATCCTGCCTGGCCTGCTGATCACCCTCCTGATCGCCGCTTACGTTGCCTATGCCTGCCGCCACCATCCGATCTCGGCGCCCCGGGACTCGTCGCAGCCGGGCTTCCTCCGCTCGACCCTCCACGCCATCCCGATCCTGATCGCGCCCGTCATCATCGTGGGCGGGGTGAGGGGCGGCATCTTCACGGCGACCGAGGCAGCGGCGGTCTTGTGCGCCTATGCCTTGTTCCTGACCTGCGTGCTCTACCGCTCGGTCGACCTGGCCGGGCTGTTCACCGTGTTCCGCGACAGCGCACTGACCACGGCGACCGTGATGATCGTGGTCGCGACCTCCAGCCTGTTCGCATGGTTCCTGGCGATCGAGGACATCCCGACCGCCGTGCGCGACATGTTCCTGGCGATCACCGAGAACCGCTACGTGTTCCTGTTCATCGTCAATATCTTCCTCCTGGTGGTGGGCAGCTTCCTGGACACCGTTCCGGCCATCCTGATCTTCGTGCCGATCTTGCAGCCGGCTGCGGTCGAGTTCGGAATCGATCCGATCCATTTCTCGATCGTGGTGATCGTGAACCTGATGATCGGCCTGAACACGCCGCCGATCGGCACCAACCTGTTCGTGATCTCCTCGGTCAGCGGCCGATCCGTGGCGACCATCACGCGGGCATTGTTGCCTCTCTACGTGGTCAAGCTCATTGCCCTCACCATCATCACCTATGTCCCCTACCTGTCGCTCTGGCTCCCCAAGCTGGCGGGGCTGATCCGGTGAACAGGACCTGTCGACGAGATGCAGCTCCATGCCCGACCTGATCCTTCATCCCGATCTCCAGTCCGCTGGCCCGGCCGACATCGAGCGCACGGTGTATGGCCAGGAGTTCGACCTTTGGACCTCGCGCGCCTGCGATGCGGCCGCCATCCCGGCCGAAGTCTGGTCCCGCGCCGCCGCCCTGGTCTGCTATCACGAGGTGAGGATCGATGCGGCGCTGCTGGATCGCCTGCCGTCCTGCCGCGTCGTGGTGCGTGCCGGCGTGGGGTTCGACAACATCGACCTTCAGGCAGCCGGCACCCGCGGGATCGCTGTTTGCAATACCCCGGACTACGGCACCACCGATGTGGCGGACCATGCCATTGCGCTGACCCTGAACATCCTCAGGGGCATCTCGGCCTATGACGGCCACGTCTTTGCCGACCCGGCCGGGGGATGGGACTTCAGCCTGGTCCCTACGGTCCGCCGCCTGTCGACCCAGACCTTCGGCGTGGTCGGGCTCGGGCGGATCGGGACAGCCACCGCCCTGCGCGCCAAGGCGATCGGCATGCGGGTCGCCTTCTTCGATCCGTACCGGCCAACCGGCACCGAACTGAGCCTTGGGCTGGAACGGGCAGCTTCGCTCCACGAACTTCTGGGCATGGCTGATGTCGTCTCGCTGCACACGCCGCTCAGCGACGAGACCCGCCACCTGATCGGACCGCAGGCGATCGCTGCCATGAAGGCGGGCAGCGTCATCATCAACACAGCGAGGGGCGGCATCGTCGACCTGGCCGCACTGCTTCAGGCCCTGCTCGACGATCGGATCGCCGCTGCCGGTCTCGACGTGTGGGAAAGCGAGCCGCCGAATCTGGATCACCCGCTCCTGCAGGCTTGGCGCAAGCCAGGCTCGCCACTGCGCAACAAGCTTGTCCTTACCCCCCACGCAGCCTTCTACAGCCCGTCCAGCCTAGTGGACCTGCGCCGTAAGTCAGCGATGACCGCTGCGTCCTACCTCCGACGGGGCTGGTCGCGCGACTGCGTCAACAGCCACTGCCTGGATGTCCCCAAGGCCGCTTCGAGAGCGGGCCATGGGCAGGATCAACAGGCCTGAGCCCGCCATTCAAGTGACGGAAGACCATCGATGACGCTCTGCTCGTTCGACAAGTCAAAGAATCGTATCGCCGAGGCTAAGCGCTACATGCCGGGCGGGGTCAGCAGCCAGTTCCGATTCGGGGTCTCGCCTACCCCGCTGGTCTTCGAGCGGGCTGAGGGCGTCTATCTGCACGACATCGATGGTAACCGCCTGATCGACTACTACATGGCGCTGGGCCCGATGATCCTGGGTCACAGCCCTGCCGACGTGATCCAGGCGGCGCGCGACCAGTACGAGCGCGGGCTGCTTTATGGCGGGCAGAGCGAACTGGAGTTCCAGGCAGCCCGCCTGATCTGCGAGATGGTCCCTTGCGCCGAGCGGGTGCGATTCGCCTCCTCCGGTTCCGAGGCGGCGCAACTGGCCCTGAGGCTGGCCCGGGCCATGACGGGACGCAGCACCGTCGTGAAGTTCGAGGGCCACTACCATGGCTGGCTCGACAGCGTGCTTTGGAGCGTGGCGCCGCCGGCCGACCTGATGGGGCCCGAGGCGCAGCCAGTGCCGTTTGCCGGAAGTGCCGGACAGGATCCGCAGGCAGGTGCCCATGTGGAGGTCCTGTCGTGGAACAGGCCGGAACTGGTCGCCGAAAGGCTGGCCCTGGGGGATGTCGCGGCGGTCATCATGGAGCCGGTGATGTGCAACAGCGGGGGGATCCTGCCGGCACCGGGCTACCTCCAGGCCGTCCGCGACGCCTGTTCCAGATCCGGCACCGTGCTGATCTTCGACGAAGTCATCACCGGCTTCCGGGCGGCACCTGGCGGCGCGCAGCAGCTTCTGGGCGTGACGCCGGACCTGGCCATCTTCGCGAAAGCGATCGCCAATGGCTTCTCGGTGGCGGCGGTGGCCGGGAAGGCCGACATCATGGACCGACTGGCCAGCGGCGGCATCGTCCATGGGGGGACCTACAATGCCCAGCCGGTCGCGATGGCCGCCACGATCGCCACCCTGCGCCGGCTGTCGGCCCCGGGCACCTACGAGCTCATGGCCTCCCGTGGACACCGTCTGATGGAGGGGATCCGCGGCGTGCTGGACAGGGCAGGGATAAGGGCGACGGTCACCGGGCTGCCGCAAATCTTTCACGTGGCGCTGGGCCTGGAGAAGCCGGCGACGAACTATCGCGACCTGCTTGCGGTCGACCGAAAGACCTATGTGCGCCTGACCACCGCCCTGCTCGAGCGCGGCGTGCGCGCCCTGGAGCGGGGTTCCTGGTTCATGTCCACCGAGCATGACGAGGCCATCATCGACACGACAGTTGCCGCCTTCGAGGATGCCGTTCGGTCGGTTCTGGTGGAACAGAGAGCCTGAAGGCCTCGTACGAACCCCGGTGAGAAAGGCGCTTCCGCCGGATCACGAAGGATGGACCCGGCAGAGGCGCAATCTCTTGGGGACAGGCAGTGCCTCACTGTCCGGATGAATGAAGGGCCGAGTAGTTTCGGACCCGCCGCCGGGCCTTGCCGCCGGTCCCGGCCGTGCCGGCGACCGAGGCACCACCCATGCCGGCCACGGCGCCTTCCGCAGCCGGATGGCTGGCCTGGTCGTCCTCGTCCAGGTTGATCGGATCGTGGCTCTCCAGCAGCTGCTCGACCTCGTGCTCCCGCCCGTCCGGTACCTGGACAGCAACCATGAAGGCGCCGCGACGCATGCCTTCAAGATAGGTCGGATGCTCGCTCTGCGGGATGAAGATCTCGAACAGGTTCCGCCAGAAGCCCGTCGGGCCGGAACCGGCGGAGGTGTCCGGGGTCTGGCCCTGCTCCTCTGCACTGCGCAACAGGATCTCCTGCTCCGCGATACCCATGGCACGGAGGCCGCCATGGGCCGCCTCGGCTGCGCCGCGCGTGTCATAGACCGCCGTCATCACCTGGGTCATGGCTTGTCGTCCTCCATCACATTGGCTGCAGCATACTCCAAGAACCCTCCTGCGCCGCGCGAGTTCCTGATCCCGGACGGGCCAAGTCAGCCTGGGATCCCGGCGACCTGGCGAGGAGAACGGTCAGCGTCCTTCGCCTTCTCGCGCTTTGCCGTCCGGGAGGAGGCGCGCGCCGGAAGCGCCCGTTGTTCGGCTGCTTCTTCCAGCACGCGCACCGTCAGTGCCAGCCGCTCTTCGGCAGTGGTGGTCTGGCGCTGCCATACCAGGCGCTCGCCGCTCCAGCTCCAGCCGGGAAAGGATGCCTCTGCCGTCTCCTTCCGCTCCTTTAAGTGGAACGACAGCGCAAGCCCCTGGGGCCCGCCATCCAGCCGGGCAATGCCCAGCTTGCGGCACAGCGCCCTGATTCGCGCCAGGGTGAGTAGATGGCTCATGCTCGCCGGCACCGGCCCGAACCGGTCCGCCATCTCGGCCGCGAAGGTCGCGGCATCAGCTTCCGTTTCGATCGCGGCCGCACGGGCATAGAGATTGATCCGCACGTCCTGCTCGGGAACATAGTCCGAGGGGATTCGCCCGGTGATCCCCAGATGCAGGGCGGGCAGCCACTCCTCCTCGACCGGTTCGCCGCGCGCGGCCCGCAGCGCCCGATCCAGAAGATGCTGGTAGAGGCTGAGGCCGATCGCGCTGACGTGGCCGGCCTGCTCGTCGCCGATCAGCTCCCCCGCACCGCGCAGGTCGAGGTCGCGGGCACTGATGGCAAAGCCGGCGCCGAGGCGATCCAGCGCCTCCAGCGTGCGCAGCCGCTTTTCGGTGGCCGGGGGAAGCCGGTGCTCTGGATCGGTCAGGAGGTAGGCGGTGGCTCGCCGGCTTCCACGGCCGACCCGGCCGCGAAGCTGGTGGAGCTGCGCCAGGCCGAAGCGGTCAGGGCGCCAGACCAGCATCGTGTTGGCCCGCGGCACATCGAGACCGCTCTCGATGATGTTGGTGGCCAGCAGGAGGTCGCCCTCTCCATCGGCGAACCCAACCATCACCTCGTCGATCTCGTCGGCCGGCATCCGCCCGTGTGCCACCTGCATCCGGAGCTCGGGCACCAGCGCCCGCAGCCGGACCGCCATCGGTTCGATGTCCTCGATCCTGGGACATACGACAAAGCTCTGGCCGCCGCGCCGGTGCTCGCGCAGCAACGCCTCGCGAACCATTCCTTCGTCGAAGGAGGCGAGGATCGTGCGGACCGGCTGGCGCAGCACCGGCGGCGTCGCGATCACGCTCAGTTCCTGAAGCCCGATCAGGCTTGCCTGCAGGGTTCGCGGGATCGGCGTGGCGGTCATGGTCAGCACATGTCCGCGCCCGGCGAGCGCCCGAAGCTTCGCTTTCTGGACCGATCCGAAGCGCTGCTCCTCGTCGATGACGACAAGGCCGAGATCGGCGAAGCGGACCGCGCGGGCGGCGAGGGCATGGGTGCCGACCACGACGCGCACCTCGCCGCTGGCGAGCCCGCTCCTCACGCGACGTGCTTCCGCCGGCTTCACCAGGCGGGAGAGATGGCACACCTCGATCCCGAAGGGGGCGAACCGCCGCTGGAACAGCCGCAGGTGCTGCTGCGCCAGTACGGTCGTCGGCGCCACGACCGCCACCTGGCGACCGGCGAGAGCAGCGGCCGCCGCGGCGCGCAGCGCCACCTCGGTCTTGCCGAAGCCGACATCGCCGCACACCAGCCGATCCATGGGTCGCCCTGCGGCCAGATCCTGCAGGACTGCATCGACGGCCGCTGCCTGATCCTCGGTCAGCACATAGGGAAAGCGGGCGGCGAAACGCTCGTAGTCCCGCCAGGGCGGCACCAGCTTCGGCGCGGCGGTGCGCCGGCGCTCCGAGACCAGATCCACGAGCCGATGCGCGCAGCCCTGGATTTCCGCCTCCACCTCCGAGCGCCGCTTCGGCCAGGCTGGGCCATCCAGCCGATCCTTGGAGACCGCAGCGCCATCGCCGCCGTAGCGCCAGATCGCGCTCATCTCGTCCACGGGCGCCATCAGGGTCTGATCGTTGGCATATTTCAGCCGGAGCACCTCCGACGGCTCTTCGCCATCGATCGTGACCTCTTCCAGGCCTTCCAGCACGCCCATGCCATGCTCGATGTGGACCACGGCATCGCCGACCCGGAAGTCAGTCTCCGTGCCCTGGATCAGGACGTTTCCGTTTGTCGCCGGCCTGTTTGCACGGCTACCCAGCAGGTCGGCCGCGGCCACCACGGCCAAGCCCGCCTCATCATCCAGGAAGCCCTCCCGGAGGGGCAGAGCCAGCGCCAGGAGGGAGCCCGGAGGGGAAGCCAGTACCTCTGACCAATCCACGGCGCGAACTGGCTTCTGTCCGGTTGCCCGCTCGGCGCGATCGGCGATCAGGCGCAGCGGCCGGTTGCCGCCGGCGACAAGCGCCACCCGACCATTGCGGAGATGCTCCTCAAGAAAGCTTCTGAATGCGCCCGCCGTATCCTCCATCTCCACGAAACGCGGGACATGGGGATTCCCTGGCGCGTCGTCGCCCGAGGCAGGCTGCTCGGCATGCTGGAGAAGCTCTTCCCATGCCGCTGCGGTCAGGAACGAGCGATCAGGCGGTGCGACAGCAGGATTGCCTCCAGAATGCCGGAATTCGGCCCTGCTTCGATGGGATTCGGCGATCTGGTCCAGGAAGTCGGTGGCGTGCCGCTTGGCAGCAGCATCGATCCGGAACGTGGCGTCAGGCGCGTAGTCCAGCAGTGTCTCGAGCTGGTCGTGGAAGAGGTGGAGTTCGTGCTCCTGCCCCTGAGGAAACGCTCCGGCCTCCAGCATCCTGGCCCGGCTGAACACGATCTCCGATGCGGGATCGACGATCAGCAGTTCCGTGTCCACGTCGGAGAGCTGCGACACCGGATCGTAGGAGCGGATCTCCGTGATGCGCCCGTCCTGATGCTCGATGCGACATGGCCGAGGAGCGGCTGCCGGAAACAGATCGACGACCTGGCCACGCAGGGCTGCCTCGCCCGGCTCGTCGACCCGCTCGTCGATGATGTAGCCAATCCGCTCGAGATCGAGCCGGACCATGTCGAGATCGATGGCCTCGCCGATCCGGAACTCCAGATGCGCATCCGGCCAGACGGTTCTCGGCGGAACACGCCGCAGCAGCGCCGGAGCAGTGGTCAGCAGGAGCTGTGGCGGCGCCTCCTCATCAAGCAGCCAGCGCAGGACCCCCATGCGATGGCCCATGACCGCACGGGAAGGCGGTGCATGGTCGAAGGGCAGACAGTCCCAGCCGGGAAACATCGCGACCCGGAGGTCAGGCGCGAGGACGTTCAGGATCGCCGACAGTTCGGACATCTGCCGGCTGCTGGCGCAGACCTGCACGAGCGGACCTCCGGAGCGATCCAGGGCCAGGGAGGCGAGCCTGGCGGCAAGGAGACCCAGCGGAAGCTCTGTTCCGTGGCTTGGCTGCGACGCTGGATCCGGCATGGACGATCCTGAAGCATGGAGGAACTGGATGGAGACGCTAGCCAACCCGGAGGGCGCGATCCCGGTTCCTGGCGCCAGGTCTTCAGTGGATTGCGGGACGAGCCTGGCGGATGATGAAGCCGGTTTCCGGCAGGGCCGGCATCCGGTCAGGACGGATGGTCAGGTCCTGGGCCGGCACCTCGTAGCTGGTGTCGTGCGCGAGCTGCCGGATCGCCTCCTTCAGGACGGCGATGGTGAGCCACTCGCCGGGGCATCGGTGGCCGGTCTCGAAATCGGCCGCCCCTTGAGCGACCAGCGTGTTCGGATCGCCGGGCCACCCGCGGAAGCGCTCCGGCCGGAACGCATCGGGCTCCTGCCAAAGGCGCCGATCATGGTTGGTGCCATAGAGATCGAGCAGCACCCAGTCGCCTTCGGCGAAGCCGTGGCCGCGCCAGGCGAACGACTCGCGTACCTTGCCGCCGATGACCGGAAAGAACGGATAGTAGCGCCGGATTTCCTGGACGAACGGCTCCAGGTCGTCCTCGCCGCCCGATGCGAAACGGCTGTGCCAATCGGGATGCTGGTGCAGGGCCAGGGCCGTGAAGGTGATGAAGCGGGCGACCGCCACGATCGGGCGCACCACGTTCAGGAGTTCCACGGCGGCTATGGCGTCGTCCAGGAGCTGCCCGTGTTCGTCGCGGTGGCCGGTGATGAGACCGGCTGGCGAGCCGGGCTGGACCGCAAGGCTCCCTTCGCGGATCTGCCGGATGGTTGCCTGCCACCAGCGTTCGGACCGGCGACGCAGATGCTGGGCCCACCAGTTGGCCGGGCCGATGGAGCCGGCCTGCTCGACCATCGCCGCGAATTCACGGGTACGGTCGGCAACCACTTCCTCGGCGAGCGGCACCCCGGCCCAGGCGGCGCCAGCCCGCGCCAGGATCTCCAGCATTGCGTCGTGAAGAACCACCTCGCGGCCGTCCCATCGCCGGACAGCGGCCTGCCACTCGATCCGGAAGAGGTCGGTCATGCGCGAGAGCGCGTCCGGCGTCATCATCGCCATGAACATCTGCTTGCGATGCCGATGAGGAGCGCCGTCGAGCGTCTGGACGCTGCCCTTGTCCTGCAGCAAATGGAGGACCGACCTTGGCATGGCGCCCACGCGGGTGAAGCGCCCTTGCCCATAGAACAGGCCTGCCGCCTCGGCGCCGCGCATGCACACGACAGGAGTGAGCATCAGGCGGGTCCGGAAAAGATCGGTCTGGAGCCGCTCACACCTGCTGGAGATGAAGTCGTAGCCCTCGCGCAGGAAGGCCAGGGACTCGTCGAAGCCACCGGAACGGGGAATGCAGGGCTTCATCAGATCGCCGCCGCTCTCAGTCCTCTTTCCTCCCCCCGCACATGGTCCTGGTCCATCCCGAACGTGAGAATCATCCGGTAGCGCCCGCCACCGACACGGGCTGCAACGCCAGATCCACCGGCTTGAACATGCGGCGGCTGGGCTGCTCTTCCTGCCGCGCATTCGCGAACCAGCTGATCGTCGCTTTCAGGCCGTCGCCGATGGACGTCCGCGGCGCCCAGTTCAGGAACTTGCGGGCGAAGGTGATATCCGGCCGGCGCAGATGCGGGTCGTCGGCGGGCAGGGGCTCGTAGACGACGGGCGAGGCCGAGCCGGTGAGCTTGCTGACGAGCTGGGCAAGCTCGTTGATGGTGTACTCGTCCGAGTTGCCGATATTGATCGGGGTGCGCGGGTTGTCCTGGACCTCCATCAGCCTTGCCAGACCCTCGATCAGGTCGGTGACGAAGCAGAAGGACCGGGTCTGCTGGCCAGAGCCGTAGATCGTGAGCGGCCGGCCGCTCAACGCCTGGACGATGAGGTTCGAGACGATCCGCCCGTCATCGGCGCGCATGCGGGGGCCATAGGTGTTGAAGATCCGCGCGACCCGCACATCGACATGGCGGGTGCGCATGAAGTCGAAGCACAGGGCCTCCGCCGCACGCTTGCCCTCGTCGTAGCAGGCACGGATCCCGACCGGATTGACGTTGCCCCAGTAGCTCTCCCGCTGCGGGTGCTGGTTGGGATCGCCATAGACCTCGCTGGTGGACGCCTGCAGCAGGCGGGCATGGTTGCTTCGGGCAAGTTCCAGGAGATTGCGCGCCCCGAGCACGCTGGTCAGCAGCGTATGGACCGGGTCGGCCTGGTAGTGCCTCGGCGAGGCGGGGCATGCCAGGTTGTAGATCTGGTCCACCTTCATGCTTGCCGGCAAAGGCTCGCAGACATCCGCCTCGAGGAATGAAAATCGGGGGTCCCGGTTGAGCCCGCGAAGGTTCTCAGGCGTTCCGGTGCGGAAACTATCCAGGCAGATCACGCGCTTGCCTTCACCGATCAGGCGCTCGCACAGGAAGCTGCCGAGAAACCCGGCACCCCCGGCAACCAGCACTGTCGTGGCGGGCGGAGAGCGCCGTGTTTGGAAGGGCATCTTGACCTCCAGAGGATCTTCTCTGAGAGGAGCCGCCGAAGCGCCGACAAGTTCCCGCTGCTGATGATGTTCCCCGCCGCGGCCGCCTGCCGGGCGACACCGCATCGCTGCAAGGAGATGTTCCAGTTCCGCGGCCCGGGCCAGCCCGGTGTGGGCGCGCAGAATGATGGAACGCGCCTTCTCCCGCAGCTTCAGCCGGGCCGGCTCGTCGATATCCCGGAGAGCCGCAACCACCTCCTCCGTCCCGTCGGCGATCAGGATGGCCTCGTTCTCGGGCAGGAGATCGCCCAGGCCGTTCCAGCGGTCGCTGATGATCGGCGTGCCGCAGGCGGCCGCTTCGAACAGCCGGACACTGGGCGACCATCCGGCCGCGATCATGTCGGCGCGGGTGACGTTGAGGGTGAAGCGTTGGCGGGCGTAGAACGCGGCATGTTCCGAAGGCGGCAGATGCTCGATCCGCTCGACGTTCCTGGGCCAGTCGATGTCGGATGGATACTGGGGGCCGGCGACGACGAATCGGCGCTCGGGCATCCGGCGGGCCGGCTCGATCAGCAGGCGCTCCAGGGTCGGCTGCCGGTCGGGGCTGTAGGTGCCGAGATAGCCCAGATCCCAGGTGAGCGACTGCGGCGAGGGCGCATAGCGCGCCTCGTCGACGGCGCAGTAGAAAGCTTCGGCGCGCGGCGCGCCATATTGCCGTTTCAGCCGGTCCAGCACCGGCCCGCCAGAAAAGGACAGGTACAGGTCGATGCCGGGAATCTGGCGCGGCGCCAGATAGGCGATGTCACCGCGCTCCAGCCCCGCCAGCGTCACCGGCGTATCGATGTCGTAGAAGGCGCAGGTCCCGCCGGCCTTTTCGCGGGCAAGGTCGAGTACGGCGATGCCGTCCGGCACATAGGAACCCACGATGACGGCGTCGGCGCTGGCGATGCGCCCACCAAACCGCTGCTCCAGGTCCACGACGTCTTGGTACAGCTGCAGCTCGCAGAAGTCCGGATCCGGCAGGTCCCGGTTCGCGGCGTACCAGGGCACGTCCCGTTCCAGGAAGAGCAGCCGGTGGCCGCGGGCTGCCAGACCTCGCAACAGCGCCCGATAGGTGGTGGCGTGGCCATTGCCCCAGGACGAGGACAAGGACAGCCCGATGAAGACGAGGTCCAGCGCGCGGCTGTTCATGCGGCAAGCTCCTCGGATTTCGTGGCAAGGGCTCTGCCGAGGATCTGGTCCACCTCGATCGCCCGCTGGTCGTAGGTATGTTCCTTCAGGACGCGCCGCAGCGCCGCCTGGCCGATGGCATGGGCGCGGACCGGGTCCAGCATCCGCAGGGCCTCCGCGACGTCGGTGCCATCCCGAACCACCAGCACCTCTTCACCCGGGGTCAGGAACATCTCGATGCCCGTCCAGGCGTCCGTCATTAAACAGGCGCCGGCACCGGCCGCCTCGAACACGCGGGTCGGCGGCGAGAAGCCGGTGGAGGCCATGCTGTCGCGGTTGATGTTGAGAACCGCGCGCGGGCTGCAGTTGAAGGCGTTGTGTGCCGACGTGGGCACGTGGCCGATCTTGGCGACATTCCGTGGGCAGTCCTTGTCGGCCCATCCCGACCCACCGAGGATGAAGCGGTGGTCGGGCATCAAGGCGGCCGGCCTGATGAAGAACTCCTCCACCCGCCGTTCCCGGTCCGGAAGACGGTTGCCGAGAAAGCCGAGCTCGGCCTCGAAGCGCCCGTCCTGCTGGACCGGATGATGCGTGGAGGGGTCCAGCGCATTGTAGACCGGGATGCAGTCGGGCGCGCCGAGGCTTCGGTAGGCCGCCACGACCGGCGGCCCTCCGCCATAGGTTAGCACCAGGTCCAGGTCCGGCAGGATGCGGCGCAGCACGTGGCCGGCATCCCCGTCGATCTCGGCAAGGGTGGCCGGCGCGTCGACATCCCACCAGATCCGCACGGCATCACCGCGGGCAGCCGCCATCGTGCCCGCCAAAAGCTCGTCATCGGCGAATCCAACCCCGCTGGCCTTGACCACCACATCGGCGAGGGCTGCCTTGGGGATTACGCTGCGCAGGCCCTCGGGGGTGGCAGGATAGACCACGACGTTGCACCAGGGCGGCGGCTCGATGTCCCGATGGCTTTGCCGGTCGAAGGCGTCCGGCTCGTAGAAGGTGATCTCATAGCCATGCGGGGCAAGCGCGCGCAGGATGCCGCGATAATAGGTGGCCGCCCCGTTCCAGTAGGACGACAGGAGGCTGGAGCCATAGAACGCGATTTTCTTGGTCATTCGGCAGCCTCTCTGGCGGCAAGTCCTTCCTGCACCCGCGCCGTGCCGCGCAAGGCCAGGATGGCCAGCAGTTCGTCGACGCGATGGGCGCAGGTGTGGCGCTGGCGGATTGTTTCCAGTCCGTTGCGGGCAATTTCGGCGGCGAACGCACGGTCATCCCGCAGTGTCCGCAGCCGTTCGGCCATTTCCGCACCATCGGCTGCGCGCAGATAATCCTGGCCAGTGCGGAACAGGTTCTCGGCGTCGTCCCAAGGCGCGCTCACCAGCGGGATTCCGCAGGCCAGCGCCTCGAACATCCGGATGGTGGGAATGCCCGGCAGGGCCTGGACATAGGGGCGGCGCGGGACGTGCATGGTCATCCGGTGTCGGGCGAACACCATTGGGACCAGGGCGTTGGCGATCCAGCCGCGATAGGCGAGGGGGGAACGGCGCAGGACCTCGAGTGCCTTGTCCGGATAGCGGACGCCATGGACAGCGCCGCTGAGCCCGAGCTTCGAGGCCGGCTCGATCAGGAACTCGGCCAGTTCCCGCTCGCGCTCGCCATCGCCCCAGTTGCCGATCCAGACTAGATCCTCGCTTGGCTGGATCTCCGGATGCGGCTGGAACAGACGGATATCGGCCGCCTCATGCCAGGTGAACACCTGCCTGCCCCAGCCGCGACGCTCGTAGCGCTGGCGGAGTGTCTCCCCGAAGGCGAGCACGGCATCGTAGTCCGCCAGGGCCAGATCGCCGATGGCGCCCTCGTCGGAGACGGCGCGGTGGTGGGTATCGTGGAAGAGGAGGGTGAAGCGGCCGCCACCCCGGCGGAGCGAACCCAGCTGCGCCACCAGTCCGGGATCGGTCCACTCATGGACGATCACGACCGAGGCATCCTCGACCGCGGCGGCATGGTCGAAGCCCGGGCCATAGGTGCGCACGGTCAGGTTCGGAAACTGCCGGCCAAACTGCCCGAGCGCTTCCTGCCCCTGATCGGCCAGCAGGTTGGCGCGGCTCCAGCCGTCTTCCGGCTCCAGCGCCACGGTCTGGTGCCCGCGCGCTTCCAGTTCGACCAGGATGCCGCGCAGAAAGTGCGCGTTGCCGTGGTTCCAGTCGGAGACCAGGGAGTGCGTATAGAGAACGAATTTCATGATCGATGATCGCCCGTATCGGCAGGAACATGGCGCAGCATGGCGGTGCCGTAGGCCTGCAGGATCCCGTTCAGCTGGCCATGCGCGGTGAAGCAGCGCGAACGGCAGCGCGCTTCCTCGGCGAGATTCCAACGAAGCGGCGGGTCGCCAGCCAGCTGGCGGATGGCCTCGGCGTAGGCGTTCGGATCGTCCGGCCGGACGAACAGGGCAACGCCATTCCAGATTTCGCGAAATGTGGGGATGTCCGCCAGCACCAGGGCGGCACCGTTCGCAGCGGCCTCGAGGACCGCAAGCCCGAACGGCTCATAGCGGGATGGCGCCGCGAAGATGGCCGCCTTTCGCATCAGCGCCTGCATCTCCGACGACGGCAATTCCCCTGGGGCGTGCGCGTGCCGAAAGGCGATTCGTTCACCGTTCGGACCCTCGAGAGCGCCCGCCATGACCACCGGCCACGCGATCGCCGCGGAGGCTTCATCGAGCACGCGGCCGTTCTTGCCCTCGTCCCACCATCGGCCCGCCGACAGAACCATCTCGTTCTTGCCGCTGGGCAGGGGGGTGACGGCGGTGGCGTTGTGGACCACGGCCAGCCGCCGGAGCGGCCCGTAGGCACATTCGAGTGCGGCGCCGTGGCTTCGGCTCGGAGCAAGCACGACCTCGGCGCGGGCGAACCCTGCCCGGTTGAGGCGATGCTGCCAGCGCCACGCACTCGGCAACTCGCTGCCGCGGACTGCGGCCCACCAGGTGGCCACGCAGGAATGGGATGCGACCACCACCGGCAGATCCGCCCGCAGGCCCGCAGCCTGAGACGGCAGGTTCAGATGGAGCAGGTCGGCCTGCCACTCCCGCGCGATCCGCTCCAGCGTGGCCGGTACCCGGTCCAGCGCCGCCGCATCCGCCGCCAGCCAGTCGAGCGGCGCATCCGTCCAGGCCAGCTCGATCCCGGCCCGGGCGCATTCCGCGCGCCGCTTCTGGTCCGGCTCGGGGCCAGCGCCGACCAGGAGGGTCCTGATGCTTTCGCTTTCCAGCCCGATGGCGAGGTCCATTGCATAGCGCCAGACGCCGCCCACCGCGTCCAGCGTGATCATGACCCGTCTCGGCCGCATCAGGAGCCCGACAGACATGGCACGCCCGGGCAGAAAGATGCTGAACGCCCACCACCCGCGAGATCGCGCCGCGTCATGCGATCATCCTCTGCGGAGCAGTTCTCTCCGGCACCCGTCCCGGCGCCTTCAGGCCCAGCTCGGCCTGCACCCAGGCAGCCAGGTCCCGCAGCCCATCCCGCCAGCCGATCCGGGCGCGCCACTGCACTGCCTCGGTCAGCCTGCGCGTGTCGGCCACGAAGTAGAGCTGGTCGCCGGTCCGCCAGGCCTCAGTCGCGTAAGGAACTTCCACCCCGGTCACGGCGGCGATCTCGGCCAGAACCTCATGCAGGCTCACGGCGTTGGCCGGCCCGCCGCCCAGGTTGAACGCCTTGCCGGCGACCTGGTCGATCCGGTCCAGCACGCTTCGATAGGCAGCCACGGCGTCCGAAACATGCAGGATGTCGCGCACCTGCCTGCCGTCGCCATAAAGCGTGATCGGCTCGCCCTTCAGGGCCTTGATCAGGAAGTGGGCGACCCAGCCCTGGTCCTCGGTGCCGAACTGGCGGGGGCCGTAGATGCAGCTCATCCGCAGGACGGCGGTGCGCAGGCCGAAGCTCTTGCCATAGTCCAGGACATACTGGTCGGCTGCGCCCTTGGAACAGCCATAGGGCGTGCAGAAGTCGAGAGGACGGTCCTCACCGACGCCATGAGCACGCAGGGCGGGGTCGACCGGCAGGTGCCGTCCACCCCGTTCCGAGACTGGAATGTCCTGGAGCGCGCCGTAGACCTTGTTGGTGCTGGCGAAGATCACCGGCGTGGCGGGCGCGTGGTTGCGCACCGCCTCCAGGACAGTGAGCGTCCCCTGGGCATTCACGGCAAAATCGTGGACCGGGTCCACCAGGCTGGACGTGACCGCGACCTGGGCTGCCAGATGGAACACCGCCTTGGCGTTTCGGACGACGTCGTTCACCATCGTCGCGTCGCGGATGTCGGCGATGCAGGTGTGCAGGCGGCTGTTGTTGCTGCGTTGCAGCCAGGTGAGGTTCCGTTCCACGCCGGGCCGGGCGAGGCTGTCGAGCACGACCACCTCCTCGCCCTCGACCAGCAGGTCGTGCACCAGGTTGGAGCCGATGAAGCCGGCGCCGCCGATCACCACGATCGGGCTCGCCGGACGGGCGACGCTGGGCGCGGAGATCTGGTCCGGCAGCGATGGCAGCTGGTTCACGGCTCTGTTCTCCAGCAGTCGCCGCAGCAGTTTCGGCCGTCCTTGCGCATCGTTGATGCCCAGGTGGTAGTGACGGGGATCGAAATAGACGCCTTCCTGGACCGGCACTTCGCGAGGGATGTCCTGCCAGCCGTACCAGTAGACCCGGGCAGCCGGTGCGGCGAGAACGTCGCGGAAGCGCTCGACCTGCTGGGCCTCGTCATGGCGCCAGGTCGCATAGCCCGCCTCGGTGATCCAGATCTCCGCATCGGGATTGTAGCGGTCGACCACGGCGCGCATCTCGGCCAGATGGCCATGATAGCCCTGCCAGCTCGCAGCCTCGCTGTCCCAGGTTCCGGGAAAGCCATGAAAGCCGACCGCAGACACCGTCTTGAGCAGGCCGCGCTGGCCCATCAGGTCCAGCCAGTAGGCATCGAACGGCGAGGGACCGCACAGCACCGCCTTCCAGCCACGCTGCTCGATCCAGTAGGCGGCTGCCCCGGCCATCTCGCAGAACAGCAGCCAGTCGTGATCCTCGCGCCAGTCCCAGTCGAGCAGGTTGTTCGGCTCGTTCCAGATCTCGACATGGGTGAAGTGCTCACCGTAGCGGGTCAGCACGTGGTCGATGAAATCCGCATAGTCGCGCAGCCGTTTTGGCGGCCCGGAGGACTGGCCGGTGCGCGACAGGGAGGGCGGCGTGTAGTGCACGCAGGGCAGCAGGTCGAACGCGCGCCCCAGGGTCGGGATCAGCCAGTCGTACCACTCCTGCCCGCCCGGCGCATGGTACTCGGCCCAGGAAAGATGCGTCCTGAGATAGGTGGCACCGGTTGCCCGCATGCCGGCGATCGCCTCGAGGACGCGGTCGTGCTCACCGATCCGAAACCACTCAACGAAACCGAAGCGCGGGGAGGTGCCGGGCGGAAGACCTACCCTCATGCCACCAGCCCACGGGCTTCAAGCTGACGTCGCGCATCCTCGCCTCGATCCTGGGCGTCCTGGGCATGGATCCAGCCGGCCAGCTCATCCAGACAGTCCTCGAGATAGCCGCTGGGGACGAAGCCCAGCAGTTCCCGCGCCTTGGAGATGTCGGCGAAGCAGTGGCGGATGTCGCCGGCGCGGGCCTTGCCGAGGAGCTGCGGTTTCAGCTCCGGCACGCCCATCGCGTCGGCCAGGATCTCGGCCACATGCGCGATCGTGTAGGCACGCCCGCTGCCGACATTGATGACGTGGCCGGCCGCGGTGGTGCTCTCCATCGCCAGCCGGAAGGCGCGCGCGACGTCCCGCACATGGACGAAGTCGCGCTTTTGCTGCCCGTCCTCGAACACCATCGGGGCCTGGCGATGCAGGAGGCGCGCCCCGAAATTGGCAAGCACGCCGGTATAGGGATTGGATAAAGCCTGGCCCGGGCCGAACACGTTGAACAGGCGAAGCGCCACCGTCTCGATGCCGTAGGCTGTCCCGGTGATCAGGCAGCTCCGCTCCTGCGCATACTTGGTAAGGGCGTAGATCGACGCCAGATCTACCTGCTTGGTCTCGTCGGTGGCTAGCGGCGTCAACGGCCGTCCCTCGGCATCCACCGGATCCCAGGTCGTGGACCCTTCCCGCAGCGTGCGGCGCACGGCACCCGCCCGCTCGCCATCAATCGTCTGGTAGAGGCCTTCGCCGTAGACGCTCATCGAGGAGGCCACCACCAGGCGGCGATGCGGCTCGTCGATCATGTTCTCCAGGAGCACGGCGGTCGCGAGGTCGTTGCCGCCGACATAGCGGGCGATCTCATACATGCTCTGGCCAACGCCTACCTCGGCGGCGAGATGGAAGACGCCATCCACGCCGGAGAGAGCCCGGCGGACCAGATCGGCATCACGCACATCGCCTTCCATGAACTCGATGTCGGACGGCAGCAGCGGCTCGGTGTCGCCATGGACCTGGGGCACCAGACTGTCGAGCACCCGGACACGGTGACCTTGCGCGAGGAGATCCTCGCAAAGATACCGACCGATGAAGCCGGCCCCTCCAGTAACGAGATAGGAAGCCGCCATGCGTATCGTCTCCGCTGTTGCCGACGGGAAGGTCCAGTCATTCAACTGCTAGCCGACGGCATTGTTCCTCGGTGGAAGATGACAAAGATGCTGCTGTTGCGGACGCCCGCCGTTGCCTCCACGGAACAAAGAAAGCCGCCGGACGGTTTCTCGACACCGAACCGGCGGCTTCCCGTGGCCGCAGACGAGGATCCGACGCGATCAGTTGCGGTCGAGGTCACCCAGCGCCGGCTTGGTGCCGGGCGACGTCGACGTGGTGCCCGGGTTGTTGCCGGACGAAGCGCCGGTCCAGGCGGTCCCGGTGGAGGAACCGGTGCCGCTGCCGGTGGAAGTTCCGGCGGTGCCCGTCGATGAGCCGGCAGTGCCGGTCGTCGAAGAGGTGCCCGTGCTGGAGGTCGACGCGGAGCGGCCGGTCTCGTCCACCTTCGCCTTGGCCTGATCGGCCTTCTCGTCGATCGTCTGACGCGCCTTGTCGGAAGCCGACCGGGCAGTGTCACGGGCCTTGTCGGCAGCCGAGGTGATCGCATCGGTCACCTTCTCGGTGACGCCGCTCTCGCGCACGGAATCCGATACGTCTTTGTAGGTGTCCGCCGCGACCTTGGAGGCATGCTCGTACTGCTCGGACGCAGTCTCGGCGATGCTGTCCTTGAAGTGGTCGGAGGTCTCGCCGATCAGCTCGTTCTCCATCCGGGTGCGCGGCAGCGATGCGCCGAGCAGCGCTCCAATGGCGAGGCCGATGCCGCCCAGCACCAGAGGCTGCTCCTCGATCATCCGGCTCCAGCGGTCCTGCGCGTAACCGGAGGCACGCGAGGTGGCATAGCGCATGTTGCCTCCCATCTCGGCTGCACGGTGCGCCGCATCGCCCGCTGCATCGCTGAAGGCTTGGCCGGCTTCGCTGGCGCGGCGACGGGCACTTTCATAGGTGCTGGATGCCGCTTCGGACGCCTGTCCATAGGCGCTGGAGACCGCACCGCTGGTCTTGCCATAGGCCGAGGACACGCCGCCGGTCACCCGGTCGGTGGCGCCGCGAACCGCACCCGCCGCTGAGTTGCCCGCGTCCCTCACCGAGTGTGACGCAGCACTTGCCCGGTCGGACATGGACGGGCCGCTGGAGGACGAGGTGGAGGAAGCGGTGCTGCCCGTGGTGTGGACAGTCGTGGTCCCGACCGCCGGACGCGGGGCGACCCCGGTACCATATGCGCCGACCGGCGCCCCCAGAGGACCGCCATTGGGGGTGGCATGCCCGTGCCCGTAAGGGTCGTGGCTGCCGAGTTGACGACGGGCAGCCGGCTGGCCCCCCATCATCAGCCAGCCGATGCCAGCACCCACCAGGAGCAGCGGAAGCGGGTTGTCGCGGACCTGCCGGCCCAGATTGTGGGCGAACTCGTTGCCGCCCGAGTTCTTCATATAGTCGAATGCCTGGTCGACCAGTTGGCCGGGCGACATGCGGTCGCTCAGCGCCCGCAGCGTGTCCTGGACATTGGCGCGGCTGGCCTCGACTTCGCGTTCGATCTCGTCGCTGGTCTTCTCGTGGTGGCTGTTCATCGCACCTGCTCCTTGGCGACAGCCGCGTCACGCTGCAGCTGCTCGACGGTTCGACTCGGCATCAGCTGGGCTGCCTTGAGGTTGCTGATGCCCTTCTGGAGGGCGACGTAGCCGATGATCGCTACGACCACGCCCACGATCAGGAAGCCCCAGTGGGGCGGGATGCCGGCCACGGCGAGCCATGCGACCACGGCGTGCAGCAGGAAGATCAGCGCGGCGAGCAGCACGACGCCGCCGATACCGACCGATGCCGAGGCCGTGCCGACCTGGCTGGCCTTCTCGGACAGCTCGGTCTTGGCGAGCTGCACTTCCTTGCGGAACAGCGTAGTGACGTTCTCGATCAGGTCCGAGAACAGCGCGGGTACGGAACGGTCCTGCATCATCCGTTGGGCCCTCCGACCTTGGTCGAGCTGGTGGCCGGGGCGCCCGGCTTGGTGGCGGGGTTGCCGGCCGACGAGCCGAGCTGGCTGGAAGACGTGGTGCTCGTCGAGGATGCGCTCGACGAACCATGCATCGGATCGGTCGTGCCGGTACGGCCGGTCGGATACTCCATGGGCGTGGAGTGGGTCGAGGCGACCGGCGTCGTGCGGTCGGCCGATCCGCCATAGCTCGACCAGCGGGCATCAGTGCCGTGGCCGCCGCCGTAGCTGCCATAGCCGCGGCGGGAGTCATAGCTGGCGCCCTGGCGTTCCGCCGAACTCTTCAGGAAGCGCGAAAGCGCAAAGCCGGCAGCCACCGTGATCCCGAAGAACACGACCGGCTCGCGGCGAGCATAGTTGGTCACGTCGTCGAGGATCTCGCCGAGGTTCCGGTTGCGCAGCGACCCAGCGAATTCGTCGGCGGCGGAAGCCGCGTCCCGGACATAGCCGGCAAGGAGGGGCGAGGTGTCCTGCAGTTCCTCGGCCGCCTTGTTGGCCGCACGGGCGATGCCGCCGATCTGGTCGGCGCCAGCCGTCTTCTGCTCATCGGCGAAGCCCTCGGCACGCTCACGTGCGACACCGGCCAGCTCTTCGCCCTGCCTCTTCAGGTCGTGTCCCAGGCCCTCTGCTTCCGCCCTGGCGGTATGCCCCAGGTTCGATGCCTCGGCCTTGGCAGTGTCCAACGTGTTCCTGGCCGCATGAGCCGCCTTGTCCCGGTTCTCGTCGGTGGTCGAGCGGGGACCTGCACCAGGAGAATTGGCCGAGGTCGAGGACAGGGTGGGATTCGATCGGTAGTCCGTCGAGCCCGTCGTCATGGCATCACCTCTGTGGTTGCCGCATTCTGGAGGGCTTTCTGATCCGTCCGAGGAGGTCACCGCGCATGATCGGCAGGATGTGAGGGTTCGTTGACGCGACATGGGCCGCTAGAAACCTGGTTCACTCCGAATACCAACCAGCGCAGAAATCTTATGAACGGAACACGCCGCCTCGAGACTGCGTGTTCAAGCCTGTGCCACCTCAACGAGATGACCTGCACCAAAGTTCCAACGTGATCTGGCAAGCGCCCAGAAGTTATCCGAACGGCAGGTAGGGGCCCGCTGAGCGTCGGAACCGCGCAGGGGACGGAGGGTTGAACTGTTCATCCATGACGACGAGGAAGCCCAAGATGGCGAACCGCATCGATCAGACCGCCGATGATGGCACCTCCAAGGGAGGCGGAAGCGGGAACCGGCCGGACAGCGGTCTTCAGCATTCCGTCGACAAAGCCGTTCCTGCCAGCGAGAAGCTTCCGGACAGGGCCGGGGAGAATCCTCTCAGCCAGCAGGTGAAGGACTCGGCCGATCGACGTGATCCAAAGCCGGGCTCCTCCACCCTGCAGGGTGGTGATGAGGTTCAGTGATCTGGCGCAGCCGGATAGGCTAGCTGGCAAGTCCACCAGCCTGACAAGGACCGTCCGTGTGCGATGCATGCGGGCGGTCCTTCTCGTTTCTGGACCTTGCTGTCCTGGACGCGTCTGGTGGCTGGAGGGCTCCGTCTGATCGCCACGATCATCGGCTCTCTCCGGAACCCGCGGTTCCACGCCAAGTTTGCGATAAACTGAACTAGATCGGTCGTGGACGGATGATGGCGGAAGCACGTGAGACGGTGCTCATCACGGGGAGCAACGGCTTCCTCGGGCAGGCTCTCGCCCGGCGCCTGAGCAAGAGCTACCGGGTGATCGGCCTGGACCTCAGCGTGCCCGAGCAAGCCGCGGAGGGGATGGAGACGCTGGAGTTCGACCTCACGTCGGACGAAAGCGTGCGCGATGCGATCGCCCGGGCGCGCCAGATGAGCGGCGGCCCGATCGCCTCGGTGGTGCATCTGGCCGCCTATTACGACATCAGCGGCGACGACCACCCGCTTTACCAGAAGGTGACCGTCGAGGGGACGCGGCGGCTGGTCCGGGCGCTCCGCGACGGCCCGACCGGGCAGTTCGTGTTCGCCAGCACCCTGCTGGTCCATGCGCCCGCCGAACCGGGCACCAAGATCGACGAGCAGCACCCCGTCGATCCGGCCTGGGCCTATCCCCAGTCGAAAGCCGAGACCGAGAAGGTTCTGGCTGAAGAGCGAGACGACATGCCGACCGTCGTGCTGCGACCGGCCGGCGTCTATGACGACGACTGCAGCGCCGCATTCGTGGCCCAGCAGATTGCGCGGATCTACGAGCGGCTGCCCACCGCTTACCTCTTTGCCGGCGACCTGGATCGCGGCCAGCCCTACCTGCATGTGGACGACTTCGTCGAGGCCGTCTGGCGGATCGTGGAGCGCCGGAAGGAGCTGCCGGACGAGACCGCTTTCCTGCTGGGGGAGGAGACAACCCCAACCTACCGGGAGATGCAGCGCCGGCTGGGCAAGCTGATCCACGGCGAGGACTGGAAGACCTTCTCCATTCCCAAGCCCCTGGCCCAGGCCGGCACCTGGGTGCAGACCGACGTCCTGGACGAGGACAGCTACATCAAGCCGTGGATGGTCTCGATGTCCGAGGACCACTACGAGCTCGACATCTCGCGGGCCAAGCGGCTGCTCGGCTGGCGCCCCCAGCGCGACCTGCTGGAGACGCTTCCGGAGATGGTGGCGCGGCTGAAGGCGGACCCGCCCGGCTGGTACGAGCGCAACAAGCTGGATCCTTCCACGGTCGCCGCGGCCGATCAGGTCATCGAGGAGGCCGTCGAGGAACTGGACGACCTGTCGGAGGCCAAGCTGCAGGCAGCCTGGGACGCGCGGGAGGACCGGCGCCAGTCCAGGAACTGGTGCCATCTGGTCAACATGGCGCTGGGGCTCTGGCTGGCCGTTTCGCCCTTCCTGCACGGCCTGTTCGATCAGGTGGGCGCCATCGCGCCGCCGCCGGCGCTCGGCCACGAGATCGCGGATGCCACCCTGCGCAACAGCTGGCTCGGCATCAGCGAGATCCTGAGCGGCCTGGCGATCATGCTGTTCGCCGCCATCGCCATGAGGCGGGGAAAGGGCTGGGCAGCCTGGGTGCTGGCCGCGATCGGCTGCTGGCTGCTGTTCGCGCCGCTGCTGTTCTGGACGACCAGTGCCGCGGCCTACACGATCGACACCATGGTGGGCATGCTGGTGATCACCCTGTCGGTGATCCTGGCGCCCCCGCCGGGGATCGGGCGCGAGGCGCTGGCGACCGAGGGCGACCGGCCACTCGGCTGGTCCTACTCGCCGTCCAGCTACACCCAGCGCGCGCCGATCGTGGCGCTGGCCTTCATTGGCTTCTTCGTTTCCCGCTATCTGGCCGCCTACCAGCTTGGCCACATCGACAGCGTCTGGGACCCGATCTTCGGTCCCGGCCCAAGCGACACGGCCAATGGCACGGCAGCCGTGATCACCTCCTCGGTCTCCAAAGCCTTCTTCATTCCCGATGCCGGCTTCGGGGCGGTGGCCTACATCCTCGACATCGTCACCGGATCGTCCGGAGACCGTCGCCGCTGGCGGACCATGCCGTGGCTCGTGCTCCTGTTCGGCTTGCTGATCATCCCGCTGGGCGCGGTGAGCCTGACCTTCATCATCCTGCAGCCGACCGTGATCGGCGCCCTGTGCACGCTCTGCCTGATGCAGGCAGTGGTCACGGTGATCCTGATCCCCTATTCGGTCGACGAGGTCCTGGCGAGCACGCAGTTCCTGATCCGCAGCAAGCGGGCTGGGCGACCGTTTTGGCAGACCCTGCTGCACGGCGGCCCGGCGCTCGCCGACGACCGGGACACGACCCCGGCCATCAACCAGCCGTTCAGCCGGCTGGTCGGCGATTTTGTGACCGGCGGGGTGAACTATCCCTGGGCCCTGGCCGCCTCGGTGGCCGTGTCGGTGGCGCTGATGGCGACGCCGCTGATCCTCGGCACGGAGGGCGCGCTCTACTACAGCCACCACATCGCCGGCTGCCTCGCCTTCACCATCGCGATCACCGCCATGGCCGAGATTGCCCGTGCCCTTCGCTTCGCCAACGTGGCGATCGGTGCCTGGGTCGCGGCGTCGCCCTTCCTGCTCGGCAGTGCCGGCCTGGTGGACCAGGTGGGCGCGGTCGTGCTGGGCGTCCTGCTGATCGGGCTGAGCCTGCCCCGTGGCAAGCGCAGCGAAGAGGAGTATGGCGGCTGGAACCACTTCATCGTGTGAGCGGAAAACAAGCGGTGAGAACGGCAATGCAGGCGACCCGGCGCCGGATCCTGGGGACGCTCGGCGGCGTCGCCGCCGGCTGCCTCGGTCTGCCGGTCCTCGGGCGGGCGCAGCAAGCGCCGGCATCGACTAGGGCGATCCCTTCTTCCGGCGAACAGGTCCCGGCGGTGGGGCTTGGCAGCTGGATCACCTTCAATGTCGGCGAGGACCCGGTGCTGCGCGACGAGTGCGCCGAGGTGATGGAGGCGTTCTTCCAGGCTGGCGGCCGGATGATCGACTCGTCGCCGATGTACGGCTCCTCGCAGGCAGTGATCGGGTACGGGCTGGAGAAGCTCGGCCGGACCAGCGACGTGTTCGCCGCCGACAAGGTCTGGATCTCCTCAGGGGAGGACGGTCCCCCGCAGATCGAGGAGTCGCGGCAGCACTGGCGCGTGGAAGGGTTCGACCTGATGCAGGTCCACAACCTGCGCAACTGGCAGGACCATCTGGAGACCCTCCAGGCGATGAAGGCGGACGGCCGGCTGCGCTATGTCGGCATCACCACCTCCGAGGGGCGGCGCCATGACGAGTTCGTCCGGGTGATGCAGACCGAGCCGCTCGACTTCGTCCAGGTCACTTACAACGTCCTGGACCGCGAGGTGGAGGAGACCATCCTGCCTTTGGCGCAGGAGCGCGGCATCGCCGTGATCGTGAACCGGCCGTTCCGCCAGGGCGTGCTGATCCGGTCGATCCAGGACCAGCCGCTGCCGGACTGGGCGGGCGAGATCGACTGCGCCAACTGGGCCCAGATCCTGCTCAAGTTCATCGTCTCGCACCCGGCGGTGACCTGCGCCATCCCTGCCACCACTCGGGTCGACCATGTGCTGGAGAACATGGGCGCCGCCCGGGGACGGCTGCCGGACGCGGACCTGCGCCGGCGGATGGTGGCGCATGTCGAGGCAATGTGATGGAAGGTGGGGCCTCCTACCGCCTGGAAGACTTCCTGCTGTTCTCGTCGCGGACCTACTTCCGCCTGGTGACGATCCATCACGAGGCGATCTGGCCGGCGCAGGTCCTGGCGGTGCTGGCCGGAGCCGTGATCGTCGCCCTGATGTGGCGGTGGCGCTGGCCCTGGGCGGTGCCGGTGCTGCTGGCGATCGCCTGGGCATGGGTGGCATGGAGCTGGTTTCACCTTCGCTATGCGACCATCAACTGGGCCGCCGACCATGGCGCGCTGGCGTTCGGTGCGGAGGCGCTGCTGCTCCTGGTGCTGGCAGCCACGGGCAGCTGGAGCGGAGCGGCGGGATGGCCACGCCGGGCCGGGATCGGCCTGGTGCTGGCCGCGCTGCTGGCGGCGCCGCTGGCAGCACCGCTGGCCGGCCGCGACTGGGCGCAGATCGATCTGTTCGGGGCGACGCCGGATGCGACGGCGATGGTGACCCTTGGAACTCTCGTCGCCGCGCGGGGGCGCTGGCGCTGGCTCGCCATGCCGATCCCTCTCCTGTGGTGCGCCGCCGCGGGGGCGACGCTGGCAGCCATGGAAGCGCCCGATGCCTGGGTGGCGCCGGGATTCGCTATGTTGGCGCTGCTTCTTGCCATCGCCGCAGCATGGCGGACCGAGCCGGCCGGCGCCGCGCTGCGGCACCTGGGTGTGGGGGACTGATGGGTTTGGTCCCCGGCGGATGCGTATCCTGCTATGAACCCTGGCGTTGGTCTCTGGGATGTCGAGGATGGTGATGACCGAGGAAGCCGAGCGGCCGGCAGTGGCCGAAGCCCGCAATGAGCCGGCTGCCGGCATCCTGAAGCCGGGGCGCAATTGCTGGCGCATCGCGAAGGCGTCCAGAGCTTCCCTGCTGCCGGATGCCGCGACCTATTTCGCCAGGCTCGAGCAGGCGTTCCGGCAGGCGGAGCGGTCGATCCTGATCATCGGCTGGGACTTCGACGGCCGGATCCATCTCTGCCCGGAGGATCGGGTCTGCCTGCCGCTCGGGCCGATGCTGCGCGAGCTGGTCGAGACGCGGCCGGACCTGCATGTCCGGATCCTGGTCTGGAGCCTGGCAGTGGTCCACGGGCCCAGCGCCACCACCGAGCTCCTGATCAACCCGGACTGGCAGGAACATCCCCGCATCACGGTGCGGCTGGACCACGAGCATCCGATCTACGCCGCGCACCACCAGAAGATCGTGTGCGTGGACGACCAGGTCGCGTTCGTGGGCGGCATCGACCTGACGGTGAAGCGCTGGGACACCTGGCGGCACAAGGCGGGCGACCACCGGCGCATCGACCCGGACGGCCACGACTACGAGCCGGTTCACGACATGCAGATGATCGTGGAGGGCGACGCGGCGCGGGCGGTGGCGGAGGTGGCGAAGACGCGCTGGAAGCGCGCGCTGGACGAGGAACTGCCGCCGGTGGCGGCTGCGGGCACGCGCTGGCCGGACGGCCTGGTGCCCCATTTCGTCGACACCGACGTCGCGGTTGCCCGGACCCTGCCGGTCTGGCGGACCCACCCGCCCGTCCACGAGATCGGCACGCTGACCCTGGATGCGATCTCGGCCGCCAAGCGCTGCATCTATATCGAGGCGCAGTACTTCGCCAATTTCGAGGTGGCCGAGCGGCTGGCGGAGAGCCTCCAGCGGCCGGACGGGCCGGAGGTGGTCGTCCTGATGAGCCGGGTGCTGCCGGGCAAGTTCGAGCAGTTCATCATGGGCCGCAATCGCGACCGGGTGCTGCGCCGGCTGATGCAGGCCGACCGGTACAAGCGCTTTGGCGGCTACCATACGGTCAGCCCGTCCCCGAAGGGCGACGTGGAGATCCTGATCCACGCCAAGCTGCTGATCGTCGACGACCAGTTCCTCCGGGTGGGCTCGGCCAATCTCAACAACCGCTCGGTCGGGCTCGACACCGAGTGCGACCTGGCGATCGAGGCCTCCACCGACCAGCAGCGCGAGGTCATCGCCCGGCTGCGGCGCGAGTTGCTGGCCGGCCACCTGCATGTCAGCCCGGACGAACTGGCCGAGACCACCAGGCGCCTGGGCTCCACCATCGCGGCGATCCGGGCCCTAGGCAAAGGCGGCACTGGCCTGCACGACTTCACCACGGTGAAGCCCAAGGGGCCGACCGGGCCGGTGTTCGGCACCGGGCTGCTCGACCCGAAGGAGCCGCTGAGCGAGCGGTGGTGGTGGGGCGGCAGGAAGAAGGGCCAGCCGCCGAAGCTGGCGCCCTCCTGAACCGGGGGAAGAGCCTCAGGCCGTGCGGCGGCGGGACGGGTGGCCCCGGGCGCGCAGGGCGATCTCGGTCAGCGCGAACGAGACCCCGCCGATCGCCAGGGGAATGAAGAAATAGATGCAGCGGAACGCGATCAGGCCGCCGATGACCCCGTCGCCGGGCATCAGGTAGAGCACGACGCTCTCGATCACGCCCAGGCCGCCCGGGACATGCGAGATCATCGTGGTGATGTTGGCGATCACGAAGATGGCCGCCACGCCCAGATAGGGCATGTCGCTGACCGCCGAGAGCGCCTGGTGCAGGCAGGCGGCGACCAGGGTGAAGTTCAGGGTGCCGATCACCACCTGGCCGATCGCCAGGCGGAAGCTCGGCATCTGGAACGACCATCTCCACAGATGCAGCGGCCGGCGCACATAGGCGGCGAGCGCCAGGTAGCCGGCGGCCGCGACCAGGCAGGCCGCTCCCAGCGCCATCATCCAGGTCTGGCTGAAGCCGGTGATCCGCTCGCCCAGGTCCGGGCGGACCAGGAGGCCGGCGCCGCCCAGGGTGATCATGCCGATGCCGACCGTGACGCCGCAGAACAGGACGACCTTGGCGACCTCCTCGGTGCTCAGGCCCCAGCGGGAATAGAAGCGGTAGCGGATCATGCCGCTGCTGAAGGCGGCCATGCCGACGGTGTGGCCGATGGAGAGGGCGAGGAACGAGGTCAGCGCCACCTTGCGATAGGGCAGCCGGTGGCCGGCATAGCGGACCGCCATCCAGTCGAAGCCGGTGAGGCAGACATAGCTGGCCGCCGCCGCGGCCGCCGCCCAGAGCAGGTGGGTAGTGGGCACCTCGGCGACCGAGGAGACCAGCTCGTCCCAGGTGAACTTGGAGAAGGTCCGGTAGAGCAGGAAGGACGCCAGGCTCAGCGCCGCGACGGTGACGCCGGCGGTGATCCACCGCTTCCTGGAACTGGTGCCCTGACGGTCGGGCGGGGCCTCCCGGTCGTCCAGCGTGGCTGTCGAAGACTGCATCGGCGCGCCCATCCACCGTAAAGCCGGTCGCACAACGGCCACCGTGCCGTCACGGTCGCCTGTTCCATCAACGGGACAGGGCGTCGATGGCTCCAAGGGCATGTGCGTCCCGCGGCAGGGCGGGGGCGGCGGTGATGCGGAAGTCGACGGCCAGGGGCAGATGGTCGGAAGCGATCCTGGCCAGGGGCGTGCGGATCGTCCGGGCCCGGTCGATGGCGATCGGGCCGGCGTGGAAGACATGGTCCAGGCAGAGCAGGGGGAAGCGGCCGGGGAAGGTCGCCTGGCGGCGGCCCGGCTGCCCGTTCTGCGCCTCGCCCAGGCGCGCGCGCAGCCGCCGGTAGGCGGCGGTCGGCGGCGGGGCGTTGAAGTCGCCGGTCAGGATCACCGGCTCGCGGCAGTCCGGATGGCCCAGCCAGTCCGGGCCCAGCAGGGCGTCGACCTGGGCGACGCGCTCCCGGCCGATCAGGCCCAGATGGGTGTTGAGCACCTGGAGCCGGTGGCCCTCCAGGTCGACCTCCACCCAGAGCGCGCCGCGCGGTTCCAGCAGCGGGCGCGCGGTCAGGCCGGGCAGCGGGCCGGCCTTGACCAGGCGCACCGGCAAGGCGGTCAGGATCGCGTCGCCGTAATGCTCCTCCAGCACCGACACGGCCGGGTGGAAATGCATCTTCATGCCGAGCCGCTGGGCGATCGCATGGGCCTGGTCGATCCCGCCGCTGCGCATCCGGCCGACATCCAGCTCCTGCAGCGCCACGATGTCTGGCTCCAGCGCCGCCAGGACGTCGGCGATCCGCTCCGGCGAGAGCTTGCGGTCGACGCCCAGGCAGCCATGGACGTTGTAGGTGACGATGGACGGCAAGAATTCTGCTCCGCTGCGAAAAGATCCGAGCCCGGCCGGTCAGCTTCCCTTCACCTCGATCCCGGCCAACTGTTCGTAGACCTTCACCACCGCGGAATCGTCCTCGCCGCCGAGACCCGCGGCGGCGGCCGCCAGGAACTGCTGGTGCGCCGAGGCGGCGATCGGGAGCGGAAAGCGCAGGTCGCGGCCGGTGTCCAAAACCAGGCCCAGATCCTTGACGAAGATCTCGACCGCGGAATGCGGGGTGAAGTCGCGCTCCAGCATGTGCGGCACGCGGTTCTCGAACATCCAGGAGCGCCCGGCGGCGTTGCTGATCACCTCGAACAGCTCGCGCGCATCGGCGCCGGCGCGCACGCCCAGCGCCATCGCCTCGGCGGCAGCGGCGATGTGCACCCCAGCCAGGAGCTGGTGCACGGTCTTGACCGTGGAGCCGGTGCCGATCTTGGGGCCCAGGCGGAACACTTTCGCGGCGCAGGCGTCCAGCATCGGCTGGGCCTTGGCGAACGCCGCGTCGCTCCCTGACGCCATGAAGGTCAGCTCGCCGGTGCCGGCCCGGGCGGAGCCCCCGGAGACCGGCGCGTCCAGGTAGAGATGGCCGCCCTGCTCGACCCGCGTGCCAACCCGCTCGGCATCGGCGGTGGGGATGGTGGCGCTGGACACCACCACGGCGCCCTTCGGCAGGGCGGACAGGGCGCCGTTCGTTCCGAACAGCGCGTCCTCCAGCTGCTTCGCGTTCACCACCATGACCAGCAGGATGTCGGCGGCTTCGGCGGCCTCGGCCGGGGAGCCGGCGGCGGTCACGCCGTCGAGGGCGGTGGGGCGGACATCGTAGCCGCGCACCGACAGTCCTGCCTTCGCCGCGGAGCGGGCCATGCCGCCGCCCATGGATCCGAGGCCGATCACGCCTAGCTGCACCGGTGGTTCTCCCTGTGGTCTGCCCCATACCTGCGCCGCGGGCATGGGCGAGACAAGACGGTTGCGCTGTTTGCGCGGCCGGCCCGCCAGGGGCGGGGCGGCGGGCGGTGCTTACGCTTCGCCGAACGCCGCTCTAGGATCGCCGCCCGCTCAACAGGGAGACGATGATGACGGCACTCGCCACGCGCGAGATCGGGACCACCGGCCTGCAGGTGCCGGTGCTTGGGTTCGGGTCCGCACCGCTCGGGGACATCTACGAGAAGATCCCCGAGGACCGGGCGCTGGCCACGGTGCAGGCCGCCTACGACACGGGCTGCCGGCTGATCGACACTGCCCCCCTGTACGGCTACGGCCTGTCCGAGCATCGGGTCGGCCACGTGCTGCGCCAGCAGCCGCGCGACAGCTACGTGCTGTCCACCAAGGTCGGCCGCTGGCTGAAGCCGACCCCGCCCGAGCAGATCGACCGGGGCCAGTGGGTCGGCGGGCTGAACATGCAGCCGGTCTACGACTATTCCTATGACGGCACCTTCCGCGAGGTCGAGCACAGCCTGCAGCGCCTGGGCGTGGAGCGGATCGACATCCTGTTCATCCACGACGTCGACATCTGGACCCATGGCAGCCGGGAAGCCTACGAGGAGCGCTACCGCCAGGCGCTGGAAGGCTCCTACAAGGCGCTGGCCGAGCTGCGCGCGCAGGGCGTGGTCAAGGCGATCGGCATGGGCGTCAACGAGATCGAGCCGTGCCGGCGGCTGGCGACCGACGCCGACCCGGACGTGTTCCTGCTGGCCGGGCGCTACACGCTGCTGGAGCAGGACGGGCTGGACGACCTGATGCCGCTGGCCCGGCAGAAGAAGTTCAGCTTCCTGCTGGGCGGCCCGTTCAATTCCGGCATCCTCGCCACCGGCCCGGTGCCGGGGGCCAAGTACAACTACAAGCCGGCGCCCCCGGAGATCCTGGAGCGGGTGCGGAAGATTGAGACGATCTGCCAGCGCCACGACGTTCCGCTGGCGGCGGCCGCGATCCAGTTCCCGCTGGGCCTGAAGGAGGTCGCCTCGATCATCCCGGGTGCGGTGAAGCCGGAGGAGGTCCAGGCCAACACCCGGCTGATGACCCAGCAGATCCCGGCGGCGCTGTGGGACGAGCTGCGCCACGAGGGCCTGCTGCGCGAGGGCTGCCCGGTCCCCGGCTGACCCGCCCGGGTTCGTTCGTGCAAAAAGCCGGTGCGGGGCGTGCCGAGCATCGCCTCGTCCGGCCTGCGGCGGCCGCCTTTCCCGCGGGGAGGGGCGGCCGCGCCCGGCTTGGGTTCGTTGGTGCCGCATGGCGATGTCCTGGGGCTGTTTCGGCCGGTGCGGGCGGGATCGGGCAGGGTAAGGCCCGGCGCTCGGGTTCGTTTCTGCAAAAAGCCAGTTCTGGGTGTTGCGGGGTGCCGTTTTGGCGGAGGCTGGGCGTGCGGCTGCCTGGAGAGCCGGGGTGATCGCGTCTGGCTCGGGTTCGTTCGTGCAAAACGGTGATGCTTGGGGCTGAGGCGGTCGGACCTGGCCGGATGCAGACGGCTTGCGGCAGGTGCTTCCTCGGTGCTCGGGTTCGTTTGTGCAAAAAGCCAGTTCTGGATGTTGCGGGTGCTGTTTCGGCGGAGGCTGGGCGTGCGGCTGCCTGGAGGGCCGGGTTGATCGCGTTCGGCTCGGGTTCGTCCGTGCAAAACGGTGATGCCTGAGGCTGAAGCGGCCCGTGCAGACCGGGTGCAGATGGGTTGCGGCCGGGCAATGCCCGGTGCTCGGGTTCGTTTGTGTAAAACGCTGGTTCCCGGCGTTGCGGGTGCAGTTCCGGGGAAACCTCGGAACCGGCTGCCTGGAGGGCTAGGGCCGTCGCGTCCGGCTCGGGTTCGTTTGTGCAAGAACGGCGTCATGCAGGATCGGGTGTGCCGGGCAGGGGGCATGCGGCCGGGCTGGTTCGGGCGGTGGCGCGGTGGCGGTTCGGGCGTCGGCGCTGCGGCGCGGGTGGTGGCATCCCGTGCTTCCAGGCCAACCGGAACGGGCATGCCAACCGGCATGGGCAAGTGAACCAGCATGGGGAGAAGGCGTCATGGGGCGGGTCCTCGTCGGGCACCCCTAGCAGATCACGGGCTCATATTCCTATATCGACGTGGAACTCCGCCGTCCGACATGCTTGTTCCATCATTGTCCTGCCGCGATGATGCGGGCATGTGGCCGGGCGATCCCTTTTCCGGAGCCCGTCCATGCGCCCAGCCGTCGTCCTGGCGATCCTGATCCTGTTCCTGGCCCCGGCGCTGGTGCGCCTGGTCCTGGGGCCGCCGGTCCCCGACCATCCGCTGGAGCCGGCGGTCGCGGCCTCCCATCGCTGAGACGGCCACCCGAACCCGGGGCTCTCACAGGCGGTCGCGGCCGATCGGCAGCCAGGAGAAGCCGTCCCGGCCGATCAGCTCGTCGGCGGCGGTGGGGCCGTCGGTGCCGGCGAAGTAATGGTGGATCTCCTGCCGGCCGGACGTCCAGGCGTCCAGCACCGGCTGCACCGCCGCCCAGCCCGCCTCGATGTTGTCGGCGCGCTGAAACAGGGTCGCGTCGCCGACCAGGCAGTCATAGATCAGCGTCTCGTAGCCGGTGGACGGCTCGGCCCGGAAATAATCGCTGTAGCGGAAATCCATGCGCACCTCGGACAGGCGCACCCTGCGGCCGGGCACCTTGGCGGCGAAGCGCATCGAGATGCCCTCGTCCGGCTGGACATGGATCACCAGCATGTTGGGGTCGAGCCCGTCGGTCAGGCTGCGGAACAGGCTGCCCGGCGCCTTCTTGAACTGGATCGCGATCTCGGTCCGCCTGGCCGCCAGCGCCTTGCCGGTGCGGACAAAGAAGGGCACCCCGGACCAGCGCCAGTTGTCGATCGTGTAGCGCAGCGCGACATAGCTCTCGGTGCGGCTGTCGGGCGCCACGTCCGCCTCCTGGCGGTAGGCTGGCACCGAGCGGCCCTGGATCTGGCCGGGCGCATACTGGGCGCGCACCGCCATGGCGGCGGCCAGGTGCGGGTCGGGGCGCTCGATCGCCTCGATCACCTTGGCCTTCTCGCTGCGCACCGGATCGGCGCCGAACGAGTTGGGCGGCTCCATGGCGACCATCGCCAGGAGCTGGAACATGTGGTTCGGCACCATGTCGCGGAGCGCACCGGTGGCGTCGTAGAAATGGCCGCGCGTCTCGACCGTCACCGTCTCCGCCGCGGTGATCTGGACATGATCGATGAACTCGCGGTTCCAGATCGGCTCGAAGATGCCGTTGCCGAAGCGCAGCGCCATGACGTTCTGGACGGTCTCCTTGCCCAGGAAATGGTCGATCCGGAACATCTGGCGCTCCTCCAGCACCTTGAGGATCCGGGCGTTCAGCGCCTTGGCCGAGGCTAGGTCGGAGCCGAACGGCTTCTCCACCACCAGCCGGCGGAACGAGCGCTCGCCCTCGGCCAGGAGACCGGCCGTCCCCAGCTGCTCGGCGATCGGGCCGAAGAAGCGTGCCGCCACGGCCAGGTAGAACACGGCGTTGGACTGGCCATGCGCCTTCTCCCGCTCGGCCAGCAGGGCGCCGACCCGCTCGAACGTGGCCGGATCGGCGAAGTCGCCGGACAGATAGCCGATCCGCCCGCACAGCCAGTTCCAGCTGTCCTGGTCCAGGGGCGCGCCGCCCGCCTCCGCGATCTCGCCGGCGGCCTTGGTCAGGTGCTCGCGGAACCCCGGCTCGTCCGCCTCCACCCGGTCGACCCCGAGAATGGCGAAATCATCGGGGAGCAGGCCCTCGCGGGCCAGGTTGTGCAGGGCCGGCATCAGCAGGCGCTTGGTCAGGTCGCCATAGGCACCGAAGATCACCACGGTCGAGGCCGGGGCCGGTCCCGCATCCGCCGGCATGGTGGTCCGGCTTCCTGGTGCTGCCTTGGTCATCGGAAAAGCCCCCTGCTGTCCAACGGTCGGTGATCGCCCGGGCGCGACCAGGCCGGTCCCGCCCAAACCCGCGCATCCGGTTCTTGCCTGGACATGGAAATGCGGCAGATCATCGGTGGCCTTTTGCCAGCGTGGCGCGCATGGCGACAAGGGGCGGGCAGGGGGCGGCACGATCCCCCGGCGGTCCCGACGGGGAGGAAAAGACCAAGATGACCGATGCCAGCACCATCCTGCCGCCGGGCGCGCCGGGCCTGCCGGCCCGCTGGACCTCCAGCGCGAAGAGCGGGGTCGGCACCGCCATGACCGCCGCCAGCCGGATCTGGTTCACCCTCAGCCACGGCATCCTCAACGAGATCTATTATCCGCGCGTCGACAGCGCCTGCACCCGCGACTTCGGCCTGATCGTCACCGGCCGGGACGGCTATTTCTCCGAGGAGAAGCGCGACGCCGACCATGCGGTCGGCATGATCGAGCAGGGCATCCCCGCCTTCCGCCTGGTCAACACCGCGCTGGACGGCCGCTACCGGATCACCAAGGAGGTGCTGACCGATCCCAGGCGCGAGGCGCTGTTGCAGGAGGTCCGCTTCGAGGCGCTGGAGGGCGGGCCCGGCGACTACCGGCTGTTTGCGCTGCTGGCGCCGCACCTGGTCAATGCCGGGGCCAGCAACAGCGCCTGGACCGGCGCCTACAAGGGCACGCCGATGCTCTACGCCCGCGGCCGCTTCGGCGCGTCGCTGGCGCTGGCCTGCTCGGCGCCCTGGCTGGCCCGCTCGGTGGGCTATGTCGGCACGTCGGACGGCTGGCAGCAGCTGAAGGCGAACGGGCAACTGGACGAGCGCTGGCAGCGCGCCCCGGACGGCAACGTGGCGCTGTGCGGCGAGATCGATCTTGCCGCCACGGGCGGCCGGTTCCTTTTGTCGCTGGGCTTCGGCATCCGCCCGCAGGAGGCCGGCCACCGCGCCCTGGCCAGCCTGCAGGACGGCTTTGCCGCCGCGCGCCGCACCTATGTGCAGGGCTGGCGCGCCTGGCAGGACCGGCTGCTGCCGCTGGACCGCCCGGCCGGGCCCGCCAACCTCAACAGCTACCGGATCAGCACCGCCGTCCTCGCCACCCATCAGCCGATGTCCTTTCCCGGCGCGGTGATCGCCAGCCTGTCGATTCCCTGGGGCTTCAACAAGGGCGACGAGGACCTGGGCGGCTACCACCTGGTCTGGCCGCGCGACCTGGTGGAGATCGCCGGCGGCTTTCTGGCGGCGGGTGCGGTGGACGAGGCCAGGTCGGTGCTTTCCTACCTGATGGCGATCCAGGAGGAGGAGGGCCACTGGTCGCAGAATGTCTGGCTAGACGGCCAGCCCTACTGGACCGGCGTGCAGATGGACGAGTGTGCCTTCCCGATCCTTCTTGCCGACATGCTGCGCCGGGAAGGCTGCCTGGATCACGACGACCTTGCCCGGTTCCTGCCGATGATCGAGCGCGCCGCGGGCTTCGTCGCCCGGCACGGCCCGGTCACCGGCCAGGACCGCTGGGAGGAGGATGGCGGCTATTCGCCCTTCACCCTGGCGGTGGAGATCGCAGCCCTCCTGGCCGCGGCCGACATGATCGAGGCGGCCGGCAAAATGGAGGCCGCTGCCTATCTGCGCGAGACCGCGGATGGCTGGAACGACGAGATCGAGCGCTGGACCTATGCGGCCGGCACCGGGCTGGCCCAAGAGCTTGGCATCGACGGCTATTACGTGCGGATCGCACCAGCCGAGACCGCGGACGCGGCCTCGCCTTTGGACGGGTTCGTGCCGATCAAGAACCGGCCGCCCGGCGACAGCGACCGCCCGGCCAGCCAGATCATCAGCCCGGACGCCCTGGCCCTGGTCCGCTTCGGCCTGCGCGCGCCGGATGACCCGCGCATCCTGTCGACGATCCGGGCGATCGACGCGGTGCTGCAGGCCGACCTGCCCCAGGGCCGGCTCTGGTACCGCTACACCGACGACGGCTATGGCGAGCAGGCGGACGGCGGGCCGTTCGACGGCACCGGGGTGGGGCGGCCCTGGCCGCTCCTGGCCGGGGAGCGCGCCCATTACGAGCTGGCCGCCGGCCGGCCGGAGGTCGCCCGCGAGCTGTTGGCCACGGTCGAGGCCTCGGCCAGCGCCGGCGGGCTCCTGCCCGAGCAGGTCTGGGACGGTCCTGACCTGCCGGAGCGCGAACTGTTCCGCGGCCGGCCGTCGGGCAGCGCCATGCCGCTGGTCTGGGCCCATGCCGAGCACATCAAGCTGCTGCGCTCCTTGCGCGACGGCGCCGTGTTCGACATGCCGCCGCAGACGGTGCAGCGCTACCAGCGCGACAAGGTCCGCGCGGCGATGCGGTCCTGGCGCTTCGAGCACAAGCTGCGCAGCCTGCCGGTGGGCAAGATCCTGCGCATCGAGCTGGCCGCCCCGGCTTTGGTCCGCTGGAGCGACGACGACTGGGCGACCGTGCAGGAGGACCCGACCCGGCCGAACCCGTTCGGCATCCACCTGCTCGACCTGCCGCCCATGCCGGGCGGCCACGGCACCCGGATCCGCTTCACCTTCTTCTGGACGGAGGCCCAGCGCTGGGAGGGGCAGGACTTCCTGGTGGAGCTGGACGGCGACGAACTGCTGACCGGCGTGATGGTGGGGTGAGCGGGCCGGGACGGCGGGCGTCGCGGTCGGGGCTCCGGCTCCGACGGCCGGGTCGTTCGCGCAGCTGTCAAACGGTCGCGGACCCTCCGCATGCGTGGTTGCAGGCCGGGAACGAGGCCGGGGTCAGGCCGCCTCGGCCGCCTTCAGGCCGGCCAGGTGGCGCGTCAGCCCGGCCGCGGTGGCGATCCGGCTCAGCGCCACGGCCTGGCCGGCCCAGAGATTGGTGAAGTCGGCCGAGCCGCGTTGCTCCGCCCATTGCCGCAGCGGGAGAAGGGCCGCTCCGGCGGTCGGGAAGGCGGGGGCGAGGCCGGACATCGGCCCAAGCTCGCGCATCAGCCGGTTGGTGATGCCGCGCGCCGGCCGGCCGGTGAACAGGTTGGTGAGCGCGGTCTCGTCGCCCGCCGCCGCCAGCAGCGCTTCCCGGTAGAGCGGCGAGACACTGGCCTCGCGGGTGAAGAGATAGGCGGTGCCGACCTGCACCGCGGCGGCGCCCAGGGCCATGGCGGCCGCGACACCGCGCGGATCGGCGATGCCGCCGGCCGCGATCACCGGCACCTTCACCGCATCCACGATCTGCGGCACCAGCGCGATGGTGCCGACCTGCCCGGACATGTCCCCGGTCAGGAAATTGCCGCGGTGGCCGCCCGCCTCGGCCCCCATGGCGATCACGGCGTCGACGCCGCGCCCGGCCAGCCACAGCGCCTCGCCGACCGTGGTGGCGGACGACAGGATCCGGGCGCCGGTGCGCCGCACCCGGTCCAGCAGCCGGGGTTCCGGAAGCCCGAAATGGAAGCTGACCACCGGCGGGCGGAACGCCTCCACCACCTCGCAGAACGCGTCGTCGAACGGCGCGCGTCCCGCTCCCCCTGGCGGCGCCACATCGTCGAGGCCGGCCTCGCGGTAGTAGGGGGCCAGAAGCTCGCGCCAGCGCGCCTGGGCTGCCGGGTCCTCGCCGGGCGGGCGGTGGCAGAAGAAGTTGACGTTGATCGGCCGTGCCGTGCGCTGGCGGATCCCGGCCAGCGCCTCGCTGAGCTGCGCCGGCGCATATTGCGCGCTCGGCAGCGAGCCCAGGCCGCCGGCCTCGCTCACCGCCACCACCATGTCGGGGGTGGTCGCCCCGGCCATCGGCGCCTGGATGACCGGCAGCTCGATGCCGAACAGGTCGAGGATGCGGCGGTCCTGGTCGGGGGTCATGGCGGGGGCCTTTCCTGGTCGTTCGGGGGCGGATGGGGGAGCTCCGGTCCTGTCCTGGACCGCCCGCGCCGGGCACGGGCGGAAAGCCGCACAACGGGGTGGGGGCCATCACGGGAGTTGGGGCCATCAGGTGCGTCTCGATCATCCCGCTCGTGGCGGAGCCGCCGAAGGTGCCGCTCTGGAAGATGGCATGGAAGGCGCCGCTGCCCAAGACGGCGCGGGTGCTGCGCCGGGACCCGCGGGATCGAGCGGCATCCCTTCTTGCGGCGGGCCATGGTCCGCACCGGGAAGGGAAAGGCGTCAGCGCCCGGCCTGGGATTTCAGCCGGACGAAGGCCTGGCGCAGGCGCGGGGTGGCGAAGTCGACGAAGGCGCGCACCTTGGGCGTCGAGAGCCGGCGCTCGGGCGTGATCAGGTGCACCGGCAGGGGCGGCGGCTCGTCGTCCTGCAGCACGATCTCCAGTTCGCCGGCACGCCTCTTTTCGGCGACCTGATAGCAGAACAGCCGGGTCACCCCGCGCCCTTCCGCCGCCGAGGCGATCGCGGCACGGACGCTGTTCACCACCAGACGCGGGGTGAACGACACGGTCCTGGGAAGGGTGGATTCGCCCAGCGGGGGAAAGCTCCAGCTGTCGAGGCCAAAATGGGTCATCGCCACGATCTGCTGCCGGGCGAGGTCGGGCGGCGTCTCGATCGGGGGATGCGCGGCCAGATAGCCGGGTGCTGCCACCACCACCCGGCGGACCTCGCCCAGGCGCAGGGCGACCATCGACGAATCGGGCAGATGCGCGATGCGCAGGGCGACGTCGATGCCTTCGTCGATCAGGTTGACCGGCCGGTCGAGCAGGTGCAGCCGCGCCGACACCATCGGGAAGGCAGCCAAAAAATCGTCGACGATCGGGCGCAGCACGTCCTCGCCGCTGACCGTCGGTGCGGTGACCACCAGCGTGCCGCGCGGCGCCGAGCGCTCGCCGGCGGCGAGCATGTCGGCTTCCTCGAGATCGGTGAGCACCCGCCGGCAGGCGGCGGCATAGCGCTCGCCCGCCTCGCTGAGCTTCAGGGAGCGGGTGGTGCGGTGCAGGAGCTGCACGCCGACATGGTTCTCCAGGAAGTCCATGGCCCGGCTGACGGCGGCCGGGGAGCGGCCGAGCCGCCGGCCCGCGCCTGCCAGGCTGCCTTCGTCCAGCGCGGCGACGAACAGCTTCATCGCGTCGATCCGGTCCATGGATTGTTCCGATCCGCGGAAGAGTGAATACCCAGGATCGCGCATTCCGCCGAAAGCGGCAATGGAGGAGGGTGATTTGCGGGGAACGCACCCAATCACCTTCCCTTCGGGAGAGCATCCATGGCTGCCTCAGCCGCCATCGCCCTGCGCCAAGCCTCGGTCGGGCCGGTCAACGTCTTCTACCGCGAGGCCGGCGATCCCAGGAACCCGACGCTGCTGCTGCTGCACGGCTTCCCCAGCTCGTCGCACATGTTCCGCGACCTGATCCCGCTGCTGGCGGAGCGATACCATCTGGTCGCCCCGGACCTTCCCGGCTTCGGCTTCACCACCGCCCCGCCGCGCGGCGAATTCACCTACAGCTTCGACCAGCTGGCCAGGGTGATCGAGCAGTTCACCGACGTGATCGGCCTGGAGCGCTACGCCCTCTATGTCTTCGACTATGGCGCACCGGTCGGCTTCCGCCTGGCCATGGCGCGGCCCGGGCGGGTGCTGGCGATCATCTCGCAGAACGGCAATGCCTACGAGGAAGGCCTGGGCGAGGACTGGGCCCCCATCCGCCGCTACTGGCAGGAGCCGACCCGGGAGAACCGCGACGCGATCCGCTTCATCCTGACGCTGGAGGGGACGAAGTGGCAGTATGTGCACGGCGAGCGGGACGAAAGCCGGGTCGCCCCGGAAGCCTACTGGCTGGACCATGCGCTGCTCAGCCGCCCGGGCAACGACGAGATCCAGCTGGACCTGTTCGGCGACTACGCGACCAACGTCGCCCTGTATCCCCGCTTCCAGGCCTATTTCGCGGAGCACCAGCCGCCGTTCCTGGCGGTGTGGGGCCGGCACGACCCGTTCTTCCTGCCGCCTGGCGCCGAGGCCTACAAGCGCGACAACCCGAACGCGGAGGTCCACCTGCTCGACGCCGGGCATTTCGCCCTGGAGACCCATGCGGAGGAGATCGCCGTTTTCATCCGGCGCTTTCTGGGCCGCCTGCCCGGCTGACCCGGCCCGTTCGTCCCGCTGCGGCCGGGCAGGTCAGGTCCGGCCGGGGCCCTCGGCGCGGGACAGCTCGTCGCAGCAGCGCTTGAGGATGTCGATCAGGGTCAGGTCGGCCGGGCCCAGCGACATGCCTTCCCGCTTCCACAGCCCGGCATGGCGCACCGCCGCGGTGCCGGGCGCCATGATCGGCCGGATGAAGTCCGGGCAGTAGGCGCGCAGATGCGCCATGGCGTGGTAGCTCAGATAGTCCGAGCCGCGCATCAGGTTGAACTTCAGGTGGATGCTCTCGGTCTCGACCGAGGGGACCGGGTCGGACAGGCCCAGCGAGCGGAGCAGAAGGCGCAGCCGGCCGACCATGTTGCCCTGCTGCGGCGGCAGGATCCACGGATAGTCCAGGAGCTGCGCCGGGGAGATTTCGGCGCAGCGGTGCAGCGGGTGGCCGACATCGGCGATCACCCGGTACTCGTCGACCATCAGGTTCTCCCAGACCAGACCCGGCTCCGAGCGCAGGGCGGGGGGATGGTCGGCCGAGAGCATGAAGGCCAGCCGGCGGCTTTTCAGAAGCTCGCGCAGATGGTCGTCCGCGCCGCTCATCACCTTGATCAGCACGTCCGGGCGCAGGCGGCGCATCTCGGCGATGGCGCCGGGCAGCACCGCGTCCTGCCAGAACGGGCCGGCGGCGATGGTGATCAGGCCGGTGATGCCCCGGCGCAGCGAGCGCATCCGCCCCATGGCGTCGTGGAAGGCCTGGTCCAGGTCCTGGGCGTCCTTCAGGAACGCGCTGCCATAGGCGTTCAGCCGGACCCCGTAGGCATGGCGGTCGAACAGGCGCACGCCCACCGAATCCTCGATCCGGCGGATCGCCTTGGTCAAAGCCGGCTGGGTGATGCCCAGGCGGCGCGCCGCCATCTGCAGGCTGCCATGCTCGGCGACGGCCAGGAAATACTTGAGATGCCGGAAGTCCAAGGCGCCGCCCTATGCCTGTTGGTTATCACGGTACCCTAGGATTCGTGTTGCAGGGGGACCCGTTTGGGTCAAGCTTCCTGGAGCAAGACGACCAGAAACAAACAATCAGGGTAGGGAGGTCTGTCATGTCCGAGCTGCATCGGCGCATGTTCCTTGGAGGTGTCGCGGCCGGGACCTTGGCCGCGGTCACCGCTCCGACATTCTCGGCGCGCGCGCAATCATCGGCGCCCGCGGATGCCAGCGAGATCGACCTGGAGAAGGCCAAGGCCGAGGGGCCGCTGACTTTCTATACCAGCCTGGACACCAAGATCGTCGACGAGGTCATCAAGACCTTCAAGGAGATGCACGGCATCGACGTCACCTATTTCCGCGGCGGCTCGGCCGACGTGACCTCCAAGGTTTTGGCCGAGGCGGATGCCGGACGGCTGCAGGCCGACCTGGTGGACTGCTCCGACCTTGCCGCCGTGCTGGTGATGAAGGATCGCGGCCTGCTGCGGCCGTTCAAGTCGGAGGCCGCCGACAAGGTGCGCGCCGACCTGCGCGACCCGGACGGCACCTGGATCGCCGACCGGCTGACCCAGGCCTGCATCCAGTACAACGCGAACGAATTCGGCGACAATCCGCCCAAGACCTGGCAGGCGCTGACCGAGGAGCCCTATGCCAGCCGGCTGACCTTCTTCAGCAGCGCGAATGGCGACGGCGCGCCCAGGCTCTACACCCTGGCGCAGGCGTTCGGCTGGGAGCTGCTGGAGCAGCTGGCCGCGGCCGACCCGCTGCGGGTGCAGTCGCCCCAGGTGATCAACCAGCTGATCGAGAGCGGCGAGCGCGGCGTGGCGTTCTGCACCAACGACAACATCGCCTGGCGCTCCAAGATCCAGGGCAAGCCCACCGACTATGTCTACCCGAGCGAGGGCGTGCCGACCGAGCCGGGCGCGCTCGGTCTGTTCGAGGGCTCGGCCAAGCCGCATGCCGCGGCCCTGTTCTACGAGTACTGGATGAGCAAGGAGGGCCAGGAACTGATGGCCCAGGCGGGTGGCAAGTATTCCAGCCGCTCCGACGCCGCCCCGCCCGAGGGCGCGCCGCCGCTTTCCGACCTCAACCTGCTGACCATCGACTATCGCGACTACGCCAAGCAGCGGCAGGACATCCTGCAGCGCATGGCCGACACGTTCGGCGGCGAGTGGGGCGTCTGAACGGCCGGGCCGGCTGCCGCCCGCAGCCGGCCCGGCGCGTTTCCGGCGCCTGAGGAACACAGCCGAAGCCCGTTGAGGGATTGGCGGGCGGCATGCCGCCCGCCGGGCCCTGGCCGCGCGCCCGCGCGATCCGGCCCGTCGTCGTCGAGGAACTCCTAAGACCATGGTCGAGCGACCCTTGCCCCTGCGGCGCGAGCCGCGCCTGAACGCCATGACGGTCGTGCTCGGCCTGGCCGTGGCGGTGCTCCTGGTGATCGTCGTCTATCCGCTGCTCTGGCTCCTGCTGGCGGCGTTCGGCCTGCCGAACGAGTTCGGCCTCAGCCATTTCGTGCGGGCCTATGCCCGCTCGCAGAACGTGCAGCCGCTGGTCAACACGATCATCCTGGCCATCGGCGCCGGGTTCTTCAGCGTGGTGCTGGGAGTGCCGCTGGCCTGGGCCACCGCCTGCACCGACATGCCGCTGCGCAAGACGGTGCGGGCCTGCGTGGCGCTGTCCTACATCACGCCGCCCTATCTCACCGCACTGGCCTTCATCATCCTGATGGGGCCGGACGCCGGCTACCTGAACCGGCTGGTGCGCCTGGTGATCGACGTGCCGAGCGGCCCGTTCAACGTGTTCGGCATGACCGGGATCATCCTGGTGATCAGCCTGCACGTGTTCGCCTTCACCTATTTCCTGACCGAGGCCGCGCTGAAATCGGTGGACGCCTCGCTGGAGGAGGCGGCGCAGATGCTGGGCGCGCGCCGCTGGACCACGGTGGTCCGCATCAACCTGCCGCTGGTCGCACCCGCCATCACCGGCGGCGCGTTGCTGGCGGCGGTGGAATCGCTGGCGCTGTTCGGGCCGCAATCCTTTCTCGGCACGCCGGCGCAGATCAGCTTCCTGCCGACCCGGATCTACGGCGTGATCAGCAGCTACCCGCCGCGCTGGGGCGAGGCGGCCGCCCTGTCGCTGATCCTGATCCTTTTGACCTGCATCGGCTTGCTGATCCAGCGCAGCTACCTGCAGCGGCGCTCCTACGTCACCATCGGCGGCAAGGGCGGGCGGCAGCGCCCGGCCAGGCTGGGGGCCTGGAAATGGCCGCTGCTGGGCTTGTGCCTGCTGATCGTGTTCTTCAGCGCGATCGCGCCGGTGGGCGTGCTGGTGCTGGCCTCGTTCAGCGACAGCTGGGTGGCGCCGCTGAGTTCCGCCAACTTCACGCTCCGCCACTTCCAGTCCGCATTGCTGGAGGACCAGATGGCGGTGCGCGGCATCTGGAACAGCTTCCGGCTGGCCACCGCGGCCGGGCTGATCGCGGTCGTGATCGGCGCCGCCATCGCCTATATCGACCTGCGCACCCGGGTCACCGGCCGCAGGCTCCTGGACTACCTGGCCCTGCTGCCGCTGGGCCTGCCCGGCACGGTGATGGCGATCGGCCTGCTCTTGGCCTTCATCCGCCCGCCTTTGGTGCTCTACGGGACGATCTGGATCCTGCTGGTCGCCTATGTGGCGAGGTTCATTCCGCTGGCGACCCGCAGCGTCAACAGCTCGCTGCGCCAGCTGGAGCCCTCCCTGGAGGAGGCCGCGCGGATCACCGGCGCCACCTGGATGCAGTCGATCCGGCTGATCCTCCTGCCGCTGGTCCGCCCAGGCCTGGTGGTGGCGTTCCTGCTGGTGTTCATCCCGGCGTTCGCCGAGCTCAGCGCCACCGTCCTGCTCTACTCCAGCGGCACCGAGACGATCTCCATCGCGATCTTCCGCCTGAACGATCTCGGCCAGCTCGAGGTGGTGTCGGCCCTGTCGGTGTTCACCATCGCGGTCGTGCTGATCGTGAGCCTCGGCCTGAACTGGTACTCCGCGCGGCTGCCCAAGCGCCGCCAGGCGCTGCCCAAGGACTGAAACGAAACCATGGCGTTCATCGAGATCAGCCGCCTCACCAAGCGGTTCGGCGCGTACACCGCGGTCAACGACGTCAGCCTGGCGGTCGAGGAGCAGAAATTCGTGACCCTGCTGGGCCCGTCCGGCTGCGGCAAGACCACGACGCTGCGCCTGCTTGCCGGTTTCCTGGAGCCGGACGAGGGCACCATCGCGGTGGGCGGCCGGATCCTGTCCCAGGCGCGCGACATCGTCCTGCCGGAGAACCGGCGGATGGGGATGGTGTTCCAGAACTATGCGGTCTGGCCGCATCTCTCCTTGTTCGACAATGTCGCGTTCGGGCTGCAGCTCAAGAAGCTGGCCAGGCGGGAGATCGACGAGCGGGTCCGCCAGGTCCTGTCGGTGGTCGGCCTGGAGGGGCTGGAGGACCGCTTTCCAAGCGAGCTCAGCGGCGGGCAGCAGCAGCGCGTGGCGCTGGCCCGCTCGCTGGTGGTGGAGCCGTCCATCCTGCTGCTCGACGAGCCGCTCTCCAACCTGGACGCCAAGCTGCGCGAGCACATGCGCACCGAGCTGAAGGCCCTGCAGCGGCGCACCGCGATCACCTTCGTCTACGTCACCCACGACCAGGCCGAGGCCATGGCGCTCTCCGACATGGTCGCGGTGTTCAACCGGGGCGAACTGCAGCAGCTGGGCACGCCCCGGGAGATCTACGACCGGCCGGCCAACCTGTTCGTCGCCGACTTCATGGGCTCGACCAACATGCTGGAAGGAAAGGTCGCCGAGCACGGCCCGGACGGGCTGCTCGTCCAGGCCGGACGGCTGACGCTGCGGGCGCAGCCAGGTCCCCGCGTGAACCCGTCCGGCCGGGTCACCCTGGTGGTGCGGCCGGAGGCGGTGCGGCTGGGCGAGGACGCGGTCCGCGACGCGGCCCCAGGAGCGGCCGACGGCGCGGCCAACCGGTTCGAGGCGACGATCACCGACGCGACCTTCCTGGGCAACCTGGTCGAGTACGTCGTCGACATCGCCGGGACCACGCTCAAGGCGCAGTGCCAGCCCCATCTCCACCACCCGGTCGGCTCCATTGTGCCGCTTTCGATCCCGGTCGCGGCCTGCACCGCCATGGCGACCGAAACCCCCGCCTGAACCCCGTCAGCCCGGCATACCGCCAGTCACTCAGGAAGCGATCATGAGGAAACCCAACGTCCTGGTCATCATGTCGGACGAGCACGGCCGCGGCATGTCCGGCGCCTATGGCAACCGCGTCATCCAAACACCCCATCTCGACCGGCTGGCCGAACAGGGCACCCTGTTCGAGAACGCCTACTGCAACTCGCCGATCTGCGTGCCGAGCCGCGCCAGCTTCGTCACCGGCCGTCATGTCCACGAGATCGGCACCTGGGACAACGCGATCCCCTATACCGGCACGCCCCGCTCCTTCGGCCACGAGATGCAGGATGGCGGCTATCGCTGCGACTCGATCGGCAAGCTGCATTTCCGCTCCAGCGAGGATCCCAACGGCTTTCAGAACGAGATCCTGCCGCTGCACGTGCTGGACGGGGAGGGCGACGTGCAGGGCATGCTGCGCAGCCCGCCCATGCCGCGCAAGAGCACCCAGGACCTGGCCGGCGACGCGGGCGAGGGCGATTCCACCTACCTGGACTATGACCGGCGGATCACCGAGCGCAGCGTGCAGTGGCTGGCGGAGGCGGCCGGCCAGCCGGAGCAGCCCTGGTGCCTGTACGTGTCGCTGGTCTGCCCGCATTTCCCGCTGGTGGCGCCGCCGGAGTTCTTCCGGATGTACCCGCTGGACAGCCTGCCGATGCCGGACCTGCGCGACCCGTCCGACTTCCCCGACCACCCGGTCCTGCGCAAGCTGCGCGAGGTCCAGGATTATGAGGACTATTTCCGCGACGAGACCCATGTCCGCACGGCGATCGCCGCCTATTACGGCATGGTGTCGTTCCTGGACGACAATATCGGCAAGATCCTGGCGGCGCTGGACGCTAATGGCCAGGCGGGCAACACCACCGTGGTCTACACCAGCGACCATGGCGACAATCTCGGCCGGCGGACCTTCTGGGGAAAGTCCAACATGTACGAGGAGGCCGCCGGGGTGCCGATGCTGATGCGGGGCCCGGGGGTCGAGGCGGGCAAAAGGGTGGCGACGCCGGTCTCGCTGGTCGACGTCCATGCCACCATCATGGACGTCACCGGGATCCGGCCGAAGGCGGACAAGGAACTGCCGGGCCGTTCGCTGCGGGCGATCGCGGAGGGCGCCGACCCGGACCGGACCGTGTTCAGCGAGTACCATGCGGTGGGGGCCATGACCGGCATGTTCATGGTCCGGTTCGGCCGCTTCAAGCTGGTTCATTACGAGGGCTACGCGCCGCAGCTGTTCGACCTGGAGGCCGATCCGGGCGAGACGAACGACCTGGCGGGTTCGCCTGAACATGCCGATGCGCTGGCCGAGGGCCAGCGGCGGCTGCGCGCGATCTGCGACCCGGCGGAGGTGACCAGGCGGGCGTTCGCCGACCAGCAGAAGCGGATCTTGGACCTGGGGGGCGAGGAGGCGATCCGCAACCGGCCCACCTATCCCTACACCCCCGCACCCGGGGAGGCGCCGCGCTACTCCTGATCCGGGGACCGGGGGGCGTAATGCTCCGCCCCCCGGGTCCTGCTCACTTCAGGAGGACCGGGCCGGCGTCGATCGGGATGCGGAACAGGCTGTAGGGCTTCTCGCGCAGGTCCTGGCCCTCGTGGAACTGGGCCTGGCGGTGCAGCTGGTTGGCGGTGACGTAGAGATGACCGTCGCCTGCCACCGACAGCGTGTCCGGCCAGAGCAGGCGCGGGTCGTGGACGAGCGTCTCCCAGGTGCCGTCCGGGTCGCGCCGGTGGATGGCGTTGTTCTCGTAGTCGGTGGCGTAGACGCGGCCCTGCGCATCCGATTCCAGGCCGTCGGAGGCGCCCTTCTCGCCCAGGTCGGTGACGGCCTGGGCCAGCGTTTCTTCGGAAGCCTGCCGGTCGCGCAGCAGGTCGGTCGGCACCGAGTAGAGGTGGCGGCTGGAGAGCGGGCTGTAATAAAGGGTGGCGCCATCGGCGGAGAGGGCGATGCCATCCGAGGCGACCCGGAAGGGCTGGGGCGGCTGGCCCGGCTGGCGGATCGCCAGGCGCTGGCCCTCGACCACCCCCACGAAATCCGGGTCGGGGCTGGTGGAGGGATGGCCGCTCAGCTTGCGCCAGGCTTCGCCGGTCTGGAGGTCGACCACGATGATGCCGCCCGGGCCGTTGGTCGAAGAATCGGTGATGTAGGCGATGCCGGCCTCGCCTTCGGTCAGGTCGAAGCGCACGTCGTTCAGGTAGGTCGTGTCCAGGACCACGTCGGGCGGCAGGACGATGGTCTGCGCCACCTGGTTGGTTGCCAGGTCGACCGCCACCAGCTTGGCGGCGCCGTCCAGGGGCTCGGCGAAGGACGGTGCCGCGGTGTCGAGCAGCCAGAGCCGGCCGGCCGGGCCCACCACCACGCTCTGCACGCTGCTCAGGGTCTCCGCCGGGCGATCCGGGTCGAAGACGTTGGTGGCGGCGTCGGGGAAGGGCCGGACCTCGCCGTCGCGCAGCTCGCCCACGGTGAACGGCACCGCGTCGCCCCAGCGCGGGAAGTTGACGAAGATCCGGCCGTCGGCCGCGACGGTGACGCCGGTCGGCATGGCGTCCCGGAAGGCGAAGACCGGCTCCAGCTGGCCGATGGCCTTCTCGGACGGCAGCGGTTCGGCCAGGGCCGGGGCGCCCAGCGGCGCCAGAAGGGTGCAGGCCAGCAGCAGGTGGCGCATGGCAGGGGTCCTCATCGCAGGCTCTTTGGCGGGGTCAACGGCCATGCAGGGCATGGGTTGCCCAGGCCGTCCCCGGGCCGCGTGCCCAGGGTGCCCGTTCGCCAACCAGACGATGATCGCCACCCAGCGCGCGCGGTTCTTGAACAGAACCCGCCTGGCATGAAGGCGCCGAGGCGGCGGCCGCGACAGCCGCCGCCCCGCAGGCCTGGACCTATTCGATCACCAGGCGGTCGGCGCTGTTCTTCCGGATGAAGTCCCAGTCATAGCTCACCCCCAGGCCCGGGCCGGTCGGGACCGGGAAGCAGCCGTCCTTGCCGACATCCTCGGGCTCGTCCGAGTAGCCGCAGGTATAGATCGGCGGCTTGGGGTTGCCGATCTTGGGCGCGCACAAGGCGAGCTCGTAATAGTTGGTGTTGCGCATCGCCGCCATGCAGTGGCGCTGGGTGGGGCCGGCGCCGTGCATCTCGGCATCCAGGCCGAACGCCTCGGCCAGGTGGACCATCTTCATGGCGCCGGTGATGCCCATGTCCAGGGTCGGGTTGACCCGGACATAGTCGGTGGCCTCGGCGGCGATCATGTCGGCCTTGGCCTCCAGCCCGCGGACATGCTCGCCCATCAGGATCGGGGTCTTCAGCATCTGGCGGAGCTTCTTGTGCGCATGGCGGGAATAGCCGCCGTCGCGATAGGGATCCTCGTACCAGAAGAACTTCGCCTCGTCGCAGGCGCGCCCGACATAGAGCGCATCGCCGAAGGTCTTGAGCTCGCAGGCCGGGTCCAGCATCAGGTCCATGCGGTCGCCGACCCGCTCGGCCACGTGCAGGACGTTGGCGGCCTCCTCGCGGCGGTCGGCGTCGGTCCAGCCATGGATCTTGAAGGCGCGGAAGCCCAGCTCGTAGCAATACTCGGCATAGTCGCCGAACGCTTCCTTGGAAGAGAGGCCGCCGTTGCGGTCGCCGTGGAAGGTGCTGGCATAGGTCGGCAGGCGCTCGCGGAAGCCGCCCAGCAGCCGGGAGACCGGCACGCCGTAGCGCTTGCCGGCCATGTCCCAAAGGGCGATGTCGAGATCGGCATAGCCCAGGCCCCAGGTCTTGCGCTGGGCGCGCTTGCAGTCGTCGTACATCTTCTCGCGGCTGTCGGCGTCGCGGCCGATCAGCATCTTGGCCAGGTACTTGGCCTGGGCGAGCAGGGTGGCGTCGTGGTTGATGTTGACCCACTCGCCGACGCAGCCCTCGCTGTCGGTGATCGTCACCGCGTAGCCGGTGCGGGTGATCCGGCCGCCGGGCGTGTAGGTGGCGTTCATGCTGTGGTCGACCGTCAATCCCTCGATCGGGAAGGTGAAGGTCTCGAACTCGATCCGCTGGATGGTCGGCACGTTCGGCAGGTCCTCAGGTTTTATCGGGAAAGGGTCAGCCCTTGACGGCGCCGGTGGTGAGCCCGCTCACCAGCACGCGCTGGATGAAGGCGAACAGGACGACGACGGGGATGATGCTGATGACGCCGCCGGCGGCGAGCATCCCCCAGGGCAGCTGGAATTCGCCGATCATCAGCTGCAGCCCGACCGGCCAGGTGCGCGAGCCCTGGCTGGTGGTGAGCATCAGGGCGAACAGGAACTCGTTCCACGCACCGATCGCCACGAACACGGTGGTGGCGACCAGGCCGTTGCGCGCCAGCGGCAGGACGATGCGGACCATGGCCCCCAGCCGGGTGCAGCCATCGATCCGCGCGGCCTCCTCCAAATCGTCGGGCAGGGCGTCGAAGAAGCCCTTCATGATCCAGACGAACAGCGGCAAGAGGAAGCTGGAATAGGCAAGCGCCAGGCCGAAGCTGCTGTCGAGCAGGCTGAGGGAGCGCATGATGATGAACAGCGGGATGATCTTCACCACGGCCGGGAACATCCGCACCACCAGCAGGCCCAGCAGCATCTGGTTGCGGCCGGGGAAGCGGAAGCGCGAGAAGGCGTAGGCGCCGAGGCTGCCGGCCACCAGGCAGATCGCGATGGTCATCAGCGTGGTCTTGGCGCTGTTGAACACCAGCACCGAGAAGCCCGACTGCCACCAGATGTTGGTGTAGTTGTCGAAGGTGATCTGGTCCGGCCAGTACTTGACCCCGAGGGCGGTGACGATCTCGTTCTCGGGCTTCACCGAGGTCAGCACCAGCCAGACCAGCGGCAGGGTGGTGAACAGGAGGAAGGCCAGGACTGTCGCATAGGTCACGATGGTCCAGGTGCGGCGCGACTTGCGCGAGCCGACGATCACGAGTTGGCCATGATGTTGGAGGCCCGCACGTAGAGGTAGCAGAACAGCATCAGCAGCAGCAGCATCACCACCGAGAGTGCTCCGGCATAGCCGAAGTCGAAGGCCCGGTACGCGGTCTGGAAGGCGTAGAGCGAGAGGACCATGGTGGTGTTGGCGGGACCGCCATTGGTCAGGATCAGCAGGAGGTCCGGCGAGTTCACGATTGAGATCACCCGCAGCACGACGGCGGCCACGATCACCATCTTCAGCATCGGCAGGGTGACGTGCCAGAACCGGCCGGCCACCGTGGCGCCGTCCACCGCGGCGGACTGGTGCAGTTCCTCCGGCACGCCTTTCAGCGCCGCCAGGAGCAAGAGGGTGAAGAACGGGAAGCCGTGCCAGGCCTCGACCACCACCGCGGCGCCGAGTGCCGTGGACGGATCGGCGAACCAGGCCTTGTAGCTCTCCAGCAGGCCGACCCGGACCAGGATGTCGTTGATCACCCCCAGGCGCGGATCCAGCATCAGCGCCCACATGTTGCCGGCCACGACGTTGGGCAGGAACCAGGGCAGCAGGATGATCACGCCCATCCAGCGCAGGCCCGGCAGGCGCTGGTTGAGCGCCAGCGCGCTGGCCAAGCCCAAGGACAGCTCCAGCGCGATGGCGAGCGTGGTGTAGGTGACGGTGTTCTTGACCGAGATCCAGAACGTGCCGTCCTGGAGGATCGCGGCGTAGTGCTTCAGCCCGACAAAGCCGGTGCCCAGGCCCGGCCGGGTCAGGCGCATCTCGCGGAAGCTGAGCGAGATCCCGTAGATGGTCGGGTAGATCACGATCAGCGCCACGATCACCACGCAGGGCAGCAACAGGAACCAGGCCCAGTGGCGGCTTTCGGAGAACTCCGCGATCCGGGTGAACGGGTTCAGCCGGTCGAGGGCGGGGGCGCCGCCGCCCGGCCCGCCCCGGTTCCAGTTGCGCGTGGCCATGATCCGCTCACACGCTGGCCAGCGCGGTGCGCTGGACATGATCCCAGTCGAAATCCTCGCCCAGGCCCGGCTGGTCGGAAACGGTCAGGTAGCCGTCCACCACCGAGAGCGCGCGCTGGTCGTCGAGCTGGTCGATCTGCCCGGTGCCCATGACCAGCTGCTCGTAATAGTCGTTGTTGCGCATGGCGGCGCAGATCTGCGCGTTGGGCAGGCCCATGCCATGCACCTGGCAGCGCATCCCGAAGCTGTCGGACAGGTGGGCGACCTTCATGGCGCCGGTGATGCCGCCCTTGAAGAACCAGCTGGTGCGGGTCATGTCGAGCGCGCCCATCTGGATCCAGGTCGCCATGTTCCAGTGGCAGCCGTCCGGGGTCTCCGCGGCCAGGACCGGCACGTCGAGCGCGTCGCACAGCTTCTTGTAGGAGCCCAGCTCGAACTCGCGCATCGGCTCCTCGTACCAGAGGAAGTTGCACTCCTCCATGACGCGGCCGAACTTGAGCGAGGTGACATAGTCCCAGCCGGCCGAGCCGTCGAACATCAGGTCGGCGTCGTCGCCGGTCCATTTGCGCAGGTTGCGCGAGAGCTTCGCGTCCTCCTTGGGATCGCCCCAGGCATGCAGCTTGAACGCGGTGAACCCCTTGTCCATGCAGTGTTTGATGTGGCGCTCGTACTCGTCCATCGTGTCCCAGGTGACCGTGGACGCATAGACCGGGACCTTGCGGTCGTTGCCGCCCAGCATCTGGTAGACCGGCATCCCGGCCTTCTTGCTCTTGATGTCCCACAGGATGCAGTCGAGGATCCCTAGGTGCCGCACCGGGATCTCCTCGACCCGGTCGATCTCCCAGACCAGCCACCACAGGCGCTCGGTGAGCAGCGGGTCCTGGCCGACCAGCGTCTTCAGGCGCCGCTCGACCAGGCTCATCACCGACGGGCCCTGCGGGACGCGCATCGCCCCGTAGATGCCCTCGTCGGTATCCACCCGGATGATCGCCTCCAGGGGCTTCTTGTCCAGGGCGGTGCCGTCGCCGGAGCCGGCCAGGCCCTTGCGCCAGGCGAACGGCCAGCGCGGGTGCTCGCCTTCGACCAGCCAGCAGCGGATGTCGGTGATCTTCATGGGTAGGTCCGGAAAAGAGATGCCTGGAACGGGACGAGGTTAACGAAGCCTCAGCTCTCCAGGCCCTGGATCATGGTGTCGACCGCCTGCTCCACGGTGGAGGAGCCGATCAGCACGCCCTGCATCGCCGGCAGGACGATGTTCTCGCGCCAGTGGTTGGAGCCGACGAAGCTGATCGGCGGCTGGCCGTTCGGCACGGTGTCGGCTGCGGCCTTGTAGATCGGGTTGTCCGCGATGCGCGGGTCCTCGGCGACCTTGGTGGATGCCGGGAAGTAGCCGGTCGCCTCCAGCATCGCGATCTCGGGATCCGCCTCGCCCCAGAACGTGATCCAGTCGAAGGCGGCATCGACCTGGGCGTCGCTCATCAGGCCGTTATAGGAGAAGGAGGTGCGGCGGTAGGACTCGACCGGGCCGGCCGGCACCTGGGCGGTCATGAACTCCTCGCCGGGCTTCAGCGCGGCGGAGATCTCGGCGAGCGAGCCGGTATGGTGCCAGATCATCCCGGTCTGGCCGGTGCGGAAGCCTTCCATGACCTGGCGGTAGCTGTCGCCGGTGACGCTGGGCGGCACCGCGTTGCGCTTGGTGGCGATGCCGGTGAAGTACCCGACCGCGTCGATCGCCGCCTGGCGGTCGATCACGCCGCGGCCGTCCTCGACCTTGATGGCGCCGAACTGCAAGAGCACCGCCAGCATGTAGTTGTCGCCGCCGGCCCCGCCGCGCATCCCGTAGCCGTAGCGGCCCTTGGACGGGTCGGTCAGCTTCTCGGCGATCTCGGCGAACTCCTCCATGGTCTTGGGCGGCCCGTCGATGCCGGCCTCCTCGAACCAGTCCTTCCGGTAATAGATCCAGTCGACGAAGGTGAAGGCGGGGGTGCCGTAGATCTTGCCGTCGCGGGTGATCGCGTCCCAGGCGGACGGGGTGAAGTCGCCCTTCAGCTTCCAGTCGTTTACCCGGTCGGTCAGGTCGACCAGCCCGTCCATGGCGACCAGGTCGTCGACCCGCTCGGCCTGGACCATCACCGTGTCGGGCCGGCTGCCGGTGAGCACCGCCGAGGTGACCTTGGCCATGAAGTCGTTGTTCGGGATGTTCTCCTGGACCACCGAAATCTCGGGGTGGCGCTCCTGGAACATCTGGATGACCCGCTCCAGCCCGGCGAACTCGCTCTGGCTGGTGAAGGAATGCCAGTAGGCGATGGTGGACGCGGCCAGCGCCGGGTTTCTCCGGGCGAGCAGCCCACCGGCGGCCATCGCCGTGGCGAGCATGAGCTGGCGGCGGTTCAAGCCTGGATCGAACCTCATCTTCGGCCTCCCTGCGGGGTCTGCGCCCCGTCGGCACGTTCTGGAGGCAGCGCATGGCGGCTGCCGGGCGAACCCCGGGCCGGCGGTGCGGCGCGCGATGGTCCAACCCCTCGTGCCTTTGATGATCCCTGATCGACGGGCCGGATGCTCGCACCACATCCGCCGTCTGACAATAGTTATTGTCACGACTGATCGGATCAGGTTGCATTGCTGAACATATCAACGGGTGCTGCCTGCGGAAAACCGGCTGCCGGATCCGGCGCGGGCGCGCTATAGCGGGCCCGGCGGAGGGCCGATGCGGCCGGCCGGGCCAGCCCTGCCGCCGATGCCGGGCGGGCCGTGCAGCGAGAGAGAAGCATGTCGTCGTCTGACCCGATCGAACCCGCCATCCAGGAGACCGAGAAGCGCGCGGCCAAGGTCGGCCAGCTGGCCTATGAACGCTTCAAGCAGATGCTGTTCGACCAGCGCATCCCCACCGGCGCCACCATGACCCAGGCCGAGCTGATGACGCTGATGGAGGTGCCGATCGGGCCGTTGCGCGAGGCGCTGCAGATCCTGGCGAGCGAAGGCCTGGTGACCATGCTGCCGCGCTCAGGGATCCGGATCGTGAAGCCGGACATCACGCTGATCCGCAACTGCTTCCAGCTGCGCCGGATCATCGAGTGCGAGGCGGTGCGCAAGTATGCCGACCACGCGGCCGCCACCGAGATCGAGCGCTGGCTGGCCCGCCACCAGGACGTGCTGGCGAGGACCGAGACGGTGAACGAGGACCTGATCGTCGAGGCGCACGGGCTGGACGTCGCGTTCCACACCGCCATGGTGAGCAGCCTGCGCAACCCGCTGATCGACGAGATCTATGCCCGGACCAAGGACCAGGTCCGGCTGATCCGCATGGACAATCTGTACCGGCTGTCCTGGGCGATGGTCGGCAAGACCATGAACGAGCATCTGCGGATCCTGGAGGCGGTGCGCCTGCGCGACGGCGATGCGTCGGTGCGGGCGATGGAGGACCATCTGAGCGCGTCGCTGCAGCGGGCGATGGGGATCTGAGCGGCCGAAACAGACCGGAGCCGGCCTGAACTGGAGCGTTTCCGCCCGGCGGCGGGCCGCGCTTGCTCGTGCCGGCGCGGAACTCCCGGCTGATACTTGGTCACGATATCAATACTGACAATGCACCGGCAAATAACAATAATGTATCCGGGAAATCTTTTATAAACAGTCAGCCGACAGAAATAGTGAAGTTACGTGGGTAAAGGTCGATGGAATCTGTCAAGATTGCTCATGAGAACTTGCCGAATGTCCAAGATTGCTCGATAGTGGAATGACGCTGATTAGCGTGTCGGCCAGGCCCCACCTGCCGGGGTCCGAGGCGGCCGATCAGGGAGATTCCACATGATCCGCAGCATTTTCCTCGCATCCCTCCTCGCCCTCGCGGTGAGCGGCGCCCAGGCCCGCGAGCCGTATGAGTGGAAGCGGCCCGACCCGCCCAAGCCCCCGCAGCGCAGCCTGTTCGTGGTCAAGCTCGACAGCTACCAGGAAGTGCCGGCCGTGGTGACCAAGGGCAGCGGCACCGCGACCCTGCGCATCCTGGGCCAGACGATCCAGTATGTCCTGGACTACCGGAACACCGAGAGCACGGTGAAGCAGGCGCACATCCATATCGGGCGCAAGGCCACCAATGGCGGGGTGTCCGCCTTCCTGTGCAGCAACCTCGGCAACGCCCCGGCCGGCACCCCGGCCTGCCCGAAAGCCGGCAAGGTCAGCGGCACGATCAAGCAGGTCGGCGGCCCGGCCGCCCAGGGCGTCGACAACATCGCCGAGCTGATCAAGGCGATCCGGGCCGGGGCGATCTACGTCAACGTGCACAGCGAGAAGTATCCGGCCGGCGAGATCCGCGGCGATCTCGGCCATGGCCACCATACCGGCCACCACTGAGCAGGGGCGCGCTTTCCGCTAGCTCCCGGGCCGGGCCCGTCCGGACAAAGAAAAGGCCCACGGCGATCGCCGTGGGCCCGAGGGGGGAGGAGAAGGATGCCGGCCGGTCGCGGCCGGCCCGGCCCTGCAGGTCAGCGCAGCTTGCCGACCACGATCAGGCTCTGGCTCCAGGTCACCAGCTCGTCCTTGCCGTCGTTGTTGACGTCGTACAGCAGCGGGAAGGCGACCCACCGGTCATAGATGTTGGAGGTGCTCTTCTCGGTGACCTTGCTGCCCTTCAGGTCCCAGTACCAGTTCTTGGACAGGATCCGCTTGCCGGCACCGTTATAGACCTCGCCGAACATCGACACGATCTCGTCGGTGCGGGCGTCGCCGTCCAGCTCGGCGTTCTGCAGCGGCAAGAGCCGGGCGCCGATCACCTTGACGATCTTGCCGCTGGCATCGAGCACATGGGTCTTGCCGCTGCTGGAGCCGCGCTCGGTGACGGTGATCGACAGGGGCTTGGGCGCGGGATCGAGCTGGGCGATGCCCAGTTCCTGCGGGTTGGGGATCAGCTTGGAGAAGCCCCACAGCCACTTGCAGTTGCTGGCGTCGAACGCGCCGCCGCCGGTCATGCCGACCGCCACCGCGGTGATGCGCGACGAGTTCGGATCGAGCTTGGCCACCCGGATCGCGTCGACATGGTCGGTGGAGGTCCAGCCCTTCAGCGTGCAGCGGATCTTGCCGTTGAAGTCCAAGGCGTACTTGCCGACGAAGAAATACTCCTGATAGCCGTCATTGTTGGCATCGACGCCCGCAGTGACGTGGCCGGCATGGCAGGTGTCGGTCTTCCACAGCTCCTTCAGGCTGGTATCGAACGCGGCCACCTGGGTCCAGTTGTCGACCCAGTTCTTGCCGTTGCACTTGGCGCTGCCGCCCGGCTGCTGGTGCGCCACCAGCACGATCGGCTTCTTGGTGGCCTGCTGCCGGTAGACCGAGATCAGGCACAAGGACGCAGCACCGTTGCTCTGGCCGCTCAGGTTGATGGTCTTGATCGCCTTGCCGGTCTTGCCGTCGCGGGCGACCAGCTGCTTGGTGGAGCCCGACTGCCAGCAATGCAGCACGTCGTCGATCTTGTCGCCGTTCAGGTCGAGGATCGCCGCGGAGTCGCGATGGGTGTAGGCTTCGGAGCCCAGGGTGCGGCCAGTGCTGTTGGTGACCTGCCAGATCTTGTTCCCGCCGCTGCCGTAGAGACGCATGATCCGATGGCCGTTCCAGTGCAGGAACTCGGAGGTGCCGTTCTTATTGTAGTCGAGCGGGAGGACGCTGGAATAGACGTTGGTGATCGGGTTGCCGTCGAGGTTGATCTTGTTGAGGACGTCGACGCCGAGGGAGGACTTGCCGGACGCCGAGGAGCCGGCCTTGGCGGTGGGCACGTATTCCATGCCGCGGGCGGGGGCGCGGTGCAGGAGGACCCGGTCCTTCAGGCTGAGCGGCACGACGCTGCTGCTGCCGCCCGTGTTGCCGCCGGTGCTGCCGCCGGTGCTGCCGCCATCGTTCGGCGTGCCGGAGCCGGAGCCGAACATGGCCTCCACCGCGGCCGCATAGGCGGCGACGTAGGCGTCGGTGACATTCATCTTGACGAGGTAGGCGGCGTACTGCTCGGCCTTGAACGGATCGGTCTTCGCCTGCTCGCGCATGACCGTCATGTTGTAGCGCCAGCCGCTGGTGTCGATCACCGCGTTGCCCAGGATCGGGTCGGGGACGAAGCCGCTGCCCGATTCGGCCGAGGAGCCGCCGTTGAACTTGGCGTCCACCGCCGCGGCATAGGCGACGATGTACTCGTCGGTGACGTTCATCTTGTCGAGATAGTAGGCGTACTGCTCGGCCTTGAACGGATCGGTCTTGGCCTGCTCGCGCATGACCGTCATGTTGTAGCGCCAGCCGCTGGTGTCGATCACGACATTGCCCAGGCTGACCGCCCCCCAGGCCGCAGTCGGACCGACCATCAAGCTGACGGACAGGCCAAGAAACAGGGCAGCAGAAATTGCCGCGCAATTGCCACGCTTCATGATCCCCCCACGGATCCATCAGAAACACCCAAGGCAAGGGCAGCCGAATTCCCAGCGAGGCACCGACGGGCCTGGCGATCTGATCGGATCCAGCGTTATTCGCCCTTCAAGATTTCCGGATATTTTGAAGATATCGCGGAAATCCCGTTACGAGGCCCTAGATGATCGGGGCGGGGGTGAGAATGGCGAGGTATCTCAAGATGCATAAGGTGAAGTGATTTTCATGATTCCGGAAAAAACACATTCATCATCTGGATGGATGTTAAATTTCTCAACCCATTGCGCAATCGGGTGTTTTAGCTTTCCGGAAAGAGATCATTCAAAGCGAGAAAGACTATAGTATTACCAGTAACAGGTGAGATGTTCTGCCACAGTTACAAGCGCAGCCGAACATGACCCAGCCGCCGGCAAGCAACCTAAAGGTGTCCGCGGCAACGTTTGTTCGCTCGGGAGGATGAATAGGCCGCGCTGGCGGGGCTCAGGCACCCGCCGGGCTGTCGGCCCGCTCGTGCTGGCGGCGCCACATCTGCGCGTACAACCCGCCATGGGCCAAAAGGCGGGCATGGCTGCCGCGCTCGATCACCTTTCCGTGCTCCAGCACCAGGATCTCGTCGGCATCCACCACGGTGGAGAGGCGGTGGGCGATCACCAGCGTGGTGCGGCCGCGCGCCACCCGCTGCAGGCCGTCCTGCAGCGCCTGCTCGGTGCGGCTGTCCAGGGCCGAGGTCGCCTCATCCAGGATCAGGATCGGCGGGTCCTTCAGCATCACCCGCGCCATGGCGACCCGCTGCTTCTCGCCGCCCGACAGCTTCAGGCCGCGCTCGCCGACCACGGTGTCGTAGCCCTCGGGCAGAGCCTGGATGAAGTCGTGGATCTGCGCGGTGCGCGCCGCCCCCACGATGTCCGCCTCCGGCGCGTCCGGCCGGGCATAGGCGATGTTGCTGCGCACCGTGTCGTTGAACAGCACGGTGTCCTGCGGCACCACCCCGATCGCCTGGCGCAGGGAGTGCTGGCGGACCGTGCGCACGTCCTGACCGTCGATCCGGATCGCGCCGGAGGTCACGTCGTAGAAGCGGAACAGGAGGCGGACCACCGTCGACTTGCCGGCCCCGGACGGTCCCACGATCGCCAGCTTCTTGCCGGGCGGGATGGTGAAGGACAGATCGTCCAGGATCGGCCGGCGCGGGTCGTAGGCGAAGCTGACATGCTCGAAGCGCACCTCGCCGCCGGCATGGTCGGCATGGCTGGCCAGCTTCAGAGGCTGGGCATCCGGGGCGTCGGCGACCTCGGGGCGCAGGCCGGACAGGCCGGCCAGGTTCTCCAGGTCGGTCGTCGACTGCTTGAGCTCGCGGTAGAGCACGCCCAGGAAGTTCAGCGGCAGATAGAGCTGCAGGATGAAGGCGTTGATCAGCACCACGTCGCCGACCGTGGCCTCGCCGGCGACCACGCGGGAGGCGGACAGCGCCATCAGCGCGGTGACGCCCACCGCGATGATCGCGGCCTGGCCGGTGTTCAGGATCGAGAGCGAGGTCTGCGAGCGGACCGCGGCGTCCTCGTACTGCGCCATCGCGGCGTCGAGCCGGCGGGTCTCGTGCTCCTCGGCGGTGAACGCCTTGACCATCTCGTAGTTGATCAGCCCGTCCACCGCCTGGCCGGCGAACAGGTTGTCCAGCCGGTTCATCTCGCGCCGGTACTTGGTCCGCCAGTTGGTGGTCCAGATGGTGAAGACGGCGTAGAGGCTGATGGTCAAGAAGACCGTGAACGCCCAGGTCCAGGGATAGAGCTTGAGCAGGATGCCCAGCACCAGGACCAGCTCGACGATCACCGGCACCATCGAGAACAGGGCGGTGGTCAGCAGGAAGCTGATCGCCTTGACGCCGCGCTCGACCGAGCGGCCGAGCTCGCCGGTGCGCCGCTCCAGGTGGTAGCGCAGCGACAGGTCGAACAGATGGCGGTAGACGCCGATCGCGACCCGCCGGCCGGCCCGCTCGCCGACCCGGGCGAAGATCGCGCCGCGCAGCTCCTGGAGCAGGGCGGCGCCGAGCCTGGCGGCGCCGTAGGCCAAGAGCGCCGCCAGCGGCAGGGTCACCAGCAGGTCGTCGGGCAGGCTCAGCGCATCGACGATGCGCTTGAGGAAGAACGGCACCTGGATGTTGAGGAGCTTGGCGGCGACCATCACGATCGTCGCCAGCACCACCCGGGTGCGCAGCCCCGGCTCGTTCTTCGGCCAGAGGTAGGGCAGGACGAAGGCCGTCAGGCGCTTCAGTTCGGCCATGGCCGGCCGCTTCTCGATCCGCTCGCTCATCCGGTCCCCGTCGCCCGACACGGCCCGGGAACAGGCCGACAATCTCGACAGGACCGGTGGTTACGCCCGGATCTGGAGCGGGTCCAGGGAAAGTCCGGCTTCAGCCGAGGTCGAGCTGCACCGCGACCGGCTGGTGGTCGGACAGATCGCCCTCCAGGATCGTGCAGGAACGGACCAGCGGCACGAGGCCGGCGGTGACCAGCACGTAGTCCAGCCGGCGCGGGTTAACCGCCGGGTCGTCCCACCAGGTCAGTCCCTCGTCCTCGGCATGGCCGGTGAGCGTCCAGCTGTCGGCGAACCCGTCCAGATGGGCGACCCGGCCGAAATAGCTGTCCCTGGCGCCGACCAGGCGGGTGTAGGCGTCCTCGGTGTGGACCATGTTGAAGTCGCCGACCAGGACCATGTCGGCGGGCACCGGCGGCGCGTCGATCTCCTCGCCCCACCAATGGTCGTCGCTCGCCCGGGCCCCATGGCTGACGCCGCCGGAAAGCTGCCCCTCGCGGAACAGGCGCAACAGCGCCTCGGCCTGCTCCAGGCGCAGGTCGGGCTGGGCATGGTCCAGATGGGTCGAGCAGAAGCGCAGGTGCCGGCCGGACGGGAGCTGGAGGATCGTGTCCAGGGCGATGCGGGCGCTGGTGGGGATGCCGATGGCGGCGCGGCGCGGCAGGCTGACCGGGTTGGCGGTCAGGATCGGAAAGCGGGAAAACACCGCGTTGCCGAACTGGCGGCGCACGGCGCCCTTCGGCCCCGGCCCGTGCTGCTTGAGGATGTCGGTGGCGGGCGCATAGACATGGTAGTGGTCGGGCAGGAGCTCGGCCAGGCGGGCGACCTGGTCGACCTCGCCGGTCCGGCGCCAGCAGCGGTCGACCTCCTGCAGCCCGATGACGTCGAACGAGCGGAGCAGATCGGCCTGGCGCTCCAGGTCGACGCGGTCGTCGCGGCCGCGTCCGTACTGGATGTTCCAGGTGACGAGCGAGATCATGCGGTGGGGTCCAGCGTGAAGAGTTCCTGGGGGCGGGTGACGCCGCGCAGGGCGTAGCGCCCCAAGGAGACGAAACGGTGACGCTCCGGCCCCGCCGCCGCGGCGAACGCCTCGCTCAGGATCACCGGCTGGTCCAGCCCGCGCGACATCGCCGCGATCCGCGCGGCCTGATTGACCGCCTGGCCCAGGACGGTGAAGTCCATCCGGGTGGTGCTGCCGAAATTGCCGTAGAGCAGCTCGCCGTGGTGCAGGGCGATGTAGACCCCGGTGGTGGGGGCCGAGCGCGCCCGGCGCTGGTCGTTCAGCCCCGATACCGCCAGGCGGACGCCCCGGACCGCCTCCAGCGCCCGGGCGGCGCCGTCGCCTTCCTGGAACACCGCCAGGATGCCGTCGCCGGTGAACTTCAGGACGTTGCCGCCATGGCGGGCCAGCTCGTCGGCGACGGTGGCGGCATAGTCGTTGAGCAGGGCCAGCACGCCCTTGGGCGGCTTCTCGTCGGTGATCTTGGTGAAGTCGGCCAGGTCGGAATACCAGATCACCGCCTCGATCGGGTCGGCGCGGCCGCGCACCACGTTGCCGTCCAGCACCTTCTGGGCGGCGTCGGTGCCCAGATACACGCCCAGCAGGCCGCGCGCGGTGGCCACGGCGGCGTTGGCCTGGATGATCAGGATCAGAAGATGCGCCAGGCGCTGCAGGCCCTTGGCGGTGGGCTCGTCGATCTTGAACCGGCCGCCATGGGCGAACGAGACATAGACGTCGTTCTCGGCGGTGATCCGCAAGGCGCCGCCGACCCGCTCCACGAACAGAAGATATTCGGCGGCCCCTTCCTCGCGCATGTCGGCCAGGATCGGGAAGCGGGCGACCATGCGGTCGTCGTCCACGGGCAGCTGCAGCGAGCGCCCGCTGTTCTCGATCAGATGGAGGATCGGGCTCTTCAGCCAGTCGTCGCTGTCCCAGTTCTCGCGGCGCTCCAGGACCCGGGGGACCACGCCGCTGTCCGGCCGCCACAGCCAGCCCATGGCCTCGATGGTCGGGTGCAGCAATTCGCCGCCGGCGGCCAGGCGGAGGATCGGCAGGCCGATCCCGGTCAGGCGCTCCGCCACCAGGGTGATGAACGCGCCCGGATCGGGGAAGTCGGAGGCGCGGGCCAAAAGGTCGTCGCACAAGGCGGCGATCGCCTCGGCGCAGTCCGGGCACTGGTCAGAAGGAGGCGCGGCCATGCAGCTCCACCCCGGTGAGCAGGGACAGGAGGTGGGCGGAACCCAGCACGATCCCGATCACGCCGACCCCCAGCCAGAACAAGGGCGGCACGAGCGGCGCCGGGGCCAGGCCCACCGGCCGGCGGTCCTGCCAGATCCCGACTCCGGCGAAGGTGAGCGAGGCGACGAGCCAGGCGATGGTCCAGGGCAGGGTCATGCGGGGCAGGCTCGCTTGGGAGGTGGCGCCGGCGAATCGGGCGGGAATGCATGTGCGCCTTCCTCCCGCCCGGTTCAACACCCGCCGGCTGCCGGGGGGCTCAGGGAACCACCAGCACCTTCACCTCGCCCGGCGCCGGCGGCGCGCCGATGACGGAAGGGGCCTCGTCCAGGCCGACCTGCCGCGTGACCAGCCGGTCCAGCTCGATGGCGCCGGACGCCACCAGCAGGGCAGCGCGGCGGTGGACGAACGGGTTGATGAACGAGCCCAGCACCCGCAGCTCGCGGAACAGGATGTCAAACGGCTCGATCTCGACCTTGGCCCCCTGCGGCATCACGCCCAGGATCACCACGGTGCCGCCGGCCTTGGCCAGCCGGGTCGACTGCTGGACGGTCTCGGCGACGCCGGCGCACTCGATCACCACGTCGACCCCGCCCGGCGCCAGGCCCTCTGGCCCGGCGACCTGCTCCACCACGTCGGCGGCGGTGGGATCGACGCTGTCGGTGGCGCCGATCTCCAATGCCAGCTGGCGGCGGGACTGCTGGCGGGTGGAGAGGATGACGCGGGCTGCACCTGCCAGCCGCGCCAGCTGCACCACCAGCAGGCCGATCACGCCGCCGCCCAGCACCACCACCGAGGCGCCCGGGCGGATCTGCGCGACCTCGATTCCGTGCAGGCAGCAGGCCAGCGGCTCGCAGAACGCGCCATGTTCGGGCTTCACCTGGGGCGGCAGCTCGACCGCCTGCTTTTGCGGCACGATCACGTACTCGGCCAGGCCGCCGTCGCGATGGATGCCGATCGCCTGGAGGTTGCGGCACAGATTGACCCGGCCGTCCTGGCATTGCGGGCAGCGGCCGCAGGCGATGTTCGGGTCGCCGGTGATCCTGGCCCCGACCTCGAAGCCCTGCACGGCGCTGCCGCGCGCCTCGACGATGCCGCAGAACTCGTGGCCGAGCGTGGTGTTGGGGGTGGAGGGGAACTCGCCGTGCAGGAGGTGGCGGTCGGTGCCGCAGATGCCGCAGGCTTCCACCCGGACCAGGAGGTCGTCCGGGCCGGGGGTGGGCTTCGGCACCTCGCGGACGAACAGGTTGCCGATGGATTCCAGCCGTACGGCCTTCATGAGCCATTTCCTTTATTCTCGGGCGTCCGCCGGCTTCCTCGGCCGGCGGGCGGTCCGCCGTCAACCGCGCAGCCCGGGCGGTCGGTCGCCGGGAAGAGAGACCGCGCTTGAAGAAGGCCGGTGGAGGCAGGGCGGCCACGCCGATCACGAAGCCTGTTGCGAGGGATGGTCGACATCCCGTGCCTGCGGGGCGATCCGCCACGGCTGATCGTTCTACCTCCCACCGGAAGGTTCGTCGCGCGCTTCGGGCGTGCCAGGGTCAGGGCACAGAAAGAGGGATTTCCCGATGATGCGCTTGCTTGCCGCGATGACCGTCCTGTCTGTGTCGCCGGCCCATGCCCGGGCGGAAACCTATGCGGCGGACGTCTGGGCCGACAACTGGTTCGAGATGCGGATCAACGGCGCGAAGGTCGCCGAGGACAGTGTGCCGATCACGACCGAGCGATCGTTCAATGCCGAGAGCTTCCAGTTCCAGGCGGAGCGGCCCTTCGTCGTCGGCCTGGTCGCGAAGGACTTCAAGGAGAACGATACCGGGCTCGAATATATCGGCACGCGGCGGCAGCAGATGGGAGACGGCGGCGTCATCGTGCAGATCAGGGACGCATCGGGCGAGACCGTCGCAGTCAGCGATGCGGCCTGGCAGTGCCTCGTCATCCACACCGCCCCCATGGACAAGGCCTGCGAACGCGCGCCCCACCCGGTGGCCGCCGAAGGAGCCTGCATGTTCGAGGCCGCCGAAGAGCCGGCCGGCTGGGACCAGGCCGGGTTCGACGCGTCGGACTGGCCGCAGGCCACGGTCCATTCCGAGCGCGAGGTGAGCCCCAAGGACGGCTATGACGACATCCGGTGGTCCGCCGCCGCGAAGCTGATATGGGGGCCGGACCTGGAGCAGGACAACACGATCCTCTGCCGGTTCACGGTCGAGTGAGCCCTGCCGGTGCGACGGCCACACCCCGCTGTGCACCGGCAGGGTGGAAGGGCTGCTGCGAGTTCGCCACCCGAACGGCCACGCGGGGTGGGGAAGCCCATCCGGGTCGATGTTCTTTGCTGAACGGGTCAGGGTCCCAGCACAGTGCATCGTGCCGACCGCGCCGCTGGCGTCGATGGCGAAGGCGTCCGGTCGCTCGGCCTCCCTTTGCGGACAGGACCTAGACCAGCGAGGCGATGTCCGAGCCGGCCGAGGGATAGGCGCTGTGGAAGCCCTGCAGCTGCTCGGCAGTCAGGCCGGCATGGACGGCCAGCGAGAACAGGTTGATCAGCTCGCTGCTCTCCGGCCCCAGGAGATGGGCGCCGACGATCCGGCCGCTGTTCCGGTCGACCAGCACCTTGCCGGCGGCATGGCTCTCGCGCACCCGCTTGACCGTGAACCATTCGCGCATGTCGGTGAACTTCACCTCCACGTCCAGGCCCTGCTCCCTTGCCTCCTCCTCGAGCAGGCCGACCCTGGCCAGGGCGGGCAGGCTGAACACGACGCTGGGGACGCCGCGATAGTCCGGCCTGGAATGATTGCCCTCCAGGAGGTTGGCGGCCACCGCCTTGGCCTCCAGGGCGGCCACCGGGGTGAGCGGCGGCCCGTCGGTCGCGGCCACGTCGCCCGCGGCATAGACGGCGGGGTTGGAGACGCTCTGCAGGTACTCGTTGACCAGGATGCCCTTCCTGCCAGCCTGCACCCCGGCCTTGTCCAGGTCGAGCTCGTCGATGTTCGGGACCCGGCCAGCACCATGCACCACCAGGTCGGCGTCGAAATGGCGGGTCTCGCCGTTCACCTTGGCGCGCACCCGCAAGCCGTCGCCCTGGCGCTCGATCGCCTCGACCTCGGCCCGGTCCTGCAGGTCGATGCCCGTGTGGCGGGAGCGTTCGGCCAGCATGTCGACCAGGTCCGGGTCGAAGCCGCTCAACGGGCGCGGGCCGCGGTTCAGCACGGTCACCGCCGCATCCGAGTGCGCCGCCATGTGGGCGAACTCGAAGGAGATGTAGCCGCCGCCGATGAACAGGACCCGGGGCGGCAGCGATTCCAGCTCCAGGAAGTCGTCGCTGACGATCGCGAGCTCGGCGCCGGGGATGGCGAGGGGGCGCGGCTTCATGCCGGTGGCCAGCACGACGTGGCGGGCCTGCAGCTCCCGGCCGTCCACTGCCAGGCTGGTGCCGCCGGTGAAGCGGGCCATGCCGTGCAGGGTGGCGATGCCGGCGTCGGCGAACTGCTTCTCGCGCTGCTCCGGCACCGGGTCGGTGAAGCTGCGCTTGTGGGCCTGCATCCCCGCCCAGTCCAGGTGCAGCCCGTCCGGCGCCACGCCCCGCCCTTTCATCCGCCAGGCCGCGTCGATCACCTCGGGGGAGCGGCGCAGCATCTTCTTGGGGTCGCAGCCGCGCAGCTGGCAGGTGCCGCCATAGGGGCGGGCATCCACGATCGCCACCGACCATCCCTTGCCGGCGCAGGTGGAGGCCACGGTCCCCGCGGCGACGCCGGTGCCGATCACCACCAGATCGTACTGCTTCATGGGTCGGGGTCCTCCCTTGGCCAATCAGAAGTAACCCCGGGGACGAGCCGGCGTTCCGTCCGGCCGGTCAGTAGCGGTGCTGCTGGATGAACGTCGCCGCGCTGCCGTCGGCCGGGTCGACGAAGATCACGTCGGACGGGTCGCGGCGCGGGGTGTCGATCGAGAAGAACACCAGCGGGCCCTCGGTGATCTCCGGCAGGGCGTGGACGGTGTTGCGCTGAAAGAACAGGAGGTGGCCGGGGCCGAACGCGCCGCCCTGGTCGGGGCTGCCGATCCAGAAGGTGCCCCGGCCGGACAGGACCAGGAGATGCTCGTCGCACCCCGCATGGTAATGGGGCGGGGTCGGCCGGTAGACGCGGAAGACCCGGGCGCTGGCGCTGGACTGGTCGGTCAGGTAGCGGTCCAGCAGCAGGGTCTCGGCGCTGTCCGGAAAGGAGCGGGCGATCTCGTTCAGGTCGAAGCGGCCGGATCCGGCAGCGGGCTGGTTCTGGTCCATGGCGCTACTCTCCATCTAGGGGGTGCCGGCCGATCTGGTCCGGCGACCGTGGGGCAGGGGAGGTGGTGATCCGCCGGGAACGCGTCAGGGCGCTACCTGGAAGCTCCGCTCCAGCCGGTAGGGGGTTCCGTCGCGCCGGACCTCGGCCCGGGCCTGCCAGGTGCCGGGCATCCAGCCGCCCTCGGGCCGCTTGCGCCCGGCGAACAGCATGGTGCGCGCCTGGTCGCGGGCCTGGTCCTGCTGGTGGCTCACCATCTCGGCGCCGTCCGGGGCGACCAGGGTGAGTTCGATCCGGTCGCCCTGGCGCAGGGCATAGCCGCCCAGGAACACCACCAGGGCCGGCGAATCGGCGGTGACTGCCTCGGCCTCGGCGCGGCCGTCCCAGACCGCCTCGCTCTCGACCGGGCCGTCGGCGATGCCCAGGAGGGTCAGCGCCAAAGGCTGGTAGGCGAGCTGGTCGGCGGCGGCAGCGCTCCACAGGGACGGGCCGCCCTGGCCGCAGGCCGCCTCGACCGGGGTGCCGTGGAACGGGTCGAGCTCCTCGCCGTCCTTGCGCAGGCTCAGATGCAGGTGGGGGAAGCTGGTCATCCCGGACAGGCCGACCAGGCCCAGCTTCTGCCCCGCGGCCACCTTGTCGCCGGTACGGACCGCAATGCTGCCCTCGCGCAGGTGGCAGTACTGGGTCTCCCAGCCCTGATCGTGCTGCAGGAGCACGCCGTTGCCGCAGTCGATCCCGGTCACCGCCTCCTTGCCGCCCTTCTCCACGGTGATGTCCGGCACGCCGTCGCGGACCGCCTTCACCACGCCGCCCGAAGCGGCCAGCACGTCGACCCCGGCGCGCATCGCAGCCCCGTCGCGGATCGCGAAGTCGGTGCCGTCATGGCCGTCATAGGTCATGGAGCCGCAAAAGCTGTCGGCGACACCCGGGCCGGGATCGTGGTCGACGTAATGGATGATCCAGCAGTCGGCGCCGGGCGTGCAGGCGACCGGCAGGTCCAGCTCCAGCGCCCCGGCCGAGGCCGGCAGCAGCGGAAACAGGAAGAGCGGCAGCAGCGCCAGGCGACAGGTCATTCCGGGGGTGCTCCCACCGCGTAGAACACGAACTTGGCGGCGCCGTAGCGGCGCACGTCGTCCACATGGAAACCCTCCAGCTCCGGCGGGTCCTCCTTGCGGCCGATCTCGGCCACCATCAGCACGCCCACGTCCAGCCAGCCGCCCAGCATCAACCGCTCCACGGTCGGCCGGACCAGGTCCTTGCCGTAGGGCGGGTCGAGCAGGACCAGGCCGTGCGGCCGGTCGGCGGCGGTCAGCTTGGTGGCGTCCGCGCGGATCACCTTGGACCGCCCCGCCTCCTTGCAGGCTAGGACGTTCTTGCGGGTGATCGCCACCGCGTCCGGGCTGCTGTCGACGAAGGTGGCGTGCGCCGCCCCGCGCGAGAGGGCTTCCAGGCCCAGCGCCCCGGTGCCGCAGAACAGGTCGAGCACCACCGCGTCCAGGAGGACCTGGCGGGAGTGCAGCATGCTGAACAGGGCCTCGCGGGCCCGATCGGAGGTGGGACGCACGCCCTCGCCCTCGAATTCCTCGAGGCGGCGGCCGCGATGCTGGCCAGCGATGATCCTCATGCCCGGCGCGTCCGGTCGCGGCGCACCACCTTGGGCGCCGCAGCGCCCAGCTGCTCGCGCACCACCCTGGGGTTGACCTCCTCGACCTCGCCGCGCGGCAGCTGGCCCAGCTGGAACGGGCCGTAGGCGATCCGGATCAGGCGGCTGACCGGATGTCCGATATGTTCCATGACGCGGCGCACCTCCCGGTTCTTGCCTTCCTTCAGCGAGACCATGATCCAGCTGTTGTCGCCCTGTGCGCGGTCGACGCTCACCTGGATCGGCCCGTAGGTGATGCCCTCGATGGTGATCCCGGCCAGCAGGCGCGCCAGCGCCTCGGGCTCGGGCATCTTGTGGACGCGCGCCCGGTAGCGGCGGGTCCAGCCGGTGGAGGGCAGCTCCAGCCGGCGCTTGAGCTCGCCGTCGTTGGTGAGCAGCAGCAGCCCTTCGGAGCCGATGTCCAGCCGGCCGACCGGCACCAGCCGCGGCAGGTCCGGCGGCAGGCGGTCGTAGATCGTCGGACGGCCCTCGGGGTCGCGGGCGGCGGTGAGCACGCCGCGCGGCTTGTGGTAGCGGAACAGCCGGGTCGGCTCGGCGGCCGGCAGCGGCTTGCCGTCGACCACGATCCAGTCGTCGGCGCCGACATTCAGGGCGGGCGAGGGAATCACCTTGCCGTTCACCGCGACCCGGCCCTCGGCGATCAGCCGCTCGGCGTCGCGGCGCGAGCAGAGCCCGGCCCGGGCGATCCGCTTGGCGATCCGTTCGCCGCCCGGCGTTTCGTCGCTCATGACCGCACCCCCCGCGCCGCGTCGACGAAGGCCTGGAAGATCGCCCGGTCGCCGGGCGAGATGGCGTATTCCGGGTGCCACTGCACGCCCAGCAGGAAGCGGCGCGCGGGATCCTCGATCGCCTCGATCACCCCGTCGGCGGCGCGGCCGGTGACCGCCAGGCCAGGGGCCGGGCGGTCCACCGCCTGGTGGTGGGCGCTGTTGACCGGCAGGGTCGCCATCCCGGTGATCCGGTGCAGGAGGCTGCCGGGCTCGACGGCCACGTCGTGGCCTGGCTCCGTGCGCGGGTTGGGCTGCTCGTGGGCGAGACCGTCCGGCACGGCGTCCGGGATGTGCTGGATCAGGCTGCCGCCCAGCACGACGTTGAGGAGCTGCTGGCCGCCGCAGATGCCCAACACCGGCAGGTCGCGCGCCAGGGCCGCCCGGGTGACCGCCCACTCGAACTGGGTGCGCCGGTCCTTGGTGGTCACGGTCGCGTGGGTCTCGCCGGCGCCGTACAGGCCGGGGTCGACGTCGAAGGCGCCGCCGGTGACGATCAGGCCGGCCAGGCGGCCGGCATAGGCTTCGGCCAGTTCCGGCTCGTGCGGCAGGGCCACCGGCAGGCCGCCGGCTTGCGTCACCGCCTCGAAATAATTCTGGCGCAGCGCGTACCAGGGCAGCTTCGACCAGCCGCCCGCGGGCTCGGCGTCGAGCGTCAGGCCGATCAGCGGCCGGGTTTGGGCGTTCGTCATGACAATGTTCCGATCAGGCACCGGGCGCGGTATGCGGCGCATTCACCTCGGCGCGCAAGGACGCGCGCTCCAGGCCCAGGTCCATCTGCTCGCAGAACCGGCGCAGGTTGGGGAACTCGTCGGCGATCCGGCGCAGCTCCGTCTCCATCGGCACCAGCAGGATGTTGGCCAGAAAGCCGTAGGCGACCGCGTCGATGGTCGAGGTGTGGGAGCCCATGAAGAAGCGGTTGCCGCCCAGGAGAATCGAGGCGGCGGCCAGGTCTTCGCGCGCCATGGCGTAGATCTCGCGGGCGCTGTGGCGGCCAAGGCCGTGGCTGCGCAGCTGCCGGTTCATCCGCCGGCGCAGGAGCGGCCCGATCAGCCGGTCGGCCGGGGCCGGGAAGGTGGCGGACACCACCTGCTTCAGGGAGGCCCAGCCCTCCGGGTCGATCCAGCGGGCATAGACCAGGGCGTGGTAGAGATGATTCTCGAAGGTCCGCTGCAGGGCCAGGCTCTCGGCGAGCTGGCGGCCGTCCAGCCAGGCGTCGGGGTCGATCAGCCGGCTGCGCTTGAGATGCTCGATGATCAGGCCGCTGTCGCCGACCCGGCGGCCGCCATCGATGATGAAGGGCAGCTTGCCCTTGGGCGAGAGAGCCGGGTTGCGCTGGAAGCGGACGGTGTAGGGGACGCGGGCCAGGCGCAGCCAGGTCTCCAGCTTCAGGGTGAACGGGCTGAAATTGCGGCCCCAGACCGGCGGGAACTGCACCAGCACGATCTCGTCGGCCGCCGGCGCTTCCAGGGCGGCCGCGTCGGTGGCGGGGTCCTCGGGGGCAGGGGGCTTTGGGGCCGCCTCGTCCAGCTCGACGTCGCTCGCCATCACCCTCGCCTGTCCCGCCCCGCCATGGCACCGATCGCGATCGCCCCCGGCAAGGCCACGGCCGCCAGCACAGCGTAGGCGGGGCCGAAACCGCCGGCAAGCGAGGCCACCGCGGCGAACAGGAGCGGCCCGGCCACGATCCCGCTATAGGTGAAGAGCTGCACCCCGCCGGTGGCTGCGGCGGCCTCCTCGGGGCGCACCAGCCGCACGATCTCGGCGAAGAACACCCCGTTCCAGGCGAGCGAGGTGGCGCCGAACCAGGTGGAGAGCAGGATCATCGCCGGCAGCGGCCAGTCCGGGTTCAGGATCGCGGTGAGGAACCCGGCGATCGAGCCCAGGACGCCGATCAGGCCCAGGGTGCGGGCGGCCGAGCCGGTCCAGTCGGCGAGCCTGCCCCAGAGCGGCCGGGCGACAGCACCGCCGATCTGCGAGCAGGCGAACACCTGGCCGGCCGCGACCAGGGACAGGCCGCCGTTCAGCACCAGATGCGCGGTCAGGAAGGTCGACAGGCAGAGTTGCAGGGCAGCCAGGGCGAACGAGCCGGACGCGAGGACCAGCAGCGGCCGGTGGGTCCGCAGCAGGCCGACCCCGCCGGGCGGGCTTTCGCCCGAGCCGCGCCCCTGCCGGAAGCCGCGCAGGGCGATGCCGGCGAACGGCAGGACCACCAGGACGCACAAGGCCGAGATCAGGAACAGGGTCGCCTGCCAGCCGATCGCGTGGGCCAGAGGCGGAGCGAGAAAGCCGCCAAGCGCGCTGCCCAGCGGCACGCCGGTCTGCTTCACCGAGAACACCCAGCCGCGCCGCTCCGGCCGGGTCACCCGCACCAGCAGGGCCGAGGCGGTCGGGTTGACCAGGCCGTAGCCGAACCCGGCGAACAGGACGGAGGGGGCCAGGAGCGGCAGCCAGCCGGCCGAGAGGACGGCGATGCCCAGCCCGATCAGCACGATCGAGGCGAGGCTGCCGGCAAAGGCGCCCACGACCTGGGCGACCCGGCCGGCCAGGGCCGAGCCGGCGATGGCGCCGGCGAACAGGGTCGCGGTGTAGAGCCCGGCCACCACCGGATCGAGGCCCAGATCGGCGGCGATGTCGGTGGCCAGGACCGGCACGGTGAAGATGGCCAGCGCCGCCAGCACCTGGACCAGGAAGGTCTGCACCAGGATGGCGCGGGTCAGCTTGGGGTCGAGCTCCAACCGGGCGGACGCGGTCAGCGCGACAGGTTGCGGGCGGCCAGCGCTTCCAGATAGGCCGACCACAGCCGGTCATGGTCGCGGCCCATCCGGTAGAGGGTCGGCCAGGCGAAGATCCCGGTGGAATGGCCGTCCGAGAAGACCAGGCGCACCGCATAGTTGCCGACCGGGTCGACCGCGGTGATGGTCACGTCGCGCTTGTTCGGGACGATGGTCTTCTGGTTCGGCCCGTGGCCCTGCACCTCGGCGGACGGGCTCTCCACCCGCAGGAACTCGGCGGGCAGAAAGAAGCTGGCGCCGTCGTCGAAGGCGACCTCCAGGGCGCGCGCCCCCGGGGTGACGCGGATCTCGGTGGGCCAGGGCTCGCCCTTGGCCGCGCTCATCGGCGCAGCTCGGGCGGCACGCGCGGGAGCGGGTCGTCCTCGATCCGGCGGGCCTCGTCGACCAGCATGATCGGGATGCCGTCGCGGATCGGGAAGGCCAGGCCGGCCTTCTCGGAGATCAGCTCGCCGGCTGCCCGGTCGTAGCGCAGCGGGCTCTTGGTGAGCGGGCAGACCAGGATGGCCAGGAGATGGGGATCCACCGGAGAGGGGGCGGGGGCGGTCGGCGGAACCGGGGCTACGGACATGGGGCGTCGTCTCGCTGGTCAGTGCATCTGGGTGGGCGTGCCGCCGGGGCTGGTCAGCGCGTCCATCTGCATGAGCGCGGTCAGGATCTCGGTCTGCCGGTTCAGGTCGGCGGCTTCCAGCAGCGCCTGCTTTTCCGACGGCTCGAACGGGCAGATCATCGCCAGGGAGGTGACCAGGCCCGACATCGGCGCCTGCTCGATCCCCGACCATTCGGCGGCCAGCTCGTGGGCGTCCAGGAATTGCCGGAGCGCCTCCAAAAGCTCGTCGCGCAGTTCGGTGGAGGGCTCGGACGGCTCCAGGTCGCCCAGCCAGCGGCTGAAATCGGCGCGGACCTGGCGGTAGAGCGTGCCGCAGTCCAGCTCCTCGGCCACGTCGAACCGGCACACCCCGGTCAGCGCGATCAGGAAGCGGCCGTCGTCGTTTTCCTCGAAATGGGTGATCCGCCCGGCGCAGCCGACATCATAGAACTTCGGCTTGCGCTCCCGCTCCTGGTCCGGGCGGGGCTGCACCATCCCGATGATCTTGTGGGTCTGCATGGCATCCCGGACCATCGCCAGGTAGCGGGGCTCGAAGATGTTGAGCGGCAGGTTGCCGCCCGGCAGCAGCAGGGCCCCGGCCAGCGGGAAGACCGGGAAGTGCAGCGGCAGGCTTTCGACCGACGCCGTCATCAGGAAAACAGTACCGAGCTCAGCTGGCGGCGGCCCTTCAGCGTGGCCGGATGCTGCAGGCCGAGCACGTCGAAGAACTTCACCAGCTGCTTGCGGGCGCGGTCGTCCTCCCATTCGCGGTCGCGGCGGATCACGGTGAGCAGCTGGTCGATCGCCTGCTCGACCTGGCCGCGCAGGAACATCAGCGTCGCCAGCTGGCAGCGGGCGTCGTGGTCGGCGGGATCGGCCTCCAGCCGCGCGGCCAGCGCCACCGGGTCGCCCAGCTCGCCGGACTCCTTGGCCAGCGCCACAGCGGACTTCGCCCCGGTGATCTCGGCATTGTTGGTCAGCGCCACCGGGGCCTGGCCCAGCACCTCCTCGGCGCTGGGGATGTCGCCCATGGCCACCAGCGCGCGGGCGAGCCCGCCCAGCGCCGCCGGGTTCTCCGCCTCCAGCTGCAGGACCTCGCTGTAGATCGCGGCAGCGCCCTGCACGTCGCCGGCCTCCGCCATCTCCTTGGCCTGGGCCAGCGCCGCGGCGATGTCGTCGGCACCGCCGGCAGCGCCGCTGGACCCGGCCATCTTCAGGAGCTGGTCGATCAGCGCCTTGATCTGGCTCTCCGGCTGGGCGCCCTGGAATCCGGTCACCGGCTGGCCGTTGAAGAAGGCGTAGACCGTCGGCACCGACTGGATGCGGAACTGCTGGGCGATCTCAGGATTCTTGTCGATGTCGATCTTGACGAGGCGGATCTTGCCCCGGGCGTTGTTGACGGCTTTTTCCAGCATGGGCGTGAGCTGCTTGCACGGCCCGCACCAGGTTGCCCAGAAGTCGACCAGCACCGGGACCGGCGACTGGATGACGTCCTGGGCGAAGGTCTCGATGCTGCCGTCGACGATCCAGTCGTTGCCGCTCGCTTGTGCGGGTGCCGGAGCCGTACCGGTGCCGAACAACGCCATGACGCCTCACCAGGGAAGAAGATCAGAAAGACCGGCGCCGGGATCGGCCCGCCGCCTCGCGCTCTTGCAAGATGGCGGCAGGCTCCTGCCGATACAAGGGCTGCGAAAAGCTGCGAAATGGGGCTTGCCGGCTCCGCAATTTCCCCCTAGAAGCCGCTTCACCCAAGGACGCGGGCGTAGCTCAGGGGTAGAGCACAACCTTGCCAAGGTTGGGGTCGAGGGTTCGAATCCCTTCGCCCGCTCCAAAGACTTCCCAAGATCGCAAGTTGCCGTGAACAGTCGCTCCAGACTGTTCGAGCTGTCCCGGCACCGCTGAAGCAGCGGCCGGCCTGCATCATCCCTTTATCGCGAGAACTTCAGTCCAGCGCACCGGCTCGTCTGCGCCGCCGCTCCCGGCGACATGGCCTGGCGGTCCGGCCGCCGCCCGGGCGGGGCGGCGGCACTTGCCCGGCGGCCTCAGCGCGGCGGCACCCGTCCCAGGAGGGGACCCAGCGCCTCGGCCATGGTCGGGTGCGCCAGGACCGCCTCGCGCAGGACCGGGAAGGGCATCCCCGCCAGCATCGCGACCTGCACCACCGCCACCACCTCGCTGGCATCCGGGCCGATCATGGTGAAGCCCAGGATCCGGTCGCTGTCGGCCGCGACCAGCACCTTCATGAAGCCGTCGGTGGCCGAAAGGGTCCGGGCGCGCAGGACGCCCGCGATCGGCAGGCTGGCCGTGCGCACCGCGATCCCGCGCCTGGCGGCCTCGCCCTCGTCCAGCCCGACCCGCGCCAGCTGCGGCTCGGTGAACAGCGCGTAGGGCACCAGCCGGTCGCCCGTGCTGCGGCTGCCGCCGGCGAGGTTGTCCCGGATGATGCGGAAATCGTCCAGCGAGGCGTGGGTGAATTGCGGGCTGCCGGCGACCTCGCCCAGGGCCCACACGTTCGGCTGGCTGGTCTCCAGCCGGTCGTTCACCGCAATGAAGCCGCGCCCGGTCAGCTTGATCCCGGCTTCCTCCAGGCCGATCCCGGCCGTGTTGGGGATGCGGCCGGCGGCTGCCAGGATGTGGCTGGCCTGGATGGTGAGCGAGCCGTCCGCGGTCTCGGCCAGGACCAGGACATGGTCGCCGGAGCGGCCGGAGACCTGCCGCAGCTTGACACCGGTGCGCAGCTCGATCCCGTCGGCGCGCAGGATGCCGCCCAGGGTCGCCGCGACGTCGGGATCCTCGCGGCCGGCGATCTGCCCGCCCTGTTCCAGGACGGTGACGCTGGCGCCGAAGCGGCGATAGGCCTGGGCCAGTTCCAGGCCGACATAGCCGCCGCCGATCACCACGAGATGCTCAGGCACATGGTCGAGGTCCAGCGCCTCCACATGGGTGAGCGGCCGCGCCGCCGCCAGCCCGGGCACGTCCGGCACGGCGGCGTGGGTCCCGAGGTTGAGGAACAGCCGCTCCGCGGTGAGGGTGACGGCGCCGCCCTCGTTCAGCTGGACCTCGACCCGGCGGTCGCCCACCAGGCTCGCCTGGCCCATGATCAGCTCGGCGCCGCTGCCGCGGAACTGGTCCAGATGCATGTCGATCAGGCCGTCGACCATGGCGCGCTTGCGTTCCTGGACCCGCGGCATGGTGACCCCGCCGGGGGCCGGGGCGATGCCGTGGCGGGCGGCCTCCTGGCCCAGGCTCACCAGATGCGAGCTCCAGATCACGTTCTTGCTGGGCAGGCAGGCGATGTTCGGGCAGGAGCCGCCGATCCAGCGCCGCTCGACCACGGCGGCGCACTGGCCGGCGCGCGCCAGATGCCATGCCAGGTACTTGCCGCCCTCGCCGCTGCCGATGACCAGGGCGTCGTAATGGCCGGTTTGCGCCATGATGGAGGTGCCTCGCGTTGCTTGGGGCGGTCGGAACAGGCGGCCTGTGCGCCGCACGCCACCTGATCCCGCGTCCGGGCACTGCCGTATTGAATGAAAGAGCCGATGGCCCGGGCGGTACGGCACCCAAGTGGACGGAGCTTTTCCGGCGACATGCCAGGAACGTCTGGGGTAGGTGGGGTTTGATCTGCTTGACGAAGACAGCCCGTGAGGAGCCGAAGAATGACCTGGGAAACCCCGATCCTGATCGAAATGCGCGTCGGCATGGAGGTCACCAGCTACGAATCGGCCGAGATCGAGGCGCCGGAAGGCGACCTGATCGACTGATGCCAGCGCCGCACGGCCGCGGGCCTGGTGCGGCGTCGTGAGGATCATCGTTCTCGGATCGGCGGCCGGCGGCGGCTTTCCCCAGTGGAACTGCCGCTGCCCGGTCTGCCGGCTGGCCTGGGCGGGCGACAAGCGGGTCACGCCCCGGACCCAGTCCGGGCTGGCGGTCAGCGCGGACGGCGAGCGGTGGATCCTGCTCAACGCTTCGCCCGACCTGCGCCAGCAGATCCTGGCGACCCCGGCGCTCCACCCGAAAACAGGCCTGCGTCACAGCCCGATCGCGGCCGTGATCCTGACCAATGGCGAGCTCGACCACATCGCCGGGCTTCTGACCCTGCGCGAGCGGCAGGCCTTCCGCCTGTACGCGACCGAGACGACCCATGCTTCGGTCAGGAGCAACGACCTGTTCCGCGCGCTCGACGAGAAGCTGGTCGAGCGCTGCCCGATGCAGCCGGGCGAACCGCTGGACCTGCCGGGCCTGCGCTTCGTTCCGTTCGTGGTGCCGGGCAAGGTGCCGCTCTACCAGGAAAGCGGCGACGTCGCGCTGGGCGAGGAGACCGAGCATGTGCTGGGGCTGGAGATCATCGCGGACGGCCAGCGCTGCCTCTATGTGCCGAACTGCGCCCGGATCACGCCGGAACTGCGCGAGCGGCTGGCGGGAGCCGACCTCCTGTTCTTCGACGGCACCACCTTCACCGACGACGAGATGGTCCGCCACGGCCTCTCGCCCAAGACCGCGGCGCGGATGGGGCATCTCGCCATGGACGGGCCCGACGGCTCGATCGCGGGCCTGGCCGGCCTCCCGCTCGGACGGCGGGTCTTCCTTCACCTGAACAACAGCAACCCGGCCCTGGTCGAGGGTTCAGCCGAGCGGCTGCAGGTGGCCGCCGCCGGCTGGGAGCTGGCGCATGACGGCATGGAGTTCACGCTTTGACCGAACGGCTGGGACGCGGGGAACTGGAGGCCGCGCTGCGGCAGGTCGGCGCCGAGCGCTACCATCACCTGCACCCGTTCCACCAGCGGCTGCACGGTGGTGCCTGCAGCCGCGGCGAGGTGCAGGCCTGGGCGCTCAACCGCTACTATTACCAGTCGATGATCCCGGTCAAAGACGCGGCCGTGCTCGGGCAGATGCGCGATCCGGCGCTGCGGCGGGCCTGGCGGCAGCGGATCGTCGACCATGACGGCGACCGGGACGGCGAGGGCGGCATCGCCCGCTGGCTGGCGCTGACCGACGGGGTCGGGCTCGACCGCGACCTGGTGGTGTCCACCCGCGCCGTCCTGCCGACCACCCGGTTCGCGGTCGAGGCCTATGTCGCGTTCTGCCGGGACCGGACGCTGCTGGAAGCGATCGCGTCCTCGCTGACCGAACTGTTCTCGCCGCAGATCATCGGCGAGCGGATCGCCGGGATGCTGGCCCATTACGACTTCGTCGACCAGGGCGTGCTGGCCTATTTCACCGCCCGCCCGCCCCAGGCCGAGCGGGACAGCGCCTTTGCGCTGGCCTACGTGCTGGAGCATGCGGTCACGCCGGAGACGCAGGCGGCCGCGCTGGCGGCCTTAAGCTTCAAGACCGAGGTGCTGTGGGCGCAGCTCGACGGGTTGTGGATGGCCTATGTGGAAGGCCGCCCGCCGCCGGGCGCGTGGAGGCCAGCACCATGAGCCACGCGATCCCAAACGACGCCCGCCCGCGTTTGCCGCGCGGGGTGCGGCTGCGCCAGGACAAGGCGCGGAACTGCTGGCTCCTGCTGGCGCCGGAAACCCTGTTCGAGCTGAACCAGAGTTCGGTGGAGATCCTGCGGCGATGCACCGGCGAGCAGAGCTTCGCCCAGATCGTGGACGAGCTGGCCCAGAGCTTCGGCGTGGACCGGATGCGAGTCGAACAGGACAGCCAGGCCCTGCTCGGCCAGCTGCTGGCCAAGCGGTTGATCGACCTGTGAGCATGCCGCCACCGGTCGGCCTCCTGGCCGAGCTCACCCATCGCTGCCCGCTGGGATGCCCGTATTGTTCCAACCCGCTCCGGCTGGACCAGAAGGGCGCCGAGCTGGACACCGCCGCATGGCAGCAGGTGTTCCGGCAGGCGGCGGAGCTGGGCGTGCTGCACGTCCATCTGTCGGGCGGCGAGCCGGTGGCCAGGCCGGACCTGGCCGACCTCGTCGCCACCTGCGCAGAACAGGGCCTCTACACCAACCTGATCACCTCGGGCATCGGCCTGAGCGAGCGGCGGGTGGCGGCGATCGCGGAAGCGGGCCTGGACCATGTCCAGCTCTCGATCCAGGACGCGCTGCCGGACAGCGCCGACCGGATCGCCGGCTATAGCGGCGCGTTTGCGCGCAAGCGGGAGACCGCCCGGCTGGTGGTGGCGGCGGGCCTGCCGCTCACCGTCAACTTCGTGCTGCACCGGGCCAACATCGAGCGCGCCGCCGGCCTGATCGAGCTGGCGATCGAGCTTGGCGCCCGGCGGGTCGAGATCGCCCATGCCCAGTATTATGGCTGGGCGCTGGCCAACCGCGCGGCCCTACAGCCTGCGCCCGACCAGGTGCGCCGGGCGGTGGCCGAGGTCGAGCGGATGAAGGCCTCGACCGGCGGCACCATCGTGATCGACCATGTGGCCCCGGACTACCACGCAAGGTTCCCCAAGGCCTGCATGGGCGGCTGGGCCAGGCGCAGCCTGAACGTCACGCCGTCCGGCCGCGTGCTGCCCTGCCATGCCGCCGAGACCATCCCGGGCCTGGAGTTCTGGTCGGTGGCCGAGCGCTCCCTGGCCGAGATCTGGGCGCAGTCGCCGGCCTTCAACGCGTTTCGCGGGACCGACTGGATGCAGGAGCCCTGCCGGTCCTGCGCGCGCAAGGAGGTCGATTTCGGCGGCTGCCGCTGCCAGGCGATGGCGCTGGCGGGCGACGCCCGCGCCACCGACCCGGTCTGCGTGCTGTCCCCGCACCGGGGCCTGGTCGACGCGGCCCTGCAAGGCGAGACCGCCGGCGACGCCAGGCCGGACTATGTGTACCGGCGCTGACGGTCCGGGGGAGCCGGGCATCCTTTGGAGGATGCCGGGCTGACCCATCCGGAGCGGGGCAGCACCTTCAGCCGGCCGCGAGCGGCAGGCCCGGCAGGAGCTGGTCCAGCGAGACCGGCAGGCTGCGCACCCGGACACCGGTGGCGTGCCAGATCGCGTTGACCACCGCCCCGGCGGTGCCGGTGATCCCGATCTCGCCGACCCCCTTGGTGCCGATCGCGTTGACGTGCGGGTCGTGCTCCTCGACCAGGATCGCCTCGATCGACGGCAGGTCGGCGTTCACCGGGACATGGTACTCGGCGAGGTTCGGGTTCATCGGCCGGCCGCTGCGCCGGTCGAGCAGGGCATGCTCGTGCAGGGCGAAGGAAACGCCCCAGATCATCCCGCCCCGGTACTGGCTCTCCACCATGCGCGGGTTGACGATCCGCCCGGCGGCGAACGCGCCGACCAGCCGGGCGACCCGGACCTGACCCAGTTCCGGATCGACCCGCACCTCGGCGAACACCGCCCCGTGGGCGTGGCGCGCGAACGGGTCCTGGGCGCCCGGCGGGGGTGCACTCTGGCCGTGGCCGCTGATCGAGGCGAGGCCGGCCCGGTCCAGGATCGTGGCGAAGCTCTCGCTGACTCCCGGGTCGTCGCGCCGCACCAGCCGGCCGTCCTGGGCGCTCACCCCGGCATTGTCCGCGCCGAACAGGAGCGAGCCCGGATCGGCCATGGCCAGGGCGGCCAAGGCGGCGATCGCGTCCGCGCCGGCGGCATGGATCGCCGAGCCCGCCGTCGCGGTCTGCGCCGAGGCGCCGGCGATGCCGCCCGGGGGCAGGTCCGAGCGGCCCATGCGCAGCTCCACCAGCCCCAGCGGCAGGCAGACGCTGTCCGCGGCCAGCTGCGCCAGCGCGGTCCAGGCACCCTGGCCCATGTCGATGGCACCGGTCTCCACCAGCGCGGTCCCGTCGCGGCGCAGCTCGACCGTCGCTTCCGCCTGGAACATCCGGGTCGGGAAGGTGGCGGTGCCGACGCCCCATCCCAGCAGGAAGTCCTGCTCGTCCCGCATCTGCCGCGGTGCCAGCGGGCGGCCCTGCCAGCCGAACCGCTCGGCCCCGGCGGCGTAGCAGCGGCGCAGCTCCTTGGAGGAGAACGGCTTGCCGGAGATCGGCTCGCGCTCGGCATGGTTGGCCAGGCGGAACGCCAGCGGATCCATGCCGCAGGCCTCGGCCATCTCGTCGACCGCCGCCTCCAGGGCCACGCTGCCGGACGCCTCGCCGGGTGCCCGCATGTAGATCGGCGTGCCGATGTCGAGCCGGACCGCCTCGTAATGGGTCCGGAGCGCGCCGGTCGCGTAGAGCGTGTGCGAGATGCTGCTGCTGGGCTCGTAATAGTCGTCGAACCGGCTGGAGGCGGTCAGGGTGTGGTGGTCGAGCGCCGCCAGTGTCCCGTCCGCGCGCGCACCCAGCCGGAGCGTCTGCCGGGTCGCCGAGCGGTGCCCGACCGGGCCGAACATCTGCTCGCGCCGCAGCACGAGCTTCACCGGGCGGCCGACCAGCCGGGCGGCGAGGATGCCCAGGACCTGCGGCCCGGAGATCACGAATTTCGAGCCGAACCCGCCGCCCAGGAAGGGTGCCCGGATCAGGATGTGCTCTGGGTCCATGCCGAGCAGCCCGGCTATCCGCTGCCGCGCCACGCCCAGCCCCTGGTTCGGCGTGTCGATCACCAGCCGCTCGCCCTGCCATTCCGCCACGATGGCGTGGGGCTCGATCGGGTTGTGGTACTGCTCCGGGGTCTCGTAGACCGCCTCGATCCGCCGGACCGCGCTGTCCAGGGCGGCCTCGATCTCGCCGCCCGCGGTCTCCACCGGCAGTTCGCCCACCCCCACCCGCTCCGGCACGAACCGGCCGGGCGCGTCGAGGCCGACCTGGACCGGCTCCGCCAGATAGGTCGGCGCAAGCAGGGCGGCGCCCTCGGTGGCCGCTTCCAGGGTCTGGGCGATCACCACCGCGATCGGCTGGTGGGCGTAGCGGACGCTGTCGTCCTGCAGCAGCTCCATCTTGAAGGTGAGGATCTCGCCGACCTGGTCGGGATCGCGGGCGATCTTCGGCACGTTGCGCGGCGTCATCACCTCGACCACGCCCGGATGGGTCCTGGCCGCCGCCTCGTCGAGCGCCAGCACCCGGCCGCGCGCGATGCTGCTAACCGCCAGCACCGCATGCAGCATGCCGGGCGGGTGGTTGTCGGCGGCATAGGTGGCGGCGCCGGTCACCTTCAACTCGCCGTCGCGCCGGGTCAGGCCCTGGCCGATGCTGGAGCCGAACCGGGGCATGCCGTTCGAAAGGTCAGCCATGGGCCAGGGCCTCCTTGGGGGTGGCGAGGGGCGAGGCGGGCAGCGGCGGCAGGCGCTCGGGCGTGCCGGCCGCGGCCAGGCGCAGCGCGCGGGCCACGACCCGGCGCGCCAGCTCGATCTTGAACGCGTTGGCGCCGGAGGGGCGCGCATCCGCAAGCGCCGCCCAGGCAGCGTCGGCATACGCCGCCTCGCCGGGCGCGCGGCCCGCCAGCGCGGCCTCGGCGGCATGTGCCCGCCAGGGCCTGGCGGCGACGCCGCCCAGCGCCACCCGCGCTTCCTGGATGATCCCGCCTTCCAGGCGCAGGGCCGCCGCGGCCGAGACCACCGCGAAGGCATAGGAGGTGCGCTCCCGCAGCTTGACGTAGCGGGCGTTTCCGGAGAACGCGGCGGCCGAAGCCGGCAGCCGCACCGCCAGGATCAGCTCGCCCGGGCGCAGGCTGGTTTCCCTGGCCGGATCCTCGCCCGGCAGAAGGTGCAGTTCCTCCACCGGCAGCTCGCGCGGGCCGGCCGGCCCGTCCAGTTCCAGCACCGCGCCCAGCGCCACGAGCGGCACCGCAAAGTCGGAGGGATGGGTGGCGATGCAGGCCGGGCTCCAGCCCAGGACGGCGTGCAGGCGGTTGTCGCCCTCGCGGGCGTCGCAGCCGGCCCCGGGGCTGCGCCGGTTGCAGGCGCTGGCCGGGTCGTAGAAATGCAGGCAGCGGGTGCGCTGCAGAAGGTTGCCGCCGACCGTGGCGGCATTGCGCAGCTGGGCGGACGCGCCGGAAAGCAGGGCTTCCGCGACTGCCGGGAAGGTGCCGGCGAACTCCTGGTCGTGGGCGAGGTCGCTGTTGCGCACCAGGGCCCCGATCCGCACGCCGCCATCGGCCAGGCGCTCGACCCGGTTCAGGCCGGGCAGGCGGGTGATGTCGACGATCCGGCCGGGCTGGGCGATGCGGCCCTTCATCAGGTCGAGCAGGTTGGTCCCGCCGGCCAGGTAGACCGATCCGGGCGCGGACCCGGCGTCGATCGCCTCGGCGACGCTGGCCGGGCGGAGATAGTCGAACCGGTTCATGCCGCCTCGCTGGTGCCGGGGTGGGAGGCCTGGGCGGCCATCGCGTCGAGGATCGCCGCGGTGATTCCGGCATAGGCGCCGCAGCGGCACAGATTGCCGCTCATGGCCTCCCGGACCCGCTCGGGCGTGTCGGCCTGGTTCTCCCGGATCATGCCGGCGGCGCTCATGATCTGCCCTGGGGTGCAGAAGCCGCACTGGAAGCCGTCATGGGCGATGAAGGCGGCCTGGAGCGGGTGCAGCCCGTCCGGGCCGGCCAGGCCCTCGATGGTCTGCAGGCTGGCGCCGTCATGGCTCAGGGCCAGCGCCAGGCAGGCATTGAGCCGGCGGCCGTCGACCAGGATGGTGCAGGCGCCGCACTGGCCGCGGTCGCAGCCCTTCTTGGTGCCGGTGAGGTGGAGACGCTCGCGCAGGAGGTCGAGGAGCGTCACCCTGGGATCGTCCAGGGTCAGGTCATGCGGCTGACCGTTGACGACGAGATGCAGCGGAAAGGTCATGCGAATATCCCACCAGGTGGGGGTGCGCCTGCCGGCGTGGCGCCAGACGGTTCCGGCCGATGCCGGGGATATCCAGGGTGCGGGGGGCTGCGGTCTTGCACGAAACGGCGCAGTCCGGAGCGGCTAGAGCCGGCGGAGCATGTCCATCAGCTGGCCGACCCTGACGCGGTGGGCGTCGGGATCGGCGGCGAGATTGGCGTCGATGCAGGCGCCGGAGAAGAAGGTCGCGATCAGCCCGGCGATGGTCTCGGCATCGGCGTCAGGCCGCTCGGCCCGGACGTTGCGGGCGATGTCCTGCAGGCGCAGGCGACCATGGTCGGCGATCAGGGCCACCGCGCGCGGCGGCAGCCCGGCGACGTCGCGGGTAGAGTTGATCGAGAAGCAGCCCGGCCGCCCGGTGGTGGCGAAGGGGGCCTGCAGCAGGAACTGCTCGATATTGTCCCAGCCGGCCGGCTCCCGGGCCAGGATCCGCCGGGCGGGCCCGGTCTCGAGATAGCGCTGCAGGGCGGCGACAAAGAGATCCTCCTTGTCGTCGAACTCCGCATAGAGCCCCGACTTGTTGACCCCGGTGGCCCGTTCGAGCTGCTGCAGGTTGGTGCCCGCCAGCCCGAACTGCCAGAACACCGGGATCGCCTTGTCGAGCACGCCGTCGCGGCTGAATTTCCTGGGTCGCGCCATGGGCAGGAACATACTGTTCTGAACCGAAAGGTTCAATACGCGCCGTGCCGGTTCCGCCGAGAGTGGCCGCATTCCGGTAATGAACCGTTTGGTTCGAAACGTGGTTGACGCGCCGGACCAGGCGCCGCTAGGTTTTGAACTGTTCGGTTCGTTAAGGCCGGGCGTTCCCCTCGGAAAGGAGTCGAGGCATGGCCGCGCAGCTCCCGCCAAAGGCGGGCTTCCTGGTCGCATCGGCGGTCGTGGCGCACACGCTGTGGACCAGCGCAGCGCCGGCCATGGTCTATCCGCTCTACGCTGAAGAATGGGGCCTCTCCCCGGCGGTCACCACCGCGATCTTCGCGGTCTACCCGGTGACGGTGGTGGCAGTCCTGATCGGGTTCGGCGACCTGGCGGAGCGGGCCGGGCGGCGGGCGGTCATGTCCTGGGGCGTGGCGGCGTCGGCCGCCGGCACGCTGCTGTTCGTCCTGGCCGGCGACGTGGCGACCCTGATGGCCGGTCGGGTGCTGATGGGGATCGGGGTCGGCCTGGCGGCCGGGCCGTCCGCAGCGGCTCTGGTCGCCGCCGCCGGCGGGGCGCGCCAGGGCAGCGCCGCCACCATCATCGCCCAGGCCGCCGGGCTTGCCGCCGCCCTGCTGATGGGCGGCGCCCTGGTGCAGTACGCGCCCTACCCGACCCGGCTCAGCTTCGTTGTGCTGTTCAGCCTGCTCGTGCTCCTGCTGGCCGCCCTGTCCCGACTGCCGCCGGAGCGGCAGGCCGCATCGGCCCGCCCCTGGCGTCCAAGCCTGCCGCAGGTGCCGGCCGACCTGCGCCGGCCGTTCCTGTTCGCCGCGCTCACGGTCATGACCGCCTACAGCCATGGCGTCCTGATCGCGTCCCTGGGCGCGCAGGTCGCCCATGACCTGGTGCACTCGGCCAACGCCCTGGTGAACGGCGCGGTGCTCGCCCTGTTCGCGGTGACGCTGGGCCTGACCGGCGTCCTCGCCCGGCGCCTCCCCGCCCATGCCGCCGTCCTGTCGGGCTCGCTCGCCTCGATCGCCGGGATGGGCAGCCTGGCTGCCTCGGTCCTGGACCACAGCCTCGCCTGGTTCCTGGCGGCCACGGTCGCTTCGGGCGTGGGCTATGCGCTGATGACGTATGGCGGGCTCGCCGCGGTCGGCGCGGCCGCGCCGGGCCGGCGCCAGGACGGGCTGATCTCCGGCGTCCTGATGCTCGCCTACCTGTTCAGCGGGCTGCTGGCGCTGGGCCTGGGCGAGATCGCCACCCTGGCCGACATGACCAGCGCCGTGCTGATCGGCGGATCGATCATGACGCTGCTGTGCGCCCTGGTCGCGCTGCTGGCCGGCACCGGGCGCCGTGCTTCCTGCGACCATTATGAACCAATTGGTTCATAACAAGCCATTCCCACCCGAATACATTCAACCAAGGAGTCTCGACATGGCCCTGAAGATCTTTCCGATGAGCTACGGCCGCCTGACCATGGACGCCTCCGGCCTGGTCCTGTTCCGCACGCCGGGCACCAAGACCACGATCCCGTTCCTGGGCTTCCTGATCACCGGCGGGCAGGAGCCGGTCCTGGTCGACACCGGTGCCCGCGCCACCCAGGACTTCGCGGCGTTCGGGATGGACTTCGTCCGCACGCCGGAGATGACGATCGACCACCAGCTCGCCCGGCACGGCCTGCGTCGCGGCGACATCCGCTACGTCGTCCACACCCATGCCCATATCGACCATGCCGGCGGCGACGACCAGTTCCCGATGTCGACCACCGTGGCGCTGGCCCGCCGCGAGCTGGAATTCGCCGCCTCCGGCATCATGGGGTCGGTCATGTACACCGCCGAGGACACCAAGCACCTGATCGACCGCCTGCACACCCGCAACGCGCTGCGGCTGTTCGACGTCGACGGCACCTTCGAAGAGGAGGTGATCCCCGGCGTCGCGGTCCGCCTGTCGGGCGGGCACACGCCGGGCTCGCTCTCGATCCTGGTCGAGACCGACGAGGGCATCGCCAACCTGGCCGGCGACATCGCCTACCATGTGGACGACCAGCTGGTGTCCCCGCTGCTGGACCACGGGGCGCACGAGCCGACCATCTCGGCCAACCGGGCGATGACCTCGCTGGAGGAGAAGAAGGCCATCAAGCGCGCCTTGTCCGACAGCCGCTTCCTGCTGGTGGGCCATGACGATCCGGCCCTGGTATCCGGCGGCCGGATCGTCGGCCGCTATGCCGGCGCCACCGACAACCCCCGGGCGGACGTGACCGCCGCCGCCAACTACGCGCCGCTGCGCAGCACCTCTCTCCAGGCGGCGTGAGGAGGGGGCCCTATTTCTCGAAGTCGCCGAACATGTCCTGGAGCCGGGTGAGGCGGGCGACCCGGTCGCTCACCTGATCGCCCAGCACCACGATGATGTTGCTGATCAGGAGGTCCAGCACCGCCACCACGGTGGCGGAGCCGTCCCACAAGGGGCTGCGCGAGCCCGGCACCACCAGGCAGATGTCGGCGGCCTCCTCGGCCCAGGTGCAGTACTCGTCGGTGACGAACACCACGGTGATGCCCTGTCGGCGGGCTTCCTGCGCCAGCGGCCGCGCCTTGGCGGCGAAGCGGCGGACATCGAACAGGAACAGGCAGCGGTTCTCGACCGCGCCGTCCAGCAGTTCGCCATAGGTGCCGTTCAGCCCGTCGACGAACCCGACCCGCGGCCGGGTGTAGGATAGCTGGGTGGCGAAGTACTGGCCGATGCCGCGCACGTTCTGCCAGGCCGCCACGTAGACCTCGCTGGCGCCCACCAGCGCGTCCACCGCCGCCTGCCAGGAAGGGGAGGCGGTGAGCTCGTAGATCCGGTCGAGGTCCTCGATCTGGCGGCGGATCTGGTCGGCCAGGAGCTTGCCTTCCCTGGCATCCGCCCGGAGCCGCTCGAAGCGGTCCTTGACCTGCCAGGCCGGGTTGCTGCCGCCGTCGCGCAAGGCGTGCTTGAGCGGCTCCAGCCCGTCAAAGCCCAGCCGGCGCAGGTAGCGCCCGACCGTCATCGGGCTGACGCCGACCCGGCGGGCGATCGACTTCGCCGTCTCGAACGGCAGCTCGGCCAGGTGCCGCTCCAGGAAGTTGCCGATCAGAAGGTCGGATCGGGTCTGCCGGAGCGCCTCGTCGCGCAGCCGGGCCAGGATGTCGGCGGACATGGTTCCTCCGGTCTTCCGCCGATATCCCCTGCCGGACCCGGGACACCGCCGGTCCCTCGGGCCGGCGGTCGGGGTCGCGGCCGGCGCGCCTACTGCGCGGTCTTGATCTTGGTCCACACCCGGTCGACCTGGCGGATGTCGCCGCCCAGGTCCTCGAAGATCTGCAGCCGCTCCATGGTCTCCGGCGGCGGGTTGATCTCCTCGCTGTTCCTGATGTGCTCAGGAGTCATCTCGCGCGCCGGCACGTTGGTGGTGCCGTTGGTCTGCTGCGAGACGTTCAGCGCCGCCACTTCGGGCCGGGTGTAGAACTTCATGAACTCGATGGCGTTGTCCTTGTTCGGCGCGTTCTTCAGGACGCAGATGTCTTCCTGGTACATGGTCGCCCCTTCCTCGGGGATCACGTAGCCCAGCGTCTCGCTGTCCTCGAACACGTCGATCATCGCGCCGATGAAGAAGTGGGCGGCGGCGACGTCGCCGGACTTCACCATCGGCCGGGAGTCGTAGGTGAACGCCGCCACGTAGGGCTTCATGTCGATGATGGTCTGGGCCGCCTCCTGCAGCGCCTCCGGGTCGGTCGAGTTGACCGAGTGGCCGTTCAGGATCAGGCCGACCCCGATCACCTCGCGCATGTCGTCCAGGAGGGTGAACTTCAGGTTCTTCTCCTTGACGGTGGCGAGCAGGTCGTTCCAGCCGGTGATGTCCTTACCCAGCGCCTTGCGGTCGTACATGATCCCGACCGAGCCCCAGGCATAGGGCAGGCAGTATTCGGCGTTCGGGTCGCTCTTCGCGCGCAGGGAAGCCGGGTCGATGTTCTGGAAGCCCTCGTAGGAGCCGATGTCGGTCTCCGCCAGGAGGTCCAGGCTCGCCATGATGTCGTGCATGTGCACCGACGGGAACACGATGTCGTAACCGGCAGCACCTGCCTGGATCTTGGCCAGCATCTCCTCGTTGGACGAGTAGGTGTCGAGGTTGACCTCGGTGCCGGTTTCCTCCTCGAACTTCTTCAGGACCTCCGGGTTGATGTACTCGCCCCAGTTGTAGACGTTCAGGGTGCCGTCGGCGGCGGCCGGCGCGGCCGCACCCAGGAGCGCGGCGAAGGCCAGTGCGGCCGCCCCGGCCGGGGCCGTGGCTCGGTTTCTCTCAACCCGGGCTGCCGGAAAACATGCGTGCTTGTCGTGACGTGTCATGCTGATTCCCTGAAAAAAGGACCGCCTGAGCGATCCGAGACGATCCTCACCACCCGTTGGCCCGGTTTTTGTTTGGAAGCATTGACTTCGATAAGTCCACGTTATCAACGTAACGGGATCGCACAAGCGCTATCTCGATAACATCGACCCGGCGGGCGCCCATCCATGCAGGACAGCATCGTCAAGCTCTCGAAGGCCTCGAAGACGTTCGCCCTGCCCGAGGGCGGCACCATCACCGCCCTCGGTGGTATCGACCTGGAAGTGCGCCGCAACGAGTTCCTGACCCTGCTGGGGCCCTCGGGCTGCGGCAAGACCACGCTGCTGCACGCGATCAGCGGCTTCGTCGACCTGGATGCCGGGCGGATCTTCGTGGACGGCGAGGACGTCACCCAGACCCCGCCGCACCGCCGGCCGGTCAACACCGTGTTCCAGAACTACGCCCTGTTTCCGCACATGAGCGTCGGCGACAACACCGGCTATGCCCTGGACGTCGCCCGGGTGAACCGGGCCGAGCGCCAGGAGCGGGTCGCGGCCGCGCTGCGCATGGTCGGGCTGGAAGGGCTGGAGAACCGCCGGCCGCGCCAGCTCTCGGGCGGGCAGCAGCAGCGGGTCGCCTTGGCCCGGGCGATCGTGGCCAGGCCCAAGCTCCTGCTGCTCGACGAGCCCCTGTCGGCCCTGGACCGCAACCTGCGCCAGGCCATGCAGATCGAGCTGAAGACGCTCCAGCACGAGCTGGGCATCTCCTTCATGTTCGTGACCCACGACCAGGAGGAGGCGCTGACCATGTCCGACCGGGTCGCGGTCCTGCATGGCGGGGTGATCCAGCAGCTCGACACGCCGCGGCAGATCTACAACCACCCGGCCAACACCTTCGTCGCCACCTTCATCGGCGCCAGCAACCTGTTCGAGGGGCGGCAGTGCTCCGGGGTGGTGGCGACCGAGGACGGGGAGGTGGTCCGGCTGGACGACGCGCCGGCCCGGCCGGCGGTGCAGGGCGGCACGGTCACCGCGATGATCCGGCCGGAGCAGTTCTCCCTGGACGGGCCGCGCGACGCGCCCGGCCTGGAGATCACGGTCGACCAGGTGGTGTTCGTCGGCGCCTCCTTCGAGGTGCTGGGCCGCACCCGCAGCGGGCGCAAGCTGATGGCCCAGGTGCCGGCCAGCCAGCAGGCGGCGGTGGCGCTGGTCGAGCAGCAGCGCCGTGCGCGCCTGACCTACGATCCGGCTGCCGTGCACCTGATCCGGCACAGCGGGCCGCAGCCGGCGGCCGTTCCATGACCGGCATGCGCCTGCGCCGCCGCCTGCAGCTCACGGCATTGCTGGGCCCGGTCACCCTGTTCCTCGGCATCTTCTTCCTGGGTCCGCTGGTGATCATGGTGATCACCAGCTTCCTCGCACCCGGGCTCTATGGCGGGGTCGTCTGGGAGTTCTACCCGCACAGTTTCGGGCGGATCCTGGGTTTTGCCGACCCGATGTTCGAGGACTACGACCCGGTCTATCTCGCGATCTTCTTCCGCTCGGTGCAGATCGCGGCGCTCACCGTCGTGGTGGCGCTGCTGGTCTGCTACCCGGTGGCGTTCCAGATCAGCCGGCTGTCCGACCGCTGGAAGAATTTCTGCCTGTTCCTGATCACGCTGCCCTTCTTCATCAGCCTGATCGTGCGGCTGTTCATCTGGGTGCTGATCCTGCGCCAGACCGGCATCGTAAACGGGGTGCTGATGGCGACCGGCCTGATCGAGCGCCCGCTGGAGCTGATCTACACCGACGGCGCGATCGTGCTGGGCATGGTCTACGTGTTCATCCCGTTCATGTTCATGCCGGTCTATGCCAGCGTCGAGAAGCTGGACTGGTCGCTGGTGCGCGCCTCGCAGGACCTGGGGGCCGGGCCGGTGCGCACCTTCTTCCGGGTGATCCTGCCGCTCACCCTGCCGGGCATCATCGGCGGCTCGATCATCGTGTTCATCCCCGCGCTCGGCAATTTCGTGGTCCCGGCAGTGCTGGGCGGGGCCAAGGTCCTGATGCTCGGCAACCTGATCGAGCAGCAGTTCCTCTCGGCGCGCAACTGGCCGTTCGGCGCGGCGCTGGCGATGCTGGTGATGGCCGCGGTGCTGCTGATCCTGTTCGTCCATGTCTGGCTGGACGGCCGGCGCGGCGGCGACGCCGTGCCCGGCCGGTGAGGGAGGCCGCCATGCAGCTGCTCAAGCGGATCGCCAGCGCCGGCCTCGCCGTCCACACCCTGCTGTTCTTCGCCTTCATCTACCTGCCGCTGGCGCTGATCGTGGTCTACTCGTTCAACGCCGACCCGGTGAACATGATGAACTGGTCGGGCTTCACCACCGAGTGGTACGCCCAGGTGCTGGGCTTCAAGACCGCGGTGTCGGAGAGCGCGCTCTACATCGAATCGACCGACCAGCTCCTCGAAGCCCTGCGCAACAGCCTGCTGATCGCCGCCTCGACCACCACGATCGCCACGGTGTTCGGCACCGCCATCGCGCTTGCGGTCTACCGCTTCGAGTTCTTCGGCCGGCGCTTCTACCGGGTGCTGATGTTCGCGCCGATGCTGATGCCGGACATCGTGCTGGGCATCGCCCTGCTGATCTTCTTCGTCGGCGCCGGCGTCCATCTGGGCCTTGGCACCATCATCATCGGCCAGTGCACCTTCCTGGTCTCCTACGTGTTCATCGTGGTTTCGGCGAGGCTGGCCGGGATGGACCGGACCCTGGAGAACGCCTCGGCGGACCTGGGCGCCAACGAGTGGGTGACGTTCCGAAGGGTGGTGCTGCCGCAGGTGCTGCCGGGCGTGATCGGCGGGGCGCTGCTGGCCTTCATCATCTCGATGGACGACCTGGTGATCACCTATTTCATCGCCGGCGTCGACACGACCACCCTGCCGATCTTCATCTTCGGGATGCTGCGCCGGGGCATCAAGCCGGAGATCAACGCCATCGCGGTGATGATGCTGGTGTTCTCCTTCCTGGTCGCCTCCCTCGGCCTCTACTTCCGCACGCGCCAGCGCTGACCCCCCGACCAACCATCAAGGCATTGCCATGACGAAGCCACGCGCCCGCGACCTCGGCCTCGACCTGGCCGGCACGCCCGGCCCGCTCAACGCCATCACCGACGTGCCGGGGGTCGCGGTCGGGCTTGCCACGATCCGCGAGGAGACGCCGCGCCCAGGGCGCCGGCTGCCGGTGCGCACCGGCGTCACCGCGATCCTGCCGCGCGGCCACGAGGCGGCGCCCGAGCCGGTCTATGCAGGCATCCACCGCTTCAACGGCAATGGCGAGATGACCGGCAGCCACTGGATCGAGGATGGCGGCTATTTCCTGGGCCCGGTGCTGATCACCAACACCCACAGCGTCGGCATCGCCCACCATGCCGCCGTGCGCTGGATGCTGGACCGCCACGCTTCGACCTATGGCGGCGACGACCTGCTCTGGGTGATGCCGGTGGTGGCGGAGACCTATGACGGGATGCTGAACGACATCAACGGCCAGCACGTGACCGTGGAGCATGTCCACGCGGCGCTGGACGGGGCGACCGGCGGGCCGGTGGCGGAGGGCTCGACCGGCGGCGGCACCGGGATGATCGCCTACGAGTTCAAGGGCGGCACCGGCACCGCGTCCCGGCGGGTCACGGTGGACGGGCGGGACTACATGCTGGGTGCCTTGGTCCAGGCCAATCACGGCCGGCGCGACTGGCTGACGGTCACCGGCGTCCCGGTCGGGCGCCACCTCCGCCAGGGCCTGAACGAGGGGCAGGTCCAGGAGCGCGGCTCGATCATCGTGGTGATCGCCACCGACATTCCCATGGCGCCCCACCAGCTCCAACGGGTGGCCCGGCGCTGTTCGATCGGGATCGGCCGCAACGGCACGCCTGGCGGCAACAATTCCGGCGACATCTTCCTGGCGTTCTCGACCGCCAATCGTGGGCCGATGCCGCACCAGGCGCCCGGGCACCGCCGCATCGAGATGGTCAACGACGAGCTGTTCGACCCGATCTACCTGGCGGTGGTGGAGAGCGTGGAGGAAGCGGTGCTCAACGCCATGCTGGCGGGCGAGGCCACCGGCGGCACCGTCCACGACCGGTTCCGGATCGAGGCGCTGCCGGTGGACGAGCTGCAGGATGTGCTGCGGCGGCACCGGCGGCCGCTGGCCGCCTGACCGCTCAGCGCCGCGCGCGCCCGGCCGCGAAGCCCAGGATCGCCGCGAGACCGAGCGCGCCGGCTGCCGCCAGCCCGCGCGCCGACCCGCCGCTCAGGCGCAGGGCGCGGTCGGTCGCCTCGTTGCTGAAGCTGCCGCGCACGGCATGGAGGCCCGGCACCGGCTGGAACAGGTTGTCCGGCCGGTCGGGACGGACCGGCACCTCGGTCGACTGGCCCTCCACGGCGTTGTGGGCGAGGTAGCTGTCGGCCAGGGAGGGGGCCAGCATGTCGCCCAGGATCGCGACGTCGGTGCTGGCGCCAAGCCAGTATTCCCGTTCGGCCTCGTGCGCGGCGCGATGGATCGCGTCGGCGGCGACCTCGGGCTGGTGGATGGTGCCGGCGGGCCTCGGCTGGTGGTTCAGATGGGTGCGCGCCCAGTCGAACTGGGGGGTGTTGACCGCGGGCAGGTGGACCATGGAGAGGCGGATGGCGCTGTTGGCGTGCAGCAGCTCGCTGCGCAGGGAATCGGTGAAGCCGCGTGCCGCGTGCTTGGCGCCGCAATAGGCGGACTGCAGCGGGATCGCCCGGTAGGCCAGGGCGGAGCCCACCTGGACGATGGTGCCCCGGTCGCGCGGGCGCATGTGGCGCAGCGCCGCCATGGTGCCGTGGACGAAGCCCAGATAGGTGACCTCGGTGACCCGGCGGAACTCGGCCGGGGTCAGTTCCCAGAACGGCGAGAACACCGTCACCATCGCGTCGTTGATCCAGACGTCGATCGGGCCGAGCTCGGCCTCGGCCCGCGCGGCGGCGGCGAAAACGGCATCGGGGTCAGCGACGTCGGCCGGCAGCGCCAGGCCCTGGCCGCCCATCTGCGCGACCTCACGGCACACCGCTTCCAGGGCGTCCGGGTCGCGGGCGATCAGGCCGATCCTGGCACCCTCGGCGGCGAAGCGGTGCGCGGTGGCGCGGCCGACGCCGGCCGAAGCGCCGGTGATGACGACCGTCTGCTGGGGATGATGCGCTGGCTGCACGGGCGGGACCGATCTCGGGCTGGGGTTGGAGCCTTTTCCGCGCCATGAACCCGGAAGCGGCCCCGCCCGTTCCTCCCGCTGCCGGCCGCTCCCCAACCCGGAAGACCATGATGGCCCTGTTCTTCACCAGCGACACCCATTTCGGCGACCCCAGGGTGCTGCGCATCGACCGGCGGCCGTTCGGGTCCTTGGCCGAGCACGACCTGGCGCTGGTGCAGCGCTGGAACGAGCGGGTCGGGGTGGACGACGAGGTCTGGCACCTGGGTGACGTGGCGCGCGGCGACCGGGCCAGGGTCGAGGACCTGCTGGCGCGGCTCCACGGGCGCAAGCACCTGATCACCGGCAACAATGACGGGCCGGGCACGCTGTCGGCCGCGGGCTGGGCCAGCGTGCAGGCCTATGCCGAGATGGAGGTGGACGGGCGGTTCCTGGTGCTCTGCCACTACCCGTTCCGGACCTGGAACCGGATGGGCAAGGGCGCCATCGACCTGCACGGCCATTCGCACGGAAGGCTGAAGCCGGCGACCCGCCAGTTCGACGTGGGCGTCGATGCCTGGGACTGCCGGCCGGTCACGCTGGACGAGGTCCTGGCTGCGCGGCGGCGGCGCGCCTCGAACTGAAGGCGCTCCCTGCCGGCGGAAGGGGGGGAAGCGCAGCCGCCGGCAGGGAGGCGCGATGCCGTGAGGACTTCTCCCGGCATCGTGCGGGTTCAGGACCAGGCGATGTCCGACTTCATCTGCAGGTCGGTCGGGAGCACATGGTCGAGGGTGACCACCAGGCTGGCGGCGGCACCGCCGGCACCGTCGGCATCCACCGAGATGTCGGTGCCGCCCCGGCCGTTGGCGGCGAGCAGCAGGTGCTGGTCGGCCACCGGGTCGGTGCCGGCATAGTCCTCGAACAGGTCGGTGAGGTCGATCTGGTCCTGGCCGGTCCGGAAGTCGGTGACGTGGCGGCCGGCGCCGGCGCTGTCGAACACGAACAGGTCCTCGCCGCTGCCGCCGGTGAGACGGGCCTTGCCGTCGCCGGCCACCAGCATGTCGTCGCCGCCGCCGCCGCTCAGGAACGACTTCACGTCGTTGCCGACCAGGATGTTGTCCAGGCGGTTGCCGTAGCCGATCTGGGTCGAGGAGCCGACCAGCTCGAGATTCTCGACATGGTCGGGCAGGGCGAACCAGGTCGCCTTGCTTTCCACGGTGTCGGTGCCCTGGTCGTGGCGCTCGACCACCCGGTCGCGGCCATGGTCGACCCGGTAGGTATCGTCGCCGCCCCGGCCGGTCATCCGGTCGGCGCCGCCCAGCCCGTCCAGCAGGTCATGGCCGTCGGTGCCATAGAGGCGGTCGCCCCGGCTGGTGCCGATGACCTCGTTGTCCGGCTCGGCGCTCTTCGGCAATTCGTGCGGGTCGGAAGGGGCAGGCTCGGGCATGGGCTCCGGGGTCGGCTTGGGCTCAGGCTCGGGCTCGGGCTTCGGGGTCGGCTCCGGCTTGGGCTGAGGAACCGGCTCGGGCTCCGGGATCGGCTCCGGCTTGGGTGCCGGCGTGGGCGTCGGGGTGGGGGCGGGGGCCGTGCTGGAGCCGGTCACGTCCAGCTTGACGTTCTGCGCGCCGATGGTGACCTGCTGGCTGTGGCTCACCCCGGCGCCGGCATAGGTGACGGTGTAGGTGCCGGACGCCAGGTCCATCTGGTAGCCGCCAGTGGCCATGGTGGTGGTGGTGAAGCTGCCGCCTGAGCCGGTCGCGGTCACGGTGACGCTGCCCAGGCCTTCGCCCGGGTCGTAGAACCTGTCGCCGTCGGCGTCCTTGAAGGCGACGCCGGTCAGGATCGACTGGCTGCCCTGGCGCCCGAACACCTCGGTGAGCATGGCGGTGTCGCCGCCGCGATACTCGCCCGTCTGCAGGCCGATGCCGATCTCGCGCAGGCCGGTATTGAGGATGTTGGCCCGGTGGCCCGGGCTGTTCATCAGCCCCTCATGCATCCGGTCGGCCTCGTCGCGCAGGCCGGAGGGAGCCCGGACCGACTGCAGGGCGACGTTCTCCGCCCAGCCGTTCCAGCCGGTATAGCCGGCGGCGGTGATGCGATCCCCGGGGTTCGAGCCGTTGGCGCCGGTATGCGAGAAGGTGTCGGTGGCGAGCATCCAGGAACTGTGCTGGTCGGCGGCGCTGTTGAGCGCGCTGTCGAAGGCCAGGGGCTGGGCGCCGGTCTTGGCGCGTTCGACGTTCACGAGTTCGAGCAGGTACTGCTCGTCGGCGGTCGGCTCTGTCGGCACGGTGCGCTTTCCTTCTGTCGGGGATCACCGCAGGGCGAGCGGCGGGCTTCCCGGGAAAGGCCTGTTTCCGGGTTGGCCGCTGTGCTGCGGGAGGTTCTTGCGGTCGGTGACCGTGGGAATTTCCACCACAGAGTTGATCCTGCCGCCAGAGGGCGCGGCAGGAATTATGATTAATTTCTGGTATGCGGGCTGAAATCTTTCCAAATATCCGGAACTCGCCAGTACATGCGTCTGATTTCCGGCAGGTAGGTGGTCGTTCCCTCAACCGCCGGCCGGCCGGCGGGACATGGACCGCGAACCGCCCGCCATCCTAGAATGGACGCGCATGGCGAAGGGCCGGCGGCCAGCCGGCACCTCGTGGACCACCGCATGCAACCGGCGCTTGCCTCGTGCGCTTAGCGGGTGACGCCGCGCCCCGTGCGCCCCCTTTAGAACGCCGAAGGATGGTTCCTTGCCGGAAGAACCGGTCGATCTGCTCAAGTTCTATCGCAGCGAGATCCAGTTCGAGAGCCAGATGCTCTCCAGCCGGCTGAACTCGTTCATCTCCTCCCAGTCCTTCCTGCTGATCGCCTATGGCTCCTCGATGGGCGTACTGGTCGGCCAGTGGCGCAACCCGTTCACCCTGGCCCTGCCGCCGTTCCTGGGACTGCTGGGCCTGGTGCTGGCGCTGCAGACCTGGCCCGGCATCCGCACCGCCTACGCGGCGGTCGAGGAATGGCACAAGAAGCAGGGCGTGCTGCTCGCCCGGCATCCCGACCTGGAGATCTATTTTCGGCGGTCCTTCGTCGACTTCCGGACGCGCGTCCAGGGCGAGACGGTCGAGTACCGGTTCCAGCAGGGCACCATGTTCACCCGGCACTCGCCTTGGATCCTCAGCATCGCCTGGTGCTATTTCACGGCACTGCCGGTCGTGATGTACCTGTTCTTCTGACCGGGCCAGGGCCGCGGGCAGGGCTGTCGGTTTTCCCTCAGCACCAGCGTGAGTGGCCTCGCTCTGTCGGTTTTTCTTCACTATCGGCAGCCGCTGGTTCATGCTTTGCGACAGCATGGATCCAGTGACGAGGTGACCGCCGATGGGAAATCGATGCCCCTGCGCGATCGGCTGACGCAGGCCGGCCTGTCGCTCACCCCCTCCGAGGCGAAGATCGCCCAGGTCCTGCTGTCCGACTACCCGATGTCCGGGCTGGGGACCGCCACCAGCCTGGCCCGCCGGGCCGGCGTGAGCGATCCGACCGTGGTGCGCCTGGTGGTGAAGCTCGGCTATGGCGGCTTTCCCGACTTCCAGGCCGATCTCCTGGAGGAGGTCGAGGCGCGCCTGCATTCGCCGCTCCTGATGATGGAGGCGAAGCGGCGCGGCGCGCCCAAGGAGAATGTCGGCCAGAGCTACCTGAACTCGGTCTTGCGCAACATCGACGAGACCCGCAGCAGCACCCCGGCGCAGAGCTACGACCACGCCACCCGGCTCCTGTGGGAGACCAAGGGCAAGATCCTGGTGCTGGGCGGCCGGTTCAGCCGCAACGTCGCCTCGATGCTGGCGGGCTACCTGGCCCAGCTCCGGCCGGGCGTGCAGGACCTGGGCGTGCTTTCCCCCGCCGACTGGGACCGGCTGGTCGACCTTGGCAAGCGCGACCTCCTGGTGGTGTTCGACTACCGCCGCTACCAGTCCGACGTGGTCGCGTTCGCCCGCCAGGCCCGGGAGCGCGGCGTCGCCATCGTGCTGTTCACCGATCCCTGGCGCTCGCCGATCGCCGAGATCGCCGAGGTCGTGCTGGTGGCGCCGATCGAGGCACGCTCCCCCTACGACACGCTGGCCCCGGCCGTGGCGCAGATGGAGGCGGTGATCGCCCATGCGATCGAGGAGATCGGCGAGCCGTCCCGGCGGCGCCTGGAGGCGATCGAGAAGATCCGCCACGCCAACGCCGTCACCATCGGCGACCCGCGGCCGCCGCCCGACCCGCGCCGGCGGGCCCGCAGGCCGAGGAGCCGGCCCGAGCCATGACCGCCTTCTGTTCCGTTCTTCCCATGACCCTGCCGAGAATGGCTTGCCGATGACCCCGACCCTGCCGCGCCGCGACGAACCCTATGCCCGAGGCGCGACCGCGCTGCTGCTGGTGGACATGCAGCGGATCTGGCTGGAGCCCGGCCTCGATCCGGCGCACGCCGACTGGGGCCCGGACCACCATTTCTACAAGGTCACCCGGGAGACCGTGATCCCCAACCAGCGCCGCCTCCTGGCGGCGGCCCGCGCGTCGGGGGTCGAGGTCCTGCACACCATCATCCAGAGCCTGACCGAGGATGGCCGCGACCGCTCGCTCGACCACAAGCTGACCCCTATCCACATCCCGCCGAGCCTGGCCGAGGGCCTGCCGCCGCCGGAGCTGGCCCCGGTCGGCGACGAGATCCTGCTGCCCAAGACCTCCTCCGGCGTCTTCAACTCAACCAACATCGACTATGTCCTGAAGAACCTGGGCATCCGGCACCTGGTGGTGGCGGGCGTGCTGACCGACCAGTGCGTCGACATGACGGTGCGCGACGGCGCCGACCGCGGCTACCTGGTCACCTGCGTCTCGGATGCGTGCGCCGCACCCACCCCGGAGCGCCATGCCATCGCGCTCAAGGCGTTCGGCGGCTATTGCTGGGTCGCGGACACTGACACCGTGGCGGCGCGCTTCGAGGCGCTGGGCAGGGAGGCCGGCTGATGGCCGATTGGACCACCACGCCGCTGGCCAGCATCGTCACCACCGACCTGGCCGGGATCACCCGGGGGCGGCCGGTGACCCATGAGCGGCTGGAGCGGGTCGCCACCGCCGGGGTCGGCTGGGTTCCGGCCAATCTGTGCCTGACCCCCTTCAACACCATCGCCGACCCGAACCCCTGGGGTTCGTCCGGCGACCTGCGGCTGATCCCCGACCTGCCGGCCCGCTATGCCACCGACCGGACCGGCGCCGACACCCAGTTCGACATGGTGATGGGCGACCTGGTCGAGCTGGACGGCCGGCCCTGGCCGGGCTGCACCCGCACCCAGCTCAAGGACGCGCTGGCGGCGCTGAAAGCCGCGACCGGCCTGTCGGTGCTGGCGACCTTCGAGCAGGAGTTCCAGCTCGCACCCGCCGACCCGGCCACGCCGCCCGGCCACGCCTTCTCGTTCGAGGCGCTGCGCCGGGCGGACCCGTTCGCGCCGCGCCTGGTCGCCTCCATGGAGCAGGCCGGGATCGAGCCCGAGATGGTGCTCACCGAATATGGCGACCACCAGTTCGAGGTCACCCAGGCGCCGGCCGACGCCCTGGTGGCGGCCGACCGGGCCATCGCGACCCGGGAACTTGCGCGCGAGGTCGCCCGCGTCCTGGGCCGGCGGGCCAGCTTCGCGCCCAAGCCGGCGCGTCACGCGGTCGGCAACGGCGTGCATGTCCATTTCAGCTTCGTCGACGGGCAGGGCCGCCCGGCCATGTACGACGCAAGCGGGCCGGGCGGGCTGTCGGGAGCGGCCGGCGCGTTCTGCGCCGGGGTGCTGCGCCACCTGCCGGCGATCACCGCGTTCACCGCGCCCAGCGTGCCGTCCTACTATCGCCTGGCGCCGCACAACTGGAGCGCGTCCTACACCTGGCTCGGCCAGTGCGACCGCGAGGCGAGCCTGCGGATCTGCCCGGTGGTCACGCTCGGCGGGCGGGATCCGGCCCGGCAGTACAATGTCGAGTACCGGGCCGCCGACGCCACCGGCAATCCCTACCTGACGCTCACCGCCATCGTCCGGGCGGGCCTGGCCGGCATCACCGGCAAGCTGGCGACCCCGCCTCTGGTTAGCGGCGATCCCAGCACGATGGACGCGGCGGAGCTGGCCCGCCACGGGCTGAAGCGGCTGCCGGAATCCCTGCCGGACGCGCTGGCGGCGCTCAAGGCCGACCCGGTGGTAACCGGCTGGTTCCAGCCGAGCTTCATCGAGAGCTTTTTGGGCGTGAAGCGCGCCGAGATCGAGTTCCTGAAGGGCCGGGACGAGCCCGCGATCTGCGCGGCCTACCGGATGCTCTACTGATGCTGGACGCCTGCCGGGTGGATACCGTCAAGAGCTCGACCGACTGGCCGCCGGCGGTCTCGGTGGTCAACGAGGCCGGCGGCTCGGACGTCGTGCTGATCTGCGAGCACGCCTCCAACCACCTGCCGGCGGAGTATGGCCGGCTGGGGGTGAGCGAGGCCGACCTGCAGCGCCACATTGCCTGGGACATCGGCGCGGCCGAGGTGACCCTCGGCCTGTCCCGCGCCCTGGACGCGCCGGCCTTCCTTGGCACCTATTCGCGCCTGCTGGTCGACCTGAACCGGCCGTTCGGGGTGCCCTCCAGCATGCCCGCGCGCTCGGAGGCCACCGACATACCGGGCAACCGGGAGCTCTGCCCGGCCGAGCGGGAGCGGCGGCGCCGGCTGATGTTCCAGCCCTTCCACGACCGGATCGCCAGCTTCCTCGATGCGCGCGCCGAAACGGAACGGCCGACCCGGATCGTCACGATCCACAGCTACACCCCGGTCTTCCTGGGCGAGCGGCGGCCCTGGCATGCCGGGATCCTGTTCGAGCGCTCCGAGGCGTTCGCCCGGCAGGTGATCGAGGGCCTGGCGGAGGACCGCTCGCTCCTGATCGGCACCAACGTGCCCTACGGGATCGACCGGGCCGAGGACTATGCGATCCCGGTGCACGGCACCGACCGGGGCCACCCGGCGATCCTGGTCGAGATCCGCCACGACCTGATCGCCGACGAGCGGGGCGTGGCCGAGTGGACCGAGCGGCTGCGCGCGGTGCTGGCGTGACCGCTGGCCGGGGCCGCGGCAAGGACGCGGTCCCGGCGACGAGACGACGAGCCGCCCGCACACCGCCGGCGGCGGAACGACCAAGGGGGTGACGGAGTGTCGACCAAAGAAGCCGCGATCTCGGCCGTGCAGGCGCAGATCGATTCCGAGCGGGACTGGGTGGTCGGGCTGACCCGGGACATGGTGCGGATCCCCACGGTCAACCCGAAGTTCCAGGAGGACGCGGCCCTCAACCGCGAGGCCGACCTGCAGGCGCTGCTGGAGCCGATCCTGCGCGACGAGGGTTTTGCCACCGAGCAGTGGGACGCCCTGCCGGGCCGGCCGAACCTGGTCGGCGAGAAGGCCGGCGCGGAGGAGCGCAGCCTGATCCTGTGCGGCCATATCGACGTGGTGCCGGTGGGGGCTGCCGGCGACTGGACCGTGGACCCGTTCGGCGGCGAGGTGAAGGACGGCCGGCTGTACGGGCGCGGCTCGATCGACATGAAGGGCGGGGTCGCCGCCTGCATCGCCGCATCGCGGGCGATCCGGCAGGCCGGCATCGACCTGGTCGGCCGGCTGGCCTTCCATGCGGTGGTCGACGAGGAGGCCGGCGGCTTTGGCGCCATGGACGCGGTCAAGCGCGGCAAGCTCGCCAAGGCGGTGCTGGTCGCGGAACCGACCTGGGGTGACGTGCTGCCGGCCGAGGGCGGGCTGGAATGGGTGCGCGTCACCATCCGCGGCCGCACCGCCCATGCCGGCTGGCGCTACAACGAGATCTACCCGCAGCGCCATGAGGAAGGCCGGCTGGAGCCCGGGGTCAACGCGATCGACCTCGCCAACCGCTTCATGCAGGCGCTGCGCCACTACGAGCTGGACCGGGCGCGCGCCAAGGACCACCCGCTGGTGCCGGTCGGCCTGAACACCATCAATGTCGGGGTGATCCAGGGCGGGGCCGGGCTCGGCGGGAACGGCCTGCCGACCATCATGACCAATCCGGCGATCATCCCGGACGTGGTGGTGCTCGACCTGGACATGAAGTTCCTGCCGAACGAGAGCTCGGCGGAGGTGCGCCGGGAGTTCGAGGCCTTCGTCCACCACTTCGCCCAGACCGACGCCTGGATGCGCGGCCATCCGCCCGCGGTGCAGTGGGAACTGGGCGGGCTGCATTTCCCGGCCATGAACACGCCGGTCGACCATCCTTTGGTGACCTCGCTGGTCGAGCACCAGACCCGGCTCGGCAAGGCGCCGGAGGTCCGCGGCTTCGTCGCGGTCTGCGACGCGGCGCACTATGCCGGGGCGGGGGTCGACGGGGTGATCTTCGGCCCGTCCGGCGACGGCTTCCACGGGGTCGACGAGTATGTCGACATCGATTCGCTGGTGCGCTCGACCAAGGTGATCGCCGCCTCGGTCATCGACTGGTGCGGGGTGCGCTAGCAGCCGCATTCCGCAAAGGGCTGCAGTAGGATAGAGCAGCGGGGCTGATCGGATCGTCCCCTGTGCGGGAGCGGCATGTCGAGCATTCGCGTGCGCCTGGCCCTGGTTGTTCTGCTCGCGCTGCTCCCGGCGCTGGGCCTCACCCTTCATGGCGCCTGGCAGGACCGCGCGGAGCATCTGGAGCAGGGCGGCCAGCGGCTGCTCCAGGCGGCGCTGCTGGTCGCGGAGGAGCACGAGCAGCTGGAGGAGGGGGCCCGGCAGCTCCTCCTGGCCCTGGGCACCTCCCCAGTCCTGGAAGGCGACGACATGGCGGCCTGCCGCGAACGGCTGGCCGAGGTGCTGGCGGATGCGGCCGGACGCTACGCCAATGTCCGCCTGTTCGGCCCGAACAGCCGCATGATCTGCGACGGGCGCGGCACTGGCTGGACCGAAGGCCCGGACGGGCAGCTCTATGCCCAGGAAGCGCAGGCTGGCGGGCTGGCGATCGGCGCGCGCATGGCTGTCCATGATGCAGCCGGCCGGCCGGTGCTGCCGATCTCCATGCCGCTGGAGGCGGCGCCCGGCCAGCCGGCCAGGATCCTGGTGGCCGACCTGTCCCTGGACTGGATGGCCGCCCATGACGAGCGCCTCGAACGGCCGGAAGGAGCGGCGCTGGTGATCGAGGACACCGACGGCCATGTCCTGGTCGCCCATGGCCCGGGCAGCCGGTCCGAGGGCGCGATGCCCAGGGTCGAATCCGGAACCGGGCCACGCATCGTCTCGGCCGCAGGGCGGCTGGTCGGCCTGGCGCCGGCCGCAGGCGGCGTCCTGAAGGTGGCGGTCTCCCTGCCGGAGGCGGAGGTGACCGCGGCGGCGGACCGCGTCCTCCGGATCGAATTGGTCGCCGGCGTGCTCGCCCTCCTGCTGGGCTCGGGCCTGGCCGCGGCCTTCGCCGAGATCGCGGTGGCGCGCCGGCTGCGTGCGCTCACCCGGTTCGCCACGCGCCTGCGCGACGGCGACCTGGCGGCGCGGCCGGTGGCCGGCCAGGGCGGCGACGAACTGGAGGAACTGGCGCGCGAGCTGGGCGTCATGGCCGGCCAGCTGGAATGGCGGGTGGGCGAGCTTGCCGCCAGCGAGGCCCTGCAGCGCCACCGCGCCCGCCACGACGAGCTGACCGGCCTGCCCAACCGGCGTGGGCTGGGCGAGCGGCTGAGCGGAGAGCTCGCGGCGGCGCGGCGGCACCAGGGCGCGCTCGCCCTGCTTTTGCTGGATCTCGACCACTTCAAGGAGGTCAACGACCGGCTGGGCCATGCCACCGGCGACGCCCTGCTGGCCGCGGCCGCCAACCGGATGCGCGCGGTGCTGCGGGAGGAGGACATGGTGGCGCGGCTGGGCGGCGACGAGTTCGCGGTGCTGCTGGTCGGGCGGGGCGGGCCGTTTTCGCCCGAGACCACCGCGCAGCGCCTGGTCGAGGCGCTGGCGCGGCCCTTCTCCCTGGAGGACCAGGAGGTCCGCTCGGGCGCCAGCCTGGGCATCGCCTTGTTCCCGGAGCACGGCGCCGCTGCGCAGGAACTGTTCGTGGCGGCCGATCGGGCGCTCTATGCCGCCAAGCAGGCCGGCCGTGCCACCTGGCGGACAACGGACCGCATGATGAGCGGCAAGGCCGGCCAGCGGCAGGAGACTTCGGACCCGGCCTGAGCATGGGCCTGCTCTTAATCCCGGCCGCCGGTGGCGCTATGGACTGGTGCCGATCGAGCCACGGGAGGTCCCTGATGTATGCAGTGATGGGAGCGACGGGAAAGACCGGCGGGGCGGTGCTGGCCGAGCTGCGCCGGCGGGGCGCCAGGGTGCGGGTGCTGGCACGCGACCCGGATAGGGCCCGGCACCTGGCGGCCAAGGACGTCGAGCTCGTGTCGGCCGACCTGGCCGACCCGGACGGGCTGGCGGAGGCCATGGAAGGGGCGGAGGGCGCCTATGTGCTGCTGCCGCCGGATCCGCAGGCCGCGGACGCGCTGGCTGCCGGCCGGGCCCAGGCCCAGGCGATCGCCCAGGCGGTGACTTCAGCCGGCCTGCCCCATGTCGTGGCGCTCTCCTCCGGCGGCGCGCACCTGCACCGCGGCACCGGCCTGATCCGGACCCTCTACGAGCTGGAGGGGGCGCTGTGCCGGACCGAGGTGGCGGCCACCCTCGTGCGCGCCTGCGACTTCATGGAGAACTGGTCCCTTCTGCTGCCGGGCGCGGTGGAGAACGGCGTGCTGGCCAGCCCGCGCCTGCCGCTGGACGCGAAGATGCAGATGGTCTCGGCCGAGGATGTCGGTCGGATCGCCGCCGCCTGCCTCCTGGAGCCGGACGGCGACCTGCGGATCGTCGACGTGCTGGGGCCGGAAGACTACGCGCCGCAGGACGTCGCCGACGCGGTGGGCCGGGTGGCCGGGCGCCCGGTGCGGGCGGTGCCGCTGCCGGGCGAGGCGCTTTATCAGGCGCTGGTGGGGGCGGGGATCGGACCCGACTACGCGCGCGGGACGGTCGAGATCTACGAGGGGCTGAACAGCGGCCGGATCCGGTTCGAGGAGGGGGTCGGCGAGATCCGGCGGGGCAGCGTCACGCTGGACGAGGCGGTCCGCCGGATGCTCACGGCCGGCTGAGGCCCGGGCTGCCCGTCTCCTGGCGGCGGAACCGCCCGGCCGTCGCCAGCCAGCCGGCCCGGATGATCCCGGCCAGGCCCGAGGGGTAGGCCAGCATCACCGCGATGATCAGCAAGGCGGTGATGATCGGCCGCCATGCGCCGAAATCGGCCATCGCTTCGCCGAAGAAGGTGAGCACGAAGGCGGCCACGATCGCGCCGTAGATCGTGCTGGTGCCGCCCAGCAGCACCATCGACAGGATGATGGTGGTCAGACTCGCTCCGAACACGTCGATCGAGGCGTTGCGCTGGTAGCCGGCGTAGAAGCCGCCGGCCATGCCGGTGAAGAAGGCGCTGGCCGCCAGCGTGATCATGCGCTGGCGCACGATCGAGATGCCGCGGCTGATGGCGTATTCCTCGTTGTCGCGAAGCGCCACGATCCCGGCCCCGATCCGCGAGCGCACGAAGACGCGCAGGAACACGGTGCTGGCGCCCAGCAGCGCCAGGGCGATGAAGAAGTAAGCGAACTTGCCGTCGCGGACCATGTTGTGGTCGAACCAGTACAGGCCCGGGATCCGCACCAGGCCCTGGGTGCCGCCGGTATAGTCCGACTGGCTGAGGATCACCTGCATGACCAGCTGGGCGAAGCCGAACGTCACCAGGATGATGAAGATGCCCTTCAGGCGCAGGATCGGGATGGTGACCACGATCGCCGCGATGGTCGCGATGACGCCGCTGGCCAGAAGGGCCAGCCAGGGATCCAGCCCGGTGAGCTTGGTGAGCATGCCGTAGGCGTAGACGCCGATCCCGAACAGGGCCAGGTGGCCGAAGTTGAACACCCCGCCATAGCCCAGGCTCAGGTCCCAGTTCGAGGCCACGACGGCGTAGATGAACGCCATGATCAGGACATGGCGGCTGTAGCTGTCGTCGAAGACCAGCGGCAGCAGCGCCAGGGCCAGAAAGCCCAGGGCCAGGCCAAAAGCCTCGGCCTTCCAGGAGGCGCGGCCGGGCATGCCGGCCACCGGGGCTATGCGGGCAAGGTCGGTCATGCTAGGCGCCCCGCCCGGCCGGTGAAGATGCCCTCGGGGCGGACCATCAACGTGAGGATCAGAACGGCAAACAGCAGGGCCGGGGTCCAGTACAGGCCGAAATAATAGCTGGCGGCGGCCTCGAAGAAGCCGATCAGGTAGGCGGCGAAGATCGGGCCCGAGATGCTGGAGATCCCGCCGAACACCACCACGATCAGCGCCTTGAGCAGGGGGTCGCTGCCCATCACCGGCGACATGAAGCGGTAGCCGCCCATGAAGATGCCGGCGAGGCCGGCCAGCGAGGCGGCGATGGCGAAGGCCAGGCCATAGAGGGCGGTGACGTTCAGCCCGACCAGCAGGCTGGCGTCCTCGTTCTGGGCGACCGCGCGCAGGGCGAGACCCAGCCGGGTCCGGTTCAAAAACAGCCACAGCGCCAGGAGGATCAGCGGCGTGACCAGGATGATCGCGATCTGGTGGAGCGACACGCCGATGCCGCCGATGGTGGCGGTGCCTTCCAACAGCGCCGGGATCTGCTTGGAGCGCGGTCCCCACAGCTCCAGCACGCCGTTCTCGATCAGGGAGGCGGCCGCCAGCGTGGTGATCACCACCACCAGCACGATGTTGGGCCGGCCGATCAGCGGGCGGACCACGCTCGCCTGCAGGATCCAGCCGACCCCGGCCATCGCCACCACCGCCATGGGCAGGGCAAGGGGGAAGGGCAGGCCCAGATCGACGAACTGCCAGGCGAGATAGGCGCCCAGCATCATGAACACGCCGTGGCTGAAGTTGAACACGCCGATCGTGGTCCAGACCAGCGCCAGCCCGACCGCCATCATGGCGTAGAGCGAGCCCTGGAAGAGGCCGCCGAACAGGATTTCGGCCATTGTTCCCATGGGTGGAGTCCTAGTGTCCGAAATACATCGACATGATCTCGCCATGGTCCATGGTCTGGCCGGGCTTGATCTCGGTGGCGACCTCGCCGTGATTGACGAGATAAAGGTGCTGGCTGAGCTCCAGGAGGAACTCGACGTCCTGCTCGACCACGATCAGGGGCACGCCGCCCTGCGAGATCGCCATCACCGCGGCGCACAGCTCGTCCTTGATCTTGGGGGCCAGGCCCAGGGTCGGCTCGTCCAGGATCAAAAGGCGCGGATGGCTCATCAGGGCGGTGCCGATCGAGACCATCTGCCGCTCGCCGCCGGACAGGGTACGGACCCGCTGGCGCCAGCGCTCCGCCAGCTTGGGGAAGATCCGGACCACCTTCTCGCGATTCTCGGCCTCGTGCGGCCGGGCGTGCGGGGCGTAGGCGCCGAGCGCCAGGCAGTCGGCGATGGACAGGTCGGGGAACAGCCGGTTGCCCTGGGGGACATGGATCAGGCCCCGCCCCATGATCGCCCGGGCGCTCTGCCCGCCGATGTCCTGGCCGTCGAAGCGGATCCTGCCGGATCTGGGCCGCAGCAGGCCGGAGATCGTGCGCAGCAGCGTGGTCTTGCCGTGCCCGTTCGGGCCGAACAGGCCGACATTGCCGTGGATGCCCGCCCGCATGGTCAGGCCGTGCAGCACGGTGACCCGGCCATAGCCGGCGGTCAGGTCCTCGACCTCGAGAAGCGCGCTCATGCCGCCGGCCTCCGGCTGCCCAGATAGGCCTCGACCACACGCGGATCGGCGATCACCGAGGCAGGGTCGCCTCTGGCCAGCACGCTGCCCTGGTTGAGCACCATCAGGTGCTGGGACAGGCTCATCAGGAAGGTCAGCACGTGCTCGATCAGCACGATGGTGATGCCGCGCTGAGCAATCCGCCGGATCAGCTCGATCGAGGTCTCGATCTCGGGCCGGGTCAGGCTGGAGGCCGGCTCGTCCAGGAGCAGGATGCGCGGGCCCATCGCGATGGCGGTGGCCAGCATCAGGCATTTGCGGTCGAACACCGAGAGCTCGCCCGCGGGCCGCCCGAACGCCTGGCGCCGCAGGCCCACGAAGTCCAGCGCCTCGGCGGCTTGGGCGCGCGCCTGCTCCGAGGCCTTGCCCGGCCGGCCGTAGGTGGCGCCGATCAGGGCGTTCTCGAACACGGTCAGCCCGTCGAAGCTGGTCTCGCGCTGGAAGGTCCGGGCCAGGCCGAGCTTGGCGATGGCGTGGCCGGGGCGGCCCTGCAACTCGACCCCGTCCAGGCGGACCCGGCCGCTGTCCGGGCCGAACGGGATCCCGGTGATGACGTTGAAGAGCGTGCTCTTGCCGCTGCCGTTCGGGCCGGCGATCCCGAAGATCTCGCCGGCCTCCACGCGAAACGACACGGCGTCGACGGCCTTCAGCGATCCGAAGGCCTTCGACACCTCCTCCACTTCCAGAAGTGCCACGCCTCACTGCATCCAGGGCTGCGGCTTGAACTCGCCGACCGCATATTTTTCCGGGGAGATCAGGATGCGCTCGCCGTCCCAGATCTGGAAGAAGGTGATCGGGATGTAGTCGTCGCCCTGCATGGCCAGGTGGGTCTCCGGGTCGAACTTCAGGCGGCCGGCGACCACCTGCTTGTCGGTGGCGCCGATGGACTCCATGATCCCGACATGGTCGTTGGGATCGCCGACCTTCTTCAGCGCATCGAAGTACAGGTTGACGATCTCGTAGAGCGCCACGCCGTAGGTGCCGCTCTCGACCCCGTAGGCGTCCTTGAACTTCGTCATGATCTCGTCGGCGCGCGGGTTGTTGGGCGAGACCAAAGGACCGCCCAGCAGGTCGTAGATCACGCCGTTGGACTTCTCGCCGGTGAGCTGGACGAATTCCGGCACGCTCGGGGCGTATTGCAGGAACACCAGGCTCTTGGTCGGCTGCTCCAGGAACTGGGTCAGGAAGGAGGCGGAGTTGCCGGGCAGGTAGTCGGTGTTGATCACCACGTCCGGGACGTCCTCGCGGACCTTGGCCAGGATCGAGCGCCAGTCGGTGACCTCGCCGAACGGCACGATCTCGTCGACGGTGATCGTCCAGCCCTGCTCGGTGAAGGTCTTCTTCATCCCTTCGGAGATCGTCTTGGAATAGGCGTTGTCGGAGGAGACGATCGCCACCTTCTTGGTCGGCAGCTCGATCTTGCCGTCGGCGGCGAGCTTTTCGGCGAACGCGGTCACGTCGGTGTTGTAGGCGTCGAAGGACGGGGTCCAGGACCAGCAGCAGGTGTAGTTCTCCGGCGCCAGGGCGATGATGTCCTTGGTCTGCTGCGAGTTGGCGGCGAGCACATAGGGCATCTCCGCCTCGGCCATGTTCTCGATCTCGAAATTGGTCAGGCTGGCATAGCCGGTCAGCATGAAATGCACGTCCGGATCGCCCAGCAGGCGCTCGACCGCGCTGGTGACGTTGCCGGCCGACTGGTCCTTCACGTCGCCCACCACCAGGGAGAAGGTGTGGCCGTTGATGCCGCCGGCGGCGTTCATCTCGTCGATCGCGAGCTGGGCGCCGCGCTCGAACTCCTGGCCGTCCGCGCTGGCCGGGCCGGTCAGGGGCGCCAGCAGGCCGATCTTGACCTCGTCGGCGAAAGCGCCGCTGCCCAGAAGGGCGGTCGCGGCCACCGTCATGAGCGCCTGGCGTGCGAGGCGGGACCGGATGAGGTGACGTGGCATGATGGCTTTCCCCCGATGATTGCTGAGTGGCCGGCCGGCTCCCGGTGGTGTCGTTCCCGCAGCGATGCGTGGCCGACGCATCCGTGTAGGAGAGACCTTCCAGTCCGGTGAGCAATCGCGGTGCCAGTCGCCCGCCGTCACCGGCCAGAAGGCAGGCTGCTCACCGGCCGGGCAGAGCAGCTTCCGGGAAAGTCGATATGTCGACAAACTAGGCAGGTTGCGCAAAGCTTGAAAAGATCATTTCATGACCCGGAGGTGGCGGACAAGGGGCGGCGGGAGCCGCGGGATGGGGAGAAAAATGCCCGTCAAGGAAAGCTCGATCGAGACCAGCCACGGCAGGATCGCCATCCGCGAATCCGCGGGCGAGGGCATGCCGGTCCTCCTGATCCACGGCAATTCCAGTTGCGGCGCCGTGTTCCGCAACCAGCTGCAGGGCGCGATCGGCGAACGCTACCGGCTGATCGCGCCGGACCTGCCCGGCCACGGCGATTCGGCCGACGCGCTCGACCCCGAGCGCAGCTACTGCATGGAAGGCTATGCCGATGCCATGACCGAGGTGCTGCGCCGGATGGGGATCGAGCAGGCCGTGGTGTTCGGCTGGTCGCTGGGCGGCCATATCGGGCTGGAGATGATCAAGCGCTTTCCGGGCATGCTCGGCCTGATGATCACCGGAACGCCGCCGGTGGCCCCGGACCAGGTGATGCAGGGCTTCCGCACCAGCCCGCACATGAACCTGGCCGGGCAGGAGCATTTCAGCGCGGAGGACGTCGAGAACTACGCGCACAGCACCTGCGGCGAACCGTTCGAGCCGTTCCTGCGCGACGTGGTGGCCCGCACCGACGGCCGGGCCCGCCGGCTGATGTTCGAGAAGTTCGTGGGCGGCAGCGGCGAGGACCAGAGCCGGATCGTGGCCACCGCCCGGGTGCCGCTGGCGGTGGTCAACGGCGTGGACGAGCCGTTCGTGAACGTCGCATTCCTGCGGGACATCGCGTACGCCAACCTCTGGGAAGGCCGGACGTTCGAGATCCCGAACTCGGGCCACGCTCCGTTCTGGGACGCGCCGGCCGCCTTCGACGCGATCTTCGCGCGCTTCCTGGACGACATGGCCGCCCGCCGATAAGCGCCAAGGCGGCTGGCCCGATTCTTGAACGGTTGTTCACGAAGCCGTCCCTCCAGGACGGCCGCATGGGACAGGGGGAGAAGAGAGATGAGCAGACTGCTCAGGTTCATGCAGGTAGGCGCCGCCATGGCGGCGTTCGGAGCGATCCCGGCCAAGGCGGAGATTACCATCGGGGCGGCGCTCAACCTGACCGGCATCCAGGCGCCGATGGACGAGCCCGGCTTCCGGGGCGCCCAGGTGGCGATCAAGGAGCTCAATGACAAGGGCGGGCTGCTCGGTCAGCCGGTCAAGCTGGTCAGCATCGACGGCAAGTCCGACCCGGTGACGGTCGGCAACGTCGCGGTGGAACTGATCGACGACGGCGCCGAGCTGATCATGGCGCCCTGCGACTTCGACTTCGGCGGCCCGGCCAGCCGCGAGGCGCAGTCCGCCGACATCGTCGGCATCTCGACCTGCGCCTCCGACCCGCTCTACAGCTCCTGGTCGCTCGGCGACAAGCAGTTCACCCTGTCCATGTGGAACACCACCATGGGCGCAGTCGCGGCGGACTTTGCGCTCGAGAAGGGCTGGAAGAAGGCCTACGTCGTCACCGACCAGTTCATCGCCTACACCAAGTCGCTGCCTAAGTACTTCATGGAGCAGTTCAAGGCCGGCGGCGGCGAGATCCTGCTCGAGGACAGCTACAACAACGGCGACAACGACTTCTCGGCGCAGCTCTCCCGGCTGCAGGCCCTGCCGGAGAAGCCGGACGTCATCTTCCTGTCCTCCTATGGCACCGACATCGGCGTGATCATCCGGGCACTGCGCGAGGTCGGCTACGACGCGCCGGTGCTGGGCGGCGACGCCTATGACGATCCGGCGCTGCACCAGGCGCTGGGCGAGAAGTTCGGCAACGACGTCTACTTCGTCACCCATACCTGGATGGGCTCCGACGCCGGGCCGCAGATGCAGAAGTTCATCGAGCTCTACAAGGAGATGTATGGCGGCGAGCCCGACACCTCCTTCGTCGCGACCGGCTACGACACCGTGATGCTGCTGGCCCAGGCCGTCGAGGCCGCCGGCACCACCGACGGCGCCGCGGTCGCCAAGGCCCTGGAGGAGGGCGAGTTCGAGCTGCTTACCGGCAGCCTCGACTACGGCACCGCCGAGGAAGGCCACATGCCGAACAAGGCGGCGGCGATCATCGAGCTGAAGGACGGCAAGACCTCCTTCGTCAAGTGGCACCGCCCGGACAGCGTCCCGGCGCCCTGAGCGGCAGGGGCGGGCGCGCCGGCCGGCGCGCCCGCCCAAGCACCGTCGCCGCCCTTTCTCTGAATTCAAGGTCCCCCGGATGTCTGAAGGCCGCCTCGTGGCGCGCGACGTTCATGTCGAGTTTTCCGGGCTGCGCGCCCTGGATGGCGTCACCCTGGACCTCGCCCGCGGCGAGATCGTCGGGCTGATCGGGCCGAACGGCTCCGGCAAGACCACGCTGGTCAACGCCATCACCTGCCAGGTCCCGCTCGCGGGCGGCGAGGTGACGGTGGACGGCGTCTCCATGGCGGGGCTGAAGCCCAGCGACGTCGCCCGCCACGGAATCGCCCGCTCGTTCCAGATCGTGCGCCTGTTCGACCACCTGACCGTGGCCGAGAACATCGAGACCGCCGCCCTGGCCCAGGGCCACGGCCGGCGCGCGGCGCAGGCGAAGGTCGCCGCCCTGCTCCATGATTTCGGCCTGGACCGCCATGGCGACACGCTGGCGGCGGCCCTGAACTATGGCGACAAGCGCCGGGTGGAGATCGCCCGGGCCTTGGCCGCCGAACCGTCCTTCCTGATCCTGGACGAGCCGGCCGCCGGCATGAACGAGGGCGAATCCGAGGTGCTCCTGTCGCTGTTGGCCGCGCTGCCGGAAAAGCGCCGCCTGGGCCTTTTGATCATCGACCACGACATGCCGCTGATCATGCGGCTGTGCCACCGCCTGCACGTGCTGGCGTCGGGCAGGACCATCGCCGAGGGCGACGTGGAGAGCGTGCGCCGCCATCCCGCCGTGATCGAGGCCTATCTCGGCTCCTCCGCGCAGGCCCAGCATGCTTGAGGTCCAGGGGCTCCAGGTGAGCTACGGGGCGATCGCCGCGGTGCGCGACGTTTCCTTGACGCTGGCCGACGGCGAGCTGGTGACGCTGCTGGGCGCCAATGGCGCCGGCAAGTCCTCGACCCTGCTGGCCATCGCCGGGGCGCTGAAGTCCAGCGGCACCATCCGGCTGGACGGCACCGACGTCTCGTCCTGGTCGCCGGAGCGGATGGTGCGCAAGGGCGTGGCGATGGTCCCTGAGACCCGCGACGTGTTCCCCGACCTGACGGTGGGCGAGAACCTCGTGCTGGGCGCCTATACCAGGCGGCGCGACCGGGACGGGGTGGACGCCGACACCGAGCGGATGTTCGCCCTGTTCCCACGGCTCAAGGAGCGGTTCCAGCAGCCGGCCGGCACCCTTTCCGGCGGCGAGCAGCAGATGCTGGTGATCGCCCGCGCCCTGATGTCTCGGCCGCGCCTCCTGCTGCTGGACGAGCCGTCCCTGGGCCTGGCCCCCACCATCGTGGACCAGATCTTCGAGATGATCGCCGAGCTCAAGCGCGACGGCCTGACCATCCTGCTGGTGGAGCAGAACGCGTCCAAGGCGCTCTCCGTGGCCGACCGGGCCTATGTGATGCGGCTGGGAACCATCGCGGCGCAAGGCAGCGCCGCCGAGATCGCGGCGGCCTCCGACCTCGAACAGCTCTATCTGGGCGGCTGAGCGCACATGCAGTTTCTCCTCCAGTTCACCATCGACGTGCTCAGCCTGGGCGGCGCCTACGCGCTGATGGCGCTGGGCCTGGTGATCGTCTACGGCATCCTCAAGCTGGTGAACTTCGCCTATGGCGAGCTGATCATGGTGGCGGGCTACGGCCTGTTCCTGATGAACGGCTCAGGGTTGCCCTGGATCGTGATGGCCGCGGTGGCGGTGCTGATCGCGATCGCCACCGGGGTCGCCACCGACTACATCGCCTTCCGGCCGGTGCGGGCGAAATCGGTGACCGCGGTGCTGATCACCTCCTTCGCCTTCTCGACCATCCTGCAGAACGCCGCGCTGCTGTTCATCTCGCCTAGGGCGCGCAACGTGCCGCTGCCGGACCTGTTCTCGCAGACGGTGGAGTTCGCCGGCATCCTGATCCCGGCGCGCAACCTGATCACCATCGTCGCCTCGATCCTGCTGCTCGTGCTGTTCGCCTGGGCGATGAAGAGAACCGTGCTCGGCATCGCGATGCGGGCGGCCGCGACCCAGTTCCGCATGGCGCGGATGCTGGGGGTGCCGGCCAACCTGATCATCTCCAGCGCGTTCGCGATCAGCGGGTTCTTCGCCGGGGTGGTGTCGCTGCTCTGGATCGGCCGGATCGGCTCGGTGACGCCGGGCATCGGCCTGGAGCCTTTGCTGGTGGCGTTCATCGCGACCGTGATCGGCGGGATGCGCAGCCTGCAGGGCGCGGTGCTGGGCGGGTTCCTCCTGGCCTTCGTCAACACCGGCCTGAACTACACGCTGCCGCAGGACCTCCTGCAGTTCCGCGACGCGTTCACCTTCACCCTCGTGATCCTGATCCTGTTGTGGCGTCCCGAGGGCCTGATCCGCGGCCCCGCCACCGGCCAGCGGACCTGAAGCCCTTGAAACGCGGCAACATCCTCACCCTCGTCATCCTCCTGGGCCTGGTGGCCCTGCTGGTGGCCGTGCCCGCCGTCCTGCAGGACCGCCTGACCGAGCGCATCGCGACCGCGATGGCGATCAGCCTGGTGCTGGTGGTGGGCCTGCAGACCTTCACCGGCAATTCCGGGATCCTGTCGTTCGCCCATATCGGCTTCATGGGGGTGGGCGCCTACGCCTCGGCGGCGATCACCATCCCGGTGCAGATGCGCGGCATGGCGCTGCCCGACCTCTACGAGATTATCAAGACCGTGCAGGTCTCGGGCTATGTGGGCATCCTGATCGGCGGGCTGGTGGCGGCGCTGATCGCCGCGGTGATCGCCTACCCGCTGATGCGCCTGTCCGACGCCCCGGCGGTGATCACCTCCTTTGCGCTGCTGGTGGTGCTGCACACCATCATCGCCCACTGGAGCGCCGTCACCAACGGGCCGCGGACCCTGTTCGGCCTGCCGAGCGTCACCAGCCTGCCGCTGGCGGGCGGGATCGCCGCGGTGGCGGTCGTGGTGGCGCTGTTGTTCAAGGAATCGCGGATCGGGCTTCTGTTGCGGGCGTCGCGGGACGACGAGCGGGCCGCTGGCGCGCTCGGCGCCAACATCCCCTCCCTGCGCTGGCGGGCCTTCATCCTGAGCGCGCTGTTCGCCGGGATCGGCGGGGCGCTGTGGGGCCATTTCGTGACCTCGTTCTCGCCCAAGGCCTTCTACCTCAAGGAAACCTTCGTGATCCTGGGCATGCTGGTGATCGGCGGCACCAACACGGTGACCGGGGCGGTGATCGGCACCTTCGCGGTGACGATCCTGTTCGAGAGCCTGCGCGCGCTGGAGACCTCGCTGAACGCGGCCGACATCTTCGCCGACCAGGTGGTGGGGCTCACCGAGATCGTGCTGGCGATGGCGATGATGGGCGTGATGTTCCTCAAGCCGGGCGGGCTGTTCGCCGCGACCGAGATCGGGCCGCTGCTCCTGCGCCGGTTCAAGAAAAAGGGCTGATCGATGAGCTGGAAGACCCGGCACCGCTCCTTCTACTACGCCAACGCGCCCGAGCCCGAGGACATGGTGCTCGATCCCAAGGAGACGGCGCTGCTCGTGATCGACGTGCAGAAAACCTATCTCCTGCCCAAGAGCGATCCGGCCGAGAACGAGGCGTGGCAGCCGTTCTTCGAGCGCATGAACCAGGTAGTGATCCCCAACATCAAGAAGCTGATCGACGACAGCCGCCGCCGGGGCGTGGAAGTGATCTATGCGCGGATCGCCTGCCTGAAGAACGACGGGCGCGACCGCTCGCTCAGCCAGAAGCGGCCGGGCTTCAACTACCTGCTGCTGCCCCGCAACGAGGACGAGGGACAGGTGGTCGCCGCGCTGGCGCCGCAGGGCGACGACATCGTGGTCGAGAAGACCACCGACAGCGCGCTCACCGGCACCAACCTGCGGATCCTGCTCGCCAACATGGGCATCAAGAACGTGGTCGCCACCGGGATCTTCACCGACCAGTGCGTGTCGTCCACGGTGCGCAGCCTGTCCGACGAGAGCTTCAACGTCCTGGTGGTCGAGGACTGCTGCGCGGCGGCGACGATGGAGCTCCAGAACCGCGAACTGGAGATCATCAACATGATCTACTGCCACGTGGTCGACTCAAACGAGCTTCGGAGCTTCTACTCGGCCTGATCTTTCCGTCGTCCATCGACAGGTCCGGAGCGAGGGCGCCGGATCTGTCGGCATGCCCTGAAAAGACGCCCCAGCGCTGTGTTTTCACCCGGATCAGCCCTATTGACAGGGCTGCTACCATACAAGAGGGTCGGGCGAAACGCCGGCCCCGAGAGCCGGCCAAGATCAGGGAATGACCATGACCGGCCCGATCCTCAGCCGTCGCAGCGCCATCCAGACGGCCGGCGCCGCAGCCGCCTTGTCGCTGCTGGGCGCTCCCCGCGCCCGCGCCGCTTCCCCCGTGCAGATGATCAGCCACCGCTACCCGGCGCTCGAGCTGTTCGCCGAGAAGATGCGCGGCGCGGTGGACGGGGTGGAGGTCAACACCCAGCTGATGCCGTTCGACAAGGCCAACGAGCTCGCGACCATCGCGCTCTCGTCCAAGGCCGACACGCTGGACATTGTCTACGCCAGCGACAGCACGGTGCAGAAATACGCCAAGAACGGCTGGCTGATGCCGCTCGACGACCTGTTCGCGAAGTACAAGGACGAGTTCGGCCTCGGCGACTTCCCGGAAGCGGGGCTGGCGCCCTACCGCTACGAGGGCAAGCTCTACGTCCTGCCGCACACCGTCAACGTGATGATGCTGTTCTACCGCAAGGACCTGTTCGAGGCGGAAGGCAAGCAGCCGCCCAAGACGATCGCCGAGTATCATGAGCTCGCGGAGCACTTCAATTCGCCGATGCGCGCGGGCTCGGTGAACTGCCTGAAGCCGGTCGATGCCGGCCTCAACGAGGCGCACTGGTACATCAATGCCCTGGCCGACGGCTGGTTCGACGACCAGTGGAAGCCGGTGTTCAACAACGAGAAGGGCGTGGCGGCGATCGAGCAGCTGAAGGAGATCACCCAGTTCGCCCAGCGCGGCTATGCCACCGCCGCGAACGACGAATGCTCGCTCGCCTACCAGCAGGACATCGGGGTAATGGGGCTGCAATGGGCCACCCGCGCCGCCTCGATGGACGACCCGGCCAAGTCCCGGGTGGTCGGCCAGATCGACTGGGCGGCGCCGCCGGACGGCCATGCCCGGCTGTCCGGCGACGGCTACGCGATCTCCGCCTTCACCAAGCAGGACCCGGATCTCCTGTTTCGGATCATCGCCACCTCGTCCAGCGACGCCACCCAGCGCGAGGCGGCAGCCCTGATGGTGCCGCCTCGCGAATCGGTGCTGCGCGACCCGAAGCTGGCGGAGCAGTACCGGCACTATCCCGCGATCCTGGCCTCGCTGGAGACCGCCACGCCGTTCCCGCCGCTGCCGGAGTTCTACGAGGCAGGCGAGTTCATCACCCGGCGGATCCTGCAGGCGGTGGCCGGCGAGATGGAGGTGCAGGAGGCGCTGGATGCCGCCGCCGGCGAGACCGAGCAGCTCCTGCAGAGCCGCGGCTACTACAACTGAGTGGACGGGGCCGAACAGGAAGCAGGGTGGGGAATCGCGGATGACTGCATATGGGATCGACCGGCGCCGGGCGTTGCAGACGCTCGGAATGGCGGCCGCGGCCTCCATGGCGGGAGGGCAGGCGAGAGCCGCAACGCCGGTGCAGATGATCAGCCACCGCTTCCCGGCTCTGGAGTTCTATGCGGAGAAGATGCGTTCGGCCGTGCCCGGGGTGGAGGTCAACACCCAGCTCATGCCGTTCGACAAGGCCAATGAGCTGGCGACCATCAGCCTGTCCTCGAAGTCGGACGCGCTGGACATCGTCTACGCGAACGACACCACCGTTCAGAAATACGCCAAGAACGGCTGGCTGCGTCCACTGGACGACTTGTGGGAGAAGCACCGAGGGGAGTTTGCCCTTGCGGACTTCCCCGAGACCGTGCTGGCGCCGTACCGGTACGAGGGCAAGCTCTACTGCGTGCCCCACAACGTCAACGTGATGCTGCTCTTCTTTCGGCGCGACCTGTTCGAGGAAGCCGGCAGGCAGCCGCCCACCACCATGGACGAGTACCTGGCGCTCGCGGAGAAGTTCAACACGCCGATGCGGGCAGGCACGATCAAGTGCCTGAAGCCGATCGACGCGGTGATGAACGAGGCGCACTGGTACTTCAACACGATCGGCGATGGATGGTTCGACGAAGACTGGCATCCGGTCTTCAACGGCGAGAACGGCGTCAAAGCGATCGAGGCGCTCAAGAAAAGCGCGGGTTATGCGCAGCGTGGCTATGCCACCGCTGCCAACGACGAGTGCACCCTGGCCCTGCAGCAGGACTTGGCGGCGATGGGCCTGCAATGGGCCAGCCGCACCGCATCGATGGACGATCCGGCCAAGTCGCGCGTGGTGGATCTGATGGGGTGGGCCGCCCCGCCCGGCGGCCACAGCCGGTTGGCGGCTGATGGCTACGCAATCTCGGCGTTCAGCAAGCAGGACCCCGAACTCCTGTTCCGGATCCTGGCGACCTCGTCGAGCGAGGCCAACATGCGCGAGGGGGCTGCCATGCTGGTGCCGCCGCGCGACTCCGTGCTGCGCGATCCGGAGCTAGCGAAGAAGTTCCGGCACTATCCCGGCATCCTTGCAGCGCTGCCTACGGCCCTGCCGACTCCGCCGCTGCCCGAGTTCTACGAGGCGGGCGAGTTCATCTCGCGCCGCATCCTCCAAGCGGTGGCCGGCGAGATGGAGGTGAAAGCAGCGCTCGATGCGGCGGCTGCCGAGACGGAACAACTATTGAGGAGCCGCGGCTACTACGGTTGACGCCTGTTCCCGGCCTGTCCAAACGCTCCCGATCCGGAAGACTTGACCTGACATGCAGACCCAACGGGGCCTTTGGCTCTTCCTGGTGCCGAGTGGGCTGATGATCGCCCTGGTGCTGCTCTACCCGCTCGGCTACGCGATCTATCTGAGCTTCTTCAACTATTACCTGGGCGGCCAGGAGCCGAGCTTCATCGGGCTGGGCAACTACACGGCTCTGCTGGGTGACGAGCGGTTCTGGAGCTCGATCGGCAAGACGGTGATGATCGTCGCCGGCGCGGTCAGCCTGGAGTTCGTGCTGGGCCTCGCGGTGGCGTTCGGGCTATACAAGCTGACCTTCGGGGTCAAGCCGCTCAATCTTTTGATGTTCCTGCCGCACATCGTGACGCCGGTGGTGGCGGCCCTGTTCCTGCGCTGGATCTTCACCGGACGCTGGGGACTGCTCGACGCGATCATCATGAGCTTCAACATCTTCCCGCCGGACTGGCTGGGCACGCCCGGCTGGGCGCGGTTCACCGTGATCCTGGCGGATGCCTGGCAGTTCACGCCGTTCATGATCCTGGTGCTCTATGCCGGGCTGAACACGGTGGATTCCAGCCAGATCGAATCGGCGCAGATGGACGGGGCGGGCAACTGGACGGTGCTGACCAAGGTCATGCTGCCGGCGATCAAGCCGCTCATCCTGTTCGTGCTGGCGATCCGGATCATGGATGCCTTCCGGTTCTTCGACCAGATCTACGTGCTGACCGCGGGCGGTCCCGGCACCGCCACCGAAACGCTCACCATGTACACCTATGCACTGGCGTTCCGGCTGCTCGAGATCGGCAAGGCCTCGGCGCTGGGCGTGCTGACGCTGCTGCTTTCGGCGCTCACCATCGGCCTGCTGATCGCGGTACTGTACCGGCGCGACAAGGGAGCGTTCTGATGCGTCCCTCGCGCGCCTCGCAGACCCTCCTGTTCCTGGCGCTGTGCGCGTTCACCGTGGTGAACCTCACGCCGATCATCTGGGCGTTCCTGACCTCGATCAAGCTGCCGGTGGACGCCTTCTCGGTGCCGCCCAAGCTGATCTTCACGCCGACCTTCGAGTTCCACTACCAGGTCTGGGTCGAGAAGGAGTTCTGGCGCTTCTTGATCAACAGCGCGGTGATCGCGGTCTCCACCGTGTGCATCTCGGTGCCGATCGGCACCATGGCGGCGTTCGCGCTCTCGCGGATGCGGGGAAGCGGCTCGCGCGGGATCCTGTTCGGCCTGCTGGCGATGCGGATGTTCCCGCACATCCTGCTGGCGATCCCGTTCTTCGTGCTGGCCCAGGGATTGAGCCTGATCGACACCTATCCGGCGATGGTCCTGGCGCTGGTGGCGATCAACCAGCCCTTCACGATCTGGATGATGCGCAGCTTCTTCATGGACGTGCCGCTGGAGCTGGACGAGGCGGCCCGGATCGACGGCTGCAACCTTTGGCAGGTGTTCTACCAGGTGGCGCTGCCGGTGGTGCGGCCGGGCCTGTGGATCACCTGCCTGTTCAGCCTGCTGCTCGCCTACAACGAGTTCCTGTTCGCGCTGGTGCTGACCGGCCCGAGCACCAAGACCCTGCCGGTGGCGATCGCCGAGTACGGGGCGGAAGACCTGAACTACTGGTCGCTGTCGGCCGCCGCCGCGATCGGGATCATGCTGCCGATCGTGCTGTTCATGATGGCGCTGCAGCGCCACCTGGTGCGCGGCCTGGCCTTCGGCGCGGTCAAGGGCTGAGGATGACGGAGAACTCCATGAAAGCCACCGGCGCCATCGACTGTGACGTCCATCCGACCGTACCGGGCATCCAGGCGCTGGTGCCCTATCTCGACCCGTACTGGCAGGAAATGGTCGACGTGCGCGGCATCGAGAGCTTCGAGAACCGCAGCTTCCCGGCACGTGCCCCGATCAATGCCCGGCCGGAATGGCGCGCCGGCGGCAAGGGGCCGGCGGGCGAGAGCGTCGAGCGGATCCAGAGCGAGCTGTTCGACCGGTGGGACCCGGCCATCGCGATCTGCAACTGCCTCTACGGCATCCAGCAGATCAACGACGAGCGGATGGCCGCAGCGTTCGCCAAGGCGGTCAACGACTGGCTGGCAGTGGAGTGGCTTTCCAAGGAGCCCCGGCTGCGCGCCTCGATCGTGGTGCCGGTACAGAACCCGGAGCTGGCGGTCGACGAGATCGAGCGGCTGGCCCACGACAAGCGCTTCGTGCAGGTGCTGGTTTTGGTGATGGGCGAGCTGCCGCTCGGCAAGAGCTTTCACTGGCCGATCTATCGCGCCGCCGAGCGCCACGGCCTGCCGATCTGCGTGCATCTGGGCAGCTCCTACCGGCATCCGGTCACGGCGTCGGGCTGGCCGACCTACCATGTTGAGGACTATGTCGTGCAGACCCAGGCCTTTCAGGCCCAGGTAGCCAGCCTGATCAGCCACGGCGTGTTCCAGAAATTCCCGAAGCTGAAGGTGGTGCTGGCCGAATCCGGGGTGAGCTGGCTGCCGACCTTCCTGTGGCGGTTCACCAAGGGCTGGCGCGGCCTGCGCATCGAGGTGCCCTGGGTCGACCGCTCGCCGATCGAGATCGTGCGCGAGCATTTCCGCCTGACCCTGCAGCCGTTCGACGCGCCGGCCGACCCGGCCGAAGTCGGCCGGGTGCTCGATCATCTCGGCTCGGACGATTTACTCCTGTACTCGTCGGACTATCCTCATTGGCAGTTCGACGGCGACGACCTGATCCCGGCTGGCTTCTCGCCGGAACTGCAGCGCAAGATCATGGTCGACAATCCACGCGCGACCTACCCGCGTCTGGGAGACACGGCATGACCCTCGAGGTTCTCGATCGTTCGCAGACGGAGACCGCGACGCCTGCGACCTCCACCCGCGCAGCACCGCAGCGGCTGGGCATCATCGACTGCGACCTGCACCCGACGGTGAAGTCGCTGGCCGACCTGAAGCACTACTTAAGCAAGCGCTGGTGGGATCGGATCCAGACCTACGGGCTGCGGCCGCGCCACGCCTTCGTGAACGGCGACCCGTATCCCAAGGCGGCGCCCCGCGCGGCGCGCCGCGACGCCTGGGGGCCTGATGGCGGCCAGCCCGGCAGCGATCTGGGCTTCATGCGCGAGCACTACCTGGACGCCTATGGCGTCGAGTACGCGATCATGGCGCCGCTCTATCCCAGCGGCCAAGCCGACCAGGATCCCGAGTTCACCACCGCGATGGTGAGCGCCGTCAACGACTGGCAGCTCGACGCCTGGGTGCGCCAGGAACGGCGGCTGAAGGCCTCGATCCTGGTGTCCTACGAGGATGCCGCGGCCTCGGTGGCGGAGATCGAGAAGCGCGCCGGCGATCCGGGCTTCTCCCAGGTCCTGCTGCTGACCCGCACCAACGAGCCGCTCGGGCGCAAGCGCTACTGGCCGATCTACGAGGCCGCGGAGCGGCACGGGCTGCCGGTGGCGATGCATGTGTTCGGCTATAGCGGCTTCCCGGTGAGCGGCACCGGCTGGCCGTCCTACTACCTGGAGGAGATGACCGGCCATTCGGCGGCCTGCCAGTCGGTGGTGGCGAGCCTGGTGCTGGAAGGCGTGTTCGAGCGCTTCCCGGGCGTGAAGTTCATCAACATCGAGGGCGGCTTCGGCTGGCTGGCGGCGCTCTCCTGGCGGCTGGACAAGCACTGGGCGCGCCTGCGCGCCGAGGTCCCGCACCTCAAGCGCCCGCCGTCGGAATATCTGAAGGAGCAGCTCTACATCACCACCCAGCCGATGGACGAGCCGGAAAGCCCGCGCCAGCTGATCGATCTGATGGAGCAGGTCGGCTTCGACCGGCTCTTGTTCGCCACCGACTATCCGCATTGGGACTTCGACGATCCGGCGCGCGCGCTGCCGCGCGGGCTGACCGACGAGCAGACCCGGGCGATCCGGTCGGAAAATGCGCGCAAGCTGTTCCGCTTCGACTGATGGCCCGGCATGTCGTCGCGACCGCCGCCGAGATCCCGCCCGGCGGTCGCAAGCTGGTCGAGATCAACGGAAGGCCGATCGCGATCTTCCACGTCAAGGACGAGTATTTCGCCCTGTACGACAAGTGCCCGCACGAGGGCGGCAGCCTGTGCAAGGGCAAGCTCACCAGCCTGGTGGAATCGGACGGCCCCGGCGACTACCGGGTGAGCCGCCAGGGCGAGATCGTCCGCTGCCCCTGGCATGGCTGGGAGTTCGACCTGCGCACCGGCAAGTCCTACTGCGACCCGGTGAAGATGCGGGTGCGCAACTATGCCGTCTCGGTGGAGCCTGGCACCCGGGTGGTCGAGGGGCCCTACCTTGCCGAGACCTTCCCGGTCTCGGTCGAAGGCGAGTACGTGGTGGTGGAACTGTAAGGGCAGGGGCGCCGCACCGGGCGCCTCCGACGCCGCCCGTTGCCGCATCCTCCGGCCGGTGATCCGTGCGGATCGTGGGTGGGGCAGGCCAGCAGAACGTCATCCTGATGCGCCCGATGGTTCCTGCGCGACAACGTGGCCGTAGCGCCCCGGCGGCCCAGCCTGCCTACCCAAAACTTAACCGATCGGAAAAGGTTCTCCTGGCAAGCAAGCGCAGGAGGTGATAGTTAGCAACATGACTAAGGATGACGCCGACCTCTCCCTGATCCTCCATGCGCTGGCCGATCCGACCCGCCGGTCCATCCTGAACCGGCTGGCCGAGAAGCCGGCCCGGGTCACGGATCTGTCCGAGCCCACCGGCCTGCGCCTGCCCACGGTGATGCGCCATCTTTCGGTGCTGGAGGACGCGGGGCTGATCGCTTCCTCCAAGGAGGGGCGGGTGCGCACCTGCGTCATCGTGCCGGAGGCACTGTCGCCGGTTCGGGCATGGCTCGACGAGCATCGGGCCACCTGGGAGGCCCGGCTCGACCGGCTGGAAGCGTTGGCGACACAGATTGCGAAGGAACGCGCGAGATGAGACCGAACCAGAATTCGGATGCCATGCCCGCGGCGGCAGGTCATCCGCCGGGCCGCTTCGCGACGCTGACCTTCGAGCGAAGCGTGGCCGCGCCCGTGTCGGTGCTGTGGCAGGCCTGGACGGCTCCGGCAGCCCGGGCGGTCTGGTCGGCTCCTTCGTCCGCGGTCACCGTGGAGATCCTGGAGGCCGACACCCGGGTGGGCGGGCGCGAAGTCTCGCTCTGCAAGGTCGAGGGCCAGCCGGACATCCGTTGCGAGTGCGGCTGGCTCGCGCTGGAGCCGGGGCTGCGCAGCGTCAACTACGAGGTCGTCTCGTCCGGGAGCACGACGCAATCGGCGGCGCTGGTGACGGCGGACTTCTCCGGTAATGACGAGCGCAGCTGGATAGCCGTGATGGTGCAGCTTTCGTCGCTGGCGCAGGACATGGAGGCGGGCTACCGGGAAGGCTTCGGTGGCGGCCTGGACCATCTCGCGGGCGTGGCCGCACGGACCATGGTGCTTCAGCGGGTGATCCGAGCGCCGCGATCCGTCGTGTGGGGCGCGTGGATGAACCCGGAGACGCTGCCGCAATGGTGGGGGCCCGACGGCTTTTCCTGCCGCACCCACCGGATCGACCTGTGCACCGGCGGGGAGTGGGTGTTCGACATGATCGGGCCGGACGGCACGGAGTTCCCGAACCACCATGTCTACACAGAGGTCCGGCCCGAAGAGAGGATCGGCTATGCGCTGCTGTGGGGCGAGAACGGGCCGAAACATGCCGACGCCTGGGCCTCGTTCGAGGACCAGGACGGGGCGACCATGGTGACGCTGGGCATGGTGTTCAGCACGGAGGCCGAGTTCCGGGAGGCGAAGGGATCCGGCGCGGTCGAACTTGGCCAGCAGACGCTGGGCAAGCTGGAGCGTTTCGTCGGATCCCGGCGGGACGCCGCCGCCTAGCAGCCGGGTTCCAGGATGGCCGGGGCGTCCGCCTGGTCGGCTGCCTGGCCGTTCGCGCCGGGCGACCAGGCGAACCGCCCAGGAGCGATGAGCTGGACGCTCACTCCTCCTTCTTCTCCACATGGCCGCCAAAGCCATAGCGCATCGCCGAGAGCATCTTTTCGCCGAACGTGTTGTCCTGGCGCGAGCGGAAGCGGGCGAACAGGGCGGCTGAGAGGACGTTGACCGAGACGGCTTCTTCGATCGCCGCGTTGATCGTCCAGCGGCCTTCGCCGGAATCGTCGACCTTGCCGTCGAAGCCGGACAGGTCCGGCTCTCTGGCCAGGGCACTGGCGGTGAGGTCGAGCAGCCACGAGGAAATCACGCTGCCGCGCCGCCAGACCTCGGCGATGTCGGCCATGTTCAGGTCGAACCGCTCGTTCTCCGGCAGGTCCGCGCTGTTCTTGTGGCGCAGGATGTCGAAGCCTTCGGCATAGGCCTGCATCAGGCCGTACTCGATCCCGTTATGGACCATCTTCACGAAATGGCCGGACCCGCACGGGCCGGTGTGGAGGTAGCCGAGCTCTGCCCTTGGATCCAGGCCGTCGCGGCCCTCGGTGGCCGGGATGCTGCCCTTGCCGGGGGCCAGCGCCTGGAAGATCGGGTCCAGGTAGTCGACCGCTTCCTTCTCGCCGCCGATCATCATGCAGTAGCCGCGCTCCAGGCCCCACACGCCGCCGGACGTGCCGACATCGACATAGCGGATGCCCTTCTCGGCCAAAGCGGCGGCGCGGCGGATGTCGTCCTTGTAGAAGGTGTTGCCGCCGTCGATGACGATGTCGCCGGCTTCCAGCAGGCCGCCAAGCTCGGTGATCTGCTTCTCGGTGATCTCGCCGGCCGGCAGCATCGACCAGACGATCCGGGGCTTGTCCAGTTTCCGCACCATCTCCGCGACCGAGCCGCTGCCGGTGGCGCCTTCCTCCGTCAGCGCCGTCACGGCGGCCGGCGCCAGGTCATACACCACCGCTTGGTGGCCATGGCCAAGCAGGCGCCGCACGATGTTGCCGCCCATCCGGCCGAGGCCGATCATCCCGAGTTGCACGTTTCTTGTCCCTGGCACGTCGTTTTTATGGAAAGGCCCTGGCGGGATCCGCCAGGGCCTGTTTTCTGCGCGACCTCAACGGTCCTTGCGGGTCCGGGCGATCTGGTCCTTCGCGGCCTGGGCCACCGCTTCGGCGGTGAAGCCGAAATGGCTGAGCAGGGCCTTGAGCGGGGCAGAGGCGCCGAACGATTCCATGCCGATCTTGGCGCCGCGCCGGCCGGCATAGCGGTCCCAGCCGATCACGGAGGCCTGCTCCACGCTGACCCGCGCCTCGATGGCGGTGGGCAGCACCTCTTCCTGGTAGGCGGCGTCCTGGGCCTCGAACAGTTCCCAGCTGGGCATCGAGACCACCCGGCTGCGGATGCCCTCCTTGATCAGCGCCTCGTGGGCGGCGACACAGATCTGCACCTCGCTGCCGGTGCCAATCAGGATCACGTCGGGCTTGCCGCCCTCGGCATCGGCCAGCACGTAGGCGCCCTTGGCCACGCCGGCGGCCGGGCGGTAGCGCTCGCGGTCGAAGGTCGGCAGGGGCTGGCGGGACAGGACCAGGCAGGCCGGCTGGTGGGTGAGGCCGGCCACGACCCGCCAGGATTCGGCGACCTCGTTGGCGTCCGCCGGGCGCAGGGTGATCAGGCCCGGGATCGAGCGCAGGCTGAGCAGCTGCTCGACCGGCTGATGGGTGGGGCCGTCCTCGCCTACGCCGATCGAATCATGGGTGAACACCCAGATCGCCGGCAGCTCCATCAGCGCAGAGAGCCGGATCGCCGGCTTCATGTAGTCGCTGAAGATCAGGAAGGTGGCGCCGTAGGCGCGCAGCTTGGAAAGTGCCAGGCCGTTGCAGGCCGCACCCATGGCATGCTCGCGGATGCCGAAATGCATGTTGCGGCCGCCGGGATTGTCGGGTTCCAGCGCGCCGGCACCCTCGAACTTGAGCAGGGTCTTGGTCGACGGCGCCAGGTCGGCGGCACCGCCCAAGAGCCAGGGCAGGTGCTGGGCGATGGCGTTCTGCACCTGGCCGGACGCGTCACGCCCGGCCATGCCCTTGGCATCGGCGGGGAAGCTCGGAATGTCCTTGTCCCAACCCTCGGGGAGCTCGCGGCGCTGCATCTGGGTGATCTGGCGGGCCTCGTCGGGGTACTGCTCCGCGTAGCGATCGAACAGTTCCTTCCAGGCGGCGTTCTCCTTGCCGCTCCGCGCGCCGATGCCGTCGGCGAAATGCTCGTAGACCCCGTCGGGAACCAGGAACTGGGCGTCTTCCGGCCAGCCATAGGCCTTCTTGGCGCCCTTGATCTCCTCGGCACCCAGGGGCTCGCCATGGGCCGAGGCGGTGCCGGCCTTCTTGGGCGCGCCATAGCCGATCACGCTGCGCACCACGATCATGGTCGGCTTGTCGGTGCGGGCGCGGAAGCCGGCCAGCGCCTTGTCCAGGGCCGCCCGGTCGTTGGCGTCGTCGACATGCTCGACATGCCACCCATAGGCGGCGAAGCGGGCGCCGACATCCTCGGAGAAGGCGAGGTCGGTGCCGCCCTCGATGGTGATCTGGTTGCTGTCGTAGATCCAGCAGAGGTTGGCGAGCCGGAGATGGCCGGCCAGCGAGGCGGCCTCGGCGGAGATCCCCTCCATCAGGTCGCCGTCGCCGGCCAGGGCATAGACCTTGTAGTCGAACAGCTCGAAGCCCGGCCGGTTGTAGTGGGTGGCCAGCCAGCGCTCCGCCACCGCCATGCCGACGCTGGTGGCGACGCCCTGGCCAAGCGGCCCGGTGGTGGTCTCGACGCCGGAGGTCAGGTGATATTCCGGATGGCCCGGGCACTTGCTGTCGAGCTGGCGGAAGTTGCGGATGTCGTCGAGCGACACCGACACGTTGCCGGTCTTGTTGTAGTCGCTGTCGACCGCCTGGGTCCGGGTCAGGTGCAGGAGGCTGTAGAGCAGCATCGAGGCGTGGCCGACCGAGAGCACGAACCGGTCGCGGTTCGGCCAGATCGGGTCATGCGGGTCGAAGCGCAGATGGTTCTGCCAGAGCTGGTAGCCGACCGGCGCCAGCGCCATCGGCGTGCCGGGATGCCCGGAATTGGCCTGCTGCACCGCATCCATCGCCAGGGTACGGATGGTGTCGATGCAAAGCTGGTCCATGTCGCCGCGGTTCAAGCTCATCTTCTGTCCCATCTCGTAGGTCGGACCCCGGGGGGTGGCGCGGCCAGCACCCGGGACATCGGCCGCCAGACGCCTGCCATCTCTTCCATACCCCCCGATCTGCCATACCATCAACGCAAGGCGGCCCGGCGGGTTGCCTGCGAACCGGGGGTGACGGGGCGATGGTGGCAGGGACCCAGCAGGACGGATTGAAGAAAGCCGCGGCGGAAGCGGCAGTGGAGCTGGTGCAGGACGGCATGCTGGTGGGCTTGGGCACCGGCTCGACCGCCTGGTTCGCGATCGAGGCGCTGATCCGCCGGGTGCGGGAGGGGCTGCGGATCCTGGCGATCCCGACCTCGGAGCGCAGCGCCGCCCAGGCGCGGGCCGGCGGCATCCCGCTCACCGACTTCTCCCGGCACGACCGGCTCGACCTCACCATCGACGGCGCCGATCAGGTCGCCAAGGGCAGCCTCGACCTGATCAAGGGGATGGGCGGGGCGCTGCTGCGCGAGAAGATCGTGGCCGCGGCCAGCGACCGGCTGGTGATCGTGGTGGACGAGAGCAAGCTTGCCGACCGCCTGGACCTGCCGGTGCCGGTGGAGGTCGTGGAATTCGGCTGGCAGGCCACGGCGCGGCGGATCGCCGGGCTTGGCGGGGTGCCGGTCCTGCGGCAGATGGAAGGGACGCCCTACCGCACCGACGGCGGCAATCTCATCCTCGACTGCGGGTTCGGGCCCATCGCCGATCCCGCCTTCCTGGACCGGGAACTGCACGGGATCGTGGGGCTGGTGGAAACGGGGCTCTTCATCGGAAGGGCGCAAAGCGTGCAGGTCGCGGCGCCGTCGGGCATCCGCGAGCTGCGGCGCAGCTGATCGGGCAGGTGCATGAAGAACTTGGTTCTGGTGGTGATGGGCGTGACCAGCTCGGGCAAGACCACCGTGGCGAAGACGATCGCGGAGCGGCGGGGCTGGTTGTTCCAGGAGGGCGATGCCCTGCATCCTGAGGCCAACGTGGCGAAGATGGCGGCGGGCACGCCGCTCAACGACGAGGACCGCTGGCCCTGGCTCGACCGGGTGGCCGCGTGGATCGACGAGCGCCGGCAGGCCGGCCAGTCCGGGGTGATCACCTGCTCGATGCTCAAGCGCGCCTACCGGGACAAGGTCATCGGCGGCAAGGATGACGTCCGGGTGGTCTTCCTCAAGGGCAGCAAAGAGGTGATTGCCGAGCGGATGGCCAAGCGGAAGGGCCACTACATGCCCACCAGCCTCCTGGACAGCCAGATCGAGACCCTGGAGCCGCCCACGGCGGACGAGCGCCCGCTGGTGGTCGATATCGAAGGCAGCATCGACGACATGGTCGTCCAGGCGGAGCGGCTGGTGGAGGAGGCGCTCCGCCAGGCCTGAGACTGTCCGCCGGCCCCGGCCAGCGCGCCGGACTGCCCGCGTGCTACCGGCAGTTGTACGTCCGGCGCGCGCGGGCCGAGGCGGCGGAAATGACTTCTCCCCCAACCTCCCGGCGGGATCGAGCCGCGGGGCAACGGGCTGCCCATGAAGACCGCATTGCATGGCAAAGTCGTCGATCTGCCGCCAGACTGTCACATTCTAGTGCAGCAATACTTGCTAGCGGCCTTACATGCCGAGGCGGTCGCCGTTCTAATGGATGAGTGCGGCTTCCTCCTGGATCGAGTGGGCGAATGTGGCTGCCCTGCCCGATTTGCCATGGGATGAACTGGGTCAGGCGCAAGAAGCTGGATTGTCCTGGAACCCTGCCTTATCGTGATGGTTGATATCGTCAGTAGAACCGGGTTTTGAGGGGGACCGAGCAGGTCCGGGAGCGAGGTGAAGGAATTGCGGATCCAGTACGGCGCATTGCCGGTCACCGAGCATCTGGGCGAACCGATGGTCATGCTCGTGACGTCGCGCGGCACCGGCCGCTGGATCATTCCCAAGGGCCGGCCGGAAAAGGGCGTGGCACCGCACAAGCTGGCGCAGCGCGAGGCATGGGAAGAGGCCGGGCTGATCGGCCGGATCGGGCGCAACCCGATCGGCCGCTTCGTGCATCCCAAGCGGAAGGCCGACGGAACCACGGTGCGTTGCGAGATCGAGGTGTTCCGGCTCGACGTCGACGAGGAACTGACCGACTGGCCGGAGAAGGGCCAGCGCGAGCGCTGCTGGTGCACGGTCTCCGAGGCGATCGAGAAGGTCGGCAAGCACAGCCTTGCAAAGCTGCTGCTGCGTTTCGAGAACTGCACCTGAGGCCCTGCCGACACTAGATATCCGCTGGCGACGGATCACGGGCCGATCCTGGCCCGATGCTGTCCGCCGCCGGGAGAACGGTTCTGTCGGAGTTGGCGCGCCAGCGCATGATGATCATCGTCGTGGCGGCGGCGCTGTTCATGGAGAACCTGGACAGCACCGTGCTGGTCACGGCGCTGCCGACGATCGCCGCGGATCTCGGGACCGACCCGGTCCGCCTGAAGCTGGCGCTCACCACCTATCTGGTCAGCCTCGCCGTGTTCGCGCCGGCCAGCGGCTGGATCGCCGACCGGTTCGGCGCGCGCCGGGTGTTCGCGCTGGCGATCGGGCTGTTCTGCCTGGCCTCGCTGCTGTGCAGCCTGGCCTCCACCCTGCCGCAACTGGTTGCCGGTCGTGCCCTGCAGGGCGCGGGCGGCGCCCTGATGCTGCCGGTGGGACGGCTGGTGATCCTGCGGCTGGTGCCCAAGCACGAGCTGGTGGGCGCCATGGCCTGGTTCACCATGCCGGCGCTGCTCGGGCCGCTGCTGGGGCCGCCGGTGGGCGGTTTCATCGTCACCGTCTCGGACTGGCGCTGGATCTTCTGGATCAACCTGCCGGTGGGGGCCGCGGCGCTGGTCGGCGCATGGTTCCTGATGCCCAGGATCACCCCCCGGGAGGTGCCGCGCTTCGACCTTTCCGGCTTCCTGCTGCTGGCGCTCTGCCTGGCCTCGCTGGTGGCGGCCGAGGCGTTCCTCGGCAGTGGAGAGAGCCCTGTGCTGGCCACAGCGGTGCTGGTTATGGTCGCGGCGCTGACCGGCTGGAGCTATGTCCGCCATGCCGGGATCGTGGCCCACCCCGTGCTGGACCTGCAGCTCCTGCGGATCCCGACCTTCCGGGCCGGGATGCTGGGCGGGCTCCTGTTCCGCGCCGGCGCCGGCGCCACCCCATTCCTCCTGCCGCTCCTGCTGCAGCTGGGCTTCGGCCTGGATCCCCTGGCGAGCGGCCTGACCACGTTTGCCAGCGCGCTCGGCGCCATCCTGATGAAGCCGCTCACCCACCCGATTTTGAGCAGGTTCGGCTTCCGGCGGGTGCTGGCGGTGAACGCGGTGCTGAGCGCCCTGTTCATGATGGCGCCGATCCTGTTCGGGGTGTCGACGCCCTGGCTGGTCATGTTCGGAATCCTGATGATCGCCGGGCTGACCCGCTCCCTGCAGTTCACCGCGATCAACTCGCTGTCGGTGGGCGACCTGCCGGAGGAGCGGCACAGCCAGGGCACCAGCTTCACCAGCGTGGCCCAGCAGGTGTCGGCGTCCCTGGGGGTGACCATCGCGGCGCTCTCGCTCGATGCGGCGCGGCTGGCGCACGGGGGCGGGGAGGCCCTCACCGTCGCCGACTTCCACTGGGGGTTCATCGCCGCTGGGATCGCCGCGCTCCTGGCGGTGCCGGTGTTCCTGGGCCTGTCCCGGGACGCGGGGGCGGGACTGGTCGGCGGTCCGGCCGGGCCGCGCTCAGGCCCGAAGTAGCTCCGCCTCGCGCTCGGGCAGGGTCACCGCGAAGCCGCGCGGCCCGGCCTCGGCGAAGAAGCGCTGGATGAGCCGGATCAGGCGGCGCACGAACAGCGGCTTCTGGCTGCCGTAGATGTCGGCGACCATCAGGGTGGGCGTCGGCAGCTCGTCGATGATCGGGCGGCGGACCAGGCCGCGGCCGTCCGGGGAAGCGCTGGAGAGCGGGCGCATGTTCAGGACCGAGACGCCCAGCCCGGCGGCCACCGCGCTGCGCACCGTCTCGTAGGTGCGGGTGCGCATCTGCACCCGCGGCCGCCGCCCGTACAGGTCGAACACCGCCAGCAGGAAGTGCGAGGTATGCGGCAGGTCGAGCAGCACCAAAGGCCGCTCGGCCAGCGCCGCGATGGTCACGGCCGGGAGCTCGGCCAGCGGATCCTCGGCCGGCAGGATCGCGTGGGTCGGCACGCCGCAGATCGGGGTGCAGCTCGCGGCAAAGGTCGGGCCGATGTCGTAGGCGACCACCACGTCGACCATGCCGGCCGCCAGCCAGGCCTGCAGCTCGGTCTGGTCGCCGCCCATCAGCGACACCTCGACGGGGCCGACCTCGTCCAGGTAGCGGCGCACGATGCTGGTCATGAACAAGGGGCCGAACGGCTCGAAGCAGCCGATCCGGATGCTGGGCGGGGTCGCCTCCGCAAGCACGTCGATCGCCCGCGCGAACTCGGCCTCGGCGGCAAGCAGGGCGCGGGCGGCGTGCAGGAACCGCTCGCCCACCGGCGTGACGGTTACCCCGCGGGCGGGGCGACGGTCGAACAGCGCGCCGCCGGCATCATCCTCGGCCCGCTCGATCGCCGCCAGGATCGAGGACTGCGAGATGGTCAGGGCCCGGGCGGCTGCCTGGATGCTGCCCAGCCGGGCCACCTCGGCGACGTAGCGGATCTGCCGGAGCGTGAGCTGCATGCCTTCTCCTTGTGCAGCGCACCATGATTGTGCGGTGCGGCGGCAAGTTCTGACATCAAATGTATCTATACAATCCCAATTATACATTTTCTGGGTGGTGGCGAGCGGTCTAGGGTCTTTCCGGTCGAGGGAACAAGGACAAGAGCCAGATGAGCACGCCACGCGAGCCCCTTGCGGATGCCGAGCCGCTCTGCCGCATGAGCGCGGCGGAACTGAGCGAAGGCTATGCCAGCGGCCGGATCTCGCCGGTCGAGGTCGCCCGCGCCACCCTGGCCCGCGCCGAGGCGATCCAGCCCGAGCTCAACGCGTTTACCCGGATCGACCATGACGGCGCCCTGGCGGCGGCCGAGGCGTCGCAGCGGCGCTGGGCGGCGAAGGAGCCGCTCTCCCCGGTGGACGGCGTGCCGGCGACCATCAAGGACATCGTGTGGATCAAGGACCAGGCGGTCCGCTACGGCACCGTCGCCGTTCCCGCGGTCGAGGCCGACCAGGATGCCCCGGCGGTCCAGCGGATGCGCGAGGCCGGCCTGGTGTTCCTGGGCCTCACCACCACGCCGGAGTTCGGCTGGAAGGCGCTCACCGACAGCCCCGGCTTCGGGATCACCCGCAACCCGCACCGCCCGGACGTGACTCCCGGAGGCTCCAGCGGCGGGGCGGCGGTGGCGGCGGCCTGCGGGGCCGGGGTGTTCCACCTGGGCACCGACGGGGGCGGGTCGATCCGGATCCCGTCGACCTTCACCGGCATTGTCGGCCTGAAGCCCAGCTTCGGCCGGGTCGCGGCCTATCCGGCCAGCCCGTTCGGCACCGTCGCCCATATCGGGCCGATGACCCGCACCGTCGCCGATGCCAAGGCGATGCTGGCGGTGATGGCCGGCCCGGACCCGCGCGACTGGTACCAGCAGCCAGGCCAGTTTCCAGGCCTGCACGCGCCGGCCGAGAAGGTCGCCGGGCTGAAAATCGGCTACTGGAGCAATCCGCCGTCCGGCAGCGTCCATCCAGAAGTGGCGGCGCGGATCGAGCGGGTCGTCCGAGCCCTGGAGGCCGCTGGCGCGGTGATCGAGCCGTTCGAGCTGCCGGGCCAGGACCTGCACGCGGTGTTCCAGACCCTCTGGTTCGCCGGGGCCGCGGCCAGGCGCGAGATGGTGCCGGCCGGGCAGCGCGCTGCGCATGACCCCGGCTTCCAGGAGATCGCCGAAGCCGGCCTGCGGATCGGGGCTGCCGACTACATCCGGGCAAGCTCGGCTCGCGCCACGTTCGGGATCGCCATGGACGCGGCGCTGGCGCGCTACGACGCGCTGGTCTCGCCGGGCGCCGCGATCCCGCCGTTCACCGCCGGCCTGGAGGTGCCGGAAGGGTCGGGCCTCGCGCGTTGGACCGAGTGGGCGGGCTTCAGCTACCCGATCAACATGACCCAGCAGCCGGCCGCGGTGATCCCGGCCGGCAAGACCGACGACGGCAGGCCGATCGGCCTGCAGATCGTGGGCGCCCGCGGCGAGGACGCCCGGGTGCTCGAGATCGCGCAGAGCTTCCAGGAAGCCGGCGTGATGCAGGGCTGATCAGCCAACCAGGGGGAAAGCGGACAATGGCGAACCGGCGTGCGTTGTTGAAGGGCTCGGCGGCACTGGGCGGTGCCGCGATGATGCTGGCCTCGATGAACCGGGAGGCGCGCGCCGAGGGCGATCCGATCCCGATCGGCTCCGCTTTGCCGCTGTCCGGCTTCGCCGCGGCCGACGGCATCGAGTTCAAGAACGGACTGGAACTCGCCGCCGAGGAGATCAACGCGGCGGGCGGCATCCTGGGCCGGCCGATCGAGCTGCACATCGAGGACACCAAGGACATGGGCGCCGACGTGGTCAGCCAGGCGATGCAGCGCCTGGTCGACCGCTACGAGGTGCCGGCGATCATCAACGGCTACAATTCCGGCACCAACATGGTGGAGATGGACGTCGCGGCCGACAACGACATCATCTTCACCCACTACAACACGCTGATCTCGCACAACGAGAAGTTCAAGAGCGACCCGGAGCGTTACTACGGCTGCTTCCAGGGCGACCCGCCCGAGTATTACTATGGCCCCGGCTGCCTCAAGTTCCTGAAGAACCTGATGGAGACCGGGCAGTGGAATGCCCCGAACAACAAGATCGCGATCGTCCCGTCCGCGAACGAGTATTCGGTGGTCATCGCCAACGCGGTGAAGGCGCAGGCCGAGGAATACGGCTTCACGGTCAGCCTGTTCGAGACCGTGCCGTTCCCGACCAACCAGTGGGGGCCGACCCTCGCCAAGCTGCGCCAGGACCCGCCGGCGGCGATCATCGTCACCCATTTCCTGCCGCAGGACCTGGCCCAGTTCATGGTCCAGTTCCTCACCCAGCCGATCGATTCGCTGGTCTACATGCAGTACGGCCCGTCCCTGCCAGCCTTCCGCGAGATTGGCGGGGAGGCGGTCAACGGGGTGATCTACTCCACCGTGGTCGGCTGCCTGCCGGACGAGTTCTCCAAGCCCTTCCGCGACGCCTATCGCGAGAAGTTCGGGCCGAACTCGGCGCCGATCACCGGCTCGCAGACCTATGACGGGCTCTGGCACTATGCGCTCGCCGCGGCGATCGCCGGCGGGCCGGGCGAGCCGTTCGACCGCGAGCAGGCCGAGAAGGTCGCAGCCTCGATGCGGCGGCTGGTCTATCGCGGCATGAACGGCATTCTGCGGATCGATCCGGATGGGCAGTCCGCCTACTGCTATCCGACCCAGATCTACGACCCGTCGCTGGGCATGCCGCACCAGTTCCTGCAGCACCAGGACCACACCACCGACCCGAAGCTGATCGCGCCGGAACTCTACGCCACCGACCAGTTCGTGCTGCCGCCCTGGATCAAGGCGTGAGCCGGGCGGCCTGCCGATGACCCGGAGCGACACCGCCCTCCTGGTCTGCGAGAACGTCAGCAAGCACTATGGCTCGCTCAAGGCCGTGGACGGGCTCTCGCTCTCGCTGGCGCCGGGGGAGGTGCTGGGCATCGGCGGGCCGAACGGTGCGGGCAAGACCACCCTGTTCGACGTGATCACCGGCATCGCCCCTGCCACGCAGGGGCGGGTGCTGGTGCAGGGGCAGGACGTCACCAGCGCCACGCCCGACCGGATCTGCCAGCTGGGCCTGGTGCGCACCTTCCAGCTCAACGCCGCGTTCGACTCCTTGAGCGTACGCGACAACATCCAGCTGGCCGCCTATTTCGGCAGGCCCCGCAAGGGCCTGCCGGGGTTCCGGTTCGGTCCGGACGCGCTGCGGCGCAGCGAGGCGGCGATCGAGTTGCTGGGCCTGGGCGACGCTGCCGGCCGCACCGCCGGCGAGCTGCCGGTCCTGGAGCGCAAGCTCCTGATGATCGCCAGCGCGGTCGCCACCGACCCCAGGGTCGTGCTCCTGGACGAGCCGGTGGGCGGGCTCAACCCGCATGAGATCGACCGGGTGGTCGAGGTCGTCCAGAAGCTGCGGGCCCAGGGGATCACGGTGGTGCTGATCGAGCACGTGATGCGCTTCCTCCTGCAGCTTTCCAGCCGGGTGATGATCATGCACCAGGGCCGCTCGATCTACGAGGGACCGCCGCGCGGCGTGCCGGAGGACCCAAAGGTCGTGGAGACCTATCTGGGCGCCGCCACCACCAAGCGCCTGCAGCGCTTCTTCGAGGCGGGAGCCGCCCATGGCTGAGGCTGCCCTGGCGATCGAGGGGCTGGTCACCGGCTATGATCGCCGTGACGTCCTGGCCGGCATCTCCTTCCAGGTGCCCGACGGCGCCCTGGTCACGGTGGTGGGGCCCAACGGGCACGGCAAGTCCACCCTCCTGCGCGCGATCTCTGGCCTCCTGCCGACCCGAAGGGGCTCCATCCGGCTGTTCAACCAGGACCTGGCGGGCCTGGCGCCCCATGCGGTGGCCGCGGCCGGCATCGTCCATGTCCCCCAGGGCGACATGCTGTTCCCGCAGATGAGCGTCCACGAGAACCTCCTGATGGGGGCGTATCTGGAGAACGACCCGGCGGTGGTGCGCAGCCGGCTGGAGGAGGTGCAGGCGCTGCTGCCCAAGCTCGCCGAGCGGCGCGACCAGCTTGCCTCCTCGCTGTCTGGCGGCGAGCGCCGCATGGTCGGCATCGGCCGCGGCCTGATGATGGGCGGCCGGGTGATGCTGATCGACGAGCCGTCTTTAGGCCTGGCGCCGATCATCATCGAGCAGGTCTACGAGGTGATCGCCCGGCTCAAGGCGTCGGGGCGGACCATCCTGCTGGTCGAGGAGAACCCGGCGCGGGTCGCCGACCTCGCCGACGAGATCCACCTGCTCGACAATGGCAAGATCGTCTGGTCGGGCCTGCCCCATGTCCTGCTCGAGCGCGACGAGTTGCTCGAAACCTATCTCGGAGGCTGACGTCCATGGAGATCCTGGGCCCGGTCTTCGTGGCGGGCATCACCACGGGTGCGCTCTATGCGCTGGCGGCGCTGGGCCTGGCTCTGGTCTGGGGCGCGCTCGGCATGCTGAACATGGCGCACGGCGCGCTGCTCACCATCGGCGGCTATGCCGCCTTCACGCTCGCGACCTGGCTGGGCGCGCCCTGGCCGCTGGCGGTGCTGGCACCAGTGGTGGTCGGCGCCCTGATCGGCGGGGCGATCTACCTGCTGGTGGCCCATCCCCTGCTGGTGGGCGCGCCCCAGAGCTTCGAGACCAACGTCATCATCGCCACGTTCGGGGTCGCCATCGCGCTGGAGAACGCGGTCCTGCTGATCTTCGGCGGGCAGCCGTTCGGGCAGTCGATCGCGCTGGCCGGCAACGTGGAGGTCGGGGGCGTCTTCATTCCGTGGCAGAATATCCTCATCGTGCTGGTGGTTTTGGCGATGATGGCCGCCACCGCGTTCTTCCTTGCGCGCACCCGTACCGGTCGTGCTATCCGCGCAACTGCTCAGAGCCGCGAGGCCGCCCAACTCCTGGGTGTGCCTGTGGGTCGGGTGTATCTGCAGGTGCTGGCGTTGTCGGGGGGCATCGCCGGCACCTGTGGCCTGCTGGTGAGCTCGATCACCCAGCTCTCGCCTTCGCTGGGCGCCGACCCGATGCTGAAGGCGTTCATCATGTGCGTGGTGGCGGGGCTGGGCAATCTGCCGGGCGCCATCGCCGCCGCCTTCGTGCTGGCGCTCACCGAGGCGTTCGCCAGCTACATGCTGGGCGCCCGCTGGGGCTTTCCCCTGCTGCTCGCCATCGTGATCCTGGTGCTGATCTGGCGCCCGGACGGGTTGTTTGGACGTGCCGCGGTGCGGCGGCTGTGAGGAGGCACCGATGAGCCGTTCCGATCGTGGCCACCTGATCACCGCCCTGGTCGTGCTGGCCCTGCTGGCCTCGCTGCCGTTCGTCGCCGACAGCCGCTACGTGATCGGCCAGGTGATCCTGGCCCTGTTCTACGCGATCGTCGCGTCGCAGTGGAATTTGCTGTTCGGCTTCGCCGGGGTGTTCTCGCTGGGCCAGATGGCGCTGTTCGCGTTCGGCGGCTACGTCACCGCGATGCTGGGCTTCTACCTGGACTGGTCGATGTGGCTGGCCATGCCGGTGGGAGCGGTCGCCACCGTCCTGATCAGCCTCGCCATCGGCCTGGCCTGCCTGCGCCTGGCCGGCGCCTACGTCGCGCTGCTCACCCTGGCGGTGGCGCAGGTCATGTATCTGCTGATCGTCACCGACACCGACTGCTTCATCATGCAGGGCGCCACCTGCCGGCAGTTCACCGGCGGCGCGGTCGGTTTCGCCCGGTTCGGCGACCTCGGCACCCGCGCCATCTTCAAGGGCGACTACATCATCGCGAACTACGCGATCGTGGTGGCCCTGTTCGCGGTGACCATGGCGTTCACCTGGGCGGTGATCCGCTCGCCTCTGGGGCTGGCCTTCCAGGCCCTGCGCGACAACCCCGGCTGCGCCGTCGCCCGCGGCATCAACCGGTTCTCGACCCAGCTGCTGGTGTTCGGCGCCTCGGCGTTCTTCACCGGGCTGGCCGGCGGCCTCTACGCCGCGCATTTCCAGGCGATCGGGCCGAACGTGCTGTCGCTCTCCACCCTGATGTTCATCATCGCGATTGCGGTGGTGGGCGGCATCGGCAAGCTCTGGGGGCCGCTGGTGGGGGCGGTGATCCTGGTGCTGGCCGACGAGGCGCTGCGCGAGGTCGGCGGCGACTATCGCACGCTCGGCCTGGGCCTGATCATCGCCGCCGCCATGGTGCTGATGCCCCGCGGCGTGATCGGCCTGGCCGAGGGGCTGGCCGCCCGGTTCCGCTCCACCGACACCCCAGCACGCTTGGCCGAAACCCCGGGAAGCTCGCATGTTTGACACGATCATCGTCGGTGGCGGCACGGCCGGCTGCGTGCTGGCCGGCCGGCTGTCGGAGGATCCGGGCCGCAAGGTCCTGATGCTGGAGGCGGGCCGGGCCGCACCCTTGCTGTCGAAGATGCCGGCCATGTGGATCAGCATGGTCAACACCGAGGTCGACTGGGGCTATCACACCGTGGCGCAGCCTGGCTGCCGGATGCGCCGGATCTTCTGGCCGCGCGGCAGGATGCTGGGCGGCTCGGGCGCCCTCAACGCGATGATCTACGTCCGCGGCCTGCCCTCCGACTATGACGGCTGGGCGGCGGCCGGAGCGACCGGCTGGGGATGGCAGGACGTCCTGCCGGTCTTCAAGAAGTCCGAGCACAACCAGCGCCACCCGGCCGGGCCGTTCCACGGCAGCGGCGGGCCGCTCCACATCGCCGACGTTCCCCATGTGGACCCGGCCGAGCGGCTCTGGCTGGAAGCCTGCCAGAACGCGGGCATCCCGTACTGCGACGACTTCAACGGGCCCCGCCAGGAAGGCTGCGGGTTCTTCCAGCTGTTCGTGAAGGACGGCGAGCGGTTCGGGACCGGCAAGGCCTATCTGGAGCCGGCGCTGGCGCGGCCGAACCTGACCGTCGAGACCGGCGTGCTCACCATTAGGCTGATCATCGAGAAGGGACGGGCGGTCGGCGTCGAGTACCTGAAGAACGGCCGGCCGCACACGGTTCACGCCGCGTCCGAGGTGGTGCTGGCCTCGGGCTCGATCGGGTCGGCGCAACTCCTGCTCCTGTCCGGGATCGGCCCGGCCGACGAGCTGAAGCCGCTCGGGGTGGAGATGGTCCACGACCTGCCGGGCGTGGGCAAAGACCTGCAGGACCACATCAACGTGCCGGTCACCTTCCACACCAAGGACCCGGTCGGCATTGGCGGGATGAGCGGCGAGCAGATCCGGGCCGCGATCGACGAGTGGACCGAGCGGCGCACCGGGGCGATCACCAGCAACTGGGCGGCGGCCGGCGGCCATGTCCGCAGCCGGCCGGACGTGGCCGAGCCCGACCTGCAGCTCTATGGCGTGATGGCGGCCGGGCGCGACCATGCCCGCTACCTGCCGGGCCGCCCGGGCCTGACCCTGCACACCACGCTGCAGCGGCCGAACAGCCGGGGCGAACTGACCCTGCGCTCGGCCGACCCGCTGGAGCACCCGAACCTGGACCCGCGCTATTTCGCGTCCGATGCCAGCGGCAGCGACCTCGCCACCCTGGTGGAGGGCGTGCGGATCAGCCGGCGGATCGCCGCGGCCGAGCCGCTGGCCGGGCTGATCGACCAGGAGATCACACCGTCGGTCGAGGCGCAGAGCGACGCGGAGATCGCCGACTATGTGCGCGGGCACTGCACCACGCTCTACCACCCGGCCTGCACCTGCCGGATGGGCACGGACGAGATGGCGGTGACCGACCCGCAGCTCCGGGTGCGCGGCATCGACGGGCTGCGGGTGGCCGACGCCTCGGTGTTCCCGAAGATGGTGTCGGGCAACACCAACGCCCCCACGATCATGGTGGCGGAGCGCTGCGCGACGTTCATCCGGGAAGGGTAGGGAGCGGATCCTCGGGTTCGTTCGTGCAAATCGGCGCGGACGAACCGATCCGGCCGGATCGGCGCCGGTCAGAAGCCGCGCTGGTCGAGCTGGTGCTCCATGTTGGACATCGCGGTCAGGCTGCGCAGGCGGAACAGGTCGATGAGCTGGCCGATGCCGAGCAGGCCGAAGGTGAACAGCCAGAGCAGGCCGGTCCAGATGAAGCCCAGATAGAAGCGATGGACCCCGCAGAACCCGAAGATGCAGAGCAGCCAGAGCCAGAACGAGGTTCCGGTGGTCTTCACGCGCATCGAGCAACTCCAGGGGACGAACAGACCCGTTCACAATGATCCGGGTGGGGAATGGTTCCAAGCCTGCCCAGCCGGAGCAAGCCCCGATCTGCAGGCGGCAGCACCGGGACCGGGCGGCCAGGTTCAGTCCAGGCTGCCCTCATATGGGCTGGCGACCACCGCACAACAATTGCCCAGCACCACCCGCCCGGGCTGGCGGTGGCCATAGACCATGCCATCGGCGCCATAGCGCAGTGTCTCCGGGGGGCGGGACGGGTCGGCCAGGTGGTGGATGCGCCCGGCTTCCTGGCCGGACCTGACCATAGTCCCCAGCGGGTGGCAGGGCTCGAACACGCCGTCGGCGGTGGCGAACACGAAGCCAGCCTGGCCGGGTATCTTGAGGATCGCCTCGGGTTCGCGCGCCGCCGGCGCCGCGGCGGCCGGCAGCAGCACGCCGGCATGGGCCAGCACGTTGCGCACGCCCTGGCGGCATATCTTCAGGGCGTCCAGCGACACCGTGCCGGCGCCGGCCATCTCGGTGCCGACCGTGGTCAGCCCGGCGCGCACCGCGCAGGCGGTCGAGGTACGCGGCTCGCCCAGATTGTCGATCACCACGGTGAGCGGCGCGCCGAACGCCAGGACGGCCTCGACGTTGCGGCGGCGATGGGCCGGGTCCGGGGCGGGCTCGATGATGGCGCTCGGCAGGATGTTCAGGGACGAGCCGCCCGAGTGCAGGTCGACGAACATGTCGCCGATCGGGAAGATCACGTCGCTGACGAAGGCGGAGATCTGCTGGGTGATCGTGCCGGCGGGATCGCCTGGGAAGGTGCGGTTGAGGTTGAGGCCGTCGACCGGCGAGGTGCGCCTGCCGGCCAGGACCGCCGGCAGGTTGATCGCTGGAAGGATGACGAGCCGGCCGCTGATGGTGGCCGGATCGAGATCCCGGATCAGCTCGCCCAGGACGATCGGGCCCTCGTACTCGTCGCCATGGTTGCCGCCCTGGAGGATGACGGTCGGGCCGCTGCCGTTCCGGATCACGCAGATCGGGATGCGCACGGCGCCCCAGGCGTCCTCGTGGGGCGAATGTGGAATGCTGATGAAGCCGACCTGCTTGCCGGCCTTGTCGAGGTCGACGCCCAGATGGGCGGTGGAGGGGCGGGCCATGGTCTTGTCCGGAAGGGCCGGACGGGCAGGGGCGAGCCCGCCCGTCCGGCGGGGATCAGATCGGGGGGAGGTTCGCCGGCAGCGGCATGCCCAGCCACTGCTCGGACAGGCTGGAAAGCCAGCCCTCGTTCTTCACGTAGAAGATGAAGGTGTCGAGCCAGCGCAGGAGTTCGGGATTGCCCTGCTGCAGGCCGATATGGGTCGGCGCCAGGCGCATGATGAATTTCGGGTTGAGCTGGACGTCCGGGTTGTTGGTCATCAGGTCCTTGGCGACGACGTTGGCGGTCGCCAGCAGCTGGGCCTGGCCAGACAAAAAGGCCGCGGCGGCGGTGGCGTCGTCGTCGAAACGCTGGATGTCGGCATCGGGCGCGGCCTTGGTCAGCTCGATGTCCTGGGTGGTGCCGCGCGCCACCGCGACCGTCTGGTCGGTGATGTCGGCCGGGCTGGAGACGGCGATGTCGTCCGGGCCGAACACGCCGATCGACAGGGCCGAGTAGGGCGAGGAGAAGGCGATCTGCTGGGCGCGTTCCGGGGTGGCGCCCATGGCCGAGATCACCAGGTCCAGCCGGTCGGTGACCAGATAGGGGATGCGGTTGCCGCTGGTGATCTGCTGCAGCTCGACCTCGACGCCCAGCGCCTCGCCGATCCGGCGGGCGACGTCGACATCGAGACCGACCGGCTGGTTGTCGGCGCCGACAAAACCGAACGGCGGCACGTCGACCGGCACGCCGATCCGGATCTTGCCGGCGGAGATGATGTCCTGGAGGTCGGCCGCGGCGGCGGGGGCCGCCGTGGCCAGGGTGGCCAGCGCCAGCATGGCACCGGCGCGGAACAGGGATCGCAACATCGTCAACCTCTCCGATCTGGTTGGGAGGCATCCCTCCTAATGGAGGACGGCCTCCAGGAAGCTTTGGAGCTCCGGGGTCCGGGGCTCGATCAAGGTGGCGCGCGCGGGTCCGTCCTCGTGGATCCGGCCCTCGTGCATGAAGACCACCCGATGGGCGACGTTCTTGGCGAAGTTCATCTCGTGGGTGACCAGGATCATGGTCATGCCCTCGGCGGCGAGGCCTTCCAGCACCTTCAGGACCTCGCCGACCAGTTCCGGGTCCAGGGCCGAGGTGATCTCGTCGAACAGCATCAGGGCCGGCTGCATTGCCAGGGCACGGGCGATGGCGACCCGCTGCTGCTGCCCGCCGGACAGCTGGTCGGGATAGGCGTGCAGCTTGTCGGCCAGCCCGACCTTGCCCAGCATGGCCAGGGCGAGGGCACGGGCGTCGGGCAGGGTCGCCTTCCGCACCAGCCGGGGCGCCAGCATGATGTTGCGCTCGACCGTCAGGTGCGGGAACAGGTTGAAGCTCTGGAAGACCATGCCGGCGCGCTGGCGCAGCAGGTCGAGGTCGGCGCCGGGGGCGGTGACCTCGATCCCGGCCACCTGGATGCGGCCGTCCTGCACCGTCTCCAGGCCGTTGATGCAGCGCAGGAGCGTCGACTTGCCCGAGCCGGAACGGCCGATCAGGGCGACGATCTCGCCGCTCTCGACCTTGAGCGACACGCCTTTCAGGACCTCCAGCGCCGCGAATCGCTTGTGGACCGCCTCAAGCTCAACGAGCGACATGGAGCCTCCTTTCCAGCACCCGGCTCAGCTTGGAGAGGCTGAAGCAGATCGCGAAATAGATCAGGGCCGCGGCCAGGTAGACCCGCAGCGGCGCGAAGGTGGCCGCGGTCATGATCTGGCTGGCCCGGGTCAGCTCCACGAAGCCGATCAGGGCGGCGAGCGAGGTATTCTTCACCAGCTGGACCAGGAAGCCCACGGTGGGGGCGATCGAGATCCGGATCGCCTGGGGCAGGACCACGTGGCTCAGCCGCTGCCGGTAGGGCAGGCCCAGCGCCGCGCCGGCCTCCCACTGGCGGGGCGAGACCGACTGGACGCTGCCGCGCCAGATCTCGCCCAGAAAGGCGCTGGCATAGATCGACAAAGCGGCGCAGGCGGCGAACCAGGCGTCCACGGTCACCCCCAGCACGGGCAGGGCGAAGAACAGCACGAAGAGCTGGGCCAGGAGCGGGGTGCCCTGGATCAGGTTGACCCAGGCGATCGCCAGCCAGTTCAGCGGCCGGAACGGCACGATCCGGGCAAGGGCCACGACCAGGCCCAAAAGGGCGCCGCCAAAGGTCGCCACCAGGGCCAGGCCGATGGTCCAGCGGGCGGCGAACAGGAGATAGACCAGGTCGTCCGCACCGAATTCCCGGATCATCGGGCGGGCCTCCGCACGAACACCAGATGGTAGATGGCGGCGAACAGGCCGCGGAACGCCAGGGTCAGCAGCAGGTAGACCGCGGTGATCAGGGTGTAGGTCTCGAACGAGCGGTAGGTGCGGGATTCGATGAAGGCCGCCTGGTGGAACAGTTCGGTGGCGCCGATCGAGGAGACGATCGAGGTGGTCAGCATCAGCAGCACGAACTGGCTGGCCAGGGCCGGGTAGATCGCCTTGAGCGCCTGGAACAGCACGACATGGCGGAAGGTCTGCCAGGCGGTGAGGCCCAGCGAGCGGCCGGCCTCCACCTGGCCGTGGCGGATCGATTCGATGCCGGCGCGGATGATCTCCGCGCTGTAGGCGCCGAGATTGACCGAGAGCGCGATCAGCGCCGACTGGTTGGCGCTGAGCTTGATGCCGATGCTGGGCATGCCGAAGAACACGATGAACAGCTGGATCAGGAGCGGCGTGTTGCGGATCGCCTCGACATAGGCGCGGGCGAGGCTGCGCAGCGGGCCGGCCGGTCCGATGCTGGCGGCGGCGACCAGGATGCCGATCGCGAGGCCCAGGACCATGGTGGCCGCCGAGAGCTGCAGGGTCAGGCCGACCCCGGCGACGATCTCGTCGCTGTAGCGCAGCAGAGCTTCAAATTTGAAGTTGTATTCCATGAGCGCTGCATCGACCTTCGGCGTGCATCGGATGGAAAGCGAGTGTCCTGATCAAGGTGACGGTAGGGGTGGTTCATTCATGAAGTCAACCGTCGCTAATGAAACACAAAACAGCGAGGAGCGGATTATCTACGCAGCACCGGCCCTGGAGAAGGGCCTGGACATCCTGGAAATGCTCGCCCGCCACGGCGCCCCGGCCGGCACCCGGCAGATCGCCGCGGAACTCGGCCGCTCCAAGAACGAGATCTTCCGGATGGTGCATGTCCTGCTGGCGCGGGGATATCTCATGCGCGAGCGCGGCGGCGACGGGCTGATGCTGTCCAACAAGCTGTTCGAGCTGGGCATGCAGACCGCGCGGGCCCGCGACCTGGTGGGCGTCGCGGCGCCGATCGTCGAGCGCTTCGCCGAGGAGGTGCGCCAGGCGACCCATCTGGTGGTGGCCCATCGCGGCGAGACGGTGGTGATCGCCGCCGCCTCGGGGGGCGCCGACATGAACTTCTCCCTGAAGCTGGGCTACCGGCGCCCGCTGGCCGACGCCCATTCCGGCCTGGTCCTGATGGCGTTCCAGCCCGGGCCCGTGCGCGCGCGGATGATTGCCGAGAGCCTGGTGCTGATGCGCGACGCGCCGGACCCGGCCACGCTGGAGGCGTCGCTCGACCGGATCCGCGCGGAAGGGGCGGTGATCCACGAGAGCCGCGACATCGTCGGGGTGACCGACCTCTCCTGCCCGGTCCTGCGCCCGGATGGGCGGGCCGTGGCGACCGTCACCGTGGCCGCCGTCGCCCGGCGCCACGTCACCCCTCGGTTCGACGCGATCCTGGCGCGCCTCAAGGCCGCCTGCGCGGAGATCGAGGCGGGGCTGTACGGCTAAGGCCCGGGCAGGGCGGCGGGCCGGCGCCGTTGACCGGGCATGCTCCCGCCGCCAACAACGATGACAACATGTGAAACGAAGGACCAGGGATGCGCGACGGCAAATTCGGCTTCGGCCTGATCGGCGCCAGCACGATCTCGCGCGAGCGGATGATCGGGGCGATGAACGACAGCGGCGTGGCGCTGCCGGTGGCGGTCTTCAGCCGCGACATGGCGCGCGGCCGTGCGTTCGCCGACGAGATGGGCATCCCCAAGGCCTATGACCGGCTGGAGGACATGCTGGCCGACCCGGAGATCGACGGGGTCTATGTCGCCAGCACCAATGAGCGGCACCATGCCGAGGTGCTGGCGATCGCGGCTGCCGGCAAGCATGTGCTGTGCGACAAGCCGCTGGCGATGAGCGTCAAGCAGGCCGAGGAGATGGTGCGGGCCTGCGAGGAGGCCGGGGTGGTGTTCGCCACCAATCATCACATGCGCTGCGGCGCCCACCACATCGCGATGCGCGAGATCGTGCGCTCGGGCCAGTTAGGCGAACTCGTGGTGGTCCGGGTGGTCCATGGCGCGCTCCTGCCGGCGCATCTGCAGACCTGGCGGATCAACGACCCGGCCACCGGGGCCGGGGCGATCATGGACCTGGCGGTGCACGACGCCGACATCATCCGCTTCCTGACCGGCGACGAGATCGTCGAGGTGAGCGCCATGAGCAAGAACAGCGGCATGGGCACCGACCGGATCGAGGACACGGCGCTGGCGATCTTCCGCACTGCCAATGGCACGCTCGGCCACATCCACAACGTGTTCAACACGCCCTTCAACCGCGGCTCGATCGAGATCCACGGCACCATGGGCTCCCTCTATGCAGTGGACAACATGGGCCAATCTCCGGGTGGAACCCTGCATCAGCGCGATGCGCAGGGCGAGCGCGAGATCCCGCTGCAGCACGAAGAACTCTACGTCCGCATGGTGCGCAGCGTGGTGGCCGCGGCAAACGGGCAGGGCGAGGTCGCGTGCAGCGGCCGGGACGGGCTGCGCTCGCTTGCGGTGGCGCTGGCCATGCTGGAAAGCGCGCAGCTGGGACGTGCGGTGGCGGTCCAGCCATAGGGGAATGTGCCCGGTCGGCAGCCAGTCGATGCGGCTGCTCCGGGCAATCTTGGCCAAATTGAATTCGGACCTTTACTTGGATCGAAAAGAGGAGCCGATTGAAGCGATGGTGAGGATTGGTAGCACCGGCTGAGCCATCAGCCGCCAGGGAGTTGGCCATGCGCCATCTGCTGATGATTTTTGCCGTCTTTTTCCTGACGACATCCGGTTCGTTTGCCGGGGATGCCGAAGTCGCCCGTCCCGATCTGCTGCTCAAGCAGGTGGTCGAGGGGATGCCGAACGGCGACCAGCAGGAGATCAAGGTGCTCACGGCCACCATCGCGCCTGGCGGCAAGACTCCCTTCAATACCCATCGCTTCCCGGTGTCGGTCTACATCCTGGAAGGCAGCTTCACCTTGGAGATGGAGGGCCTGCCGACCAGGACCCTCAAGGCGGGGGAAGCGATGGTCGAGCCGCCGAACGTCAAGATGACAGGCTACAACAAGAGCGGCTCCGAACCGATGAAAGTCGTCATCTTTTATGTCAGTGATCCCGACAGCCCATTCCTCGATCCGGTCCACTGATGCCGCCAATGTGCCGGAGATGAACATCTCCAAGAGATCCAGATCTCGAAAGCATCGGAATTTCACGCAGCGAGCGTCGGTGTTCGTCAGTTGCGTGGCTGGGACGTTGAACGATTCGTCTAGACGAATAGACTTCCACCTTCATGCCGTAATCGCTATCTGGAGCGGCATGACGATCGAAACACTGACCTGACGTTCGAGATGGCGCCATCGAAGATCGCGGCTGCCGGTCCCAAGGCGCACAAGGCTTCCACTTCGAAGAAGCACAAGGCGGCACCGGGCAAGGCGGAAGGCCCGGCGGGAAAGCCCAAGGCGAAGGCCTCGCCGGACAAGCCGAAGACGTTGCCGAAGAAGGCTTCGGGCGGCCATGCGTTGCCGCGCCTGCAGTTTGGCGTGCTGGCGCTGCGCATGCAGGGTGAATCGGTGAGCGTGATGCTGGTGACGTCGCGCGGCACGCGCCGCTGGATCATCCCCAAGGGGAACCCGGAGAAGGGAAAGAGCGGCGCCGAAGTGGGCGCCATCGAGGCTTTTGAGGAGGCTGGAGTTCTGGGCGAGGTATGGAACGCGCCGATCGGCAGCTATGTTTCGCTCAAGCACCTCGCCAATGGCCGGGTGGTGCCCTGTGCCATCGAGGTCTATCGGATGGACGTCGACGAGGTGCTGGACGACTGGCCGGAGAAGGGGCAGCGGCAGCGGTGCTGGGCCACGCTCGACGAGGCGGCGATGATGGTCGGCGAGGGCGGGCTGGTGACGCTCATGCTCAAGCTGAACGCCGAGCTGATCGGGCACTGACCGTCACCGCGCTGTCATGGGACCGACCTATGCAGCGACGCGACTGGACACCACCAGCCCGGCCGCCTGCCCGGGACCGTCGAAACCGTATGGAAAGCCTGCCGATGAACCGTCCGATCGCCGCGCTCGCCGTTGCCGGCGCCCTGCTGGCCCAGCCGGCCCTGGCCGCCGAGGGCAGCCTTGTCCTCTACACCAGCCAGCCGCAGACCGACGCCCAGCAGACGATCGACGCCTTCAAGGCCGAGCATCCGGACGTCGACATCAGCTTCGTGCGCGACGGCACGCCCAAGATCATGGCCAAGCTGCGCGCGGAACTGGAGGCCGGCGCTCCCCAGGCCGACCTGATCCTGATCGCCGATGCGGTGACCATGGAAGGCCTCAAGCGCGACGACGCGCTGATGGCCTATCCGGGCGCCGACGTGGCGGCCTATCCCGAGGGCACCCACGATCCCGAGAAGTACTGGTTCGCCACCAAGCTGATCACCACCGGCATCGTCTACAACGATGCGGCGCCGTTCGTGCCGGCTTCCTGGGAGGACCTGCTGAAGCCCGAGGCCAAGGGCATGATCGCGATGCCGAGCCCGCTGGCCTCGGGTGCTGCGCTGATCCACCTGCAGACCCTCACCGGCAACCTGCCCCAGGGCTGGGGCTACTATGAAGGGCTGGCGGAGAACGGCGCCGTGGCCGAGGGCGGCAATGGCGGCGTGCTCAAGGCGGTGGCCGGCGGCGAGAAGCTGTACGGCATGATCGTCGACTTCATGCCGATCCGCGAGAAGGCCAAGGGGGCGCCGGTCACCTTCGTGTTCCCCGAAGAGGGCGTCTCCGCCGTGACCGAGCCGGTGGCGATCCTGAAGTCCACCGACAATCCCGACGCGGCCAAGGCCTTCGTCGACTTCCTGCTCTCCGAGAAGGGCCAGGAACTCGCCGCGGCCCAGGGCTATGTGCCGGCCGATCCGTCGGTCGCCGCACCCGAGGGCTATCCGGCCCGCGCCGAGATCAAGGTGCTGCCGTTCGATCCCGCCGCGGCGCTGGCGGCCGAGGAGGAGAACCGCGCCCGCTTCGAGACGATCTTCCAGAAGTGATCGCGGCCCGGCCCGTCAGGCGTCCGAGCGGCCTGCGCGAGGGGCGGCTCGGGCCGGGCCTCCTGTTCACGCTCGTCCTGGTCCTGGCCGGGCTGCCGGTGGCGCGCCTCCTGGCCCAGGCGCTTGGCGGCATGGATGGCGCCATGGCGCTCCTGCTGGCGCCGGCCAGCCTGGAGGCAGCCTGGCACAGCATCGAGAGCGCCCTGTTCTCCACCCTGCTGGCCATGCTGCTGGGCGGCGGGATGGCGGTCCTGCTGGGCCTGTCCGACCTGCCGCAGCGGCGCGCCATCGGCATCCTGTTCGTGCTCTCGATGCTGATCGCCCCGCAGGTCACCGCCCTGGCCTTCACGGTGATGGCCGGGCCGGCCTCGCCGCTGCTCAACGCGCTGGGGCTGGCCCCCGCGGCCGGGACGCCCAACCCGCTGATCGGACGGGGCGGGGTCGTGCTGGTGCTGGGCCTGCACCATGCCCCGCTGGTGACGATCCTGCTCCTGGCGGGCCTGAAGACCATCCCCGACGAGCTGGCGGAAGCGGCCAGCCTGGGCGGCGCCGGCACGGGCGCAATCCTTCGCCGGATCGTCCTTCCGCTGCTCTACCCGCAGATCATCGCCGCCATGCTGCTGGCCTTCGTCGCGGGCTTCGGCAATTTCGGCATCCCGGCGCTCCTGGGCATGCCCGCCGGCTACCTCACCCTGCCCACCCTGATCTTCCGGCGCCTGGTCGGCAGCGGCGCGGAAGTGATCGACGAGGCGGCCATCCTCTCCATGCTGATGGCGATCCTGGTCCTGGTGCCGGCCGGGGCCGCCGCCGCCGTGCTGGCCAGCACCGCGACCAGGCGCAGCAGCGAGCGGCCGCTGCGGCGGTTCTGGCGGCTGGGTCCGTGGCGGCCGGCGGCCTCTGCCGCTGCCTGGGCGGTCGTCGGCATCGTCCTTTTCCTGCCGCTCTGCTCCCTGCTGGCCTCGGCGCTGGCCCCGACCTATGGCGCCCGCCTGACGCTGAACTCCGCGACGCTCGGCCATTTTGCCGAGGTGCTCTGGCGCCAGGACGTCACCGTGCGGGCGTTCCGCAATTCCTTCGCCTTCGCCGGAGGCGCTGCCCTGGTCCTGGCCCTGGTCGCGGTGCCGCTGGCCCACGCGCTCGACCGGGCACCCGGCCGGGTGCGCGGCTTCCTCCTGCCGCTGGTCGAACTGCCCTATGCGCTGCCGGGGATCGTGCTGGCGATCGCCTGCATCCTCCTGTTCGTGAAGCCGCTGCCGCTCCTGGGCATCTCGATCTACGCCACGCCCTGGATCATCCTGTTCGCCTATGCCGCCCGGTTCCTGCCGATCGTGCTGAAGGCGCCACTGGCTGCGATGGCACAGCTGGAGCGCGCGCAGGAGGAGGCCGCCGCCGTGGACGGGGCCGGCCCATGGGCGCGGCTGCGCCACGTGGTGCTGCCGGCGCTGTGGCCGGCCATGGCGGCGGGCGGCCTGTTGGCCTTCCTGCTGGCGTTCAACGAGCTGACCGTCTCGGCGCTCTTGTGGACCGCCGGGACCGAGACGCTGGGGGTCGTGCTGTTCTCGCTGGAGGAGGCGGGCCTGGTCAGCGAGGCCAGCGCGGTCGCGCTCTCCGCCACGGCGGTGGTGGCGCTCCTGGTGGTGGTGATCGACCGGCTGGGCGACCGGCTGCCGGAGGGGACGCTGCCCTGGCGGTTCTGACCTGCCTTCTGACCTGCCGTTGTCGCCCACGCGAGCCGGCATGATGTGCTAGGGTGTGCGGGTCGTGCCGGTCACGACACCGACCCCGGGAGACGTCGCCATGCCGCACAGCCCGACCGACATGCAGCCCTGCATCGATGCCTGCCTGAACGCCTACCAGGTCTGCCTGTCCACCGCGATGGGCCACTGCCTGACCGAGGGCGGCCCGAACACCGAGCCCCGGCATTTCCGGCTGATGATGTCCTGCGCGGAGATCTGCCGGTCGGCGGCGCACTTCATGCTGATCGGCTCGCAGCACCATCCGCATGTCTGCGCCGAATGCGCCGAGATCTGCCAGGAATGTGCCGCCGACTGCACGCGGATCGGCGGCATGGATCCGTGCGTGGAGGCGTGCCGCCACTGCGCGGAGTGCTGCTGGAAGATGTCGGGCTGACCGCTCAGCCGATCTCCAGGATCACCGGCGCATGGTCCGACGCGGTCTTGGCGGCCCTGGGCGCCGGGTCGATCCGGCAGGCGCTGGCCTGGTCCATGGCGTGCGGCGAAAGCAGGAAATGGTCGATGCGCAGGCCGTGGCCGAGTTCGAAGGCACGCGCTTGGTAGTGCCACCAGGAGAAGTCCTCGCCGGCCGGGTTCAGCCAGCGATAGGCGTCGTAGAAGCCGCGATGGCACACCCGGCGCCAGGCGGCGCGTTCCTCGGGATGGTAGCAGATCTCGCCGTCCCAGGCGCGCGGGTCGTGGACGTCGCAGGGCTCCGGGGCGACGTTCCAGTCGCCGCCGACCACCACCGGAGTGCCGTCGGCCGAAAGCGCGGCCATCCGGGAGCCCACCCGGTCGAAGTAGCGCAGCTTGTAGGCAAAGGCGTCGGAGCCGACCGAGGTGCCGTTCGGCAGGTAGAGCGACGCCATCCGGTAGGGGCCGACCGTGGCCTCGATCCAGCGGGCCATGCTGTCGCCGTCCTCGCCCGGCAAGCCACGCACTACGTCCTTGGGCTCCGGCCTGGACAGGATGGCCACGCCGTTGAGCGGCGCCGAGCCCCACAGCGACAGGTGGTAGCCGCGCTCGGCGAACGGAGCGGCCGGGAACTTGTCGTCGGTGACCTTGGTCTCCTGGAGGAGGAGCACGTCCGGCTGCTCGGCGTCGATCCAGCCCAGCAGGGCGTCCAGGCGTGCGCGCACGCCGTTCACGTTCCAGGCGACCAGCTTCATCGGGATCTCTCGGAGGGGCGAGCCTGGCGGCTCACATGGCGAAGCTGGTGCCGCAGCCGCAGGACGACTTGGCGTTCGGGTTGCGGACCTGGAAGTAGGACCCGTTCAGGTCCTCCACGAAGTCCAGCTCCGAGCCGATCAGGTAGAGCAGCGACATGCCGTCGATGACGACCTTCGCCCCCTGCTTCTCGATCGCGATGTCGTCCGGCTCGTTCTGAGTGCCGAGTTCGAACTCGTACTTGAAGCCGGAGCAGCCGCCGCCCGAGACCCCGACGCGCAGGTGACCGTCGCCCAGCCCCTCGCGATCCAGGATCGCACGGATCCGGCGGGCCGCGCTGTCGGAGACCTGGAAGGGGTCGGGCCGCGGGTTCGGTTGCGACATGGGACGCCTCTGTGGTTGATCCGCCCCATCGGACCGGGCAAGGACGGGTTCCGAGGAAGCGTGCTCATCCCAAAGTAGGTAGCGGCGTAGTATTGTCAAACGGCGCCAGCACCATGGAGGGTGTCATTTCGCAATCCGGGCCATCCACCGGGGCAGGGCGCGCCCCGTTCGCCGCCGACCCCGGCCGCAGCCGCGGACGCATGCTGGCGGAGCCGGACAGCGCGCCGCGCTCGCCCTGGCAGCGCGACCGCGACCGGATCGTCCACGCCACCGCGTTCCGCCGCCTGGAGGCCAAGACCCAGGTGTTTGCCGCGCTGGAAGGCGACCATTTCCGTACCCGGCTGACCCACACGCTGGAAGTCAGCCAGATCGGCCGGACCATCGCCCGCTCGCTTCTTGTCGACGAGGACCTGACCGAGGCGATCGCGCTCGCCCACGATCTCGGCCACAGCCCGTTCGGCCATGCCGGCGAGGAGGCGCTGGACGACTGCCTGCGGGCGTTCGGCGGATTCGACCACAACGTGCAGACCTTCCGGATCCTGACCCGGCTGGAGCGGCGCTACGCTTCGTTCGACGGGCTGAACCTGACGGCGGAGACGCTGGAGGGCGTGGTCAAGCATAACGGGCCGCTCTTTGGCGAGGTGCCGGCGGTGTTCGCCGACTGGAGCCGCCGCCAGGACCTGCGCCTGCACCTGCAGCCCTCGGTCGAGGCGCAGATCGCCGCCCTTGCCGACGACATCGCCTATTGCAGCCACGACGTCGACGACGGGCTGCGGGCCGGCTTCTTCCTGCCTGACGAGCTGCGCGCCCTGCCGCTGGCCGCGCCGGTGGTGGACGAGGTGCGGGCGCTGCGGCCGGACCTGGAGCCCTCCCGGATGGCCGGGGAGATCCAGCGCCGCCTGATCGACCGGATGGTCCGCGACCTGATGGCCGAATCCGGCCGGCGCCTCGCCGAGCTGGCGCCGGGCTCGCCGGAGGAGGTGGCGCAGGCGCCCGGACCGTGCGTGGGCTTCTCCGCACCCATGCATGCGGCGGTCCTCGACCTCAGAGCGTTCTTGCGCGACCGGGTCTGGCACCACTACACGGTCAACCGGATGACGAGGCGCGCCAAGCAGATCCTGCGCGCACTGTTCGAGACCTTCTTCGAGGCGCCGGAATGCCTGCCCGAGGAGTGGCGCGCCCGGGCCGGGAGCGCTGGTTCGCGAGCATGTGCGGAGGCTGTGCGCGACTATGTCGCCGGGATGACCGACCGTTTTGCGCTCGATGAGCACGACCGTCTTTTCAGGATTGCCCGTACCCGACCATGAACCCGTTCGCGCTCATCGAAGCTGACCTCCGCGCCGCCCTGGACCGCCTCGTCGCCGAGGGGCGCCTGCCGGACGGGCTGGACCTTTCCCGGGTCTCCGTGGAACTGCCGAAAGACCCGAGCCATGGCGACGTCGCCAGCTCGATCGCGATGATGCTGGCCAAGCCGGCCCGGATGCGCCCGCTCGACATCGCCCAGGCGGTGGCGGAACAGCTGCGCGCCCAGGAGCGGTTCGCCGAGGTGGCGGTGGCGCCGCCGGGCTTCGTCAACATCCGGATGCAGCCGGGCTTCTGGCAGGCGGTGGTCCCGGCGATCATGCAGGCCGGCGCCGATTTCGGCCGCAGCGACACCGGCAGGGGCCAGAAGGTCGACGTCGAGTACTGCTCGGCCAACCCGACCGGGCCGCTCCATGTCGGCCACGCAAGGGGCACCGTGTTCGGCGACGCGCTGGCCTCGATCCTGGAGCGGGTCGGCTACGACGTCACCCGCGAGTACTACGTCAACGATGCCGGCGCCCAGGTCGAGACCCTCGCCCGCTCGGTGCACCTGCGCTACCGCGAGGTGATGGGCGAGGACATCGGCGAGATGCCGGAAGGATATTACCCGGGCGCCTATCTGGTGCGGACCGCCCAGGCCCTGGCGGTGCGCGACGGCGACCGGTGGCTCGGCAAGCACGAGGACGAGTGGCTGGAGCCGCTCAAGCGCTTCGCGGTCGAGGCCCAGCTCGAGATCATCAAGGACGACCTGGCGGCTTTGGGCGTCCACCACGACCTGTTCCTGTCCGAGCGCTCGCTGATCGAGGACGGGATGATGGAGGCCGCGCTGAAGCGGCTGGAGGCACTGGGCCTGCTCTATGTGGGTGAGCTTCCGCCGCCCAAGGGCAAGCCGTCCGAGGACTGGGAGCCCCGCCCGCAGCTCCTGTTCCGCGCCACCGACTTCGGCGACGACGTCGACCGGCCGCTCAAGCGCTCCAATGGCGCGTGGACATATTTCGCCGCCGACCTGGGCTGCCATTTCAGCAAGCTGCAACGCAGCCATACCTGGCTGGTCGACGTGCTGGGCGCCGACCATGGCGGCTACGTCAAGCGGCTGAAGGCGGCGGTGAAGGCGCTCTCGGAGGGCAAGGTCGAGCTGGAGGTGCGCCTGTGCCAGCTCGTCAACCTGATGGACGAGGGCAAGCCGCTCAAGATGAGCAAGCGGGCCGGCCGGATCGTGACCATGCGCGACGTGGTCGACGAGGTCGGCAAGGACGTGATGCGGTTCATGCTGCTCACGCGCAAGAACGACGCGCCGCTCGACTTCGACCTGGCCAAGGTGGTCGAGCAGTCCCGCGACAACCCGGTGTTTTATGTCCAGTACGCCCATGCAAGGGTCCGCTCGGTATTCCGCCAGGCGGAACAGCGCGGGCTCGGCCATCTGGCGCAGGACCTGGACCAGGCCGACCTGTCGCTGCTGACCCATCCGGCCGAGCTCGACCTGATCAAGAAGGCCTCGCTCCTGCCGCGGGTGCTGGAACATGCCGCCGTGCATGCCGAGCCACACCGGATTGCCTTCTGGACCATGGAACTCGCCGCGGAGTTGCATGGGCTCTGGACGAAAGGGTCGGAGGACGAGAATTTGCGGTTCCTCGTCGAGGCCGAGCCGGAGCGCACGCGGGCGCGGCTGGCCATGCTCGAGGCGGCTCGGACGGCGATCGCGGCCGGCCTCGACATTCTCGGGGTGACCGCGGTGGACGAGCTGCGCTGAATCGATTTTCCGCTGCCGGTTCTGGTCTTCAGAAAGCATGGGTCCAATGTCCGACAATTCGTTCGATGCCGCGCAGAGAGCCCTGAGGAACCGGGCGGTGGTCGATCTGGAGGAGCCGCTGCCCGACGAGCAGCCGACCCGCTGGTGGCTGCGCGTCGTCGTGCTGCTGGTGTTCTTCGTGTTCGGCGCGATCGTCTGGCTGTCCTGGCAGGACAATGCCGGCGACGGGACCCCGGTGATGGTTCAGGCTCCCGAGGAGCCGATCAAGGAGAAGCCGGTCGACGAGGGCGGGCTGACGCCGCGCAACGCCGGCAGCGAGATCGCCAGCGTGCTGGGGGAGAACCCGGACGACGCCGGGGAGCCGCCGGCGGTGGGCCCGGTGCCGAGCAGCCAGCCGCCGGCCCAGGTCGCCGAGGAGGTCGAGGAGGTCATCCCGCCGGCCGACAGCGCCGCCGGCTTCGGCGAGACCGAGGTCGAGAGCGCTGATGCGGACGGTTTCACCGAGCCCAGCGCCACCGCCATGGATCCCGCTGCCGGCGAGGAAGCCGGCGCGCGTCCGTCCATGGGCGAGATCATGGCGGAGACCATGGACGACGCGGCCCCGGGCCAGGACGGCGTCGTGGTCGACACCCGGCCGACGGTCCGCCCGCCGTCGAGCCCGCAGCCCGACGCGCTGGCGTCCGCAACCCCGGCCGTGCCGCCGTTGAGCGAGACGCCGCCCGCCGCGCCCCAGGCGCCGGCCGCACCGGCGACCGCTCCGTCCGCGCAGGCGCCCATGCCGGTGGTGCCGCCGGCGGTGGAGAGCGGGCCGGTGGTGCTCAAGCGCACCATGCCGGCACAGATCATCGCCGTGGATCCGCCCCAGCCCGCGGCGGCACCGGAGCCGGCGGCGGCGCCGGAACCCGCGGCCGCGCCGGTGACGACGCCGACCCCGCCCACGCCGCCCGCCGCGCCGGTGGCGAGCGAGCCGCCGGCGGCCGAGCCCGCCAACTCGATCCGCATCCAGGTCGCCTCCTTGCGCGACGAGGCCGGCGCGAACACCGCCTGGGAGCGGGTGGCAAGCCGGAACCCCGAGGTCTTCCAGGGCCGCCGCCGGGTCATCACCCAGGCGGAGGTCAAGGGCACCACCTACTATCGTGCGCAGCTGGCGGGCTTCGCGTCCCAGGCGGAAGCCAGGGCGGCCTGCGAGGCGGTCAAGGCCAACGGCAGCGATTGCCTGGTCGTAGGCCGCTGATGCTCGCGGGCGTCCTGGGGATCGATGGGACCGAGCTCACGGACGAGGAGCGGGACTTCCTGCGCGAGACGCCGCCGGCCGGCGTGATCCTGTTCGCCCGCAACATCGCCGACCGGGACCAGTTGCGCCGGCTGACCGATGCGATCCGCACGGCCGCCAGTCCCGCCCGGCCCCTGGTGTTCATCGATCAGGAAGGCGGCCGGGTGATGCGGCTGCGCCCGCCGGTCTGGCGCAGCCTGCCGGCCATGGCCCGGATCGGCGAGCTGTGTCTCGGCAACCCGGGCGCGGCCGACCTGGCGGCCGAGGCGGTCGGCCGGCTGATCGGGGCGGATCTGGCCGAAGCGGGCATCGACGTTGCCTGCGCCCCGGTGCTGGACGTGGCCGCGCCGGGCCTGACCGAGGCCATCGGCAGCCGGGCGTTCTCGGGCGATCCCGAGGTGGTGAGCCGGCTCGGGCGCAAGGTGGCCGATGGCCTGCTCGCCGCCGGGATCCTGCCGGTGATCAAGCATCTGCCGGGCCATGGCCGGGCGCTGGTCGACAGCCACATGGGGCTGCCCGTGGTGGAGGCCGGCCGGGACGACTTGGCCGCCCGGGACTTCCGGCCGTTCCAGGCCCTGGCCGACCTGCCGATCGGCATGACCGCCCACATCCTGTTCCGGGCCATCGACCCCGACCGGCCGGCCACCCTGTCGGCGAGGGTCATCGAGGACGTGATCCGGGGCGAGATCGGCTTTGCCGGGCTGCTGCTCTCCGACGATCTCGGGATGGGGGCGCTGTCCGGCGGCCTTGCCGGCCGGGCCTCCGATTGCCTGGCCGCCGGCTGCGACCTGGCGCTCGCCTGCAGCGGCCGGATCGAGGACGCCCGCGTCCTCGCCCAGACCCTGCCGGAACTGGCCGGCGAGCCGCTGCGCCGCTACGAGCAGGCGCTGGCGTTCAGACCGGCCGCTCCGGCCGCCGTCGATGTCGCCGCCGACGAGCATCATCTACGCGCGACGCATCTCGTCGCCTGAAGGAGCGATCTTGAGCGATCTGGCCGCGCAGGCACATGTCCTGTCGATCTACCTGATCCCGCTGGTGCTGGCGATCACCCTGCATGAAGCCGCCCACGGTCTGGTCGCCGACAAGCTGGGCGATCCCACCGCCCGCCAGCTGGGCCGGGTCAGCCTGAACCCGCTGGTGCATGTCGACCCGGTCGGCACCTTCGTCCTGCCGGGCATCCTGCTGCTCACCGGCAGCCCGTTCCTGTTCGGCTGGGCGAAGCCCGTGCCGGTGCGCTTCGGCTACCTGCGCCACCCAAGGCGCGACATGGCGCTGGTGGCGCTGGCGGGTCCGGGCGTCAACATCGCCATGGCGTTCGCCGCAGCCCTGGTGCTGCACCTGACCCTGGGCCTGGACAGCCGGGTCGGCGAGTGGGTCAGCCAGAACCTGACCGCCTTCGTCAACGTCAACGTGGTCCTGGCGGTGTTCAACATGCTGCCGCTCCTGCCCATGGATGGCGGCCGGGTCCTCAACTCGCTCCTGCCGCCGGCACTTGCCTGGAAGCATGCCAAGACCGAGCGCTACGGCCTGCTGATCCTGCTGGGCATCCTGTTCCTCGGGCCGCTGCTCGGCTCGATCTGGGGTATGCAGATCAACCTGATCGAGCCGATCCTGATGCCGCCGGTCGAGTTCGTGTTCCGCTGGGTCTACATCCTGACCGGCTGGGGCGACCCGTTGTCGTGAGCGAGGCGGCGGACGACCAGGGCTTCACTGTCGAGCTCGGCGGCTTCCAGGGACCGCTCGACCTGCTGCTCGACATGGCGCGCCGGCAGAAGGTCGACCTTCGCGCGCTGAACCTGGTGGCGCTGGTCGACCAGTTCGTCGCCTACCTGCAGGCCGCGCGGCGCCGGGAGCTGACCGTCGCCGCCGACTACCTGGTGATGGCGGCCTGGCTGCTCTGGCTGAAGTCGCGGCTGCTCCTGCCCAAGGAGGAGCCGGACGAGGAGGCGGAGGAGGCGGTCGACGACCTGGAGGCGCGGCTGCGCCGCCTGGACGCCATCAAGGCGTTCGCCCGCGAGCTCGAGACCATGCCGCGCCTGGGCTTCGAGCGGCTGGCCCGGGGCGTGGCGGAGAGCTTCGCGCTGGAGACCCGCTACCTGCCGACCGCCAGCCTGGGCGACCTGGTGGCGGCCCATGCCGGGCTGAAGCGGCGGCACCAGGCGGTGATCCTGCGCTTCCCGCCGCCGCCCACCTGGTCGATCGACCAGGCGATGGCGCGGTTCGAGGCGCTGGTCAGCGGGACGTCTTGGCTGGAACTGGAGAGCCTGCTGCCGCCGGACCTGGCCGACGGGTTCGGGCGGCGCACGGCGCTGGCGTCCGGGCTGGTCGCCGGCCTGGAGCTGGCGCGGCAGGGCCGGATCGAGCTGGTCCAGGACCGGGCGTTCGGCCCGATCCTGGTGAGGGGGGCTGGATGAGCCGGGAACTGGGGCTGAAGATCGTCGAGGCGGTGCTGTTCTCGCGGGCGGAGCCGGTGGACGAGGCGGTGCTGCAGGCGCACCTGCCCGAGGACGTCCATGTCGGCGACCTCCTGCCCGAGCTGATGCTGGCCTATAGCGGCCGGGGCATCCGGCTGGAGCGGATCGGCCGGGGCTGGGCGCTGCGCACCGACCCCGAGATCGCGCCCTATCTCGCCCGGATCGAGGAAAAGCGGCGCAAGCCGTCCAAGGCGGTCATGGAGACGTTGGCGGTGATCGCCTGGAAGCAGCCGGTCACCCGCGCCGAGATCGAGCAGGTCCGCGGCGTCGGCCTGGCGCAGGGGACGCTGGAGCAGCTCCTGGACGCGGGCTGGGTGGCGCCGGCAGGGCGGCGCGAGGTGCCGGGGCGGCCGATGACCTGGGCGACCACTCAAGCATTCCTGGACGCGTTCGGCATCTCCAGCCTGGACGACCTGCCCCGGCCGGACGACCTGGACGCCCCGGACCTGGTGGTGCTGGCGCAGCGCACCGGCGAGGAGCCGCCGGTGGAGGTGCCCGCCGGCGGGTTCCCGAACCATGTCGCCGGCTCGTGAGCGGGCAGGGCGCGTGACGCCGCTGGACCGCTCCCCGCGCTTCGTCTATCGGTGCGTGCATCGAGGGGTGACCGGATTAGCGGTCGCCCGAAGACGGCAGGCGTGACCTCATCGTGTTCGATCTGGCCTGGTCCGAAATGGCCATCATTATGGTGGTGGTTCTGGTGGTGGTCGGTCCCAAGGACCTGCCGCGCCTAGCCCGTACCCTCGGCCAATGGGTCGCCAAGGGCCGCTCGATGGCGCGCGAGTTCCAGCGCCACATCGACGACATGGCCCGCGAGGCGGACCTGCAGGACCTGAAGGACAGCGTCCAGAAGATCAGCCCGGCCGGCGTCCGCGACCATATCACCAAGACGATCGATCCGGACGGCACGCTGGGCAAGTCCCTGGACCACCGGGAGATCGCCAAGTCCCTGGAGCCGGCCCCGGCCAAGCCCGCCGCGGCGCCCGCCCCGGCAGCTGCGGAGACGGCCGCGGCACCCGCCGTTCCGGCCGCCGAGGGACCGGCACCTGCTCCGGTCGCAAGCCAGGCCGCTGCCGCGCCGTCCGCAACGACGGGGCCGTCCCCGGCCGAGTCTGCCCCGAAGCCCACGCCCGCACCCGCCGAGAAAGCCTGAATGGCGCTGATCAAGGATATCGACGACCGAGAGATGCCGCTGCTCGACCATCTGCTCGAGCTGCGCAATCGGCTGATGTGGTCGCTCGGCGCGTTGTTCATCGGTTTCCTGATCTGCTACGCGTTCTCCGAGCAGATCTACCAGTTCCTGGTCGAGCCGCTGCAGATCGCCTACGGCAACCAGACCGGCCGGCGGATGATCTATACCGGCCTCACCGAAGCCTTCTTCACCTACCTGAAGGTGGCGATGTGGGGCGGGATGATGCTGGGCTTCCCGATCATCGCCACCCAGATCTGGATGTTCATCGCGCCCGGGCTCTACAAGCAGGAGAAGCAGGCATTCCTGCCGTTCCTGCTGGCCACGCCGGTCCTGTTCTTCCTGGGCGCGGCGCTCTGCTACTATCTCGTGTTCCCGCTGGCCTTCCATTTCTTCCTGAGCTTCGAGACCAGCGGCGCCGACGGCACCATGCCGATCGAGCTGGAAGCCCGGGTCGGGGAATATCTCGACCTGGTCATGAAAATGGTGTTCGCGTTCGGGCTGTCTTTCCAGCTCCCGGTGGCGCTGACCCTGCTGGGCCGGGTCGGCATCATCGGCTCGGCCGGGCTGATCCGGAACCGGCGCTACGCGATCGTCGGCGTGTTCGTGCTGGCGGCGATCGTGACCCCGCCGGACGTGATCAGCCAGATCAGCCTCGCCGTGCCGATCCTGCTGCTCTACGAGCTGTCGATCATCGCGGTGAAGATGGTCGAGAAGAAGCGGCGCGCCACCGAGGCGGCCGAGGAAGCCGAGGCTGCGGCTGCTGCTCGCGACAGCGACGACGACACGCCCACCACCACGGGCTGACGCGCGGAGCCTGCTCCGCGTGCCCCGGAGGACACCTGCCGGAAACAACCGGCGGTCCTTCGGGGGGCGCCCTGCGCGATCCGGTCTTCCCTGCGCCGCCGCTGATGCATAAGAGACCCACTTAGCATCTGACGGGGGCGGGAAACCTTGTTCGACCTGAAGTGGTTGCGGGACAACGCGGACGCGTTCGACGACAGTCTGCGCAAGCGTGGCGCGGCGCCGGCGGCGTCGGGCCTCCTGGCGCTGGACGCCGAGCGGCGCCGGATCGAGACGGAGCTCCAGGAGTTCCAGTCCAGCCGCAACCGCCTGTCCCGCGAGTTCGGCCAGGCCAAGGCCAAGGGCCAGCCGTTCGACCAGCTGCAGGCCGAGCTTGCGGAGCTGAAGGACAAGGTCCGGGCCGGGGAGGAGCGCCTGGCCGTGGTCCAGGCGGAACTGGACGCCAGCCTCGGCAGCTACCCGAACATCCTGCAGGCGGACGTGCCCGAGGGGCCGGACGAGAGCGCCAATGTCGAGCTGCGCCGGGTGGGCACGCCCAGGACGTTCGACTTCACCCCGGTGCCGCACGACGAGGTCGGCGCCCGGCTGGGCATGGATTTCGCCACGGCGGCGAAGATCTCCGGCGCCCGCTTCGTGCTGCTGCGCGGGCAGATGGCCAGGCTGGAGCGGGCGATCGCCGCGTTCATGCTCGACCTGCAGACCGTCGAGCACAGCTATGCGGAGATGGCTCCGCCCTTGCTCGTGAACGACAAGGCGCTGTTCGGCACCAACCAGCTGCCGAAATTCGCCGAGGACCTGTTCCACACCACCACCGGCTATGCGCTGATCCCGACCGCCGAAGTGCCGCTGACCAACACGGTGGCCGGCGAGATCCTGGACGGGCGCGACCTGCCGCTGCGGATGACCGCGCACACCCCCTGCTTCCGCTCCGAGGCCGGTTCGGCCGGACGCGATACCAAGGGCATGATCCGCCAGCACCAGTTCAACAAGGTCGAACTGGTGTCGGTGACCACGCCGGAGCAGTCGGAGGCCGAGCATCTGCGCATGACCGCCTGCGCCGAGGAGGTGCTCAAGCGTCTGGGGCTGCCCTACCGGGTCATGCTGCTGTGTTCGGGCGATACCGGGTTCGGGGCCACCAAGACCTACGACATCGAGGTCTGGCTGCCGGGGCAGGGGCTTTATCGCGAGATCAGCTCCTGCTCGAACTGCCAGGACTTCCAGGCCCGGCGCATGAACGCGCGCTACCGGCCGGCACCCGGCGAGAAGCCGCGCTTCGTGCATACGCTGAACGGCAGCGGGCTGGCGGTTGGTCGCACGCTCGTCGCCATTCTGGAGAATGGTCAGGAGGCCGACGGTTCGGTAACCCTGCCGGCGGCGCTGCGCCCCTATTTCGGCCAGGACCGCCTCCTGCCCGTCGCCTGAAGGATCTGCTCCCTTGCGTATCATGGTCACCAACGACGACGGCTATGCGGCCGCCGGCATCGGCATCCTCACGAAGATCGCCCAGCAGATTTCCGACGATGTCTGGGTGGTGGCCCCGGAGAGCAACCAGTCCGGGGTCGGCCACGGCCTGACCATCCGCCGGCCGCTGCGCGCCCGCCGGCTCGGCGAGAAGGCATTCGCGGTCGATGGCACCCCCACCGACTGCGTGATGCTGGGCCTGCAGAGGCTGATCGAGGACAAGCCGGTCGACCTGGTGCTGTCCGGGATCAACCATGGCAGCAACCTGGCCGACGACATCACCTATTCGGGCACGGTCGCGGCGGCCATGGAAGCGACTCTGTGCAAGGTGAAGGCGATCGCCTTCTCGGCGCTGAGCGGCCGGGACCGGGAGGTGCGCTGGGAGGTGGCCGAGCATTTTGCGCCCTCGCTGATCAACAAGCTCCTCCAGGCCGGCTGGCCCAAGGAGGTGCTGATCAACGTCAACTTCCCGGACCTGCCGGTCCAGGAGATCGCCGGGATCAAGGTGGCCGGGCAGGGCACCCGCAAGATCGGCGACGCGATCATCGAGCGCATCGATCCGCGCGGCGAGACCTATTACTGGATCGGCGAGACCCATGCCGAGCAGGAGGCGGGCGAGGGCACCGACCTGGAGGCCACCAACAACGGCTTCATCTCGGTGACCCCCGTCCACCTGGACATGACGCATCCCGGCAGCATGGCGGCGCTGCGTTCTGTCGTGGAAAGTTAAATCCTCCTGTCCAGTTCATCCCCAGCTTGTACCGTGTCGTTGGCGTGACGTATCGAAACGCCATGGTACGTCGCGTCGCCCTGCCCCTGCTGGTCATTGCCGCCGGTCTGGCCGGCTGCTCGGAACTGCGCCCGGTCGAGCAGGGCGTGGGGCAGAGCTGGGTGACCGCCAAGCGGGCCGCCTATACCGGGCCGGCCAGGCTGCACAAGGTCGTCCGGGGCGACACCGCCTCGGGCATCGCCGATCGATACGGAGTTTCGCTGCAGTCGTTCGTGGTCGCGAACAACCTGAGCAAGCCCTACATCGTGAAGCTCGGCAGCAACGTGCGCATCCCGCCCAAGCGCGGCGAGAGCGCGCCCAGGGCCGTGCCGGCGCAGGCGCCGCGTCCGGTCGAGCGAGAGGCGCCGGCGCAGCCGTCGCCCATGGCGCCCCAGCCAGCGCCCAGCGACATCCAGGTGGCGACCCTGGCGCCGTTGCCGTCGGTGCGCGAGGCGCCGGTGCCGGCCCCCGCGCCTGAGCCTGCGGCGGCGCCGGTGCAGGCGGTGCCGGATCCGGGCGCCCAGGCCCGGGCCTCGGCCAAGACCCCGCCGCCCTTGTCGGGGGACGGCTTCCTCTGGCCGGCCTCGGGCTCGGTGGTCAGCGGGTTCGGCAAGAAGATCGACGGCAGCGAGAACGACGGCATCAACATCGCCGCGGCCCCGGGCACCCCGGTCCTGGCCGCCGAGAACGGCGTCGTCTCCTATGCCAGCGACGAGATCGTCGGCTGGGGCAAGATGGTGCTGATCCGCCATGCCGACGGCTTCACCACCGGCTATGCCCATCTGGAAACCATCCTGACCGCAGTCGGCGACGACGTGGCCCGCGGCCAGGTGATCGGCCGGGTCGGCCAGACCGGCTATGTCGAGACGCCGCAGCTCCATTTCGAGCTGCGCTCGGGCAAGCGCGCGCTCAACCCGAGCAAGCACCTGATCCGCGACAAGGACCTGGAGGTCGCCAGCCGCTGACGGCGGCACCTCCAGGAAAGCCCCCGTCCGGTTCCTGGCTCAGGTCTTGATCCGGTAGCCGGTCCGGAAGATCACGGCGATCGCTCCCAGGCACAGCAGCATGAACATCAGCGTCATGCCGAGGCTGATCCCGACATCGACATCGGCGATCCCGTAGAAGCTCCAGCGAAAGCCGCTGACCAGATAGACCACCGGGTTGAACAGGGTGATGTTCTGCCAGAGCGGCGGCAGCATGGAGATCGAGTAGAAGCTGCCGCCCAGGAAGGCCAGCGGCGTCACGATCATGACCGGGACGATCTGCAGCTTTTCGAAGCCGTTCGCCCAGATGCCGATGATGAAGCCGAACAGACTGAACGTCACCGCGGTGAGGACCAGGAAGGCCGCCATCCAGACCGGGTGCATGATCGAGTAGTCGACGAACAGCCGGGCGGTGAGCAGGATGATGCTGCCGAGGATGATCGACTTGGTGGCGGCCGCGCCGACATAGCCGATCACGATCTCGACCGCCGAGATCGGCGCCGAGAGGATCTCGTAGATCGTCCCGGTGTAGCGCGGCATGTAGATGCCGAAGGAGGCGTTCGACAGGCTCTCGGTCAGGATCGAGAGCATGACCAGGCCCGGCACGATGAACGCGCCGTAGCTGACCCCCTCGATCTGCTCCATGCGCGAGCCGATCGCCGATCCGAACACGATGAAGTAGAGCGAGGTGGAGATCACCGGCGCGGCGATGCTCTGCAGGAGCGTTCGGCCGGTGCGGGCCATCTCGAACAGGTAGATGGCCCGGATCGCGTACAGGTTCATCGGCGTCCCCCCACCAGGCTGACGAAGATCTCTTCCAGCGAGCTCTGGCTGGTCTGCAGGTCCCGGAAGTCGATGCCGCTGGCTTCCAGCCGGCGCAGGAGCTGCGGGATGCTGCGCTGGTCGTCATGGCTGTCGAAGCGGTAGACGATCTGGCTGCCGTCGTCGGAAAGCTCCAGGTCGTAGCCGTCCAGCCCGCCGGGCAGGGTCTCGACCGGGTGCTGCAGCAGAAGCGTCAGCTGGCGCTGGCCGAGCTTGTTCATCAGGGCCTGCTTGTCCTCGACCAGCACGATCTCGCCCTTGTCGATCACCCCGATCCGGTCGGCCATCTCCTCGGCCTCCTCGATATAGTGGGTGGTCAGGATGATGGTGACGCCGCTGCGGCGCAGTTCGCGGACCATCGCCCACATGTCGCGGCGTAGCTCGACGTCGACGCCGGCGGTGGGCTCGTCCAGGAACAGGATCTGCGGCTCGTGGGAGAGCGCCTTGGCGATCATCACCCGCCGCTTCATGCCGCCGGACAGCGCCAGGATCTTGCTGTCGCGCTTCTCCCACAAGGAGAGGTCGCGCAGCACCTTTTCCAGATGCGCCGGGTTCGGCGGCTTGCCGAACAGGCCGCGGCTGAACTTCATGGTCGCCCAGACGCTCTCGAACGCGTCGGTGGTCAGTTCCTGCGGCACCAGCCCGACCTTGGCCCGGGCGGCGCGGAACTCGGTCCGGATGTCGTGGCCGTCGGCCATGACCGTGCCGGCGGAAGCGTTCACGATCCCGCAGATGATGCTGATCAGCGTGGTCTTGCCGGCACCGTTCGGTCCCAGCAGAGCGAAGATCTCGCCGCGGCGGATCTCCAGGTCGATGTTCTTCAGCGCCTGAAAGCCCGAGGCGTAGGTCTTGGCCACGCCGCGCACCGATATGATCGAATCCGTCGGAATCATCCGACCACCTCTCCATAAGGACGTCGGCGACGCGCCCCGCGCAGGGCCTCGGCCCACCAGCGCAGCTGGGCCAGCATCGCGTTCATCGGCTTTTCTGAAATCTCCGGGTCGCGCAGCCCGCCCGCCGGCTCGAAGCGCTCCCATGCGTTCGCGAAGCTCACGCTGTTGCGGATCGTGACGGCATGAACCTCCGCGAATACCTGACGCAACTGCTCGACCGCGCGCAGCCCGCCGCTGATCCCGCCATAGGACACGAACGCGACCGGCTTCGCCTGCCAGGGCTCGTACACCGAATCGATCAGGAACTTCAGGGGGGCTGGATAGCCATGATTATACTCCGGCGTGATGACCACGAAGCCGTCGGCCTGTCGCAGGCGCTGGCGCAGCGCCACGAGGCCTGGATGCCGGTCGGGCCCGTGCCGGGTGGGCAGGTCGAAGGCCAGCGGGTCGATCGTTTCGCCGGCAAGGCCGGACCGGCGGCGGATCTCCGCCAGCGCCCAGGCCGCGACCTTGTCGCAGAGCCTGCCCTCGCGGGTGCTGCCCAGGATCACGGCCAGCCGGATCTCGTCGTTCATGGGGATTGCTCCTCCAGCTTGTGGACGGGGAGCCAGATCCGTAAAACCTCAACAATGGTTGAGGTCAAGGATGATGGCGATGGGCGGGCGGAGCAGGCCGGGTCTGCGGCGCGAGCTGAGCGTGGGCGAGGTGGCGGAGCGCAGCGGCGTCGCGGTCTCGACGCTGCATTTCTACGAAAGCAGGGGCCTGATCCGCAGCCACCGTAGTGCCGGCAATCAGCGGCGCTATCCGCGCGAGGTGCTGCGGCGCGTGGCGGTGATCAAGGTCGCCCAGCGCACCGGGATCCCGCTCGCCGCGATCGGGGCGGCGCTGGCGACCCTTCCGGAAGGGCGCACGCCCGGGGTGGAGGACTGGCGGGCTTTGTCGGCGGCCTGGCGCGAGGAGCTGGATGCCCGGATCGACCGGCTGGTCCGGCTGCGCGACCAGCTCGACGGCTGCATCGGCTGCGGCTGCCTGTCGCTCGCTTCCTGTCCCTTGCGCAATCCGGGCGACGAGCTGGGCGGGCAGGGGGCAGGCCCGCGCCTGATCGACCCCGATTGAGGCTGCCTGGGCGTGCCGGGACATGAACCCAACCGCACCCTCCGCTACGCCTGCAGACGGCAGATTGCGCCCCCGTTGCGGCCCTGATCGGCGAACATCCCATCAGGAACCCAGCATCAGCGAAGGCCCGCATGATCCCGACCGACCGGTTCGACGACGCCCTGGTCTATGCCAGCCGCCTGCACCGGAACCAGCGCCGCAAGGGCACGGGTATTCCTTATGTCGCTCATCTCCTGGCAGTCGCGGCCCTGGTGATCGAGCATGGCGGCGACGAGGACCAGGCGATCGCGGCCCTTCTGCACGACGCTGCCGAGGACCAGGGGGGTGCGGCGACCCTGGCGGAGATCGAGGCGCGGTTCGGCCCGGCCGTGGCGGGAATCGTCGCGGACTGCACCGATTCCTGGTGCGAGCCCAAGCCGCCATGGCGGGCACGCAAGCAGGCCTATCTGGAGAAGCTGGCGGCCAAGCCGGAAGCGTCGCAGCTGGTCTCGCTCGCGGACAAGACCCACAACGCCCGGGCGATCCTGGCCGATCGCCGGCAGGTCGGGGAAGCGATCTGGGACCGCTTCACCGGCGGGCGCGACGGGACGTTGTGGTACTACCGGTCTCTTGCCCACTGCTTCGGCACAGTGTTGCCGGGCCCGCTCACCGATGAACTCCAGCGCACGGTGGCTGCCCTGGCGTCCGAACCCGGCTAGAGCCCTTCGAGCGACACGCCGGAACGACCGGCCAGGTCCTGGACGAACTGCATGGCGACGCGGCCGGACCGCGAGCCGCGCGTGGTTGCCCACTCGATCGCCTGGCGGCGCAGCTCCTCCGGCTCGATCCTGATGCCCAGGCGCTGCACGTAGCCCTGGACCATGGTCAGGTAGACGTCCTGCGAGCAGGGATGGAAGCCCAGCCACAGGCCGAACCGGTCGGACAGCGACACCTTCTCCTCGACCGCCTCGCTCGGGATCAGGGCAGTCTGTCGCTCGTTCTCGATCATCTGCCGCGACATCAGGTGCCGGCGGTTGGAGGTCGCATAGAACAGGACGTTGTCGGGCCGCCCCTCCAGCCCCCCTTCCAGCACCGCCTTCAGCGACTTGTAGCTGGTCTCGCCCTGGTCGAACGACAGGTCGTCGCAGAAGATCAGCGCCCGGCGGCCGCTGTCGCGCAGGATCGCCAGGAGCCGGGGCAGGGTCTCGATCTCCTCGCGATGGATCTCGACCAGGAGCAGGCAGCCAGGGTCGTCCCGGTTGATCGCCGCGTGCATCGCCTTGACCAGCGAGCTCTTGCCCATGCCGCGCGCACCCCAGAGCAGGGCGTTGTTGGCAGGCATGCCCCTGGCGAAGCGGGTGGTGTTGTCCAGGAGGATGTCGCGTACCCGGTCGATGCCCTGCAGCAGTTCCAGGTCGACCCGCGCCACCCTGGGCACCGGCCGCAGGGTCGAGTTTTCCCAGACGAACGCGTCATGGGCGGACAGGTCGGGCGTGGGCGGGGGAGGCGGGGCCAGCCGCTCCAGCGCGGCGGCGATGCGGGCCAGGACGTTCGGATCGGCTTCCATGATCGCGGATCATTCATGCGTGAGACGTTGGGCGTTCGGCATAGCGGGCGGCCCTGTCGATTGCCAACCGCCGGCGTTGAACCTATGGTCCGCCGCGATTCAAAACCGACCGTAGCTCCGAGGCGTGGATGTTCGTTAAAGAAGCTCTGGCGCAAGCCGCCGGGGCGCCTGCCGCCGGTGGCGCCTTCGACATCGTGTCGCTGCTGCCGCTCGTTCTGATCTTCGTGGTCTTCTACTTCCTGCTGATCCGTCCGCAGCAGAAGAAGATGAAGGACCATCGCGAGATGATCGCGTCGCTCAAGCGGGGCGACAAGGTGATCACCGGGGGCGGGATCATCGGCACCATCGTCAAGAGCGACGAGGGCAAGCCGATCATGACCGTCGAGATCGCGCCGAACGTGCGGGTCGAGGTCGCCCGGTCGACCATCACCGACAAGTATGTCGACACGCCGCCGCCGCCTGCCAACCAGGACAAGGCCGCGCCGGCCAGTGGCGGCATGTTCGGCAAGCTGCTCGGCAAGAAGTGAGACGGACCGGTCGGTGCTGAACCAGTCGCCCTGGAAGGTCACGCTCGTCCTGCTCGTCTGCCTCGCAGGGCTGATCTTCGCGTTCCCCAACCTGTTCAGCCGTGACACGGTGGAGCAGTGGCCGGGCTTCCTGCCCAAGTCCCAGATCAACCTGGGTCTCGACCTCCAAGGCGGCGCCTACCTGCTGCTCGAGGTCGATTCCGAGGCGGTGGTCCAGGAACGGATGGAGGAGCTGACCAACGAGGTGCGCGTCGCCCTGCGCGGCGCCGGCATCGGCTACCAGGGGCTGGGCGTGGTCCGCGACGCGGTCACCTTCCGCCTGACCGATCCCTCGCAGCGTGACGCCGCCATGGAGGCGCTGGCGCCGCTGAACGGGCCTGCCGGCAGCGGCACGAGCGGCTCGATGTTCGCGCCGGGCACGCTCGGCGGCATGGAGCTCGACATCCAGGGCCAGCCCGACGGCCGGATCTCCCTGGCCCTGAGCGAGGCCGGCAGCTCCTCGCGCATCACCGCCGCGATCACCCAGTCGCTGGAGATCGTGCGCCGGCGCATCGACGAGCTCGGCACCCGCGAGGCCTCGGTGCAGCGCCAGGGCGAGAACCGGATCGTCGTGCAGGTCCCGGGCGAGAGCAGCCCGGAATCGATCAAGCGCCTGCTCGGCCAGACCGCCAAGCTGACCTTCCACTTCCTCGACCTCGACACCCCGGTGAGCGAGGCCCGCGCCGGCCGCCTGCCGCCCGGAACCATGCTGCTCGGCAGCGACGAACTCGGCTCGGACGGGCAGCCGATCCAGTACGTGGTCCGCCGCCAGGTGGTGGTGGGCGGCGAGAGCCTGGTCGATGCCCAGCCGACCCTGCAGGACAACCAGGCAGTGGTGAGCTTCCGCTTCGACAGCGCCGGCGGCCGCAAGTTCGGTCAGGCCACCCAGCAGAATGTCGGCCAGCTGCTCGCGATCGTGCTCGACAACAAGGTGATCTCCGCACCGCGGGTGAACGAGCCGATCCTGGGCGGGTCGGGGATCATCAGCGGCAACTTCACCTTCCAGAGCGCCACCGAGCTGGCGGTGCTGCTGCGCGCCGGCGCCCTGCCGGCGCCGCTCGACGTGATCGAGGAACGCTCGGTCGGGCCGGAACTGGGTGCGGATTCGATCCGCTCCGGCGTGCTCGCCTGCATCGTCGCGGGCATCGCCGTGTTCACGTTCATGCTGGTCTATTACGGGCCGGTGTTCGGGCTGATCGCCAACCTGGCCCTGGTGGTGAACCTGATCCTGGTGCTGGCGATCATGAGCTTCCTGGGCGCCACCCTGACCCTGCCCGGCATCGCCGGCATCGTGCTGGTGATCGGCGCCGCCGTGGACAGCAACGTGCTGATCTACGAGCGCATCCACGAGGAGGTGAAGAACGGCCGTTCGCCGATCGCCTCCCTCGACGTGGGCTTCAACGAGGCGATGCGCACGATCGTGGACAGCAACCTGACCTCGCTGATCGCCGGCATCGCCCTGTTCATCTTCGGCACCGGACCGGTGAAGGGCTTCGCGGTGACCCACTCGATCGGCATCGTGACGACCATGTTCACCGCGGTGACCTTCACCCGCATGATCGTCGCCTACTGGTATAAATGGCGCCGGCCCAAGGTCATTCCGCTATGATCGCGCCGACCTCCGCAAAGGGCGCCCGTTGATGGCCTACCGTCTCCGCCTGGTCCCCGAGGGCCTTAACGTCCCGTTCTTCCGCTACCGCTGGCCGTTCTTCATCTGGTCGGCGGTGGTCCTGGTCGCCACCATTTTGCTGGTGGCGATCAACGGGCTGAACTTCGGCATCGACTTCAAGGGCGGCACCGTCATCGAGGTGGAGATGCCGGCGCCGGCCGATCTCGGCCGGATGCGCAGCACCATCGACCAACTCGGGCTCGGCGCCAGCGAGCTGCAGACCGCCGGCAGCAACCGCGACGTCCTGATCCGCCTGGAGGCCTCGGAGGACCAGGACGAGCAGCGCGCCCGGATCGCGCAGGTGAAGGATGCGCTGAACGCCGAGTTCGGCGAGGGCATCGTCTACAAGCGCCAGGAATTCGTCGGGCCGAAGGTCAGCGGCGAATTGCTGATGAACGGCGTCTGGGCGGTGCTGATCTCGGTGGTGGGCGTGCTGGCCTATCTCTGGTTCCGCTTCGAGTGGCAGTACGGCATCGGCGCCCTGGCGGCGCTGATCCACGACGTCTCGGCGGGGATCGGGATCTATGCCATCACCGGCATGGAGTTCAACCTGACCTCGATCGCGGCCCTGTTGATGATCGTCGGCTACTCGCTGAACGACACCGTGGTGATCTACGACCGGATCCGCGAGAACCTCCGGCGCTACAAGGCGATGCCGATCGAGCAGCTCTTGGACCGCTCGGTCAACGAGACCATGGCGCGGACCCTGGCGACCGCGCTCACCACGCTGCTGGCGCTGATCTCGCTGTTCCTGCTGGGCGGCCCCGTCATCCGCGACTTCACGGTGATCATGATCGTGGGCGTGGTGGTTGGCGTCTACTCGACGATCTACATCGCCTCGCCGGTGCTCTACTACCTCAACCTGCGCTCGACGGGATCGGCGCCGTCCAAATCGGTGCCGGTGCACGCCAAGGGCTGAAAGGCCGACCATGGAAGTGACGCCCCTGCTGCCGGAGGGCCGGCAGGTCGTCCAGTCCTACCGGGATGACGGCTTCACCATCGCCGGCGAGCGCCACCAGGGCTCAGTCCTGGTGCTGCCCGACCGGACCATCGCCTGGCCGGTCACCCGCTTCGACGAGGTGACGGAGGAGGCGCTGGAGCCGCTCCTGAGCGCTCCCCAGCCGCCCGAGGTGCTGGTGCTGGGAAGCGGCAGCGGCTTTCGCATGATCGACCCGCGCCTGCGCCAGCGCCTGCGCGCCCGGGGCGTCGTGGTCGAGTGCATGGCAACCCCGGCGGCCTGCCGGACCTTCAACGTGCTGCTGGTGGAGGACCGCAAGGTCGCCGCCGCGCTGATCACGATCGGAAGCTGAGCGACCATGGCGCTGGATCTGGAGCGGGTCCGGGCCGACACCCCCGGGGTGCAGCGCCGGGCGTTCATGCACAATGCCGGATCTGCCCTGATGCCGGCGCCGGTGGTGCGGGACATGAAGAACCACCTGGACCTGGAAGCCGAGATCGGGGGCTATGCGGCGGCGGCAGCGCGTGCGCAGGAGCTGGAGGACGTCTATCTCAAGGTTGCCCGCCTCCTGAACGCCTCCGCCGACGAGATCGCGCTGACCGAGAACGCGACCGTCGCCTGGCAGATGGCGTTCTATGCGCTGCAGTTCGGCCCGGGCGACCGGATCCTGACGGCGCAGGCCGAGTATGCCGCCAACTATGTCGCCTTCCTGCAGGTGGCGCGGCGGACGGGTGCGGTCATCGACGTGGTCCCGAGCGACGGGGAAGGGATGCTGGACGTCGCCGCCCTGGAACGGATGATCGACCACCGGGTCAAGCTGATCGCCGTCACCTGGGTGCCCACCAATGGCGGCTTGACCAATCCGGCCGCCGAGATCGGGCAAGTCGCGCGTGCCCACGGCATCCCCTACCTCCTCGATGCCTGCCAGGCGGTCGGGCAGATGGAGGTCGACGTCCAGGCGCTGGGCTGCGACATGCTGTCGGCCACCGGACGCAAGTTCCTGCGCGGTCCGCGCGGCACCGGGTTCCTTTATGTTCGGCGGGAGCTGATGCGGCGGCTGGAGCCGCCGATGATCGACCACTTTGCGGCGCCCTGGGTAGCCATGGACCGCTACCAGCTGCGCGAGGACGCGCGGCGCTTCGAGACCTGGGAGAACAATTACGCCGCCAGGCTTGGCCTGGGAGCTGCCGTGGACTATGCGCTGGAGATCGGGATGGGCCCGATCCGGGAGCGTTGCCTGCATCTGGCGGGGCGGCTTCGGGCGGGCCTGCACAGCCTGGGGTCAGCCCGGGTTCATGATCTGGGCAGGTCGCCCAGCGCAATCGTCAGCTTTACGATCGATGGTGTGCCGGCGGCCGAGGTGGTGGCCGCCGCGGGCAGGGCGTCGATCACGATCGGCGTCTCCGACCCGGCCAGCACCAGGCTCGATGCCGAAGCGCGCTCGCTGCCGCCGGTCGTGCGAGCCTCGCCGCACTACTACAACAGCGAGGACGAGATCGACCAGCTGCTGGACCTCTGCACGAACCTGCCGGCGGCCTGACCGCCGGCAGGATCAACAGGGTCAGCTGGTGGCCTTGTTCAGTTCGGCCTCGACGGCTTCCCAGTCCACCAGGTGGTTCAGGAAGGCCGACAGGTAGTCCGGGCGACGGTTGCGGTAGTCGAGGTAGTAGGCGTGCTCCCACACGTCCACGCCCAGCAGCGGGGTGGCGCCGTCGACCAGCGGGTTGGAGCCGTTCGCCGTCTTGGACACCTTCAGCTTGTCGCCGGCCAGCGACAGCCACGCCCAGCCGGAGCCGAACTGGGTGACGCCGGCCTGCTTGAACTGCTCGGTGAAGGTCTCATAGCTGCCGAAGTCGTGCTCGATCCGCTTGAGCAGCTCGCCGCCCGGCTTGCCGCCGCCGCCCTTCTTCATGGTCCGCCAGAACAGGTTGTGGTTCCAGTGCTGGCCGGCGTTGTTGAAGATGCCGGCCTTGGCCGGGTCCTTGGATGAGGCGAGCACGATCTCCTCGAGCGACTTGTTCTCGAGGTCGGTGCCGGCGACGAGGTTGTTGAGGTTGGTGACGTAGGTCTGGTGGTGCTTGCCGTGGTGCAGCTGCAGCGTCTCTTCGCCCATGTACGGAGCGAGGGCGTCGTGCGCGTAGGGCAGCTCAGGTAGGGTAAAAGCCATCAGAATTTCCCTCGACGTGGAGGCGTGGCTGAGCACGCCCGTCTAGCCCCCGCTACATAAGGGGCGACGCTCACTGTGGAAAGATGCCGTGGCCCTTGCGGGTTCCAAGTTCTGAGGTCAGTTCCAGGGCGACGGCCGCTCCGGCCGCCGGTCCGGAGACGATCTTGAACCTAGGCCTCGACCCCTCGCTGACCCACGAACTCCATCGCGACGACCCGGACCGCTTCTGGTGCCTGGTGCCGGTTCCACCCGCGGCCCGGCCGCCGGTGGCGGCGCTCCTGGCGTTCAACCAGGAGCTGGGGCGGGTCGCCGAGCAGGTGACCCAGCCCATGGCCGGCTTCATCCGCCTGCAATGGTGGCGGGAGGCGATCGAGGAGGCCCGTGCCGGCCGTGCCAGGCGCCAGCCGGTCGCCCAGGCCCTGCCGCTGATCCAGGCGGCGGGGCTGCCCGACGAGCGGCTGGAAGGCCTGGTCGATGCCCGCGAGCGCGAACTCGACGAGGCTCCAATCACCGATCTGGAGGAGCTGAAGGCCCATGTCCGGGCCACTGCCGGCGCCCTGCAGGCGGGGGTGGCCACCCTTACCGGCGGCGAGGCCGAACGGGCGCGGCGGATCGGAACCGCTTACGGGCTGGTCGGGATCCTGCGGGCGACCGGCCATCTGGCCGCCGGCGGGCGCTGCCTGCTGCCGGCCGACCTGCTGGAGAGCCATGGCGTCAGCCGCAGCGCGGTGCTGGCCGGCGAGACGGGGGAAGGGCTGCGGGCGGTGGCACGGCAGGTGGCCCAGGCGGCGGAAGCGGAAATGCGCGGACTGCGGCCAAGGCGCGGCGAGGCGGCCACCCCGCTCCTGCTGATCACCCGGCACCAGCTGCGCGCCCTTGGGGCCGCCGAATATGATCCGTTCGCCGCGGCCTCCATCGGGCGGCCGCGCCATCTCGCCCTGCGCCTGCTCCTGCTTCAGGGCCTGGGATGGTGATCAGGGCTTGCGGCGCACTTCCTGGTTGAAGGTCGACACGGTGCTGATCGCGATCTTGGCCGACCCGTCGGTGACCTGCTTGGTGTAGACCACGTAGACCAGGGTCTTGTTGGCATCGTCCCAGATCCGCCGGACAGCCAGCGACTTGAAGACGAGGCTCTTGCCCTCGCTGAAGATCTCCTCGCCTTCCTCGTCGGTCTCGATGTCGCCGATCACCAGCGGCCCGGTCTGCCGGCAGGCGATCGAGGCGTTGGACGGGTCCTCGAACCAGTTGCCCTTGGTCACCCGGTCGATCAGGCTGCGCGAGAAATGCGCCACGTGGCAGGTCACGCCCTCCACCTCGGGATCGGGGAAGGCCTCGATGACGACGCCGTTGCCGGTCCAGTCGTTGCTGAAGGAACCGACCTCCTCGGCAAGCGCTGGCGTGCCCAGCAGCGTGAGGGCCAGGGCAGCCGGCATCCAAGATCTCATTTCTGCTCCGACATGACAGGCGGGTGGGACGGTCTCTATATCCGAGAACGAACAGCACGCGGGGAGGGGAGTTCCATGACCGGCAGATGGCCTTCGGCCGAGGAGTGGCTGGCGCGGCTGGTGGGGTTCCCCACGATCGCCGGGGGCTCCAACCTGGATCTGGTCGAGCATGTCCGCGACGCCCTCGACCAGATCGGGATCCCTGCCTCGCTCGGCTACGACCCGACCGGAACCAAGGCCGACCTGCTGTTCACCATCGGCCGGCAGGACGAACCGGGCGTGCTGCTCTCGGCTCATTCCGACGTGGTGCCGGTGGCAGGGCAGGCCTGGACCAGCGACCCGTTCACCCTGGCCTGCCGGGAGGACCGGCTGGTCGGGCGGGGAGCCTGCGACATGAAGGGCTTCATCGCCTGCGTCCTGGCTTCGGTGCCCATGATGCAGTCGGCGGCCCTGCACTGGCCGATCCATGTCGGCATCTCCTATGACGAGGAACTGGGCTGCAAGGGCGCGCCGGCGCTGCTGGAGCGGATCCGCGCCGAACTGCACCACCTGCCGGCCGGCTGCGTGGTCGGGGAGCCCACCGGGATGCGGCTCGTCGACGCCCACAAGGGCAAGGGCGGCTGGCGCTGCACGATCACCGGCCGGTCCGGCCACTCGGCGCTGACCCACCAGGGCGTCAACGCAGTGATCGCCGCCGCGGAACTGATCCAGCACATCCAGGGGATGCACCAGGGCTTCCGGCGCAACGGCCCGTTCGTGGACGGGTTCGAGCCGGACCATACCACCGCCTCGGTCGGCCGGATCGAGGGAGGCGGCCAGCTCAACATCATTCCGGAGGGCTGCGAGTTCGCGTTCGAGTTCCGCACGGTGCCGGGCGAGCGGCCGGAGCAATGGCTCGCCCGGGTCATCGAGCATGCCGAGCGCCAGATGCTGCCGGGCATGCGGGCGATCGCGGCGGAAGCGGACATCACCTTCTCGGAGCTGATCTCCTACCCCGGCCTGGCCCCGGCCCCCGGCAGTCCCTTCCGGCGCATGGTCGAGGACCTGGCCGAGCCGGGCGCCGCCGGGAAGGTCGCCTATGGCACCGATGGCGGCGTGATCGCCAGCGCCGGCATCCCCACGCTGGTCTGCGGCCCGGGCCAGATGAGCGTCGCGCACAAGCCCGACGAATATGTCAGCAAAGGCCAGCTCGACCGCTGCCTGCGCTTCCTGGAGGGACTGGCCAGCGCCAGCACACGCCAGGAGCCGCTCCTGGCGGACTGACGTGCAAGGAGAACGGTGCGGCCGCGGTGGCCCGCCGGCCGTGCCCGGGGGATCCGGAGACCGGCCGGTTCAGGCCGGGCTCAGGCTCGCGGTCTTGGGGGGCTGGCCGCCCTGGGGAAGCTCCACTTCCAGCTCCAGCACGGAAACGCCCTGCTGACGCTGCATGTGGACCTTCACCTGGTCCTTGTCGATCGCGATGTATTTCCGGATCACCTCAAGGATTTCCTGCTTCATCATCGGCAGGAAATCCGGCGCGCCGGTATTGACCCGCTCGTGGGCGAGCAGGATCTTCAGCCTGTCCTTGGCCTCGACAGCCGTATTCTTCGGCGGCCGGCCGAAGATCCGGTCGAGCAGATTCATGCCGACCTCCTGAACAGACGCTCGAAGAAGCTCTTCTTCTCGGGCTGCAGGAAGCGCAGCTCCGCCTCCTCACCCATCAGCCTCGATACCGCATCCTTGTAGGCCTCGGAAGCCTTGGACTTCTCGTCCAGGATCACCGGCATGCCGACATTGCTGGCGGAGAGCACCGACGGGCACTGCGGGATGACGCCCAGCACCGGGATCGCCAGGATCTCGATGATGTCGTCCATCTTCAGCATCTCGCCCTTGACCACGCGCTCCGGGTCGTAGCGGGTGACCAGCAGGTGCTGCTTGACCGGGTCCAGGCCGAGCTCGGCGCGCCGGCTCTTCGAGTTCAGGATGCCCAGGATCCGGTCGCTGTCGCGGACCGAGCTGACTTCCGGGTTGGTGACGATGATCGCCTCGTCGGCGAAGTAGAGCGCCATCATGGCGCCCCGCTCGATGCCGGCCGGGCTGTCGCAGATGATGTAGTCGAACTCGCCCTTGAGCTCGTCCAGGACCTTCTGGACGCCCTCCTGCTTCAGGGCCTCCTTGTCCTTGGTCTGCGAGGTCGGCAGGATGCTGAGATTCTCGACCCGCTTGTCCTTGATGAGGGCCTGGTTGAGGCGCACGCCATCGTTGATGACGTTGATGAAGTCGAACACGACCCGGCGCTCGCAACCCATGATCAGATCGAGATTGCGCAGGCCCACGTCGAAATCGATCACGACGGTCTTCATGCCGCGCATGGCGAGACCGGTCGCGATCGCGGCGGCCGACGTGGTCTTACCGACCCCGCCTTTGCCCGAGGTGACGACGATGACCTTGGACAAGGTGACCCTCCCTGGAGGCACGATCGAAAATGTTGCAGTCGAACGGAAAGTCGAAGGTCAGGGCAGGGGAGCCACGACCAGCTTCTCGCCGTCGCACGCCACCTTGGCGCGCTTTTTCAGAAGACGCTCGTCGAATTCTTCGTTGACCATGTGGATGCCGGCAATCGAAAGCAGCTCCGCATCCAGCTGGTCACAGAAGATCATGGCATTCTCGTCGCCGTCGATTCCGGCGAACGCCCGGCCGCGCAGCGAGCCGTAGACATGGATGTGGCCGCCGGCGATCAGCTCGGCGCCGTGGCCGACCTGCCCCACCACGATGATGTCGCCATCCGGCGCATAGATCTGCTGGCCGCCGCGCACCGGCTCCCGGATCAGGAGCGCCGGGGAAGCGGCCCGGTGGGCCGGGCCGGAGGGGAGCACCGCTTCCGGCGCCGCTTCCTTGGGCTTGGTCGGTTCCGCGTTGCGGCCTTCGGGCAGGATCGCCAGGCCGGCCTGCACCGCCGCCTCGTTCCACTCCGCGGAGCCGTTCTGCAGGCCCACCGGGATGATCCGGTGCTCGCGCAGCTTGGCCACGAAGGCGACGAAGTCGATCGGAGCCAGGCTGGCCACCGGCGAGGCGTCGAGCACGATCGGCGCGTTCCGGAAGAAGTCCGGGCTGTGCGCGATCTTGTCGAGGAACTTGCCGAAGAACTCCGGGTCGTGCGGCTCGACGAGCCGCAACGACAGGAGCGTCTGCAAGCTGCCGCGGATCTGGAACGGCTGGGTGCGCGACGACATCAGGCTATCGGTTCGAATTTCGCGACATGGGACGGGATCGCGGCGGGGGCGAGCCGCCCTACCGCGCATGAGCGGCAACGTACCCGCTTTTCGACGCGGCACAAGCGCTGCGCGTTCCTCACCTAGCGGTTGGGTTCCACGCATCCAAAGCGGCCAAGGCCCGCATCGCCAGGGCGGCCTTGCGGCCGTCCTTGCGGACCTTCTCCCCGAGCGGGGGGAACAGGCCGAAATTGACGTTCATCGGCTGATACGTTTCGGCCACACCCCCGCCGGTCACGTGGGCGAGCAGGGCCCCGTGCGCGGTTTCGGCGGGCAGGGGCGGGGGGCTCACGCCACGCATCTCCGCGCCGGCGTAGAAGCCTGCCAGCCAGCCGATCGAGGCGCTTTCCACATAGCCCTCGCAGCCGGTGATCTGCCCGGCGAAGCGGACATGCGGCGCCGCCTTCAGCCGGAGCTGCGGGTCGAGCAGCTTCGGGCCGTTGATGAAGGTGTTGCGGTGCAGGCCGCCCAGCCGGGCGAACTCGGCCTTCTGCAGGCCCGGGATCATCCGGAACACCCGGACCTGCTCGCCATGGCGCAGCTTGGTCTGGAAGCCGACCATGTTGAACAGCGTGCCCAGCGCGTTGTCCTGGCGAAGCTGGACGACCGCGGCCGGGCGCCGGCCGGTGCGCGGGTCGGTCAGGCCCACCGGCTTCATCGGCCCGAACGACAGGGTCCTGCGGCCCCGCTCGGCCATCACCTCGATCGGCAGGCAGCCCTCGAAATAGGGCGTCGAGGTCTCCCAGTCGCGAAAGTCGACCTTCTCGGCGGCCAGCAGCGCATCGATGAATGCGTCGTACTGCTCCTGGTCCAGCGGGCAGTTGATGTAGTCGGCGCCGGTGCCGCCGGGCCCGGGCTTGTCGTAGCGCGACTGGAACCAGGCGATGTCGAAGTCGATGGAATCCTTGTGCACGATCGGGGCGATCGCGTCGAAGAACGCCAGCTGGTCCTCTCCGGTGTGCCGGCGGATGTCCAGGGCCAGGGCGGTCGAGGTCAGCGGCCCGGTGGCGACGATCACCAGGCCGGCTTCCGGCCCGGGCAGGGCGGTCACCTCCTCGCGGCGGATCTCGATCAGCGGCTCGGCCTCGACCCGCGCGGTCACCGCCGCGGCGAAGGCATCCCGGTCGACCGCCAGCGCGCCGCCGGCCGGCAGCTTGTTGCGGTCGCCCTCGCTCATCACCAGGGAGCCCAGCCGGCGCATCTCCTCGTGCAGGAGGCCGACCGCGTTGCCCATGGGATCGTCGGAGCGGAACGAATTGGAGCAGACCAGCTCGGCCAGCCGGTCGCTCTTGTGCGCGGCGGTCGCCTGGACCGGACGCATCTCATGGAGCACCACCGGCACGCCCTGGCGGGCGAGCTGGAAGGCTGCCTCCGAGCCCGCGAGCCCACCACCGATCACCTGCACTGGCTGCAACGTCTCATCCTCGCAAAGTCGCCGCAGCGTTTAGCGCCTGCGGGCGCCGGGGGCAAACGACGGCGACCGGACCAGGGTCAAGGAGCAACCCCGGACTCCTGGCAGGCATTCGTGCCGGCAGCCGTCTCGCGCGATGAGACCGAACCACTGGTCGCTAGCCGCCGCTGCCCGACCTGCCGGAGGATGGCCTTTGAGCTGGCCGCCAGCCGGATAACCATCGCTCGTACCGGGCGAACCGTGAGCCGGATGTCGGCGACGGGCTGCGCATACTCCAGGTGGGGGCGGGATCCCGGGGCCGGAGCCGCGGTCTCCCCCAGCTCGGTCAGGTAGCGGCCGGCGCGCCCGGCGACGGCGTCCAGCGGTCGGGCACCGGCTCCGCCTCGTCCATGCTGGGCCAGGGCGGCATCGTGACGATCACGATGTCGAGTGGGACGGTCCCGGTGTTGCGGAACTGGAAATGGACGTGCAGCGGAATGGTCACCGCCGTGCCGGCGACCAGCGGGTCGATCTTCTCCTCGCCGTCCATCCTGCGCCAGATCTCGCCGACCCCGTCCAGCACGTACCAGAGCTCCTCGACGGTCTTGTGCCGGACCGCCTTGGTGGTCGTCCCGACCGGGACCCGGCAATGCACCATGCTGCCGCCCCGAAGCTGCGGCAGGAAGCGGATCTCCGATCCGTCCGGGGCCAGCGTGTCCGGCGCCGCCGCGATCATTGAGGTGGCGAGGGGGGATCCGCTCATGCGCCTGCTCCTGTTCCATCACGCCCGCCGAGGATGGCCTTCTCGGCGGCGATCTCCTCTTCCAGCCAGTCGCGGAAGGCCGCGAGCGGCCGGGCCTGGCCTCGCCGCTGCGGCCAGACCAGCCAGTAGGCGGCCGGCAGCGGCACGACCGGCCCGAACGGAATGACGAGGTGGCCCTGGCGGATCTCGTCCGCGACCAGCCAGGGGTCGATCACCATGGCGCCCAGCCGGCCGATCGCGGCCTGGACGACCTGGGCGCGGGTCTCGAACACCGGACCATGGCTGGTGTCGATGCCGGCGACCCCGGCCTGTTCCAGCCATGCCGCCCAGTCCCCGCGCCGCGCCCGGGCATGCAGAAGGCGCAGCCTGCCGAGATCGGCCGGCACGTGCAGCCCGGTCTCGGCGATGAGCTGGGGGCTGGCCACCGGGACGAGGCTGTCGTCGTAGAGCTTCTTCACCTCGACATTGGCCCAGTCGCCCTGGCCGTAGCGGATCGCGCAGTCGAAGGATTCGCGCTCGAAATCGACGTTGCGGGTCGAGGTGGCGACCAGGAGCTCGATGTCGGGATGACGCGCCTGGAAGCGGACGAGGCGCGGGATCAGCCAGGCGCTGGCGAAGGTCGACAGCGTGCTGATCCGCAGCTCGATCCGCCGCCGGCTGAAATCCGCCAGGGCCTGGTCGATCCGGGCAAAGGCCGGCACCACCGCATCCGCCAGGCGCCGGCCATCCTCGGTGAGGACGAGTCCGCGGCCGACCCGGTCGAACAGCGGCACGCCCAGCCGCCCCTCCAGGTCGCGCAGCAGGTGCGACAGGGCCGAGCCGGTCACCCCCAGCTCGGTGGCCGCCTGGGCGACGCTGCCGTGCCGGACGATCGCGGCGAAGGCCTGGACGGCTTTCAGCGAAATCATCGGGGCGATCCGGGAATCATGAAGTCATCTCAGCAGTAAGGCCTCATGATCCCCTGTAGAACTGCTCCAGACAAGCAGTTTCGGAGCAGGCCAATGACCCTGTCACGCTCCCTTTTTGCCGCTGCCCTGCTGGTGGCGGGGGTTCTTCCCGCGCAGGCCTTCGAGCTGCGCGGCGTTGGCATGGCGGGGGAAGGACAGCTGCCGGAAACCGCGGTCTTGGACGGATTCGGTTGCACCGGCCCCAACCACTCGCCGGCCCTGGAATGGACGGCACCCCCGCCCGGCACCCGCAGCCTGGCCCTGACCATGTACGACCTGGATGCCCCCACCGGCTCCGGCTTCTGGCACTGGATCGTCCTGGGCCTGCCCCCGCAGGCACGCGGATTGGCCGAGGATGCCGGCAACCCTGCGGCGCCCTCGCTGCCCGAGGGGGCGGTGATGGCGCGCACCGATTATGGAAACCGGGGCTTTGGCGGGGTCTGCCCTCCAGCAGGCGCCGCGCCCCACCGCTACCTCCTCTCGCTGCACGCCCTGGACGTGGCGGACCTGGGCGCGCCCCTGGATGTATCGGGAGCGGTAGCCGGATTCTTCATCAACGCGCACACGCTCGCGGTCGCCCGCACGACCGTGTCCTTCGGCAGGTGACCTCATGACCAGTCAGTCCTGGAATCCGGAACTCTACCAGCATCATGCCGGCTTCGTCGCGCGGCTCGGGGGGGCGGTCCTCGACCTGCTGGGGCCGGTCGCCGGCCAGGAGGTCCTGGACCTCGGATGCGGGGACGGCGTGCTGACCGAGCGGCTGCAGTCGATGGGCGCCCGGGTGCTGGGGGTGGACGGATCGCCCGCCATGGTGGCGGCGACCCGGGCGCGCGGCATTCCGGCGGAGGTGGCCGACGGCCATGCGCTGCCCTACGCAGACCGGTTCGACGCGGTGTTCAGCAACGCCGCCCTGCACTGGATGACCCGCCCGGACGAGGTGCTCGGCTCCGTCCATCGCGCGCTCCGTCCGGGTGGCCGGTTCGTGGCCGAGATGGGTGGGCATGGCAATGTCGCGGCCGAGGTCGTGGCGCTGCATGTGGCGGCGGCGGAGTTCGGCCTGGAGCCTGGGCAGATCCATCCCTGGTACTTCCCGAGCCCGGCCGAGCAGGCGGGCCGCCTGCAACGCGTAGGCTTCACGGTGCAGCAGATGAAGCTGATCCCGCGGCCGACCCCGCTGCCGACCGGCATGCTCGGCTGGCTGCACACCTTCGCCGGGCCGTATCTCCGGCACCTGTCGCAGGATCAGGCCCTGCCCTTCCTGCGCCGGGTCGAGGCCCTGCTGGCGCCGGCCCTGCGCGACGGGCAGGGGAACTGGAGCGCGGACTATGTCCGGCTGCGCTTCGTGGCGCTCAAGGGGTAGGCCGCCGAGGAAGGCGCAGGAGCCATTCCGGTGGCCAGGCTTCCATGCGATTACTGCCGGAGGAACTCGCAGATCGTCGGCACCGGCTGGCTTGTCGGTCTGCATCCCTTCGGGCACCGGCCTCGTTATTGGACCATCAGGACAGATACCAAGGTCAGCCGGCCGGCGCTGAAGATGTCCCAGACACCGGATCCGGCTGACGTCGATCGACTACCTCAATCGGTTCTATGCCGCTGAAAGCCCGACAGATTCTCCAGACCAGCCGGAGTGATCTCCACCCCTTCGACCCTCGCCAGGGGCGGGCCCTGCCGGCACTGCCCGGCCAGGCGCTCCAGCGCCGCTGCAGGGCCCTGGACGTGAGCCTCGACCGAACCGTCCCGCCGGTTGCGGACCCAGCCGGTCAGCTTCAGGAATTGCGCCGCCTGGACCAGCCAGTCCCGGTAACCAACTCCCTGGACGCGACCGGTGATCCGCAGGCGCGAAGCCGTGACCTCGACAGGCTCTGTTCCTGCGGTGACATGGGGATCGGCGGCATCATCTTGCGGTCTGGACACCGAAAACTCCGTGGCGCATCACGTGGCGTTCGTGTATAGGGACAAGCGGAATGTGTCGCTACGCGAGAAGACGCCCTGTTCGTGACAGTCGGTTCATCTTTGGCTCTCTCATCGTTCTGCAGCGGTAAGGCGGTCGCGCCTCGCTTCTCCAGGCGTGTCGGGGCGGTCGGAGCAGGGCCCGTTGCATCAGACGGGTCACGCGATCTGCCTCAGACGACGCGCGCATCCCTTTCGCTCTTGACCGTACTCCCCACCCGCTTCCGCGGTTTTGCCGGACTCGCCGATGACTCGTAAGCTCTTCGTAGCCAATTTTCCCTATTCGACCACGCCTGAGGAACTCGAACAGCTCTTCGCCCCGCACGGCCCCGTCGTGGCCGTGAAGATCGCCACCGACCGCGAGACGGGTCGGAGCCGTGGTTTCGGCTTCATCGAGATGGAGACCGAAGAGGCTTGCGAGAACGCGATCCGTAAGATGGACGGCTTCCAGATGGCCGGTCGTGCCCTCGCGGTGCGCCAGGCCGAGGATCGTCGTCCCGCCGGTGGCCCCGGTGGTGACCGCGGTCCGCGTGGCGGCGGCTTCGGTGGCCCGCGCGGCGGCGGTGGCGGCTTCGGCGGCGACCGTGGCGGCTTCGGCGGCGACCGCGGCGGCTTCGGCGGCCCGCGTGGCGGCGGCGGTGGCGGCTTCGGCGGCCCCCGTGGCGGCTTCGGTGCCGAGCGTAGCGGTGGCGGCGGCTTCGGCGGCGACCGTGGCGGCTTCGCCGATCGTGCCCCGACCGGCGGTTTCGCTGACCGCGCGCCGGGCGGCTTCGACGACCGCGGCGGATTCGGCGAGCGTCCGTCCCGTGCCCCGGGCGGTGGTGCGCCGCGCGGCCGTGGCCGTGGCGACCGTGGTGGCTTCGACGACAACTGGAACTGACCCCGGACGGGTTCAGTCGACCAGCAGGAAGGGGAGGGCTCGCGCCCTCCCTTTTTTGTTGGTGAGCCGATGCACTGATGTGGTGCGCCGGGACGGACACATGGGCGCTGCTCCGCCTCGGAGATCAGCGCTTCCTGTCGACGAAACGCCGCATGTGGCGGGCGACCGTCCAGAGTTGCCTGCGTTACTCTGTCGAGGACGCCTGCGAGCGTGTGTCCACCGGCGCTCAAGCTGGAAGACGGCCACGCATGTGATAGCCGTGACCGTTGCATAGGAACTTGCCGGCCTGGCCAGATCGAGGACGCGCTCGCACGCAGCAGGGAGCCACCGACGAGGCAGGTCAGGCTTTTCCTTGGCCGCTGCTCTTGCAAGCCATCCAGGGTACTGCCCTGCCCAGCCTGTCGCCTTGGCTCGAAAGCCAACGGCGGCGAACTTGGTCACGTGACAACACTGCGCGCTGCCGGGACGTGAGCAGTACCCAGAGCAGGGCCTTTGCTCGCATCCCTGCTCGACAAAGACGGTCCTGGCGATGCGCCAGGACCCGGTACAAGCCTCGCTCAGTCGCGGCCTTCCTCCACGGCGTGGCAGGCCACCAGCTGGCGGTCGGCCGGGAGCAGCTTCGGAACCTCGATCCGGCAGCGCTCGTTGGCGAGCGGGCAGCGCGGATGGAAGGTGCAGCCGGGTGGCGGTGCCAGAGGCGAGGGCAGTTCGCCGGTAACCTTGAGGCGCTCGCGCTTGCGCCGCGGATCGGCGACCGGCGTCGCGCCCAGGAGGGCGCGGGTATAGGGGTGGCGCGGGCGGGCGAAGATGGCTTCCTTCGGCCCCTTCTCCACGGCCTTGCCCAGATACATCACCATCACGTCCTGGGCGATGTGGCGCACCACCGAGAGGTCGTGGCTGATGAACAGGTAGGCCAGCTGGAACTCGTCCTGCAGGTCCATCAGCAGGTTCAGGACCTGCGCCTGAATCGACAGGTCGAGCGCTGAGACCGGCTCGTCCAGGACCATGATCTCCGGGTTGAGCATGAGCGCCCGGGCGATCGCGATGCGCTGCCGCTGGCCGCCGGAGAACATGTGCGGATAGCGGGCCGCCTGCTCCCGGCGCAGCCCGACCTTCTCCATCATCGCCAGGACCCGCTCGCGCCGCTCGCCGCTGTTCGTGCCGCCGGCGATCACCAGGGGCTCCGCCAGCGCATCCTCGATCTTGCGGCGCGGATTGAGGGAGCCGTAGGGATTCTGGAACACGATCTGCACCTTGCGGCGCAGTTCCGGCGTGACCTTGTCGGCGGGCTGGCCGTCCAGGCGCAGCTCGCCCGAACTCGGTGCCTCGATCAGGGTCACGATCCGGCCGAGCGTGGACTTGCCGCAGCCGGATTCGCCGACCACGGCCAGCGTCCGCCCGCGGTCCAGGGCGAAGCTCACCCCGTCCAGGGCCTTCACGGTGGCCGAGCCCGCAAACAGCCCGCGGCGCACGGTGTAGTGGCGCGTGAGGTCGGCCGCCTCGATCACGCGGCTCATCGCTCGCCACCCAGTGGATAGTGGCACAATGCCTGGCCGAACTGCGGCCCGGCCGGCACCGGCTCGACCTTGACGCAGCGCTCGTCGGCATAAGGGCAGCGCGGGTGGAACAGGCAGCCGGACGGCTTGTCGAACTGGCCGGGCACCACGCCCGGGATGGAGGCGAGGCGCGTGCCCTCCGCCGCGCGCTCCGGCAGCGCCGCCAGGAGGGCCGCGGTGTAGGGGTGGTGCGGGTGGTCGAACAGGCCGAGCACGTCCTGGCGCTCCACCTGCCGGCCGGCATACTGCACCACCACCCGCTGCGCAGTCTCGGCGACCACGCCCATGGCATGGGTGATCAGCACCAGCGCCATGCCGCGCTTTTCCTGGAGGTCGACCAGGAGGTCCAGGATCTGCGCCTGGATGGTCACGTCCAGCGCGGTTGTCGGTTCGTCGGCGATCAGGAGGCGCGGGTCGCAGGCGATCGCCATGGCGATCATCACGCGCTGGCTCATGCCGCCGGAGAGCTGGTGCGGGAACGAGGACAGGCGCTGCGCCGGGGAGGGGATACCCACCAGGGTCAGCAGCTCCACCGCCCGGTCGCGGGCCTGCCGGCGGTTCAGCCCCAGGTGCTGCCGGATGGATTCCTCGATCTGGAAGCCCACGGTGAAGCAGGGGTTCAGGGAGGTCATCGGCTCCTGGAAGATCATCGCCATGTCGGCGCCGGTGAGCGCACGGCGCTCGGCGCCGGACAGGCTGGCGAGGTCGCGGCCGTCGAAGGTGAGCCGGTCGGCGGTGATCCGGGCGGTGGGCGGCAGCAGCCCCATCACCGCCAGCATGGACACCGACTTGCCCGAGCCGCTCTCGCCCACCACGGCGACGATCTCGCCCTTGTCGACCGACAGGTCGACACCTTCCACGGCAGTGAACCAACCCGCGGCGGTCGCGAAGCGGACGGTCAGGTTGCGGATCTCAAGGAGGCTCATGAACGCTTCAGTTTCGGGTCGAGAACGTCGCGCAGGCCGTCGCCCATCAGGTTGATGGCCAGCACGGACACGAGGATGGCGAGGCCGGGAAAGGTGACCACCCACCAGGCGCGCAGGATGAACTCGCGCGCGTCGGCGAGCATGGTGCCCCATTCCGGCGTGGGCGGCTGCGCGCCCATACCGAGGAAGCCCAGGGCCGCCATGTCCAGGATCGCGGTGGAGAAGCCGAGCGTCGCCTGGACGATCAGGGGCGGCGCGCAGTTCGGAAGCACCGTCACGAACATCATGCGCGGCAGGGACGCCCCGGCCACCCGCGATGCGGTGACGTAGTCCTTCTGCAACTCGCTCAAGGCCGAGCCGCGGGTGAGGCGGGCATAGTGCGGCATGTAGACCAGGGCCACCGCGAACATCGCGTTGAACAGGCCAGGTCCCAGGATCGCCACCACCACCAGGGCAAGCAGCAGGGACGGGATTGCCAGCAGCACATCCAGGACGCGCATGATCAGCGTTTCGACGGCGCCGCGGGCGAACGCTGCGGCCAGGCCCAGGACAACGCCCCCGCTGATCGAGATGACGATCACCACAAGGCCCACGAACAGGGACCAGCGGCCGCCATAGATGATCCGGGAGAGCAGGTCGCGGCCGACCGCGTCGGTGCCGAGGATGTGCGCCAGCGAGCCGCCGGCCTGCCAGACGGGCGGCACCAGCACGGCGTCGCGGTCCTGCGCGTCGGGCGTGTAGGGCGCGATCACCGGCGCCAGGGCGGCGATCACCACGAAGGTGACGAACACGATCAGGCCGGCAAGCGCGCCCTTGTTCTGCCGGAAATAGTGCCAGCCCTCGACGAAAGGGTGCGGCGGGCGGGCGGCGATCTCAGCGGCCATGGCGGATCCTCGGGTCGATCAGGCCGTAGGTCAGGTCGACCAGCAGGTTCACGATCATCACCACGCTGGCGATCAGCAGCAGGCCGCCCTGCACCGCCGGATAGTCGCGGCGGAAGATCGAATCGATCAGCCACTTGCCCACGCCCGGCCAGGAAAAGATGGTCTCGGTCAGGATGGCGCCGGCGAGCAGCACACCGGTCTGCAGGCCGATCGTGGTGATCACCGGGATCAGCGCGTTGCGGAAGGCGTGCAGGCCGATGATCCGCCAGGTCGGCAGGCCCTTGGCCCGGGCAGTGCGGACATAATCCTCGCTCAGGACCTCCAGCATGGCCGAGCGCGTCTGCCGAGCGATCACGGCGAGCGGGATGGTGCCGAGCACGATCGCAGGCAGCACCAGGTGCGAGAAGGCCGAGGCGAAGGCGCCGTCCTGGCCGGACAGCAGCGAATCGATCAGCATGAAGCCGGTCACCGGTTCGAAGAAGTACAGCAGGTCAATGCGGCCCGACACCGGCGTCCATTGCAGGATGCCGGAGAACAGGATGATCAGCAGCAGGCCCCACCAGAAGATCGGCATCGAGTAGCCGGTCAGCGTGACTGCCATGACGCCGTGGTCGAGGAAGGTGCCGCGCCGGGTGGCGGCGAGGATGCCGGCGGGCAGGCCGAGCAGCACCGCGAAGATCATCGCGCAGATCGACAGCTCCAGCGTCGCCGGGAACAGCGTCAGGAACTCGTCGAGCACGGGCGCGCGGGTGACGATGGAGTTGCCGAGGTCGCCCTGCAGCACGTCGCCCAGGAAGGCGAAGTACTGCCGCCACCAGGGCTGGTCGAAGCCGAAGCGCTGCATCAGCTCGGCATGCCGCTCGGGGCTGGTGCCGCGCTCGCCGGCCATCAGCTCGACCGGGTCGCCGGGCAGCAGGCGGATGAACAGGAAGGCGACCAGCGCCACGCCCAGAAAGGTCGGGATCAGGACCGCGATGCGGGACAGGAAGAATCGGACCAAGGTTCTCTCGATGAAAAGCGGGGGCGGGCTGGCCCGCCCCCGTCGATGACGCGGAGGATCACTCCTCGATGTCGACCTCGTAGAACTGATGGCCACCGAAGGGGTCGATCTTGAAGCCCTTCACGTTCTGGCGCATCGGCTTGAACACCACCGAGTGGGCGATGGTCGCCCAGGGGTTCTGGTCCTTGAAGATGACCTGCGCCTCCTCGTAGAGCTCGGTGCGCTGCTCCTGGTCGGTGACGCGCTTGGCCTCGGTGACCAGCTTGTCGTAGGGCTCGTAACACCAGCGCGCCCGGTTGGCGCTGCCGACCGCGTCGCAGCCGAGCAGGGTGTGCAGGAAGTTGTCCGGGTCGCCGTTGTCGCCGGTCCAGCCCAGCAGCAGGGTCTGGTGCTCGCCGGCAGACGAGCGCTTCAGGTACTCGCCCCACTCGAAGCTGACGATCTCGGCCTTCACCCCGATCTTGTCCCAGTCGGCCTGGATCATCTCGGCCATGCGCCGGGCGTTCGGGTTGTAGGGACGCTGCACCGGCATCGCCCAGATGTCGGTCGTGAAGCCGCCCTCATGGCCGGCCTCCGCCAGCAGCTGCTTGGCGCCCTCGACGTCGTAAGGAACGTCCTCGACATTGTCGTTGTAGGACCAGATGGTCGGCGGGATCGGGTTCTTCGCCTTGGTGCCGGCGCCCTGATAGACCGCGTCGATGATGGCGTCCTTGTCGATCGCCATGGTGAGCGCGCGGCGCACCTTCGGGTCGGTGAACGGCTCCTTCTCGGTGTTGTAGCCGAGATAGCCGATGTTGAGACCTTCCTGGGACATCAGGTTGATGTCCGGGTCCGACTTCATCGCCTCGAGGTCGGCCGGGTTCGGATAGGTCATCAGGTGGCATTCGCCGGCCTTCAGCTTCTGGTAGCGCACCGAAGCGTCCGGCGTGATGGCGAAGATCAGGTTGTCGATGTTCGCCTTGCCTTCCCAGTAGTCCGGATGGGCCTGGTAGCGGATCACCGCGTCCTTCTGGTAGGCGACGAGCTGGAACGGCCCGGTGCCGACCGGGTCGGTGTCGACCTTCTCCGGCGTGCCCGCCTCCATCATCTGGTCGGCATACTCGGCCGAGAGCACCGACGCGAAGTCCATGGCCAGGTCGGCCAGGAACGGCGCTTCCGGCTGCTTCAGCGTGAACTTCACCGTGAGGTCGTCGACCTTCTCGACCTTGGTGATCAGGTCCGGCAGGCCCATCGAGTCGAAGTACTCGTAGCTGGCCCCGCTCACCTGATGGTACGGGTGGTTCTTGTCGAGCTGCCGCATGAACGTGAACACCACGTCGTCGGCGTTGAAGTCACGCGACGGGGTGAACCCGTCGGTGGTGTGCCACTTCACGTTCGGCCGGAGGTGGAAGGTGTACTCGGTGCCGTCCTCGGAGATGTCCCAGGACTCGGCGAGGCCGGCCTCGATGTTGGTGGTGCCGTAGGTGAACTCGACCAGCCGGTTGAAGATCGTTTCCGACGTGGCATCGAACGTGGTGCCTGCGGTGTAGAATTGGGGATTGAAGCCTTCCGGGCTGCCTTCGGAGCAGAACACGAAGGTCTTCGCCTCGGCCGCGCCGCTCCCCGCAGCCAGTCCGACCGCAGCCGCGGTCGCCATCAGGATTTTTCGCATCTTCTCTTTTCCGCCTGCACGAATGGACGGCGGCGCCCCGCGGATGCCGGACGCCGCTCACCTGGATTTGAGGAAGGCACTCCGGATGTTGCGAGTCAATCGGCTCCTTGGAGCCGGTCCAGAATGAAGGCCGCCACCAGAGCCCGCTCGTCGAGCGCGTCGTAGCGCCCGGACTTGCCGAAATGGCCGGCCCCCATGTTGATCTTGAACAAGAGCGGGGCGTCGTCATTCCGCGTGGCGCGGATCCGGGCCACCCACTTGGCCGGCTCCCAGTAGCCGACCCGCGGGTCGGTCAGCCCGGCGGTGATCAGCATGGGCGGCCAGGCCTGCGGGCGGACATTGTCGTAGGGGCTGTAGGCCAGGATGGTGCGGAAGGCCGCCTCGTCGGTAAGCGGGTTGCCCCATTCCGGCCATTCGATCGGGGTGAGGGGCAGGCTCGGATCGGACATGGTGTTCAGTACGTCCACGAACGGCACGTCGGCCACCGCCGCCGCCCAAAGGTCCGGCCGCATGGTCACCACGGCGCCGACCAGCAGGCCGCCGGCAGAGCCGCCCTGCAGGGCGATCCGGCCGCTGGAGGTCCAGCCGCCCGCGATCAGCGCCTCGGCCGCGGCCACCGTATCGGTGAAGCTGTTGGCCTTGTGCTGGAGCTTGCCGCCGAAATACCAGGGCCGACCCAGATCGTCGCCGCCCCGGACATGGGCGATCGCCACCGCGATGCCGCGCTCCAGGTAGGTCAGGCGCTGCAGCCCGAACGAAGGGGATATGCCCATGCCGTAGGCCCCATAGGCGCTCAGCAGCACCCGGCCGCTGCCATCCTTAGGAAAATCGGCCGGGTAGACGATGCTGACCGGCACTTCCACGCCATCGGCCGCTGGCGCCAGCAGCCGCTCGGTACGCCAGGCCTCCCGCCGGTAGCCGGACGGGATCTTCTGGACCTTGCGGGTTTCCAGCCGCCCGTCGGACAGGTGATAGTCGAACACGCTGGGCGGGGTGACCATCGAGGAGAACGACACCCGCAGCCGGTCGGTCCGGAACATCGGGTTGTCGCCGAGATTAGGATCCCCGACATCTTCGGGAAATTCGATCTGCCGCTCTTTGCCGTTGTTGAAGGCCAGCACCAGCCGGTCCAGCCCGTCCAGCCGCTCGCTGCGGACCAGGAACCCGTCGAAGCAGTCGACCCCCAGCAGGTAGAGCTCGTCGGAGCCGGCCTGGACCTCCTGCCAGCTGGCCGGATGCGGGTCGGACAGCGGCGCCTTGCACAGGCGGAAATTGACATGGGTGTCGTCGGTGCGGATCCACAAGGTGCCGTGCGACTCGTCCACCTCGTACCAGCGGCCTTCCTTGCGCGGGTCGACCAGGCGAAGCTCGCCTTCCAGCGAGGGATCGAGCAGGTGGATCTCGCTGGTGACGTGGGTGGCGGCGGTGATGGTCACCAGCGCCCGGGAGCGGGTCTTGCCGATCGAGACGAAATAGGCGGAATCGGCCTCCTCGTAGACGACCGCATCCGGCCCCTCCGTGCCGATCCGGTGGCGGCGCACCCGGAAGGGCCGCAGCGACGGGTCGAGCTCCACGTAGAGGAAGGACCCGGCATCGGCCGCCCAGACCACGCCGCCCGAGCTGTTGGTGGCAAGGCTGCGGGTAGTGGTGCCGGTGGCGGTGTCGATCAGTTGGATCGCACAGCGTTCCGAGCCGTCCTCGTCGGTGGCATAGGCAACCAGCCGGTGGTCGGGTGCGGGCATCGGGCCGGTGGTGCGGAAGAACTCCAGCCCCTCGGCCAGGGCCGGCTCGTCCAGGATCACGACAGCCTCGGATGCCTCCTCGGCGCGGCGGTACCAGGTCCGGTACTGCGCGCCCTCGCGAAACGCCCAATGGTACCAGAACCCGTCGCGGCGCACCGGGACCGATGCGTCGTCGGGCGCGATCCTGGCCTTCATCTCCGCCTTGATCTGCACGGCAAGCGGCCGGAGGTGGGCGGTGGCCGCTTCCAGGTAGGCGTTCTCCGCCTGGAGATGGGCCAGGATCTCGGGGTCCGTGACCTCGGGAAAGCCCGGATCGCGCATCCAGGCATACGGATCGTCCCAGCGGATGCCGAAGCGCTCGTGGACGAGGTCGACCGTCCGCGCAACAGGCGGTCTGGCGGCGGCGGAGGTCGGGGCGTGCAGCGTGCTCATGGCGGCTGATCTAGCCAAACCGTGGCCGCGCGTCGCGGATGAACTCGCGGGCCGGCTCCGCTATGAATCGGGCCACGCGGGGTGCCACACCCCTTGGTCGAGATTTCCTGACGGGAAGCGGAGCATGAAGCCTTCAGGTCTGGTGGTCTCCCGCGCGCTGCTCTTGGGCGTGCTGCTGGGCACGGCCGCCGCGTGCGCTCCGACCTGGACCCCGGAGAGCGGCACGGCCGCCACCTCCTTCAACGTGCCGCCGGCCGCCCAGCGTGCCTTCGAGCGGGCAAGGCTGTCGGAGAAGTCTGGGGACCGGTACGGCGCCGAGTTGAACTATGACGAGGCGGCCCGGAGCGGCCACCCGATGATCCTGTTGTTCGAGGCGCGCTACTATCTGCGCGGCCCGGACAACCGCAATCCGGCCAAGGCCAAGGCGGCGCTGGAACAGGCGGTCCTGGTGCCCTCCGAATGGCAGGGCGATGCCCAGTTCCTGCTCGGCAAGATGCTGGTGCGCGGCGACGACGGCGTGCCGACCGAACCGGAGCGCGGCGAGGAACTACTCCAGGCGGCAGCCGACGCCGGCGTAGCGCCGGCCGCGGCGGAACTGGCGCGCACGCTGGAACGCCGGGGCAGCAACGATTCCGCCCGGATCGACGCCTTGTGGGCGGCGGCGGCCGAGGCGGGCGACGAGCAGGCGGTGGTACGCACCGCGGAGCGCCAGATCGCGGCCGGCAAGACCCGGGCCGAGATCCCCGACGTGGTCAGCCGGGCGATGGCGTCCCTGAATGCCCGGGCCGAGGCGGGCGACGTCAACGCGATGCGCTCCTTGTCGAAGATCTACGCTCAAGGCACCCTGGCGCCACAGGACAAGGCGCTGTCGATCCTCTGGCTGGAGCGGGCGGTCGAGGCCGGCGACGCGGGGGCGGCGACCGCCCTGGCCCGGGCGATGCGCGGCACCGGGCGGATCGAGGAGCGGGTCGATCTGCTGACCGCGGCCGCCGAGGCCGGGGACGCGGTGGCTGCCGGACGCCTGGCCAAGATCTACCTGGAAGGCGACGGCGTCCCCGCCAACGCCCGCGAGGCGGAACGGTGGGCGGCTCCGGCGATCGAGGGCGGCGACACGGTGACCATGGCCCGGTTCGGGCGCGCCTATGTCGAGGGGCGCGGCCTGGACCAGGACGTGCCGCGCGGCCTGCAGATGCTGGAGGAAGCGCAGGCGCAGGGCGACACGCTCGCCTCGGCCTATCTGGCCCGCATCTACCTGCGGGCCGAGGACGTGCCGCCGGACCCGAAGAAGGCGACGCGCTATGCCGAGGAAGCGGTCGCGGCGGACTATGTCTTCATCAAGACAGCCTATGGACGGGCCCTGCTCGACGGCAAGAACGTCCCGCAGGATCGCGCGCGCGCCATCACGCTGCTGCGGGAGGCCGCCGAGGCCGGCGACGGGCTGGCGAACGCCGAACTTGGAGCGGCCTATCTGGAGGGCAAGGGCGTGCCGAAGGACGTCAATGCCGCCGTCCCGCTGCTCGAGGCGGGGGCTGCTGCGGGCAACGCCAGCGCCATGAATGCGCTGGCGCGGGTGCTGCTCGACGGCGAGTCGCCCTACCATGACGAGGCGGCGGGCATCACGCTGCTGCGTCAGGCGGCCGAGGCCGGCCATTCCAGCGCCATGCTGGCGCTGGGCCGGGCCTACATGGATGGCCAGGGGGTCGCCAAGGACCCGGCCCAGGCGCGGGCCTGGCTCGAAAAGGCCAAGGCGGCCGGACGCGGCGATGCCGATCGGCTGATCGCCCAGCTGCCCGCGAGCTGAGGCCGGACCGCCTTCATCCGGCGCGCCGGCGCATGACCAGGCGCTCGACGAGGGCGACGATGCCGAAGAACGCCAGGCCCAGGAAGGACGAGGTGAACACGGCGGCGTAGAGCCGGTCGGTCTGGTAGTTGAAGGTCGACTGGATGATCAGGGCGCCCAGCCCCTGGTTGGCACCGATCCATTCGCCGACGATCGCGCCGATCACGCAGGTGGTCGACGCGATCTTCAGGGAGGTGAACAGCAGAGGCAGCGAGCGGGGCACCCGCAGCCGCCAGAAGGTCTCGGAAGGGCTGGCGGAGAGGATGCGGAACAGCTCGAACTCGCTGCGGGTCGGCATCTCCAGGCCGCGGATCATGTTCACCAGGGTTGGAAAGAAGCAGACCACCGCGGCGATCACGATCTTGGGCAGCATGCCCAGGCCGAAGATCAGGACGATGATCGGGGCGAGCGCCAGGATCGGGATGGTGTTGAAGAACAGCACCACCGGGAAATAGGCGGCCCGGATCGCCCGGCTGTAGACGAACACCACCGCGAGCAGGATCGCCACCAGGTTGCCGATGGCGAAGCCGGCCAGGCTCTCGATCGCCGTGGGCACGGCGTTGGCCGCCAAGAGGCCGGCATCGGCGCCCAGCTTGACCAGGACCTTGGCCGGGGTCGGCACGATGAAGGGCGGCACGCCCAGGAGCGGGATCAGGAACTGCCAGACCAGCAGGATCGAGGCGGCGCCCAGGAGCGGCAGGGCAAGGGAGGCGGAGCGGTTCATGCGGCGTCGGCCAGGACCGCGCGAAGATGGGCCATGACCTCGACCAGGGCCGGTGCTTCCCGCGGCAGGCGCCCTTCCGGTCCCTTGAGCGGCCGCAGGTCGACGATCTCGCGGATCCGGCCAGGATGGGCGGCCAGCACCATCACGCGCTGTCCCAGGTAGGCCGCTTCCATCACGCTGTGGGTGACGAACAGGATGGTCACCCCGGTGCGTCGCCAGATCGCTGCCAGCTCGTCGTTCAGCCGGTCGCGGGTGATCTCGTCCAGCGCGCCGAAGGGTTCGTCCATCAGCAGGATGCGCGGGTTGCAGATCAGGGCACGGGCGATGGCGACCCGCTGGCGCTGCCCGCCGGACAGCTCGCGGGGCAGGCGCTCCGCCTGCTGCTCCAGGCCGACCAGCGCCAGGAGTTCGTCCACTGTGGCGGCACCCCGAGGATCGCCGGCCGGGCCGATCCGCAGCGGCAGCTCGATGTTCTGCCGCACCGTCCGCCAGGGCAGGAGGGTCGCGTCCTGGAAGACGAACGCCACCTCGCGGCGGCGGCGCGCGGCTTCCGGGCTGCCGCCCAGGACCGAGATCGTGCCGTCCAGCGGCGGCAGGAGATCGGCCACCACCCGCAGCAGCGTGGACTTGCCGCAGCCCGAAGGCCCCAGGATCGCCAGGAACTCGCCGGAGGGAACGGCGAGATCCACCTGGTCCAGCACCCGGACCGGCCCCTCGTCGCCAGGGTAGCCCAGCGCCAGGCCGCCCGCCTCGATGGCGTTGCCGTCTGCCAAGGGTCAGCCGATGTTCGGGCGGGCGTCGGCGGTGGCCTCCAGGATCGCCGTCGAGACCGAATCCTCCATGCTGGGCGGGTTGCCCTGGAACTGGCCGATCGCGTCGTAGATCGAGATCTGCTCCTGGATCGAGGCGGGATCGAACCAGCCCCAGCCGTTCTCCCTGGTCGTGGAATCGAAGCTCAGCGCCATGATCCGCTCCATCGTGGCGTGCTCGGTCTCGCGGTCGAGCTGCGGGTAGGCGTCGACCATGATGTCCACCGCCTCGGCCTGATGGGCGTGGCTCCAGCCCCAGCCCCGGGCGGCTGCCCGAATGAACCGGGCGAGGATGTCGGCATGCTCGGCCAGCGCGTCGTCGGTGGCGAAGTAGACGTTGGCGTAGGACGGCATCCCGGCGTCCTGCATCGTCAGGTCGATGCGGTCCGGGCCGATGATCGACAGGGCCTGGGTGTTGGTGATCCAGCCGGTCACCGCATCGACCTCGCCCGCAACCAGGGGTGTCATGTCGAAGCCGATATTGGTGATCTGCAGCGAGGACGGGTCGATCCCGTGCTTCGCCAGGATCGCGTCCAGGACGAAACGGGCGGTCGGCTGGATGCCGATGCGCTTGCCAACCATGTCCTGCACGGTGCGGATCGGTGCTGCCGGCAGCGAGTAGAAGGCGAACGGCGCCTGGCGGAAGCCGCAGGCGATGATCCGTACCGGCACCCCGGAGGAACGCGCCAGCAGGAGCTGGGCGCTGTCGGAGAACTGGCCCAGCGCGGCCTGGCCGGTGAGCACCGGCGGCACGGTCGCCGAGTTCGGGCCGCCGGGAGAGAACGACACCTCCAGGCCCTCGGCCTCGTAGAAGCCCTTCTGGAGCGCCACGATGTCGCCGACCTGGCCGTTGCTCATCAGCCAGTCATACTGCACCACGACCTGGGCCGTGTCGGCCTTGCCGCTGCGCGGCAGGAACAGGGCGGTGCCGCCCGAGACGGCAGCCAGGGCAAAGCCGGCCGACGTCAGGGCCGCGCGGCGCGATAGCTCGATCATCGTGACTGCTCCACCTTGTCCAGGTCGCCGACGGGACCGCCCTCCAGCCAGGCATAGAGTTCCCACAGATTGTCGTCGGGATCCGCGAAATAGCAGCAGCGGGCGTTCCAGGCATGGTCGGCGGGCGGGCCGACGAACCGGACGCCGGCCTGGCCGAGCTCGGCATGCAGCCGGTCGACCTCGGCCGGGGAGGGCAGTTCGACCGCGACGCAGGCCTTGTGGATGCCGGGCGGCGCCGGCGTGGGCGAAACCCCGGTATGGGCCGCCATGTGGCCGATCTCCCAGAGCGCCAGCGTGATGCCGGCACCCTTGAAGTCGGCAAAGCTCTCGGCGCGGCGACGCAGAACGAAACCCAGCCGGCCGACATAGAAGTCGATCGACCGCTCCACGTCGGCGACCAGCATGCAGATGTCGGTGATCTTGCAGTTCTGCGCGAAGCCGGTCACGGAAGCCTACCTGCGAGGATGAAACGACCGCCGGAGCTTGAGGCCAGATGGCCTGCGCAGGATTGCGGATGCTTGCCCGGCCTATCGAATTCTTGCGGTCACCGCACAGCGCGGAAGCGTCCGGGCGTCATGCCGGTCGCGCGGCGAAAAGCGGAAGAGAAGTGAGCCTGATCGGCAAAGCCGGTGGCCTGGGCGATCTCCGCCAGGCCCAGGCCGCCCTTGCGGATCAGCTCCTTGGCGCGCTCGATGCGGCGCTCGACCACGAAGCGGTGGGGAGGACAGCCGGTCGCCGCCTTGAAGGCGCGGGAGAAATGGAATGGGCTGAGCCCGGCGATGGCAGCCAGCTCGTTCAGGGTGAGCGGATGCTGGTCCATCTGCTCCTCGACATGGGCGAGCACAGCGCGGACCTGGCGTGAGGAGAGGCCGGGAGAGCCGGCTCCGCTGGTCCGGGCGGGACGCTCGGCCATGCGCAGGACGCACAGGACCAGCGACAGGCCGAGCTGCTCGGCCAGCATCGGTTCGGGCGCGACGTCTGGCGCGGTCAGACTGGCAAGCGCCTCGACCACCCGCAGCGTGGTTGCATCCGGCGCTGCCAGGAAGCCATGATCGGCCAGGCTGGATGGGCGCTGCGTCTGTTCCTGGATCGTCCGGTAGAGACCCGGCTCCTGGAAGATCGACACATAGTCGGCATCGTCGCCATCCACCCAGAGCATCGTGCCGGCCGGCTCGAACCCAAGCGTCTGGCAGGGCCTCGCGATGCGGGCGGTCGGCCCAAGGTCGCCGAAGCGGTGGGCGTAGCGGCGATGGGTGGTCCGGTTGAGCGTGATGCGGTGGCGGGAGCTGCGGGCCCGCAGCTCGCCGGCGTCGCTCCGATAGGTTTCGATGGTCAGCTCGGGAAAGGAGCAGGTCCGATAGCCGTGCAGCGCCGGCCGCTGCATGATGAACTTGCTGGTCGTCGCCGTATGCATGACGCCCCTCGTCCCGGGTGTTCCGTCATGAAACGGCAACGGCGCCCGGTGGTAAAGCGGCGGGGAGCGGCGACGCTCAGGCCATTACGGTCGGGCGCTGTCCATCGCCTCGGACATGTTGCGCGGGATGCCCCGGCCGGCCCGGACGGGGATCCGGCCAAGTTGCGACGTCGGGAACGTCCTGAGCGGTCCAGCGGGTCGGCAGCATGTCGACATGGGCGTGGACGAGCAGGTCTCGCTTGGCGAGCGGCAGTTCACGCGGCCGCCCCCGAAGCCATCCCGTCATCCATCGCCACATGACCGCATCCCCAGGCTATCGGCCGCGCGCCGCCATCGGCGCCTGGGCACAGTCCTGAACGGTGAGGTCCCGGCACGTCAACCTGCACGACTGCCGCGCCGGGGCCTGGGAAGGCCCGGTTACTTCACCGAGGAGAACGAAGTCGGCACCAGTATCTGATTGGACACACGTTCGAGGATCGGAGCGTCCTTCTCGCTTTCGGCCCGCTTCGCCAGCCATTCCGGATCGGCCATGAACGCGTTCCACTTCTGCTCCCGCTCGGCGAGCGATTCCCACTCCAGCAGATAGTAGAGGGCCTGGTTGGACTCGCCGACGGCGACCGTCCAAAAGCCGGCCTGACGGATGCCAAAGCGCTTCCAGATCTCCAGGGTGGTGTTCTCGAAGCGCTTGAGCAGGGCCGGCAGCCTGCCGGGCAGGCAATGGTAGACGCGCAACTCGTGGATCATCTCGTGTTCCTCCCGCGGGCCGCCCGGCCCGGCATGATCTTCCGGGCGAAGCCGTGACACGGCGGGCTGCATCAAGGCAAGCCGCCCTCATTCGGTCATGGGCTGCCAGTGCGCGTCGATGAACTTCAGCGCGTCGACGATGCTGGTCGACCAGACCGACCAGGCATGGTCGCCGTCGGTGATCCGCAGCTGCATGTCCTCCAGGCCGTCGGCCCGCCCGGTCTCGAACAAAGCGAGGGCGCCCCGCCAGAGGTCGAACCGGTCGTCGTCGCCGCAGGTCAGGTAGATCGCCGGAAGGCCGGCCTTCGTCTCCAGCTGCCGTTCCAGAAGCGTGAAGACATTCATGCGGTTGAACCGCCTTGGATCGAACGGCACCCCGAACGCGCCACCGAAATGGCTGGCCACCGAGGGAAGGACCCGGCCCGCGGTGACGGTTTCCGGATCGATGCGGTGGAAATAGGCAGTCTTCTGGATGATGTCGATTCCCTCGACCGTTGCGTTGAAATCCTCCGGAGGAATGTTCTGCCAGATCGCTCCCGACAGGCTGGCAGCGGCGACGTATTGTTCCGGATGCTCCAGCGCCAGGCGGAGCGCGCCATAGCCGCCCATCGACAGGCCGGCGATCGCCCGGCCGCCACGGTCGCTGCGCACCGGGTACGCGGCTTCGACGGCCAGCCGCAGGTCGTGGGCGATCGCGGTGGCGAAGTCGCCAGGGCCAGCGACATCGGCCGAATCGACATACCAGCTGTTGCCGCCCCCCGGCATCACCACCAGCGCCGGCTCGATGCTGCCGGTACTGGTGAGCTGGTCCAGGGTGGCCTGGATGTCGCCGAGATCCGCCCAGGAACGCTCGCTGCCGTCATGGCCGTGCAGCAGATAGAGGACCGGCCATCCCTCCTCTGGAGGCTGGCCGTCCGGCGTGTAGATGATGGCTGGGATCTGTTCCCCCAGCGCCGTGCTCGCGAAGGACCGGGGTGCGAGCTCTCCGGCCTGAGCCAGGTCGGCCAGCAGGCAGAGCGTGGCCGCCGCCGTCGCCGATCGCATCACCGTCCCAGCCATTCCCCGAACCGCCCTTCCTGCTCCGGGCAGCCAGCGCCGCCTGCCGCTGCCGGACATGCATCTGCACGATCCCCTCCGCATTTCTACGCGGGCCATGGATCGAGGTTGTAGTACTTCTTGGGCAAGTTAAGATCGAGCCGTCGACGGTTCCCGTTCAGGGACGCAAAAGGGAAAGCGGTGCGGGTCCGACCCAAAGCCGCTGCTGCCCCCGCAACTGTCAGCGGTGAGTCCGTTCCCACCATGCCACTGGAAGCATGTCTTCCGGGAAGGCCGGGCCGGATCGTCCTCCGCGAGCCAGGAGACCTGCCATCGACGATCGTTACGCCATGCCCTCGGGTGGAGGGCGGAAGGAATCCGCAATGTCACGATTGGCTCTCCGGCTTGCCGCAGCAGGTACGCTTTTCCTCCTGGCCGCGCGCTCGGCGCAGGCTCACCACGCGATGGACGGCGAACTGCCGGCCAGCCTCGGCCAGGGCCTTCTGTCGGGTCTCGCCCACCCCGTGATCGGCCTGGACCACCTTGCCTTCATCGTCGCGGCGGGTCTGATCGCCGGAGCCGCCGGGGTCGGCCTAGCCATGCCCCTGGTGTTCGTCGTTGCATCCATGCTGGGCGTGTTCCTGCACCTGCTGGCGCTCGACCTGCCTGCGGCTGAACTCGTCATCGCCGCGAGCGTGCTCGCCGCTGGCGTCCTGCTGGCGTGGGGGCGGGCAACCGGTGGGCGCGGCCTCTGGCTCGCCCTGTTCGTGATCGCCGGCTTGTTCCACGGCTATGCCTATGGCGAGTCGATCGTCGGCGCCGAGGCCACCCCGCTCCTGTCCTATCTTGCCGGGCTGTTCGTGGTGCAGGCCGCCATTGGCCTGGGCGCGGCCGCCCTTGCATCCAACCGCTCCTGGACCACCGTCAGCCTGGCTCCGCGGCTGGCCGGCGCCGTCGTGATGGGGATCGGCGTGAGCGCGCTCGCGGGTCAGCTCATCCCAGGCTGACGGAACGCCATTGCCCGAGCCGGTCGGGGAGTGGGCATCCTCCGGCCGGCTGCCATGCCGTGGTCCTCTTCGCCTTGATGGCAAGTGGGCTGAGCTTGAGCCAACGGCCCCCCGGCCCGGCCAGTCCCATTCAGATCAAGGTCATGACCCTCAGGGCGGGTGACAACGTGCAGGCTGGCGTCCTGGTCTGGGTCGATCGAGCCCAGCTCGCCCCTTTCGCCCGGCTTGGCGATCAGCCATCCGTGGCACCGCATGCCCGATATGGATCCTGAACTTGAGACGTACGGCTTGGGGAGAGCGGGGTACGCATGGCATAATGCGCGGTCGATATGCCGAACGACGCACGGAACCATCCGAGGAGTGCGTTCCATGGATCACGCAGCGAGCGACCTGACCGTCCGGAGCCTGGCCGGGGAGGGCGTGCCTCTGGGGGCCGCCCTCCTTGATGAACTGCAAAGCCGGCTCCATGGCAGTCTGTCACTCCCGGGAACTCCCGGCTTCGACGAGGCGCGGCAGGTCTGGAACGCGATGATCGACCGCCGGCCCGCGCTGATCGTCCGCTGCGCCGATGCGGCCGACGTCGCCGCCGCCGTCGCCTTCGCCGGACGCCACCAGCTCCTGCTCTCGGTGCGGGGTGGTGGGCACAACATCGCCGGCAGTGCGGTCTGCGACGGTGGGATGATGATCGACCTGAGCCTGATGCGTACGGTCGAGGTCGATGCCGCGAACCGCGTGGCGCGGGTCCAGCCGGGCGCGACGCTGGCCGAGTTCGACCGGGAGGCGCAGGCGTCCGGCCTCGCGACGCCGCTCGGGATCAACTCGACCACCGGGGTTGCCGGCCTGACACTGGGCGGCGGCTTCGGCTGGCTCACCCGGACGCTCGGGATGACCGTCGACAACCTGATCGGCGCCGATCTCGTCACCGCGGCGGGCGAGACCGTCCGCGCCAGCGCACGGGAGAACCCGGATCTGTTCTGGGCGATCCGCGGCGGGAGCGGCAATTTCGGGATCGTGACCTCGTTCGAGTTCCAGCTGCATCCGGTCGGGCCGGAGGTGTTCGCCGGCCTGATCGTCCATCCGTTCGAGCACGCCCGCGCGTTGCTGCGCCGCTACCGCCTGTTCGCACAACAGAGCCCGGACGAACTGGCCTGCTGGGTGGTGCTGCGCAAGGCGCCGCCGCTGCCGTTCCTTTCCCCGGAAATCCACGGCAAGGAGGTCGTGGTGTTCGCGCTGTGCCACTCGGGCGACGCGGCGGCAGCCGCCCAGGCCACCGAGCCTCTGCTGGCGTTTGGCGAGCCGGCCGGCAGCCATGTCGGCCAGATGCCCTATGTGGCCTGGCAGGCGGCTTTCGACCCGCTGCTGACGGCAGGAATGCGCAACTACTGGAAGTCGCACAACTTTGCCGATCTGTCGGACGAGGTCATCGACCTGCTGGTGGACCATGCCGGGCAGCTGCCGACGGCGCATTGCGAGATCATCGTCGCCCAGCTGGGCGGCGCAGCGTCGAGGGTGGCGGCGACGGAGATGGCCTATCCCCACCGGGACGTCCGCTACGTCCTGAACGTCCACACCCGCTGGGAGGATCCCGCCGACGACCAGGCCTGCGTCGGCTGGGCGCGCCGGTTCTTCGACGCCACTGCCCCCCACGCCACCGGCGGTGTCTACGTCAACTTCATTACCGAGGACGAGGAGCGGGTCGCAGCCGCCTATGGCGGCAACTATGAACGCCTGATGGCAGCCAAGCGTCGCTACGACCCGGGCAACCTGTTCCGCATGAACCAGAACATCCCGCCAGGGCGGGATGCGGTGGGGCAGGCTGCCGAATAGCGCCACGTGGGATCTCCGCATGGCCTGGCCGGCGTGCTACCTGGGGCGACAGCAACAGGGAGCATCCGGCCGGCCGGCAACGTGGCCGACGCCACGGGTTAGCGGGGAGACATCGTGCAACGTCCTCTGGATCTCCACCCCGAGCGGGCGCTGCGGCGCGACAGCGACCTCTATGCGATCGTCGACATCGGTTCGAACTCGGTGCGGCTGGTGGTCTACGACGAGCTGGGACGCGCGCCCTTGCCGCGCTTCAACGAGAAGTCCCTGTGCCGGCTGGGCTCCGGCCTGGATGCGACCGGGGAGCTGGCGCCGGAGGGCTTCCGGCGCACGGTCGAGGCCACTCGACGGTTCCGCGCCATTGCCGATGCCATGGGCGTGGTCCGGATCGACGTCCTCGCGACCGAGGCGGTGCGACGGGCCTCCAACGGCCCGGCCCTGGTCGACGCGATCAAGGAAGAGGCGCAGTTCGAGGTCCGGATCCTGAGCGGGGCCGAGGAAGCCCATTACGCGGCGCTCGGCGTGATCTCCGGGTTCTACCGGCCGACCGGCCTGGTCGGCGACATGGGCGGCGGCAGCCTGGAGGTCGCCGAGGTCCTGGATGACCGGGTCGGCGAGCGCATGGTGAGCCTGCCGCTGGGCGCGCTGCCGGTGCAGGAGATGCTGGCCGAGGTCGGCACCGGCGCCAAGGACCGCATCGACGCCTTGCTGAAGGAGAAGCTGGTGCCGGCGATGGTCGACCCGGTGCTTTATGCGGTGGGCGGCGGCTGGCGCGCCCTGGCCCGTGTCCACATGATGTCCGTCGAGGCGCCGATCCACGTGGCGCACGGCTATGCCGTCGATGCCGACGAGTTGCGCAAGTTCGCCAAGAAACTGTGGCGGCTGGCGCCTGCCAAGATCGCGGAACTGCCGGGAGTGCCGGCCCGGCGGGTGCCGACCATCGCGGCGGCGGCGCTGGTGATGGACCGCCTGCTCAAGCGCCTGGCGCCCGAGCGGGTGGTGTTCTCCGCCTTGGGCGTCCGGGAAGGCTGGCTGTTCGAGCAGCTGGACAAGAAGCAGCGCTATCTCGACCCTCTGCTGGAAGGAGCACAGGCCTTCGGCCTGCCGCAGGCAAGGGTGCCGGAGTTCGGTCCGGCACTCGCCCGCTGGACCACGACCCTCTTTCCCGGCGAGACGCCTGCCGACAAGCGCCTGCGGGTTGCCGCCTGCGCGCTGTCGGACATCGGCTGGCGCGACCATTCCGACTTTAGGGCAGTCGACAGCTTTCACCGGGTCGTGCAGTTCCCCTTCATCGGCCTGGACCATGCCGAGCGAGTATTTCTCGCCGCCGCGGTCCATGCCCGCTACGCCGGCAGCATGGACGATCCGCGCCTAGCGCCGGCGATCGGCCTGCTGTCCGCCAATGCTCGGCGCCGTGCGCTGATCCTGGGAAGGACGATGCTTCTGGCGCATCGCCTTTCCGGCTGCGTGCCCGAGATCCTGGAGCAGGCGAGGCTGCATATCGATGCGGACCAGCTGCGCCTGGAGGTCGGCGCCCACGCGCGCGGGCCAGACAGCGAGGTGGTGGGCGACCGCCTGAAGCTGCTGGCGCAGGCGATCGGAATCCGCCGCTTCGAGGTGGTCGAGGGCGAGTGATCCGAGGAGGCGGGGAAGCTGCCGCACGGCCGTTCCGCCGCCTTTGGACAAGCAGGATCGTCCGGCCGTCAACGCGATGCCGTCCAACCGGACCAGAAGAGTCGGGGGAGGAGAGGAGAATGGTGCTGTCGACTGGAATCGAACCAGCGACCTCGTCCTTACCAAGGACGCGCTCTACCGACTGAGCTACGACAGCGTACCGGCGTGCGTTTCGGGGTGGCCCCCTTGCTGCGCCGGCCGCTTGATGCCACGGGTGTCGCCGCGTTTCAAGAGGGGCAAGCGCAATGGGTGAACAGAAGGATCGCGGAGAGGCCGCTCGTGCGGAGCGGGCCAGGAAGGTCGCGGCGGTGATGCGGGAGAACCTGAAGAAGCGGAAGGCCCAGGAACGTGCCCGCCAGGGTGGAGATGCCGCATCGTCCGCAGAGGTCCCGCCGCCCGCGGACACCGGGTCGCCGAGCGAGCCGGTTGACCGGATTCGCACCTAAGGTAGAAGCGCCGGCTATGTCCGATCGCGACGACAGAGCCGGCACCCGCCGGTTGCCCACGCCCTATTTCCTGGACGATGCCGACATGTCGATCATGCCCGACCATTGGATCCGGCAGCAATGCCAGGAACACGGCATGATCGAGCCGTTCGTGGAACGGCAGACCCGAGAGGAGGGCAAGGAGAAGCTGATCTCCTACGGCCTGTCCTCCTACGGCTACGACGCCAGGCTGGCGCGCGAGTTCCGGATCTTCACCAATGTCGACAATGCCCTGGTCGATCCGAAGGACTTCTCCGCGCAGAGCTTCGTCGAGCGGGACGGACCCAGCTGCGTGGTGCCGCCGAACAGCTTCGCGCTGGCGCGCACCGTCGAGTATTTCCGGATCCCCCGCGACGTGCTGGTGATCTGCCTGGGCAAGAGCACCTATGCCCGCTGCGGGATCATCGTGAACGTCACGCCGCTCGAGCCGGAATGGGAGGGGCATGTCACGCTGGAGATCTCCAACACCACGCCCCTGCCGGCACGGGTCTATGCCGACGAGGGCATCTGCCAGTTCCTGTTCCTAAAGGGGACCAGCGCGCCGGAGATCAGCTACCGGGACCGGGCCGGCAAATATATGGGGCAGCGGGGCGTGACCCTGCCGAAGATGTGATGGACCGGATCATTATCGAGGGCGGGATACCGCTCCAGGGGCGCATCCAGGTCAGCGGCGCCAAGAACGCGGCGCTGCCGCTGATGGCGGCGACGCTCCTGACCGACCAGCCGGTCGAACTCTCCAACGTGCCGGACGTGGCCGACGTCAACACCATGCAGCGGCTCCTGCAGCGCCTGGGCACGGCGTCGACCATGCAGGCCGGGGCGCCGGGCACGCTGCGGCTGCAGACCTCGTCGCTGATGTCGACCACCGCGCCCTACGACCTGGTCCGCAAGATGCGCGCCTCGGTCCTGGTGCTGGGCCCGATGCTGGCGCGGCAGGGCGAGGCGATCGTCTCCCTGCCGGGCGGCTGCGCCATCGGTACCCGGCCGATCGACCTGCACCTGATGGGCCTGGAGCGCATGGGGGCGGTGATCGAGCTGGAGCAGGGCTATGTGAAGGCGACGGCCCCCAAGGGCCTGAAGGGCGCCGAGATCAAGCTGCCGCAGCCTTCGGTGGGCGCCACCGAGAACATCCTGATGGCCGCCTGCCTGGCCGATGGCGATACGACCATCCTCGACGCCGCCCAGGAGCCGGAGATCGTCGACCTCGCGGCCCTGCTGAACGCCATGGGCGCCGAGATCGACGGCGCCGGGACGGCCATCCTCCGGATCCGCGGCAGGACCAGCCTGAGTGGGGCGTCGCACCGGATCATCGCCGACCGGATCGAGGCCGGCACCTATGCGATGGCGGCCGGGATCACCTCGGGCCAACTGGTGCTGCAGGATGTGCGTGCCCTGCATCTGGGCGTGGCGGCCGAGCGGCTGGAGGAAGCCGGCCTCCTGCTGGAGGACACGGCGGACGGGCTGTCGGTGCGGACCGCGAATGGCGGGCTGAAGGGTGTCGACGTGATGACCCGGCCGTTCCCGGGCTTCGCCACCGACCTGCAGGCGCAGTTCATGGCGCTGATGTGCCTGGCCAGCGGCGCCTCGATGATCACCGAGACGATCTTCGAGAACCGCTTCATGCACGTGCCGGAGCTGGCGCGGATGGGCGCACGGATCACCGTGCATGGCGGCTCCGCCCTGGTGCGCGGCCAGGCCCGGCTGACCGGCGCCCCGGTCATGGCGACCGATTTGCGGGCGTCGGTGTCGCTGGTTCTGGCCGGTCTGGCGGCGCAGGGGCCTACAACTGTCAATCGCGTGTACCATCTGGATAGAGGATACGAGCGGCTGGAAGAGAAGCTGCGTGGCGTGGGCGCCCGGATCGAACGGTCCGGCTGACGAAGGAGACGACCTTGGCGGAGAAACGCGTGCGCCTGCAGGCTACGGATGTCGAGGACCTGGCGGTGATCGCGGCTTTCCTCCAGGACGCCCGTACCTGCGTCGCGGAGATGGCCTATGATCCGGAGGCCAAGCGCTTCATGGCCGCGTTCATCCGCTACCGGCGCGAATGCTATCATGATGCCACCCGCTGCGAGGACCTGACGGAATGCTCGTCGGCCCTGGTGATCGACGATGTCACCAAGGTGCGGTACCGGGGGATCGATCAGACGGCGCGGCTGGCGGAACTGAACCTCCTGACGATCGCGACCGAGCCGACGCCGGGGACCGACCTCTTTATCGACCTGGTGTTCGCCGGGCAGGGGACGATCCGGCTGCAGACTCCGGCGACCCGCGCCAAGCTCGACGATTTCACCGATCCGGTTCCGTGCCAGATCAGTCCGTGCGATCATTTCACCTCGGCATAGCCGCCAATCCCGTTCTCCGGCGGGGCGTCGCGGCTGATACGGAGAACGGGTTTGCGGTTCCTCGACGCGCGCGCAGCATCATTCGACCAGGAATTCGCGGCCCTGGCGGCCGGGCGTCGCGATGACGAAACCGATGTCGGCGCCGCTGTCCGGGCGATCATCCAGCAGGTCTGCCGTGACGGCGAGGCGGCGCTCGTCGAGCTGACCGCGCGTTTCGACCGGTTCGACCCGGCCAAAACCGGCCTCAGGATCGGCGCCGACGAGATCGAGGCGGCCTGGGCTGCCTGTCCCGCGGAGCAACTGCGGGCCCTGGAACTGGCGGCGGAGCGGATCGAGGCGTTTCATCGCCGGCAGATGCCCGAGCCGCTCGCCTGGACCGACCAGGCCGGGATCCGGCTCGGGCAGCGCTGGAGCCCGATCGATGCGGTCGGCCTGTATGTCCCTGGCGGCACCGCCGCCTATCCGTCCTCAGTGCTGATGAACGCGATCCCGGCGCGGGTGGCGGGATGCCGTCGCCTGGTGGTGGCGGCGCCGACGCCGGCCGGGCGGAGCAATCCCCTGGTGCTGGCCGCCTGCCGGCTGGCCGGGGTCGACGAGGTCTACCGGATCGGCGGCGCCCAGGCGATCGCGGCCCTGGCCTACGGCACCGCCTCGATCCGGCCGGTCGACAAGATCACCGGGCCCGGCAACGCCTATGTGGCAGAAGCGAAGCGGCAGGTGTTCGGCGTGGTCGGCATCGACATGATCGCCGGGCCGAGCGAGGTCGTCGTGGTGGCCGACCGGACGGCACGGGCCGACCTGGTCGCAGCCGACCTGATCGCCCAGGCGGAGCATGACGTCCTCGCCCAGAGCATCCTGATCACCGATGATCCGCAGCTGGCCGGGGATGTCCCGCACGAGGTGGAGCGGCAGCTGGCCCGGGCGCCGCGGCAGGCCATCGCGCGGGAAAGCCTGGACCGGCTGGGGGTCGTGATCCTGGTGGAGACGCTGGACATGGCGCCGCCGCTGGTGGACCGCCTGGCGCCCGAGCATCTGGAGCTGATGGTCCAGGATCCCGAGGCGCTGGCCGCGACCATCCGCCATGCCGGTGCGATCTTCCTGGGCAGCTGGACCCCGGAAGTGGTGGGCGATTATGTCGGCGGCCCGAACCACGTGCTGCCGACCTCGCGCAGCGCCCGGTTCTCCTCGGGCCTCTCGGTCTATGACTTCATGAAGCGCACGACCCTGCTGGGATGCGATGAAGCCGGCTTCCGGCAGGTTGCGACGGCAGCCAGGGTCCTGGCCGAGGCCGAGGGGCTGGATGGGCACGCCCAGGCGATCCGGCTCCGGGGGACGAGGTGAACAGGCGGTCCGACGGCCCTGACCGGATCGTCGCGATCGAACTCGACCAGGGCAGCGTCGTGCGCTGGACGCCCGAGGTGCAGCATGAGCGGAGCGTCGCGATCTTCGACCTGCTCGAGGACAATCGCTTCCGTCTGAAGGATGGCTTCGACGGGCCGTACAAGGTCGCGCTGTCGCTGCGGGACAATAATCTCGTGCTGGACGTGTCCCATGCGGAGAACGCCGAGCAGCGCGAGCTGATCCTGGCGGTGCGGCCGCTGCGCCGGGTCATCAAGGACTATTTCATCATCTGCGACAGCTACTTCCAGGCCATCCGGGGGGCCCCGCCCTCCAAGATCGAATCGATCGACATGGCCAGGCGTGGCTTGCACAACGAGGGAGCCGAGCTGCTTCGGGAAGCGCTGGTGGAGAAGGTCGACGTCGATGCGCAGACGGCGCGGCGGCTGTTCACGCTGGTCTGCGTGCTTTCGCTGCGGCGCTGATGGGCGGACCTGCGCAGGCGGCCGAACTGCCGGGCAGTGTTCTGTTCGCCTGCACCCACAACGCGCTGCGCTCGCCGATGGCCGAAGGCATACTCAAGTACCTAATGGGCCGCCGGATCTACATCGACAGCTGCGGGGTGCGGCCGGACGATCTGGACCCGTTCGCCGTCGCCGTGATGGACGAGATCGGCATCGACATCACCAGGCACAGGCCGAAGAGCTTCGCCGATCTGGAGGACGGCTTCTTCGACCTGGTCATTTCCCTGTCGCCCGAGGCCCAGCACAGCGCCGTGGAGCTCACCCGGACCTCGAACGTCGACATCGAGTTCTGGCACATGCCCGATCCCTCGATCATCGAGGCCAACCGGGAGACCAAGCTCGACGCCTATCGCGACCTGCGCGACGAGCTGATGCGGCGGATCCGCAGGCGGTTTCCGGGCGAAGGCGCGCCGCAGCTATGATGGAACATCCGGTCGGAGGGGATGCGGAACGTCCTGCTCGATGCTTGACCCGTGGAAAAGCAGCGCGCAGAAGCCTTGGCACCATGGCGGTTCGGCAAGAATGCGCCATATATCGGCTTGGACGATGACCTACTGGGTCGTGCCGCGAACCAATGGGTCGCGGACAACCAACGGAGTTTCGATGGCGAAGGAAGATCTGATCGAGTTCGGCGGCGTGATCGCCGAAGTGCTGCCCAACGCGATGTTCCGGGTCAAGCTCGAGAACGATCACGAAGTGCTGGCGCATACCTCGGGTCGGATGCGCAAGAACCGCATCCGCGTGCTCACCGGTGACAAGGTGACCGTGGAGATGACCCCTTACGATCTCAGCCGCGGACGCATCACCTACCGCTTCAAGTGATCGCTTCTCCTGCGGTGGAGAATCCGCTGGTCCTGGCGTCGGCCTCGCCGCGTCGCCTGGACCTCTTGCGGCGCTGCGGCATCGAGCCCGCCCGTGTGATCGAGACCGACGTGGACGAGACCGTCCAGGCGCGGGAACTGCCGCGGGCCTATGCCCGACGGGTCGCTCGGGCCAAAGCGGAGGCGGGTGCGGCGCATCCCGATGCCTCGGCGGCCTATGTCCTGGCCGCGGACACGGTTGTGTCCTGCGGACGACGCATTCTGCCCAAGGCCCTGGACGAACCGACGGCTGCCGATTGCCTGGACCTGCTCTCGGGCCGGCGCCATCGCGTGCTGACGGCTGTCGTGATCGCGACTCCCGATCGCCGCTTCGCCGAGCGGCTGGTCGAGACCTCCGTGCGCTTCAAGCGCCTGGCGGAGCATGAGCGGGCCACCTATCTCGCCTCGGGTGAGTGGCATGGCAAGGCCGGCGGCTACGCGATCCAGGGAGCCGCCGAGGCATTCATCCCGGCGATCCAGGGAAGCTTTTCCAACGTGGTGGGCCTGCCATTGTGCGAGACGCTGATGCTGCTCGAAGGCCTGGGCTGGAGACAGACGTGACCCATGGGCTGGTGATCGAGGATACCGGCTTCGGCTTGCGCGCGGCGCGGCTGGAGGATGGCGAACTGGTCGAGGTCGTGGACCTGGACCACGATCAGGCGCGGGTGACGGACCGGCTGTTCGCGGCACGGGTCGTCCGGGTCGAACCCAAGATGGGGGCAGCCTTTCTCGACATCGGCTTGGAGCAGAACGCGTTCCTGAACGTGAAGGACGCGCGTCACCTGCCGGGCGCTGACCCGCGGATGCCGATCGAGCGGATCGTGGCCGAGGGCCAGCGGATCGTGGTGATGGGCCTGCGCGAGGCTGTCGACGAGAAGGGGCCGCGGGTCACCTGCGACATCCGCCTGATCGGGCTGCACCTGGTGCTGCGGCCGTCTTCGGAGGCGGCCGAGGTCTCGGGCAATCTGAGCAAGCGCCAGCAGTTCGAGCTCAAGGAGCGGGCCCGGGATCTGTTTCCCAAAGGCGGCGTGCTGCTGCGCCGCGGCGCCCAGGAGCAGCCGGATGCGGTGCTGCTGGCCGAGCAGGAGGAACTGCGCAACCGCTGGCACGGCTATCTCGACCTCGCCAAGAAGAAGGCGGGGCCCCTGGATGCGGACGATACCGTCGAACGGCTCCTGCGCACCCTGCTGGGCCATCCCGTCGATGTCATCACCGTCGACGACGCGGCGCTGGCGGCACGGATCAAGGCCTTCCGCGACAGCCACATGGCGAGCGGCGGACCGCTGGTGGAACTGGTGCGGGGAGATGCCTTCGAGGTCACCGGGGTGGCCGAGCGGATCGACGCGGCGCTGCAGAGCGAGGTCCGGCTGGAGGATGGCGGGCGCCTCTGGATCGAGCGGACCAGGGCGCTGACCGCCATCGACGTCGATGGCGGCGGGCTGCCCTCCCTGCGGGTCAATGTCGCTGCGGCGCGCGAGATCGCCCGCCAGCTGCGGCTGCGCAATATTGGCGGCATCATCGTGGTCGATTTCGTCGACATGGTGACCAAGAACGAACGCTTCCGGGTGATCGAGGTCCTCAAGAAGGCGCTGGGGGCCGATCCGGTGCCCGGCCATGTTCATGATGTCTCGCCCCAGGGCCTGGTCGAGATCGGGCGGCCCCGCCGCGGCATCTCCCTGGCCGAACTGATGCAGCGGGCGTGCCCGACCTGCCAGGGCGAGGGGACCGCCCCTTCGCTTCGGGCCAGGACCGAGCGGCTGGTCAAGGATCTGCGGCGGAGCAGCCCGATGCCGGCGACGGTGACGACCGCCAAGGACCTTGCCCGCTTCCTTTCCAGCGGAGCGGGCGCGGCGGCCCTGGCGTCCACCGGCTTCAACGGCCGGGTCACGGCGGATGGAGAACTTCGCTCGGGAATGTACCGGCTGCCATGACCACCGAACCTGCCACCGGGCCACGTTGTCCGATCTGCGGCAAGCCACGGGTCCAGGAGTTCCGGCCGTTCTGCTCGCGCGGCTGCCGCGACCGCGACTTCCTGGCCTGGGCGGACGGCCGCTATGCCATCCCGGCGGTGGAGGTCGATGACGACCCCGAGAATGCGGAGCAGAACCGCGCGCAGCCGCCGCGCGACGAATGAGCCTGGCTGCGGCATCGACGAGCGCTTCCGGGTCCGCGAGAATATGCCCGTGCCCTTCCTGGCTGCCGGTGGGCCGCGATCCGTGGCTCCCCGCATCCGGACAGCGAGAAGACTTCAATGAGTGATCCTGAATCGACGGCCGACGAGGTTCACCGGCTGGAGGCGCTGCGGGCCTTGCGGATCCTCGACACCGCTCCGGAAGCTGCCTTCGACGATCTCACGCGGGTCGCGTCGCGCATCTGCGGCATGCCGATCGCCCTGGTGACGCTGGTGGACGAACGCCGGCAGTGGTTCAAGTCCGAGATCGGACTCGGCATGTCGGAGACGGGGCTGGACAGGTCGGTATGCGTGCACGCGATCCGCGAGCCCGACATCCTGGTCGTTCCGGACCTAACGGCCGATCCCCGCTTCCGTGACAACCCGCTGGTGACCGGCATGCCGCACCTGCGGTTCTATGCCGGAGTTCCGCTGCGGACCGGGACGGGCCTCACCCTCGGCACGCTGTGCGTTCTCGATACACGACCGAACAGCCTGGACGAGCACCAGCTCGACACGCTGCGGGTCCTGGGCCGTCAGGTCATGAACCTCCTGGATCTGCGCCGGGCCAATGCCGCCCTCGACCAGGCCGTGGCGGAGCGTGACCAGGCCGACAAGGACAACACGGCCCTGCTCCATGAACTGCAGCACCGGTTCAAGAACAGCCTGCAGACCATCGACAGCCTGATCAGCCTGCAGAGCCGGCGGGAGGCCACGCCTGAGGGCAGGAACGCGATCACCCGGATGCGCGACCGCCTGCGGCCGCTCTACCTGATCCAGGACCGGCAGCAGCCGGTGAGGATGGGCTCGGTGGACGTGCGCGCCTACCTCCACGACATCGTACGCTGCGTGGGAGACCTCCATCGCAGCAGGGGGGTGCAGGCGGACGTCGTCGAGCACCTGGTCGATCTTGAAGTGCCCAGGGAGAAGGCCCTTCCGCTCGGGCTGGTGGTGAGCGAGTTTGTCGACAACAGCTTCCGCCATGCCATTCCTTCTGGCGGAAAGAAGGTGGCAATCGAGCTTGAGCGCCACGATGCCGGCAAGGTGCGCCTGACGCTTGCTGATGATGGACCAGGGTTCGCTAGCGCCCCGCAACTGCCCAACACCGGACTTGGCCTGCAGTTGATCACTGCGCTGAGCGGGCAGATTGGTGCAGCACCGGTCTGGGACAATGAGAACGGCGCGAAGCTGATCTTGGAGTTTGCCGTGGTCTGATCGCTGACCCCCGGCAGGCTCAGTTCAGCCTGGCCGGATCAAACCCGTTCGCCAGGGCCTGGAGTTGCCGGAAGCGCCGGTCGTTCATGCTCCAGGCGCGCAGAGCGTAGCGGTCGGTACCGGTGTCGACCAGGCGCACCTGCATGTCCAGGCCGAGGCCGCTGGTATCCCAGTGGCAGACCAAGTCCGACTGACTGGAGCCGAGTTCCGGCTCGCCGCAGCCGCTGAGCGGCAGGTCGCCCAGCGAGCTGATCATCGCCCCAGTATCCTCCAGGCTCTGCGCGAGCCCATCGTTCTGCACGGGCAGGTCGGGATCGTCGGCAAGGCCGCTGAAGAAGCTGCCGAGACCGCTGAGATCGACCGTCACCTGCTGCCGAAGCCAGGCTGGGACATCGTCGATCTGCTCATCCTTGCCGAGCTTGCGGATCGTCAGGCCGGTGAACGCGCTGAACAGCGACCCTTCCGGCGAGATCGTCGCCGAAGGGGGCGTGAACGCATCGCCCGGCTTCTCGGTGCATGTCAGCCCGAGTTCCGGCGGAAGCGGGATCGCCGGGCAGATCGCTGCCTGGGCTGGCAGGGGCGCCAGGGCGACGGCGAGGAGGACCAAGGCCAGGGAACGTTTCATCGGCTCTGCTCTCCCATGGCGTGGAACGTCCGTTCAGTCCGGGATCAGCGAGCCCAGCATCTGGCGCAGGTGGGTCCGGCCGTGCTGCGAGACCCGGAAGCGACCGCGCGCGACCAGGAAGACCCGCTTGGCCACCAGTGACTGGCGAACGCACTGCGACGGGTTGCCGAGCTTGATGCCCTGTTCCAGCAAACGCTTGTTGGCCTCGGCGGTTGCAAAGGTATCGTCGGCCGACGTGGCCTGGGCGAAGTAGCCGGCGGCCAGCATGGTGTCGACCTCGGTGGCGGTGCTGGGCAGGCGCTGGATGAACGAGCCGAACTCGCCGAGCGGCTCCGCGTCCTGATGGTCCCGGTCGCGCGGGACCGGATCGGCTGCTGCCATGGCAACGGCCGGACCGTCCGCCAGGCGCTCCAGCAGGGCTTCGATCCGCTCGGCATACTCGCGCACGAAGGCCTCGCTGCCGGCGACCTCGAATTCGCGCTGGACGAGATTGACCCTGAGCTTCGTTTGGATCGTGTCCACCCCGTACTCCGCAGCATGGAACGGCCCGGTTCGCATGGATCGCGAGCCGCGTAAAGTTCAGATGGAGCGGGGGGCCAGGCGCCGCATGGCTTCGCGCAACCTCTCCGGGATCGCGGTAGGGCGCTGGTCGGAGCGGCCGACGAACACATGGACAAAGAAGCCGTCCGCGCTCGCCTGCTGCTCGCCCTTGCGGAAGATCGCGCATTCCCAGCGCACGGAGCTGTTGCCGAGATGTCCGACCCGCACCCCCACCTCCAGTGCATCGGGAAACCCGACGCCCTCGTGGTAGCGGCAGCCGCTCTCGACCACGAAGTCCATGACCGGGCCATGCATCGGGTCGAGGCCGCCTTCCTCCATCATCAGCGTGTTCACCGCCAGATCGAACCACTCGTAGTAGAGAGCATTGTTGGCGTGGCCGTACATGTCGTTGTCGGTCCAGCGGGTCTGCACCGGGAAGAACCGCCGATAGTCGCCGCGGCCGGGCCGCTCCGCTCGCTTGCTCATGCCGGATAACGCTGCTCGAGCGCGGTATAGAGGGCCCGCAGCCCGGTGGCCTCGCCGCCCTTGGGACGGCCCGGCCGGCTTTCCGGGTTCCACGCGAACAGGTCCAGATGGGCGTAAGGCCGGGTGTTGGTCACGAAGGCCTGCAGGAACAGCGCCGCGGTGATGGCCCCGCCGAACGGGCTCTGCCCAGCATTGTTCAGGTCGGCGACTCCGCTCTCGATCATGCGCTTGTAGGGGGCGTGCAGCGGCAGGCGCCACATCGGCTCGCCGGCATCCAGGCCACCCTGGAGCAGCGCGCTCGACAGGTGCTCGTCGTCGGTGAACATGGCAGGCAGGTCCGGGCCGACCGCGACGCGGGCGGCACCGGTGAGCGTCGCCGCGTCCAGCAGGAAGTCCGGGGTCTCCTCGTCGGCCAGCGCCAGCGCATCGGCCAGGATCAGCCGGCCCTCGGCGTCGGTGTTGCCGATCTCGACGGTCAGGCCCTTACGGGAGCGCAGCACGTCGCCCGGCCGAAACGCGCTCCCGGCGATGCTGTTCTCCACCGCCGGCACGATCAGGCGCAGCCGCACCGGCATGCCTGCGTCCATGATGGCGTCGGCCAGCGCCGTAAGGATCGCGGCGCCGCCCATGTCCTTCTTCATGAGCAGCATGTTGGAGGACGGCTTGATGTCGAGCCCGCCGGTGTCGAAGCAGACGCCCTTGCCGACCAGCGTCACCTTGGGATGCGCAGGATCTCCCCAGGTGATGTCGGCCAAGCCCGGGGCACGCTCGGCGGCGCGGCCGACGGCATGGACCATGGGAAATCCCTGGTTCAGCAGGTCGTCGCCATGGATCATCCGGACCGCGGCGCCATGCCTGGCACCGGTCGCGGCGACGACGTCCAGCAGGTCGCCTGGACCGAGGTCGTTGGCCGGCAGGTTCACGAGGTCGCGCGCCTGCCAGACCGCGGCCGCCAGCCTGGTCCCGCGTGCCGCCGCGGCCGCATCATCGATCACCAGCCGTGGCAGCCGGGTATCGGCCTTCTTGTAGCGGTCGAACCGGTAGGCCGCGAGCGCCCAGCCGAGCGCTGCCCGATCGATGGGCAAAAGGGCGTGCGGATCGTCCAGGCGCCAGTCGGAGGCAGGCAGGGCGGCCGCGGCCTGGGCTGCGTCCAGAGCATCCCCCGGCTCGGAGACGATCAGGACCGCCGCATCGAGTTCGCCCTGCTCGCCCGGGACGAGCAGGACGGCGCCGGGCTTCGGCTTGAAGCCGATGGCATCGGCCCAGGCCGCGAGGCCGGGGCTCAGTTCATGCTGCCGGGCAGGCCACGTGCTGGCGGTGACGACGACAAGGCGCCGGGCGACCGTCCCGGCCGGGGCGAAGCAGGCGAGGTTCATCGGAAACCCTTGCAAGGGGAGACGGTGCGGTCAGCCGCGCTTCTTGCCGATCTCTTCGATCTGGCGCTGCATGGCAGCCAGCTGGCTCTTCAGCTCGCTGACGTCGTCCCGCGGCGGGCTGCCCGCAGCATGCTCGACGGACTGGTCGCGGCTGGCGGCGGCTGCCGCCGCGGCGGCGAACGGGTTGAACATGCGGGCGGCGTTCTCGAACAGCGCCATGTTCTGCTTGGTCATGTCGTCGAAGCGCTCGGCCGGAAAGAACGGGCCGAACGCGCCCTGCAGATAGGACCGCATCTGGTCCTGCTGGCGGGTGAAGCTCTCCATGCTCATCTCGAGATAGCGGGGGAGCACCTGCTGCAGGCTGTCGTCGTAATAGCTGATGAGCTGGCGGAGAAAGCCGATCGGCAGAAGGTTGCGGCCCTTGCCGTCCTCTTCCAGGATGATCTGGGTCAGCACGGAGCGGGTGATGTCCTCGCCGCTCTTGGCGTCATAGACCAGGAAGTTCTCGCCTTCGCGCACCATGCGGCTGAGCTCGTCCAGCGTCACATAGCTCGAGGTCGCAGTGTTGTAGAGCCGCCTGTTGGCGTACTTCTTGACGATCGCGACCTTGTCGCTGCGCTTTTCCGTCTCTTCAGCCGAACGTGTGCTCATCTGGCGCTCCCCGAACGGGCTTCGCCCGCCATGACGAAAAACGAAAAGGGGCCCCGGAGGGGCCCCTGATCTTGTGTGTTTGCCGGCCCAACCGGGCCAGTTGTGCACACGCACACATGCTTTGCAACGACGTTGCGCAGTGCAGCGAACGCTGGCCCGAAGGCTCAGCGGATCGCCATGATCTGCGCTTCGAGATCGTCGTCGTCCTCGGCCTCGGCGGCTTCCGCCTCCTCGTCCTCGGCAGCCGGAGCGGCCTTGCCGGCCTGGATCTCGGCTTCCTCGACCGTGCGGGCGACGTTGACCGTCACCGTGACCTCGACCTCGGGATGCAGGGCCACGATGACCTCATGCAGGCCGGACGTCTTGATCGGCTGCTCCAGACGGATCTGGTGGTAGTCGATCGAGACGCCGTCCTCGGTCAGCGCCGCGGCGATGTCGCGGGCCGAGACCGAACCGAACAGGTTGCCGGCCTCGCCGGCCTGGCGGATCTGCATGACCGAGCGGCCCTCGACCGTCTCGGCCAGCTTCTGCGCCTCGGCCTTGAGCTCGAGGTTGCGGGCCTCGAGCTGGACGCGACGCTTCTCGAAGTCGGCCAGGGCCGCCTTGCTCGCGTTCAGCGCCTTGCCCTGCGGGATCAGGTAATTGCGGCCGTAGCCGCTACGGACCTTCACCACCTCGCCCATCTGGCCGAGCTTGTGGACGCGCTCCAGGAGAATGACTTCCATGGTGTCGCTCCTCTCAGCCGGCCACGTAGGGCAGCAGAGCCAGCTCACGGGCGCGCTTGATCGCCTGGGCCAGCGCACGCTGCTCCTTGGCGGTCACGGCCGTGATGCGGCGCGGGACGATCTTGCCGCGCTCGCTGATGAAGCGCTGCAAGAGCTTGATGTCCTTGTAGTTGATCGCCGGCGCATCGGCATGGGCGAACGGGCTCGCCTTCTTGCGCCGGAAGAACGGCCTGCGGATGGTGATCGCAGGCGGCTCGGCAGGACGGCGGCGTTCGCCGGCATCATTGTCCATCATGCCACTTCCTCCTCACGGCGTTCACGGCGCGGCTCGTCGCGGTCGCCGCCCCGGGGGCCGCGGTCGTCGCGGTCGCCGCGCGGGCCACGATCGTCGCGCTCGCGCCGGTAGCCGTCGTCACGACGGCCGCGATCCTCGCGGCTGCTCTTGGCGATCATGACCTGGGACGGATTGGGATCCAGCTCCTCGACGCGGACCGTCAGGTAGCGCAGGACGTCCTCGTGGATGCGCTCCTGGCGCTCCAGCTCGTCCACCGTCGCTGCCGGCGATTCCATGTTGAAGTGCAGGTAGTGGCCCTTCCGGTTCTTCTTGATCCGGTAGGTGAGATTGCGCAGTCCCCAGTATTCGACCTTGCTGACCGTGCCACCGTTGTCGGTGATGATCTGCGAGATGCTCTCGGAGAGCGTCTGCGCCTGCTGGGCCGAAAGATCGGGACGCGCAATCAAGGTGTGCTCGTAAAAGGGCATGACGCTCCTTTTGGCCTTCCTCGATATGGACAACGCAGAACCTCCGGCGCCGACCATCGGCGGGAGTTGTGATCTGCGCAGCACGCGACCCTCGGGTCCGGGACACCCGGACCACGAAGCGGGCGGACCATAGCAGCGAAGTCCGGGCATGCAAGCGCAACCATGCTCCGGACCGGATGCGGCCCCCGAAAGGACCTGCCGGAGCGGTCGGAGCATCATCGGATCGGCCATGCCGGGGGATCTGGCGCTTGACATCATCCCCAGGCTCGCATCCTCCACAGCCCCTACGGGCAAGCCATGAGGAATGAAGAATGTCGGTGGTCGCGGTGTTTCCGGGGCAGGGGTCGCAGGCGGTCGGAATGGGCGCCGGGCTGGCGCAGGCATCGGCAGCGGCGCGCGCCGTGTTCGCCGAGGTCGACGAGGCGCTGGGGGAGAGCCTCTCCAAGCTGATCTTTGAAGGGCCTGCGGAGACGCTGACGCTCACCGCCAACGCGCAGCCGGCGCTGATGGCGACGTCGCTCGCGGCGGTGCGCGCGCTGGAAGAGCGATTGGGCGGCAGGCTTGCCGACAGGATAGCGTTCGCGGCCGGGCACTCCCTGGGCGAGTACTCGGCGCTGGCCGCGACCGGGTCGATCGGCATCATGGATGCGGCGCGTATCCTGCGGCTGCGCGGGCAGGCGATGCAGGACGCGGTGCCGGCCGGCGAGGGCGCGATGGCGGCCGTGCTGGGGTTGGATCCGGACGCGGCGGCGGCGGTGGCCGTCGAGGCCGCGGCCGAGGGCGGCGTGTGCGAGCTCGCCAACGACAATGCCGAGGGCCAGGCCGTCCTGTCGGGGAGCAAGGACGCGGTCGAGCGCGCCATGGCGATCGCCAAGGCCAAGGGTGCCAAGCGGGTCCTGCTCCTGCAGGTGAGCGCCCCGTTCCACTGCGCGTTGATGGCCCCCGCCGCCGAGCATCTCGGCAAGGCGTTCATCGACACGCGGTTCCTGGCGCCGGCCGTGCCGCTGATCGCGAACGTCACCGCACAGCCGGTCTCCGATCCGGACCTGCTACCGGATCTGCTGGTCCGCCAGGCCACCAGCCGGGTGCGCTGGCGCGAAAGCATGGCGACCATGGCGCGCGAGGGAGCGACCACGGTCCTGGAACTCGGTGCCGGCAAGGTGCTGACCGGCCTGGCCAAGCGCGGGGTGCCGGGTGCCACCCTACTGAACGTGGCCGAACCGGCCGATCTCGATGCGGCGGCGGCCGCGCTGTCCTGAGGAGTATGCAGATGTTCGATCTTTCGGGCCGGCGCGCCCTGGTGACCGGCGCCACGGGCGGCATCGGCGAGGCGATCGCCCGGGCGCTGCACGCCCAGGGGGCGTCGCTGGTGGTCACCGGCCGCCGCGGCGAGGTGCTGGACAAGCTGGCCGCCGATCTGGGCGAGCGGGTGACCTGCGTGGTCGCCGACCTGGGCGAGGCTGGCGCCACCGACGCGCTGATGAAGGCGGCCGAGGCGGACGGCGCGGTCGACATCCTGGTCAACAATGCCGGCATCACCCGCGACACGCTGGCGATGCGCATGAAGGACGATGACTGGTCGTCGGTCCTGGAGACCAATCTTTCGGCGGTGTTCCGGCTGTCGCGCGCCGGGATCAAGGGCATGATGAAGCGGCGCCATGGGCGGATCATCAACATCGGCTCGATCGTCGGCACCACCGGCAATCCCGGCCAGGCCAATTATGCGGCGGCGAAGGCCGGCCTGGTCGGCATGACCAAGGCGCTGGCCGCGGAACTGGGCAGCCGCGGGATCACGGTGAACTGCGTGGCGCCTGGCTTCATCGACACGGCCATGACCCAGAAGCTGGACGAGAAGCAGAAGGAGGCGCTGCTCGGCAACATTCCCTCCGGCCGCCTGGGCGTCGGCGCCGATATCGCGGCGGCCGTGGTGTATCTCGCCAGCGACGAGGCGGCCTATGTGACGGGGCAGACGCTGCACGTGAACGGCGGGATGGCGATGATCTGAGCAACTGTGCTCTTGCCACCACCAAAGTCCGGTACGATCTCGCACCAGAGCGGGATCGTCGACCGGCCGAACGCTGGTCAACGATCAAGCCTTCGTGTAGGAAGCCCGCCACGCCCGGGGGTAGGTCGGTAGTGTCGCATGCAGCGTGCGCCGGTTTCGGGTGTTCCATCAGTCCAGGGTCGAGGACAGTTTCCGATGAGCGATATCGCTGAGCGCGTTAAGAAGATCGTCGTCGAGCATCTCGGTGTCGACGAAGCGAAGGTGCAGGAGAATGCGAGCTTCGTGGACGATCTGGGCGCCGACAGCCTCGATACCGTCGAGCTGGTGATGGCCTTCGAGGAGGAGTTCGGGGTCGAGATCCCGGATGACGCCGCGGAGAAGATCCTCACCGTCAAGGACGCCATTGATTTCATCAAGGCCAACAGCTGAGCCTGTGCAGGCCCAAGCTTCTATCTCGGTAACGTTGGAACGGTCGTCATGAGGCGAGTTGTCGTAACCGGCTTGGGGATGGTCACCCCGCTGGGTACGGGTGTCGAGACCACCTGGAACAGACTCGTCGCCGGGGAATCCGGGCTTCGTCGGATCGATCGCTTCGACGTATCCGATCTTCCGGCGAAGGTCGCGGGCCTGGTTCCGCCGGACGGCGAGCCGGGCGGCTTCCGGGCGACCGACTTCATCGAGGCCAAGGAACTTCGGCGGAACGATCACTTCATCGTCCTGGGGATGGCTGCTGCTGCCGAGGCGATCCTCGACAGCGGGTTTCCGCGCGAGACCGACGAGCAGAAGAACCGGGCCGGCGTCCTGATCGGCTCGGGCATCGGGGGGCTGAACGCCATCGCCGAGAGCGCCCTGATCCTGGAGAAGCAGGGTCCGCGGCGCATCAGCCCGTTCTTCATCCCGAGCGCCCTGATCAACCTTGCCGGCGGCCAGGTCTCGATCAAGTTCGGGCTGCGCGGGCCCAACCATTCGGTGGTCACCGCCTGCTCGACCGGCGCCCATGCCATCGGTGATGCGTCCCGGTTCATCCGGGCCGGCGATGCCGACGTCATGGTGGCCGGTGGAACCGAGGCGGCGGTCAGCCGGCTGGGGATCGCCGGGTTCGCGGCGGCGCGCGCCCTCTCGACTGCCTACAACGACTCGCCGGAGAAGGCCTCGCGTCCATGGGACAAGGGGCGCGACGGGTTCGTGATGGCCGAAGGGGCGGGCGTGGTCGTGCTCGAGGAATACGAGCATGCGAAGGCGCGCGGCGCCAAGATCTATGCCGAGATCAAGGGCTATGGCCTGTCCGGTGACGCCTACCATGTGACGGCGCCGATGCCGGATGGTGACGGCGGCTTCCGGTCGATGTCGGCGGCCCTGCGCAATGCCGGCCTCACGCCGGACGACATCGACTACGTGAACGCGCACGGCACCAGCACCCCACTGGGCGACGAGATCGAGCTCGGCGCGGTCAAGCGCCTGTTCGGCGACGCGGCCGGTAGGATCTCGATGTCGTCGACCAAGTCGGCGGTCGGTCACCTGCTGGGTGCGGCGGGGTCGGTCGAGGCGATCTTCTCGATCCTGGCGCTTCGCCACGGCATCGCCCCGCCGACGCTCAACCTGGAGAACCCGGAGGAAGCCGCCCAGGGCGTCGACCTGGTGCCGCTGAAGGCCCGGGAGAGGCGCATCCGCAACGCGCTTTCCAACAGCTTCGGGTTTGGCGGCACCAACGCCTCGCTGATCATCGGCACGCCGGACTGACGTGGCGATCTTGAGCCGAGGACGTGTCGTCCTGCTGAGCTTGGGACTGGCCCTGGCCACTATCCTGGTGGTCGGGGCCTTTCTCGTTCATCGGCACCTCGAGACCTGGCTGGTCACGCCCGGTCCCCTGGCCCAGGATACCGAGCTGGTGATCCCTCGCGGCGCGGGACTGGCCGGTATCGCGGGCCGCCTGCAGGACGCGGGCGTGATCGACGATGCCCTGCGCCTTCGCGTGGCGACCCGCTTGTCGGGGCAGGACCGTGTCCTGCAGGCCGGCGAGTACCGGTTCCCGGCGCAGGTGACCCCGGCGGCGGCGCTGGCGATGATCGAGGCGGGCGACCGGATCCTCCACCGGATCACCGTGCCCGAGGGCCACACCATCCGCGAGGTGTGGGCGCTGCTCGAGCAGGACAACCGGCTGGACGGCGACATGCCGCCGATGCCGCCGGAGGGCGGCGTCCTGCCGGAAACCTATTTCTTCGAGCGGGGCGAGCAGCGCGCGGCGGTGGCGAAGCGGATGGAAGCCGCCATGCGGCAGGCACTGGAGGAGATCTGGGCCGAGCGCCAGGAGGACCTGCCCTTCGACACGCTGGAAGAGGCGGTGACGCTGGCATCGATCGTGGAGAAGGAGACCGCGGTCGCGTCGGAGTATACGACGGTGGCCGGGGTCTATGTGAACCGGCTGCGCCTGGGCATGCCGCTGCAGGCCGACCCGACGGTGATCTATGCGCTCACCAAGGGCCAGTCGGAACTCGGGCGGGCGCTGACCCGCAAGGACCTGCAGGTCGACGACGACTACAACACCTACCAGCGCAAGGGTCTGCCGCCCGGGCCGATCGCACTGCCCGGCCGGGGTGCGCTGGAGGCGGCGGTCCGCCCGGCGGAAACGGACTACATTTACTTTGTGGCCGACGGCAGCGGCGGCCATGCGTTCGCCCGCACCCTGACGGAGCACAACGCCAACGTGCGCAACTGGCGGCGAGTGCAGCGGGCGGCGGACTAGCTCACTCCTTGGGCGTCTGCCGCATCAGGATCGCATTGCGCAGCGCCGCCGGCAGGCTGCCGGTCAGCCGTGCCAGCAAGTAGGTCGGCAGCGGGAACGCGATCCGCGCCCGCCTCGCCTCCAGCCCGGCATCGATGATCCGGGCGGCCCGCTCCGCATCCATCAGGAACGGCATCTTGAATCGGTTCACCCGGGTGAGCGGCGTGTCCACGAAGCCTGGGCAGACGACGCTCAGGGCAACTCCATCCAAAGCCAGCCGGGGCCGCAGGCCCTCGCCGTAGCGGCGCACCGCCACCTTGCTGGCCGCATAGGCTGGCCCGGTGGGCGAGGCCATGAACGAGGCCAGCGACGACACCAGCACCACATGGCCTTTCCGGCGGGCCCGCATGCGCGGCAGCAGCGGCTCGACCGTCGCGATCTTGCCGACGGCGTTCACCGCCATGATGTCGGAGGCCCGCACGCCCGGATTGCCGGCGATGCCGGCATTCGCCACCACCATGTCCACGGCCAGCCAGTCGTCCCGCTCCTCGACCCAGCGGCGGACCGCCTCCGTGTCGCGGATGTCCAGCTGGATGAGGTCGACCTCGGCACCCTTGGCGCGCGCCTGCCCGGCGACCTGGGAAAGCCGATCCTGGTCACGCCCCTGCAGGGAGAGAAGCGTGCCGGGACGTGCCCATCTCGACACGAGGGCGCTACCGATGCCGCTGGAGGCGCCGGTGATCAGGCGATGCATGGTCGCTTTTCCTTGGATGAGCCCGGACCTGCCGGTAGACCTCGCGGCGCTGAACTACCGAAGAGCAAGCTTCATGACCACGACTGCCGCACCCGTGATCCGTCGTCGCGGCGTCATGCTGGTCGTTTCCTCCCCATCGGGTGCCGGCAAGACCACCCTGACTCGCACCTTGCTGGAGCGCGACCCCGACGTCTCCCTGTCGATCTCGGTGACGACCCGCCCGGCCCGTCCCGGCGAGATCGACGGGGTGCACTATCATTTCGTGAGCAAGGAGCAGTTCCAGAAGATGGCGGAGCAGGGTGAACTGCTCGAGCACGCTCATGTCTACGGCTACAGCTACGGGACGCCCCGTCCGGCCGTGGAGGCCGCGCTGGCATCCGGCAAGGACGTCCTGTTCGACATCGACTGGCAGGGCGCCCAGCAGCTGCGGCTGGCCGCCGAGCAGGACCTGGTCGGCATCTTCATCCTACCACCGACCATGGAGGAGCTGGAGCGGCGGCTGCGCTCGCGGGCGCAGGACCCCGAGGAGGTGGTGCGGCACCGCCTGGCGCAGGTCACCAACGACGTCACCCACTGGGCCGAATACGACTACGTGCTGGTGAACCACGACCTGGAGACCAGCATGCGGGCGCTGACCGGGATCCTGATCGCCGAGCGGCTCAAGCGCCGGCGCAACCTGGGCCTGGCCGAGTTCGTGGAGCGCTTCCGCCACCACCCGGACGACCTGGCCTAGGCGCCGTCCAGAGCGTTCGAGATCCGGGCGAAGTCGGCAAGGCCGAGGGTCTCGGCCCGCCGGGTCGGGTCGATGCCGATGCCGTCCAGCAGCGCCACCGGATCCGGTGTGATCGGCTTCAGGCTCTGGCGCAGCATCTTGCGCCGCTGGCCGAACGCTGCCGCCAGGACCGTGGACAGGCGCCGCTCGCTGCACGGGTGCTCCGGCGCGCTGCGCGGCGTCAGGCGGACCACGGCCGATTCCACTTCAGGCGGCGGACTGAACGCGCCCTTCGGCAGCTTGAACAGATACTCGACCCGGCAACTCCACTGGGTCATCGCCGCCAGCCGGCCCCAGCCGTCGCTTCCGGGCGGGGCTGCCAGCCGTTCCGCGACCTCCTTCTGGAACATCAGGACCAGCCGGTCGAACCGGTGGCGCTGCGCCAGGAGGTGGAAGAGCAGCGGCGTGGAAATGTTGTAGGGCAGGTTGGCGATCACGCTGATCGGGCCGTCGGTCTCCAGGGACGCGGCATCGAAGCCGAGCGCATCGCCCGGCACCACCGTCAGCCGGCCCTCCGCCGCCTCCACCAGCGGCGCCAGCGCCTCGATCCAGCGCGGGTCGCGCTCCACCGCGTACAGATGCGCGGCACCGGCCTGCAGGATCGCCCCGGTCAGCCCGCCGGGACCCGGCCCGATCTCCAGGACCGTTCGGCCGTCCAGCCCGCCGGCTGACGCGACGATCCGGTCCAGGATCGACGGATCCAGGAGGAAATGCTGCCCCAGGCGCTTGTCGGCCCGGTGGCCGGACCGCCGGAGGATCTCGGCCGGACCGGGAAGCTTCATACCCGCAGGTCGATATAGGCTTCCCGGCGCAGGTCACGCAGGTAGCGTTCGGCCAGACGGTCGAGCTGCTGCGCCTCCAGGCGGCTCTGGACCGCGTCCCGCTCCATCGAGGGCAAAGGCGGCGGCGGTGGGGTTGGCTGGGTCTGGCGCGGCGGCTCCGCGGCACGGGCAGGCCGGCCGCCGACCCGCTGGCACACCATGATCAGCTGGATGCCGGCAGGACCCGTCAGGGGCGGGCTCAGCCGGTTGTCGGGCAGGTTGGTGACCAGCTGGCGCAGCACTTCGGGCAGGTCCGCGACGTCCAGCCAGCCGAGATCCCCGCCGAAATCGCCGCCCGACCTGGCCGCCTCGCGCTGCAGCGCGTCGCAGGAGCCGAAGCGACCGCGATAGTCCTCGGCCTGGGCCAGCAGCTCCTGCCTCTCGGCCTCGGAGGTGCCCTCCGGGACCGGGATGACGAACTGGGCAAGGCGTACCTGCTTGGGCGGCACGGCCGGCTGGGCGGGGGCGGGAGGCGGGGGCGGCGGCGGCGCTTCGACCTCGGCGTTCTCGCCGGCGGCGCGGCGGGCGCGCAGCATGAACAGCTGCCAGCCGGCATTGGTGCGCACCGGCCCGGCCATCTGGCCGACATCCGTGGTCGCCAGCACGGTACGGGTCTCCTCGGGCAGGGACGAAGGCTGGACCCAGCCCAGATCCCCGCCGAGCTGGGCGCTGGACGATCCGGAGAATTCCCGCGCCAGGGCAGGGAAGGATGCGCCCCGGCGGATCGCCTGGGCCAGTTCCTCGGCGTCCTGGCTCACCTGGTCGTCCTGCTCAGGGGTCGATACCGGCAGGGTGATCTCGGCCAGGAGCCATTGCGGCTCGGTGCGGGCGCGCTCGGCCTCGCGGATCGCGAGGTCGACCTGGTCCGGGCCCACCCGGATGCGGGGGCGGAGCTGGCGGTTGACCACCTTGGCCCACATGATCTGGATCTCGACCTGGCGCTTGAGCGCCAGGAGGTCGGATCCCTGCTGGCGCAGGAACTCGTCGAGCTGATCCATGCTCATGCTGTTGCGCTCGGCAATGTTGCCCAGCGTCTGCTGCACCTCCTCCACCGAAGCAGTCAGGCCCAGCCGCTGCGCCTCCATACGCTGCAGGATCTCGTCGATATAGAGGCGAAGCACCTGCGGCGTGAGCCGGGCGCGGTTGTCCTGAGTGTTGGGGAGGCCGGACGACGCCAGAGCCAGGGAGACCCGGTCCTCCAGGTCGCCCGTGGAAATCACCTGGTCCTCGACCACCGCCACGATCCGGCCGGCGGCGGCCGCATGTTCCGGCGCCGCGACCACCGAGAACGCGAGGGTGAGGGAGAGGAGGGCAGCGCGGGTGTAGTTTGCGATCATGCCGTTTCGGTCACCGCCGGTTGCTCGGTTGCGGCATCAACTGCTGCCGGAACCACTCAGGCTGGTCCGGCCACCAATCTCGCCGAGATTCTTCAGCGTCACGCGGAAAAGCAGCGTCGTCGCTGGCCCGGCGTCGCGGTCCTCCGTGTAGTCCCGTTCGAGCCCGGCGACCAGTACGAGGCAGGGATGGTTGTAGACCATGCCGAACGCGTACGTCACCGGCTCGTCGGCGACCAGGTCCTGGCGGACACCGGCGGTGATCGACAGGCTGTCGGTGACTCCGGCGCGGACCGTGGCGGTCAGTTCCTTGCGCTCCTGGACGTCGTCCAGGTCCGGGTCGTCGGCGAGGCTCAGATAGCCCAGCCCGAAGCCGAAGCGCTGCCAGCCGAACGAGGCGAGCAGGTCGTTCTTGGTGATCTCCTCCAGCTCATCGTCGATCCGGAAGCGGTAGGACAGGTCCAGCCATTGCGCCGGGTGCATCTCGATCCGGCCGACATAGTCGGAGAAATTGCTGTCCAGGCCGCTGCCCGGCTGGAAGGTGTCGTCGTCCTTCAGCCGCCAGGACTGGCCGACCATGCCGGAGATCCGGAACGTGTCCGGCGAGAACGAGCCGAACCGGACCCCGTAGGCGCCGCGGGGACCGCCCTCGACCCGGTCCAGCCCCGGGAAGCGGTTGGCCTGGAAGATGTTGGTGTCGTCGAAGTCGAGCGACTGGCTGTCCTCGTTGGGGATATCGTCGGGATTGCCGCCATAGGGCGACAGATGCCCCACCAGCACCGGCTCGATCAGGTGCTGCCAGCCGCCCTCGGTCATCTTGACCAGGGGCAGGCTCCACTCGGCCGACGCCAGCGGGTAGAGGCGGCCGGTGGCGTTGCTGCCGCCGTCGGGCCCGAACGTCTCGGGATCGCCGTCGGTCTGGTAGCCGTCGGCCCGCATCGACAGGGAGAAGCGCAGCACGTCGCCGTAGCGGCCGACCATCGGCCGGCTCCAGCCGACCGTGCTGGACAGGCGCCGCGTGTCCAGGCCGTCGCTGCGGGTCAGCGCCAGCATCGAGGCATCGACGTTGTAGAAGCCGCCGAACGAGCTGTTGGTCGGCGTGCGCCAGCGGACCGAGCCGCGCGGCAGGACGAACGGGGTTTCGCCGGGGTCGTCGGATTGCCGCAGGCCCTGGAAGTAGAAGGCGTCGAGGACGCCGTAATTGGTGCCCCAGGCCCGGTCGACCCAGGGGCGGTTCACCAGCAGGTTCTCGTCGTCGATATCGTAGCGGCGCAGATAGGTATCGTCGGAAGAAAGGAAGGCGTCGAAGCCGCCGCCATAGCCCTGGTCGAACACATAGCGGCCAGTTCCCTTGAAATGCCCGCGGAAGTCCTTCTCCGTCTTGGTGCCGTTGCTGCCGGCATAGCGATCCGCGTAGGTGGCGCTGCCCTGGAGCTCGGTCGGGCCGAACCGGTCGGCGCGCCGGTACTCGCCGAACAGGGCCACGCCCTGCTCGGCAGTGAACAGCGGCGCCAGGGTGACGTCCTCGTTGGGCGAGAGCACGTAGTAGTACGGGACCTGGATGAATGCGCCCAGCGCCGTGCGCGAACCGAACTTCGGGCGCAGGAAGCCGGACTTTCGCTTCACCGACGGATCGGGGTGACTGAACTTCGGCATGTACATGACCGGGATGCCGAACAGGTCGAAGGTCGCATCCTCGTAGACCACCTCCTTGGCGGTCTGATCATGGGTCACCTTGCGGCTCTTGATCTGCCAGAGCGGCGAGCTTTCCGGGTCCTCGCACAAGGGGCAGGGGCTGTAGACGGCGCGGTCGAGGACGGTCTGGTTGCCGCTCGAGCGCAGGGCGCGGCGCGCCGCCAGGCGGCTGTCGTCGGCGAGCAGCACGCCGACATCCTCGATGAAACCGGCGCGCAGGCTGTCGGAGAGCTCGACCTTGTCGCCGAACAGGGTCTCGCCGTCCTCGCCGACGATGACGACGTTGCCCTCCGCGATGACGATGTTGGTGTCGCGGTTCCAGGTGATCTTCTGGGCCAGCAGGGTGCGGCCCTCGCGGGTCAGCTCGACGTCCCCCTCGGCGATGATGAGGTTCTCCCGCTGCTGGTAGTCCAGCCGGTCGGCGGTCAGCAGGACCTCGGGCTCCGGCTCCCCTTCCTGGGCCAGGGCGGGCATGGCGAGCGGGCAGAGAATGGTCGCGGCGAGCACCATTCGCCGAAGACAACGGGCAAGACTCATTCGACGCTCAACCGTCCTCGGTGTGGAACAGGAGGGCAAGTCCCAGGAGGATCGCCACGACCGCCGGTGTCCAAGCGGCCAATTCCGCTGGTAGCCGACCGGACAGCCCCACCGCCAGCACGACATTGGCGAACACGAAGAAAACGAAGCCGGACGCGATGCCCATCCCGACGAACACCAGCGTGCCGCCGCGCCGGCCGAAGCGCAGCGAGAACACCGTGCCGATCAGCAGCATCGCCGCGAACATCAGCGGCGTGGCCAGGAGGTTCTGGTAGTGGACGACATGGCCACGGGTCGGCAGGCCGATCGAGCGCAGCGTGGCGATGTAGTCCGGCAGGGCCCAGAACGAGATGGTCTCGGGCAGAGCCAGGCCGCGATGGATTCGCTCAGGTGACAGGTTTGTCGGGATCCGCAGGACCTCATCCCGCCTCATCTGGCCCGACGGCTCGGCGGTGGCGGCATCCCTCAGGAGCCAGTAGCCCTTGGTCAGCTCGGCGCCCGGGGCGTCGATGCGGCCGGCATAGCCCCCGTTGGCGTCCAGCAGAAAGATCGTCACCTCGGAAAGGCCCATGGCCTGCTCGTCGGCGACCCCGCGCGCATGCACCACGATCGGAAGGTCGTTCCAGTTCTGGCGCAGCCACAGGCCGCCGCTGGCGACGTCCATCCGGTCGAGATCCCCGTCCTCCAGCATGTCGACCCGGGCCTCGTAGCGTGCGTACAGCGCGGCATTGACCGGGTTCAGCACGGTGACGGCGACGGTGCCCAGCACCAGGGCGATGCCCCAGACCGGCAGCAGGAGCTGCCAGATCGAGATGCCCGCCGCGCGCGCCGCCACCAGCTCGTTCGAGCGCGACAGCCGCCGGAAGGTCAGCATCGCCGCGAACAGCATGGTGAAGGGCAGAAGCTGCAGGGCCGTGGACGGCGCGTGCAGGAGCGCGAGCTCCACGACATCGCCCAGACCGCCGCTCTCCCGGGTGCCGGAGCGCCGCAGCTGCTCGATCGCATCGAACATCACGACCAGGAGAACCAGGCCGAGCGTGACCGCCAGGACCGACTGGATCAGGGCGCGGGCCTGGTAGCGCGCAAAGGTCCAGGAGAAGCCCCAGCGACGGCGGTCCCGCTGGCCCGCCCTGGGGCTGCCCGCAAACTCAAGCTCCCGCACGTGCCACTCCCTGAGGTCCGCCAGGCAGGCTAGGCCTGCGACTGCGGCGCCGGCCGATCTGGCCGGTCAGCACCAGGATGGCAAGGACGGCGGGCACGATCTGCGCCAGATAGAAGAGCGGCAGAAAGGTGAGCGAGTTGATCGTGAAGCTGGTGGCCGCGAGCTGGACGAGTTGCTGGACGGTGGCGAGGGCGACCGCCAGGGCGATGCGCTTGCCGTGGCCACGCCGGTCCAGGTCCGCCGGCAGAAGGACGGCCAGCGCGATCAGCACGAGGACGATCGGCGCCAGGGGCGTGGTGAGCCGGTCATGGGCCGCCGAGATCAGGCGGGTGCGGTTCTTCTGGTCGTCGACATCATCGGCTGGCCAGAGCAGCTCGCTGAGGTAGCGCTCCTTGGGCTTGCGCCAGCGATAGGAGTCCTCGTCGTCGCTGAGCGTGGTCAGGTCGACGGTGTAGGCGTCGAAATGCAAGGCCGATACCCGCCCGTCCGGCGCGCGCTCCTGGCGGGTGCCCCGCTCCAGCACGAGGCGCGGCTCGTCGCCGACCGTGACCAGCACCCCCCGCTCGGCCGTGATGGTCGAGGCGGCATCCGGGTTGCGCGCGTCATCGACCAGCAGGCCGCTCAGCGATCCGTCGGGCTGGCGCTGCTCCACGTAGACGGTGACCCCTGGGGCCGGTGCATTGAACACGCCTTCCTGGAGCAGCACGAAGGTGTAGCTGTTGCGGATCTCGTGCTCGAGATCCTTGAACGCCCGCGCTCCCGCCGGCATCAGCACCATCGAGATCAGGTAGCAGACCAGGGTCACGATTGCGGCCAGGTAGAGCGCCGGCTTGGCCAGATCCAGATCGGAGCGGCCGGAAGCCTTCAGCGCGATCAGCTCGCTGTCGTTCCACAGCCGGGCATAGGTGAAGATCGTCGCCACCAGCAGGGCCAGCGGCAGGACCACCAGCAGCAGCGACGGGAACAGCAGCGCCGTCAGCCACAGGAAGGTGGTGGCAGGCAGGCCCTTGTTGACGATCAGGTCGAACAGCCGCAACGATTGCGACAGCCATACCGCTCCTGCCACGGCGATGACGGCCACCATGGTTGGCACGGCGAGTTGGGAGAGCAGGTAGCGCACATAGACAGGCATGGCGGCATCTTAGACGCCCACCTCGTCGCCGGTCGATGGTGCTCCCACATGAGCATGGGCTGGTGCTCTCTGTTTGATGCGAGGACTTCGATCGATGGACGTGACCCTGGAGCGATCCGAGCTACCTGCCGCCGGACGGGTGGTGGTGCCGGTGGGCGTGAGCGGCGCGCTCGGGAAAATGGCCCAGGCGCTGGACACCCATTCCGGCGGCCTGATCCGCCGGGTGATCGACGATGCCGGACGGCGCTGGAAGCATGGCGCCATCCTGGAACTGCCTTTTCCGGCGGGCACCGGCCTCGACCGAGTCTGGCTGCTGGGGATGGGCAAGGACGATCTGGACCGGCTGGAGATCGAGCAGCTGGGCGGCAGCCTGTGGGCGGCGCTGGCCCGGCTGGAGGGCGGAAGCGTTACGCTGGCGTCGCCGGAGGGCATCGAGCTGCCGGTGCCGGCCGACCAGGCGCAACTCGCGCTGGTGACCGGGTTGCGGCTGCGGTCCTGGCGCTTCGACAAGTACAAGAAGACCGACGAGGACGACCAGGCGGCTGGACCAAGCCGTCTCGCCGTCGCGGTCCTGGACGAGGTTTCGGCCCGCAAGGACCTGGCCGAGGCCGAGGCCGTGCTTGCCGGGGTGAACCACACGCGGGCGCTGGTCACCGAACCCGCCAATGTCCTTTATCCGGAAAGCTTTGCCGACGAGGCGCTCAAGCTCCGCTCGCTGGGTCTCGAGGTCGAGGTGCTGGACGAGAACGCCATGCGCGAACTCGGCATGGGCGCCATCCTGGGGGTGGCCCAGGGCAGCCGGCGGGCGCCGCGCCTGGTGGTGCTGCGCTGGAACGGCGGTGGCGGAGAGGACAGTCCGATCGCCTTTGTCGGCAAGGGCGTGTGCTTTGATACCGGCGGCATCTCGATCAAGCCGGCCGGCGGCATGGAGGACATGAAGTTCGACATGGGCGGTGCCGGCGCCGTGTTCGGGGCCATGGAGGCGCTGGCCCGGCGCAAGGCAAAGGTCGACGTGGTCGGCGTGCTGGGCCTGGTGGAGAACATGCCGGACGGCAACGCGCAGCGGCCGGGCGACGTGGTGCGGGCAATGTCCGGCACCACGATCGAGGTGATCAACACCGACGCCGAGGGCCGGCTCGTGCTGGCCGACGCGATCTGGTACACGCAGGACCGCTTCAAGCCCAAGCTGATCGTCGACCTCGCGACCCTGACCGGGGCCGTGATCGTGGCGCTCGGCCATGAGCATGCCGGGCTGTTCAGCAACGACGAGGAACTGGCGGCCAGGCTGACCCGGGCTGGCGAGCAGGTGGGCGAGACGCTGTGGCGGCTGCCGCTCGGCAAGGCCTACGCCAAGCACATCAAGTCGGAGATCGCCGACATCAAGAACACCGGCCGGGCCCGGCAGGCGGGCAGCACGGCAGGGGCGGTATTCATCGAGCAGTTCGTGGCCGGGGTGCCGTGGGCGCATCTGGACGTGGCCGGTACGGTCTGGAGCAGCCGCGACCTGCCGCTGTCGGGCAAGGGCGCCACGGGTTTCGGCGTGCGCCTGCTCGACGCGCTGGCCCGCTCCTATGAGGACGAAGCGCACTGAGCGAGATCGGCTTCTACCATCTGACCCGCTCCAGCCTGGAGGACGCGCTGCCGCGTCTCCTGGGCAAGGTGGTCCAGTCCCGGATGCGCGTCGTGCTGCGCGCCGCCTCGCGCGAGCGGGTCGACGCGCTGGACCGGCATCTGTGGGTCTACGAAGCAGATTCCTGGCTGCCGCACGGCACCCGCGCCGACGGCAACCCGGCGATGCAGCCGATCTGGCTGACCGAGCAGGTCGAGAACCCCAACGAGGCGACGCTGCTCGTGTTGGTCGACCGCGCTTGCGACGACGACCTGGCGAGCTTTGCCCGGGTGCTCGACCTGTTCGACGGCGGCGATCCCGAGGCGGTGGAAGCGGCGCGGGAGCGCTGGCGCGCCCGGCGCGCGGCCGGGCACAAGCTGGTCTACTGGCGGCAGGACGAGCGGGGAGGCTGGGAGAAGGCCCGCGAGGAGGGTTGAGCCGGAGTGGCCAGGGAGCGGCCGTGCTGCTAAAGGCGCGGCCCGAACCCATCTCCGTATCGGATGAGATTTCCCATGGCTCTCGAGCGCACCTTCTCCATCATCAAGCCCGACGCCACCCGCCGCAACCTGACCGGCGCCATCAACGCCGTCATCGAGAAGGGCGGCCTGCGCATCGTCGCCCAGAAGCGCATCCAGCTCTCCAAGGCGCAGGCCGAGGCGTTCTATGGCGTCCACAAGGAGCGCCCCTTCTTCAACTCGCTGGTCGAGTTCATGACCAGCGGCCCGGTCGTGGTGCAGGTCCTGGAAGGCGAGAATGCGGTCGCCCGCTACCGCGAGGTGATGGGCGCCACCAACCCGGCCAATGCCGAGGAAGGCACCATCCGCAAGCTGTTCGCCGAATCGATCGAGGCGAATTCGGCCCATGGCTCCGACAGCCAGGAGAATGCCGCGATCGAGATCGCGTTCTTCTTCGCCGGCATTGAGATCGTCGGCTGATTTTCCAGAAGGGCGTCGCCGCTCAGGCGGCGCCCGACCTGCTGGCGGATCCCACCATGCGGGCCGCCCCGATGGACAGGATGGTCGCCAGCGCTGCCACGAGCAGCACCGTCTGGGGCTGGCCGCGATCGAGCAGGAAGCCGACAAAGGTCGGCGCGAAGGTCGCCCCCAGATCCAGGCCAGAATAAGCGAAGCCGAACACCCGGCCGGCCGAGCCCGGCGGGGCCGCGGCCCGCACCATCAGGTCGCGCGACGGCATGGTCGCGCCGGCAAGACCGCCGGCCAGGGCGATCAGCGCCAGCAGGCCGGGCTCGTTCAGCGGCAGGACCGCTACCCCCAGGATGCACAGCGCGCTGGCACCCAGGCCGCCGGCCAGAAGCCAGCCATGCTGCCCGGAGCGGTCGGCCAGCATTCCGCCGACGCCCGTGCCGATGGCGCTGCCGACGATGAAGGCGGTCACCGTGGTGGTGCCCACCAGGAGCGGCGTCCCATGGAGCTGCACCAAGATCGACGGGAGAAAGCTCTGCAGCGTGATCTGCGAGACCGACTGCAGGGCGAAGAACAGGAAGCAGCCGAGGATCGCCACGCCGAACAGGGTGCGCAGCAGGCCGGGCGCGCCGGTCTCCCGCGTCTCGTGCGCCATGTCGCGGGTGGTGGGGATGGTGATGTCGGGACGGGACCACACCAGGGCCACGGTGATGAGCAGACCCGGAAGCGTGGCGGCGATCACCGCGGCCCGCCAGCCGAACGTGGCGGCGATCGCGGTGACGAACACCGGTGCCGCGGCCCAGCCGAGCGCCCCGCCGATCGTGTGAACGGAAAAGGCCCGTCCCATCCGGTGCGGACTGATCCGCCGGCCCAAAATGGCATAGTCGGCGGGATGGAACACGCTGTTGCCGATGCCGGCAAGCGCCGCCAGCGGCAGCATGAGCGCCCAGTCCTGCACGAAGCCGACCAGACCGGTGGCGATGGCCAGCAGCACCAGCCCCGCGATCAGGATCCGGTGCGCGCCGAACCGGTCGACCAGGAAGCCGGCCGGGGCCTGGCTGAGCCCGGAGGCGGCGAAGAACACCGAGCTCAGCAGGCCAAGCTCGGCCCAGGACACGCCGAGGTCGTCCTTGAGGATCGGGAACAGCGGCGGGAGGATCAGGTGGTAGAAGTGCGAACCGAAATGCGCGACGCCGATCAGCCCGATCACTTTCAGATCGGACGGCGTTTTCGCGACCATCGCCGAAGCCATTGCCGTCATCACCGCTGGGACCCGGCTGGACCGCCCGCTTCCGGCCGCTCGGGTTCGTTCGTGTAAAACAGACGCGGACGAGGGGCGGCCCACGCGGCCACCCCTCGCTCGAACGTCTTCCTTTAGATGGTCGGCGACGGTGCCGGAAGTGCGGTCAGACCGCGCCCTCCCGGCGGGTGCGCAGGAACGAGTAGACCACGCCGCTCACCAGGATCGCGAAGGTGATGCCCAGCGAGATCGCCGGATCCATCTTGCCCCAGATCTGGGTATAAAAGATCTTGCCGCCGATGAAGATGAGCACCAGGGCCAGGGCGTACTTGAGATAATGAAAGCGATGGATCATCGCGGCCAAGGCAAAATAAAGAGAGCGAAGGCCCAGAACAGCAAAGATGTTGCTGGTGTAGACGATGAAGGGGTCCTTGGTGATCGCGAAGATGGCTGGCACCGAATCCACCGCGAATACCAGATCGACGAACTCGACCAGCACCAGCGCCATGAACAGCGGCGTGGCGTAGCGGACCATCTTGCCGGTCACCGGGTGGGGAGCGTGGATGAAGAAGTGGTTGCCGTCGACACGGTCGGTGACGCGGAACAGCCGCCGGGTGATCTTCAGCACGGGGTTGCTGGCGATGTCCGGCTCGCTGTCGACGGTCATCAGGAGCTTCACGCCGGTGAACAGCAGGAAAGCGCCGAACAGATACATCACCCAGTCGAACTCGTGGACCAGCGCGGCGCCCAGGAAGATCATCGTGCCGCGCATGACGATCACGCCGATGATGCCCCAGAACAGTACCCGGTGCTGGTAGATCCGCGGGACGTGGAAATAGGTGAAGATCAGGGAGATGACGAAGACGTTGTCGAGGGAGAGGCTCCACTCGATCAGGTAGCCCGTGTAGAACTCCGCCGCAGCATTGCCGCCCATCTGCCAGAGAACATAGAGGCCGAACAGGCCGGCCAGACCCATATAGCCCAGGGAGAGCAGCATCGACTCGCGCACGCCGATCTCGCGCTGCTTGCGGTGCAGAACGCCCAGGTCGAGCACGAGGATGGTGAGGACAATGCCCAGGAAGAGCAGCCACATCCAGGCAGGCTTGCCCATGACCGGAGCGAAAAGAAAAGAGGCGATATCCATGATGGTGTCCGTCTCAAGCGGCAGACTGCATGCCAATCTGCCAACGAGGCAGTCCGACATCGCAGCCGATTGACGGCTACCAGAGGGGCCCGGACCCAATGTCGCGTGACTTGGGGCACAGGTCGGCGATCTTCAAGGCCTGGGCTGCAACGAATGCTGGACGGTGCGGCGGGCTTTGTGCGTGGCTGCGGTCTATCGGGACGGGGAGGCGACGGCTTGGCGTCCAGCCTGCATTTCTGGAACCGGTCGATCCTGCCGCCGGTGATGGACCGGGTGATGGCGCGCGGGATGTTCGCCCGGCTGCGCAGCGAGGCGACCGCTCCCGCCCATGGCAAGGTGCTGGAGGTCGGGATCGGCTCCGGCCTCAACCTGGGCTACTATCCACGGTCGCTGGAGAGCGTGGTGGGGGTCGACCCGTCGATGCCGCTGCTGCAGCGTGCCCATCGTCGGGCGGCCTGGATGGCGTTCCCCGTCCACCTGCGCCAGGGAACCGCCGAGAGGCTGCCCATCACCGACCAGTCGATCGACGTGGCGGTCTCGACCTGGACCTTGTGCTCGGTGGAGGATCCGGCCCAGGCGCTCGCGGAGATTCGCCGGGTCCTGAAGCCCGGCGGGCTGTTCTGCTTTTGCGAGCATGCGCTCTGCCCGGACCACCGGACCGCCGCCTGGCAGCGCAGGCTGACCCCGATCTGGCGGCGGGTAGCCGGCGGCTGCCACCTGGACCGGCCGCATGACCGGCTGATCGAAGGCGCCGGCTTCCGGATCGAGCGGATCCGCCATGGCCGCCTCCTGCCGGGGCCGGCGCTGCTGGGCTGGCACCAGCTGGGGCTGGCGACGGTCAGGTGACCGCGTCGATCTCCTCGGGCGTGAGCTCGCCCGGCACCAGGGTCAGCGGAATCCGGACGTTCTTGCCCAGGTTCGACATCAGGTGGGTGACGAGCGGGCCGGGTGAGCTGCCCCTGGCGGTGCCCAATACCAGCAGCGAGATGCCGCTCTCCTCCTGCAGGAGCTGGACCAGCTCCTCGCGGCGGTCGCCCTCGCGCAGGTGCAGCGTCGGCATCTTCCCCGTCATGCGATAGGCCTCGTCGGCCAGGCGGTGCAGGAGCGCCTCGGCATCGCGGCGCTCGTTGTCCTCGATCACCTGGCCCACCCCCAGCCAGTTGCCGAGGTCGGCAGGCTCGATGACCGCGAGCAGGGCGACACGGCCGCCGGAATGCTGGGCACGCCGGCAGGCGAAGCGCAGCGCGTTCTTCATCTCCTCGCTCTCGTCGGCGACCACGAGGAAGACACGCTCCTGGATGGGCGCCGGAGCGGGTGCGGGAGCTTCTTCGGCCATCTCGGTCAACTCCTTCGGAACGCGATGTTGGCCAGCCATCCGGCAGTGATGGCCAGCAGGAGGGCGCCAAGGCCGTACAGGGCGCCCTGCCGCAGCGCGAAGTCGGTCAGGTCGGCCTCCAGGCCGACCTTGGAAACGGTCAGGATGCTGGCCTGGGCTTCCACCACCTGATTGGCGACCACCCGCAGGACCTGGACCTGGTAGGGTCCGGACGGGACGTTGGCGGGAAAGGAGACGGTGGTGCGGAACAGCCGGTCGCCCAGCATCGAGATCTGCCCGACGGCGCGGGGGTAGAGGCCCAGGCGCTGCTGCAGCCCGATCAGCGCCTCGCGGAATTTTGCGATCTGCTTCTGGTCGAACTTGGCGACCGGCTGCAGGCGCAAGGCCTCCACGCCCAGCTCATGCCGCGAGCGCAATGCCGGAGTGGTGATCGGCCCGAGCGGCCGGGTGGAGGCCACGGCATAGAAGCTCGGCACGCCGGTGAAGGTCATCTCGTCGCCGGGCAGCCAGACGCCCGTGGTGCGCTCGCGGGCCCGCACGGTGCGGAGGGTGCGGGGCCCGGTCACCACCACCACCACGTCGCCGCCAGTCTCCTCCAGCGCGCCGAACAGGAGCACGTCGCTGCCGGTGAAGGCGGTGGTGATCGCGATCAGGTGATGAGACAGGTCGGCCACAAGGCCGGCCGCGCGGCTGGCGAAGGCGCCGCCGGCCAGCAGCCCGAGCGCCAGGACCAGAGCCCACCACCGTTTCCTCACGTGACCACTCCATCCTCGCCGGCCAGATGCGCAGCGGCCTGCGGCCTGCCGCCGAACAGCCGGTCCAGGGTGGCGATCATCTCCCGGGCTTCGCCGGAGGCCAGGGAGTACCAGACGGTCTGGGCATCCCGGCGCGTCCGGACCAGGTCCTCGCGGCGCAGCCTAGCCAGATGCTGCGAGATCGCCGACTGGCTGAGGCCGGTCTGCCTGGCCAGTTCGCCCACCGACTGCTCGGCGCCGGCGATCCGGCAAAGGATGGCGAGCCGGTGCTCGTTGGCCATCACCCTGAGCAGCCGCGTCGCGCGCTCCGCCCGCTCGGCCACCAGCACCGTCTGCATCGCCTGCCCCTCACGTCGTCCAGCTTGGTCGGGACCTGTTGTGTTTTCCGGCTGGAGCGGGTCCCGTCTGGAAATACTGCGCCGCCGGTGGGGTATCGGTCTATCGGCTGAACAAGCCGCGTCCCTCCAGGACGCGCAGTGTCTGCCGACAGCCGGCCGCCATGGCGAGAGTGCCGACAATCGCGACCGGTAGCAACGCAGCGAATCCGCTCACCGCCATTCCGAAGCTGCAGATGCCGATGAGGCCACCGCCTGCGCCCATCAGGAGGGCGCCCAGGACATGCCGCTTCAGGTCGGCGCCGTCGACGAAGCCCTCGAAGCGGTGGCTGCGTCGGACCAGGCCCATCAGGGCGGCGCCGCCGATCGTGCCGGCGGCAAACAGCGCGCCGGCCCAGCCGCTTTCGCCTGCGGCCAAGGCGGCCAGCAGGTCGGCGTTCGGCAGCACGAAGGAGGGCATGACCGGCCAGGGCCGGGTCTGGACCAGGACGTGCCAGAGCGGCACCAGCGCACCCAGGGCAGCACCGGTCACGATGTCGGTCCTGGCCCGGATGCGCTGCTTGGCTGGGACCAGGATCCAGGCAGCGGCAGCGGCGGCGATCAGCAGGCCGGCCGGCGCCAGCAGGTCCGGCGGCAGCGCCACCGTGCTCGACCAGCTCCGCAGCCAGGCCGCTGGCCCGGCCAGGATACCGGCGGTGGTGACGAGGGTGGCCAGGCTGGTCACCACCAGGGTCAGGCCGGCCTTCAGGCTGCCCTGGCCGGCGCGGACCAGGTTGCGGGTGATGCAGCCGCCGGAAAGGGTCATGCCGGCGCCGAAGGCGAGCGGCCCCAGGACCGCTGCCAGCCAGGGCAGGGTCACCGTTCCGTCGCCGAACACCGGCAGGCCCGCCAGCGCCAGGAACGAGGTGCCGGCCATCGCCGTGGCCGTGGCCGCCACCAGGCCGCGCAGGCGGCGGGTGCTCTGGAACAGGAAATAGTCCGAGAGCGCCCCCATCGTGCAGAAATGGCGGTGGGCAGCGATGGCCCCGAACGCCAGGCCTAGGGCCAGGACGGCCAGCATCACAGGAAGGTCGTTGCTCAGTTCTGGTGCTCGTGGGATGCGAACGGGTCGGTCACCGCCTCGGATCCGGCCAGCCGGCGGATGGCGCCTTCCAGATAGGCGCCCTCGTCGATCTGCAGGACATCGTGGTGGATGTCGGCGAACACCCGGCAGCCGCGGATCAGGTGGACGCGTCGCGCATGCACCGAGCCGCGCACCAGCCCGTGCAGGATGACCTCGTCGGCCTCGATCCGGCCGTTGATCTCGCCGTCCCGGCCGAGCGTCACCATGCGTGCCTCGACGCCGCCCTGGATCCGCCCGTCGATAAGCAGGTGGCCGTCGGCGGTGACGTCGCCGGTGATCATCAGGTCCGGGCCGAGAATGGTCGGCGCGCCCCGGCGGTCGCCGGTCAGGGCGGGCAGGCCGGAACGCGAGGCGGTCGGGACCAGGGCAGTGCCGGTTGCCGCGGCCTCCCGGGCCTGAGCCTCCTTTGCCTTCTTATTCCTGCGAAAGAACATGGGCCAAGCGCACGCGCGCCTCCAGAAAGTCGGCTGGATCGACGGCCTTTCCGTCGACCCGGATCTCGTAATGCAGGTGCCGGCCGGTGCTGCGGCCGGTGGTGCCGATTTGGCCCACCTCCGTGCCCTGCGCCACCTGCTGGCCGACCTTTACATCGATCGAGGCCAGATGGGCATAGCGTGTCGTGAGGCCGAAACCATGGTCGATCTCAACCAGGTTGCCATACGCGCCGCGGCGGCCGGCGCTCACCACGATGCCGGGCGCGGTGGCGAAAGCCTGACCGGAACTGCCCGGGGTGAAGTCCAGACCCGTATGCATGGCCCGGCGGCCGGTGAACGGATCGCGGCGGATGCCGAAGCCGCTGCGGGTCTCTGCGTCCGGCGCCGGGATGCCGAGCGGCAGGGCGACCAGGAGCCGGCGCATGGTGTCGACCGCGCGGAAGCTGGCGTCCAGTTCATGCGGGAGCGGCACCAGCGTGCTGCGGCCGGCATGCTCGTCGCCCGGCGCGAGCGGCACGAACGGGCCGCCTTCGCCTTCCATCTCGGCGCTCGCCAGCTTGACCAGAGGATCGACCCGGACCCCGGAGGTCTTCAGCACGCCCTTCAGCGCGCCGTAGTGATGGGCGGCCCAGGCCTGGAAGCTCTCCTTGGTGGCCTCCAGCTCCTTGCTCAGGTCGTCCAGCTTCGCTTCCAGGGAAGCGGCCTTGGCGGAGAGCGCCGTGGATTCCATCTCCGCGCTCGCCCGGTCGGCCAGGGCCCGGTCGAGCGCCGCGGTGAGCTTGGTCACCTTGGCGGGACCGGCGAGAACCGCGGCGGCGACCGGGGCTTGGGCTGCCTGGTCGGCCACCAGACGGTCCATCACCACCATGGCCTCGAGCCGGCGGCGGTCGGCACCGGCCAGCTGCCCGCGCACGGTGGTGAGCTCGGCGGTGGCGCTGCCGTGGAGGTCCATCAGGCGCTGGATGGTCGTGCGCTGGGCGAGGCTGGTCTGGTTCAGCTCGGCGAACGCCACCTCGAGTTGCCGGGTGCGCTGCTGGTCGTGGCGGAGGTCGCGGTTCTCGTCGGCCAGGCGGTCGATGATGGCGTCCCGGGCCGCCAGTTCCGACCGGAGCTGGATGCCCCACCAGCTCGCCCCGGTCAGGGCCAGGGTCGCGCCCACCAGCAGGCCGACCGACAGCGGCCGCAACCTGCCGCTACTTCTCGAAGGCCTGCCGTCGGCCGCGTGCGTATCCTCTGGACGCATCGCGCCGCTCCATCACATCGGCCACTCGCCGAGGCGCCATGACATGCGCCCCGCCCGCCGGGGCCAGACCAAAGTCGCCCGCAGACGAGACGAACGCCGCGAACATGGGTGAGAAAAAAATCGACTTCAACCCTGGAGGTTCCGCCGCCAGCAGCGGCGGCGCCCAAGGAGTCCAGCGGGCCTGCCGGCCCCCGGTCCAGGCCACTCGGCGGGTGATCCGGTGCGCGGGGGAGGGGATGGTGCCGGCGACAGGATTCGAACCCGTGACCTCCCGCTTACAAGGCGGATGCTCTACCAACTGAGCTACGCCGGCCCGCGCGACTTTCTAGCAGCCCTAGCCGCCCTGGGTAAGCGTCCACAACGCGATTCCGGCGGCGACCGAGACGTTCAGGCTCTCGATCCGCGCATCGATCGGCAACGCCGCCAGCCGGTCGCAGCGTTCGCGCACCAGGCGGCGCATGCCTTCGCCCTCGCTGCCGAGCACCAGGACCCACGGCTCCGGGGGCGGGTCCGAAGCCAGGCTGGTCTTGGCCTCGCCGTCCAGGCCGACCACGGTGAAGCCGCGCTCCTTCAGGTCGACCAGGCAGCGGGCGAGGTTCACGACCTCGGCGACCGGCACGATGTCCAGCCCGCCGGCGGCGGCCCGGGCACAGACGCCGTCCAGCGGCGCCGCGTGCCGCTCCGGCAGCACGACCATGTCGACCCCGAACGCCGCGGCGGAGCGCAGGATCGCTCCCAGATTGCGCGGGTCGGTGACCTGATCGACCGCCACGATCCGGCGTGCCTGGGGATGCCGGTCCAGGAAGCCCGCGGGATCGACCGGCTCCAGCATCTCGACCTCGGCGACCAGACCCTGATGGACGGCGCCGCGCCCGAGCAGGAGCTCGAAGCACCTATCGTCGGTCCGGCGCATCTCCAGGCCGGCATGCGCCGGGGGCAGGGTGAGGGTCCTGGCGGTCCCGTCGCTGACATGCAGGCGGCGCACGCGCCGGTTCGGGTTGGCCAGGGCGGCAAGAACGGCGTGCCGGCCAAACAGCAGAATGGTCGGGCTTTTCGCCGTAGGACGTCTTTTCAACGGATTCTCGTGATTTTCTTGGTGCAGTCGATTGACAAGGCGTCGCCTGGAAGTCTACCACCCGGCCGCTCTCGCTGAACGGCAGGGCTACCGGAGGGGTGGCCGAGTGGTCAATGGCAGCAGACTGTAAATCTGCCGGCGTAAGCCTACGTTGGTTCAAATCCAACCCCCTCCACCACCCTGCCTGGCAGAGAGAAGCGCCTTCGTGCCGCGGGCGTAGCTCAATGGTAGAGCCCCAGCCTTCCAAGCTGGTTGTGCGGGTTCGATCCCCGTCGCCCGCTCCACGCAGGAGCCTGTCGACACCGAACCCCAAAAAAAGCTCCGGACTGTTCCCGCCATGGCCAAAGAGACGTTCAAGCGGACGAAGCCGCACGCGAACATTGGTACGGTTGGTCACGTGGATCACGGCAAGACCACGCTGACGGCTGCGATCACGAAGATCCTGGCGGAGGCTGGCGGTGCGTCGTTCACGGCGTACGACCAGATCGACAAGGCGCCGGAGGAGAAGGCGCGCGGGATCACGATCAACACGGCGCATGTGGAGTACGAGACGGAGAAGCGGCACTACGCGCACGTCGACTGCCCTGGGCATGCCGACTACGTGAAGAACATGATCACCGGTGCGGCGCAGATGGACGGCGCGATCCTGGTGGTGTCGGCGGCGGACGGCCCGATGCCGCAGACGCGCGAGCACATCCTGTTGGCGCGCCAGGTGGGCGTTCCGGCGCTGGTGGTGTTCCTGAACAAGGTCGACATGGTCGACGACCCGGAGCTGCTCGAGCTGGTGGAGCTCGAGGTGCGTGAGCTTTTGTCGAAGTACAACTTCCCGGGCGACGACATCCCGATCATCAAGGGTTCGGCGCTGGCGGCGCTGGAAGGCAAGGACGACGCGATCGGCCGCGAGCAGATCCTGGCGCTGATGAAGGCGGTGGACGAGTACATTCCGCAGCCGGAGCGGGCGGTGGACAAGCCGTTCCTGATGCCGATCGAGGACGTGTTCTCGATCTCGGGCCGCGGCACGGTGGTGACCGGGCGCGTGGAGCGCGGGGTGGTGAAGGTCGGCGAGGAAGTCGAGATCGTGGGCATCAAGCCGACGACCAAGACGACCTGCACCGGCGTGGAGATGTTCCGCAAGCTGCTGGACCGTGGCGAGGCTGGCGACAATGTCGGCGTGCTGCTGCGCGGCACCAAGCGGGACGACGTGGAGCGCGGCCAGGTGCTGTGCAAGCCGGGCTCGATCACGCCGCACACCAAGTTCACCGCCGAGACCTATGTGCTGACCAAGGAAGAGGGCGGCCGGCACACGCCGTTCTTCGGCAACTACCGCCCGCAGTTCTACTTCCGGACCACGGACGTGACCGGGTCGGTGGAACTGCCGGCGGGCACCGAGATGGTGATGCCGGGCGACAACGTGACGATGGTGGTGACGCTGATCGCGCCCATCGCCATGGAGCAGGGCCTGCGCTTCGCGATCCGCGAGGGCGGCCGCACCGTCGGCGCCGGCGTCGTCGCCGAAGTCATTCAGTAAGCTCTCGGCAAAGGGCTCCGGGGCCGCGCGCGGCCCCGGCAGCGACGGAAAATCGACGAAGTCGTGATGATGTGCGTTCCGCCGCTTGCGGTGCGTGCGGGTTGCCGCTAGAAGCCACCCCCACGCAGGCTGGGAACGGCGGGCGTACCCTTCGCTGCGATCCTGCCGCCTTCGCGTGGCCGGGATGCGGCGAGAGGTGATGCAGGAGCGTAGCTCAATTGGTAGAGCACCGGTCTCCAAAACCGGGGGTTGGGGGTTCGAGCCCCTCCGCTCCTGCCAGCACCTTTGAGAATCGAACGGGATCCGACGACGGATGGTGAGAGTATCGCCCGCGCAATTCCTGCGGGAAGTGCGCCAGGAGATGTCCAGGGTCACCTGGCCGTCGCGCAAGGAGACCCTCTATACGACCGCGAGCGTGCTTGCGATGTCGGCTGCCGCCGCGATCTTCTTCTTCCTCGTCGATCAGATCATCTCGTACGCGATCCGTCTGATCCTCGGCCTGGGGGTCTGATGTCGAAGAAATGGTACATCATCCACGTCTACTCGGGCTTCGAGAAGAAGGTCCGTGAGGCGATCCTGGAGCAGGGTGGCCAGAAGGGGCTGAGCGAGGCCTTTGAAGAGATCCTCGTCCCGATGGAAGAGGTGATCGAGGTCAAGCGCGGCAAGAAGGTCCCGTCGGAGCGCAAGTTCTTCCCGGGCTACGTGCTCGTGAAGATGGACCTCAACGACGAGACCTGGTCGCTGGTGCGCAACATCCCGAAGGTGACCGGCTTCCTGGGCGGCGGCGGCAAGCCGCAGGCGATCCCGGAAGCCGAGGCCCTGCGGATCCACCAGCAGATCCAGGAAGGCACCGAGCACCCCAAGTCCACGGTGTCGTTCGAGATCGGCGAGCAGATTCGCGTGGCGGACGGACCGTTCGCCTCGTTCAACGGAACGGTCGAGGAGGTCGACGAGACGAAGCAGCGTCTCAAGGTCTCCGTTTCGATCTTCGGCCGGGCTACCCCGGTCGATCTGGAGTTCGGGCAGGTCGAGAAGGTCTGACCTGCGTCGGACGTGCGGGAGCCCGGGGCTGGTGAGCCTGGGCGTCGGTACCGCTAAGCTTCTGAGACAGGAGTGAAAGGTTGGCGAAGAAAATCACCGGGTACATCAAGCTGCAGGTACCCGCAGGCAAAGCGAACCCGAGCCCGCCGATCGGCCCGGCTCTGGGTCAGCGCGGCCTGAACATCATGGACTTCTGCAAGAAGTTCAATGCAGAGACGCAGAATGTCGAGGTCGGCACCCCGCTCCCGGTGATCATCACCGCGTACGGCGATCGCACCTTCACGTTCATCATCAAGACTCCCCCTGTGTCCTTCTTCCTGAAGCGGGCGGCGAACATCACCTCGGCGAGCAAGACGCCGGGCCGTGGTTCGACGGCCGGTTCGGTGACCGTGGCCCAGTGCCGCGAGATCGCCGAGAAGAAGATGAAGGACCTCAACGCCCACGACCTCGACGCCGCGACCAAGATGATCGTCGGCTCCGCGCGGTCCATGGGCCTAGCGGTGGCGGAGTAAGACATGGCGAAGGGCAAGCGCCTCAAGAAGGCTGCCGGCAGCGTCGACGCCACCAAGCTGTACGGCCTCAACGAGGCGGTCGACCTGGTGAAGAGCAACGCGACGGCGAAGTTCGACGAGACCGTCGAGATCTCGATGAACCTCGGCGTTGATCCGCGCCATGCCGACCAGATGGTCCGCGGCACGGTCAACCTGCCGCACGGCACCGGCAAGACGCTGCGCGTCGCGGTGTTCGCCAAGGGCGACAAGGCCGAGGAGGCCACGGCCGCCGGCGCCGACATCGTCGGTGCCGACGACCTCGCCGAGGCGATCCAGGGCGGCCAGATCGACTTCGACCGCTGCATCGCGACCCCGGACATGATGGGCATCGTCGGCCGGCTGGGCCGGGTGCTCGGTCCCCGTGGCCTGATGCCGAACCCCAAGCTCGGCACGGTCACGCCCAACGTGACCCAGGCGGTCAAGGACGCCAAGGGCGGCCAGGTGCAGTTCCGGGTCGAGAAGGCCGGCATCATCCACGCGGGCGTGGGCAAGGCCAGCTTTGCCGTCGAGCAGCTGGTCGACAATGTCCGGGCGATCGTGGATGCGGTCAGCAAGGCGCGGCCGAGCGGAGCGAAGGGGACCTACCTCAAGCGCGCGCATCTGAGCTCCACGCAGGGGCCGGGCGTGAAGCTCGAGGTCGGCGGAATCCTCGAATAACGGTCCTGCCGGGCCGACATGGCCTCTTGCAATCTGGCGACGGCGGCTTATGTTGCCGCGTCTTGCAAGACGCACTGTCTGGCTCGTCAGCGCCGTCGTCGGAATGACGGTGCCGTTTGGCGTGCGATTGCGTCACGCCTTTGAGACAACGGGCCCGGTCTTGATGACCTGAGGGGTCGTCCAGACCAAGTGCATCGGAGGCTCTGGTGCTTCGAGCTGAGAAAGCGCAGGTCATTTCAGACCTGAACGCTGTATTCAATGAGACCGGTGTGGTCGTGGTCACGCAGTATCGTGGCCTGACCGTGCCGGAAGTCACCCAGCTGCGGTCGCAGATGCGGCAGCAGGGTGCGTCCTTCAAGGTGACCAAGAACCGGCTGACGGTCCGCGCCCTTGCGGAAACCGGCTTCTCGGGCCTGGTCCCGCTCTTCAAGGGTCCCACCGCGATCGCGTATTCGCGTGATCCGGTGACGGCTGCCAAGGTGGCGGTCGAGTACGCCAAGAAGAACGAGAAGCTTCAGATCGTAGGCGGCGGCCTGTCCGGATCGATTCTTTCGGCCGATCAGGTCAAGGCGCTGGCCGAGCTGCCGTCCCTGGACGACCTCCGGGCGAAGCTCATCGCGATCATCAATACCCCGGCGTCCCGTCTCGTCGGTGTGTTGCAGGCGCCGGGCGGCCAGCTCGCCCGTCTGCTTCGGGCAAAGAGCGATCAGGGCTGACCGCTCGAAGCGATCCAAGGTCCTGGCGGACCTGCAATGAACATTGTGGCCTCGGATGGCCACGCGTGAGTGTAGTGGAGTGGATGTCGTTATGGCGAACCTGCATCAGATCGTCGAAGACCTGTCGAGCCTGACCGTTATCGAGGCTGCCGAGCTGGCGAAGCTCCTCGAGGAGAAGTGGGGCGTCTCGGCCGCTGCGCCGGTCGCCGCCGTCGCCGCGGGTGGCGGTGCTGCCGCTGCCGCTGCCCCGGCCGAGGAGCAGACCGAGTTCGACGTGATCCTGGCCAGCGCTGGCGCCCAGAAGATCAACGTGATCAAAGAGGTCCGTGCGATCACCAATCTGGGCCTCAAGGAGGCCAAGGACCTGGTCGAGGCTGCCCCGAAGGCGGTCAAGGAAGCCGTCTCCAAGGAAGACGCTGCCAAGATCAAGGCTCAGCTCGAGGCCGCCGGCGCCACCGTGGAGATCAAGTAATCTCCAGTCGCGACGCGACTTCTTTTTCGGCTCCGGAGCCGTCGGTGTGCGCACCGGCGGCTTTCGGCGCTGCCGGCATCGCCACGCGAGTGGCAATTTCCGGTTGAGTTCCTATATGCTGGGAGGCCGCCCGCCCCCCGGCCTGTTCCAGCTTCGATCAGCGAAGGCCCGTCATGCCCCAGACGTTCACTGCTCGCAGACGGATCCGCAAGAGCTTCGGTCGCATTCCTGAAATCGCCGTGATGCCGAACCTCATCGAGGTTCAGCGTCAGTCCTACGAGGCGTTTCTTCAGCGCGACGTTCGCCAGGCGGACCGGGTCCTGCACGGACTCGAGGAAGTGTTCCGGTCGGTGTTCCCGATCAAGGACTTCGCCGATCGTGCGGCATTGGACTTCGTCAAGTACGAGCTGGAAGAGCCGAAGTACGACGTCGACGAATGCCATCAGCGCGGCATCACCTATGCCGCGCCGCTGCGTGTCACCCTGCGCCTGATCGTGTGGGACGTGGACGAGGAGACCGGCTCCCGTTCCGTCCGCGACATCAAGGAGCAGGACGTCTACATGGGCGACATGCCGCTCATGACCGAAAACGGCACCTTCGTCGTCAACGGCACCGAGCGCGTGATCGTCTCGCAGATGCACCGCAGCCCGGGCGTCTTCTTCGATCATGACCGCGGCAAGACCCACAGCTCGGGCAAGTACCTCTACTCGGCGCGGGTGATCCCGTACCGCGGCTCCTGGCTAGACTTCGAGTTCGACAGCAAGGACCTCCTGCACGTCCGCATCGACCGGCGCCGCAAGCTGCCGGTGACGGCGCTGCTGCTGGCGCTGGGCCTGGACCAGGAGCAGATCCTTTCGCATTTCTACAACGAGCTGCCCTACTACCGGTCGGGCAAGGGCTGGCGGACCGCGTTCAACGGTCAGCGGATGACCGGCCAGAAGCTGACCACCGACCTGGTGGACGCCAGCACCGGCGAGACCGTCGCGGAAGCTGGCACCAAGCTGACCCCGCGCCTGATCCGCAAGCTGGGCGAGCAGGGCCTGACCGAGGTGTTCGTCTCGGCCGAGGACCTGGTCGGCAAGTTCGTCGCCCGCGACGTGATCGACGAGAGCAACGGCCTGGTCTTCGTGGAGGCCGGCGAGGAACTGACGGCGCTCGCCATCGAGAAGCTGCTTTCGGGCGGCATCGAGGAGCTGCCGATCCTCGACATCGACCACATGACGGTTGGCCCGTACCTGCGCAACACGCTGGCGCTGGACCGCTCGCAGAACCGCGACGACGCGCTGCTCGAGATCTACCGGGTCCTGCGCCCGGGCGAGCCGCCGACGCTGGAGACCGCCGAAGCGCTGTTCAACGGCCTGTTCTTCGACAACGAGCGCTATGATCTTTCCGCGGTTGGCCGCGTGAAGATGAACATGCGTCTCGGCATGGAGACCGAGGACACGCTGCGCGTGCTCCGCCAGGAAGACATCCTGGCCGTGGTCAAGATGCTGATTGAGATCAAGGACGGTCGCGGCGAGATCGACGACATCGACCATCTGGGCAACCGCCGGGTGCGCTCGGTCGGCGAGCTGATGGAGAACCAGTTCCGCATCGGTCTGCTCCGCATGGAGCGCGCAGTGCGTGAGCGGATGTCGTCGGTCGAGATCGACGCGGCGATGCCGCACGACCTGATCAACGCGAAGCCGGTGGCGGCCGCGGTGCGCGAGTTCTTCGGCTCGTCGCAGCTCTCGCAGTTCATGGACCAGACCAACCCGCTGTCGGAGATCACCCACAAGCGGCGTCTCTCGGCGCTTGGGCCGGGCGGTCTTACCCGCGAGCGGGCCGGGTTCGAGGTGCGCGACGTGCATCCGACCCATTACGGCCGGATCTGCCCGATCGAGACGCCGGAAGGTCCGAACATCGGCCTGATCAACAGCCTGGCCACCTATGCCCGGATCAACAAGTACGGCTTCATCGAGAGCCCGTACCGCCGGGTCGAGGACGGCCGCATCGTCGGCGACGTGCTCTATCTCTCCGCCATGGAGGAGGGGCGCTATACGATCGCGCAGGCGAACTCCAAGCTGAACGACGAGGGCCGGCTGGACGGCGAGTTCATCGCCTGCCGGCAGAACGGCGAGTTCGTGCTGGCGAAGCCCGAGAACGTCGAGATGATCGATGTCTCGCCCAAGCAGCTCGTTTCGGTGGCCGCGGCGCTGATCCCGTTCCTGGAGAACGACGACGCCAACCGCGCGCTGATGGGCTCGAACATGCAGCGCCAGGCGGTGCCGCTGGTCCGCGCCGCGGCTCCCTATGTCGGCACCGGCATGGAAGAGATCGCGGCCCGTGATTCGGGTGCTGCGATCGTCGCCAAGCGCGGCGGCGTGGTCGACCAGGTCGACGGCTCGCGCATCGTCATCCGGGTGACCGACGAGAACGCCCGCGGCGAGGGCGTGGTCGACATCTACCGGCTGAAGAAGTTCCAGCGCTCCAACCAGAACACCTGCATCAACCAGCGTCCGCTGGTGAAGGTGGGCGACACGGTGCGCGCGAACGACATCGTGGCCGACGGTCCGTCGACCCAGCTGGGCGAGCTGGCGCTGGGCTTCAACGCGCTGGTCGCGTTCATGCCCTGGAACGGCTACAACTTCGAAGACTCGATCCTGATCTCCGAGCGGATCGTGCGCGACGACATCTTCACCTCGATCCATATCGAGGAATTCGAGGTGATGGCGCGCGACACCAAGCTCGGGCCGGAAGCGATCACCCGCGACATCCCGAACGTCAGCGAGGAGGCCCTGCGCAACCTCGACGAGGCGGGCATCGTCTATATCGGCGCCGAGGTGAAGGCCGCGGACATCCTGGTGGGCAAGGTCACGCCGAAGGGCGAGACCCCGATGACCCCCGAAGAGAAGCTGCTGCGCGCGATCTTCGGCGAGAAGGCCCATGACGTCCGCGACACCTCCCTGAAGGTGCCGCCGGGTGTGCAGGGTACCGTGGTCGAGGTCCGGGTGTTCAACCGCCGGGGCGTGGAGAAGGACGAGCGCGCGATCGCGATCGAGCGCTCCGAGATCGAGCGTCTGGCCAAGGACCGCGACGACGAGCGCGCGATCCTGGAGCGCAACGTCTACAGCCGGCTGCGCGAGCTGCTGGAAGGGCAGGTCGCCACGGCGGCGCCCAAGGGTGCGCCCACCGGTCGTCCGATCGATGCCGCCGCCCTCGACCGGCCCAAGCGGCAGTGGTGGGACTTCGGCGTCGACGATGCCGCGCACATGGCCGAGATCCAGGCGCTCAAGCGCCAGCTCGACGACGGCGTGAAGACGCTGGTCGACCGGTTCGAGAGCAAGGTCGAGAAGCTGCAGCGCGGCGACGAGATGCCTCCGGGCGTGCTCAAGATGGTCAAGGTGTTCGTTGCGGTGAAGCGCAAGCTGCAGCCGGGCGACAAGATGGCCGGCCGCCACGGCAACAAGGGCGTCATCTCCAAGATCGCTCCGGTCGAGGACATGCCGCACCTGGAGGACGGCACGCCGGTCGACCTGGTGCTGAACCCGCTGGGCGTGCCGTCGCGCATGAATGTCGGGCAGATCCTGGAGACCCATCTGGGCTGGGCCTGCGCGAACCTCGGCAAGCAGATCGGCCAGATGGTCGACCGCTACAACGAGGAGCAGGGCCGCGAGCGGCTGGTGGAGCGGCTGAGCAAGGTCTACGGCAAGGCGACCCGGGAAGAGCTCGAGCAGTATTCCGACCAGGAGCTGCAGGAGCTGGGCGAGAACCTGCGCGAGGGTGTGCCGATCGCCACGCCGGTGTTCGACGGGGCGCACGAGGCCGACATCGTGCAGATGCTGGAGGACGCCGGGTGTCATTCCTCGGGCCAGTCGCAGCTCTATGACGGTCGGACGGGCGAGCCGTTCGATCGCCAAGTGACGGTGGGCTACATCTACATGCTGAAGCTCGGCCACCTGGTGGACGACAAGATCCACGCGCGTTCGGTCGGCCCGTACTCGCTGGTCACCCAGCAGCCGCTGGGCGGGAAGGCCCAGTTCGGCGGTCAGCGCTTCGGCGAGATGGAGTGCTGGGCCCTGCAGGCCTACGGCGCCTCCTACACCCTGCAGGAGATGCTGACGGTCAAGTCGGACGACGTCTCCGGTCGTACGAAAATCTACGAGGCCATCGTGCGGGGCGAGGACACGTTTGAAGCCGGTATCCCGGAGAGCTTCAACGTGCTCGTCAAGGAACTGCAGGCGCTGGCGCTGAACGTCCAGCTGCAGTCCACCAACGACGATTGAGCTTCGGTTCCGGGCGGATGACATGGCTCATCCGTCCCGGTTTTCTTTCCTGATGCGGATGAGCGAGAGACGGTCCAGATGAACGATCTCATGTACCTCTTTGGTCAGCCGGCGGCCGGCCAGAAGTTCGACGAGATTCGGATCTCCATCGCCAGCCCCGACCAGATTCGGGAATGGTCCTACGGCGAAGTGCGCAAGCCGGAAACCATCAACTACCGGACCTTCAAGCCGGAGCGGGATGGTCTTTTCTGCGCCAAGATCTTCGGCCCGATCAAGGACTACGAGTGCTTGTGCGGCAAGTACAAGCGCATGAAGTACAAGGGCATCGTCTGCGAGAAGTGCGGCGTCGAGGTCATCCAGTCGAAGGTCCGCCGCGAGCGGATGGGCCATATCGAGCTGGCGGCCCCGGTCGCGCACATCTGGTTCCTGAAGTCGGTGCCCTCCCGGATCGGCATCCTGCTCGACATGACCCTGCGCGAGCTGGAGCGCGTGCTGTATTTCGAGCAGTTCGTGGTGGTGGAGCCGGGCCTGACCCCGCTGAAGCTGCATGAGCTGCTGACCGAGGACCAGGTCCTGCGCCATCGCGACGAGTTCGGCGAGGACAGCTTCACGGTCGGCATCGGCGCCGAGGCCGTGCGCGACATGCTCAAGCGCATCGACCTGCCCGAGGAGCGCGACAAGCTGCGCGCCGATCTGGCGGAGACCAGCTCCGAGGCCAAGCGCAAGAAGCTGGTCAAGCGCCTGAAGATGGTCGAGGTCTTCCTGGAATCGGGCAACAAGCCCGAGTGGATGGTGATGGAGGTGGTCCCGGTGATCCCGCCGGAACTGCGTCCGCTCGTGCCGCTCGACGGCGGCCGGTTCGCGACCTCTGACCTGAACGACCTCTACCGCCGCGTCATCAACCGCAACAACCGCCTCAAGCGCCTGATCGAGCTGCGCGCGCCCGACATCATCGTGCGCAACGAGAAGCGCATGCTGCAGGAGGCGGTCGACGCCCTGTTCGACAACGGTCGCCGCGGCCGCGTCATCACCGGCGCCAACAAGCGTCCGCTGAAGTCGTTGTCCGACATGCTCAAGGGCAAGCAGGGCCGCTTCCGCCAGAACCTGCTGGGCAAGCGCGTCGACTATTCCGGCCGCTCGGTGATCGTGGTGGGCCCGGAGCTCAAGCTCCACCAGTGCGGCCTGCCGAAGAAGATGGCGCTCGAGCTGTTCAAGCCGTTCGTCTACGCCAAGCTCGAGCTGTTCGGCATGGCGCAGACGATCAAGGCCGCCAAGAGGATGGTCGAGAAGGAGCGGCCCGAGGTCTGGGACATCCTGGAGCAGGTGATCCGCGAGCACCCGGTGATGCTGAACCGGGCGCCGACGCTGCACCGCCTGGGCATCCAGGCGTTCGAGCCGGTGCTGATCGAGGGCAAGGCCATCCAGCTGCACCCGCTGGTCTGCACCGCCTTCAACGCGGACTTCGACGGCGACCAGATGGCGGTGCACGTGCCGCTGTCGCTGGAAGCCCAGCTGGAAGCCCGCGTGCTCATGATGTCGACCAACAACATCCTGAGCCCGGCCAACGGCAAGCCGATCATCGTGCCGACCCAGGACATCGTTCTGGGCCTGTACTACCTCTCGCTGGAGATCCCGAACGAGAAGGGCGAAGGCATGGCCTTCTCCAACCTCGCCGAGATCCAGCACGCCCTGTCGGCTCGCGCCGTCAGCATGCACGCCAAGATCAAGGCGCGCATCGAGGTTGCGCAGCCCGATGGGACGATCGAATCGAAGGTGGTCGACACCACGCCCGGCCGCATGCTGCTCTACGATGTCCTGCCGCAGAACCCCAAGGTCAGCTTCGAGCGTCTGTTCAACCGGACCCTGACCAAGAAGGAGGTCAGCCAGGTCATCGACGAGGTCTATCGTCATTGCGGACAGAAGGAGACCGTGATCTTCGCCGACCGGATGATGGGGCTGGGCTTCACCAACGCCGCCCGCGCCGGCATCTCGTTCGGCAAGGACGACATGGTCATCCCGGACAGCAAGCACCGGCTGATCACCCAGACCCAGGAGCTGGTGAAGCAGTACGAGCAGCAGTATGCCGACGGCCTGATCACCAAGGGTGAGAAGTACAACAAGGTCGTCGACGCCTGGCAGCAGTGCTCGGACAAGGTGTCCGACGAGATGATGAAGGCGATCCGGGCGGTCCACTCCATCCCGGACGAGAACGGCAAGTACAAGCAGCCGAACTCGATCTTCATGATGGCGGATTCGGGTGCTCGTGGCTCGGCGGCGCAGATCAAGCAGCTTGCCGGCATGCGCGGCCTGATGGCCAAGCCGTCGGGCGAAATCATCGAGAACCCGATCATCTCGAACTTCAAGGAAGGCCTCTCGGTGCTGGAGTACTTCAACTCCACGCACGGCGCCCGCAAGGGCCTGGCCGACACCGCCTTGAAGACGGCGAACTCGGGTTACCTGACCCGGCGCCTAGTCGACGTGGCGCAGGACTGCATCATCGTCGAGGAGGATTGCGGCACCGAGCGGTTCATCACCCTCAGCGCCTCGATCAATGCCGGCCAGGTCGCCGACGACCTGGGCGAGCGCATCCTTGGCCGTACCGCGGCCGAGGACGTGATCGACCCCAAGACCGGCGAGAAGTTGATCGCGCGCAACACGTTGTTCGAGGAGCCGGAAGTCCGGATCGTCGACGCCAGCGGCGTGTCGGCGGTGCGGGTGCGCTCGGTGCTTACCTGCGACAGCTTCGGCGGCGTCTGCGGCAAGTGCTACGGCCGCGACCTGGCCCGGGGCACGACGGTCAACATCGGCGAGGCGGTGGGCGTCATCGCGGCGCAGTCGATCGGCGAGCCCGGCACCCAGCTGACCATGCGCACCTTCCACATCGGTGGTGCGGCGCAGGGCCAAGCGGAGCAGAGCGCCATCGAATCGGCGGTGGCAGGCTCGGTGAAGATCACCAACCCGCGCTTGGTGCGCGACACCAAGGGCCGCCAGGTCGTGCTGGGCCGCAACTCCGAGCTGGTCATCTATGACGAGGTCGGCCGCGAGCGGGTCCGCCATCGCCTGGCCAACGGCACCCGCCTGCTGGTGGAGCCCGACGCCAAGGTCGAGAAGGAGCAGCGCTTGGCCGAGTGGGATCCGCACACCGTCCCGGTGGTGTCGGAAGCCGCCGGCAAGGTGACGTTCTACGACATGATCGAGGGCATCACCTACCGCGACGTCATCGACGAGACGACCGGCAAGTCGAGCAAGGAGATCGTCGACTACCGGCAGTCCGCCCGCTCCGCCAACCTGCGTCCGTCGATCATCCTGGAGGATGAGGCCGGCAAGCCGATCACGCTGCCGTCGGGCAACGAAGCGCGCTACATCATGCCGCTCGGCGGCATCCTGTCGGTCGAGCTCGGCGACATGGTGCACCCGGGCGACGTGCTGGCACGTCTGCCGAAGGAAGCGTCCAAGACCCGCGACATCACCGGCGGTCTGCCGCGGGTGGCGGAGCTGTTCGAGGCGCGGCGTCCCAAGGACCCGGCGATCATCGCCGAGCTGGAAGGGCGCGTGGAGTTCGGCAAGGACTACAAGAACAAGCGGCGCCTGCGCCTCGTCCCGGTCGATCCCGACCAGGAAGCGGTGGAGTACCTGATCCCGAAGGGGCGTCAGGTCAGCGTGCAGGAAGGCGACATCACCAAGCCGGGCGACCCGATCGTCGACGGCAACCCGGTGCCGCACGACATCCTGCGGGTCCTGGGCGTGGAGGCGCTGGCCCAGTTCCTGGTCGCGGAGATCCAGGACGTCTACAAACTGCAGGGCGTGAAGATCAACGACAAGCATGTCGAGGTGATCGTCCGGCAGATGCTGCAGAAGGTCGAGATCGCCGATCCGGGCGACACGACCTTCCTGGTGGGCGAACAGGTCGACAAGATCGAGTTCGACCAGGTCAACGCGCGGATGCTGGCCGAGGACAAGCGCCCGGCCGTCTACCGTGCGGTGCTTCAGGGCATCACCAAGGCCAGCCTGCAGACGCAGTCCTTCGTGTCCGCGGCCTCCTTCCAGGAGACCACCCGCGTGCTCACCGAGGCTGCGTTCGCCGGCAAGACCGACGGGCTGAACGGCCTGAAGGAAAATGTCATCGTCGGCCGGCTGATCCCGGCCGGTACCGGTGGCGTCCTGCCGCGCCTGCGCAAGGAGCTGTCCTCGGACAGCCGCTTCGCGCCGCCGCGTGAACTGGACAGCGAACGCGGTTTCGCCATGGGCGAGATCGGCGCCGCATGAGTGGCCTGCGCCCGCCGGGAGCCTCCTGGCGGGCGCAGGGACTTGACGGCAGGGCAGCTGGCGGATAGAAGCCGCGCACCTTTTCATTCTCGAGCCTGGTGGTGGCCATGACTGGCCAGACGCAGGGTCGGTTGTTCGGGTGCATTCCTGCTGGTTCCCTGAGGCGGCTCGGCATATGTCGGGCGGCCGAACTTGCTTCGTGGAACGCGCACTTCGGACAGGGCGAGACAAAGACGAGATGCCGACGATCAACCAGTTGGTCCGCACGGGCCGGACGAGCAAGCCGAAGCGCAACAAGGTGCCTGCCCTCGAGGGCTGCCCCCAGAAGCGCGGCGTCTGCACCCGTGTCTACACGACCACGCCGAAGAAGCCGAACTCCGCTCTTCGTAAGGTCTGCCGCGTGCGCCTCACCAACGGCTTCGAGGTGACGAGCTACATCCCGGGTGAGGGGCACAACCTCCAGGAACATTCGGTCGTGCTGATCCGCGGCGGCCGCGTGAAGGACTTGCCTGGCGTGCGCTACCACACGCTCCGCGGCGTCCTCGACGCCCAGGGCGTCAAGAACCGCAAGCAGGGCCGTTCGAAGTACGGCGTCAAGCGTCCCAAGTGATCGGCCGAAAGGGTTTCTGAGAAATGCGTCGTCGTGCTGCAGAGCGCCGTGAGGTCCTCCCCGATCCGAAGTTCGGGGATGTGATCCTGGCCAAGTTCATCAACTCCGTGATGCTGGACGGCAAGAAGTCCGTCGCCGAGGCGTCGGTCTATGCCGCGCTGGACAAGCTCCAGGCTCGCGGTGGTGGTGACCCGATCGAGATGTTCCACGAGGCGCTCGCCAACGTGGCCCCGGCTCTCGAGGTGCGCTCGCGGCGCGTCGGCGGCGCCACCTACCAGGTGCCGGTCGAGGTCCGCGACGTCCGCCGGCAGGCGCTGGCGATCCGCTGGATCATCGGCACCGCCCAGAAGCGTTCCGAGAAGACGATGACCGATCGTCTCGCGGCGGAGCTGCTCGACGCCGCCCAGAACCGCGGGGCGGCCGTGAAGAAGCGCGAGGACACGCTCCGCATGGCGGAAGCCAATCGCGCCTTCTCGCACTACCGCTGGTAATCGGCCCGGAACGGTTCGGATAGGATCATGGCTCGCACCATTCCGCTCGATCGATATCGTAATATCGGCATCATGGCTCACATCGATGCCGGTAAGACGACGACCACCGAGCGCGTGCTCTTCTACACTGGAAAGTCCTACAAGATCGGCGAAGTGCACGAAGGCACGGCGACGATGGACTGGATGGAGCAGGAGCAAGAGCGCGGCATCACCATCACCTCGGCGGCGACCACCTGCTATTGGCGGGATCATCGCATCAACATCATCGACACGCCCGGCCACGTCGACTTCACCATCGAGGTGGAGCGCAGCCTGCGCGTGCTCGACGGTGCGGTCGCGGTGTTCGACTCGGTCGCCGGTGTCGAGCCGCAGTCCGAGACCGTCTGGCGGCAGGCCGACAAGTACCGCGTGCCGCGGATCTGCTTCGTCAACAAGATGGACCGGATCGGCGCCGACTTCTATCGCTGCGTCAACGAGATCCGGGAGCGTCTCGGCGCCAAGCCGGTCGTCCTGAACCTGCCGATCGGGTCCGAGTCCGAGTATATCGGCAACGTCGACCTGGTCCGCATGAAGGCGGTCGTGTGGCGCGACGAGACCATGGGCGCCGAGTACGCGCTGGAAGAGATCCCGGCCTCCATGAAGGAGAAGGCCGCGGAGTATCGCCAGATGCTGGTCGAGGCGGCGGTCGAGAACGACGACGCGGCGCTCGAGGCCTATTTCAGTGGCGAGGAGCCGGACGAGGCGACCCTGCTGCGCTGCCTGCGCAAGGGCGCCACGGGCTTCCAGTTCGTCCCGGTGCTGTGCGGTTCGGCCTTCAAGAACAAGGGCGTGCAGACGCTCCTGGACGCGGTGGTCGACTTCCTGCCGTCGCCGCTCGACGTGCCGGAGATCGTCGGCATCGATCCGAAGACCGAGACCGAGAGCAGCCGCCGGATCGACGACGAGGCGCCGTTCGCGGCCCTGGCGTTCAAGATCATGACCGACCCGTTCGTCGGCACGCTGACCTTCGTGCGCATCTACTCCGGTCGGCTGGAAAGCGGATCCTACCTCCAGAACACGGTGAAGAATGCGCGCGAGCGCATCGGCCGCATCCTGCTGATGCACGCCAACAGCCGTGAGGAGCTCAAGGAGGCCCGCACCGGCGACATCGTGGCGCTGGTCGGCCTGAAGGGCACCACGACGGGCGACACCCTGTCGGATCCGGACAAGGCGATCATCCTGGAGCGGATGGAGTTCCCGGAGCCGGTGATCGAGGTCGCCGTCGAGCCGAAGTCGAAGGCCGACCAGGAGAAGATGGGCCTGGCGCTGAACAAGCTGGCGCAGGAGGATCCGTCCTTCCGCGTGTCGACCGACCAGGAATCCGGCCAGACCCTGATCAAGGGCATGGGCGAGCTCCACCTGGAGATCCTGGTCGACCGCATGCGCCGCGAGTTCAAGGTCGAGGCCAACGTGGGCGCCCCGCAGGTGGCCTATCGCGAGACCCTGACCAAGCCCGCCAACGTGGACTACACCCACAAGAAGCAGACCGGTGGTACCGGTCAGTTCGCGCGGGTGAAGCTGGTGATCACGCCGAACGAGAAGGGCAAGGGCTTCGAGTTCGAGAGCAAGATCGTCGGCGGCGCGGTGCCGAAGGAATATCTCCCGGGCGTCCAGAAGGGCCTCGAGAGCTGCATGAGCAACGGCGTGATCGCCGGCTTCCCGATGACCGACGTCAAGGTGGAGCTGGTCGACGGCGCCTACCACGAGGTCGACTCGTCGGCGCTGGCCTTCGAGATCGCGTCCCGGGCGGCCTTCAAGGAAGGCGCCGCCAAGGCCGGTCCGCAGCTGCTCGAGCCGATCATGCGCGTCGAGGCGGTGACGCCCGACGAGTATATGGGTGACATCATCGGCGACCTGAACAGCCGCCGTGGTCAGATCACCGGCATGGAGCCGCGCGGCAACGCGCAGGTCATCAAGGCGATGGTGCCTTTGGCCTCCATGTTCGGTTACGTGAACTCGCTGCGCTCCCTCTCGCAGGGCCGGGCGCAGTTCACGATGCACTTCGACCATTACGCGCAGGTGCCGCAGATGGTCGCTGACGAAATCCGCGCCAAGTACGCCTGAGACGTCTCAGGTTAGAGGACTGACGAGGGGCACAGACGATGGCCAAAGAGACGTTCAAGCGGACGAAGCCGCACGCGAACATTGGTACGGTTGGTCACGTGGATCACGGCAAGACCACGCTGACGGCTGCGATCACGAAGATCCTGGCGGAGGCTGGCGGTGCGTCGTTCACGGCGTACGACCAGATCGACAAGGCGCCGGAGGAGAAGGCGCGCGGGATCACGATCAACACGGCGCATGTGGAGTACGAGACGGAGAAGCGGCACTACGCGCACGTCGACTGCCCTGGGCATGCCGACTACGTGAAGAACATGATCACCGGTGCGGCGCAGATGGACGGCGCGATCCTGGTGGTGTCGGCGGCGGACGGCCCGATGCCGCAGACGCGCGAGCACATCCTGTTGGCGCGCCAGGTGGGCGTTCCGGCGCTGGTGGTGTTCCTGAACAAGGTCGACATGGTCGACGACCCGGAGCTGCTCGAGCTGGTGGAGCTCGAGGTGCGTGAGCTTTTGTCGAAGTACAACTTCCCGGGCGACGACATCCCGATCATCAAGGGTTCGGCGCTGGCGGCGCTGGAAGGCAAGGACGACGCGATCGGCCGCGAGCAGATCCTGGCGCTGATGAAGGCGGTGGACGAGTACATTCCGCAGCCGGAGCGGGCGGTGGACAAGCCGTTCCTGATGCCGATCGAGGACGTGTTCTCGATCTCGGGCCGCGGCACGGTGGTGACCGGGCGCGTGGAGCGCGGGGTGGTGAAGGTCGGCGAGGAAGTCGAGATCGTGGGCATCAAGCCGACGACCAAGACGACCTGCACCGGCGTGGAGATGTTCCGCAAGCTGCTGGACCGTGGCGAGGCTGGCGACAATGTCGGCGTGCTGCTGCGCGGCACCAAGCGGGACGACGTGGAGCGCGGCCAGGTGCTGTGCAAGCCGGGCTCGATCACGCCGCACACCAAGTTCACCGCCGAGACCTATGTGCTGACCAAGGAAGAGGGCGGCCGGCACACGCCGTTCTTCGGCAACTACCGCCCGCAGTTCTACTTCCGGACCACGGACGTGACCGGGTCGGTGGAACTGCCGGCGGGCACCGAGATGGTGATGCCGGGCGACAACGTGACGATGGTGGTGACGCTGATCGCGCCCATCGCCATGGAGCAGGGCCTGCGCTTCGCGATCCGCGAGGGCGGCCGCACCGTCGGCGCCGGCGTCGTCGCCGAAGTCATTCAGTAATCCTGACGAATACGCGGGGATCGTCCGACCATGGACGCGCAGAATATCAGAATTCGGCTCAAGGCTTTCGATCACCGCGTGCTCGATCAGTCGGTGAGGGAAATCGTCGGCACGGCGAAGCGGACCGGGGCGCGCGTGCGCGGCCCGATCCCTCTGCCCAATCGTATCGAGAAGTTCACGGTGCTCCGCTCGCCGCACGTCGATAAGAAGAGCCGTGAGCAGTTCGAAATCCGGACGCACAAGCGCCTTCTCGACATCGTCGACCCCACTCCGCAGACCGTGGACGCGCTGATGAAGCTCGACCTGGCGTCGGGTGTGGACGTCGAGATCAAGCTCTGAGGGCCTGAAGAAATGCGTACGGGGCTGTTGGCCCAGAAAATGGGTATGACGCGGTTGTTCGGCATCGACGGAAGTCACGTGCCGGTCACCGTTCTCAAGGTCGAGGACTGCGAGGTTGTCGCGGTCCGCACCGGCGACAAGGACGGCTACACCGCCGTCCAGCTCGGTGTAGGTCCGAAAAGTGCCAAGAATGTGACCAAGCCGATGCGCGGCCACTTCGCCAAGGCGAAGGTCGAGCCGAAGGCCTATGTCGCGGAGTTCCGGGTCGCCGACGATGCGGTGCTGGACGTGGGTGCGCGCCTGACGGTGGAGCACTTCGTCGAGGGCCAGTTCGTCGACGTCACCGGCATCTCGATCGGCCGCGGTTTCGCGGGCGTCATGAAGCGCCACAATTTCGGCGGCCTGCGGGCGTCGCACGGCGTGTCGGTTTCGCACCGCTCGCACGGCTCGACCGGTAACCGCCAGGATCCGGGCCGCACGTTCCCGGGCAAGAAGATGGCCGGCCACATGGGCGCCAAGCAGCGCACCGTGCTGAACCTGGAAGTGTTCGGCGTGGACGAGGAGCGCGGCCTGTTACTGGTCAAGGGCGCCGTCCCGGGTTCCGAAGGGTCCTGGGTCCGGGTTCGCGATGCGGTGAAGAAGGCCTTGCCGAAGGATGCGCCGTATCCGGCCGGTGTTCTCGCTGCGGGAGCCGAGTGATGCAGATCGCCGTCAAGACGCTGGATGCCGAGGATGCCGGCACCATCGACCTGATCGATTCGGTGTTCGGCCTGGAGCCGCGCGCCGACATCCTGCAGCGCGTGGTGCTCTGGCAGCTGGCCAAGCGCCGTGCGGGCACCCACAAGGTGAAGAGCCGCGGCGAAGTCGCCGGCTCCACCGCCAAGATCTACAAGCAGAAGGGCACCGGCCGCGCCCGCCACGGCAACAAGCGCGCGCCGATCTTCCGCACCGGTGGCCGGGCCCACGGCCCGACGCCGCGCGACCACGCGATCGACCTTCCCAAGAAGGTCCGCGCGCTGGGTCTGCGGATGGCTCTTTCGGACAAGGCCAAGAACGGCAAGCTCGTCGTCGTCGACAAGCTGGAGCTGGACCAGCCGCGCACCAAGGAGCTGATCGCTCGCCTGGGCAAGCTCGGCCTGGACAAGGTGCTGTTCGTCGGCCCCGCCGAGCTGCAGCTCAACTTCGCGCTGGCCTCGCGCAACCTGACCCACGTGGACGTGCTCCCGTCGGTCGGCGCGAACGTCTATGACATCCTGCGCAGCGACCAGCTGGTGATCAGCAAGGCCGCGGCTCAGGAACTTCAGGAGCGCCTGGCATGAACCAGGAGCGGATGTACGATATCATCCTCGCCCCGGTGGTGACCGAGAAGTCGACCCGGATCTCCGAGCTGAACCAGGTCACCTTCAAGGTGCGCGGCGATGCCGCGAAGCCCGAGATCAAGCAGGCCGTCGAGGCGCTGTTCAACGTCAAGGTCACCGCGGTCAACACCATGGTGACCAAGGGCAAGACCAAGCGCTTCAAGGGCAAGGCCTATCAGCGTTCGGACGTCAAGAAGGCGATCGTGACGCTCGAGGCGGGCCAGACCATCGACGTGACGACGGGGATCTGAGGCGATGGCGCTGAAGAACTACAACCCGACCACGCCTTCGCAGCGCGAGCTGGTGCTGGTCGACAAGTCGGAGCTCTGGAAGGGCAGCCCGGTCAAGACGCTGACCGAGGGTCTCTCCAAGTCCGGCGGCCGCAACCATTACGGCCGGATCACCACCCGCCACGTGGGTGGTGGCCACAAGCGCTCCTACCGGCTGATCGACTTCAAGCGTCGCAAGTGGGACGTGGTCGGCACGATCGAGCGGATGGAGTACGATCCGAACCGGACCGCGTTCATCGCGCTGGTGCGCTATGACGACGGCGAGCAGGCCTACATCCTGGCGCCGCAGCGGCTCAAGGTCGGCGACAAGGTGGTCGCGGGCGAGCGGGTCGACGTGAAGCCGGGCAATGCCGCCCCGCTGAAGGCGATCCCGGTCGGCACCATCGTGCACAACCTGGAGCTGAAGGCTGGCAAGGGCGGCCAGGTCGCCCGTTCGGCGGGCGCGTTCGCCCAGCTGATCGGCCGCGACGGCGACTACTGCCAGATCCGCCTGAACTCCGGCGAGATCCGCCGCATCCGGCAGGATTGCATGGCCACCATCGGTGCCGTGTCCAATCCCGACCACCAGAACGAGAATCTGGGCAAGGCCGGCCGCAAGCGCTGGAAGGGCGTCCGCCCGACCGTGCGTGGTGTCGCGATGAACCCGGTCGATCATCCGCTCGGCGGTGGTGAGGGCCGCACCTCGGGTGGCCGTCATCCGGTCAGCCCGTGGGGCCAGCCCACCAAGGGTTACCGGACCCGCCGCAACAAGCGTACCACCAACATGATCGTGCGGTCGCGGCACGTTGCCAAGAAGCGTGGAGGTTAAGGCGTGGCCCGTTCAGTCTGGAAGGGTCCGTTCGTCGACGGCTATCTGTTCAAGAAAGCCGATGCCGCACGGCGTTCGGGCCGCAACGAGATCATCAAGATCTGGTCGCGTCGCTCGACCATCATGCCCGAGTTCATCGGCCTGACCTTCGCCGTCCACAACGGCAAGAAGCATCTGCCGGTCTACGTGACGGACAACATGGTCGGTCACAAGTTCGGCGAGTTCGCGCCGACCCGGACCTTCACGGGTCACGGTGCCGACAAGAAGGCGAAGAGGGGCTGAGATGAGCAAGCCCAAGTCAGAGCGTAAGGTGACCGCCAACGAGGCGTTCGCCGAAGACACGCTGGTTCGCTCCAGCCCGCAGAAGCTGGGCCTGGTGGCCGAGCTGATCCGCGGCATGTCGGCCGGTCGGGCGGTCACCGCCCTGGAGTTCTCGCGCAAGCGGGTCGCCCTCGAGGTGCAGAAAACCTTGAAGTCGGCTATTGCGAATGCCGAGAACAATCACAACCTGGACGTTGACCGGTTGGTGGTCGCCGAGGCTTACGTGGGCAAGCGCTTCGTGATGAAGCGCCTGCATCCGCGTGCGCGCGGCCGTGCCGCCCGGGTGGAAAAGTTCTACAGCCGCCTGCGCATCGTCGTCCGTGAGCAGAGCGAGGGAAGGGCCTGATGGGTCACAAGGTAAATCCCGTCGGGCTGCGGGTCGGCATCAATCGTACCTGGGATTCGCGCTGGTTCGCGGAAAACAACTACGCGAAGATGCTGAAGGAAGATCTCCAGATCCGCGAGTTCCTGGAGAAGCGCCTCTCGAACGCCGGCGTCTCGCGCGTGGTGATCGAGCGCCCGGCCAAGAAGGCCCGGGTGATGATCTACACCGCCCGTCCGGGCGTGGTGATCGGCAAGAAGGGCGAGGCGATCGAGGTGCTGCGGCGGGAAGTCGCCCAGCGCTGCTCGGCCGACGTGCACCTCAACATCGTCGAGGTCCGCAAGCCGGAGCTGGACGCCAAGCTGATCGCCGAGAGCATCGCGCAGCAGCTGGTGCGCCGCGTCACCTTCCGCCGCGCGATGAAGCGTGCGGTGCAGGCGGCGATGCGCCTGGGCGCGCTGGGCATCCGGGTGCATTGCTCGGGCCGCCTGGGCGGCGCCGAGATCGCCCGGTCGGAATGGTATCGCGAGGGCCGGGTGCCGCTGCACACGCTGCGCGCCAGCATCGATTTCGCCAAGGCCACCGCGCATACGCCGTACGGTACGAACGGGATCAAGGTGTGGGTGTTCCGTGGCGAGATCATGGAGCACGACCCCTCCGCGTACGATCGGCGCATGACCGAAGCCGCGCCGGCACGGGGTTGATATTGAACAATGTTGCAGCCTAAGAGAACCAAGTACCGCAAGGCGTTCAAGGGCCGTATCCACGGCCTGGCCAAGGGCGGAGCGGAGCTCAACTTCGGCGCGTTCGGCCTGAAGGCGGTCGAGCCGGCGCGGATCACCGCCCGGCAGATCGAATCGGCCCGCCGCGCCATCACCCGTCACCTCAAGCGTGCCGGCCGCGTGTGGATCCGGATCTTCCCGGATGTGCCGGTCACCTCCAAGCCTGCCGAAGTCCGCATGGGCTCGGGCAAGGGGTCGGTGGATCGCTGGGTGGCCCGGGTGAAGCCTGGCCGGATCATGTTCGAGATCGACGGTGTCGCCCCTGAGCTGGCCGAAGCCGCGATCGCCCTGGGTGCTGCGAAGCTGCCGATCAAGGCCCGCTTCGTGCAGCGGGAGCTCTGAGAGCGATGAACGCTTCGGAAATTCGTAATGAAGGCCGCAAGGCTCTGATCGACCGGCTGCTGGGCCTGAAGAAGGAGCAGTTCAACCTGCGCTTTCAGAAGGCGACCGGGCAGCTGGAAGGGACGGCCCGGATTCGCGAGGTCCGCAAGGACATTGCGCGGGTCAAGACGGTTCTGCGCGAGCAGGCCGTCTCGGCTAAGACCGGCGCCTGAGGAGATAAGCGATGCCGCGTCGCGTACTGCATGGGCAGGTGGTCAGTGACGTCGCCGACAAGACCGTCGTGGTCAAGGTCGAGCGGCAGGTGATGCACCCGCTCTATAAAAAGTACATCAAGAGCACCAAGAAATACATGGCTCACGACGAGTCGAACCGATTCAAGATCGGCGATACTGTCATGATCCGTGAGTGCCGGCCCCTTTCGGCGCGCAAGCGTTGGGAAGTGCTGGTCGAGGACGCAGCGGCTCCGGCTGCAGAGGCGTGAGGATCTAAATCATGATCATGCCCGAGACCGATCTCGATGTTGCCGACAACTCGGGAGCGCGTCGGGTCCAGTGCATTCGTGTACTGGGTGGCTCGCATCGTAGGTGGGGTTCTGTTGGCGACGTCATCGTCGTCGCCATCAAGGACGCCATACCGCGCGGCAAGGTAAAGAAGGGCGACGTGGCCATGGCCGTTGTCGTCCGGACGGCAAAGGAAGTGTCGCGGCCCGACGGGTCGGCGATCCGTTTCGACCGCAACGCGGCCGTCCTCATCAACAAGCAGGGTGAGCCGATCGGCACCCGCATCTTCGGGCCTGTGACCCGCGAGCTGCGTGCCCGTAAGTTCATGAAGATCATCTCCCTCGCGCCCGAGGTGTTGTGATGGCAGCCAAGGTCAAGAAGGGCGACAAGGTCGTCGTTCTCACTGGTCGCGACAAGGGCCGCCAGGGCGAGATCCTGAAGGTGGACCCGAAGGAAGGCCGCGTGGTCGTCCAGGGCGTGGCGGTGGTGAAACGCCACACCAAGTCGACCGGCATGCGCGAGAGCGGCATTGTCGAGAAGGAAGCTTCGATCGACGCGAGCAATGTCGCGCTGGTCGATCCGTCCGACGGCAAGGCCACCCGCGTCGGGTTCAAGTTCCTCGAAGACGGCCGCAAGGTCCGCTTTTCCAAGCGGACCGGCGAGCTGCTCGACCGGTGAGGCGGTGATGGCACGTCTGAAGACACAGTACGAGAACACCGTCCGGGCCGCTCTCGTCGAACAGTTCGGCTACAAGAACCCGATGCAGGTTCCGAAGCTGGACAAGATCGTCATCAACATGGCGGTCGGCAAGGCTACGCAGGACACCAAGAAGCTCACCAACGCGGTGGCGCAGCTGACCAAGATCGCCGGCCAGAAGCCGGTGATGACCAAGGCGCGCAAGTCGGTGGCGAACTTCAAGCTGCGCGAGGGCATGAACATCGGCTGCAAGGTGACCTTGCGGCGCGAGCGCATGTACGAATTCCTCGATCGCCTGATCAACATCGCGATGCCGCGGATCCGCGACTTCCGTGGTGTGTCGCCGAAGAGCTTCGACGGCCGGGGCAACTATGCCATGGGCCTGAAGGAGCAGATCATCTTCCCGGAGATCTCGTTCGACGAAGTCGACGAGAACCGCGGCATGGATATCATCTTCTGCACCACCGCGAAGACGAACGAGGAGGCCAAGGCGCTCCTCGCGGCATTCAGCATGCCCTTCACGAAGTGATCTGAACAAGGATATCGTCGTGGCGAAGAAGAGTTCAGTTGAGAAGAACAACCAGCGTCGCGAGCTGGTGGCGAAGCAGGCCGCCAAGCGCGCTGAGTTGAAGGCGATCATCAAGCAGAAGGACATCGACGACGGCGACCGGTTCGAAGCCGTGCTGAAGCTGGCCGAACTGCCGCGGAACGGATCCAAGGTCCGTGTTCGCAACCGTTGCGAGATGACCGGCAGGCCGCGTGCCTTTTACCGGAAGCTCGGTCTTTCTCGTATCGCATTGCGGGACTTGGCATCCACGGGGCAGATCCCCGGGATGGTCAAGTCGAGCTGGTAAGGGGTCCGCGGAATGGCGATGTCCGATCCGCTCGGTGACTTGTTGACGCGCATCCGCAACGGCCAGCTGGCCGCCAAGGGTGCCGTCCTCGCGCCGAAGTCGACGATGCACGTGCGCGTGCTCGAGGTCCTGAAGCGCGAAGGCTATATTCGCGGCTTCGGTGAGGTAGAGCAGGCGCCTGGAAAGCGCTCGATCAGCGTCGAGCTGAAGTACCACAACGGCGAGCCGGTCATCCGCGAGCTGAAGCGGGTGAGCAAGCCCGGTCGCCGCGTCTATGCCGGCGTGCGCGATCTGCCGACCATTTATAATGGCCTGGGCATCGCGATCGTCTCGACGCCCCGGGGTGTGATGTCCGACGCGGAAGCTCGGGCGGCGCATGTCGGCGGCGAGATCTTGTGCCTGGTGTTCTGACCATGTCCCGTATCGGCAAGCACCCGGTCTCCGTACCGGCTGGCACCACCGTGACGGTGGAAGGCCAGACCATCAAGGCCAAGGGCAAGCTCGGCGAGCTGTCGGCGGTCCTGCACGACGCGGTTTCCGCGACCTACGAGAACGGCGCGATCACCGTGCTCCCGCGCGAGATGGACCGCCAGGGCCGCTCGCTATGGGGCACCTCCCGCTCGGTCGTCGCGAACCTGGTCAAGGGCGTGTCGGAAGGGTTCACGGAGAAGCTGGAGATCAGCGGCGTGGGTTACCGCGCGGCGCTGGACGGCTCGATCCTGAACCTGCAGCTCGGCTACAGCCACGACATCAAGTACGCGGTGCCGAAGGAGATCAAGGTCGTGGTCGACACCCCGACCTCGATCCAGATCAGCGGCGCCGACAAGCAGAAGGTCGGGCAGCTCGCTTCCGAGATCCGCGCGTTCCGCCTGCCGGAGCCCTACAAGGGCAAGGGCGTGAAGTACGCCGGCGAGACGATCCGTCGCAAAGAAGGCAAGAAGAAGTAACCATGGTGAAGGTGGACGAGCGCTTCGAGCGTCGCCGGCGTCGGGTTCGCTTCGCGATCCGGCAGCGGGCTTCCGGCCGTGCCCGGCTGTCGGTGTTCCGGTCGAGCTGCCACATCTACGCCCAGGTCATCGACGACCTGAGGGGCGTGACGGTGGCGGCAGCCTCGACGATCGAGCCGACGTTGCGCGGCGAGCTGAAGACCGGTGCGGACAGCGAGGCGGCCAAGCGGGTCGGCTTGCTGCTCGCCGAGCGCGCCAAGGCGGCCGGTATCGATACGGTAGTGTTCGATCGTGGTGGTTATCAGTACCACGGTCGTGTGAAGGCTCTGGCCGACGGCGCCCGCGAGGGCGGCCTGTCGTTCTGATCCATCGCGGGAGGACGGAAATGGCGCGTCAGCGCGGTGATGATCGCAACGACAGGGATCGCGGCGAGTCCGAGTTCATGGACCGGCTCGTCAGCATCAATCGTGTGGCGAAGGTGGTGAAGGGTGGCCGTCGTTTCGGCTTCTCGGCGCTGGTGGTCGTGGGCGACGGCAAGGGCCGGGTCGGCTATGGCAGCGGCAAGGCACGCGAAGTGCCGGAAGCGGTGCGCAAGGCGACCGAGGCTGCGAAGAAGGGGCTGATCCGGGTGCCGTTGCGCCAGGGTCGTACGCTGCATCATGACACGATCGGCCACTTCGGTGCCGGCCGGGTCCTGCTGCGCTCGGCTCCTCCTGGTACCGGCGTGATCGCCGGCGGCCCGATGCGCATGGTGTTCGAGGCTCTGGGCATTGGCGACGTGGTCGCCAAGTCGCTCGGCACCTCAAACCCGCACAACATGGTCAAGGCCACGTTTGCGGCGCTGACCACGGTGGCGAGCCCGCGGGCGGTCGCGGCCAAGCGCGGCAAGAAGGTCTCCGACCTGATCGGCCGCCGCGAGGCGATCGAGCCGAAGGCGGAGTGACGACCATGGGCACGATCAAGGTCACCCAGGTGAAGAGCCCGATCGGGCGACGCAAGGACCAGCGCGAGACGCTGGTCGGCCTGGGTCTGAACAAGTTGCACCGTACCCGCGTCCTGGCCGATAACCCGGCCACGCGCGGTCGGGTCGAGAAGGTCAAGCACCTGGTGGTGTTCGAGACTCTCGACGGTGCCGAGACGGCCAAGGGCTGAGAGTCATGAAGCTGAACGAACTCCGGGACAATCCCGGGGCGCGCGGGCCGCGCAAGCGGCTCGGGCGTGGTATGGGGTCGGGCCTCGGCAAGACCTCGGGTAAGGGTCACAAGGGTGCGAAGGCTCGCGCCGGCGGTGGCAAGCCTGCCTATTTCGAGGGTGGCCAGATGCCGCTGTATCGGCGTCTGCCGAAGCGCGGCTTCAACAACATCTTCCGCGCCGACTATGTCGTGGTGAACCTGGATTCGCTGCAGAAGGCGGTGGACGCCGGCCGCATTGACACGGCGCAGCCGGTCGACGCCGCGGCGCTGGTCGCTGCCGGCCTGGTCGGCAACCCGCGCGACGGCATCCGCCTGCTCGGTCGCGGCAGCCTGCAGGCTGCCCTGACGATCGAGGTTGTCGGCGCCTCCGCCTCGGCCGTCGAGGCGGTCGAGAAGGCGGGCGGCAAGGTGAACGTGATCGGCGGCCCCGTCGCCGCGTCCGAGTAAGGAAGAACCATGGCCTCGGTCGCCGAGCAGCTTGCGGCGAACGTCAATTTCGGTGCTTTCGCCAAGGCGACCGAGCTCAAAAAGCGCCTGTGGTTCACCCTGGGTGCGCTGATCGTGTACCGGCTCGGCACCTACGTGCCGCTGCCGGGCATCGATCACGCCGCCATGGCGCAGATCTTCCAGAGCCAGGCCGGCGGCATCGTCGGCATGTTCAACGTGTTCGCGGGCGGCGCGCTCGAGCGCATGTCGATCTTCGCGCTCGGCATCCTGCCCTACATCTCCGCCTCGATCATCCTGCAGCTGATGACCGCGGTGTCGCCGACCATGGAGGCCCTCAAGAAGGAGGGCGAGAGCGGTCGCAAGAAGATCAACCAGTACACCCGCTACCTGACGGTGGTGCTCTGCTCGTTCCAGGCCTACGGGCTTGCGATCGGCCTGGAAGGCACCTCCAGCGGGTTCGGCAGCGCGGTCATCGACCCCGGCTGGTTCTTCCGCCTCTCCACGGTGATCACCATCGTGGGCGGCACGATGTTCCTGATGTGGCTGGGCGAGCAGATCACCGCGCGCGGGATCGGCAATGGCATCTCGCTGATCATCTTCGTCGGCATCGTGGCCTCGCTGCCGGCAGCCCTCGCCAGCACGCTCGAGCTCGGGCGGACCGGGGCGATCTCGGCTGGGTTCATCATCCTGCTGATCGTGCTGATGCTGGCGGTGATCACGGCGATCGTGTTCATGGAGCGCGCCCAGCGCCGGGTGCTGGTCCAGTACCCCAAGCGCCAGCAGGGTAACCGGGTGTTCGGCGGCGAGAGCTCGCATCTTCCGCTCAAGGTCAACACCTCGGGCGTGATCCCGGCGATCTTCGCGAGCTCGCTCCTGTTGCTCCCGGCGACGTTCAGCAGCTTCATCGACGCGAACACCAGCCATCCGTGGCTGATCGAGCTGAACGCGATGATGGGACGCGGCCATCCGGTCCACATCTTCCTGTATGTCGCGCTGATCGTGTTCTTCGCGTTCTTCTACACGTCGATCGTCTTCAACCCGAAGGAGACGGCGGAGAACCTGCGCAAGCAGGGCGGGTTCATCCCGGGCGTGCGCCCGGGCGAGCGGACCGCGGCCTACCTCGAATACGTGCTCACGCGGCTGACCGTGGTGGGTGCGGCGTACCTGGCGGCGGTCTGCGTGCTGCCCGAGATCCTGATCTCGCAATACGCCGTGCCGTTCTATTTTGGCGGGACCAGCCTGCTGATCGTGGTGTCGGTGACGATGGACACGGTCGGACAGATCCAGTCGCACCTGATCGCCCATCAGTATGAAGGGCTGATCAAGAAGGCACGGTTGCGCGGTCCGGTCGGGAGACGTTGATGCGGGTTATTCTTCTCGGTCCCCCCGGTGCCGGCAAGGGAACTCAGGCGGCGTGGATCCGGGACCGGTTCAGCATCCCGCAGCTCTCCACGGGCGACATGCTGCGCGCGGCGGTCGCCAACGGGACCGAGGTCGGCCGGCAGGCCAAGGCGATCATGGAGGCGGGCAAGCTCGTCTCCGACGACGTGATCAACGCCATCGTCGCGGAGCGGATCGACCAGCCCGACTGCGCCGGCGGCTTCATCCTGGACGGCTTCCCGCGGACCACCGACCAGGCCGAGGCGCTCGACCGCATGCTGGCGGAGCGCGATCTCCGCATTGATGCGGTGATCGAGTTCCAGGTGGACCAGGCCGCCCTGGTCGAACGGATTTCTGGCCGGTATGCCTGCGCGAATTGCGGGGCCGGCTATCACGACACGTTCAAGAAGCCCAAGGTGCCGGGCGTCTGCGACGTGTGCGGCAGCACGGAGTTCGTGCGCCGCAAGGACGACAATGCCGAGACGGTGGCGGCTCGGCTCGAGGCGTATGACGCGCAGACCGCGCCGCTCCTGCCGTACTACCGGCAGCGCGGCAATCTGCACACGGTCGACGGCATGGCGCCGATCGGTGAGGTGACGGCCGCGATTGCGGCGGTCCTGGAGCCGCTGGCGACGGAAACCGCGTCCGGACCCGCAGGCGGGTCTGCTGAAAAAGCAGGCTCGTCCGGAGCCGGTAACGCTTGACAGTCTTGTAACGGTTCTTATGATCCGCGCACTTTTGTCGCTACCGACCGGTGGCGATGCGATCGCGCGTTGCGTTTGAAGGGGAGCGATCGGTGGCTCGTATCGCAGGTGTGAACCTGCCCAGTGGCAAACAGGCCTGGGTTGCGCTGACTTATATCTTTGGGATCGGGCCGCACAGCTCCCGGTTGATTCTCGACGAAGTGCAGATCGACCATAGCCGGCGGATCAACGATCTGAGCGACGCGGAGCTCGTGAAGATCCGTGAGGCGATCGATCGCCAGTTCAAGGTCGAGGGTGATCTTCGTCGCGATGTCGCGATGAACATCAAGCGGCTGATGGACCTGGGCTGCTATCGCGGCCTGCGCCATCGCCGTGGCCTGCCGGTGCACGGCCAGCGGACGCACACCAACGCCCGCACCCGCAAGGGCCCGGCCCGGGCCATCGCCGGCAAGAAGAAAGCGACGAAGAAGTAATCATGGCTACTGGCAAGGACGCCGGCTCGCGCATCAAGCGCCGCGAGCGGAAGAACATCACGTCGGGCGTGGCGCATGTGAGCGCGACGTTCAACAACACGATGATCACCATCACCGATGCGCAGGGCAACGCGATTGCCTGGTCGTCGGCTGGTGCGCAGGGCTTCAAGGGCTCGCGCAAGTCCACCCCGTTCGCGGCGCAGGTCGCGGCGGAGCTGGCGGCGCGCAAGGCCATGGAGCACGGCATGAAGACCGTCGAGGTCCAGGTGCGTGGTCCGGGCTCCGGCCGCGAGTCGGCGCTGCGTGCGCTGCAGGCGGCTGGTCTGGTGGTCAGCACGATCCGCGACGTCACGCCGATCCCGCACAATGGCTGCCGCCCGCGCAAGCGTCGGCGCGTCTGACCTCATCTCTATCCGCTGGGACGGGTCTCGGTGTGCTTCGGCACCCGGGACCCGTTCTTTCGATCGATCGTCGTTCCTGAGAGGCATCCCGTGATCCAACGGAACTGGCATGAGCTGATCAAGCCCCAGAAGCTCGACATTCAGGTCGGCCGGCGCCCGGATCGTGAAGCCACGGTGGTCGTGGAGCCGCTCGAGCGCGGTTTCGGCATCACCATCGGCAACGCGCTGCGTCGTGTCCTCCTGTCGTCGCTCCAGGGCGCCGCGATCACCTCGGTCCAGATCGACGGTGTGCTGCACGAGTTCGCCGCCATTCCCGGCGTCCGCGAGGACGTCACCGACATCGTCCTGAACCTGAAGACCATCGGGATCCGCGGCCATGGCGAGACGCCGAAGCGCTGCTACCTGAAGGTCGAGGGTCCGGCGGTGGTCACCGCCGGCATGATCGAGACGCCCCATGACGTCGAGATCATGGACCCGGACCATGTGATCTGCCACGTCGACCAGGGCGGCAAGTTCTCGGTCGAGCTCACCGTGCAGACCGGCAAGGGCTACGTGGCGGCGCATCTGAACAAGGCCGAGGACGCGCCGATCGGCCTGATCGCCATCGACGCGATCTACAGCCCGGTGCGCAAGGTCGCCTACAAGGTCGACAACAGCCGTGTCGGCCAGCAGACCGACTACGACCGTCTGACCCTGCAGCTGGAGACCGACGGCTCGGTCAGCCCGGAGGATGCGCTGGCGCTGGCCGCGCGGATCCTCCAGGATCAGCTGCAGCTGTTCATCAACTTCGAGGAGCCGCAGGCCCACGGGGCGGGCGAGGTCAAGCGCGACCTGCCGTTCAACCCGAACCTGCTGCGCAAGGTCGACGAGCTGGAGCTTTCGGTCCGCTCGGCGAACTGCCTGAAGAACGACAACATCGTGTATATCGGCGATCTGGTCCAGAAGACCGAGGCCGAGATGCTGCGTACGCCGAACTTCGGTCGCAAGTCCCTGAACGAGATCAAGGAAGTGCTGGCCCAGATGGGTCTGCACCTGGGCATGGAAGTGCCCGGCTGGCCGCCGGAAAACATCGAAGAACTGGCCCGCAAGGTCGAGGAACCGTTCTGAGGTTCTTTCGGACCTCGGTGCTGAATGTAGCTTAGGCGCGGCCCCTTGGCCGCTGGTTGAAGTCGGAAGGTCATCATGCGTCATCGTGTACGCGGTCGGGCGTTCAGCCGCGACAGCTCCCACCGGCAGGCGATGTTCGCCAACCTGGTGAGCGCCCTGGTCAAGCACGAGCAGATCGTGACGACCCTGCCGAAGGCCAAGGAGCTGCGGCCGATCGTCGAGAAGATGGTCACGCTCGCCCGCAAGGGCGATCTGGCCGCCCGTCGTCTGCTGATCGCGCGCACGCGCAGCGAGGCGGCGGCGAAGAAGCTCGTCGAGGTGCTGGGCCCGCGCTACAGCAACCGTCCGGGCGGCTATGTCCGGATCCTCAAGGCTGGCTTTCGCTACGGCGACAACGCGCCGGTGGCGGTGATCGAGTTCGTCGACCGCGACATCGACGCCAAGGGCAAGGACAGCGGTCCGGTCCAGGTGCGCGAGGACGAGAACGAGGCGGTCGCCGCGGCGGCCTGATCCGGCGGAGCCTTTTGGCTTCTCGATCGCCGGTCGAACGACCATATCGAAGAGGGCCGGGCGGCGACGTCCGGCCCTTCGTCGTTTCCAGCCCACCAACGGAGCTCGCGGATGCGCAGCCTCGTCGCCTTGCCGTCGGTGATCGGCCTCGTCCTGCTGCTCCTCTGGGCGCCGCTTCAGGCACAGGAACGCCAGGTTCCGGCCTCCCAGGCGCAGGTCCGGCTGAGCTTCGCGCCGGTGGTCCGGGCGGTGGTGCCGGCAGTGGTCAACATCCAGACTTCGCGCGACGTGGCAGGCGCCAACCGGCCGTTCCTGAACGATCCGCTGCTGGAGTTCTTTTTCGGCCAGAACCGCGGGCGCGCTCCGGCCGAACGGCGGGTCGAGAACTCCCTGGGCTCCGGCGTGATCCTGCGCGGCGACGGGGTGGTGGTGACCAACAACCACGTGATCGAGGGCGCCGACCAGATCACAGTCATCCTGTCCGACCGGCGGTCGTTCCAGGCGGAACTCCTGTCGCGCGACGAGCGTGCCGACTTGGCCTTCCTCAAGATCGATCCGGGCAACGAGACCCTGCCGACCCTGCAACTCGCCAGCTCGGATGCGCTGGAAGTGGGTGATCTGGTCCTGGCGGTCGGCAATCCGTTCGGGATTGGCCAGACGGTCACGTCCGGAATCGTGTCGGCCACCAACCGGTCTGCGGAAGGGCTGGAGCGCGACGTGTCGTTCATCCAGACCGATGCGGCGATCAATCCGGGCAACTCCGGAGGGGCGCTGGTCGACCTGGACGGCCAGCTGGTCGGCATCAACACCGCGATCTTCTCGCGCTCGGGCGGGTCGATCGGGATCGGGTTCGCCATTCCGGCCGACCTGGTGCGGGTGCGGCTGCAGGGCGCGGTGTCCGGCAACCAGGAAATCTCGCGCCCCTGGCTCGGCGCCGACCTGCAGAGCGTCGATGTCGGGATCGCCGAGAGCCTGGGCATGCAAAGCCCGCGCGGCGTGCTGGTCGGCCGGATCTGGCCGGACAGTGCTGCCGCCGAGGCGCGCCTCCTGACCGGCGACGTGATCCTGTCGGTGGATGGCGCGCCGGTGGATGACCCGGCGAGCTTCGGCTACCGGATGGCGCTGCGCCCCCTGGGCACGCCCGCCAGCCTCGTGGTGCTGCGTCGCGAGGAGCAGATCCATCTGGACGTGCCCCGCGCGGCGGCACCGGAGCGCCCCGCACCGGATCTCACCACCTTCGGGCCGGAGGATGCCTTGGGCGGCGCCACGGTCGCCAACATGTCCCCCGGCTTCAACGAGCGGCACGGGCTGGACCCGTTCGACACGGGCGTGGTGGTGGTCGAGGTCCGGCGCCGCTCCAGGGCCGCCTACATGAACCTGGAGGTGGGCGACGTGATCGTGGGGATCGATGGCAGGGAGGTGCGCAGCGTGGACGAACTCGAGGAGGCCCTGCCCAGGCGCGGCCGCCCGTTCGGGCTGGCGGTCAAGAGCGGTGGGCGCCTCTACCAGTTCCGGGTGACCGGCTGATGGACCTGTTCGGTGAGACGCCTCCGGCCACGGGTAAGCGCCGGCGGCGCGAGGAGGCCGACCGGCCGCTGGCCGATCGCCTGCGGCCGGCGCGGGTCGAGGAGATGGTCGGGCAGGAGCATCTGTTCGCCGCGGAGGCGCCGCTCGCCCGGATGCTGGCGAAGGGGCGGCTGCAGTCGATGATCCTGTGGGGGCCACCCGGCTGCGGCAAGACCACGCTCGCCCGGATCCTGGCCGATGCGACGGGCGAGCCGCTGCTGGAGCTTTCCGCGGTGATGTCGGGCGTAGCCGACCTGCGCAAGAGCTTCGAGGATGCCCGCAAGCTGCGCGGCTCCGGACGCCATCCGCTGCTCTTCATCGACGAGATCCACCGCTACAACCGCGCCCAGCAGGACGGCCTGCTCCACGAGGTCGAGGACGGCACCGTCACCCTGGTGGGCGCCACCACCGAGAACCCCTCCTTTGCCCTGGTTCCCGCCCTCCTGTCGCGCTGCCAGGTCCTGGTGCTGCATCGCCTGGACGCACCGGCCCTGAATGGCCTGATCAGCCGGGCCGAGGCGGCGCTGGGACGCCGCCTGCCGCTCAGCGCGCCGGCCCGGGCGCGCCTGGCCGAGATGGCGGATGGCGATGGCCGCTACCTCCTCAACCTGGTCGAAGCCCTGGCGGACCTGCCGCCCGAGCCTGATCTCGATCCCGAAGCGCTCGGCCGCACGCTGCAGCGGCGGATGCCGCTCTACGACCGGGCCCAGGAGAGCCACTACAACCTGATCAGCGCCCTGCACAAATCGGTGCGCGGCTCGGATCCGGATGCGGCGCTCTACTGGTTCTGCCGGATGCTCGAGGGAGGGGAGGACCCGCGCTTCCTGGCGCGCCGGATCGTGAGGATGGCGGTCGAGGATATCGGGCTGGCTGATCCTCGTGCGGTCGAGCAGGCGCTGGCGGCCGCCACCACCTTTGAGCGCCTGGGCAGCCCGGAAGGCGAACTGGCCCTGGCGCAGGCGGTCGTGTATCTGGCGGCGGCGCCGAAGTCGAACGCGGTCTACCTGGCCTATAAGGCGGCCCGCGCGGCAGCCAAGGAAACCGGCTCGCTGATGCCGCCCGCCACCATTCTCAATGCGCCCACCCGGCTCATGAAGGAACTGGGTTACGGGCGGGACTACGACTACGATCACGACGCCCCGGACCGCTTCTCCGGGCAGAACTATTTTCCCGACGGCATGTCGCGACCGTCGTTCTACCGGCCGACGGCCGAAGGGATCGAAGCGCGGATTGCCGAGCGCCTGGACCGGCTGGACCGGTTGCGCCTGGAACGTGAGAAGGATCGCCAGCCATGAGCGGCGTCGAGCAGAGGACCATCGCCCGGGCCGAGGCGGACTGGCGTTTCGATCGCTGGTGCAAGGTCCATTTCCCGGACCTGGGCTTCGGGCAGATGCAGAAGCTCCTGCGCACCGGCCAGTTCCGCCTGGACGGCAAGCGGATCGACGCTGCCGCCCGGCTGACGCCCGGGCAGGTGGTGCGCGTTCCTCCGCTTCCGCTGGCACCCGACGTGCCGCTCCTGCCGGTCAAGCCGGAGCAGCGCGTCTCCGAGCGCGACACCGCGATGCTGCGCAGTCTGGTGATCCACGAGGACGACGCGCTGATCGCCATCGCCAAGCCGGCAGGCTTGGCGGTGCAGGGCGGCACCGGCACCACCCGCCACGTCGACGGCCTGATGCAGGCGTTTGCCGACCGCCACGGCGACAAGCCGAAGCTGGTCCACCGTCTCGACCGCGACACGTCTGGGGTGCTGGTGCTGGCCAAAACCGCCGCTGCGGCCCGGTCGCTCACCTTCGCCTTCCAGCAGCACAAGGTGCGCAAGCTCTACTGGGCGGTGGTGATCGGCCGGCCCAAGCGCGACGAGGGCGTCATCGACCTGGCGCTCGAGAAGAGCGGCGGGGCAGGGCACGAGAAGATGACCGCCAGCGAAAGCGAGGAAGCCCGCTACGCGCGCACCGGCTTCCGGGTGGTCGATGCCAACGCCAAGGTCGCGGCCTGGCTGGGCCTCCTGCCACTCACCGGGCGCACCCACCAGCTGCGCGCGCACTGCGCGCTCTCGGGCTTCCCGATCCTGGGCGACGGCAAGTATGGCGGCAAGGCTGCCCATCCGACCGGGGCGCCGTCCGGGCTGGCGCTGCATGCGCGGGAGCTGGACCTGCCCCATCCCGACGGCGGCCGCCTGCGGCTGACCGCCGAGCCGGACAAGCCGATCCGCGCGGCGTTCGACTGGATGGGCCTGGGCCGGGAGCTGCCGCGCTTCGCCCGCCTCGACGACTGGCCGGAGGACCGCCGGTGAAGCTGGTCCTGTTCGACTGCGACGGGACGCTCGTCGACAGCGGCGCGCTGATCGTGGCGGCGGCCGAGGACGCGTTCACGGAGTTCGGCGAAGTACCACCCGACGAGATCACCCTGCGGGCCGCGATCGGGTTGTCGGTTGCGGAATGCATGGAGTTCTGGCGCCCGGCCATGTCGGACGCGGGCCGCGCCGAGATCGCCCGGGCGTTCGGCCAGCACTACTGGAAGTACCGCGCCAGCGGCGTGCATGCCGAGCCGCTGTTCCCAGGCATCCTCGATCTGCTCGACCGCCTGGCGGAAGAGCCGTCGACCCTCCTGGGAATCGTCACCGGGAACAGCCGGCGCGGCCTGGATTCGATCCTGGCCCATCACGAGCTGGCCGACCGCTTCGTGACCTTCCAGACCGCCTGCCGCCACCCATCCAAGCCGCATCCGGCCATGGTGCTGCAGGCGCTGGAGGAGACCGGGGTCCAGGCGTCCGACACCGTGGTGATCGGCGATACCGCCTTCGACGTGCTGATGGCCAAGGCGGCCGGCGCATTGCCGGTCGGCGTCGCCTGGGGCAACCACCCGGTGGCGCGGCTGGTGGAGGCCGGAGCCGCGCATGTGGTCCACGGCGCGGACGAGCTCCACCCGATCCTGGGACTTGCATGAAGCGCTTCTACAAGAACGTCACGACCGCAGCCGTCGACGGGAACTGGCAGGTCCTGCTCGACGGCAAGCCGATCCGGACCCCGATGCGGCGGGTCCTGCACGTGCCGACCCTGGCGCTCGCCCAGGCGATCGCGATCGAGTGGGACCTGCAGGGGGAGGAACTGCAGGTGCCAGCCATGCGGCTGACCAGGCTCGCCACCACCGTGGTCGACCTCCTGCCGGAACGCCAGGAGCCGGCGGTTCTCCAGGTGATGGACTATGTCGGCACCGACATGCTCTGCTACCGCGCCAGCAGCCCATCCGACCTGGTGCGGCGGCAGGACGAGGTCTGGCAGCCCTGGCTCGACTGGCTGGAGCGGGCGTTCGACGTCCGGCTGCCGGTGTTCCAGACCATGCTGCCCCAGGAGGTGGCGCCGCAGGCGCAGGAGCGGCTGGACCGGGTCGTGCGCGGCCTCGACCCCTGGCGGCTGGTGGCCCTGCATGCCGCGGTGACCGCCACGGGCTCCCTGGTCCTGGGCCTAGCGATGGTGGAAGCGGTGCTGCCGGCGGACGAGGCGTTCCTGGTGGCGGAACTGGATAGCCTCTACCAGGTCGAGCAGTGGGGCGAGGACCCGGAGGTCACCCGGCGCCATGTAGCCCTGCGCGCGGACCTCGAAGCCATTGGACAGTTCGTGACGGCTCTGGCACCGCCTGTGGGCATGTGAGCTACAAGACGCCTCGCCGCCGCCGATCGATCTGGGTAGTACCGACCCAGGCAGGCCGGAACGGGCGAGGCCGCTGGCAGGGGATGACGGTGCAGACGATCATCGAGCAGCTCGAGAGCAAGCGCGAGGCCGCGCGGCAGGGCGGTGGCGAGAAGCGGGTACGCAACCAGCACAAGCGCGGCAAGCTGACCGCGCGCGAGCGCATCGAGCTCCTGCTCGACCAGGGGTCGTTCGAAGAGACCGACATGTTCGTCGAGCACCGTTGCGTCGATTTCGGCATGGACGAGATGCGCATCCCGGGCGACGGGGTGGTGACCGGGCAGGGCACCATCAACGGCCGCCTGGTGTTCGTGTTCAGCCAGGATTTCACCGTGTTCGGCGGCGCCCTCTCCGAGGCGCATGCCGAGAAGATCTGCAAGATCATGGACCGTGCCGTGAAGGTCGGCGCCCCGGTGATCGGCATCAACGACAGCGGTGGTGCTCGGATCCAGGAAGGCGTGGCGTCGCTCGCCGGCTATGCCGACGTGTTCCAGAAGAACGTGCTGGCGTCCGGGGTCGTGCCGCAGATCTCGGTGATCATGGGCCCGTGCGCGGGTGGGGCGGTCTATTCCCCGGCGATGACCGACTTCATCTTCATGGTCCGCGACAGCTCCTACATGTTCGTGACCGGGCCGGACGTGGTGAAGACCGTTACCAACGAGGTGGTGACCGCCGAGGAGCTGGGCGGGGCCGGGACCCATACCGGGAAGTCGGGCGTGGCCGACCTGGCGTTCGACCATGACATCCAGGCGCTGCACGAGCTGCGCCGCTTCTTCGACTTCCTGCCGCTCAACAACCGCGAGAAGCCGCCCGAGCGGCCCTGCGACGATCCGATCGACCGGGACGATCCCTCGCTCGACACGCTGATCCCCGCCAATTCGAACCAGCCCTACGACATGATGGAGCTGATCGAGAAGATCGTCGACGAGGCGGACTTCTTCGAGCTGCAGAAGGACTACGCGAAGAACATCATCACCGGCTTCGCCCGGATCGAGGGGCGCACCGTCGGGATCGTCGCCAACCAGCCGATGGTGCTGGCCGGCTGCCTGGACATCGCGGCCTCCGTCAAGGCGGCTCGGTTCGTGCGCTTCTGCGACTGCTTCAATATCCCGCTGGTCACGCTGGTCGACGTGCCGGGCTTCCTGCCCGGCGTCGGACAGGAATATGGCGGGATCATCAAGCATGGCGCGAAGCTCCTGTTCGCGTTCGCCGAGGCCACGGTGCCCAAGGTCACCCTGATCACCCGCAAGGCCTATGGCGGGGCCTACGACGTGATGAGCTCCAAGCATCTGCGCGGCGACGTGAATTTCGCCTGGCCCACTGCCGAGATCGCGGTGATGGGCCCCAAGGGGGCAGTGGAGATCATCTTCCGCCAGGACGCCGGCAACGGCGAGGCGATCGAGGCGCGGACCGAGGAGTACCGGGAGCGCTTTGCCAACCCGTTCGTGGCGGCCAAGCGCGGCTTTGTCGACGACATCATCATGCCGCACGGGACGCGGCGGCGGATCGCCAAGTCGCTGCGTTGGCTGGACGGCAAGCAGCTCTCCAACCCGTGGAAGAAGCACGCCAACATTCCGCTCTGATCCTGCCGCGGGAAACAACCACGATGTTCAAGAAGATCCTGATCGCCAACCGCGGCGAGATCGCCTGCCGGGTGATCCGCACCTGCCGAAAGCTGGGGATCGCCACGGTCGCCGTGTATTCGGAAGCGGATGCCCAGGCGCTGCACGTCCGGATGGCCGACGAGGCGGTGCCGATCGGGCCGGCGGCCGCCCGCGACAGCTATCTGGTGATCGACAAGATCATCGCGGCCTGCCGGCAGACCGGCGCCGAGGCCGTCCATCCGGGCTACGGGTTTCTTTCGGAGAACGCCGCCTTCGCCACCGCGCTGGATGCCGCGGGGATCGTGTTCATCGGCCCGCCGATGAACGCCGTGCAGGCGATGGGCGACAAGATCGAGAGCAAGATCCTGGCGAGGAAGGCCGGCGTCTCGGTGGTGCCGGGCCATGTCGAGCCGGTTTCCGACCCGGAGGAGGCGCTGCGGATCGCCCGGAGCATCGGCTATCCGGTCATGGTCAAGGCGGCGGCGGGCGGCGGCGGCAAGGGCATGCGCATCGCCCATGACGACCCGTCGCTGACCGAGGGGCTGGAGCGGGCCCGCTCAGAGGCGCGCTCCTCGTTCGGCGACGACCGGGTCTTCCTGGAAAAATACATCGAGCAGCCCCGGCACATCGAGATCCAGGTGCTGGGCGATCGGCATGGCCATGTCATCCATCTGGGCGAGCGAGAATGCTCGATCCAGCGCCGCCACCAGAAGGTGATCGAGGAGGCGCCGTCGCCCTTCCTGGACGAGGCCACCCGGCAGGCGATGGGCGCCCAGGCGGTGGCCCTGGCCGAGGCGGTTGGCTACCACTCCGCCGGCACCGTCGAGTTCATCGTCGACGCCCAGCGCAACTTCTATTTTCTGGAAATGAACACCCGCCTGCAGGTCGAGCATCCGGTGACCGAACTCGTCACCGGGCAGGACCTGGTGGAGTGGATGATCCGGATCGCGGACGGCGAGCGGCTCACGCTGCGCCAGGAGGACGTGACGCTCTCCGGCTGGGCGATCGAGGCCCGTGTCTATGCGGAAGACCCGTCCCGCGGTTTCCTGCCCTCGACCGGCCGCCTGCGGCGCTACCAGGCGCCGGAGGGCAAGGGCATCCGCGTCGACACCGGCGTCGCCGAGGGCCTGGACGTCTCGATGTTCTACGATCCGATGATCGCCAAGCTCTGCGCCTATGCGCCCGACCGCACCATGGCGGCAGAGCGGCTGGCCGACGCCCTGGACGCCTATGTCATCCGCGGCCTGAGCCACAACATCGCCTTCCTGACCTCGCTGATCACCCATCCGCGCTTCCTGGAAGGGCGGCTCACCACCAACTTCATCGCCGAGGAGTATGGCGAGCGGTTCGAGGGCTGCGCGCTCGCTGCCGAGGCGAAGGAGGAACTCGCGGCGGTCGCCCTGGCGATGCGGGTGGTCGAGGCGGAGCGCGCCATGGCCGGCAGCGGCAAGATGCATGGCTGGATACCGCCGCACGTGGCGTCCTGGCTGGTGACGCTGGACGACGAGCCGTTCGACCTGACGATCGAGCCCGGCGCCGGCTCCAGCCCGGTGATCATGGTCGGCACCCGCCCGGTGCCGCTGCAGCTGGACTGGAAGCCGGGCCGCCTGCTGGCCCGGGTCGAGATCGGCGGTCGCGTTCGGCTGGTCCAGGTCGACCGGCGGGCGGAAGGCTACCTGCTGACCCACCGGGGCGCCCAGGTGACCGCGGTGATCCGCACCCGCAAGGCCGCGGAATACGCGGCGCGGATGCCCAAGAAGATCCCGCCGGACCTTTCCAGGTTTCTGGTGTCGCCCATGCCGGGCCTGATCGTGTCGGTGGCGGTGGAACTGGGGCAGGAGGTCAAGGCCGGCCAGGAACTGTGCGTGCTCGAAGCCATGAAGATGGAGAACGTGCTGCGCGCGGAGCGCGACGGGATCATCGAGACGCTCGATGCGAAGCCGGGCGACGCCGTGGCGGCCGACCAGGTGCTGATGACCTTCGGCAGCACCGGCTGAGGCCGCCTGCCGCCGGCTTGGTGCCAGCGGCAGGCGGCGCTAAGGATTGCATACATCCATCCGCCCCCGAGCCCGCCGCGAAGCGGCCCGGCCCGGGGCGGATGACCAGCGGGATCGTTCCATGAACAGCCTTCCTTTCGCCACGGGCGGCGCGCTCCAGGTGCGCCGGGTCTTCTGCGTCGGCCGCAACTATGCCGAGCACGCCAAGGAGATGGGCCACGACGAGCGCGAGCCGCCCTTCTTCTTCGCCAAGTCGGCAGAAGCCCTGGTCCTGGGCCCGGAGGTGCCCTACCCGCCGATGACCGGCGACCTGCACCACGAGGTCGAACTGGTCGTCGCGATCGGGCGTGACGGGGCCGGGATCTCGGTGGACGCGGCGCGCTCCCACATTGCCGGCTACGCGGTCGGGATCGACCTGACCCGCCGCGACCTGCAGGCGGTCGCCAAGAAGCAGGCACGGCCCTGGGCCATGGCCAAGTCCTGGATCGGCGCCGCGCCGATCGGGACGCTGCATGCCCCGGCGGAAGTCGGCCACCCCCGCGCCGGCCGGATCGTGCTGAAGGTCAATGGCGAGATCCGCCAGTCCGGAGATCTGGCCGAGATGATCTGGAGCGTGGACGAGATCGTGGCCGAATTGTCGCGCTACGACCGGCTGCTGGCGGGCGACCTGATCATGACCGGCACGCCGGCCGGGGTGGGGCCGCTGGCGATCGGCGACAAGGTCGAGGTGTCCATAGACGGGATCGGCGGTGCCGGCTTCGTGATTGGCCCCGTGGCTGGCTGACCTGCCCGACGCTCCAGGTCAGAATCGAGAAGGCCGAAGGGGCGACCCCTTCGGCCTTCGATCGTTCAGGGGGTCCGGGGCCTCCGCGGGAACTTCCACGCGAACAGGACCGTCCCATGCCTCCAGGGAGGCGGTCGGAAACTCGGCGGAGACCGGATGGTCTCCGCGTCCGGTCAACGGCCGGCAGCCGCCTTCGTCGCCACGCTTTCCAATTCGGAGCGCATGACCCCGATGTCGTGGAGCTCGCGGTCGGTGAGACGCGACAGCTCGTTCATGGTCTGACGATAGAGCCACCAGCGCTTGACGGTCTCCAGCAGACCCTCGCTCGCAGGCGCCTTGGAGGCGTTGCGCAGCTGCCAGGAGGCCACCGCAGTGGTCGCAAGCACGCTGTAAGGGTTGATGAATTCGATCGACATGGCGGTACACTACTTCATTGGTGCATCCGCGATCGCCGGCTCCCGGTGTCTGCATGATGCACTGCACAAGAGCGGATATGGGCAAGAAGCGGGCATTCAGGAACCACCGTTTGTGCAATGCAGCTTGGATGGTGCTGCATGCTGGGTGGAGATCCCGTCATGATCGCGCGACGTCGGCCCCAAGTGCCGGAGGGACTCGCCGCCCGGGCGCATCGCGACCATCTCCCCTGACAGCGTCCTAGGCGCACAGCGACGGGAGATCAGCGATGCTCGAGGGCTTCGAGAAATGGCGCGTCGCCGGCGGCGGCGCCGAGATCTTCGTGCGGATCGGCGGATCGGGTCCGCCGCTCCTCCTGCTGCACGGCTACCCCCAGACTCATGTGATGTGGCACCAGGTGGCACCCCATCTGGCCGAGCGCTTCACCGTGGTCTGTCCCGACCTGCGCGGCTACGGCGCCTCCAGCACCCCCATGGGCAGTTGGGACCATTCAACCTATTCCAAGCGGGCGATGGCGGCCGACATGGTGGCCGTGATGGCAGGCTTGGGATTCGATCGCTTCGCCGCGGCGGGGCACGACCGGGGCGGCAGAGTCCTGCACCGGATGTGCCTGGACCATCCCGCCGCCGTCACGGCGGCCACCGTCCTGGACATCGTGCCGACTCGCACCGTGTTCGAGGCGACCGATCAGGCTCTGGCAACAGGCTACTACCACTGGTTCTTCCTGATCCAGAAGGCGCCGCTGCCGGAGCGGATGATCGGGATCGACCCGGAATTCTGGGTGCGGAGCAAGCTGGAGCGCTGGTCGGGCAGCGGCCTCAAGGCGTTCGCTCCCGAGGCGGTCGCCGCCTATGTCGATGCGTTCCGTGAGCCGGGCGTCGTCCACGCGACCTGCGAGGACTACCGGGCCGGGGCGACGATCGACCTGGAGCACGACCGGGCCGACGAGAACGCCAGGATCGCCTGCCCGCTCCTGGTGCTCTGGGGCGAGCACGGACTGATGCACCGCCTGTTCGACGTGCCGGCGACCTGGACGCCCAAGGCGGCGGGGCCGGTGGAAAGCCAGGTGCTGCCATGCGGGCATTTCCTGCCCGAGGAGCAGCCAGGGCCGACCATCCATGCTCTGGATGAGTTCTTCGGGAAGCACGTCCCGGCAGGATGATGGCCATCCGGGCGATGCCGCCTCAGATGGTCCGCTCGCGCCCTGGCACCGTCTCCGCCACGAACTCGATGATGCATCCACCGGCCTCGGCCGGCCCGACCCAGATCGTGTCGTTGGGCGTGCGCTGATGGGGGACCTGGTTACGCACCAGGATGCTCTCGACCAGTCGCAGCTCGGCGACCCGGATGCCCAGGGCGGCGGGGAACGGTGCCTCGGCCACCCCGGCGCCCGGATAGCGCCGGACGACGCCGACGAGATCGGTGACGGTGAGGCGGCCGCCGCCGCCCAAGCGAAACGTGGAGCCCGCAGCCGGTCCCAGCAGCCGCGCGAAGCGCTCCCGGCTGCGGCCGACGTCCTGGACCGCCAGCACCACGAACGCCAGCGCCGTGGCGCCGTTGACATGGACCGGCCGGCTGGGATGCCAGACCACGTCGCGGGAGCGGTGCTCGATCAGGACCAGGTCGGCCTCGGGCCAAGCCCGGCCGTCAAGATGGGCCATGCGGAAGGCGGCAGGCTGGCTGCCCGAGCCGGCCGGCCACTCGCGCACCAGCGAGACCGGCGCCTCGATTCCGGGGACGTTCGGGCCGAGATCGGCGCGCAGGTCCGAAAGGTCGGGCGTGCCGAACGCCACCAGATGGATGCCCTCCCGCCGTTTCGCGCGGCGCGCCACGTCCTGGCCATACTCCGTGCCGCCGGTGGCAGCCATCAGCTCGAGATAGCCGTGGTCCAGCGTGATGCAGCGTCCGGCGGTGCCCCAGGCGACGATCCGGCCGCCCGGTTCGAGCTGGCCTTCGTGCGACAGTTGGGCCGACAGTCCGAACCCCATGCGCTCGAACGCCTGGGCGGTGCGATCCAGCCGGCGCACCAGGAGCGTGACGTGATCCAGCGCGAGCTCAGGACGGGGCATGGCCGAACGATCCCGGGATTGAGCCATACGCTGCAGTTGAGAAGCGATTCCACTCGCCGTCAACCTCTACCAAAGGTTGTTCAGCTCAATCCCAGTTCCTGCCAGGAGAGAAACGTCAGCGCGTCGCCCTGCGCGACCTGAGCACGATCGGCATCGAGTTCCGCGATTCCGTCAGCTTCCAGCAGGGTGCTGAGCATGCCTGAGCCCTGGCGGGTGACCGGCTGCAGCATCTCCGTTCCCTGGTCCCGAACGACCCGGCAGCGCAGCAACTCGGTGCGGCCCTGCTTCTTTTCCATGGCGAAGGCGGCAGGAAGGGACCGGCCGGGCGGCACATGCCAGGCAGCACCGGCCAAGGCGAGCAGGAGAGGGCGCACGAAGCGCAGGAAGCATGAGGCTGCCGCGACCGGGTTGCCAGGCAGGGCGACGCAGGCGGCATCGCCCACCGAACCCAGGGCCAAAGGACGGCCGGGCCGCATCGCGACCCGCCAGAAGTCGAGGCTGCCCCGCTCAGCCAGCAGCGAGGCGACATGATCCTCGTCGCCCCGCGAGGCACCGCCGCTGCCAAGGATAAGGTCGCATCCATCGCTCTTGTCGAGCGTCGCCCCGATCCGCCCGCGGTCGTCGCCGACGATGCCATGGTCGTGCACGTCGACCGGAAGCTGTGCCAGCAGGGCATGGAGCAGGGGGCGGTTCGTGTCGTAGACGCCCGCCTTGCGCCATGCGGCTCCGGGAGGCAACAGTTCGTCGCCGGTGGAGAACAGGGCCACGCGCGGGCGGCGATGGACGGTGATTTCTCCCAGGCCCAGCGCAGCCGCCACCGCGATCTCCCAGGGGCCGAGCCGGGCACCGCGTGCCAGCAGGTGCCGGCCGGTGGAAACATCCTCGCCGTGGATCCGCCGGTTCGCCCCCGCCTTGAGGCCTTCCGGGATGGAGACCTGTCCGCCGCTAAAGGAGCAGGCCTCGACCGCGGCCACGGTGTCGGTGCCGGCGGGCAGCGGCGCCCCGGTCAGGATCCGGACGGCATGGCCGGGCTTCACCTCGTCGGAAAAGGCATGGCCGGCGGCGCTGCGCCCGCTTAGCAGTTCGAGCGTCCCGCCGCCTTCCAGCCTGGCGCTCCAGGCGAAGGCGACCCCGTCGACCGCGGCGTTGTCGAAGGCCGGCACGTCCCGCGGGGCTGCGATGTCCTGGGCGAGGATGCGGCCCTGGGCCTGCTGCAGCGCCACCCGCTCGGTGCCCTGCACCGGCACCGCCCGCCGCTCGAAGCAGCGCAGGGCCTCGGCGTAGCCGATCGGAGAGGGGCCGCCGTCGGCGGTGCAACCGCCCTCGCAGGAATTGGCGCCGCTCATGCGACGCCTCGCAGCTCCAGTTCCCGCAGGACGATCGCCGCCGCGGTCTCGACATCGTCCAGGCCGAACACCGGGACTGGGCAACCGGGGATCGGCTCGTCGGAGGCGACCGCCACGATGCTTTGGTCCTCCAGTGCCAGGAGGGGTGTGCCACGCTCCTGGCGATGGACCTCGATCTTGGGATGCTGGTGCCGCTTGAAACCCTCCACGATCACGAGATCGACGGGCGCCAGCTTCGCCAGCAGCTCGTCCAGTTCCGGCTCCGGCTCGTCGCGCAACTCATGCACCAGCATCCAGCGTCGCGAGGTCGCCAGCATCACCTCGGTGGCGCCGGCCTCGCGGTGCCGGAAGCTGTCCTTGCCAGGCCGGTCGACGTCGCACTCGTGATGGGCATGCTTGATGGTCGATACCCGCAGGCCGGCGCCGATCAGCCGCTCGACCAGGTGGACCACCAGGGTGGTCTTGCCGTTGTTCTTCCAGCCGACGATCCCGAAGACACGCATCATCCGCCTCTGGCCCTTCTCCGGCTCCCGGCGTAGCACCGCTTCGCGGGAACGGCGAGGATCACGACGATGAGCGAGGCGGAGCGGCAGGCGGCGACCAGGCAGCTTGACGCGCGCCATCTGGCCTGCCCCCTGCCGGTGCTGCGCGCCCGCAAGCTCCTGCAGGGCATGGCGGCCGGTGCCCGGCTGGAAGTGCTGGCGACCGATCCGGCCGCACGGCGCGACTTCCCGGACTTCGCCGAGACCAGCGGCCATCTCCTGCTCGAAGCGAGCGAGCCGGAGCCTGGCCTGTTCCGCTTTCTCCTGGAGCGCTGCTGAAGCGCCGGTCAACGCCGACGCAAGGCGCTCGGCGGCGTGCCGAACTGGCGATGAAAGCTGCGGCTGAAATGCTCCAGGCTGGCAAAGCCGCAGTCCAGCGCCACGTCGCGGATCGAGCGGCTGGTGGCGGCGAGCTGGTCCCGGGCCTTCAGCAGCCGTAGCTGCAGGATGAACCGGTGGGGGCTGGTGCCGGTCTCGCGCCGGAACAGCGTGGTGAGCGCGCGCGGCGAGATGCCGGTGCGGCGGGCCAGGACCGCCAGCGACCAGCTCTCGGAAGGATCCAGCTCGATCGCCGCCAGCACCTCGCCCAGGCGGGCATGGCGCACGCCCAGCCGATTGGCCAGGGTCGGCCGTTGCGGCAGGTCGCCGGCGCGCCAGGTGGCCGCGACCAGCTGCTCGGTGATCGAGCGCACCAGGGTTTCGCCATGCCGGCGGCCGATCAGGTGCAGCATCATGTCGAACGGTGAGGTTCCGCCGGCACTGGTGAAGCGGTTGCGGTCGATCTCGTAGAGCCTCGGGCTGAGCTCGACCTTGGGGAAGGTCGCCGCGAAGGCCGGCGCCGCCTCCCAGTGCAGGGTGATCCGGTGGTGGTCGAGCAGGCCGGCCGCGGCCAGGGGCCAGGCGCCGGTGTCCAGGGCACCCATCGCGATCCCGAACCGCGCCAGCCGGCGGAGCAGCGCCACCGCCGGTCCGGCCGCATGACGCTCCGGCTCGAAGCTCGCCACCACCAGCAGGGAACGCATCTGCGACGAGGCCGAAAGCGGCTCGTCCGCCACCACCATCAGCCCGTTGCTCGCCCGGACCGGCAGGCCGTCCAGGCTGAAGATCCGCCAGCGATACAGCTCGCGGCCAGCCACCCGGTTCGCCACCCGCAAGGGCTCCAGCGCCGAGGTGAACGCCATCATCGAGAACCGGTCGAGCAGGAGGAAACCCACCGTATCCGGCGCCGTGACAAAGGTCGGGTCCAGCATGCCGGAAAGTTCAGGCAGATTGCCCGATTCGTCAAACCCATCCTTGATCCGCGTGGCAACGTCCGAGCGCGATCCACAGGAGGCGTGGCATGAACAGGGACGTGATCGTCAGTTGTGCGGTGACCGGTGCCGGGGACACGGTCGGCCGGCATCCGGCCATCCCCGTCACGCCGGAGGAGATCGCCCGGGCCTGCATCGAGGCGGCCGAGGCCGGCGCCGCGATCGCCCATGTCCATGTGCGCGATCCGCAGACCGGCAAGGCGGCCAGGGCCCCGCATCTCTACCGCGAGGTCGTCGAGCGGGTGCGGGCGTCCGGGACAGATGTCGTGCTGAACCTGACCGCCGGCATGGGTGGGGACTATGTGCCGGAGGCGGCGGAGCCCTGGCGGGGCGGCCCCGGCACCGACATGGCCTCGGTCGAGGACCGGCTCAGCCACGTGGTCGAACTTCGCCCGGAGATCTGCACCCTCGACTGCGGCTCGATGAACTATGCCGGCGCCGCCTATGTCAGCACCCCTGACCAGCTCCGCCAGATGGCGAAAATCATCAAGGAGGTGGGGGTACGCCCGGAGCTCGAGGTGTTCGAGCTGGGCCATGTCTGGATGGCCAACACCCTGATCGAGGAAGGCCTGGTCGACACGCCGGCAATGTTCCAGCTCTGCATGGGCATTCCCTTCGGGGCTCCCGCCGATATCCGCGCCATGACCGCGATGCGCGACCTCCTGCATCCGGGCTCCAGCTTTGCCGCATTCGGGATCGGCCGGATGCAGATGCCGATGGTGGCGCAGGCGATGCTCCTGGGCGGCAATGTCCGGGTCGGCCTGGAGGACAATCTCTGGCTGGACAAGGGCGTGCCTGCCTCCAACGGCAGCCTGGTCGCCCGGGCCTGCGAGGTCGTGCGGCTTCTGGGCGGACGGACGCTCACGCCTGGGGAGGCCCGCGACAAGCTGGGCCTGGCCCGGCAGCGCTGAGGCGGGAGACCAGACATGACCATCCGGACAGTCGGCCTTGTCGGTACCGGGGTGATCGGTGCGGGCTGGGCGGCGCGCTGCCTGTTCCGCGGCCTGGACGTGGTCGCCACCGACCCGTCGCCAGGCGCCGAGGACCTGCTGCGCGCCAGCGTCGACCTTGCCTGGCCGTCCATGGCCAAGCTGACCCAGGCGCCCTTGCCGTCGCCCGGCCGGCTGACCTTCGTGTCCAGCCTGGAGGAGGTCGCGGGCACCGCCGACCTGGTCCAGGAATCTGCCCCGGAGCGGCTGGAGCTGAAGAGAAGCCTGTTCCAGGCGATGGACCGGGTGGCCGGCCCCGAGGTGATCCTGGCCTCGTCCTCGTCGGGCCTCCTGCCGAGCGAGATCCAGGCAGGCCTGACCCGGCCTGGCCGGATGGTGATCGGCCACCCGTTCAACCCGGTCTATCTCCTGCCGCTCTGCGAGGTGCTGGGCGGGCAGGAGACCGACCCGGAAACGGTCGAGCGCGCGATGGCGTTCTACACCTCGATCGGCATGCACGCCCTGAAGGTGCGCAAGGAGGTCGAGGGCTATATCTCCGACCGGCTGCAGGAAGCGCTTTGGCGCGAGGCCCTGCACATGGTCAACGACGGCATCGCCAGCACCGACGAGATCGACGCCGCGATCGCCTACGGGCCGGGGCTGCGCTGGTCGTTCTGGGGGACCTGCCTGATCTTCCACCTGGCCGGCGGCGAAGGCGGCATGCGGGCGATGCTGGAGATGTTCGGGCCGGCCCTGGAATGGCCGTGGACCCGGCTCAAGGCTCCGGAACTCACCGGCGAGCTCATCGAGCGGATGGTCGAAGGCTGCGAGGCGCAGGCGGCCGGCCGCAGCATCCGCGAGCTGGCGCGCACCCGCGACGCCGCCCTGGTGGACGTGATCCGCGCCCTGCGCCCGCACGAGCTGGGCGCCGGCGCCACCCTGGCGGCCGACGAAGCGCGGCTCTATGGCCGGATCGACTACCCGCGCTGGAAACCGGACACCCCGGTCGACGCGCCGCTGCAGCTCTATCGGGGCGGCGTCAACCCCTCCTGGGTCGACTATAACGGCCACATGTCGGAAGGCTCCTATCTCTGGGCCTTCGGCGACGCGTCCGATGCCCTGTTCCGCTATGTCGGGATCGACGAGGCGTACCGGGCAGCCGGCCACAGCTTCTACACGGTCGAGAGCCACATCAATTACCTGCGGGAGGTCGGTTCCGGCGACCGGCTGCGCTACACGACCCAGCTCCTCGACCTCGACGAGAAGCGCCTGCACCTCTTCCACGAGATGTTCCACGACGGCACCGGCGAACTGGTCGCGACCACCGAGCAGATGCTGATGCATGTCGACAGCAGGGCGCAGCGCTCGGCGCCGATCCAGCCGGAGGTCCTGGCGGCGCTGACGGCGATCTTCGCCGTGCACAAGGACAGGCCGCGCCCGGATGGGGCAGGGCGGACAATCGGGATCCGGCGGAAGGGCTGAGGCAATGGATTTCGGCTTATCAGGCGAGCAGGACATGCTCGTCGCGACGACGCGCGCCTTCGTCGAGAGGGAACTCTACCCTTACGAGACAGAGGTCGAGCGGACCCGGCAGGTGCGTCCGGAGCTGGTGCGCCAGGTGATCGAGCGGGCGCTGGAGGCCGGGCTCTATGCCGCGAACCTGCCGGAGGAACTGGGCGGTGGCGGGCTGGACACGGTGTCGATGTGCCTGGTCGACCGCGAGCTTGGGCGCGCATCCTATGCGCTGCACTACCTGGTCGCGCGGCCGTCCGGCATCCTGCAGGCCTGCGTGGGTGAGCAGCGGCAGCGCTACCTGTTTCCGGCGATCCGGGGCGAGAAGATCGACTGCCTGGCGATGACCGAGCCGGAGGCGGGGTCGGACGTGCGCTCGATGCGGTGCACGGCCCGTCAGGACGGCGGCGACTGGGTGATCGACGGCGAGAAGCATTTCATCAGCCACGCCGACCTTGCCGACTTCGTGATCCTGTTCGCCGCCTCGGGCGAAGAGGAGACCGCGCGCGGCCGCAAGAAGCGCATCACTGCCTTCCTGATCGACAAGGGAACGCCGGGTTTCGAGGTCCTGCCGGGCTATGTCTCGGTCAGCCATCGCGGCTACCACAATTGCCGGCTCCGCTTCGAGAACTGCCGGGTCCCGGCCACCCAGATCCTGGGCGAGCCCCATCGCGGCTTCGAGGTGGCGAACGAGTGGCTGGGCGCCACCCGCCTGCAGGTCGCGGCGACCTGCCTCGGCCGCTCGCACCGGGCGCTGGAGCTGGCGACCGAATGGGCCGCCCAGCGCCGGCAGTTCGGTCAGCAGATCGGCAAGTTCCAGGGCGTGAGCTTCAAGCTCGCCGACATGAAGACCATGCTCCAGCAGGCCGAACTGCTCACCCTGTGGGCGGCCTGGCGGTTCGACCAGGGCGCCATGCGCGACGAGGACGCAGCGATGGCCAAGCTCGCCGCCAGCGAGGCGCTGGCGCGGATCGCCGACGAGGCCCTGCAGATCTTCGGCGGCATGGGCCTGATGGAGGACCTGCCGCTGGAGCGGATCTGGCGGGACGCGCGGGTCGAACGGATCTGGGAGGGAACGTCGGAGATCCAGCGGCACATCATCAGCCGCGCCATGCTCCGGCCGCTCGGCGCATGAGCCCGCTGAACCGCCTGCTGGCGCCCCGCTCGGTCGCGGTGATCGCCGGCCGCTATGCCGGCCCGGCGATCCGGCAGCTGCGCAGGATCGGATTCGCCGGAACCATCCACGTGGTGTCGGCGACCCGCTCCTCGATCGAGGACATCGCCACGCTGCCCACCGTCGCCGACCTGCCTCCGGACGTGGATGCGGCGTTCCTGGCGGTCCCGGCCGCCAGCTGCCCCGATCTGGTAGCGCTCCTGCGCGACCGGGGCTGCGGCGGGGTGGTCTGCTTCAGCTCCGGCTTCGCCGAAACCGGTGCCCGCGACCTGCAGGTCCGGCTGGCGGAGGCGGCAGGCGCCATGCCGCTGCTGGGCCCCAACTGTCACGGCCTGATCAGCGGGCTGGATCGTGTCGCGCTCTGGCCGGACGAGCACGGGGTGGCGCCGATCGAGCGTGGCGTGGCGATCCTCAGCCAGAGCGGCAACATCGCGATCAACTTCACCATGCAGCAGCGCTCGGTGCCGATCGGGCTGGTGGTGAGCCTGGGCAATCAGGCCATGCTCGATGCCGCGCCGTTCCTGCGCCACGCCGCTGCCGATCCCAGGATCACCGCGGTGGGGCTGCATCTGGAAGGCCTCACCGACCCGGCAGCCTTCGCGGAGGCTGCGCTGGCCGCCGAAGCTGCCGGAAAGCCGGTCGTGGTGCTGAAGACCGGCCGGTCCCCGGCCGGCGGCCGCGCCACCATCACCCATACCAGCACCCTGGCCGGCTCGGCCCGGGTCTACGACGCCTTCTTCGCCCGGCTCGGGATCGTGCAGGCGACCACGGTGGCCGGCTTCCTGGAAACCCTGAAGCTGCTGCACGTCCTGGGCCGTCGCCCGGGCCGCCGGATCTGCTCGGCTTCCTGCAGTGGCGGCGAGGCCGCCCTCCTTGCGGACCTGGCCGAACGGCACGGCCTGGAGATGCCGTCGCTGGAGCCCGAGCATGCCAGGGCGATCGAGGAGGCCCTGGATGGGCAGGTACGAGCAGATAACCCTCTCGATTACCAAACGTTCATATGGGGTTCCGGAAAGAGGCAGGAACAGCTCTTTTTCGCTTTGTTAGCGAAAGAATTCGATACATCGGTCCTGGTTCTTGACTATCCAACCCAAGAGGGAAGCGAGGTCTCGTCCTGGGACATTACATTGGAAGCGTGGATCTCGGCGGTGCACGCCACCGGCCGCGCCGCTGCCGTCGTAGCCTCGCTGCCGGAATGCCTGCCGTCGGACCGTCGCGACCGGCTGCTGGCGGCCGGGATCGTGCCCATGCAGGGCATGGGTGAATCGGTGGAAGCCATCGCCGCCGCGTCGGTTCCTCCCTCGAGCCAGCCCGGCCTCGTTCGCTGGCCGGACCTGCGGGGCGGCCCGGTGACCACGATGCGGGAAGGCGCGGCCAAGGCGATGCTCGCTCGCCATGGGATCCCGGTACCGCCCGGCCGCATCGTCGACCTGGACGATGCCGCTGCCGCTGCCGTCGAGCTGGGCCTGCCGGTGGTCGTGAAATGCGCCGATCCGTCGATCGCCCACAAGTCGGACGCCGGCGGCGTTGCGCTCGACCTGCGCACCGCCGCGCAGGTGTCGGCCGCGGCGGCGGGGATGAGCCATCTGGGCCCCCAGGTTCTGGTCGAGTCCATGGTCTCGGGCGTGGTGGCCGAGGTGATCGTGGGAATGGTCCGGGAACCGGGCTTCGGACCGGTCCTGGTGGTCGGTGCCGGCGGCGTTCTCGCCGAGTTCCTGGACGACAGCGCGACGCTCCTGTTCCCGTTCGACCGGGCTTCGGTGGAACAGGTACTGGCCGGGCTGCGCCTGTCCCGCCTGCTCGACGGCTATCGCGGGGGCCCGCCCGGCGACCGGGCTGCCCTGGTGGAGGCGATCCTTGGGATCGGGGAGTTTGTCCTCGCCCAGGCCGACCGGCTGGTGGAGATGGACCTCAACCCGCTGCTCGTGCTTGCCGAGGGGCAGGGCGTGGTCGTGGTCGATGCCTTGCTCAGAATGGTGGACCCATGAACGACCCTCTGATCGTCACCCGGAACGGCCCGGTCCTGACCGTCGCCATCAACCGGCCAAAAGCCAACGCCATCGACGCCGCGACCAGCCGCGCCATGGGCGAGATCATCGCCGGATTCCGGGACGATCCTTCGCTGCGGGTCGCGATCCTGACCGGCAGCGGCGAGCGCTTCTTCTGCGCCGGCTGGGACCTGCAGGCGGCGGCTGCGGGCGAGGCGCCGGACAGCGACTATGGTGTCGGCGGCTTTGGCGGGCTGGCCCGATTGCCCGGCCTGGCCAAGCCGGTGATCGCAGCGGTCAACGGCATGGCAGTGGGCGGCGGCTTCGAGCTGGCGCTTGCCTGTGACCTGGTGCTGGCGGTCGACACGGCGAAGTTCTGGCTGCCGGAACCGCGCGTCGGGATCGTGGCAGATGCCGCCAGCCTGCGCCTGCCCAAGCGGCTGCCGAGGGCGCGCGCCATGGAACTGCTGCTGACCGGCCGCAGGCTCGATGCCGCCGAAGCGGCGGCCTGGGGACTGGTGAACCAGGTGGTCGCCCAGGCCGATCTGATGGCGGCGGCGGAGGCCTTGGCGGCGGAGATCGTCGCCGGAGCGCCGCTGGCGATCGCCGCTGTGCTGGAGATCGCCCGCGCCACGGAAACCCTCAGCATCGAGCAGGGCCACGATCTGCTGGAGGGGGAGGGGCTTCCGGCCTACCAGACGATGTTGCGGTCGGACGATGCCCGGGAGGGTCCCAGGGCATTCGCGGAGAAGCGGACGCCGCGCTGGACCGGGCGCTGAACAAAAAGAAAGCCCCTTCCTTGGCAGGAAGGGGCTCTCGGTCAGGTCGCGACCGGTCTCAGGTCAGGCTTTGCAGCCGCTGAACTTGGCGGTGCCCTTGGCCTTGGCGAACTCCTTGGTCACCTGCCACCACGGCATGCCGCTGCGCCAGGTGTCCCAGCCGCGCTTGCCCTTCTTGGTGGTCATCGAGCCCCAGATCACCGTGCCGTCGGCCAGGCCGTGGACCGTCTCCAGCTGGGTCTTCCAGAAGCTGCCGGACATGTACTTCTGGCCGTCCGTGGAGTTCCAGTTGTGGATCTGCGGCCAGATGAAGGCGATCACCGGCTTGCCGTACTGGCGCGCCTCGGCGATGTTGCCCTTCGCGTACTTGATCCAGTCGCTCTTGTTGTCGAACATCGTGTAGAGCGACGGGAAGATCACGTCGACGTGCTTGACCAGCGGCGCCAGCTTATCGTTGGTCGCCTTCCAGGACTTCATCTTGCTGGAGCTGTTCTGGACCGGAGCGTACCAGTTCTTATCCGGAATCAGCAGGTAGTACCCGATCTTGGTCTTGCCGCCCTTGGCCCGGATCCCGTCGCGGATCGTCTTGGCCACGGTGATCAGCTTGTCCATCTCCTTGAACGTGTCCCAGTGTTCGATGTCGATGACAGCGTACTGGTACTTGTTCTTCAGGATCTTCGGGATGACGACGTTCTTGAGCTGCGAGATGTTGGGCTTGGACTTGGATCCGCTGCCGAACAGCTCGTTGTCGTAGAAGATCTTGATGCCGCTCAGGCCGCAGCCGGCGAAGCTGGGCATCTTGTAGTAGCGGAAGCCGTTGTAGATCGGCTTGCGCCCGCCGCTCGAGGTGGACCCGGAGCTGCTGGAGCCGGAGTTGGACCCGGAGGAACTGCTGCCCGAGGACGAGCTGCCGCCGTTGTACTTCGCATCCACCGCCGCGGCGTAGGCCGCAACCCACGCGTCGGTCAGGTTGTGCTTGTCGAGATAGTACTTGTACTGGGTCGCCTTGAAGGCGTCGGTCTTGGCCTTCTCGCGCATGACCGTCATGTTGTAGCGCCAGCCGCTGTTCGCGATCGGCACGTTGCCCAGGTTGACGCTGCTGCTGGAGCCGGAGCTCGACCCGGAGGAGCTGCTGCCCGAGGACGAGCTGCCGCCGTTGTACTTCGCATCCACCGCGGCGGCGTAGGCGACGACCCAGGCATCGGTCAGGTTGTGCTTGTCGAGATAGTATTTGTACTGCTTGGCCTTGAACGAGTCGGTCTTGGCCTTCTCGCGCATGACCGTCATGTTGTAGCGCCAGCCACTATTCGCGATCGGCACGTTACCCAGGTTGACGCCTGCCAGGGCGCTGGTGGGCACGCCGGTGATCGCGATCGTACAGGCGAAATACGCGGCAGCACAAAGTGCCGCTGCTCTCAGTCGTGTCATGATCCCCCCCAGGATCGAATATGTTCCGTTTCCGGACGTATTCCGCTCCGCAGGAGGAGGGACGCTGCATCATCACGCCTGAACGTGATGACCGACGTCTTCCATCACTCGTGGAGCTTGCACTGCCGGAAAACCACGATGGGGGATACACGATCATTCTGAATGGGGAAATGAGAGCTGGGACATTTCCTGGAGATGTAAATGAATCTTCACAACTGGCGAAGGAACTCATCCGAACTGGGCTAAAAATGAAATATGGTCCACTTCCCAGCGACGGACGGTGCCGGAAAGTGGTTCGATGACATCGTCTTCATGAAGGGTCCTGAGCTGGCTGAGAGGTCATCCAGGAGTGGATCGTCCTTGATGATCATCTTCCCATGACTGGTCGGTTTCATTGCTGATCCAGCCGCAGTCGATCTTGAGGACCCACAAAAAGGAAAGGCCCCCTCCGAGGAGGGGGCCCATGGTCATCACAAGAAGACCGGCTTAGTCGTCGCAGGTGCCGGTTTGCGGGACATCGGAGTACTGGGCGGCGAACTGCCGGGTGAAGCCCCACCACTCGCGGTCCTTGTTCCAGTTGTCCCAGCCCTTGGACTGGAAAGCGACGGAACCCCAGATCACAAGATCATCGCCCAGGTTGTTCATTTCCTTGAGCTGGATCTCCCAGAACTTGATCGGCAGGTAGGTCGTGCCGATCCCCGGGGTGGTGTCGTGGTACTGCGGCCAGAGGACCGGGATCACCTTCTTCCCGTAGGTGCGGGCCTGCTCGATGTTGGTACGGGCATAGAGCAGCCAGTCGTCACGGTTCTCGTGCGGGGTGTAGAGCGACGGGAACACCACGTCGACTTCGGCTGCCAGGCGTCGCATCGCATCGTTGTTCTGGAGCCACTTGGTCCAGCGTTCCGGAGCATAGCTCTTGGTGGTCGGCGCCAGGTAGTTCCGCTCCGGCACCAGCATATAGTAGCCGAACTTCATCTTGGTGTTGCCTGCCGCCCGGACGCCGTCGCGCAGGGTGCGGATCACCGTGATGAGCTTGTCCATCTCGGCGATCGGATCCCAGTGCTCGATGTCGATCATGACGTAGGTCACGTCGCGCTTGAGCAGGTCGGGGATCACCCTGGACTTCAGGCGGGCGATATCCGGCACGCTCTTCGACGAGCCGAACAACTCGTCGTCATAGAGGATCCGGATGTCCTCGCTCAGGCCGCAGTTGGCCAGGCTCGGCATGTTGTAGTAGCGAAAGCCGCGATAGATCGTGAAGTCGGTCTTCTTCGTAGCCACGATGTCCTTGCCGACATCGTCCGGATTGAATAGGGCCGCTACCGCCTCTGCGTAGGCGTCGACATAGGCGTCGGTCACCTTGTTCTTGTCGCGATAGTAGATGTACTGCTCGCGCTTGAACTCGCTGTACTCACCGAGCTTCTTTAGAACCGTCAGGTTGTAGCGCCAGCCGCTGTTCTTGACCTCGATCCCGTTGAGGATGGGATCCTGGACGAACGGCTTGTCGCCGCCCGTATCCACCGGAGGAGGTGGCGGGGGAGGCGGAGGAGGTGGTGGCGGCGGCGGGGGAGGCGGTGATGGAGGCGTGCTCGTCCCGTACTTCGCGGCGACCGCCGCGGCATACGCCACGACATAGGCGTCGGTGATGTTGTTCTTGTTGAGGTAGTAGGCGTACTGCTCGGCCTTGAAGGCGTCGGTCTTGGCCTGCTCGCGCATCACCGTCATGTTGTAGCGCCAGCCGCTGTCAGCGACCTCGATGCCTCTGAGGATCGGGTCCTGCACGAAGCCGCCGCCCGTATCCACCGGAGGAGGTGGCGGGGGAGGCGGAGGAGGTGGTGGCGGCGGCGGGGGAGGCGGTGATGGAGGCGTGCTCGTCCCGTATTTCGCGGCGACCGCCGCGGCATACGCCACGACATAGGCGTCGGTGATGTTGTTCTTGTTGAGGTAGTAGGCGTACTGCTCGGCCTTGAAGGCGTCGGTCTTGGCCTGCTCGCGCATGACCGTCATGTTGTAGCGCCAGCCGCTGTCAGCGACCTCGATGCCGTTGAGGATCGGGTCCTGCACGAAGCCGCCATTGCCGGAGGAGCCGCCGGAGCCGCTGTCCGTGCTGCCCCCGGTGGAGCCGCCGGTCGAGCCGCCCGTGCCGTATTTGGCAGCGAGTGCTGCAGCATAGGCGACGATGTAGGCGTCGGTCGTGTTCAGCTTGTTGAGGTAGTAGGCGTACTGCTCGGCCTTGAACGCGTCGGTCTTGGCCTGTTCGCGCATCACGGTCAGGTTGTAGCGCCAGCCGGTATCGACCACCTCGATACCGTTCAGGATCGGATCCTGCACAAAGCCGCCTGAGCCATTGGCCGGTGCCGACTGCGCCTCGTCGCCGCCGAACTTGGCATCGAGTGCCGCGGCATAAGCGACGATATACTCGTCGGTGACGTTCAGTTTCTTGAGGTAGTAGGCGTACTGCTCGGCCTTGAAGGTGTTGGTCTTCGCCTGCTCGCGCATCACCGTCATGTTGTAGCGCCAGCCGGTCTCCGCGATGACGACATCGCCCAGGTCGACCGCTGCAAAGGCTGCCGAAGGAGCAAGCGTGCTGAAGTACGACCCCGCAAGCAAAGCCGCGGCAGTCAATGCCACGCCTCTAGTACTGACCATGATCCCCCCACGAACACTACAGAATCGCGATCAGGCGGTGCAGGCGTCGGGGGGAGGCGACAATGTTCGTCATTGTCTGCCCGACATGCTGTTGCATGTCATATCCGGCGTCTGCCCAGCCAAGAGCTAGTAATCGCCCGATACACGACGCCATTCTGTGGGGGAATGTTCGGTTCCATCCGGAAATCGGATGTTACGCAGAGTTCATTTTTACGGAGATGCGGAACTCGCAAGTGAAAATCAGATTAAGGAATCGACATCATATTTGTGGTCGGGTTCCGGTTGAAAGCGCCTCAACCAGGAACCGTGTCTGGCATCCGGTGGTCGAATCCGGGCAGTCCGTGCCCGCGCCGCGCGTGCGGGAGGCACCGGAGGGGATCGTCCATTGACGATTTGTCATGCCCTTTTCCGGTATGAACCGTGATCTGTCGCCTGCACGACCGTTCACAAGACGGCGAACCAGACAGATTTCGGCTGCGATCCGCCTTGGAAGCGCCAGCGTCTCTAGAAGGGTGGAGCCTGGGTGGTTGTCAGCCTGCGAAGGTGTTGCAGCTCTCGACGTCACCCGAACGAAGGCCGCGGTTGAACCACTCGACCCGCTGCGCCGAACTGCCATGGGTGAAGCTCTCGGGGCTGGCACGGCGGCCGGCGGCCCGCATGATCCGGTCATCCCCGACCGAGGCGGCAGCCCCAAGCGCTTCCTCGACGTCGCCGGGCTCGATCACGCCCCTCGCCTGGTCGGCGCGGTTCGCCCAGACCCCGGCAAAGCAGTCCGCCTGCAGCTCGACCCGGACCGAAAGGGCATTGGCGGAAGCCCGGTCCATGCCGCGCTGTGCCTCGTGGACCTGGGGCAGGATCCCCAGCAGATTCTGCACGTGATGTCCGACCTCGTGGGCGATCACATAGGCCTGGGCGAAGTCGCCGGGCGCGCCGAACCGCTGGGCCAGTTCGTCGAAGAAGCCGAGATCCAGGTAAACCTGCTGGTCGCCCGGGCAGTAGAAGGGGCCGGTCGCCCCTTGGGCATAGCCGCAGGCGGAACTGGTGGCGTCGGTGAACAAGACCAGGCGCGGCTCCTGGTAGGCTTGGCCTTCCGCCTGGAAGATCGCCGACCAGATGTCCTCGGTGCTGCCCAGCACGACCCGGGTGAAGTCGGCCAACTCGTCCTCGGCAGCACTTCGCTGCCGAGGGGCTGCATCCTCGGTCTGGACCGTGCCACCGCCTCCGACGGTGCCCAGGATCATCGAGGGGTCGATGCCGAGCAGCCAGGACACCACCAGGATCCCGACCAGGCCCACGCCGCCGATGCCGCCCCCGATCCGCATGGCGCCGCCGCCCATCCGCAGGCCGCCGCCGCCGCGCCGGTCCACGACGTTCCCGCTGCGCCTACCGCTCCGCCATTCCATCGATCGAGCCTTCCTGCCGCTGCACCTTGATCACCCCGGACCTGCCCGGCGGCGCAGGAACAGCTGCGCCAGGATCATCAGCATCAACGAGATGCCCAGCACCAACGTTCCGATGGCGTTGATCTCGGGCGTGATTCCGCGCCGGATCGACCCGAACACGTACATCGGCAGGGTAGTGTCGGCGCCGGCTACGAAGAAGGCGATGATGAAGTCGTCGAAGCTGAAGGTGAACGTCAGGAGGAAGCCGGCCAGGATCGCCGGCGCCAGGAGCGGCAGGGTCACCTGCCGGAAGGTGGCGAGCGGGGAGGCGTAGAGGTCGTGGGACGCCTCGATCAGGGCTATGTCGATGCTGCCGAGCCTGGCGCGGAGGATCACCACCACCAGCGCCATGCCGAACAGCCCGTGCGCTGCGATCAGCGTGCCCCTGCCCAGCGCCAGCTGTGGGGCCGGGTCTACCGGCCACAGGCCCGCCAGGACAGGATTGGCCAGGTCGAACAGCTGGACCAGGGCGATGAGGGTCGCGATGCCGATCACGATCCCGGGCACGGTCAGGGCGGCATAGAGCAGCGCGTCCATCACGAGCCGCGGCATGCCCCGCAGCCGTTCCAGGCCCAGCGCCGCGGCGGTCCCGGCAATCGTGGCCAGGGCGGCGGAAGCGCCAGCCACGATCAGGCTGGTCCAGAGCGCGTCCAGGACGAACGGGTTGGCCAGGGCCCGGCCGTACCACTCGGTGGAGCAGCAGGCGAAGGTCAGGGCCGAGCGGGAGGTGGTGAAGCTGAACAGCACGATCTGGACGATCGGACCGTACAGGAACAGGAAGGCCAGGACGGCGTAGAGGTTCATTCGGATCGACCCGGGCCCGGGCGGCCGTCGCGCCGGATGCCCAGCCGCATCGCGATGCTCACCGAAACCAGCATCACGACCACCAGGGTCGTGGCGATCGCGGCGCCATAGGGCCAGTTGCGCGACTGCAGGAACAGGTCGACCAGGGCATTGCCCAGGAAGAACACCTTGCCGCCGCCCAGGAGCTGGGGGATCAGGAACTCGCCCATCAGCAGGATGAAGACCAGCACCGCGCCGGTGACCACGCCCGGGCGGGAAAGGGGCAGGGTGACCTGCAGGAAGGTCCGCCACGGCGGGGCGCCCAGGTCATGGGAGGCCTCCAGCAGGCGGCGGTCGAGCTTTTCCAGGGTGACGTAGATCGGGAACACCATCAGCGGCAGGTAGCCGTAGACGATCCCGACCGTCACCGCGAACGGCGTGTTGATCAGGCGCAGCTCGGGCAGGCCCAGCATTGCCAGCCAGGACGGAATGCCCTTGGAGCCCAACAGGAAAATCCAGGCATAGATGCGGATCAGCAGGCTGGTCCAGAACGGCACCAGCACCAGCACCAGGAGCAGCATCCGCCAGCGCGCCGGCGCCTTCAGGGCCAGCCAGTAGGCGAGGGGGTAGGCGGCCAGGAGGGTGATGGCTGTGCCGAGCGGGGCCAGGGTGAGGGTGTTGACGAAGGCTGCGCTGCGCGCGCCGAGATTGGCATACTGCTCCAGGGACAAGGCCGGGGCATAGCCGCCGGCGGCGCCGCGTTCGCCCAGCGAGAACACCAGCATCACCGCCAGCGGCAGGACCAGCAGGAACAGGAGCCAGGCCGCCGCCGGCGTCACCAGGAGGATCGCGCCGCGGCGGCCGCCCATCGGATCAGGCCGACTTGAACCGGGCCATGATCTCGGCACGGTTGGGATCGGTCAGGGTGGCGGCGGCGCCGAACTCCAGCGCGGACAGGAGGTCGGCGGCCGGGTAGAGCACCGGGTCCTCGACCATCTCCGTGGGCAGCAGCGCCTTCGCGCGGGCGTCGATCGGCGGGTAGCCATGCGCCTCGACCTCCATGGCGTTGACCTCGGGGATCTGCAGGAAGTCGATGAAGGCGTAGGCGGCGGCCTTGTTTGGCGCATCCTTGGGAATGGCGAAGAAGTCGCTCCAGATCTCCCCGCCCTCCTTGCCCAGCACGTAGGTCATTTCCGGCATGTCACGGCGCAGCTGCGTCGCGTCGCCGGTCCAGCACACCGACATCCAGGCATCCTCGGAGCGCATCGACGGCTGGTAGTCGGAACTGATCGCGAACAGATGCGGCTTGACCTGCAGGAGCAGCTTTTCCGCTTCCGCCAGCTCGGCCGGGTCGACCGAGTTGAAGCTGTAGCCGAAATATTTCAGGGCGTTGCCGATGGTGGTCAGCTGGTAGTCGTGCACCATCACCCGGCCGCTGGCCTCGTCCTGGGCGATGTCCCAGAACTCCTTCCAGGTCGTCAGCGGCTGGGTGAGCTTGGCGCTGTTGACCACGTAGCCGGTGGTCCCCCAGTTTTTCGGGACCGCATAGACAACGCCGTCCACGGTGCCCTGCTCGGTGAACTTCGCCTCGTTCTGCGAAGCGTCGTAGTTCGGCAGCTTGGCCAGATCGAGCGGCTCGATCAGCCCGAGCTCGACATAGGTGCTGATCGTGTAGTTGGTCGGGACCAGGACGTCCCAGCCGGTGCCGCCCGCCTGGAGCTTGGCCAGCATCTCCTCGTTGGAGCCGAAGGCATTGAGCTGGATGGCGACCCCGGTCTCCGAGGTGAAGCGGTCCAGGTTCTCCTGGTTGTGGTAGTTCGGCCAAGTCGCCAGGGCCAGGCGGTCGCCCAGGTCGGCGGCATGGGCCGGGCGCGGCCGCAGGCCCGGCATCGCGCCGGCCATCACCGCGGTGGCGGCGCCAAGGCCGGTGACGCCCAGGAAGTGGCGCCGCGACACCGAGCCCATCTGCCAGCGGCGCATCTCGTGCAGGAACGACTTCTTGTCCATCGACCTACTCCCCCCTTGATCAGCCGGGCGCAAGGATCAGCGCCGCCTGTTCATCCCAATGAAGCGATACCGCATCGCCCCTGGCGTAGCCGCCCTGTTCCGCCTCGACCGACTTGGGGACCAGGACGAGCAGATCGCCGAACATGCCGGCAACCACCAGGTACTCCGAGTGCTCGCCCAGGAAGATCCGGTTGGCGATCGTGCCGTCCAGGCCGTGGCCATGGCCGGCGCGCAGGCGGATGAGTTCGGGCCGCACGGCCAGGACGGCGTCCGCTCCGTCCGGCAGTGCCCGGTGCGGGCAGCGCCCGGCAAAGTGGAGCCCGGCCACTTCCACCGAGCCGCCGAAGTGGCGACCGCGCAGGAAGTTCGACTTGCCGACGAAATCCGCGACCCAGGCATCGGCCGGGGTGTCGTAGAGATCGGCCGGGCTGCCGGCCTGCACGATCCGGCCGGCGCGCATGATGCAGATCCGGTCCGACATCGACAGCGCCTCCTCCTGGTCGTGGGTGACCAGCACGAAGGTGATGCCGACCTCCCTCTGCAGGTTCTGCAGCTCGATCTGCATCTCGCGGCGCAGCTTGCGGTCCAGCGCGGCCAGGGGCTCGTCCAGGAGCAGGACGGTTGGCCGGTTGATCAGGGCGCGGGCCAGCGCCACGCGCTGCTGCTGCCCGCCGGAAAGCTCGTGCGGCCGGCGCCCGGCCAGCTGCGGCAGCCGCACCAGCTCCAGCATCCGGCCGACTTCCAGGGCGACGGCACGCCGGTCGGGCCTGGGGCGCCGCTGGCGCAGGCCATAGGCGACGTTGTCGAACACCGAGAGATGCGGGAACAGCGCGTAGGCCTGGAACACCATGTTGACCGGCCGCTGCCAGGCCGGCGTGCCGACCATGTTCCGCCCGGCGATCCTCACCTCGCCCCGGTCCGGCTGCTCGAACCCGGCGATCAGGCGCAATGACGTGGTCTTGCCGCAGCCGGACGGCCCCAGGAAGGTGAAGAACGAGCCTTCCGTCACCGCCAGGTCCATCTCGTCCACCGCCCGCACCTCGCCAAACGTCCGGCTGACCCGATCGAAGACGATGGCGGCAGTGTTGGTCGGCAAGCGGCCTCGCAGGTGGAGCAGAGATCTACACTGCCCTGAAGTGAGCGGGCGGGGCGGCCCGCGTCAAGCCGCCGCTGATCGGCGCGGTATCCTGGGCCGGCCGGGGCGCTGGCAGCGGAGGATCGTCGGGTTCGTTCGTGCAAACGGCCGCGGGGAAGAGCGGCGGCCGGTCAGGAACTCGAGCGGCGCGGCAGGCGGTCATGGGCCAGCATGCCGGCCAGCATGGCCAGCACGAACAGGACAGTCGGCGGCAGGCCCAGGGTGAGGGAGGTGAGCGCGGGGCCCGGGCAGAGGCCGGCCATGCCCCAGCCCACCCCGAAGATCGCCGCGCCCGTCACCAGCCGGCTGTCGATCCGGGTCTGGCGCGGCAGGTGGAAGTCGCGGTCGAAGGCCGGGCGGGTGAGCCTCCGGCGGATCCAGGTGCCGATCGAGGCGACCGCCACCGCACCCGCCAGGACGAAGGCGAGGCTTGGATCCCAGGCGCCGAAAACATCGAGGAAGCCCCGCACCCGCGCCGGGTCGAGCATCCCGGACAGGGCCAGGCCGAAGCCGAACATGCTGCCGGCCGCCAGGGCCGCGGCGATGCGCGCCAGACTCACGATCCGAAGCTCCGCATCAAGGACACCGTCAGGATGGCCGTCGCCAGGAACACCAGAACAGCCGCGATCGAGCGGGGCGACAGGCGGGCGAGGCCGGCCACGCCATGGCCGCTGGTGCAACCGGATCCGAGCCGGCTGCCGAACCCGACCAGGATCCCAGCCAGCGCCAGCACCGGCAGGCTGCCCTCGATCCGCACCAGCGGCCATGCGCCAAACGCCAGCAGGAAGCCGAGCGGACCGAGCAGGAGCCCGCCGACGAAGGCGAGATCCTCGGCCATCCGCCGGTCGGGCCGGCGCAGGAGGCCGGCGGCGATGCCGCTGATCCCGGCGATCCGGCCGTTCAGCAGCATCAGCATGGCGACCGCTACGCCGATCAGCATTCCGCCCAGCAGCGAGGGCAGGTAGCCACTCATCGGCCCGCCTCGTCGGTGCAGAAGATCGTGTAGAGGGCTTCCACCAGGGCGGCTGCCTTGCGCTCGGACAGGCGATAGAAGATCTGCTTGGACTCCCGCCTGGTCCTGACGATCTGGCTGTCGCGCAGCACGGTCAGTTGCTGCGACAGGGTCGGCTGGCGGATCTCCAGCCGCTCCTCGAGCTGGCCGACCGAGAACTCGCCTTCGGCCAGGGTGCAGACGATCATCAGCCGGTTCGGGTTGGCGAGGGTGCGCAGGAGGCCGGCCGCCTCCGTGGCGCGGTCGCGCATGGCGGCGGGCGACATGCGCCTGGCGAGCAGGTCGGGTGTCGCGGTCATCGGGTCATCCCCAGGCAGCGCCTTCCAGGGCGTCGAGCGGCATCTTCAGGTAGCGCCGGCCATTGCTTTCCGGCTCGGGCAGCCGCCCGGCGCGGATGTTCACCTGCAGGGCGTGCAGGATCAGCCGGGGCATCGGCAGGGTGCGGTCGCGGGCCTGGCGCAGGGCGACGAACTCGGCCTCGGACTTGCCGGCAAGATGGGCGTTTTCCCGCTTCTGGGCGCCGATCGAGCTTTCCCAGCAGGGCTGGCGCCCCTCCGGACGGTAGTCGTGCCCGGTGAACAGGCGGGTATGCTCCGGCAGGGCCAGGATCGCCTGGATCGACTGCCAGAGCTGGGTGGCGCTGCCGCCAGGGAAGTCGGTGCGGGCGGTGCCGCTGTCCGGCATGAACAGCGTGTCGTGGATGAAGGCGGCGTCGCCGACGACATAGGTGATCGACGCCAGCGTATGGCCCGGCGAGAACATCACCCGCGCCTCCAGGCCGCCGATCCGGAACCGGTCGCCGTCGGCGAACAGGCGGTCCCATTGCGAGCCGTCCGCCGGGAAGTCCGGCCAGTGGTAGATGTCCTTCCACAGGCGCTGCACCGCCACGACCTGCTCGCCGATGGCGGTCGGCGCCCCGGTCCGGTCCTTCAGGTAGCCGGCGGCGGAGAAGTGGTCGGCATGGGGGTGGGTGTCCAGGATCCAGGCGACCGTCCATCCCCGCTCCGCGACATAGGCCAGGAGCCGATCGGCATTGCCGGTGCCGGTGGCGCCGGACTTTTCCTCGAAGTCGAGCACCGGGTCGATGATCGCGCAGGCACGGGCCTCCGGATCGCCGACCACGTATTGGACGCTGCCGGTCCTGGGATCAAAGAAGCCTTGCACGTCCGGACGGCGGGTCGAACTGGCCATGACGGTCTCTTCCCATGTGCTTCGCCTGGATATCATATATTTAAGTATAATATATAATGTCAAGAGGACGGCGCGGCGAACGGTCCAGAGAAGAGCGTCCCGGCAGCACAGCAGGGGGAGCCGGCATCAAGGATCGCCTTTGCGCACGATCCAGGCCGCCGGGCGCCTGATCAGGCTGGCGCAGAAACGACTGGCGCCCGTCGCGGCCAGCGAGAGGGACGAGCCGATGCTGGCACCGACCGTGCCGACCGCCTCCTGGTTGTTGCCCTCCGGCGGATCCGCCTACTTGCGGACGACGAGATGGCCGACGAGCGTGACGATCAGGGAGACGTGCTTGGTCGGGTCCGGCGCGAAGATCCGGGCGGTGGGCTGGGCGCCCTGATCGAAGTGGATCGTCACCGGCGCCGCCAGATAACCCAGGTCGGGATGGGATTTCGGGACGAAGTAGGTGACGCCGTTGTTCTCCAGGACGATTTGGTCGGCGACATCGCCCAGCTGCGCGGAAACGCTGGTGACGACCAGCCGCCTCTGGGCCGGCACCGGCGGAAAGTTCAGGATGCATTGCCGGTTCTGGCAGGTGGCGGAATCGCCGATGCTCGCCGTGGCCTGGTAAGGCTCCAGTGCTCCAGCCGGCCCGGCGAGCCCGCAGAACGGCATGGCGAACAAAGCCAGGATGAAGACGCGCACCGCACGAATGTTCATCACAACCATCCTTGATCAAGTATGCGCCGCGCATCTCCGCGGACATCGCGGTGACGGCGATGGCAGGCTGGCATCTTACCATGACTGGCACCGTGGCAGCAAAGCCCGAGTATTGGTTGCCATGGTATCTAGTAGCCGAACGAGTACGGAATGCTGCCGCCGGCGGCCTGACAGGTCGCCATGCTTGCGGTTCCCGCCGGTACATCCTGGTCAGCACCTTCTCCTCCGATGATGAACCGCGACCGGTCTCGCCCAGATGGAAGCTGTGCCTCCAGCTAACTTCCGCTAGCCCACCCTGCGACGTCCGATGGTCGGGCGAGAAACGGGAACATCTGAAGCGCAATCAATCGCACTTTGGTAGAATAGTTGCTGATCTATCGTTGCGTAGGCCGTCGGACAAAATTAAAAAGGTGCGATGACAATGTGTCGATCGTACGTTAGATCGCGGATCATTAGTGATGGTAGTAGTTTTACTTGTCGGTGTAAATGCCGATTGCGCCGTTGTGCATCATGGCGATCAAGAGACATGGAAGGATCATGCCATGCGTCCCGTACCACATGGCACACTCATCGCGCACCTGGCCGGTGCGTCAGCAAATGGGAGGGGGAAGGCGATACCGAGAGCGATGTCGCCGTCCTGCACTCCATAGCAACAAGTTCCGGTTCAAGGACGGGCCGATCCCCAAGTCCCACTTCGCCCGGCTGTACGACGATGCCTGGCAGAAGTCGCGCAAGCGGATCTTCGCCGGTTTCGGGCCAGCAAACCCCTCCGGCGCCGGCTCGGGCGAATATCATGGGAGCCGCACGAGGGTGGGCGACTTCCTGGACGATCACCACCGGGTGAAGGCAGGTCCCAACAGCAGGATCTGCAAAGGCGACAATGGCGACCCCGCCTTCCTCCAGGCCGCGCCGCGCACCTCCCGGTCGTGGTCGGCCTTGCCGCCTGCCCACGACAACAAGTTCGACAAGAACTTCCAGATCTGCTTTGACTGACACTGGCCGATCCTGCCGGGGCATCCCCCGCCGGATGCCGGTCGACGGTGGGCAGGGCTCGACAACAGGTGGTTCTAGACCGCCACCAGCCGGCGGACCTCGTCCGGGTCGATCTCGGCGGCGGCGCCTTCCAGGACGATGCGGCCCCGGTCCATCACCAGGATCCGGTCAGCATGCCGGAAGGCGAAATCCAGATATTGCTCGACCAGCAGGATCGCCATCCTGCCGGTCCTGGCCAGTGCGGAGACAACCTCGCCGATCTGGTCGACGATGTTCGGCTGGATGCCTTCGGTGGGCTCGTCCAGGAGCAGGACCGAGGGGTCCGTCACCAGCGCCCGGGCGATCGCCAGCTGTTGCTGCTGGCCGCCGGACAAGTCGCCGCCCTTGCGGTGCAGCATCTGGCGGAGCACCGGGAACAGCTCGTAGAGCTGCTCGTCGATCTGGCTGGCGCGCCTGGTGGCGAACCCGGTCTGCAGGTTCTCTTCCACGGTCAGGCGCGGGAACACCTCGCGGCCCTGCGGGACCAGGGCGACCCCGGCGCGGGCGCGGCCATGGGTCGGGAGCCGGGCCAGGTCCTGGCCGTCCAGGGTTACCGTGCCGGCCTTGATCGGCAGCTGGCCGGCAATCGCGCGGAGCAGCGAGGTCTTGCCGACGCCGTTGCGGCCGAGCAGGCAGGTGACCTCGCCTTTGGTCAGGGACAGCGACACGCCGCGCAGCGCGATCGAGGCGCCGTAGGCGAGATGGAGGTCGTCGACCGCAAGCATCAGGAGCGTCCCAGATAGACGTCGACCACGGTGGGATCGGCGCGGACCATGGCCACGCTGCCCTCGGCCAGGACCCGGCCCTCGTGCAGCACGGTGGTCTTGGCGCCCAGGCTCTCCACGAAATGCATGTCGTGCTCCACCACCACCACGGTGTGCTGGCCCTTGAGCCGCAGGATCAGCGCGGCCGTTTTCTCGGTGTCGGCATCGGTCATCCCCGCGACCGGCTCGTCCAGGAGGATCAGCTTGGGGTCCTGGATCAGCAGCATGCCGATCTCCAGCCACTGCTTCTCGCCGTGGCTGAGCGCGCCCGCGACGACGTCGCGCCGCTCGCCGAGCCCCGTGGTCTCCAGGATGGCGTCGATCCGCTCGCGGGTCTCCGCCTTGGTGCGCATGGCGAGGAGGGTGCCGAGCTTCTGGCCGCCCAGGCTCGCCAGTTCCAGGTTGTCCCGCACCGTCAGCGCCTCGAACACGGTAGGTTTTTGGAACTTGCGGCCGATGCCGAGCCTGGCGATCTCCTCCTCGGCCTTGCGGGTCAGGTCGACCGAACCCTCGTAGAGGGCGGTGCCGGCGGTCGGCCTGGTCTTGCCGGTGATCACGTCCATCATGGTGGTCTTGCCGGCGCCGTTCGGGCCGATGATGGTGCGCAGCTCGCCCTTGGCCAAATAGAGCGACAGGCTGTTCAGCGCCTTGAACCCGTCGAAGTCGACGGTGACGCCGTCCAGGTAGAGCAGGGTGTCGGCGGGCAGGACGTCAGGCGCCGGCATGTTCAGGCTCCAGCTTCTCGACGACGGGGGCGGGCCGGGCCCGGCGCAGGCGGAGATCGGCCAGGGTGCCGATCACGCCCTTGGGCAGGAACAGGGTGACCGCGACGAACAAAGCACCCAGGCCGAACAGCCAGAGTTCCGGAAACAGGCCGGTGAACCAGGACTTGGCGCCATTGACGATGAACGCGCCGAGCGGTGCGCCGATCAGGGTGCCGCGGCCGCCCACTGCCACCCAGATCGCGATCTCGATCGAGTTGGCCGGTGAGAACTCCGAGGGATTGATGATGCCGACCTGCGGCACGTAGAGGGCACCGGCCACGCCGGCCATCATCGCGGACAGGGTCCACACGAACAGCTTCGCCGCCAGCACCCGGTGCCCCAGGAAGCGGGCGCGGGACTCTGCGTCGCGGATCGCGATCAGGAGGCGGCCGAGCGGCGCATCGGCGATCCGGATCGACAGCCACAGGCCGGCTCCCAGGGCCAGCACGGAGGCGATGTAGAGGCCGATCCGGGTTTCCATCGCCTGCAGCGGGTAGCCCAGGATGTCCTTGAAGTCGGTCAGGCCGTTGTTGCCGCCAAAACCCATGTCGTTGCGGAAGAAGGCCAGCATCAGGGCGTAGGTCATCGCCTGGCTGATAATCGACAGGTAGACGCCGGTGATCCGCGAGCGGAAGGCGAACCAGCCGAACACGAAGGCCAGGATGCCCGGCGCCAGGGCGACCATGAGCAGGGCGAACGGGAACTGGTCGAAGCCCTGCCAGTACCAGGGAAGCTCCGGCCAGTTCAGGAACACCATGAAGTCCGGCAGGTCCGGGTTGCCGTACACCCCCCGGTCGCCGATCTGGCGCATCAGGTACATGCCCATGGCGTAGCCACCCAGCGCGAAGAACGCGCCGTGGCCCAGCGAGAGCACCCCGGCCAGGCCCCAGACCAGGTCCAGGGACAGGGCCAAGAGGGCGTAGCAGACATATTTGCCGATCAGCGGCACGGCGTGGTCCGGCAGGTGCAGGGCCGAGCCCGGCGGCACCCACAGGTTCAGCACCGGCACGATCAGCAGCAGGAGCGCCAGGACCGCGAACATGGCGATCCGCCCGGCAGGGCCCAGCAACGTGGTGCGGTCGTTCACGGCGCTCATGCCTCGGCACTCCGGCCCTTGAGGACGAACAGTCCCTTCGGCCGCTTCTGGATGAACAGGATCACGATCACCAGGAGCAGCACCTTGGCCAGCACCGCGCCGGCGAACGGCTCCATCAGCTTGTTCAGCACGCCCAGGGTGAGCGCCCCCACCACGGTGCCGGCGAGCTGGCCGACCCCGCCGAACACCACGACCATGAAGCTGTCGACGATGTAGAGCGTGCCGAGGTTCGGGCTGACGTTGCCGACCTGGGACAGCGCCACGCCGCCCATGCCGGCCACCGCGGAGCCGAGCGCGAAGGTCAGCGCGTCGACCCGGGCGGTGTCGATGCCCACCGCCGCGGCCATGCGCCGGTTCTGGGTGACCGCGCGCATCTCCAGGCCGAAGCGGGAGCGCTGCAGGACGAACCAGACGATCGCCAGCACGATCAGGCTGAACAGGATGATGACCAGCCGGTTGTAGGTGAGCGTCACCCCGGCGAACTGGAAGGCGCCGCTCATCCAGGACGGGTTGGCGACCTCCTGATTGGTCGGGCCGAACACCGAGCGGACCACCTGCTGCAGGATCAGGGACAGGCCCCAGGTGGCCAGCAGGGTCTCCAGCGGCCGGCCATACAGGAAGCGGATCACGCCGCGCTCGATCAGCATGCCAAACAGGCCGGCGACGATCGCGGCCGCCGGGATCGCGGCGATCAGGTACCAGTCGATCATCGAGGCGGGCAGGAAGCTGCGGAAGAGCTGCTGGACCACGAAGGTGGTGTAGGCGCCCAGCATCAGCATCTCGCCATGGGCCATGTTGATGACCCCTGCCACGCCGAAGGTCACGGCCAGGCCAACCGCCGCCAGCAACAGGATCGAGCCCAGCGAGACGCCCTGGTAGAGGTTCACCCCGATGTCGATCCAGAAGCGCTTGCGCTCGATGGCGGCCAGCGCCTCGTCGGCGGCCTGCTTCAGCTCGGGATCGGTCTCGGTGGCGGCATAGCCGGAAAGGAGCCCCTGCACCCGCGGGTCGAGCGCGCCGGACAGGGCCTGGATCGCCGCCAGCTTCTTGGCCGGATCGTCGCTGGACAAGGCCAGCATCGACACCCCGAAGCGCATGCGCTCGGCGACCGCCGCGTCCTCCTCCTTCGAAAGCGCCTCCTCAAGCCGGGCCAGCGCTTCCGGGGAGCGGTCGTTCGTCAGGGCGTCGACCGCCGTCAGGCGCTGGCCGGGGTCCGCGGAGGTGAGGCCGAACAGGCCGATGGCGCCGCGCAGCTGGCCACGCAGCCGGTTGTTCAGCCGGATCTTGGCGCCGTCGCTCGGCGCGGCCGGCAGCGCCTCGCCGGTCAGGGCGTCGGTGGCGGTGGGTCCGTCCACGATGACCAGGCGCCCGTCCGGGGTTTTTTCCAAAGCACCGTCGGCCAGCGCCTGCAGGATCACCAGCGCCTGCGGGTCGCCGGTCGCCGCCAGCGCGTCGATGGCGTCGGCGGTCTCGCTGAACTTTCTGGGAGAAAGTCCCGCCGACGCGTCGGACAGAGAGACGGCGAAGGCACCGCCCGTTCCCAGGGCCGACAGGAACAGGCAGATCAGCCACACACGCAGGAATTGCCGCATCTCTTGATTGTCCGAGCGTCGGCGGGACGGCCTGCGCGCTCTTCCAGGGGAGGTGTCCGGAAGCGCGCGCAGGTGTCCGGGTCCGTGGGTCAGTAGGTCGGGGTTTCGCAGCCGCCGCAGACCCAGGGATAGGTCCAGTCCGCCGTCAGCTTGGCGCTCTCGGGAATGTAGTCCGACCAGGCATCGCCCGGGACGAGATCATCGGTCTCCCAGACGGTCTCGAACTGGCCGTCCGGCTGGATCTCGCCGATCAGCACCGGCTTGGTGATGTGATGGTTCGGCAGCATCACCGACACGCCGCCGGTCAGGTTCGGCGCTTCCTGGCCGATGATCGCCTGGCGGACCGCGTCGACATCGGTGGTGCCGGCCTGCTCGACCGCCTGCACCCACATCTGGAAGCCGATGTAATGCGCTTCCATCGGGTCGTTGGTGACGCGATCGGGGCTGGTGAAGGCCTGCCACTTCTCGATGAACGCCTGGTTCTCAGGCGTGTCCACCGACATGAAGTAGTTCCAGGCCGCCAGGTGCCCGACCAGCCCGCTGGTGTCGATGCCGGACAGTTCCTCCTCGCCGACCGAGAAGGCGACCACCGGCAGGTTCTCCGCCTTGATGCCCTGGTTGCCCAGTTCCTTGTAGAACGGGACGTTGGCGTCGCCGTTGATGGTGGAGACCACCGCGGTCTGCTTGCCCTCGTTGGCGAACGCCTTCACGTTCGTCACGATGGTCTGCCAGTCGCTGTGACCGAACGGGGTGTACTCCTCCATGATGTCCTCGTCGGGGATGCCCTTCGAGTTCAGGAAGGCGCGCAGGATCTTGTTGGTGGTGCGCGGGTAGACATAGTCGGTGCCGAGCAGCACGAAGCGGGTGGCGCCGCCGCCATCCTCGCTCATCAGGTACTCGACCGCCGGGATCGCCTGCTGGTTCGGGGCAGCGCCGGTATAGAAGACGTTCTTGGAGCTTTCCTCGCCCTCGTACTGGACCGGGTAGAACAGGAGGCCGTTCAGCTCCTCGAATACCGGCAGCACCGACTTGCGGCTGACCGAGGTCCAGCAGCCGAACACCGCGGCGACCTTCTCGGCCGCGATCAGGTCGCGGGCCTTTTCCGCGAACAGCGGCCAGTCGGAGGCGGGATCGACCACCACCGCTTCCAGCTTCTTGCCGAGCAGGCCGCCCTTCTCGTTCTGCTCCTCGATCAGCATCAGCATGACGTCCTTCAGCGTGGTTTCGCTGATCGCCATGGTGCCGGACAGGGAGTGCAGGACGCCTACCTTGATCGTTTCTTCCTGGGCCAAGGCCGGCAGTCCGGCCGCGACCGTCAGCGCGGTCCCGGCGAACAGACCCAGAAGATGCCGCTTGCTGCAGCTCCAGTTCATCTGGTTGATCCCTCGAAAATTCGTTCCGTCGGCCGCAGCCGGCCGCCCCGCATCAGGAGCAGCAAGATGGATGCCACGATTGCGTAACGGCCATGAAACGGGCAGCGCCGCCGATTTGCCGGGCACGGCTCAAGCACCGGTTCCTGGCGTGATGAAAAAAGAGGCAGCCGGCGCATCCTTGCGCACAGGCTTGCTGCAGCTTGGCTGGCAGGGGGGCACGCAGCGGCGCCTTTCGGTGCTGCGCCAGCAGGCGCCGCTGCGTGCGCTGTTCCCCCTGGAGCCGGACGGCGCCGATGCGGTGGTGGTGAACACCGGCGGCGGGGTGCTGGGCGGCGACCGGCTGGATGTGGAGATCGGGCTGGGCGAGGGGACCCGGGCGGTGGTCACCAGCCAGGCCGCGGAGAAGGTCTACCGTTCCGCCGGCGACGTTGCCGAAATCCGGACGCGCCTGCGTCTGGCCGAAGGCGCCACGCTCACCTGGCTGCCGCAGGAAACCATCCTGTTCGACGCCTGCCGGCTCTCGCGCCGCCTGGAGATCGACCTCCATCCGGACGCGCGCCTGCTGGCGGCGGAGATGCTGGTGTTCGGTCGGCTCGCCCGCGGCGAACAGCTGCGGGACGGCTCGCTGCGGGAGGCCTGGGATGTCCGCATCGGCGGCCGGCTCGCCTGGGCGGAGCGCTTCGGCCTGGAGCCGCCAAATGGCCCGCTCCTGGACGAGGAGCCGCTTGGCGGCGGCATGCGGGCGATGGCGACCGTGCTGTTCGCGGCCAGGGAAGCGCCCACCGCCTTGCAGACGGCCCGGGATGCCCTGGACCTGGTCGGCGGGGCACGCGGAGGGGTGACAGTGGTCAACGGAATGCTGGTGGGCAGGATCCTGGCAGCCGATCCCAGGATGGTCCGGCAGTCCCTGGCGCGGACGGTGGCGGCCTGGCGGGGCGGCTTGCTGGGGGAATCTCCGAGCGTCCCGCGCCTTTGGACGATATGATCTGATCCGGGAGGCAAGTGGCCCAGGCTTCCAAGGTCTGGCACAGCCGTTGCTTGCGGGTTCTACAGGCCGGTAAGGTTTCAGGCCGGCTTTCAGGAGGGTGAACTGCCTTGGAACTTTCTCCGCGCGAGAAGGACAAGCTGCTGGTGGCGGTGGCGGCGATGGTCGCGCGCCGACGGCTCGAGCGCGGCGTCAAGCTGAACTATCCCGAAGCCGTGGCGCTGATCACCGACCATGTCCTGGAGGGTGCCCGCGACGGCCGCTCCGTGGCCGACCTGATGGCCGATGGCGCCACCGTGCTGCGCCGGGAGCAAGTCATGGATGGCATTCCCGAGATGATCCACGAGGTCCAGGTCGAGGCGACCTTCCCCGACGGGACCAAGCTGGTCACCGTACACCAGCCGATCCGGTGATGGCGGGCCCGCGCCGCAGCGCGCGTCCAGCCCTGTCCGAGCGGATCGGCCCCGACCAAGAGCTGCGCCACTGGGAGGCTGCATGATACCCGGCGAATACATCGTCGCCCCGGGCGAGATCGAGCTGAACAAAGGCGCGGCGACCGTGACGGTCGAGGTCGCCAACACCGGCGACCGTCCGATCCAGGTGGGCTCCCACTATCATTTCTACGAAACGAACCCGGGCCTGGCCTTCGAGCGCGCGCTGGCCAGGGGCATGCGCCTGAACATCCCCGCCGGCACGGCGGTGCGTTTCGAGCCCGGCCAGAGCCGCTCGGTGACGCTGGTCCCGCTTCGCGGCGAGCGGATCGTGCTGGGCTTTCGCGGCGAGATCATGGGCAAGGTGGCCTGAACCATGTCGTATCGCATCGACCGCCGCACCTATGCCGGCATGTACGGCCCCACCGTGGGCGACAAGGTCCGCCTGGCCGACACCGAACTCTTCATCGAGGTGGAGAAGGATCTCACCACCTATGGCGAAGAAGTTAAGTTCGGCGGCGGCAAGGTGATCCGCGACGGCATGGGCCAGTCGCAGGCGACCCGCGCCGAGGGGGCGGTCGACACCGTCATCACCAATGCGCTGATCGTCGACTGGACCGGGATCATCAAGGCCGATATCGGCCTGCGCGACGGCCGCATCCACGCGATCGGCAAGGCCGGCAACCCGGACACCCAGCCGGGCGTCGACATCGTGGTCGGGCCCGGCACCGAGGTGATCGCCGGCGAGAACAAGATCGTCACCGCCGGCGGCATCGACGTCCACATCCACTGGATCTGCCCGCAGCAGATCGACGACGCCCTTTATTCCGGCCTCACCACCATGATGGGCGGCGGCACCGGCCCGGCCGCCGGCACCAGCGCCACCACCTGCACGCCGGGACCCTGGCACATCGCGCGCATGCTCCAGGCGATGGATGCCTTCCCGATGAACATGGGCCTGTTCGGCAAGGGCAACGCGTCGCGCCCGGACGCCCTGCGCGAGCAGGTGCTGGCGGGTGCCTGCGGGCTGAAGCTGCACGAGGACTGGGGCACCACGCCGGCCGCCATCGATTGCTGCCTGTCCGTCGCCGACGAGATGGACGTCCAGGTCCTGATCCACACCGACACGCTCAACGAGAGCGGCTTCGTCGAGGACACGGTCGCCGCCTTCAAGGGCCGCACCATCCACACCTTCCATACCGAGGGTGCGGGCGGTGGCCATGCCCCGGACATCATGAAGGTGGCGAGCCTTCCCAACGTCATCCCGAGCTCGACCAACCCGACGCGGCCCTACACGGTGAACACGCTGGACGAGCATCTCGACATGCTCATGGTCTGCCACCACCTGGACAAGCGCATTCCCGAGGACGTGGCGTTCGCCGAAAGCCGGATCCGCAAGGAAACCATTGCTGCGGAGGACATCCTCCACGACCTGGGCGCGCTCTCGATCATCTCCTCGGACAGCCAGGCCATGGGCCGGGTCGGCGAGGTGATCACCCGCACCTGGCAGACCGCGCACAAGATGAAGGTCCAGCGCGGCCGGCTGGCTGGGGAAACCGGCGACAACGACAACCTGCGCGTGCGCCGCTACATCGCCAAGTACACGATCAACCCGGCCATCGCGCAGGGGATCTCCCGGCATGTGGGCTCGGTCGAGGTCGGCAAGCTCGCCGACCTGGTGATCTGGAAGCCCGGCTTCTTCGGCGTGAAGCCGGACGTGGTGCTGAAATGCGGCACGATCGCGGCGGCGATGATGGGCGATCCCAACGCCTCGATCCCGACCCCGCAGCCCAGCCACACGCGGCCGATGTTCGGCGCGTTCGGCCGCTCCCTCACCGAGAGCGCCGTCATGTTCGTGTCGAAGGCGGCGATGGAGGACGGCCTTCCGGACCGGCTGGGCGTCGCCAAGACCTATCTGCCGGTGGAGGACACGCGCGGCGGCATCGGCAAGGCGGCGATGAAGCTGAACGATGCCACTCCGGTGATCGAGGTCGACCCGGAGACCTACCAGGTCCACGCCGACGGCGAGCTTCTCACATGCCAGCCGATGGCCGTCCTGCCGATGGCGCAGCGCTACTTCCTGTACTGACCCGGTTCCCACCCAGCATTTACCCAGCACAGGAGAGGTTGTCTTGGCACGTCGGCTCGTGGAGCACGCGCCCTCTGGCGAATGGCCGAGGGATGACGAGGTCGGCACGCTCACGCTGCCCTATGACGACCGCCACCGCCGCCGGGTGCGGCTGACCACCGACCAGGGCGACGAGGTCCTGCTCGACCTGCCGCGCGCGGTGGCGCTGGAGGAGGACGACGGCCTGATGTGCGAGCTGGGCGGCTGGTTTCGGGTGATCGCCGCCGCCGAGCCGGTCCTGGAGGTGGAAGGAAAGGACGCCACCCATCTGGCCCGGCTGGCCTGGCACCTGGGCAACCGCCACACCCCCACGGAGATCCGGCCGAACGTGCTGCGGGTACGGCAGGATCACGTGCTGGAAGCCATGCTGAACGGCCTGGGCGGTGCCACGCGCCGTCTGGTCGTGCCGTTCTCGCCGGAACGTGGCGCCTATCACGGCCATGACCATGGCTGATCCCGGCATTTTGCCGGGCCTGGACGAGCGGGCGTTCCTGCGGCTGCTCGCCTGGTCGTCCCCGGCCTTCCCGATCGGCGCGTTCGCGTTCAGCCATGGCCTGGAGACTGCGGTGGAGGAGGGCAGCGTGCGCGATGCCCAGACCTTGCGGCGCTATGTCGGCGCGGTCTGCCGGCACGGCTCGGGCTTCGCCGATGCGGTCCTGCTGGCAAGGGCGCACGACGCCGCCGGCTCGTCCGGGCTCGACGACCTCGTCCTGTTCGGCAACGCCCTGCGCGGGACGGCGGAACTGGCGCTGGAGGCCGGGATGCAGGGCGGGGCGGCGCTGCGGACGCTGCGGCAGGCCTGGCCCCACCCGCATCTGGATCGCCTGGACGCGCTGGTGCGCGAAATGGATGTCGAGCCGGTGCTGCCGGTCGTGAGCGGCGTGGCGGCCGCGGCCCATGGCATCCCGGCCGCCGGCGCCTGCCTCGCCCATCTCGCCGCCTTCGCCTGGAACCTGGTCTCGGCCGGTGTCCGGCTGGTGCCGCTCGGCCAGACCGATGGCCAGCGGGTCACCGCCCTGCTGGAGGAGGACCTGCCGGGCATCGTGGCGCTGGCGCTGGCTACCCCGATCGACGACCTGTTCGTCAGCGCCCCCATGGTCGATCTTCTCTCGATCTCCCACGAAACCCAGTACACGAGGTTATTCCGTTCATGAGCGGCCACGGTCCACTTCGCGTCGGCATCGGCGGCCCGGTCGGCTCCGGCAAGACCGCGCTCACGGAGCAGCTCTGCAAGCTCCTGCGCGACCACTATGCCATCGCCGCGATCACCAACGACATCTACACCAAGGAGGACGCCGAGATCCTGACCCGGTCCGGGGCGCTTGCCGCCGACCGGATCATGGGTGTGGAGACCGGCGGCTGCCCGCACACCGCCATCCGGGAGGACGCCTCGATCAACCTGCGGGCCGTCGACCTGATGTGCCAGCGCTTCCCGGACCTGGAGGTCCTGTTCATCGAGAGCGGCGGGGACAACCTTGCCGCGACTTTCAGCCCGGAACTGGCGGACATCGCCATCTACGTGATCGACGTGGCGGCCGGCGAGAAGATCCCGCGCAAGGGCGGCCCCGGCATTACCCGCTCCGACCTCCTGGTGATCAACAAAATCGATCTGGCGCCCCTGGTCGGGGCGTCGCTGGCGGTCATGAACCGGGATGCTGCGAAGATGCGCGGAAAGCGACCGTTCGTGTTCACCCAGATCAAGGACAGCGCAGGCGTCGAGGAGGTCGCGGCGATGCTTCTGGCGCTGGGCGGGCTGCCCTGGCGCCTGGCGGAGGCGCCGATCGGCATCGAGGCGCGCAACCGGCTGGCCCTGGAGGCCGAGGCCTCGCCCGCCTGACCCGGCGGGACCAGTTGTCGAGAAAGAACGCGGCCGTTCACTCCTCGTTCATTGATCCGTGCGATGCTCTCGAGGGTCGATCGCCTTGACGAGAGCCGCGGTTGCGCCGACCCTGCGTACCATATTCGCCCCATGGACGCGGCCCCGTGTCGCAGAACGGCGTGCGCGGTATTTGGATTGGCGGCGCTGTGGCTACTTGCGCAGCGGAGGCTGACCCGGGTCGGCAGAGAGTGGATTTCAAAGCGGTTCATGCGTCTTAGAAAGAAGCAGCGTCTCTACGTGGTCCTGGGAAGCCTCGTTCTGCTCGGCGGGGCGGCTGCCCTGGTGCTGACCGCGCTCGACCAGAATGTCGCGTTCTTCGTCACTCCCAGCCAGATTGCGGCGAACGAGGTGCCCAGCGCCCGCAACTTCCGGATCGGCGGCCTGGTGGTGGCCGGCAGCGTCGAGCGCGGCGACGATGGCAGCGTCCGCTTCCGGCTGACCGACACCAAGAACGAGGTGGCGGTCCAGTATGCCGGCGTGCTGCCGGACCTGTTCCGCGAGGGGCAGGGGATCGTGGCGCAGGGCGAGCTCGAGCCGGGCGGCCTGTTCCGCGCCCGCGAGGTCCTGGCCAAGCACGACGAGAACTACATGCCCAAGGAAGTGGTCGACTCGCTGAAGGCCAGCGGCGTGTGGCAGCACGAGGGGGAGGCGCCCGGCTCATGATCCCGGAACTCGGCCATCTGGCGCTGGTCCTCGCTCTCGTTCTGGCCTGCGTCCAGGGGACGCTACCGCTCCTGGCCGCGCACCGGGGTGACGCTGTCGGCATGCGCCTCGCGGTGAGCAGCGCCATCGGCCAGTTCGTGATGGTTTCCCTGGCCTTCGGGGCGCTGACCTGGGCCTATGTCGTCTCCGACTTCTCGGTGGTCAATGTCGCGGCGAACAGCCACTCCACCAAGCCGCTGATCTACAAGATCAGCGGCGTCTGGGGCAATCACGAGGGCTCGCTGCTGCTCTGGGTCTGGATCCTGGCGATCTTCGGCGCGATGGTGGCAGGCCTTGGCGGCAACCTGCCGCTGCCGTTCAAGGCGCGGGTGCTGGCCGTCCAGGGCATGATCGGCGCCGGCTTCCTGGCGTTCGTGCTGTTCACGTCCAATCCGTTCCTGCGGCTGGATCCGGCCCCGCTCGACGGCAACGGTCTCAATCCGATCCTGCAGGATCCCGGCCTCGCGATGCATCCGCCGATGCTCTACCTGGGCTATGTCGGCCTCTCCACCGCGTTCAGCTTCGCGATGGCGGCGCTGATCGAGGGGCGGGTCGATGCCGCCTGGGCGCGCTGGCTGCGCCCTTGGGTCCTGGCCGCCTGGGCCGCGCTGACCTTCGGCATCGCGCTCGGCTCCTGGTGGGCCTACTACACGCTCGGCTGGGGCGGCTGGTGGTTCTGGGACCCGGTGGAGAACGCCTCCTTCATGCCCTGGCTGGCCGCGACCGCGCTGCTGCATTCGGCGATCGTGGTGGAGAAGCGCGACACGCTGAAGGCATGGACCATCCTCCTGGCGATCCTGTCCTTCGCCCTGTCCCTGCTCGGGACCTTCCTGGTGCGCTCCGGGGTGCTGACCTCGGTGCACGCCTTCGCCTCCGACCCCACGCGCGGGATCTTCATCCTCGCCCTGCTGCTGGCCGCGATCGGCGGCGCCTTCTCCATGTTCGCCTGGCGGGCGCCGGTCCTTCGGGCGAGCGGCAGCTTCGCGCCGATCAGCCGCGAGAGCGGCCTGCTCCTGAACAACGTCCTGCTCGCGACCGGGACCGGGACGGTGCTGCTCGGCACGCTCTATCCCCTGATCCTGGACACGGTCGGGGGGCCGAAGATCTCGGTGGGCCCGCCCTATTTCGACGCGACCTTCGTGCCGCTGATGGTGCCGCTCCTGCTGGCCGCCCCGGTGGGCACCCTGCTCGCCTGGAAGCGGGGCGATCTTCCTGGCGTGCTGCAGCGCCTGGGCGTGGCGTTCCTGGCCGTGCTGGTGGCCGTGGGCGTCTGGCTGCTCGCGCAGGGCATGCAGCATCTGGCGGCGGGGCTTGGGCTCGGGCTGGCGGTCTGGCTGGTCATGGGCTCCCTGGTCGATCTGGCCGAGCGGATCGCCCTGTTCCGAGCACCTCTGGCCCAGTCCTGGCGCCGCCTGCGCGGCCTGCCCCGCTCGGCGCTGGGCGTGGTCGTGGCCCATGCCGGGGTGGGCCTGCTGGTGCTGGGGATCACCGGGGCTACCGCCCTGCGCGAGGAGCGCATCGCGGCGCTGGCGATGGGCGAGACGGTGGGGCTGGCAGGGGCGGAAGTGCGGCTGGTCGAGGTGCACGAGGAGCCCGGGCCCAACTATGTCGCGACCATCGGCACCTTCCGCACCGAGAAGGCCGGCCGGGTGCTGCACGACATCCGCTCGGAGAAGCGGTTCTACCCGGTGGAAGGCTCCCCCACCACCAAGCCCGGGATCGTCACCTCGGCGCTCGGCGACTACTACTACGTGCTGGGCGACCAGGCCGGCGACGGCCGGTGGACGGTCCGCCTCTACCATGAGCCGCTGGTTGTCTGGATCTGGTGGGGAGCCGGCGTGATCGGCCTGGGTGGCCTCATCAGCCTCTCCGACCGCAGGCTGCGGGTCGGCGCCCCGGCTCCGGCCAGGCGGCGGAACATGATCAGCAAGGGTGCGACGGCTTGAGCATCGACAACAAGGCGCAACGGGATGGCGCGTCCGACGCTTTGGGAAAGCCGGCTCAGAGACTGCCGCGCCGGGGGCTGCTTGCGTTCATCCCGCTCGTCCTGGTCCTGCTGCTGGGCGGCGTGTTCTGGCTGAACATGGGCAAGGACCCGGCGGAACTTCCCTCGGCGCTGGTCGGCAAGCCGGTCCCGACCTTCACCCTGCCGCCGCTGCCCGGGCGTTCCGACGGACTGAGCGATGCCGACCTGCGGACGGGCGAACCGAAGCTGGTCAATGTCTTCGCCTCCTGGTGTGTGCCCTGCCAGATCGAGCACCCGGTGCTGATGCGGCTGAAGGAGGAAGGCATCCCGATCGAGGCGATCAACTACAAGGACGATCCGGCCAAGGCGGAAGCCTTCCTGGCGAGGCTGGGCGATCCTTATGCCGGCATCGGCGCCGATCGCGACGGGCGGGTTGCCATCGAGTGGGGTGTCTACGGCGTGCCGGAGACGTTCGTGATCGATGGCGAGGGGACCATCCTGCTGCGGTTTCCGGGGCCGCTGACGCCGGAGATCTACGAGGACCGGATCCGGCCGGCGCTGGACAAGGCGGCGGGATGACCGGGGCGCTCCGCACCCTTCTGCTCGCCATCCTGGTGGCCCTGGCGAGCCTCGGCCTGCCGGGGCCGGCGCCCGCCGCCATATCGCCGGCCGAGCAGCTCGCCGATCCGGCCCAGGAGGCGCGTGCGCGGGCACTCGGGCAGGAACTGCGCTGCCTCGTCTGCCAGAACCAGTCGATCGATGACAGCGACGCCGACCTGGCCAAGGACCTGCGGCGGGTGGTGCGGGAGCGGATCGAGGCGGGCGACAGCGACCGGGAGATCCTGGACTATCTCACCGACCGCTACGGCGAGTTCGTGCTGCTGCGTCCGCCGGTGAGCCGCGCCACCTGGGTGCTCTGGTTCGGCCCGCTGGTGCTCCTGGTCGTGGCAGTGCTGACCGCCCTGGTGTGGCGCCGCCGCCAGGTCGCGACGGCGGAGCTTGGCTGGACCGAAAGCGAGCAGATCCGGCTCGATCAGGCTCTGTCCGAGATGGAAGGCGAGGTCACGCCACGCACCGAGCCGCGCGCCCGGTCATGATGGAACCGCTGTTCGTCCTGCTGGCGCTGGCGATCCTGGCCGTGGTCGCACTCTGCGTGCTCTGGCCGCTGCGCGGCGATGCCGTTCCGGCGGACCGCCGGCAGCACGATCTTCTGGTCTATCGGGACCAGCTGGCCGAGGTGGATCGCGACCAGGCGCGCGGCCTGATCGCGGCCGACCAGGCCGAGGCGGCCCGGGTCGAGATCCGCCGGCGCATCCTGCGCGCCGGCACACCCGCCGCACCGGCCTCGCCATCGCCTGGCCACCGGCCGCACCGGCCGGGAAAGGGGGCGAGGCTGATCGTCGGCGGACTGGCGGCGGCGGTCCCGGCGTTCGCCCTCCTGACCTACCTGTCGCTCGGCCGGCCGGACCTGCCATCCCTGCCGTTCGCGGCGCGGCCGGAGGCTCCGGTAGCCGACCGGCTGCCCGCCCTGCGCGAGGAGGCGGCCGCTCTGTCCGCCCGGCTGGAAAAGGCGCCCCAGGATGTCGGGGGATGGCTGCAGCTGGCCCGGCTGCAGGCCGAGCTCGGCGAGATGGATCAGGCGGTCCGGACGGTGCGCCGGGCCCGGCAGCAGGCGCCTGGCGACGATCAGGTCGTCGTGGAACTGGCCAACCTGCTGACCTCCGCTGCCGGCGGCATGGTGACGCCGGAGGCGCGGGAGCTGTTCGAGCAGTCGCTGGCTGCGGCAGGCAGCGAGGATGCAGCCGATCCCCGGACCGTCTACTTCCTGGGCGTCGCCGACGCGCAGGAAGGCGACCTGCCGGCGGCGATCGAGCGCTGGAAGAGGCTGCTGGCCCGGGCACCCGCCGAGGCACCCTGGCGTGAACAGCTGGCCGAATCCATCCAGGTCGCGGCCCGGGAGGCCGGGATGGATGTCGGGGATCTGGGAGGCGGGCAGGCGACCGGTCCAGCCATGCCCAGTTCCGAGGACGTCGCCGCCATGGCCGCGCTCACGCCCGAGGAGCGTGCCGACCGGATCAGGTCGATGGTCGAGGGGCTCGATGCCCGGCTCCAGGAGGAACCGGACGACGTGGATGGCTGGCTGCGCCTGGGGCGGGCGCGGGCGGTGCTGGGCGAGCAGGAGGAAGCCGTGGCGGCCTATGAGAAGGCAGCGGCGCTCAGGCCGGATGATCCGGCCATCCTGGCCGCCCTCGGCACGGTGCTGATCACCCGTACCCACGAGCCCACCGGGCTTCCACTGGTGGACGCGCGCGCCAAGGCGGTGTTCGAGCGCCTGGACAGGCTGGCACCCACCGACCCGCAGCCAGCCTGGTTCCTGGGTCTGGCGGCGGCCCAGGCCGGCGACCGGGCGGCTGCCCGCGCCCATTGGCTGGAACTCCTGGACCGCCTGCCGGCGGACCATCCCGATCGCCCTGCCATCGAGCAGCTCGTCGCCGAACTGAAGCCATGAGCGGGACCTGGCGGCGTGACAATGACTCCACCGGCGGGGGGACTGGCTGTCATTGCCCGGGAGGTAGTTCCTGACGAGGCAGCTGATGGGTGGATTTTCACCGAAGGCGGAGTGGGGCCTGCGGCAGTTGTCGTGGCAGGGCCAGGGCGCCCTGGCGGCGCGGTGGTCGTCGGACGATGGGAAGGGCCGGGCGTAGGCCATGCACGAAGGCTGGACGGGACAAAGCGCCCGGCTTGGTCATCGGTAAGGGGACGTGCAGGGACGGGAGCGGACGTGGCGCCGGCCGGCGGCCGTGATGGCGGCCCTGAAGCCGTGGGCGCGGCAGGTTTTGCCGCCTTTGCCGTCTCCTGACGGCGGTCCTTGCAGGAAGCGGATCGATCGCCTGCTGGCGATCGATGGTCGGTCCTGACACGCTCCGTCGCGATGCTGTGGACGGTGACCCAAATGAGAGCGCGGGAAAGGAAGGCGAAGGCACTCTGCTTGCCTTCGCCGGGTAGCCGTTCCCTACAGGCGGGGCGCCAGGCGTCATCGACGGCAACAGGGAGGTGATTCCCAATCAAGGCCACGGTTGCGCCCCATGCCGACATGGTGGCCCGTCAGGCGGTGCCCCATGCCTGCGCTGCGGCCGAGCTTCCTGATGTCGAGATGGCTCAGCCCGCCCGGCCTCGCGCGCCCGCAGCGGAGGATCACCCGGGGTGCATCCAAGGCCGCCAGCCACCCAAGGCCGTGGCGGCGCCGCACGACGCCGACCGTCGAGAGGGCGCGCCCCAGGCGGCGTGCCATGGCCGGACCCGTCCGCCGTTCGCGCCGCAGCGCCTCACCCTCCTCGACCTGGCCCCCGCTCCCCTTGCCGACGGTGCGTTCCAAGACACCAAAGCGCGGCCGCGACCGCAAAAAGCCGCCCAGCCCTCCGCCAAGCGCCCCACGAGCAGCCTTCGACGATGCGGCGTCGTGCGCGCCTTTGGATGAACGTCCATCCGCAGATCCCGGTCGGGGAGTGCAGCTAAGGTGTTTCGACATCATATTTTGCAACATAATTTCCGGAAATTTTGACAGTCCATTCGCGCCCGGGATGGATTCGCTGCGATGGCAACCTGGAGCAGGACTCGGGTGGGGACTCGGCCGAAGGGCACTCCCATCCACCAGGGAGTTTCATGCTGACGTTGCCGGCGTTTCGGAAGACCAGCGCATCCTCCGTCCGGTCAACCTTCAGATCCTCCTGGATCTGGCGGGGGCGTAGATAGACGTAGGCCTAATAACCGACCATGACCTTGAGCGATGCACTGGTGCTGCCCGCAGGAGCGGGAGCGCCGGGCAGGACATCGCCGACCATCGGCTGCATGGTGAGGCGATAGATCCGCTCGATCTCGTCGGAGCGCTTCATGACCACGAGCCGGACGGGTCGCCGCTGGCCAGGAGCTAGAATCAGGCGGTTGGGTGTCACCAGAAAGCCGAGTTCATCGGGAGAGGCCGAACGGGCCTCGATCGAGCCTTGCGCGCCGACCATGATCTCCTCGACCGCAATGTCGACATAAAGCGTCTCCGGCCCGTCGTTCGAGAGCGTCATGTCCCTGCGGTTCTGCCTGGGGTCGGCTAGGTTGATGATCAGGGTATCGACGACGAGCCCCGCCCTGGCTACCGATGCAGGAAGCAGGGGCGCTGCCAGCGCCACCAGCAGGCATGCGCATCTGGCGAGCGACTGGCTGCTCTTGAGGAGACTTGGGAGGGAATTCTTCGCTTTTGACGGGAGATGCATCGGCGCTTCGCAAGGGATGAGATCGTGCTCCCATATTGCGTGCGACCAACGCCAGATATTTTTCTATTTCCGGAAAAAATATAAGTCAGGCTTCCCGGAGCCGTGGAAGCAGCTCGGCGAAATTGCAGGGCCGGTGGCGGATGTCGAGCTGCCAGCGCAGGATCTCGTCCCAGCCGTCGCGACATGCACCGGGGGAGCCCGGCAGGCAGAACAGGTAGGTGCCGTTGGCCACGCCCGCGCAGGCGCGGCTCTGCAGGGCGGACGTGCCGATCTTTCCGAACGAGATCATCCGGAACATCTCGCCAAAACCGGGGATGTCCTTCTCGACCACGGCGGCGAGCGCTTCGGGCGTGACGTCGCGGCCGGTGACGCCGGTCCCGCCGGTGCTGATCACCACCTCGACCCCCGGATCGGCGATCCACGCACGCAGGCGCTGGGCAATGAGCAGGGCGTCGTCCCTGACCAGATCGCGATCGACCAGCTCGTGACCGGCCTCGCGCACCCTCTGCTCCAGCGTGTCGCCGGACCGGTCGCTCGCCCGGTCGCGGCTGTCCGACACGGTCAGCAGGGCGATCCGCAGCGCCATGAAGGGGGAAGTTTCGTCGATCCGGCCAGCCATGGCGTCCTCAGCTCTTCGTCGCGGTCTTTGGACGGACCGTGCTCTTGTCGCGATAGGTCGGCCAGCTGCCAAGCCGCAGTTCGTCCAGGGAGGTGGTCGGCTGGGCGAAGCGCTCCTGATAGGCCCAGTAGGCCGACAGCACCTTCTTGACGTAGTGCTGCGTCTCGCTGAGCGGGATGCTTTCCAGGAAGTACAAGGGATCGTCGAGCGCCGGATCGCGGTCCAGCCACTGGGCGACTCGGCCCGGGCCGGCATTGTAGGCGGCCGCCATCAGGATCAGGTTCGGACCGATCCGCTCCTGCTGCATCAGCAGCTTCAGATAGTCCTGGCCGAATTCCAGGTTGAGCAGCGGGTCATGGAGATCCTCCTCCGTGAAGGCGACGCCCTTGCGGCGCGCGATCGCCGCCGCCGTCTCGGGCATGAGCTGCATCAGCCCCCGCGCCCCGGCGGGGCTGGTGGCCAGCTGGTCGAAGCCGCTCTCCGCGCGGATGACCGCCAGGACGAAGGCACGGTCCAGCTTGAAGTGGCTGGCCTTCAGCTGCGGCACCGGATAGCGGGCGGAGGGCAGGCTGGCCGATGAGACGGAGAAGGCGGCCGCGGTCTCCAGAGGGAGCCCCCATGCCTCGGTGAGGTTCCAGATCGCCTCGGTCAGGGCCGGATCGTCCTGCCGCCGGGCGAGGGCGGCGATCTCCAGCTCGGCGAAGTCCTGCCGCCCGATCTGGCCCAGCGCCAGGGCCCGCCGGCCGGCGGCATATTTGAGCAGCGCCAGGGCGCTGCGATCGTTCAGGCCGACCTGCACCGTCGCCGCGGGGAGCGGACCACCCAGGACCGCCTGGGCCAGCCGGCCATAGAAATTGTCGCCGGTGGCGGCAGCCAGGCGCATGAAGCGCGCGACATATTGGGGCCGGTTGGCGGCGAGGCTGGCGCGCGCTGCCCAGAACGCGCCTTTCGCGGCGTCGGCCGGGACCGAGCCACGATGATTGGCGTACTCGGTGAAGAAGCGCTGGGCGCCCAGATAATCGGCGACCCGCCAGGCGGAGAGGCCGGCGGTCCAGGCCATCTCCGGCAGGATCGCAGCGGACCGGAACGCGGCGGGGCCGGTCAGGGCATAGGCGCGCCGAGCCTGCCCGTCCGCCAAAAGCCTGCGCCCCACCTGCCAGCGCGCGATGTCGAACTCGGCATCGTCCAGCAGCGGCAGGATCTCGGCCTGGCTCAGCGCCTGCTCGGCCTCATCGACCTTGCCATGGCGGATCAGGCTCGGGATGCCGCGGCGCCAGGCAGTCACCTGGCGCGCGACGGATTTCGGGCGCTCCAGCGGGCTGGTGTAGCTGGCGCCGTCCTCGACGACCTCGTAGGGCGTCTGCTTGTCCGAGGCTGGCGAGAGCGGCTTTGGGACCTTCACCCCGACCGGCTGGCGCTTCTTGGCCAGGGCATAGATCCGGTCGGCCCGCGGGTGGTCTCCGTAGAGAGCCAGCCAGCTCGCCAGTTCGCGATAGCTGGTCTTGTAGTCGGGGTGATCCAGATAGCGCTCGGCCAGGAGGTGGCCCACCAGGATCCGGTTGTCGACAAGGCGGATCAGGCGGTCGACCAGATCGTAGCGGTGCTCGGCCTGCAGGGTGAACAGGCGCTTGTAGAGGTCCGCATCACCGGTCGACAGGGGGCGCGGCAGCACGGTCCTGTTCGGGAGGTCAGGGATGAGACCCGGACTGAACCGGGCCACCCGGACATCACCCTGCTGCGCGGATTGGGTCGGCGTGGCTGCGACCACCGGGGCGGCGTTGTCGGCCAGCGCCACGGTCGAGCAGGAGATGCCGGCCATCAGGATCACAAGGAACCACGATCGCGCCGACCAAGCGCGACCGGGTGGTCGTTCAAGCGCCATGGGCTTCCCCCCGATGTCGTTGCGTCCGGCCCCGCGACCGGACGAGCTGTTCCACCCGTGCCAATGCCCTAGTTCGGCCTCCCCTGCGGATCCGGGATCCGCTCGATCTGGTCCAGACGCTGCTTCAATTGCAGGAGATCCCGCCAAACCAGCTTCTTCTGGGCCGGGTTCCGCAGCAGATAAGCGGGGTGGAAGGTGACGAGCGTGTCGACCGGCGAGGCCGACCATTCCGGCTGCCAGGTCCGCAGGGTGCCGCGCAACCGGGTCACCCCTTCTTCCAGGCCGAGCAGCGAACGCGCCGCGGTGCCGCCGACGAACAGCACGACCTTCGGCTGCACCAGCTGCAGGGCGCGCTCCAAAAAGGGCTGGCAGACCGCGATCTCCTGCGGCGAAGGGGTACGGTTGCCGGGCGGGCGCCAGAACAGGCAGTTGGTGATCCAGAAGCGGCTGCGATCAAGGCCGATCGTCTCCAGCATCCGGTCGAGAAGCCGACCCGACACGCCGACGAACGGCTTGCCCTTGCGATCCTCCTCAGCACCCGGCGCCTCGCCCACCAGCACCAGGGGGCTGTCCGGGTTGCCATCGGCAAAGCAGAGCCGCGTCGCGGTCTTTTTCAGCGCGCAGCCCTCGAAGATCATGAGCGCGGCTTCCAGCGCAGCCAGATCGGCGCACTCCATGGCCAGCCTGCGCGCGGCGGCGATGTCGCCGGTCTCGGTGCGGCGGGGGGGCGGGGCGATCTCAGGACCCCGATGGTCCGGGAACAGGGAGGCTGGAGCTGCCGGGATGGCCGGGTCCGGGGAATGGTCCGCCACGGACTGGAGCGCCGCAGCAGGAACGCTGGGCGCGAGATCGGGGTACGGTCGAGCGTTCGGTTCGGTCAGATCCGCAACCAGGTCGACCGCGCCCGCGTCACGCTGCCACGCAAGCCAGGCCCCGAGCTGGCGGATCTCGCCCTCGTGACGACGCAAAGGGTTTCCTTCCCCACCCGGCCCGTGGCCAGTTGGCTCACGAAACCGCTCGGCGCCGGACAATGAAAGCGCCGTTCAACTCCTTGGCAGAACGGGCAGCGGCCCCTTCTTCGAGGGCCAGAACCGCCCGTTCGCGCGATCTAGCGTGAAGCCGCCGCCTTCGGCGCCGGTCGAAACTCGTTGGTCAGCCAGCGCCAGCCGCCACTCGAAGGAGGGAGGCCGGCGCCGTGCCGTTCAGACGTCGCGGTACGCGATCGGGCGGCCCTCGCGGTCAGCCACCAGCTTGCCGCTCTCATCCTGCGCCGCTATGTAGCGACCATGGCCAACGGCAGTGCCGACATAGAGAGCAGGCTTGATCTTCTTGCCATCGATCATCTTGGCAGGCTGAGCGGCGCCACGCGCCGACGGGTCGTTCTTGCTCTTCGAGGTCTTCAACATGGTTCCGGATCCGATAGCGCGACGTCGGTACGACAATAGCCTGCCCAGCATCGGCAGGCCAGCTTGGGGTCTCTTGACCGGAACGTCCCGCCACGTCAAGCGTCCGACCTTCCTGATGGATGCGCAGGGCCGGCGGGTGGCCTTGCGCCGCTGCAGGATGTCGCCACCCGAGCGTGGTGCACGCACCTCACGGAGAAGCGGTTGAACGGGCTTCCGGCAACTTCCCGGGTGGGATCGGACCACAGCGAACGGGCCGGGCCCGTGACGCGCAGGCGGCATGGCCGTCGCCCGCGCCTTCCCATCGCGCTTGGCTTCCTGCTCCTGCTCACGACAGCCTGCGCGCCGTCCCTCCAGGCCAGCGACGGGCTCGGCGCCGATCAGTCCTTGGCCACCGGGCTGCCGCCTGCCGCCGAGCCGGTCACGCCCAGCCCCATCGCCGACTACCTGGTCGGCCAGTATGCCGTGGACACCGGCGACATCGTCCGCGCCGCCGAGGCACTGGGACGAGCGCAGGCGGCCGATCCGGACGATCTCGAGCTGCGCCGGCAGGTCTTCTTCCTCGATGTCGCCAGCGGCGACCGCCGCGGCGCGCTTGCCCAGGCCGCGTTCCTGGCGGACCTCGATCCTGGCGCCGACGAGCCCAGGCTGGCGCTGTTCATCCAGGCCCTCACCGACGGACGCCTGGACGTGGCCCGCGCGGACCTGGACGCGCTTTCGACCCGCGGGATCGGCGACCTGATCGCGCCGATCCTCCGGGCATGGCTGGCCGTGGCCGAGGGCGATCCACAGCGCGCGCTGGAGGTCCTGCCGCCGGTCGATCCGGCCGACCCGCTCTTTCCGGTGCTGATCTACCATCGTGCGGCGATCCAGGACCTGGCGGGCCAGCCAGGGGAGGCGCTCGCGTCCATCGCGCCCGTGGTGGAGCAGCAGCAGCCGGCCTCGGCCCGCGCGATGCTGCTTGCCACCCGCCTGATCCACGAGGTGGATGGCGCGGGCGCGGCCATCGCTTTTCTTGACGAGACCCTGGCGCTGCAGGAGCAGCCGGTCGTGCTGGAACGGGTCGCGGCGGACATGGAGGCGGGCCGCGCTCCCGATCCGGTCCTGGCCACGCCCGGGGAAGGGGTCGCGGACATTCTCCTGGCGATCGTCGAGGCCCTGCGCCAGCAGGGGGCCGTGGGCCGTGCGATCGTCTATGCGCGGCTCGCGACCTGGGCAGCACCTGTCGATGGCGAGTCGACCCTGGCCCTGGCCGGCCTGATGGTCGCCCAGGGCAATCCGACCCTGGCCATCCAGGTCCTGGACGGGCTGCCGGCCACGTCCTCCTGGAACTGGGAAGGGCGCCTGGCGACGGTGGACGCGCTGGTGGCCGCCAACCGGCAGGACGAGGCGGAGCAGGTGCTGGCCCAAATGGTCGACGAGCGGCCGGAGCGGATCGACGCCCTGGTCAAGCTCGGCGACCTCGCCCGCGCCGGCGAGAACTATGCCGATGCGGCAGGCTACTACAGTCAGGCGATCGGCCGGGTGGGCGTCCCGTCGCGGCGCCACTGGCGGCTGTTCTATGCCCGCGGCGTGGCCCGGGAGCGCATCGGGGACTGGGACAGCGCAGTGGACGACTTCCAGGAGGCGATGCGGCTGGAGCCCGATCAGCCCCTGGTTTTGAACTATCTGGGCTACTCCTGGGTGGACCGCGGCGAGAATCTCGCCACGGCGCTGGGCATGCTGCAGAAGGCCGTGGAGCTGCGGCCCCGGGACGGGTTCATCATCGACAGCCTGGGATGGGCCTATTTCAAGACCGGGCAGCTGGACGAGGCGGTCACCTGGCTGGAGCGGGCGGTCGAGGCCGAGCCGGGCGACCCGGTGATCAACGAGCATCTGGGCGACGTCCTCTGGCTGACGGGGCGGACCAGGGAGGCCCGCTTCCAGTGGCAGCGCGCCCTGTCCCTCTCGCCGGACGAGGAGCTGGCGCGGCTCCTGCGCGACAAGCTGGAAAATGGCCTGGAATCATGATGGCCACCCCATGACGGGCGATGCCTCCCGCTCCGAGCTGGCGCCGGCCAAGATCAATCTCGACCTCCTGGTCACCGCGCGGCGGCTGGACGGCTATCACGAGCTGGACAGCCTCGTGGTGTTCGCGCCGCTGGGCGACCTCGTGTCGTTCGCGCCGGCCGAGGGCAGCGGCTTCGGGCTGACGCTCGAGGCGGCCGGCCCGTTCGCTGGCCAGGTGCCGCTCGATCGCGACAACCTCGTGCTGAAGGCTGCCGACTTGTTCGCGGCCAGGACCGGTGCGGTGGTGGCCGGCCGGATCATGCTGGACAAGCGTCTTCCGGTGGGCGCCGGGCTGGGGGGCGGCAGCGCCGATGCGGCGGCGACCCTGCGCCTGCTCAACCGGGTGTGCGGCACCCGCCTGGGCAACGCGCGCCTGCGCGAACTGGGGGCGGAACTCGGCGCCGACGTGCCGGTCTGCGTCTATGGAAGGCCGGTGCGGATGCGCGGGATCGGCGAGCGGCTGGATCCCGTGCGCGGCCTGCCGACCCTGGGGCTGGTGCTGGTCAATCCGGGGGTCCATGTCGCCACGCCGGCCGTGTTCCGCGCCTTGGGCGGGCTTGGCGAGGAGCGTCATGGCGGGATCCACCCGCAGGGCGGCCCGCTCGTCCTGGCACAGTATCTGGCGGAGAGCCGCAACGACCTGGAGCCGCCCGCGATCGCGGTGGCGCCGGTGATCGCCAAGGTGCTGCAGAGCCTGCGGACGATCGAGGACTGCGCGCTGGCCCGCATGTCGGGAAGCGGCTCGACCTGTTTCGGCCTGTTCGCGGGGCCGGACCGGGCGGAGCGGGCGGCGGCGATCCTGCGGCAGGCGGTGCCGGCCTGGTGGGTCCAGGCGGTGACCATCGAGCCGGACCTTGTTGAGCCCTGAGCCGTCCCATGCTGTTCTGGATCCCCGTGCTGTTCTGCGCCCCCGTGCTTTTCTGGGCGTTGAGCCGGACGCCGGTTCGGCGTATGGCGTGTCGCGGTGTTGGGGCGTCGCCAAGCGGTAAGGCAGCGGATTTTGGATCCGCCATGCGAAGGTTCGAATCCTTCCGCCCCAGCCACCGGTCCCGCCAGCGGGATCCTTCAAGACCTGGCTTCCTCCTGCGGCTCCTGCTCGGCCTCTAGCCGCCGTTGCGACGGCTACCCACATGGGTGGCCTGATGGTGACGGCCGACCGCCGAGGACGAGGCATGACAAATTCGGATCCCAGGGCCTGGATGTGGTCCGACGCCGTGGAAATGCTGCTCCGCGCCGAGCGGATGCGCCGGCAGACCTTCCAGCCGACCGGCGGACGCTCGCATCAGCCGAGCTGGGAGCCGCCGGTCGACATGCTGGAGACCGACCACGAGCTCCTGGTGTTCGCGGCTCTGCCCGGGGTCGATCCCGACCGGATCAAGGTGTCGATCCAGAACGGCAGCCTGTTGATCTCGGGCGAGCGCGTACTGCCGCCCCAGCTGCGCACCGCGCTGATCCATCGGCTGGAACTGCCGCAGGGCCGGTTCGAGCGCCAGCTGGCGCTGCCGCCCGGCCGGTACGAAGTGCTGCACCCGTCGATCGTGAACGGCTGCCTCGCCATCGCCCTGCGCAAGCTCGCCTGACCGGGAATCCCATCATGTCCCGCTTTCCCCAAGTTCCCTTCGCCGCCGAGGCCGGCGGCGCTGCCGGCGCCGCCGACAACGATTCGGGGCCCGAGCTGGCGCCGGACGAGCTGCTGATCCTGCCGGTGCGCGGCTTCGTGCTGTTCCCGGGCGTGGTCATGCCGGTGGTGATCAACCGGCAGGGCTCGATCGCCGCGGCCCAGGCCGCCGTGCGCCAGGGCCGCCCGATCGGCATCCTGATGCAGCGCGACCCGGAAGAGGCCGAGGCCACGCCCAACAACCTGCACCGCATGGGCGTGGTGGCGAACATCCTGCGCTACGTCACCGCCCCGGACGGGGCCCACCACCTGATCTGCCAGGGCGAGCAGCGCTTCCAGGTCGAGGAGTTCGTGCGGCGCAAGCCGTTCCTGTCGGCCAGGGTGCGCCGGCTGGAGGAGCCCGGCAGCGATGCCCAGGACATCCAGGCGCGCTTCCTGCACCTGAAGGGCCAGGCCGTCGAGGCGCTGCAGCTCCTGCCGCAGAGCCCGCCGGAGCTGCTGGCCGCGGTCAACAACGCGCCCACCGCCAACGCGCTGACCGACATGGTGGCGGCCTATATCGACGCCACGCCGGACGAGAAGCAGGCCTTCCTGGAGACGCTCGACCTGCGGGCGCGGATGGACAAGGTGGCCCGGCTCCTGGCCCAGCGGATCGAGGTGCTGCGGCTTTCCCAGGAGATCGGCGAGCAGACCAAGGCGTCGCTTGGCGAGCGGCAGCGCGAGGTGCTGCTGCGCGAGCAGATGGCCGCGATCCAGAAGCAGCTGGGCGAGGGCGACGCCGGCAAGGCGCAGGAGATCCAGGAGCTCGGCGAGGCGATCGAGAAGGCCCGGATGCCCGAGGAGGTCGAGAAGGCCGCGCGCAAGGAGCTGCGCCGGCTGGAGCGGATGCCGGACGCCTCGGCCGAGTACGGCATGATCCGCACCTATCTGGACTGGCTGATCGAGCTGCCCTGGTCTTTGGGCGAGGAGCCGCCGATCGACATCGCCCAGGCAAGGGCGGTGCTGGACGCCGACCATTTCGGGCTGGACAAGATCAAGCAGCGGATCGTCGAGTACCTGGCGGTGCGCAAGCTGGCTCCGGAGGGCAAGGCGCCGATCCTGTGCTTCGCCGGTCCTCCCGGCGTCGGCAAGACCTCGCTCGGCCAGTCGATCGCCCGCGCCATGGGGCGCAAGTTCGTCCGGGTGTCGCTCGGCGGCGTGCATGACGAGGCGGAGATCCGCGGGCACCGGCGCACCTATGTGGGCGCCCTGCCGGGCAACATCGTCCAGGGCATCCGCAAGGCAGGCGCCCGCGACTGCGTGATGATGCTGGACGAGATCGACAAGATGGGCTCGGGCATCCAGGGCGACCCGTCGGCGGCGATGCTGGAGGTGCTGGACCCCGAGCAGAACAACACGTTCCGGGACAACTACCTGGGCGTCCCGTTCGACCTGTCGCGGGTGGTGTTCATCGCCACCGCGAACATGCTGGAAACGATCCCGGGGCCGCTGCGCGACCGGATGGAGATCATCAGCCTGGCCGGCTACACCGATGCCGAGAAGCTGCAGATCGCCCGGCGCTACCTGGTGGCGCGGCAGCTGGAGGCGAACGGGCTGAAGCCCGAGCAGGCGGAGGTCGACGACGCGGCGCTGGCCGAGATCATCCGCGGCTACACCCGCGAGGCGGGCGTGCGCGAGCTGGAGCGCGAGCTCGGCCGGGCCTTGCGTCATGTCGCGGTGGGGGTGGCCGAGGGCCGGGTCGAGCATGCCCGGATCGGGCCGGCCGACCTGCCGGAGATCCTGGGGGCTCCCCGGTTCGAGGACGAGGTGGCGATGCGCACCGCCGTGCCGGGCGTGGCGACCGGCCTCGCCTGGACGCCGGTGGGCGGCGACATCCTGTTCATCGAGGCGACCCGCACGCCGGGCAACGGCCGGCTGATCCTGACCGGGCAGCTGGGCGAGGTGATGCGCGAGAGCGTGCAGGCGGCGCTCAGCCTGGTGAAGAGCCGGGCGGCCGAACTCGGGGTCGAGGCAGGACTGTTCGAGAAGAATGACATCCATGTCCACGTCCCGGCGGGCGCGACGCCCAAGGACGGGCCGAGCGCCGGCGTGGCGATGTTCATCGCGCTGACCTCGATCCTGACCGGGCGGACCGCGCGCAGCGACACCGCGATGACCGGGGAGATCAGCCTGCGCGGCCTGGTGCTGCCGGTGGGCGGGATCAAGGAGAAGGTGGTGGCGGCGGCGCGCTCCGGGCTGAAGCGGGTGATGCTGCCGGCGCGCAACCGGCGCGACTTCGACGAGATCCCCGAGGATGCGCGCGCGCAGCTGGAGTTCGTCTGGCTGGAGCGGGTCGACGACGCGGTGGCGGCGGCCCTGGACGCTGCGCCGGTGCGGGAGAAGGAGGAGGAGGCGGCCGAAGCCGGGTTCTGAGGCCGGGCGAGGAGGGCGGGGCGCATCCGGGCGACACGCCCGGCCGTCCTGCCCCGGGCATCCCTTGTGGACGCCTGGGCGACAGGATATGCGCTGCCCGCCGGGTGGTGGGCTGGTATAGGGTCGGTGGCGGCCGCCCAGGCATATCCGGTTTCTTTCAACGACGGACGATGGACGACATGACCGAGCGTAACGGCAAAGTGGCCCTGATCACGGGGGCCACCGGCCAGGATGGCGCCTACCTGTCCCAGCTCTTGCTGGACAAGGGCTACATCGTCCACGGCATCAAGCGCCGCTCGTCCTCGTTCAACACCGGCCGGATCGAGCATCTCTACGAGGACCCGCACGTCGAGGATCCGCGCTTCATCCTGCACTATGGCGACATGACGGATTCCACCAACCTGATCCGCGTGGTGCAGGAGACCCAGCCGGACGAGATCTACAACCTAGCCGCCCAGTCGCACGTGCAGGTCAGCTTCGAGACCCCGGAATATACCGCCAATGCCGACGGGATCGGCACGCTGCGCCTGCTGGAAGCGATCCGGCTGCTGGGCCTGACCCAGAAGACCCGGTTCTACCAGGCCTCGACCTCGGAACTGTACGGCAAGGTCCAGGAGGTCCCGCAGAGCGAGACGACGCCGTTCTATCCGCGCAGTCCCTATGCCGCGGCCAAGCTGTACGCCTACTGGATCGTGGTGAACTACCGCGAGGCCTACGGGATGCACGCCTCCAACGGCATCCTGTTCAACCATGAGAGTCCGCTGCGCGGCGAGACCTTCGTCACCCGCAAGATCACCCGCGCGGTGGCCGCCATCCATCTGGGCCGGCAGAACAAGCTCTACCTCGGCAACATCGACGCCAAGCGCGACTGGGGCCATGCCCGGGAATATGTGCGCGGCATGTGGCTGATGCTGCAGCAGGACCAGGCGGACGACTATGTGCTGGCCACCGGCGAGACCCACACGGTGCGCTCGTTCGTGGAGAAGGCATTCGCCCATCTCGGCGTCACCCTGCAGTGGAAGGGCGAGGGGGTCGACGAGAAGGGGATCTGCGCCAAGAGCGGCAGGACTCTGGTCGAGATCGACCCGCGCTATTTCCGGCCGACCGAGGTCGACCTCCTGATCGGCAACCCGGAGAAGGCGCACCGCAAGCTCGGCTGGAAGCACGAGACCGACATGGACGCGCTGCTGGCCGAGATGGTCGACGAGGACCTGAAGGTGATGGCGTCGGCTCCGGTGATGCGGGATGCCTGACATCCTGTTCCCGCTCGCGGGCAAGCGGGTCTGGGTCGCCGGCCATCGCGGCATGGTCGGCTCGGCGATCGTGCGGCGGCTGGCGGCGGAGGACTGCGAGATCCTCACGGCCGGGCGCGACAGCGTTGACCTGAAGGACCAGGCGCAGACGCGCGCCTGGATGGTGGCGAACCGGCCGGACGCGGTGTTCCTGGCGGCCGCCAAGGTCGGCGGGATCCTGGCGAACGACACGTTCCCGGCCGACTACCTCTACGACAACCTGATGATCGAGGCGAACATCATCGAGGCGGCGCACCGGGCGGAGGTGCAGAAGCTCCTGTTCCTCGGCTCGTCCTGCATCTATCCGAAGATGGCGCCGCAGCCGATCGCCGAGGACAGCCTGCTGACCGGGCCGCTCGAGCCCACCAACGAATGGTACGCGATCGCCAAGATCGCCGGGATCAAGCTGGCGCAGGCCTATCGCAAGCAGCACGGCCGGGACTTCATCTCGGCGATGCCGACCAACCTGTACGGGCCTGGCGACAATTTCGACCTGACCTCCAGCCACGTGCTGCCGGCCTTCATCCGCAAGGCGCATGAGGCCAAGCAGCAGGGGCAGGACGAGATCGTCATGTGGGGCAGCGGCACGCCCAAGCGCGAGTTCCTGCATGCCGACGACTGCGCCGACGCGCTGGTCCACCTGATGAAGACCTATTCCGGCCACGAGCATGTCAATGTCGGCTCCGGCTCGGACGTGACCATCCGCGAGCTCCTGGAGCTGGTCTGCCAGGTGGTGGGCTATGAGGGCCGGATCGTCCAGGACCGGAGCAAGCCGGACGGCACGCCGCGCAAGCTGATGAGCGCCGACCGGCTGCGGGCGCTGGGCTGGCAGCCGCGGATCGGCCTGGAGGACGGCGTGCGCGCCACCTATCGCTGGTTCCAGGAGAACCAGGTCAGGGGCTGAGCGGCTCGCCTGCACGGGACCTGCCGAAGGCTGGAACATCGGCAGGTGCCTGGATCATGTCGGTCGAGCCGCTTTCGAGACCAAGGAGGCTGGTCGCCGACAGGGCCGGGTCATGGCCTGGCCCGATCCGGCCTGCGACCGATGGAGCAGCTTTTCAGCTACAGTATATGCATTTTTAGTATATTTCTCGCATTACTGATGGCTTCTCGGAAATTTTTATAGAATGACTCATGCTCATAAATCGCTTTCACCGGCGGGAATGAGCATAATCCACCATGTCATATCCAGTTCCGAATTCCAGAAGAGGCCAAGCGACCTTTCGTCGTCGCTCCATGTTGGCAATGGCCGGCGCCATGGCGCTGGCGACCGCACTCCCCGCGTCGGTGCGGGCTGCCCGGCCGCCGGTCGACCTGATCCCCGGGTATGACGACCCGCCGGTCAACGGCAACCTGCCGCCCTTGCCGCCGACCTGGACCAAGCGCGCGCCGCCCTGGCGGACGGGGCGGCGTCGGCGGCCTGGCCGGCCGCCTTCGGGAGGCCGGCCATGATCCTGCCCGAATACCGGGTGATCGGCTGCCCGATCTATGCCTCCACCCAGGCCAACATTCGCTGGCCGCGCGGCCACTACGTCTCCTTCCAGGCGCCGAAGGACGGCGTCATCTCCAGGTTCATGTGGCAGACCCAGGGTGCTCGGAAGAATTCCGACCCGACCGACGCGCATAGCGGCGGCAATTTCGGCTGCTACCGGATCAAGTTCTTTCGCTGCAACGACTGGAGCGCGCCCAAGGGCGTGCAGCTGGCGGCCGGCGAGGTGACGCCGGGCGAACTCGGCTACTATCCCGGCCGGCAGGTCGGCGGCTTCGATGGGTTGAATCCGGCCGCTTCGCGCACCGGTGTCGCCGACAGTCCGGAACTGGTGGGCGGCCTGCATGTCCATTCCTGGATGAACCGTGTCCAGCTCCTGGACGACGTGTATGTCTATTGCGGCACCGCCTTCGTCTATGTCGACGTGACCGCCAACGGGGCGCCCTGGCAGGTGACGGCCGGCGAGTGGATCATCGCGGAGATCGTCAACCTGGCGGCCTCGCCCACCGTCAATTTCTCGCTCGACAACAACGCCTTCTCGGCGGCGGCGGCCCATCCGGGCGAGCCCTTGTCCCTGTCGCCGCTCGACCGGCTCCTGGCGGTGCGCGAGTACCTGCCTTCCACCGAGCAGCCCAACACCAGCCTCAGCGCCGGCGGGGCGCGCGGCATGACGCCGTTCTTCATGCTGGGCTATGACGACGGGATCTGGCTGGGCCAGCCCTGGTACTATCGGGGCCGCTACACCGGCGGCCTGTCCAGCACCGGCCTGTTCGACCAGGATCCCGTCAATCCCGCAGCACCACTGCCGCCCACCGCGCAGCGCGGACCAGCACTGCTGGTGCATGGCCAGCAGCGTCTGCGCCAGGTTCTCACCCCGCCCGCGGATTTTGCCGGCGAGACGGTCGACGAGCTGTACCTGCATGCCTGGCGCTGGACGAGCCTGATCGGCTACCAGCAGGACAAGCGCCTGGGCGTGCGGATCCTGCGGGTCACCGGGGTGGCTGGCCGCAACCTCACCATGGGCCTGCGCCAGGTCTGGCCGCCGCCGGTCTCCTCGGGCGGCGACGTGTTCCGGGTGGGCGGTGCGGGCCCGTTCAAGGCGTTCCCGGCCGGCAGCTTCGCGGCGTTCGGCCGGGACGTGGTGCCGGGCAGAACGCTCACCATCACGCCGTCCAACCTGACCTCCTCCACCTCGCCGACCCTCACCCAGTTCGAGCAGGTGGTGCCGGTCATGCCGTATGGCCGGCTGGAGATCAGCCCGCCGCTGCCGGTCTCCAAGACCTACCGCTACATCATCGAGATCATGGCCGAGGACGGGGCGGCCTATGCGATGCAGCTGCAGAAGAACCCGGCGCGCTACCTCAACCTCTACCGCAAGAAGTCCGACGGCACGTTCGACACCAGCCAGGGGCGCGCCCTGATGCCGGACGGCAGCCGCCGCCCGGAGATCACGATGCCGCAGGTCTGGGCGTGCAACCCGAACGCGGTGCCCTCGGCCAGCGAGGACGACGCCCTCAATTCCGGGCGCTACTACAATGCCTGCGGCAAGCTCTATGCCACCAGCCAGCCCTGGAAAGAGATCAACGACCACATGCTGCCCGTCAGCCTGATGCCGACGGCATGACCCGAACGGAGACGCCTCATGGCAATCATTGAAGGCACGATCGGCGACGACCGGCTTGCCGGCACCGAAGAGGCGGACACCATCCTGGGCAGGGCCGGCAGCGACCTGGTCCAGGGCTGGGGAGGCGATGACACGCTGGGCCTGGGCGACGGGAACGACCGAGCCTTCGGCGGGTCCGGCAACGACACGCTGATGGGCGGCGAGGGCGACGACCAGCTGGATGGCGAGGACGGCGACGATTCGCTGAGCGGCGGTGCCGGCAACGACCTCCTGTCCGGCGGCGCCGGCGCCGACCGGCTGCAGGGCCATGCCGGTGACGACGACCTGCGCGGCGGCCTGGGCAACGATCACCTGAACGGCGGCGACGGCGACGACTATCTCGATGCCGGCGGCGGCAGCAACATCCTGTATGGCGGGACGGGCAACGACACCCTGTCGATCTACAGCGACGACCGTGTCTCGGCCGGCGAGGGCGACGACCTGGTGCAGGTCGGCGGCTACGACAGCCTGAACGCCCGGATCTCGCTGGGGGCGGGGGCCGACACCATCACCATGGAGTATTCCGGCGGTAGCCAGGAATTTGCCGGCGGCGGGCGGACAGAGGTCAGCGACTTCCGGCATGGCGAGGACCGGATCGGCGACCTGACCTTCATCCTCACCGACGACGGCGGCACCGAGCGGATCGGCTTCGACGCGCTGGACAGCAACGCGGACGGCAGCATCGATGGGCTGGATGCCGGGGTGACGGTCGAGGGTGGCGGGCTGACGATCGACCTGGCGCCGGCGCTGGTGGAGCTGGCGTCGGAGGGACGGCCAGGCTTCGAGGTGGCCGATCCAATGATCCTCCGGCTGGCGGGCATCACGGCGCTTTCGGGCGCCAACTTCGTGGGATGAGGGCCGGCCGGGTTCATGGGCTGGCGCGGGGAGGCCTGCGTCCCGGCCCATGAACGGGCAGGCGCGTTCAGGTCGGGCAAATTCGGCGAACCATCCCGGGCATGATGAGGCAGGGCAGCCGTCATCATCGCCGGGAGGGCGCCATAACCAATTCAGAAGGGCGAACCAATGGCGGAAATCCTGGGCACTGCCGGCGCGGATGTCATCATGCCGACGGCATCCGATCCTGCGCTCAGGACGACTGGCGGGGATGACGTTGTCCATGGACTGGGTGGCGACGACTTTGTCGATGGCGGCGATGGCGACGATGCTCTGGACGGCGGCGACGGTGATGATGTGCTGTATGGTGGGGCTGGGGACGACTCCGCGAGCTACGCCGAAGCAACAAGCGGGGTGACGGTCGACCTTGCGGTGCCGGCGGCGCAGGAGACGGGCGCTGCTGGGCGGGACAGGTTGGTCAGCGTCGAGGGGCTGATCGGGTCGAGCTATAACGACACGCTCGCCGGCGACGCCAGCCTGAACAGGTTGGTGGGCGGCGCTGGAGACGATGTGTTGAGCGGGAATGGCGGCAACGACGAGTTGGATGGAGGTCTTGGCACGGACACAGCCACCTATATGTCCGCTCCAACTGCAGTGATAGTTGATCTGAGATTGAATACTACCCAAGAGACTGGTGGTGCTGGGCGGAACAAGCTGACCAGCATTGAAGGGCTGATTGGCTCTGTTTACCATGACGTGCTCTATGGCGATGGTAAAAGTAATTCTCTGCAGGGTGATGCGGGCGATGACGTGCTCAGTGGCGGCGCCGGCAGAGATGTATTGGACGGTGGTGCTGGCAGCGACACGCTTGATGGAGGTAGTGGCTTTGATACCGCAACCTATGCGCTCGCTCCAGGCGCGGTGACGGTTGATCTGTCGCTGGCTGGTGTTCAGGCGACTGGTGGTGCGGGCGATGACACGCTGATCAGCATTGAACGGCTGATCGGCTCGGATTTCGCTGACGTACTGAAGGGTGACGCCGGAACCGAAGCGTTGCTCGGCGGCTCTGGCGACGATGTGCTGGAAGGTGGGGCTGGCGACGACGCGATGGACGGTGGTGCGGGTAGCGACATCGTCTCCTATGCGAGCGCGACCTCGGGTATAACAGTCGACCTGGCGTTGACCGGGATCGTGCAGAGGACCGGGGGCGCCGGCGAGGACCGGGTGTTCAGCATTGAAGGACTGGTCGGTTCGGACTTCGACGATACGCTCAAGGGTAGCAGCAGCGCCAATTCGCTCAGGGGCGGCGCTGGCGACGACGTGTTGGACGGTGGTGCCGGCAATGACGTGCTCGATGGTGGCGATGGCACCGACACGGCGAGCTATGCCGGGGCGATCTCCGGCGTGACGGTGGAACTGGGCCTGGCGACTGTGCAGGCGACCGGTGGGGCGGGCACCGACACGCTGTTGAACGTCGAGCGGCTGGTCGGCTCGGATTTCGCTGACGTGCTGAAGGGAAGCGTCGACAGTGATGTGCTGGTAGGCGGTGATGGTGATGATGTGCTGGAAGGTGGGGCCGGCAACGATACTATGGACGGTGGTGCGGGCAGCGACATCGTTTCCTATGCGAGTGCGACTTCGAGTGTCACAGTTGATCTGGCGTTGACCGGGATCGTGCAGAGGACCGGGGGCGCCGGCGAGGACCGGGTGTTCAGCATCGAAGGACTGGTCGGTTCGGACTTCGACGATACGCTCAAGGGTAGCAGCGGCACTGATTTGTTGAGCGGCAGCGCCGGAGGGGATCTTCTGCAGGGTGATGCGGGCGATGACGTGCTCAGTGGCGGCGCCGGCAGAGATGTATTGGACGGTGGTGCTGGCAGCGACACGCTTGATGGAGGTAGTGGCTTTGATACCGCAACCTATGCGCTCGCTCCAGGCGCGGTGACGGTTGATCTGTCGCTGGCTGGTGTTCAGGCGACTGGTGGTGCGGGCGATGACACGCTGATCAGCATTGAACGGCTGATCGGCTCGGATTTCGCTGACGTACTGAAGGGTGACGCCGGAACCGAAGCGTTGCTCGGCGGCTCTGGCGACGATGTGCTGGAAGGTGGGGCTGGCGACGACGCGATGGACGGTGGTGCGGGTAGCGACATCGTCTCCTATGCGAGCGCGACCTCGGGTATAACAGTCGACCTGGCGTTGACCGGGATCGTGCAGAGGACCGGGGGCGCCGGCGAGGACCGGGTGTTCAGCATTGAAGGACTGGTCGGTTCGGACTTCGACGATACGCTCAAGGGTAGCAGCAGCGCCAATTCGCTCAGGGGCGGCGCTGGCGACGACGTGTTGGACGGTGGTACCGGCAATGACGTGCTCGATGGTGGCGATGGCACCGACACGGCGAGCTATGCCGGGGCGATCTCCGGCGTGACGGTGGAACTGGGCCTGGCGACTGCGCAGGCGACCGGTGGGGCGGGCACCGACACGCTGTTGAACGTCGAGCGGCTGGTCGGCTCCGGCTTTGCCGACATGCTGACGGGTAGCGCTGGCGACGATCAGTTGCTGGGCGGGTCGGGCGACGACGTGCTGGATGGTGGCGCTGGAGCCGACTTTCTGAACGGTGGCGATGGCACCGACACGGCGAGCTATGCCGGGGCGATCTCCGGCGTGACGGTGGAACTGGGCCTGGCGACTGCGCAGGCGACCGGTGGGGCGGGCACCGACACGCTGTTGAACGTCGAGCGGCTGGTCGGCTCCGGCTTTGCCGACATGCTGACGGGTAGCGCTGGCGACGATGTGCTGCGCGGCGAGGCGGGTGACGACGTGCTGGACGGTGGTGCCGGCAACGATGTGCTGGACGGTGGCGATGGTATCGACACGGCGAGCTATGCCGGCGCGATCTCCGGCGTGACGGTGGAACTGGGCTTGGCGACTGCGCAGGCGACCGGTGGGGCGGGCACCGACACGCTGTTGAACGTCGAGCGGCTGGTCGGCTCCGGCTTTGCCGACATGCTGACGGGTAGCGCTGGCGACGATGTGCTGCGTGGCGAGGCGGGTGACGACGTGCTGGACGGTGGTGCCGGCAACGATGTGCTGGACGGTGGCGATGGCACCGACACGGCGAGCTATGCCGGGGCGATCTCCGGCGTGACGGTGGAACTGGGCCTGGCGACTGCGCAGGCGACCGGTGGGGCGGGCACCGACACGCTGTTGAACGTCGAGCGGCTGGTCGGCTCCGGCTTTGCCGACATGCTGACGGGTAGCGCTGGCGACGATCAGTTGCTGGGCGGGTCGGGCGACGACGTGCTGGATGGTGGCGCTGGAGCCGACTTTCTGAACGGGAGCCAGGATCGCGACCTGATCTGGGGCGACGGCGGCAATGACGCTTTGCATGGTGAGCAGGGTGAGGATGAACTCCACGGAGGCGCGGGGAACGACACACTTGATGGTGGTGAGGGTTCCGACCTGCTGATGGGCGATGCCGGTGATGATGTGCTGACGGGCGGCGCTGGCTCGGACACCCTTGAAGGCGGCGATGGTTACGACACCGCCGACTATTCCGGCGAGGGGGGCGGCATTCTGGCATGGCTGGTGAATGGTGCGGGAGGTGCTGCGGATGATACCCTGGCGACCATCGAGCGGGTGGTCGGCACCTCGGGCGACGACGAGTTCTATGCCTTCGACCTGTTCAACGAGTCCGGCCAGTACACCATCAGCACCGATGCGGTCGCCTTCGATGGGCAGGACGGCAACGACCAGCTTGTCGGCGGGAACGGCGATGACCACTTGTCCGGCGGCGAGGGGGACGACGTCATCCAGGGCGGGGCTGGCGATGATGACATCGAAACCGGCGCAGGCTTCGATATCCTCTTTGCCAACCTCGACGTCGCCAGCGGCGAGTTCATCGGCCAGGACATCATTCAGGACTTCGACCTGGCGAGCGACGGGCTGAGCCTCAGCGGCTTTACCCAGCAGGGCCTGCAGGTCTATGCCTCCGAAATGTTTGCGCGGCTCGACACCAACCAGGATCTGGTCGTGACCAGCGCCGATGACGCCGTCTCCCTCTCGACCGCAAACGAAGCCGATGCCCTCGTCATCGATGTCGGCCAGACGCTCGGCCATGGAAGCGGCCTGCACACGGTGACGCTGGTCGGCGTGCAGGCGCTCTTTTCCGACAACTTCTACGGCTGAAGGCAAGGCGGTCATCCGGCACGGGCAACGGACGGGGGAAGGTCGCGCAGCCAGGCGGGAGGACCCTTGCCGTCGACGCCAAAGCGCAGGAGGTAGGCTTCGGCCGCCTCGCGGTAAGGCAGGTCGAAGCGCCTGGCGATCTGGCTGCGCAGATGGGCCAGCTCCCGCAGGGCCTGGCCGGCGGGCGTGTCGGGCTCGGGTTCGTTCGTGTGATCGTTGGCGGCCGGCGGCGTAACGGCTCGCATCCTGTTGCTCATGGCCGCGCTCGAATGGCCCCCAGAACCCGGGGCGGCCCCTGGACCATGCTTGCCACCGGACCCGGAGCCGGCCGCATTTCCTGCCCGATCCGATTCGTCCGCTCCGTCACGCGAGTGTGCAGCATCGCGTGCTGGGCCGCTGGGAAGCTCGGGTTCGTTTGTGCGAACGGAGGCGGAGGAGAGGTCGGACCCAGATGGTGAAGGGCCGGGTTCGGTGCATGAATCCGGGCCAAGTGGCAACGGAAGGATCGGCTCGGGTTCGTTCGTGCAAAATGGCCCGGGTTCGTTCGGCTCATCCGAACTGTCGATCTCGGGTTCGCCCGGTACTTCAGGCGAGCGGCGGTTCTTGGGTTCGTTTGTGGAAACGGGATGGACCTGCTGCCCGGGTTCGTTCGGAGAAGCAGATCGCCGCGATCCGGCCTCGTCCGGCCGATCCGGCCCGCAGCCATTCTCGGGTTCGTTCGTGAAATTGAGTGGCGTGGCGGGATCGCCGTCGCTCGGGACAAACGGGTTCTCTGCCAGCGGGTCGGCCTTGCCGGAGCGGAGCTGGGTCAGGTTGCGGAGAGCTCGGGCGAACGCGTTGTTGGCTTCCGCCAGATAGCGCAGGGCGGTGGGCAGGGAGGCGCGCCGCTTGTCCTGGTCGTGGACGAGGGTCATCTGCAGCTGCAGATGCGGCTCGTCCGGCGCCCCTGGCGGGGTGGCGCACCAGAACGCCCGCTCCAGCTGCTCGGCGCGCTCGGCCCGCCAGAGGGCGGTGACCATCCGGGCGCACAGGGCGGCTTCCAGGGGCGAGGCGGGCTGGAAATGGTCGTGAATCGAATCCCGCAGCATCTCGTAGTGGGGCAGGTCTTCGTCGCCGATCACGCTGTGGATGGAGGAGCGCAGGCCGAAGGTGCGGGCATTGATTGCCGCGCGCGCCTTGCCCTCGGGCGTGACGGGGCCATGGCTGCGCCGCCCGTTCCGGCGGGACGCCTCGACCTGGGCAGGGGAAGGATCGCGGGGCATGGACGGCTCCATCGGCAAGAACGACTTCCTGCCCCAGCGATAACTAGGAAAATGGTCATTGACAATCGGATTGCGCGCATTAGGAACGTGTTCATCAACCGCAAGATGATGGAGACGATCCGATGCCATGCGATCTCGGCCGACTCACCACCGCGTTCGGCTCCCAGGGCGACGAGGGCTGGATGCTCTGGTCCTATGGCGACAACCGCCCGGTCGAGCAGATGCTGCAGCCGGGCTTCTTCAACCCGGCCTTCGGCCTGTTCACGGTGGGCGACCTCCTGCTGATGGGCAGCGTGCCGCGCAAGCCGGCCATGGCGCAGCTCTGCCGCTCCGATGGCGGCCGGATGCTGCTGGCGATGGTGGCCGGGATCGAGCGGGCACAGGTCCGCCTGCGCATCCTGATCGATCTCGGCGGGCCGAAGGATCCGGACCTGCCGCAGGCAGCCGCGCTCGGGCAGATGGTGCAGGGGCTGATGGGGCTAGGACTGGCGGGGGACACTCAGCTGGCGGAGGCTGGCGGGCACATCGCAGGGGGCCAGAAGCAGGGCAGGCGGTCGTGACGGCGGATCCCCTAAGCATCAGGTAGCTTTGGGCGTCTGGAGGGGAGGGCGGTTGACGATCCGGCTGACGCTGCTCTCGTGCAGGTCGAAGGCGGCGGCAACCCGGCGCATGGAAAAGGCGCCGGTGGCATAGGCGGCTCTGATGGCTTCATTGCGGGCACAGGGCAGGCGGGTGAAGCCGGACAGATCCGGCGCGAGGGGCCGGCGCTGGGTGAAAGGAATGGCGGGGTCGGTTGAGGCCGCACCGATCTCCTTTTGCATCGCCGCGATCCACTCGGGCTTTCCCAGCCAGATCTGCCCTACCAAATCCCGCCACACATAGGGACCGACCCGGCGGACGAAGGCGGCATAGAGCTTGGCCGCCTTGTCCGGCGCCGGATGGAAGCGTTGCAGCGTCTCGTCGATGACGAGCCAGTCCGGACGCTCTGCCCGTCCGGCCGTGACGCGGGCGGAACTCCAGGACCAGTCGAATGGCGTCCGCACCATCCGCGCGCCGACGGGATTTCGAACGACATAACGGACCAGCTCCAGAAAGTGCGATTCCTTTTCGACCAGGACCGCCTTGTAGCGGCCCTGCAGGACGTGGCCGACGCGGCGATGACGGCGGTTCCAGGCCTGGGTGTAGATGCCGTTCAGGTCGCGCATGCCGCGCGCCAAGTTCGGCTCCGGTGTCTCGACCAGCAAATGGTAGTGGTTGGTCATCAAGCACCACGCGTGCAGGCGCCAACCGCGGCGCACGACCGTCGCCGCCAGCGTCGCCACCCAGTGCTGCCGATCCTCGTCATCATGAACGATGGCGGCCCGCGCATTGCCGCGGGCGGTGACGTGGTAGAAGGCGCCGGGATACTCCAGGCGAAGCGGGCGGGCCATGGCCTGCGTCCTCCACGCAGATATGAACCATCCCTGCTACGTCGGCGGGATGCAGGAACGCAAGGCCTCCCCGTTCTGCGACGATGTGCTATGCAAATCCGAAACCTGATGAAGGCAGCTGGACATGGCCGGAACGCAAGACCTGCCCCCCGACCTGGAAGAGTTGATCGGCCGCGTGGTCGAGTATTTCGAGCCGCAGGCTGTGATCCTGTTCGGCAGCCATGGGCGGGGCGAGGCAGGACCGGACAGTGACATCGACCTCCTGGTGATCGTCGACGACGATGCGCCTGTGGAAAAGCGGCGGCTCTCGGCCGGACGGAAGGCTCGGCGAGGCTGGTACGGCATGGCGGACATCGTGCCGGTCACCCGAAGCCGATATGAGGAGGGGCGTCGCGTCATTGGCTCGCTCGCCGAGATCGCTTCGGCGGAAGGACGCAGGGTCTATGGCCGGGCCTGAACGGCGCTTGCAAGCTGAGGAAGGCCAGCGATGGCTGCAGCACGCGGAACGGGGCATCGCCGCGGCCGAGCGGGCAATTGCCATGCCGCCGGCGCTTCCCGACATCGCCGCCTATCATTGCCAGCAGGCCGTCGAGAAGCTGCTGAAGGGCCTACTGGTGGCCGGCGCGATCCGCCCGCGCAAGACCCACGACCTCGACTTTCTGGCGGACGAGGTCGGGTCTGTCTGGCCGGCACTGGCGCCTCTGGCTGAACCGCTGCGGCGCTGTACCACCTGGGGGTTTGCATACCGCTACCCACTGCCAGAGGAGGAGCCCGCGCCGACGGTTGCCGAGATCCGGGCGACACTTGCGCAGATTGAGGATTTGCGGCGAGCGGTGGTCGGCCTGGTCGAGGGGGCAAAAAAGAGCCGTTAGAACCCTCCCGAAGGTGGAAGGTGCTTGAACGAAAGACCTGACCCCGACTCCGCGGGTGCGTCACGCGCATTGCCGCGGGCGCAGATTGAGGATTTGCAGCGAGCGGTGGTCGGCCTGGTCGAGGGGCAAAAAAGAGCCGTTAGAACCCTCCCGAAGGTGGAAGGTGTTTGAACGCAAGACCTGACCCCAAGTCCTCTCGCGACGACCACGAAAATCGCTTCCCCGTCGCCCCCCGGGAACAGAACCTTAAACCGGCTTTAACTAACTTCGCTCCAACGCCATACCAGAGGAGCCCGCTTCAGTCATTCCGATTAGCGGATCAACGCTATTATAGATCGCGACGGTTTGTTTCGCAATCGAGCCCCATTCGTAATCTTTAAGCAGATATGTCCAATCTACATAGGGTGCTCCTTCTATATCATTAGCAAATACTTGCTTTAGACGGCGTGCGATCGCAGAAGGGGAACCAGTCTCTACATAACAGTGACTGGGCAACCCGACATTTCGATTAGCATCTATGTCACTCGCTACCACCGGCCGACAGTACGACATCGCTTCAAGCAACGCTATAGGAAGGCCTTCATGGCTCGAAGGAAGAACGAACACACCGGCGTGACTGAAAATCTCCGCCAGAGGCAGTCCATTTAAGAAGCCGGTCATTACCACACCTGGGGTTGCCATCGCAGCTTCTGATACTCTCTGGCTATAGGAACTCTTATGATCCGCTGCGCCAACCAAAACTAACCGCAAATCAGGTCTTCCAAGCTCTCTAAATGCATCAATTAAGTCCATATGACGTTTCTCAGGAACCAACCGGCTAACGTTCAGGATATACTTCCCAGGCTCTAATCCGAATTGGTCGAGCGCTCTAGAGGTTGGTACCCACCGACCTGATTCAACACCATTCGGGATATATGTGAAGGCTTTTTGATATTTGGTAGTGAGCTCAGCGGCCAATGAACGCGACACTGCAATACGGGCATTAGCGGTATAAGCTGCCGACATCTCACCAATTCGCAAGATGAACTTGGCCAAACGGCCCCATTTCTCACGCTTATAATCTTCGCCATGATGAGTTGCGACGACGCTCAAACCCAGGAGCTTCGCCAGAGGTGTAACAAGCGAAGGCCCGATGGCATGTATATGTAAGATGCGAGGTCGAATAACCGCAGCGTAAAGAACCGCGAGAATAGAATGAAACAGCGCCTCTGTACTCGGACCCTGGAAAGAAGGCAACGAAGTCACTTTAAATGAATTAGTCATTATCGGAAGATCAACCGAACTATAAGGCTTGCGCACCACAACATTTGTGTCAACTCCGAGCCTACTGATCTCCTGCGCCAAATTGCCTACATGAGCTTCGACACCACCCTGTCCACCACCGATACTTCTAAGGCCGATCATCATAACGTCGGGCCGTGTCCGCTGAAAAAGGGATTGTAGCGTCCTCCGCGTCCCCAAGCCTGATAAATTCCGCACCGTCGTGTTCCTTTCAGCCATCGAGGTAAGCCACACAGATGTTGCTCACGCGCCCCGAAAACTTCTATTCAACTTCCGTTCTTAAATAATACGCTAACGATCGAAAAACCTGCGTGCTCAATATTTCGAAGACATCACATGCGACGATGGTATCTGCTCCATTTTCAATTTGCCTAGATACCGAAAGGGTAGGGCAGAGAGAGCGCAATGACATACCCGCAATCAGATGATGCATCTATTGAGGACGGCATAACACAAACTGGAGATTACCTCCGAGATACCTAGAATGGGGCGGTACATCTTTGATGATATCTTGAATAATCTCCCACTCAGGTGAGCCAACGTCAAGAAAAGGAACCAGCACGTGCAGAGGAACAAGTCGCTTCGGAGGACTTTGCTCCACCTCTGCTGAGGAGGCGATTGGTCCGCCACTGAGATCTGCGATGGACTCGATGATCGCATTAGTTAAGCGACGTATAGCGGAGCTTTGCCAAGGAAGGACTGGATCTGGATGAAGGAGCATAAGACCTGCCAAAGCCTCAGCTGCGAATATATGATAATGAAGCGCAAGATGTCCTCTTTGCATCTCCAGAGCGAGAAGCCCATCAGAGCTTATATCAGAAAGACCTGCGTCACGAACCTCCCTCGCATAATCGACCAGGGCCTCATCCTCGATAACCAACCCTACTGCGAGTACGGCAATACCATTCCAAAAATAGTGATTGTTCCTGCCAGCGACCTCGACCCCACGGGCCTGGAATTCCATTAGAGCAGTTGCATTGCGTTGGAACCACTCTCGAATCTCGACTGACTCCTCTATTTCATCGATCTCAGGCTGAGCCTTCAAGTAGGCAATCGCAACCTGCAAAATGATCCAACTCCTATAAAACTGATCGGTAGGCGAGTCCGCGCCCTCGAGTGCGTGATTGCGTGCCGAGTGCACAATTGCACGTGCAAGGCACGCCGCTAGATGTGACTTCTCCTCACGCGGTGCAGCACGATAGTCGTCTGCGATCGAAATGATCTTACGTGCGGGCACATCGATCGCTTCTCGAAGTGGGCGTTGGCGGTCAACCTCGCGCGGATCATCGGTAGCATGAGTAGGATCCGAACGGTCAAACCGCGGCTGTAGATTCAGGTACTGTGGCATAGCTGCGACCTCGCCACACGTCACAGACGCCCCTGATATGCCCGCGCCCTTTGATTGAACCACGAAAACATCAAACACCAACACATTCAACACCAAGAGTCCGAACAAACTTATGATCAGAATATGTGAACGCCATTTGTATGCTGAGTTAGCCATACTCGAATAGCTCTCGATGCAAATAAATTACCATCTGTTCTTCTGACCGCCTCTCGCTAACGTAAAAGCTCAAAATGCTCATGCGCCGCGACATGGGCAGGAGCCACCACTCCATCAAATCGAACATGCTGAACCTCGCAATCCAGCCGAAATCCAGTCACGTCCTGTACCCTCTGCCGTATCAAGTAAACAAGCCGCAAAACATCGAAAGATGTCGCACCTCCGTTGTTGACAATAAAGTTGGCGTGCTGAGTTGAAATTTGCGCACCTCCCTCCCGAAGCCCTTTGAAACCAATGCGTTCAATGATAGCGCCTGGTGCTCCGACGGAGGAATACATCGTCGGGTCAGACAAGAAAGTTGATCCTCCATTCGGTAAATTCTTCGGGAAACGGGTCCTCCTACTCCTCAATATGTTAATCATATCGCGTCGAATGATACTTGGATCGGCCGGAGTGAGTTCGAGTTGAACCTCAACGACCGCAAGACGCTGAAACTGTAGCGATGACTTGCGATAAGAAAAATTACAGTCATCGCGGCTCAACGTCATATCTTCACCGTTGAAAGTTACGCACTGTACGCGCAGGACGTTGTTGCCAATTCCCAAGCGCTGGCTGCCTCCATTCATCAGTACTAGACCTCCTAAGGTCCCCGGGATGCCAACGGCGTGCTCAAGGCCAGAAAGCCCTTCCTGCGCTGACCGACGGGCAAGATAGGGCATCCAGACGCCCGCTTGGGCAACCATAGTGGACCCGGACGTGCGCACGGAAGACATCGATCGAGAGATTCTTAAGATAAGTCCGTTGAAGCCGCGCGTGTCGAACAGGACATTAGAACTATCACCCATAATGAAAACCGGTTCACTTCGCGACCGCATTAGGCGGAAGACGTTACTGATATCAGACGAGCTTGCCGCGTCTACGACACACCATGCATTACCTCCGATCTTCCACCGGGAGATCTGAGATAGGCTGACATTCTTGTGGATACGACCCTCAAGCGTTTCCTCAAGCGGAGCTATTACTTCCCTCAAGAAACTGTCGGTGATAGGGAACCATTGCTGGGAACTCACCGCGCGTTCTCGTTTTCGTTCTCGATATTGATGTCCGCGCCAAGCGCCTTGAGTTTCCGCTCCAAGTCATTATAGCCACGAAGCGCCATATGAACACCGTTAACAGTGGAAATACCGTCTGCGCACAGCGCTGCGATCACCGCCGCCATGCTCCCCCGCAAATCAGTAGAATTCGCCTCCCCGGGAACGAAACGAGCCGGGCCTTGAATTATGATCTTCCCAGGTGCAGCAGTTAAATTCTGATCACCGACTAGCTTTGCTAGCTCATCAACAAATGCAATTCGTTCAGGATATCGATAATCAAATACCCGGGATGTACCGGCACCCCGGAGAGCCAAGGCAACAAACAGTGGCTGCATATCTGAAATCACACCGGGATGGGCTCCGCACGCCAGTTCGAAAGGTTGGACTGCGCCTGAGCGGAGACAATCAGGCGTGACCTGAACAGCGCTAGAATTACGCAATAAATCGATACCGGCATGCTTCAGGTGGATCAGAGGCACCTCCATCGATTCGAAAGGCACATTTTCGATCGTCACTTCTCCTTGAGCAAGGACGGCATAGACTATCCAAGTAAGTGCCTCGATGCGGTCAGGCATAACGGCCATCCGGGAGCCGGATAGGCTTCGGGCTAGCCCGTGGACGACAACGTGGCTAGTGCCATAAACTTCAAGATCTGCTCCCATTTGTCGGAGAAACGAGATAAGATCTCTGACCTCCGGAGTAATATATGCGTTGTAAATTCTTGTCGTTCCTGAAGCAACGGCAGCGCATATCAGTGCGTTTTCGGTTCCCCCGACCGTAGAAATAGGAAAGTCAATCCGTCCGCCCACAAAGCGCTTTCCTCGTACTTCTATGAATGCCTCCTTCTCTTCCACTTCACATCCTAAGGAGCGCCAAACTAGCAAATGCAGATCGTAGCCACGTCCGCCACTAGTGCCCCCTCCAATAGGACAGCCACCTGGATACGGGATACGAGCGATACCAAAACGAGCGAGTTGCGCGGCAGCAAGGAGGTAGGTAGTGCGAATTGGTATGTCATACTCGGATCGATTCAACTCCTCCGCATTCATTGACGACGCGTCGATTCGAATACGCTCTCGATCGTTGTCAATGTCGATCTTTACGCCGATCGATCGGCAGAACCTGACCTTATGTCCAACATCGACGAGCCGGGTAGGAAACTCAGTGAATTCTGAAATTTCGTCCGAAAGCAATGCGGCAGCCAGCAAGCGCGTCGCCGAATTCTTCGCCCCACTTACTCTGACTCGTCCGACTGGACGCCTACCACCGCGGATGATTGCACGCATGCGGATCTCCAATTTGACAGATGGGAAGACGGTACTGAAGCAAACTAGCTAATTCAGTCAAAAGAACTCCTACCAACTTCCTTGGACATGCAAATACTCAACTAGGCCTGTCGTGACCGCACTAGCTGAATTTCCAAGCAAGCCTTGGAAGCTCCAAGATGGCTCTAGATGCATCAACGGCTGTGGAGCGCTCACCAACATCACCCAAGTATACCGCATCATACTCCCGCCCTCTTGAGGGTATCCCTAATGCGACGCGAAATGATGCAAATATCTTGTAAAGCACAGTGCAGTCCGGGTTTAAGGTATCCGCGAAAGAAGTATAAGTAAATGAGATAGCAAGCTAATTGACCGGCGACGAATCCCATCGCTGCTCCATTGGATTGCCAAAGCGGAATCGCAACGGCGCAAACCCCAAAGTTTATTACCAAGCCGACAAGAGCAATCGCGGAGGACGCGTTGGGTTTGCCGATCCCTGTCATTACGCCTGTTAGAACGCGGCATGCGGCGACGGGTCCAAGTCCTAGAGATACAATCTGGAGTGGCTCCACCGCACCAGCGAATGGAGCTCCTAGAACAACCTCAACGACAAGAGGAGCAAGAAAATAAACAGCAGCACCAAGGATTGAAAAGACAATGAGAAATAGAGACGACATACGTATACCAATTGCTGACGCCGCCCCTGCATCTTTTGATCGTGCTGCCTCCGCAAAAAGGACCAGCGCAACCGCAGTCGCAGTGTCGAGAAAAATTTCACTTACTCGCTGCGCTGCAAAGTACAATCCAGCTTGAGTTGCACCTTCTGCTCCCTGGAGGAAAAAAAGACCAATGCGACCTTGGAGCATTACGAGAAAGAGTGATGCTGCGAAAACAAACCCCGATCCGACGAGCCTGGGAAGTTGACTAATTGCTGGAAAAAAGTCCGCTTGGTTGCGATAGGCCATGATTGTCACATATGGTATAAATACTAGAAAGCCGACTCCGAATATCATGAGGGCTAGATCCAGCGTCAAATCTTGAACTAGAAGAAATGGCAGAACGAATACTAGATGTGCAAACCGTGGCCCTGATTCCGCAATCGAGAAATCTCGGATGTTTGATTGTCCGAGGAGGGCACCCTGAATGATCGTTAGGTGCATGAAAGAGGTAACAGCTATGATCACTGCCACCTGGCCGAGTGACGAGAGTCGGCCGATAGTTTCATCAAGCAACCAAAAGATTGCCACGCAGGTTGCGACAGATAGGGCGGGCCAAGCCAGCAGAGAGGCAGAGACTAGCGGCCCCGCGGCATAATCCTCGCGCGCAATCAATCTTGCGGTGGATTGCCTTATGCCCAGATTCCCGACTAGGCCCCCCAAGAACACAGCCGAGATGATAACACCATAATCGCCGAACCCGTGAGGTGACAGGATGCGAGCAAGGATCACGAAGGTAAATAACTGCAGGAACCTTGTTGCAGTTTTTGCAAGAAATATTGTCAAGGCACTGCGAGCGATCATCCACTATCTCATTGGTAGCAATTGGTACTTTCATGCTCCACTTCGGAGGGCAGCATCAGGCTAACTTGTCTATTCGAGTAATTCCTTAGTAGTGATAAGATCCTGGATGTGTCGAATTAGTTAGCGTGTAGCTGCAAAGGGTACTTTGCGATGACGGGGTTGCGCGGATATGAGCGCGTAAATGAAAGCTCTTGTGCGGCGAATACTAGGAGTATGGCCATAGCAGTTGACGCCTTTCCCCCTACGATGACACCCGTGATACCGCAGGCGATGATGTAAAGCAGAATTGGACCGCAGTATGTGTATGACTTGTATAGCGACCGAATGACTGAGTAGAATAGAAAGCAGGCCATGAGTAACGCAGCGACTGCTCCCGTCTCGAATAAGATATTTAGCAAATCATTATGAGCGTGAGGCGCCAGGTAATTTAAGAAGAAGTCGGATGTCAACTCGGTATAAAATGAGCCAAAGCCGTATCCAGTCCATGGCCGTTCAAGTGCCATATCCCATGTGTTCTGCCATATTGTTGTGCGGCCGGACAAAGTTTCGTTATTTACACCGTCGCGGCTATAGGCCTCAATAAGGTAGTTTTGTGCTAGTGCGAGTAGTACGATGATTAGGCAAGCGGCTGCCGCAACGATCGCCAGTGTGAAAAGCCGAAGACGTCTCGCGAAAACAAATAACACGGTTACTATCGCGAATGTAGTAAACGACCGGGTGAGCGTTGCAGCCAATGTCGTGGCGAGGAGCACAATAGACGGCCAGCTGGCGCAGTACGATCGGCGCGAACCAAGTCTTTGCCGATATATTATTGACACTACAATTGCGATTGACATCAGAAGCGCGAGCCTCTGGCAGTGAAGCATGATTCCGTTGAGCCGCCACTCTGGAGGCACTACGGCCCCAACTTCGGGAAGCAGGAGACCTACCGGCCACGATAAAGCCGCAACCCAAAGGGATACGATAATAAGTGCTTTCGCAGTACGATCGGGTGAAAGGTGGTGTAGGCTACAGGCCGCGACAGCCAGGAGGACGATAGGAATGGTATATGCGAGACTGAGTGGTCCGATGTACGACCATCCTGCGCTTGTGCAAATCAATGCAGCATACAGCATGAAGAAGAACATGGGTCGGCTAGCTAGGATCTTTATGGCTGAAGGCAAGCGAGATAGCCGCATGGCAACGACGGTACTAAAGCATATCGACGCGACGCCGGCATTGAGGCGGAAGGAGTCGCCGATTGTCAGAGGAATCGTTTCGAGAGAGACAGCGCCGACTATAAATAAATATATGCGCATCCCATCCCATTGGCGGGAGGGTTCAGGCACTGTAGGGCGGTATGGATATGTATTTGGTGCTAGAGTGGGCATTCTTCTCACATGTGGGTCGACTGACGGGACTTGGTGTAGTATTCAACTAATCTGCCGCGTATTCCAACGAGCAAACGATGATTGCTTAGATGTGATAGATATTTGTATGCAATCCGGGTATAGTGCGGAGAGAGATATTGGGATAGTTCACTAGCACCAGCGGAGTCCCCCCACGCGAGAAATCGCACTATTGAGGTACGTATCATCGCCTGTAAGTCAGGATCATTAGTAGGAACTAGTGCACCAACTCCAAGCTCTCTCAGTCGAGCGTCAACGTCACGGCGTTTTTCTTTAGGCATTACTGCCAAGCGCCTTGACAGGACTGTATACTGGGCTTGCTCGATCGCTTTACGGGCGGAGTACGTTACACCATCTCGTTGAATATATCGATGATAGAGGATCTCGGGTCTAGATGCGAGTAAACTAATCTGAGCTATTCTTAGCCAGAGGTCATAATCTTGACTATACTTAAATAACGGGTTATAGCCGCCCGCCTGATCATATACTGTACGACGAAATAGTACTTCTCCGTGGGTGAAGGGGTTCCTTTTCATGATGTCGGCGAACCCTAATGCAGAGTTGTGGCTGCTGTGAATCCGCCTGCCTTTGCTAGTTTCGTCGACGTTGACATAACTGGAGCCAACAAGACCGATCGTTGGTCCGCTTTGTATTAGTTCCATCTGCAACGAAATTCGGTCTGGCAATGAATAATCACCTGACCCTTGAACTGCAATGAACTCAGCGTCAGTAGTGCCGATCGCGTTAATGATTCCGTGGGTAAATCCAATATTGGCGTTGTGTATTATCGTCTTTACGGGTCTGATGGCTTTTCTTGCGTAGCTCCTAAGAATATCAGCGGTGTCGTCCTGTGATCGGTCGTCAAATACGATGATTTCCAAATTGTCATAGGTCTGGGCAGCCATAGAATCGAGAGTCCGCTGGATCAGATGCCCTCTATTGTAGTATCCAGTGATCATCGCGACTTTCGGATTTCTCACTCGGACGCTCCTGGGAATGTGGTCAAGCTCACGTAGGCACGTGGCGGGTTCATCTGCAGTATCAGTTCGACGTTCATTTTCGATGAGGCTGCTTGCTGTTAACAGCGGCTTGCTGGTCGGATTGCGATCAAATCTCAAGTGTAGTGTGAGAGCCTCTTGGACATTGTGCAGTACGTTGTAAAAGGATCAAATACTGTGCGGAGCATAACTCGTAATCGATGCAGATTTCAGTAGGCATTTGAGTCTCGTGCTAACAGGCCAGCTGTTTGGAACAGGATTTGCACGTCAAAGCTTACTGACCAGCGTTCAATATATTCAAGGTCTAGGCGAATTCGATGTTCCATCTGCCGCAGGTCACTGATCTCCCCCCGCGCCCCGTTGACCTGCGCCCAGCCGGTAATCCCCGGCTTGACCCGGTGGCGGGAGAGGTACTCGTCGATCAGGGCGCCGTAGTGGTCGTCGTGGGCGACGGCGTGGGGGCGGGGGCCGACCAAGCTCATGTCGCCCAAGACCACGTTGATGAGCTGGGGGAGCTCGTCGAGGGAGGTCTTGCGCAGGAAGGCGCCCAGCGGGGTGATGCGGGGGTCGTTGCGCGTGGTGTGGGCGACGAAGCCCTGGTCGGGACGGTCGCACAGGTCGGTGTACATCGAGCGGAACTTGAAGACCCGGAACTGCTCGCCGTGGAAGCCGACCCGGGCCTGGCGGAAGAAGACCGGGCCCTTGGAGGTCAGCTTGATGGCGGCGGCGATGGCGAGGAGGAGGGGGGAGATCCCGAGCAGCAGGAGGGTGCCCAGGATGCGGTCCTCCAGGGACTTCAGCAGGTACTTGCGCTCGTCCAGCGGGCGGTCGATCAGGCGCAGGGCCGGGCGGTCGGCGAACCAGGTGATGCCCTTGAGCGGCAGCGGGCTGGCGGCCTCGTCCATGCCGGGCAGGAAGCTGACGCTCACCGGGTGGCGGCGGAGCTTGCCCAGCAGGCTGGCGGCGCGGGCGGTGTCGGACCAGGGGAGGGCCAGGACCACATGCTCGACCCGCTTGTCCTGCAGGAAGCGGGTGAGCCAGGCGACCTGGCTGTCCGGCATCGGCCGGGCGGGGTCGACCTCCAGATAGCCCAGCGTCAGGATGTCCGGGTCCTCCTTACGCAGCCGCTCCAGGGTGGCGTGGCCATGGGCGCCGTGGCCGACCACCAGGACCCGGCGCAGAAGGAAGCCGGCATCGCGCAAGGCGGCGACGGCGCGGACCAGGCCCAGGCGCAGCAGGACCAGCAGGACGGCGGTGGAGAGATACCAGCCGAAGGTCCAAAGCCGCGACACGTCGGTGGAGGCCTTGGCCAGGAACAGGACCACCAGGCCCAGCACCATGGCTGCGGTCCAAAGGGTGATCACGTAGCGGATCTGCCGGCCGGTGCGGCGTAGCTGGGATTCGTCGTAGAGGCCGGCCAGGGAGAAGGCGTTGCTGGCGCAAAGCGCCACGCCCAGGAGCAGGAGGGTCTCGGTCGAGGCGAAGCCGAGCTTGCCCTCGCGCAGCAACGGCACCAGCAGGGCGCCCAGGAAGATCGCCAAAAAGTCGGCCAGGCGCAGGAAGTGGGTCAGCAGGGTGGGCGACAGGAGGCGGCGGCCGATCCGGCTGCGCAGCCTGGAGTCCTGCAAGACCCGGAAACCGGCAGGGGTGGTGGCATCCATCACTCGTTGCGCCATCGACGACCTCGGACGATTGAACGTCGTTGCGGGCTTCGGAGACGAGCTATCCGGCATGAACCGTGACAAGGTCACGGCTGCCATGCAGATTTGAGCTTCCGGAAACTTCCGAACAAATCTGCAATAATTTCGTCAGAGCTGTGGAACCAAACCGGAGCCTGCCCAGTTCTGGTTCCGAGCCACTGCACCGCAGTTTAGACATGTCCGGGGCACAAGCAATACCGCACCGCAGCAAAAAGCTGCGGTGGCAGTGTCGCACTGGATGTCCAGGAGTTCCGAGGAACAAGAACAGGCTTGTCCCAAGTGTTCGCCAATAGCGAGAAATTGCTACGGGCCCGGAAACCGGCGTATCAGCTGGGCGTAGAGGTCGCCGTTGCGGCCAGACGGTCGAGAAAGCCAGCCAGAGCTGCGCGGAATTCTCGCGTGTAGAGTGAACGGTCCGCCACTTTCGGGGTGATCTCGGTCAGGCGGGCCTTGGGGATCAGTTGCGCCAGGGCCACGGCGTGGCCGAACGGATGGACCTCGTCCCGGCCATGGCCGAGCACCAGGGTCGGCAGGCCGAGGGCGGCCAGGGCGGCGGCGGGGACGCCGGGGCCGTCGGCGGAGACCTGCCGCAGGAGGGCGGCGGTGACCGGCTGGGGTGCGCGGGCGAAGAAGCCCCGTAGCGAGGCGAGATTGTCCGGGGCGGCGGCCGCCAGATGCCGGGCGGTGTCGCTGGCCTCGAAGCGGCGCTGCGCCTCCTCGGCCGGGTGGCCTGTCAGCAGGCGGCCGACCAGGGCGTTAGGCTGCATGTTGGCTGGAGCAGAGTCGGTCACCCAGGCCGGGCGGGCCAGGACCAGGGCGCGCACCAGGTCCGGCCGGGTGGCCGCCAGGCGCAGGGCGATCGCGGCCCCCATGGAGATGCCGCCGACCACCACCGGGCCGCCGACCCGGCGCTCGATCATGGCGGCCAGGTCATCGGTGAAGGTGGCGATCGACAGGGCGTCCAGGGGACCTGGCTCGGAAGCGCCGTGGCCGCGGCATTCCAGGGTCAGCCGGCGCAGGCCGGGCGCGGCCGGGAAGATCTCGGCGACCTGCGGCTCGGCCCCGCACAGGCCATGCTGGAACACCACCGGCAGGCGCGGATCGCCCGGCTCGCCGTCGTCCCACAGGCTGAAGCGCAGGCCGGCATGGTGGAAGGGGCGGAAGGTCATGCCAGGCGGGCGCGCAGGAAGGCGGCCACGCCTGGGGCCTCATCAGCGGCAAGGCCATGGGTGACCAGGGGCCCGGTGAAGCCGATCCGGCGCAGGCCGGCCAGGTAATGGTCGTAGTCGAGCACGCCGGTGCCGGCGGTGGCGAAGCTGCCGTCGGGGGCGCGGTCCTTGGCGTGGGCCATGGCGATCCGGTCGCCCAGAAGGTCCAGGGCCTCGTCGACCAGGCGGTGCTGTTCCTGCAGGGTGGCGGTCTCGAACAGATTGGCCGGATCCAGCACGACCACGATCCGCTCCGAGTCCAGCTCATCGATCAGGCGCCGGGCCTTGGCGGCACTGTCGACCACGTTGGCGAGCTCCGGCTCCACCCCCAGGACCAGGTCGAACTCGCGGGCGACCGCCACCGCCTGGCTCATGCTGGCCAGAAGGTCGTCCCAGGCGGCCGGCAGGGCGTTGTCGGGATGGTGGCGCCACTGGTCGTCCGGGTCGCGGGTGCCTGTGCACAAGGTGAGCATCGGGATGGCCAGCTGGCAGGAAGCCTCGGCCAGGACGCGCAGCCTTGCCAGGCCGTCCCGGCGGACCCGGACGTCCGGGTGGATCATGTTGAAGGTCGCCGACATCGCGCACAGCTCGACGCCGGTGCGGTTCGACGCAGAGGCGATCGCGGCGATGGTGGCGTCGTCGATCCGGCCGGGCAGGGAGGGCAGGCCGCAGCAGGCCATGTTGAACTGGGTGGTCTCGAATCCTGCGGCCCTGACCTGGGCCAGGACCGCGAGCGGGTCGGCGCCGGGGAAGGTCTTGGCGAAGATGCCGAGGCGGATGGCGGACGTCGGCATCACAGGGGGCCCTCCACCTCGGCCAGGCGCACCGGCCGGCCGCTCTCGACGCTGCGGGCGATCGCGATCATGCCGCGCACCGAGGCCAGGCCGTCGACCACGTCGGCACCGGTCTGGGGGGCGCCGTTCAGGATCACGTCGGCGAAGCCCTCCAGCTGGCGGCGGTAGAAATGGCCGTCGGCGCCCAGCACGCGGCGGGTGGTGGCGTCCTTCTCGTGGAAGATCTCGACGTCCGAGGACTTGTAGTACCAGGGATTGAAGGTCTTGGCGAAGATCGAGCCGTGCTCGCCATAGATGGTGAAGCCTTCGTGCCAGTCGCCGCGGACCGCCACGGTGAGGTCGAGATGACCGAGCGTGCCGTTGGCGAAGGCCACGTCGACGAACCAGCAATAGGCGCCGAAGCGCTCGGACAGGCGGGCGCTGACTTCCGTGATCTCGCCGGCGAAGTAGCGCGCGGTATCCAGCAGGTGGCTGCCATGGGCCAGCATGAAGTAGCGGCGCTTGTCGGCCTTGGGGTCGCCCGAGGGCTTGCGGGCGTTCTGGCTCTTGACCATCAGCGGCTGGACCGCGTCGGTCATCGCGTAGCGGTGGGTGCTGTCGCAGTACCAGGCTTTCAGCGCCTGGAGCTCGCCCATCTCGGTGTCGATGAAGGCGCGGGCGGCCTGGAGGCCCGGGTCGAAACGTTTCATGTGGCCGACCTGCAGGGTCAGGCCGGTCTGCTTCACCAATGCTGCCAGTTGCTCGGTCTCCTCGACCGAGACGCCCAGCGGCTTCTCGCACAGGACATGCTTGCCGGCCTTGAGCGCCCGGATCGCAGCCGGGACGTGGAAGGCGTCGGAGGTGGCGATGATCACCGCCTCCAGCTCCGGGTCCTCCAGCATCCGGTCGTAGTCGGCGAAGGACTTTTTCGGTGCATGGGTCGCGGCCATCCGCTCGCGCAGATCGTCGGCGACGTCGCAGATAGCAAAGAGCTCGGCATTCCCGGCCTTGGTGCAGCTCTCGAAATGAGCGGCCTGGGCGATCGGGCCGCAGCCGAGCACGCCCACGCGCAGCAGGCGGTCCTGTTTGGTCGGCATGGTCACGGATATCCTGTCAGGCGGCCCGGGCGATCCCGGGCCGGGCGTAGATGGCGGCGCCGCTCTGGCGGTCGAACAGCACGGCCTTGGCGTAGTCGACGTCCAGGGTCAGGGTCTGGCCCTCCTGGACATGGGCGTCGGCCGGCAGGCGGCCCATCAGCTCGACCTCGCCCAAGCGGAGAGCCAGGAACATGTCGGGGCCGGTGGGCTCCAGGACGTCGACGGTGAAGGGAAGCGGCTGCACCTCGCGGGCGCGGCCCATGCCGGGCTCGGCGATCCATTCCGGGCGCAGGCCGAGCACGACCTTCTGGCCGGGCTTCAAGTCGTCGGGATCGGCGGTGGACGGGATCGGCAGGGTGCCGGCGTCGCCCGGAACGCCGTCCAGGCGCAGGGCCCTGGAGGGGCCGTTGGCGACGATCTCGGCGTCCAGCAGGTTCATGGCCGGCGAGCCCATGAAGGTCGCGACGAAGGCGTTGGCCGGGCGGTCGTAGATCTCGGCGGGCGTGCCGAACTGCTGGAGGATGCCGTCCTTCATCACCGCGATCCGGGTGGCCATGGTCATCGCCTCGATCTGGTCGTGGGTGACGTAGACGATGGTGGCGCCAAGCCTTGCGTGCAGCTTCTTGATCTCGGTGCGCATCTCCACGCGCAGCTTGGCATCGAGGTTGGAGAGCGGCTCGTCAAAGAGGAAGATCTTGGGCTCGCGCACCAGGGCCCGGCCCATGGCGACGCGCTGGCGCTGGCCGCCGGAAAGCTGCGAGGGGCGGCGGTCGAGCAAATGGTTGATCTTGAGCAGCTCGGCGACCGCGCCGATGCGCTTCTTGCGCTCCTCCTTGGGCATCCCGGCCATCTCCAGGGAGAAGCCGATGTTCTCGCCCACCGTCATCGACGGGTAGAGGGCGTAGGACTGGAACACCATGGCGATGTCCCGTTCCTTGGGCTCCAGGTCGTTGACCACCTTGCCGTCGATCTTGATGGCCCCGGACGTCGAGCTGTCCAGGCCGGCGATGACGTTGAGCAGGGTGGACTTGCCGCAGCCCGAGGGGCCGACCAGCACCAGGAAGTCGCCGTGGCCGATGCCGATATGGATGTCCTTGAGGACCTCGACGCTGCCGAAGCGCTTGCCGATATGCTCGATGTCCAGGCTTGCCACGTTCGTTGTTCCCTTGCCGTTCAAGCCGCTCGGGTGGTGGTTCGAGGATAAGACGGGCTCAGCCCTTGACCGCGCCGGCCATCAACCCGCGCAGGAAGAAGCGGCCCAGGAGCAGGTAGACCAGGATGGTGGGGGCGGCGGTGATCATGGCGCTGGCCATGTCGACATTGTAGAGCTTCACGCCGGTGGAGGTGTTGACCAGGTTGTTCAGCGCCACGGTGATCGGCTGGCTTTCGCCGGCGGCGAACGAGGCGCCGAACAGGAAGTCGTTCCAGATCCCGGTGAACTGCCAGATCACCGACACCACCACGATCGGCCAGGACACCGGCAGCAGCACCCGGAAGAAGATCTGCCAGAAGCCGGCGCCGTCCATGCGCGCGGCCTTCACCAGTTCGTCCGGCACCGCCACGTAGAAGTTGCGGAAGAACATGGTGGTGAAGCAGACGCCGTAGACCACGTGGACCAGGACCAAGCCCGCGGTGCTGCCGGCCAGCCCGATCTTGCCCAGCGTGAATGCCATCGGGATCAGCACGATCTGGAACGGGATGAAGCAGCCGAACATCATCGCGCCGAACAGGAAGTCGGCGCCGGGGAACCGCCACTTGGTCAGGACGTAGCCGTTCAAGGCACCCAGGCCCACCGAGATCAGCACCGCCGGGACGACCAGCTGGATCGAGTTGAAGAAGTAGCCCTTGAGGCCCGAGCAGTCGACGCTGATGCAGGCGCTGCCCCAGGCGGCGTTCCAGGCGTCCAGGGTCACGGTCGCCGGCGGTGCCAGGAGGTTGCCGGAGCGGATCTCGTCCATGGACTTCAGCGAGGTGAAGACCATCGAGACCAGCGGCATCAGGAACAGCGCGGCGGCCACGATCAGGGCGGTGTAGAGGGCGAAGCGGGCGACATCGACGCCGCTGCCGGAACGACGCAGGGTCGGCTCAGCCACGGCGCTCATTGCGCAGCTCCGAATAAAGGTAGGGGATGATGATCACCGCCAGCGCCACCAGCATGACCACGGCGCTGGCAGCGCCCAGGCCCATCTCGTTGCGGGTGAAGGTGGTGGTGTACATGAAGGTCGAGGGCAGCTCGGTGGCGTAGCCAGGCCCGCCCTTGGTCAGGGCGACCACGAGGTCGTAGGACTTGATCGCCAGATGGGCCTCGATCACGAAGGCGGTCAGGAACACCGGGCGCAAGGCCGGGATGATGATGCGGCTGTAGATCTTGAGGGTGGGCGCCCCGTCCATCCGGGCGGCACTCAGGATCTCCTGGTTGATCCCGCGCAGGCCCGCCAGGAACATCGCCATGACGAAGCCGGTGACCTGCCAGACCCCGGCGATCACCACCGTGTAGATCGCCATGTCGGGGTCGACCAGCCACTTGAAGCTGAAGCTTTCCCAGCCCCAGGACTGCACCATCCGCTCCAGGCCCAGGCCCGGGTTGAGCAGCCACTGCCAGATCACGCCGGTCACGATGAAGGACAGCGCCATCGGGTAGAGGAAGATCGTGCGGAACACCGCCTCGGCGCGGATCCGCCGGTCGATCAGGATCGCCAGCAGGAGGCCCAGCAGGGTCGCGCAGATGATGTAGAGGCTGGCGAAGATGAAGATGTTCTGGACCGCCACGGTCCAGCGCGGGTTGGAGAACAGCCGCTCGTACTGGTCAAAGCCGGTGAACACGAAGCGGGGGAACATCTTCGAGCCGGTGAAGGACAGGATCACCGAGAACAGCATGAAGCCGTACACGCCGACCAGCACCATCAGGACGCTGGGGGCGAGCACCGCCTCCGGAAGGAAGCTGCCGAGCGTCCGCTTGCCCGCGGGTTTTTCACTGTATGCCATCGGTGCCGGCCCGTGCCCGTTGCAGGAAAGGCGGCGGCCCGGGTGCTGCCACCCGGGCCGTCTCCACTAGATCACTGAGCGGCGGCGACCGCGTCGACCAGCGCCTGGGCGGCGTCGGCGGAGGACTGGTCGGAGTTGAAGTGGTTGGTCACCACGTCGAACATCGCGCCCTGCACCGCCGGGGGCTGAGCGTGGCCATGGGCCATCGAGCCCATCAGCGTGCCGGCCTCCTGGGCCGCCTTGATGTCGGCCATCGACTTCTGGCCGCAGGGGTCGAACTGGTCGCCGGGCACGTCGGTGCGCGCCGGGATCGAGCCCTTGGCCAGGTTGAAGGTCTCCTGGAACTCCGGCGACATGGCGGCGGAGGCCATGGCGAGCTGGGCCGGCTTGCGCTCCTCGCCGACATCGAACATCGCGAAGAAGTCGGTGTTGAACAGGAACGCGCCCTCGGTGCCAGGCGCCGTGGTGCACAGGATGTCGGTGCCGGGCTTCATGCCGGCCGCGATGATCTCGCCCTTGGCCCAGTCGCCCATGAGCTGCATGGCGGCGTCGCCCTTGAGCACCATGGCGGTGGCGAGGTTCCAGTCGCGCCCGGAGAAGTTCGGGTCGACGAAGCCGCGGATCTTGCGCATCTGGTCGAACACCTGGACCATGGTGTCCGAGCCCAGGGCTTCCGGATCGGCCTCGATGATGGCCTTCTGGTAGAACTCCGGCCCGCCGATACCCAGCACCACGTCGTCGAAGATGGTGGCGTCCTGCCAGTTCTGGCCGCCATGGGCCAGCGGCTGGATGCCCTTGTCCTGCAGGGTCTGCGCGACCTGGTTGAACTCCTCCCAGGTCTTGGGCGGGGTCAGGCCGTTCTCCTCGAAGATCTTGGCGTTCGACCACAGCCAGTTCGGGCGGTGGATGTTGACCGGGGCGGCGACCCAGTGGCCGTCATACTTGCCGAACTCCTGGATCGGCTCGGGCACCACCGCGTCCCAGCCCTCGGGCTCGGCCACCTCGGTCAGGTCGCCCAGATAGCCTTCCTCGGCCCAGGCCTTGAGCGACATGCCGAGCAGCTGCGCCGCGGTGGGCGGGTTGCCGGAGGTGACGCGGGCGCGAAGCGCGGTCATCGCCGCCTCGCCGGCACCGCCGGCGACCGGCATGTCGTTCCAGGCGATGCCCTGCTGCTCGAGATTCTCCTTGAGCACGTTGACGGCCGCGGCCTCGCCGCCGGACGTCCACCAGTGCAGGACCTCGACCGAGCCCTGGTCCTGGGCCTGGGCGGGCATGGCGGCGGCGGCCACGGCAAAGGCGGCGCCGCACACGGTGGTCAGCAATAGTCTCTTCACGTCGATCGTCTCCCCGGTCCCGATCTGTTGCTCCGGCAGGGCGCCCTCGCTGTTGCGCCATGGCGGCGATCGTGAACTTGGTTTGTTCACTGTCCAAACAAAACAGCCACGAACCCCGCGGCTCGTCAAGAGAAATGCCTCAACCGTTCCGCCAGCGGTCCCGCCAGCGGCTGATCAGGTCCAGAGATAGCATTTCCTGGTGGAGCAGGCACGCGGCACCGATCGCCGGGCCGTCCTTGGTGTGATGGGCCAGGGCGAGGGTGGGGACCTGGTAGTCCTCGAACACGTGGCGGCGCAGGGCGTCGTGGACCTCCGCCTCGACGAACGGGTAGAGCCGCGCCACCGAGCCGCCCAGCACCACATGGCCGGGATCCAGCACGTTGGCGACCGAGGCCAGGCCGCGGCCAAGCCAGTACGCGAAATGGCTGGCGGTCTCGCGGGCGGCCGCCTCCCCGGCGGCCAGGTCCTGGACCAGCGCGCCGATCGTGGCGCCGGCGCCGCCCTGCTCGTGCCAGTGCCGCAGCACCGCCTCCGCGCCGATCAGGTTCTCCCAGCGGCCGGGCGGGTCCAGGCGGTGGATGATGCCGGTCTCCGCCACCACCATGTGGCCGACCTCGCCGGAATAGCCGTGATGGCCGCGAAACAGCCGGCCCTGGGCCACGATGCCCGAGCCGATGCCGTAATCCATGAACAGGCAGAGCAGGTCCTGGGGCTCTGCGTTGCGCCGGGCATAGATCTCGGCGATGGCGAACGCGTTGGCGTCGTTCTCGGAGGTCACCGGCAGGTCGTCGCCGAACTCGGCACGGACCAGTTCGGCGATCGGCACGTTGCGCCAGCGCAGGAACGGCCCGGTCAGCAGGACGCCCCGATGGTCGTGCAGGCCCGGCACGGTCACGCACAGGCCGCGGATCCGGCCGGGATCCGGCAAATCGGCGATGACCTGGCGGACGAGATCGCAGGCCAGCCGCACCACCCCGTCCGGCCGGTTGCCCTCGACCTCGAAGGTGACCCGGCGGCGGGCAATCACCCGGGCCGCCAAGTCCAGCCCGACCACCACCACGTAGCCGACCCCGATCTCCGCCCCCAGGAAGAAGGCGCCTTCCGGGCGGATCGAGATGGCGATGCCGGGGCGGCCGGTGCGCACCACCTCGGCCCGTCCGGCGTCGGGGCGCTCGACCACCAGGCCATCGGCCAGGAGCTGGTTGATCAGGCTGCTGGCGGTGGAGCGGGTGAGGTCCAGCGCCCTTGCCAGGTCGGCGCGGCTCAAAGATTCCTGATGATAGAGCACCGAAAGCGCCCGCGCCTCGTTGAGCACGCGGACCGCCTGGGGCGTGGTCACGACACCGGCACCCGGGCGGACTGGAACGCCATCGCCGCCGCCCCGGCTAGGCCGACATTGCCGCCAAGCGCCGCCGCCACCACCGGAACCGAGCGGAACGGCGCCATCGCGCGCTCCGCGATCTCGGCGGCGATGCCCGGCGCCATCAGGTCGAGCGCCGTGCTCACCCCGCCGCCCAGGATCACCCGCTCGGGCGAGAACAGGTGGAGCAGGGACACGATGCCGATCCCCAGATAGCGGGCCTCGGCGGCGAGCAGCGCCACGCCCAGGGGATCGCCGGCACGCGCTGCCGTCACCACGTCCTCGGCGGTGACAGGCCGACCGGCGATCGCCTGCATCGAGGAGGGGGCGCCGGCGGCCAGTTGTTCGCGCACGATCCGGCCGAGCGCCGTGCCGGAGGCCAGGGCCTCCCAGCAGCCGCGGTTGCCGCAGCCGCAGCGCGGGCCGTCCGGCTCCAGGATCATGTGGCCGACATGGCCGGCCATGCCCATCCGGCCGTGCAGCAGCCGGCCGTCGAGGATCACCCCGCCGCCGATTCCGGTCGACACGGTGACATAGACCAGGCTGTCCACGCCCCGCCCGGCGCCAAAGCGCCACTCGCCCATCGCGGCGGAAGCAGCGTCGTTCTCCAGGGTGACCGGCAGGCCGGTGGCCCGGGCGACCAGGTCGCGCAGCGGGACGTTGTGCCAGCCCTGGAAGGTCGGCAGGGTGAACACGGTGCCGGTGAACGGGTCGAGCGGTCCCGGCGAGGCCAGGCCCACGCCCAGCACCTCCGGATCGTTCCCGGCGGCGCAGACCTCGGCCACCAGGGCGGCGATCTGCGCGACCACGCTTTCGGGGCCGCCACGAGCATCGGTGCGGGTCCGCCGGATCGGGCCCAGCTGTCCGTCCGGCCCGGCCAGTGCCGCGCGCAGCGAGGTCCCGCCCAGATCGACCGCAATGACCGCAGGCGCGGCCATGGCCGCTCTCAGAGCCCGCGCGACCAGGCCATCCGCGCGGCCAAGTCCGGCGCGCCGAAGGCCAGCGAGCCCATCACCACGGTGTCGGCGCCGGCCGCGCGCAGCTTGGGCACGGTATGCTCGCGGATGCCGCCATCGGCGGCGAGCAGGACCTGGCCGTGGCGGCCGGCCGCGCGCAGCATCCCGCCGGCCTTCTGCAGGCGGGCGCAGGCCTGCGGGTCCAGGTCCTGGCCCTTCACCCCGATCCGGGTGCCGAGCAGGGTGACCATGTCGACCTGGGCGAGAAACGGAGCGAGCTCGGCCAGGTCGGTCTCGACCCGCAGCACCACGCCGGCGCGCAGGCCCTTGGCCTTCAGGGCGGCGATCACGTCCAGCCCGGCTTGGCCGTTCTCGGCATGGACCGAGATCAGGTCGGCGCCGGCTTCGGCGAACTGGTCGGCCTGCGCCTGCAGGATCTCGTCCTGGACCATCAGATGGACGTGGAAGGGCGTGGCGGTGAGCTTGCGCAGCCGCGCCACCAGGTCCGGGAAGAACAGGAGGGCGGGCGCGAAATGGCCGTCGGCCACGTCGATATGATGGAGGTCGGCATGGCCCTCGGCGCGTGCCACGTCTGCGGCGAGGTTGGCGAGATCGGCCGACCAGAGGGAGAACTCCGCGAGAAGCCGGTCGTTCGGCAGGCTCGCGTAGCGTGCCGACCCGGTGCTGTTGCCTGCCATCTTCCAAGCCTCGATAGGATGCGCCGTCAGGGCGTCGTTCTTTTGTTCGGATACACTACAAACTCGGGCGGTGTCCAGTTGGATCGACCGGGTGCGGGCTTCTTCCCAGGGCAGGCCCTGCCTGCTTGACCCGTCCGCCGCATCGAAGTAACTCGATGGTTACTTGAAGAAGGGAAGGCCGCGCCCCATGCAGGAACTGATGCTCCCCACCACCGAAGGGCGGGTGGAACCGTTCATCCCCCGCGATGCCTGCCCCTATCCGTCGCAGGCGGCCGGGCCGTTCCCGCGCGTGGCCTACGCGGCGGCGCATGTGGTGGCGGATCCCCGCGCCGAGCTGGCGCCGTTCGAGCAGGCCGCCGTGGACTGGGACGCGACACTGGCCTTCCGCCGGCATCTGTGGGGGCTGGGCTTCAAGATCGCCGAGGCAATGGACACGTCGCAGCGCGGCATGGGCCTGGGCTGGCCCGATGCCGCCGAGCTGATCCGCCGCTCGGTGGCCGAGGCCAAGACGATCGAGGGCGCCGACCTCGCCTGCGGGGCCGGCACCGATCAGCTGGCGCCGACGCCGGGCGTGACCCTGGACCAGGTGCGCGCCGCCTATCTGGAGCAGCTGGGCGTGGTGGAGAACGCCGGCGGCCGCGCCATCCTGATGGCCAGCCGGGCGCTGGTGAAGGCGGCGTCGGGGCCGGAGGACTATCGTCGCCTCTATGGCGAGCTGATCAACCAGGCCAGCGACAAGGTCGTGCTGCACTGGCTGGGGCCGATGTTCGACCCGCAGCTGGAGGGCTACTGGGGCAGCCACGACCTGGACGCCGCCCAGGAGACCCTGCTGGCGCTGATCCGCGACCATGCCGGCCGGATCGACGGGGTGAAGATGTCGCTGCTCGACAAGGAGCGCGAGCTGCGCTTCCGGGCGGCCCTGCCGCCGGGCGTGAAATGCTTCACCGGCGACGACTTCAACTATGCCGAGCTGATCGAGGGCGACGGCGAGCGGCACAGCGACGCCCTGCTCGGCATCTTCGACCCGATCGCCCGGCCGGCCTCGGCGGCGCTGAGTGCGCTCAGCGAGGGACGCACCGACGACTACCGGGCGATCCTGGGCCCCACCGTGGCGCTGTCGCGCAAGATCTTCGAGGCGCCGACCCGCTTCTACAAGTCGGGGGTGGTGTTCCTGGCCTGGCTGGACGGGCACCAGGACCATTTCGCCATGGTCGGCGGGCAGCAGGCGGCGCGCTCGGCGCTGCACTATGCCGAGGTGTTCCGGCTGGCGTCGGAAGCCCAGGTGCTGGCCGATCCCGAGCGGGCCAGCCAGCGCATGCGCACGCTGATGGCGACGTTCGGGATCGGCTGACGCGCGCAGGCCGCCAGGGCGGTTGGTCAGGCGGGCCGCGCGATCATCTGCACCGGCGCGATGGTGCCCGCCTCCAGGGTCTTCATGACGTTGCCCAGGCGCTCCTGCGAGGCCGGGCCGATCAGCGTGTGCAGGCTGAGCGGCGGCGGCCCGTTCTTCGCCACGTTCGCCCGCATCTCCGCCCAGCGCTCCAGGGCGAAGGCGCGCCGGTCGAGTTCCTGCTCCACCGCGAAGCCGGCTTCTTCCAGCAGGGCCCGATAGGTCGCCGGCGGGACCACGAAGCTGGTGCCCTGATCGACCGCCCAGGGCATCGGGTAGGGCAGGGGCTCCTCGCCGGTCAGCATGACGTCGTAGACGCCGAACCGTCCGTCTCGCTTGAGCACCCGGCGGGCTTCCGCGAACAGCCGGTCCTTGGCGGCGATGTTCATGCCGACATGGATCAGCGTCACCGCGTCGAAGCTGTTGTCCTCGAAGGGCAGCGCCAGGGCGCTCGCCTGGCGGAACGCCGTCTTCCCGGCCAGGCCGCAGCGGCGGCTGAGCGAGGCCGCGACCTCGACATATTCCGGCGACAGGTCGATCCCGGTCGCGTGGCAGCCGAACTCGGCGGCGAAGCAGCGGGCCGGGCCGCCGATGCCGCAGCCCAGGTCCAGGACCTGCCGGCCGGGGGCGAGCTCCATGTCGCGGGCGAAGGCCAGCGTCGCCGGCCGCCAGCCCAGATGGAACTCGTCGGCGCCCGAAAGATCGGTGGGCGCCAGCCGGTCCACCGCCCGGCCCGAGGCGGCCAGGGCTTCCAGAATGGATTCTTCCAGCCGGCCATGCCGGTAGTGCCTGGCGACTTCGGTCTCGATATCCATGGACGCCTCCTGGGCCGTGTCGCCAAAGCTGGCGAGGTGCTGATCCGACCCTATCGGGACCGAGTGACGATACGTGCCCTGCTGACGGACGCAATGTGGAACCGGCTCAAGCCCCTGTTGTTGCCGCAAAAGCCCCGGGACTGGCCGGCCTTCGATTGACCGACGCAGGTTGTGGAGGCGGTTCTGTTGCTGCTGGTGCGTCTGCTCGGGAGCGCCGTCATCCGTGCTCATGCCTGTGCCGCAGCAGCTCCCGCCGGGCCTGCTGTAGCGGCCGTCAAGAAAACGACCAGCATGACAGGCAGAAAGATCTTCACGGTCTTGATCCTTGCTGTCAGAGAAAGCCGCTCCCCGCAAGCAGGCTGCAGGGAGCGCAAGTCAAATCCAGCAGGCATCAGCTTGATTAGCGATTGAGATTTCCGTTAAAATTGCCGTTATTATTCCCTATATTAGCATTTCCATTGATGTTGCCATTGTAACTACCTCGGTTGCCGTTCCCGTTTACGTTGCCATTATACGAACCGTAGTTCAGGTTGCCGTTGAAATTGCCGTTCTTGCTGCCGCGGTTCAAGTTGCCGTTGAAGTTGCCGTTGTTGCTGCCGTGGTTCAGGTTGCCGTTGAAGTTGCCGTTGTTGCTACCGATGTTGCCGTTGCCGTTGCCGTTGCCATTGCCGCCGGCCCAAGCAGAGTTCAGAGTAACAGCACCCACAAGACCGAGGATGGCAAGAGAGCAAAGGAGCTTTTTCAGGATCTTCATAGATCGCACTCCCTATACGACATTCGGAAATATTTCCGACGCAGAAATGGTACCAAATATTTATGGTTGTATAGAACAAGATTTTATACAACTATGAATAGTATGAAGTGAACATGCGCTTATCAAAAGCGCGAGGATTGCCGAACTGGTAACGCCACAACTTTAATTTTCAAAATTATCCATAGTAATTATTGTTTTATGATTTGATCTTTCAACGAAATACTCTAGACATTGTGATTCAAGTAATTTTAAGTAGATTTGATTTTCCAGAGCGTGGTAGGAACGCGCTAGTATGCGTCAGCAATAAAATGGTCGTATCTGCTTGTTGACTGTTGATGATCCGCTCGTCAGCCACATGATTTGCCTGGGCGTGATCTGGCTCATGGCTGCGCAGATCATCGCGCGCCCCCTCTGGATGGCCCCTCACGATCTTCGACGAGCTGAGGTGACTGGAAACCCAGGGAGAGGCTCGTTCCCACCCATGATGCATCAGCAGGCGGAAGAGCCGCCTTCCAAAGGGAGCGCCGCCACGCTTGGGCTCCCAGCGATAGAAGAACCACGATACGTGCCTCTCCCGACCGGCCGGTCATCGCTGATGGCTGGCCGCGTGCCGGGTCGTGTCGCCACAGCTGCGCAGCCAGATGATCAGCGAGGCGCTCTGGACGACGGCGAGGGGTGGGTGGACAGCTTGTCGTTACCTGCTTGCTGCGCGCCCAAACTGCTTGAGCTTGCCGACGAGGCGCTCGATCAGGTTGCGTTGCCGATGGGGCTGGCGGTCGGAGCCCGGATAGCGCAGCTGGCCGATCCGGTCCGGGATGATCGGGACGATGTGCTTGCGACGCAGTGTGTCGAGCAGCCAAGCCACTGAGCATGCCTTGTCCAGCGCTGACGGCCGCCGGCCTCCCGCGCCGGTCGGTGCGCAAGGCCGCCAGCCGTCCCACATCGCGGCCCAAGGCGGCCAGGGCTTCCAGGATGGCTTCTTCCAGCCGGCCATGCCGGGAGTGCCTGGCGACCGCGCTCTCGAGGTCCATGGATGCCTCCTGCAATTCCGCATCTAGCCGAAACGCCGAATTTTCGGCATCCGTCATGCATGCGCAGCCTGTGGAAATCCAACAGCCATGGTGGCCGGCGACGCCTGACGGCGTGGGCGGCGATGTGGCTGTTCGGGCTGCAGCTGCTGCTGGCCGCGGCGGTCGGTTCGACCATGCCGGCCAGCGCCACGGCCTCGGGCCTGTTCGTGCCGATCTGCGCGAACGGCGAACTCGGCTGGGTGGATCCGGCCGGCCTGCCGGGCCCGGGGAAGGACCACTCCAAGAAGACCCCGCAGGACTGCGCGCCATGCTGTCCGCACGGACAGGCCGCGTTCGTCCCGCCCTCCGCTCCCCGCCTCCTGAGCCGCCAGGGCTGCATCGTCGAGCGCGCCGTCCTGGCGAGGCAGGCGGTGCGGGCCGAGCGTTCCGCCGCCGCGCTGCCGCCTTCCCGCGCACCCCCTTCGTCGCAAGCCTGATTCGATCCAGCGCCGCACTCCTTTTCGGAGCGGATGCCGTTCCAGGAACTGCGGCTTCCCCGATCTTCACGCATGCGAGACGACGATGAGCGAGATTGCGCTCGGGCGCGAGGCTGCGGCCGTCCGGCTGCCGGCCCGCGAGGCCATCCACCGCGCCATGTGGCGCTGGCATTTCTATGCCGGCCTGCTGGTGCTTCCCTTCCTGATCCTGCTGGCGGTGACCGGCGGCCTCTATTTGTTCCACGACGAGATCGACGGCTGGGTCCACCGAGACCTGCTGAGCGTGGAGGCCCGCGCCACGCCGGCGCTGCAGCCGGAGGAGCTGACCGGCCTGGCGCTCCAGGCGGCAGCCGGGACCGTCACCAAGTACCTGCCGCCGGCGGGACCTGCCCGCTCGGCGGAAGTCGGGATGAAATCCCCGGAAGGAACCAAGTTCTCGGTGTTCCTGGACCCGTATGACGGCCAAGTGCTCGGCCGGATGGACGAGAAGTCGACCGTGATGGGCATCGTGCGCCGCCTGCACAGCCTGGCGCTGTTCGGCACCTGGCCGAGCTACGTGATCGAGATCGTCGCCGGCTGGACGGTGATCCTGGTGGCGACCGGGATCTATCTGTGGTGGCCGCGCCGCCGGCAGAAGGGCGCGGTGGTCAGCCTGCGCGGCACCAAGCGGCAGCGGGTGTTCTGGCGCGACCTGCACGCCGTCACCGGCCTGGTCGCCGGCGCCTTCATCGTCTTCCTGGCGGTGACCGGCCTGCCCTGGTCGTCCTATTGGGGAGGCAAGTCGCTGGCGCTGCTGGAAAGCGCCGGGCTGGGCTTCCCCACCGGCGTCTGGGGCAGCGCCCCGGTGTCCACGGTGCCGTTGCAGGCCGTGGTCGACGATGTCGGCTGGACCATGCAGCAGGCGCCGGTGCCGACCTCGCCCAGCGCCGACGGGCATCACCATGGCGCTCCGCCGGCGGCAACGAGTGTGCCGAATGCCGATCTGCCGCCGCCGATCGGGCTCGACCGGGCGGTGCGGATCTTCGACGGGCTGGGCCTGGCGCCCGGCTATGCCGTGGCGCTGCCCGGCGGCGCGGACGGGGTCTATACCGGCTCGGCCTACCCGGACGATTTGGACAGGCAGCGGGTGATCCATCTGGACCAGTACAGCGGCCGGCCGATCATCGACGTGGGCTTTGCCGATTACGGCCTGGGCGGCAAGGCGATCGAGTGGGGCATCAACGTCCACATGGGCCAGGAGTTCGGCCCGGCCAACAAGGTGGTCATGGCGCTGGTCTGCGTCGCGATCGTCCTGATGGCGGTCTCGTCCCTGGTGATGTGGTGGAAGCGCCGCCCGCAGGGCGGGATGGGCGTGCCGGCCTGGCCGCAGGACCGGCGGGCGGCGACAGGTGTCACCGCGCTCGTGCTGGGACTGGGGCTCCTGTTCCCGCTTACCGGCCTGTCGATCCTGGCCGTGCTGGCGCTCGATCTGCTGGGCGGCCTGGCCCTGCGGCGGCTCCGCCCGGCCTGAGCCGGACCTACGCCCGCGCTTCCGTCCTCTCCGCCAGCGACAGCACCTGGCGGAGCAGGCCCGGGAAGCGCTCGTCGAGTTCGGGCCGCAGGCTCACGAAGCAGCGGGTGCCGTCCGCCTTGCTGGCGAGGATGCCGGCCTCGCGCAGCACCTTCATGTGATGGCTGAGCGTCGACTTGGCGATCGGCAGGTCGAACTCGCCGCAGGTCCGGGGGCCGCCCTCGGCCAGGATCGACACGATCTGCAGGCGCACCGGATCCGACAGCGCGCCCAGCACGTCGGTGAGGCCGACCGCATCAAGGGCAGGATGGAACGGTTGCTTCAAGCGGTGAGCCTCCCCATGTTCGTTGTTCATCGAACTTCGAAAGATGGCGCAGGGGACAGGCCGGACAAGTGTCGGCAGTCCATCTTCCCATCGCCCGAGGATGACCCTGGCATCCGCCAGGACGGAGAACAATGATGGATCTGCCGATGCCCAATCTGTTCGACCCGATGAAGGTCGGAGATCTGCGCCTCCCCAACCGGATCTGGATGGCGCCGCTGACCCGCTCCCGCGCGGGCGAGGTGCGCGTGCCCAACGCCCTGATGCGCGACTATTACGTCCAGCGCGCCTCGGCTGGCCTGATCCTGTCCGAGGCGACCTCGGTGACGCCCACGGGCGTGGGCTATGCCGACACCCCCGGCATCTGGTCAACGGAGCAGGTCGAGGGCTGGAAGCAGATCACGGACGCGGTGCACGCGGCCGGCGGCCGGATGTTCCTGCAGCTCTGGCATGTCGGCCGGATCTCCGACCCGGTCTTCCTGGACGGCGAGCTGCCGGTCGCACCCAGCGCCGTGGCGGCCAAGGGCCATGTCAGCCTGGTCCGGCCGAAGCGCCCCTACCCGACGCCGCGCGCCCTCGGGCTGGACGAGATCCCGGGCGTGGTCGCGGCCTATCGCAAGGGTGCGGAGAACGCGCAGGCCGCCGGCTTCGACGGCGTGGAGATCCACGGCGCCAATGGCTACCTGCTCGACCAGTTCCTCCAGGACGGCAGCAACCATCGCACCGACGAGTATGGCGGCTCGATCGAGAACCGTGCCCGGCTGATGCTGGAGGTCACCGACGCGGCGATCTCGGTCTGGGGTGCGGACCGGGTCGGCATGCACCTGGCGCCGCGCGGCGACAGCCATGACATGGGCGACAGCGACCTCGCCGCCACGTTCGGCCATGTCGCCAGCGAGCTCGGCAAGCGCAGGATCGCGTTCATCTGCGCCCGCGAGCGCCTGGAGGAGCCGCGCCTGGGGCCGGCCCTGAAGAAGGCGTTCGGCGGGGTCTATGTCGCCAACGAAGGCTTCGACCAGGCAGCGGCCGACGAGGTGCTGGCCAGGGGCGAGGCGGACGCGGTGGCGTTCGGCAAGCTGTTCATCGCCAATCCCGACCTGCCCAGGCGCTTTGCCGAGAACCTGCCGCTCAACGCATGGGACGCCGAGACGTTCTACGCGCCCGGCCCCAAGGGCTACACGGACTATCCCGCGATCTGAGGCCGGCGCCGTTCGTGACGGCGAGCAGGGCCTGGACCGGATGGCAGGATCGTGATGCGCGCGTTCGGCGGAGGCGACCCGTCGAACGCGCGACCGTCAGTTGATCGTGATCGGGCGGGGCATCGCCAGGGCGTTGTTGCCCTCGCGGTCTTCCGCATGCTGGGCGTCCCGGTCGAGGATGAAGCCCAGCCAGTAGCGGCCAGGGGACACGTTGCCCGGGATCGCCAATGTCCTCGAGAAGGTGACGCTGACGCCCGGGTCGGCCCAGGCACCGGTGTTGGTTCCAAGCAGGCGGTCGCCGGTGCTGATGATGTCGTTGGTCGACAGGTAGAAGCCGATGTTGAACGTCCGCCGCGACGTGCTGAAATTGTGGAACGTCTGCTCCATGACGGCCGTCGCCCCCCGGACGGCGGCGAGGGAGCTGGAGGTGAGGCCCGAGGTGCCGGCGCCGGTCCGCTTGAAGTCGGAGGCCGCAAGGTCGACCTCGGTGGTGCCGTCCGGATAAAGGAAGCGCGCGCCGGCCCGGTCGTCGGCCAGCGGATCCCACTCCTTACCGTACCCCACAGGCCCGCTGTTCGGGTAGAACGAGTTCAGCGTGGCGAGCCAGCGGTCCTCGTGGTTCAGCCCGAGGGAATGGCCGAGCTCGTGCAGCGCCACGCTCTCGAAGCTGTAGGGCGAGCCCAGGCTGTCATAGCTGAGCGGCGACGTGGTCCAGCTGTAGTTGAGGTTGAAGCCGATATCGGTCTCGATGATGTTCCGGCTGGAGCATTGCCAGCGGAAGAAGGTGACGGCCAAAGCCGTGCCGAGGTTGCGGGCGAAGTAGATCTCGGTGACGCCGTTGGTGTTGCTGTAGGTGCCGTCGGTGTCGCGCAGGAAATAGAAGTTGAAGCCCGAGCCCTTGACGTTGTTCCAGCGCGCCATCGCGTTCTGGAACCGGATGTCCCAGACGCTGCCCGGGGGCAGGGAGACGGTGTTGATCGACAGATTGGTCCAGCCGCGCTGCCACTTGACCGGCACCCCGCTGCAGGTGGTGTAGGCATAGGCCTGGGCGGCGGAAGCACCGAAGGTCATCAGCGGGACGATGGCAAGCGCGCCCAGCATGGACCGGCGCCAGGAAGCTGTCATGGTCGACATGGCGGATCTCCTCGGAACGGCGTCCCGAAGGGGGTGGCGAGGCAGGAGCTACGGGTTGGCCGGCTGGTTTCCGGGACCGGCCGGAACGTTGCCGGGCTCTTCCGAGGCAAGGGGCGCCTTGATCCCGCCGCCGCGCTCCCGCCCGGGCTCCTTCAGGGTCGAGGCGGCGAGGCCGGGCCGCTGTACGGGCTGCTGCATTGCGGCGCCGACCGGCACCGAATGGAGCGCCGCCTGGGCCTGGCGCGGGGCGCTCAGCGCCGCCTGCCGCGCCGCCTGCCGGATCGCTTGCACGAACTCGCCGTAGCTCACCGGCTCGTCCGCCTGGGTGGATGCCTGGGCCGCACTGGGCGCCGATAGCGCCGGGGATCCCGCCTGGCTGCCGCCCGAGCCGGCGGCGGAGCGGGCCGTGCCGGGTCCCGGGGCAGCCGGTGCCGCCGCCGGGTCGATGATCTCGGCCTCGAACGCGTGGCGCTGCTCCTTCTCGATCCGCCCGCCTTCCACCTCGAGCAGCCGGTTGCCGACGCTGTCGGCGACCACCCGCTGCCCGTCGTCCGGCACCACCTGGAACAGGCCCTGCTCCCAGCCGACCAGGGGGACGATCCGGGTGCCGTTGCCGGCCACGAAGGCGATCACCCGTTGCCCCGGCTGGAAGGACGGCGCGCCCACCAGCTTCAAGGTCTCCCCGCCGGCGGACCCGCCCATCAGCATGAGGGTGAAGCGGTCCTGGCCGTAGCTTCCGGCATGGACCCGCAGGTCGCCCAGCGTGACATAGGTGAAGATCCCGCCATCGCCGCTCGTCCCGGAGGTGACCGATGCCACCGTGCCCTCCACGACGCCATCCGCGCCGCGGACCAGCGCGTTCAGATCCAGATAGGGCAGTGTCGTCGCCTGCGCCTGCGCGGCCAGGAACAGACCACCCAGGAACGCCACAGTTCTCACCATAGGCATGGCTCCGGCCAGGCGATGCCGATCCTGCCGAGGCGGCAGGATGAGCTCGCTGCTTCAACGGCGGACAATGATGCCGGCCCTCGCGACGGAGGAGGCCGGGCCATCCCGGGGACAGCCTGTCTCGCCCGCAATCAAGATCACGAGGGCCGGCGAACAGAATAGCACACCAAGTGCCATTTCAGCAATATTATAGTATCGGTGTCTATTTATTCGAGATGTCGATCGAAATCAGATGTCGATCAAGATGGTTTGTGATGAGGCAATGTATGTGGCTGGTTCGTCTCTAAAGATGCCGTGCCGGATGGTGGTGGCCCGTCGTCTCGGAGGGGCCATGTCCGGTTGGGCGGTGTTGCTGAGACGTTTTTGGCCGGCCCTTCCCGGATTGCGCCCTGGCGATCGGCCTGCGCGCCTTGCGCCATTGCGGCGAAGACGGCTTCGGCCGCTGTTTCATCATCCGGGGGCCGCGGAAACGGCCCACACCGCGGATCGGTGGCCGCCGCCTCGGGATCAGGAGCCGCGGGCGGAGAGGCGTGGCCCAGCTGGCCGGCCGGGGGCGGCGCGGCTGGCCTGCCACGAGCCTGCCGCGGCCAGCGCCGCGGCGGCGAGGCCGGCCGCCAGCACCCACCAGGCCGGGCGGATGCTGTAGGCGAACTCGAGATTGGCACCGAGCACCGCGCCCATCGGAGCGCCGCGGTAGAGCCCGTACCAAAGCGCCTCGATCCCGGCGCAGAGCAGCGCCGACGCAACCGCCAGGCTCGCCAGCCGCCAGGGCGCCGGCTGCCAGCGGCGCACCATCAGGCGGTAGCCCATCAGAAACAGGAAGAACCCGGTCAGCAGCACCGGCTCGGTGACGTCGACCTTGGACTGAATGAAGAAATGCACCAGGCCCAGCACCGCCAGCACGTAGACCGAGCGGTGCAGCGTCTGCCACCGGCGGCCCATCCGGCGGACCATGGCGTCGGTGGAGGTGACGCCCAGCGCCGCCAGGCCCAGCAGCGCCACGAAGCCGATGGTCAGGTAGAAGCGCAGCACGATCTCGGAGGCGACCTTCACCAGGTCGAACTGCTGGTCGACCACGTAGAGCGCCAGGTGCGCCAGCGCGTAGGCCAGCGCCGCCACGCCCACCATCCGCCGCACCAGCATCAGCCTGGGCCAGTTCAGGAGGCGGCGCAGCGGCGAGATGCACAAGGAGGCCAGCAGGAGGCGGATCGCCCAGCTGCCGGTCTGGTGGATCGCTTCCTCCAGCGGGCGCGGCTGCAGGCCCGTGGTGGCCCACAGCCAGATCACCCAGAGGGCGGGCAGGGCCACCAGTGCCAGGCAGGTAGCCTTGAGGGGGGAGAACCGCCCGGCCCGGTCGAGCCAGGGCAGCTTTTGGGAGAAGGATCGCTCGGCCATGCGCTCCATTACGCCCGATCGGGCCATCCGGTTTCAACATCCGTCAGCGCGCCGCCCAGACCAGGCCGCGGCGGAGGATGGTCTGCATCTGCGGGACGGCAAACTCCGAGGCGGCGTGCCCGAGCGAGGAGTAGAACACCCGGCCCCGGTCGTAGCGGTGCTTCCAGACCACCGGCATGACCACCCCGTCGATCCAGGAGGCGTGCTCGCCGGTGAACCTGGTGGTGGCGAGGACTTCCACCGCCGGGTCGACATGCAGGTAGTACTGCTCGGAGTGGTAGTCGAAGTCCTCGATGCCGGCCATGACCGGGTCGTCGGGTCGGGTGACGTTGACGCGGTAGTCGATGATGTTGCCCGGATGGGCGACCCACTGGCCGCCGCACATGAACTGGTAGGCGGGGGCCTGGCGGAACGCGTCGGCCATCCCGCCATGGTAGCCGCCAAGACCCACGCCGCCGGCGATCGCCCGGCACAAATTGTCGAGTTCCTCCTTCTCGATGGTCGACATGCTGCAGATCGGCACGATCAGGTCGAGATCGTGGAGGCCGGGGTCGGCGAAGGCACGGGTGGTGTCCTCGATCGACACCTCGAACCCTTCCTCCTGCAGCATCGCGCCCACGATCTCCGCACCCTTGTCCGGCTCGTGCCCGGCCCAGCCGCCCCAGACCACCAGCGCCCGCTTCCTGTTGCTCGCCATCCTGCCTCTCCTGTTCAGCCGGGCCCGCCGATCGAAGGCCTCCGGCGTCTCCAACGGCGACAGCATGGATGCCTGGGGGCTCGGGGTCATGCCCCCGCTGACATCGAGTTCATCCCGGGCGGGCTGGCGGCCGGCGCGGTCGAGGGCTGGCGCCGTCGCCGAGGGGGCGATTGCCTGCGGCACCGCCCTGGCACATGTTCCTGGAAGGGCAGGGCCAATAGGCGGAGGAACAGGTGGCAGCGAATGCTTTGGAGGCACGGCGCCAGGCGGCGCTGGCGCGGGAAAAGATCCGCCGCTACGACATCGTCAGCATCGTCCTGCATTGGCTGACCGTGCTGCTGGTGCTGGTCCAGATCGTTGCCGGGCTGGTGATGACCGACCTGGAGCGCGGCACGACCCAGGACGTCCTCTACTATACCCACAAGTCCGTGGGCATCGCCGTGCTGCTGGTGGTGCTGCTGCGGCTGCTCTGGCGGATCGGCCATCCCTGGCCGCCTTTGCCGCCGGACACGCCCAGCGCCCAGGCGGGACTGGCGCGGCTCAACCACCTGCTGCTCTACGTGATGCTGCTGGTGATGCCGATCAGCGGGTTCGTGTTCACCGCGGCCGGCGGCTATCCGGTGCCGTTCTTCGGGCTGGTCGACCTGACCGGCGTGATCGCGAAGAACCCGGACCTGGCCAAGACCGCGCAGTGGGTGCACCTCAGTGCACAGTGGGTCGTCTACGCCCTGGTGGCGCTGCACGTCCTGGGCGCGCTCTACCATCTGGTGGTGCGCAAGGACGGGGTGTTCCAGCGGATGTGGCCGTAACGGGCAAGGCGGGGGCGACCCCCGCGGGTCAGGCGGCCCGGGTCGGGGCTTCGCCGGCCAGGAGCCGCACCGCCGCCAGGGCCACCGGGTCCAGGCCTTCGCCGCCGGCCTCGACATGGGCGGCGATCGCCTGGCGCATCCGCGGGTCCCAGAACGAGCGGATATGGTCCGCGGTGGCGCGGGCGGCCTGATCGCCCGGCTGGGTGGCGAAGAAGGTGGCGATCTGGTTGGCCATCTTCACCAGACGGTTCTGGTCCATCACAGGGTGATCCGCTGCTCGTGGGTGTAGACGTTGAATCCGGACGGCCTGGCGAAGCCGATCAGGGTCAGGCCGGCGGCGTCGGCCAGTTCCACCGCCAGGGTGGTGGGTGCGGAGATCGCCACCACCACCGGGAAACCCGCCAGCGCCGCCTTCTGCACCATCTCGGTGCTGCAGCGGCTGGTGAGCAGCAGGAAGCCGTCGGCGGCCAGCAAACCCGCCCTGGCCATCGCCCCGGTCAGCTTGTCCAGGGCGTTGTGCCGGCCGACATCCTCGCGCAGCAGCACGACCCGGCCGTCGCGGTCGGCAAAGGCCGCGGCATGGGCGGCGCCGGTCTGGTGGTTGACCGCCTGGTGCTCGGGCAGGGCGGCCAGGGCCTGTTGGACGACCGACCCCGGAATGGAGGGGGAGGGCGGCAGCGCCGGCAGGGCGCGCAGGGCGCGCTCGATGCTGAGGATGCCGCACATGCCGCACGACGTGCCGGCGGTGACGTTGCGTCGCCTGTCCAGCAGCGCGTCCATCCGCCGTGCCGGGATGGTCAGCCGGATCTCGACGCCCAGCACCACGTCCTCGACCGTGATCGCGGAGATCTCCTGGGCATCCGCGACGATCCCCTCGGCGAGCGTGAAGCCGACCGCGAAATCCTCCAGATGCTCCGGGGTGGTCATCATCACGGCGAAGGAATCGCCGTTATAGACCAGGGCGGTGGCGCACTCGCCGGCGATGGTCTCGATCCGCTCGACGAACCGGCCGTCCTGGTAGCGGCGCACCGCCCGCGAGGGCGCGACCGGGTGGCCGCGCCGGCGCCGGCGGGCGGTCGGCTCCAGGACCGGTTCGCTCACTCGGCGGCCACCGCCGCGATCTTGCGGGTGCTCTCGCGGAACTCCTCGTAGTCCTCCTGCCAGCGCGACGGGTGGTTGGTCAGGCGCACCTCCACCGCGGTCACCTTGTATTCCGGACAGTTGGTCGCCCAGTCGGAATTGTCGGTGGTCACCACGTTGGCGCCGGAGAGCGGGTGGTGGAAGGTGGTGTAGACCACGCCCGGCTGCATCCGCTCGGAGATCTTCGCGGTGAGCGCGGTGTCGCCGGCGCGGCTGGCCAGCAGCACCTGGTCGCCGTCCACGATGCCGCGCTGCTCGGCGTCGTGCGGGTGGATCTCCAGCACGTCCTGGTCGTGCCAGGCGACGTTGGCGGTGCGCCGGGTCTGCGCGCCGACATTGTACTGGCTGAGGATCCGGCCGGTGGTGAGCAGGAGCGGGAAGCGCGGGCCGGTGCGCTCGTCGGTGGGCACGTAGGCGGTGACCACGAACTTGCCCTTGCCCCGGGCGAAGCCGTTCACGTGCATGGTCGGCGTGCCTTCCGGCGCCGCGTCGTTGCAGGGCCACTGCACCGAGCCCATCGCGTCGAGCTTCTCGTAGGTGACGCCGGCAAAGCCCGGGGTCAGCGCCGCGATCTCGGCCATGATCTCGGAAGGATGCTGGTAGGGCATCGGGTAGCCCAGCGCCTCGGAGAGGGCGACCGTCACTTCCCAGTCGGCCTTGCCGGCGACCGGCGGGATCGCCTTGCGCACCCTGGAGATCCGCCGCTCGGCATTGGTGAAGGTGCCGTCCTTCTCCAGGAAGGAGGAGCCCGGCAGGAACACATGGGCGTAGTTGGCGGTCTCGTTCAGGAAGATGTCCTGGATGACCACGCATTCCATGGCGGCCAGCGCCGCGGTGACGTGCTGGGTGTTCGGGTCGCTCTGCGCGATGTCCTCGCCCTGGATGTAGATGCCCTTGAACGAGCCCTCCACCGCGGCATCCAGCATGTTGGGAATGCGCAGGCCCGGCTCGTCGTCCAGGGTCACCCCCCACGCCGTGTCGAACATCTGCCGGGTCGTGGCGTCGGAGATGTGGCGGTAGCCGGACAGTTCGTGCGGGAACGAGCCCATGTCGCAGGCACCCTGCACGTTGTTCTGGCCGCGCAGCGGGTTCACGCCGACGCCAGGCCGGCCGAGATTGCCGGTCGCCATGGCAAGGTTGGCCATGCCCATTACCATGGTCGAGCCCTGGCTGTGCTCGGTGACGCCCAGCCCGTAATAGATCGCCCCGTTGCCGCCCATGGCGTAGAGGCGGGCGGCGGCGCGCACGGTCTGCGCCGGCACCCCGGTCATCGCCTCGGTGGCTTCCGGGCTGTTCTCCGGGCGCTCGATGAATTCCCGCCAGACCGCGAAATCGACCGGGTCGCAGCGCTCGGCGACGAACGCCTCGTCGATCATGCCCTCGGTGGCGATCACATGCGCGATCGCGTTGATGATCGCGACGTTGGTGCCCGGGCGCAGCTGCAGGTGGTGCTCCGCCTCGACATGCGGCATCCGCACCAGGTCGATCCGGCGCGGGTCGATCACGATCAGCCTGGCGCCCTCGCGCAGGCGCTTCTTCATGCGCGAGGCGAACACCGGGTGGCCGTCGGTCGGGTTGGCGCCGATCACCAGGATCACGTCGCTCTGGAGGACCGAATCGAAGTCCTGGGTGCCGGCCGAGGTGCCGAACGCGGTCTTCAGGCCATAGCCGGTCGGCGAGTGGCAGACCCGGGCGCAGGTGTCGACGTTGTTGTTGCCGAACGCGGCGCGGATCAGCTTCTGGACGAGGAAGGTCTCCTCGTTGGTGCAGCGTGACGAGGTGATGCCGCCCACCGCGTTGCGGCCGTGCTTGGCCTGGATGCGCTTGAACTCGGACGCCGCGTGGTTGATCGCGGTTTCCCAAGAGACCTCCTGCCAGGGCTCGTGGATCGAGGCGCGGATCATCGGCTTGGTGATCCGGTCGCGATGGGTGGTGTAGCCCCAGGCGAACCGGCCCTTGACGCAGGAATGGCCATGGTTGGCCTTGCCGTCTTTATGCGGCGTCATCCGCACCACGCGGTTGCCCTGCATCTCCGCCTTGAACGAGCAGCCGACCCCGCAATAGGCGCAGGTGGTGACCACGCTGCGGTCGGGCAGGCCGTGCTCGATGACGCTCTTCTCCATCAGCGTCGCAGTTGGGCAGGCGTCGACGCAGGCGCCGCAGGACACGCACTCGCTGTCCAAGAACGCCTCGTTGGCGCTGGCGGCCACGGTGGAACCGAAGCCGCGGCCCTGGATGGTCAGCGCGAAGGTGCCCTGGACCTCCTCGCAGGCGCGCACGCAGCGCGAGCAGACGATGCACTTGGAGGGGTCGAAGGTGAAGTAGGGGTTGCTCTGGTCCTTGGCGGCGCCGAGATGGTTGGCCCCGTCATAGCCGTAGCGGACCTCGCGCAGGCCGACCGCACCCGCCATGTCCTGCAGCTCGCAGTCGCCGTTGGCGGCACAAGTCAGGCAGTCCAGCGGATGGTCGGAGATGTAGAGCTCCATCACGCCGCGGCGCAGCTTGGCCAGCCGGTCGTTCTGGGTCGCCACCTTCATGCCGGGCTCGACCAGGGTCGTGCAGGAGGCGGGCGTGCCCTTGCGGCCCTCGATCTCGACCAGGCACAAGCGGCAGGAGCCGAACGATTCCAGCGTGTCGGTGGCGCACAGCTTGGGCACCGACACCCCAGCGATGGCGGCCGCGCGCATCACCGTGGTGCCCATCGGCACCAGGACTTCCTTGCCGTCGATCTCCAGGCTGACCAGCTCGCCGGTCGCTGCCGGGGTGCCGAGATCCTGTTCCTTGATGAGGCTCATGATGTCGGTCCTTACTCGGCGGCCTGCGCCAGGGGCGCGCGGTCGAAGTCTTCGGGGAAGTGGGTGAGCGCGCTCAGCACCGGCATGGGCGTGAGGCCGCCCAGGGCGCAAAGCGAGCCGTCCCGCATCAGCTCGGTCAGGTCCTGGAGCAGGGTGATCTGGTTGACCACGTCCTCCCCGGCGATGATCCGGTCCAGCACCTCGACCCCGCGGGTCGAGCCCACCCGGCAGGGCGTGCACTTGCCGCAGGACTCGATGGCGCAGAACTCCATGGCGAAGCGCGCCTGCTTCGCCAGGTCGACGCTGTCGTCGAACACCACGATCCCGCCATGGCCGATCATCCCGCCCTTGGCGGCGAACGCCTCGTACTCGAAAGGCGTGTCGAACAGATGGGTCGGCCAGTAGGCGCCAAGCGGGCCGCCGACCTGCACGGCGCGGATCGGCCGGCCGGTGCGGGTGCCGCCGCCCAGGCCCTCGACGATGTCGCCGAGCGTCAGGCCGAAGGCGCGCTCGATCAGGCCGCCATGCGCGACGTTGCCGGCCAGCTGGATCGGCATGGTGCCGCGCGAGCGGCCGATCCCGAACTCCTGGTAGAAGGCCGAACCCATCGCCAGGATGGTCGGCACGGCGGCCAGGGAAAGGAGGTTGTTGATGATGGTGGGCTTGCCGAACAGGCCCTCGATTGCCGGGAGCGGCGGCTTCTTGCGCACCGTGCCGCGCTTGCCCTCCAGGCTCTCCAGGAGCGAGGTTTCCTCGCCGCAGATATAGGCGCCGGCACCAAGGCGCGCTTCCAGGTGGAAGGCACGGCCGCTACCCAGCACGTCGCCGCCCAGGATCCCGGCTTCCTCGGCGATCCGGATCGCCTCAGAAAAGGTCTTGAAGGCGTGCGGGTATTCGGAGCGGATGTAGACGAAGCCCTTGGTGGCGTTCACCGCGAGGCCGGCGATCGCCATGCCCTCGATCAGGAGGTACGGGTCGCCCTCCATGATCATCCGGTCGGCAAACGTGCCGCTGTCGCCCTCGTCGGCGTTGCAGACGATGTAGCGCTGCTCGGCTGGTGCCGCGGCCGCCGTGCGCCACTTGATCCCGGTCGGAAAGCCAGCACCACCACGGCCGCGCAGGCCGGACTTCGTCACCTCCTCGACGATGGCGGCGGGGTCCATCTGCAGGGCGGCAGTGAGCCCGACCAGGCCGCCATGGGCGCGGTAATCGTCCAGGGACAGCGGGGCGGTGATGCCGCAGCGGGCAAAGGTCAGGCGCTGCTGGCAGGTCAGCCAGGGAAGGTCGGCGACGATGCCTTTAGCGAGCGGGTGGCTGCCGCCCTGAAGGAAGCCGGCGTCGAACAGGCCGGGCACGTCGGAGGCGGCGACCGGGCCGTAGCCGACCCGGCCCTGCGGCAGCTCGACCTCGACCAGCGGCTCCAGCCAGAACATGCCCCGGCTGCCGTTGCGCACGATCTCGATCTCGCAGCCGCGCGCCAGCGCCTCGGCGCGGATCGCCGAAACCACCCGCCCGGCGCCCACCGCCAGGGCGGCGGCATCCTGCGGAACGAAGACGCGGATCGCGGTCATGCCCGTGCCTCCCTTGCCAGCGCCGCAGCGCCTGGCGGGTCGAGCCGGCCATGCACCTCGCCGTCCACCAGGGCCGCGGGTGCGGTGGCGCACAGGCCCAGGCAATAGACCGGCTCCAGCGTCACCCGGCCGTCCGGGGTGGTCTGGCCCAGGCGGATGCCGAGCGCCGTTTCCATGGATTCCAGGATCCCGTCCGAGCCCATCGACTGGCAGGCTTCCGCCCGGCAGACCTTGATGACGTGCTGGCCGGCCGGGTGGTGGCGGAAGTCGTGGTAGAAGCTGGCCACGCCATGCACGTCGGCGCGGGACAGGTTCAGGACGTCGGCGATCACCGGGATCGCCCGCTCGTCGACAAAGCCGAACCGGTCGACCAGCGCGTGGAGGATCGGCAGGAGCGGTCCCTCCAGCGGCTTCAGCTCCAGGGCGATGGTGCGGACGAGGTCCGCGTCGAAATCCAGATACCGACGCTGCGTGGTCAACCCGGCCGCCTCCCAAAGCGGTCAACGATGTCGACTGATTCTATCTACCTGCGCATGCCAATGATCAAACGGGATAATTCGATGGCCTGATCGAGAATGTCGATCATGGTTGTGCAGCTACTCGATCACGTCCTGAAGGCGCAACGCGGATGTCGCTTTTTCGAGAGCGGCCACCAGCGGGGGCACCGGGGTCTGGTCGCGGAACACCAGGCCGATCTCATGGCTGGGCGAAGGCTCGACCAGAGGCAGGGCGATCATCCCGGCGGGCGTGCCGGATACCCACAGGAAGCTGTGCGGCAGGACGCTGGACCAGGCCCCGGTGCGCATCTGCGAATAAAGCGCCATCACCGAGTTGGTTTCCAGGCGCGGCTCGGGCCGAAGGCCGAGCTCGGTGAAGATGCCGTTCAGGATCCGCCGGTTCTGCATGTCCGGGGTGAGCAGGCACAACGGCACCGCCGCGGTCTCCGCCCAGCGCACCTCGCTGCGGCCCGCGAAGGGCCCGTCCGCCGGCGTCACCAGCAGGTAGCGCTCGCGGTAGAGCGGGATGGCGCGCATCCCGTGCAGGGGCTCGTTGTCCAGGTAGGTGAGGCCCGCCTCGAAGCGGAACTCGTCCAGGCCGCGCTGGATCTCCACCGAGGTGCGCGAGGTGACGGTCAGGCGCACGCCCGGATAGGCTTCCAGCAAGGGCGTGGTGACCAAGCCCACGATCGGCAGCGCCATCGGGATGGCGCCGATGCGCAGATGGCCGGTCAGGCCGCGGCGCAGCGCGCTCAGGTCCTGGTCCAGGGCGTCGCGTTCGGAGAGCATCCGGCGCGCCCAGTCCAGCAGCACCCGGCCCTCGGGCGTAAAGTCGCGAAAGCGGCGGTCGCGCTCCACCAACGGTGCGCCGACCTCCTCCTCCAGCTGGCGGATCGCGGCGGACAGGGTCGACTGGGTGATGTTGCAGGCCGCCGCGGCCCGGCCGAAATGGAGCTCGCGGCCGAGCGCTGCGAAATAGGCCAGATGGCGGATCTGCATCGACAACCGGTCCGGCGAGCCGAGGCACCGGGTGATGCCTTGGGCGGCCCGCCCGGCTGCCAGGATGCGGCGTCCGGCGGATCGGGGCAAGGCGGCGGCCGGGAGATCGTGACTTGGCGGCCGCGCCTGCGCATGATCCCGGGCCATCCCGATCAAACGGAGACGAAGCTTGGCCGCCGAACTGCAGATCCACGAGCGGATCCTCGCCGACCTGCAGGACGGCGTCCTGACCCTGGACCTGGAAGGCCGGCTGATCACCCTCAACCCGGCCGCTGCCCGCCTGCTCGACCTGGTGCCCGCCGAGGTGACCGGGCAGACCTATGCCGAGGTGTTCCTGCTCGACGAGGCGTTCGAGCCGCTGAACGAGGTGCTGCTGCAGGCCCTCTACGAGCCGGCGGTGACCCATGAGCGGGAAGTGGTGCTGAGCCTGCCGGCCGGGATCCGCGACCTGATGGTGCGCACCACGCTCTTGCGCGGCGAGGCCGAGGATCCGGGCGGGGTCATCGTGCTGCTGGCCGACATCTCCGGCGAGCGCAAGCGGCGCAAGCTCAAGCGCCTGTTCGGCTCCTATATCGACCCGCGCATCGTCGAGCGGCTGATCGACCAGGCCGACCAGATCGACGAGGGCAGCCGGCAGACCGCCACCATCGCGTTCTTGGACCTGCAGGGCTTCACCCGCCTGGCCGAGCGGCTGGCGCCGTCCGACATCGTCGCTTTCCTGAACGCCTACCTGGAGGAGATGTCGGCGCCGATCGGGGCCAACCAGGGGGTCACCGACAAGTATATCGGCGACGGGATCATGGCGTTCTGGTCGCCGGTGTTCGCGCCGGCCGGCGATCCGGCGGTGCTGGCCTGCCGGGCGGCCCTGGCGCAGCGCGCCAAGCTGCCGGACCTGCGCGAACGCATCCGCCGGGAGTTCAAGGTCCTGGCCGAGGCCGAGGCGATCGAGATCCGCTGCGGGATCGCCACCGGCGAGGTGATCGCCGGCAGCCTGGGGCCGCAGCAGGCGCGCACCTACACGGTGATCGGCGACGCAGTGAACCTGGCCGCCCGGCTGGAGGCCGCCAACAAGCGGCTGGGCACGCGGATCCTGGTCTCGGAAGCCACCCACGCGCAGGCGGCCGACCGGTTCGCCTTCCGGCCGCACGGCACCATCGAGCTGCCTGGGCGCGCCCGGACCGAGACGGTGTTCGAGCTGCTGGACGAACGCTGACCGGCGGGAGCCGGGTCGGAGCGGTCAGGCCGCCCGGATGTCCTCGTCCACCTGGGCCTCGGCCAAGGGCAGGGTGAACCAGAACCGGGTGCCGCCGTCGGCCACGTCCTCGTAGCCGATGGTCCCGCCATGCTTCTCCACCAGGGCCTTGGCGATGGAGAGGCCGAGGCCCGCGCCACCCAGGCGGCGGATGTCGGTGGCATCGGCCTGGGCGAAGCGCTGGAAGATCCGGGGGCGGAACGCCAGCGGCACCCCGGTTCCCTGGTCCCGGACGCCGACCCGCACAAACCTCTCCACCACCTCCAGGGTGATGTCGACCGTGGCGCCGCGAGGGGAGAACTTCGCGGCATTCGACAGGAGGCTGGCCATCACCCGCGCGAGCAGGCCGGCGTCACCGTTGACCGGCAGCGGCAGGTCGGGAGGGTGCAGGAAGCGGACAGCAACCTGGTGCTGCAGGGCGACCCCCTGGATGCTTTCGATCGCCCGCTCGACCATGGAGCGGGCGTCGAAGCGCCCCAGGCTCAGCTCCATGCGCCCCATGTCGATCTTCTCGATGTCCAGGATGTCGTTGATGAGGCTCGCCAGCAGCTCGCTGTTCTTGTGGGCAAGCTGGAGGAAGGCTTTCATCGGCTCCGGAGGAGTGCCGGTGGCCCCGCCCATCACCAGGCCGAGCGAGCCGCAGATCGAGGTGAGCGGCGTGCGCAGCTCGTGGCTGACGGTGGAGATGAACTCGTTCTTCAGCCGGTCCAGCCGGTGCCGCTCGGTGACGTCGCGGATGGCGCTGGAGACCAGCAGCTCGTCGCCGGTCTGCAGGGGGTTGAGGCTGATCTCGATCGGGAACTCGGAGCCGTCCCGCCGCTGGCCGAACAGGTTCAGGACGCCGGTGCCGAGCGGGCGGACCCGGGACTGGGCGAAGAAGCCCTGGCGGAGCTTGGGGTGCGCCGCCCGGAAGCGCTCGGGCAGGAGGACCTCGATGGTCTCGCCCAGGAGCTCGCTGCGGTCGAAGCCGAACAGGATCTCGGCCTGCGAGTTCACCAGGACGATCCGGCCCTCCTGGTCGACGATCACCATGGCGTCGGGGGCCGCCTCCAGCAGCATCCGGAACTTCTGCTCCGCCTTCTTCTGGGCGGTGATGTCGCGGATCGAGCCGACGGTGAGCTGCTCCTGGTCGAGGTCCAGGCTGCCCAGGCTGACCTGGACCGGAAACCCGGATCCGTCCGCGCGCCGGCCCTGCTGCTCCTGGCCGTCCAGGGCCTCGCCGGCCGCCGGCGCCGCGCCGACCAGATCGTGGAAGTGCGGCAGCAGCAGGTCGATCCGGCGGCCCAGCAGTTCGTCCTGGGCATAGCCGAACAGGCGGACCATGTGCCGGTTGGTGTGGACGATGTGGCCGGTGGCGTTGACCACCACCACCGCGTCCGGGATCGCGTCGAGCAGGCCGTGGAACCGGTTCCCGAGCAGCCGGGCGTCGCGCTGCACCTTGATCCCGGTTACGTCCTTCACCACGATGGCGACCTGCCGGCCCGAAGGCCCCTCGCTCGGGAGCGGGGTGGCGGTGACGTCGACATGGATGAGGCGCCCGTCCTTGCGCCGCCGGATCGCGTCGTAGGTGCCGCCCCCGGACTCGATGATGTTCAGGACCCGCCGACGTTCCTCGCGGGAGATCTGGAGCAGGACTCCAAGATCCTGGCCGACCGCCTCGGCCGCCTCGTAACCGAACGCGCGGGCCGCCCCAGCGTTCCAGAATATTATCTTGTAATTCGCGGTGACGACGATCACCGGGTCTTGGATATGTCCGGAAATAATCGTGTCGATCTGAACAGCTTCACGATCGTCGATCTGGTCCATGCCGTTCTCGTCCGCGACCCCCGCGAACAGGACGTAGCGACTTCGATCCTGACAAGCCATCCAGAAAATGTCTAAATGAGTCTGATGTCACAGCCTGTGTCGCATCGCCCGCGCACCCTTGGGCGGTGGCGGTGGCGGTGGCGGGAGGTTGGCGCTCGGACGTGCCTGTCGGGGAGAGGGGGAGGCCCGCCCATCGGCGGGACGGGCCTTAGGAACGGCGTCAGTCGTCCAGGAACTCGTCGCGGCGCGGCGTGAACACGTCCAGGAGCGCGCCGGCCTCCACCGCCACGCAGCCATGCACCGCGTCGGAAGGCACGTGGTAGATGTCGCCTTCCTGCAGGCGCTTGGTCTCGCCCGCGATGGTGACGTCGAACACGCCCCGCTCGACCACGCTGACCTGGGTATGCGGGTGCTGGTGCATGGCGCCGACCGCACCTTTCTCGAAGGCGACACGCACCGTCATCATCGCCGGGTCGTGGCTCAGGATCTGGCGGCGGACGCCGGGAGCGACGTCGCGCCAGGGGGCATCGGCGGTGGTGGCGAACAGGGGCATGGGCGAAGGTCCTCGGGCGATGGGAAGGTTCGGGCAGGAGGCCCGGCCGGCTGCCGCTGTCAATGGAACAGGCTCGGCAGCCACAGGGACAAAGCGGGGATGTAGGTCACCAGCAGGAGCACCAGGACCGAGGCGAAGTAGAACGGCCAGATCGTGCGCACCGCCTGCCAGATCGGGATCTTGGCGACCGCGCAGCCCACGAACAGGACCGAGCCCACCGGCGGGGTGCAAAGGCCGATGCCGAGATTGAGCACCAGGACGGCGCCGAAATGGACCGGGTCCATGCCGTAGGCGGTCACCACCGGCAAAAAGATCGGGGTGGTGATCACGATCAGCGGCGACATGTCCATGAAGGTGCCGAGGAACAGGAGGATCAGGTTCAGCAGCAGCAGGATGACGATCGGGTTCTCCGAGATCGTCTTCATGAACGCGATCATGCCGGCCGGGACGCGCAGGTAGGCCAGCAGCCAGCCGAACGCGGCGGCAGCGCCGATCACCAGCAGGACCATGGCGGTGGTGCGCACCGCACCCAGCGTCGCCGCCGTGAAATCCGCCCAGGACATCGAGCGATAGACCAGCACGGTGACGAACAGGGCGTAGACGATCGCGATGCAGGAGCTTTCCGAGGCGGTGAACACGCCCGAGCGCACCCCGCCGAAGATGATCGCGATCAGCAGGATGCCCGGGATCGCCGTGACCGCCAGACGCAAAATCATCGTGAGCCCGGGGAAAGGCTCGGTGGGGTAGCCGCGCTTCTTCGCCACGAACCAGGCAGCGATCATCAGCGCCGCGGCCAGCATCAGGCCGGGCACGATCCCGGCGGTGAACAGGTCGGCGATCGAGATCGTGCCGCCCGCCGAGATCGAGTAGATGATCATGTTGTGGGACGGCGGGATCAGAAGGGCGATCACCGCGCTGGTGACGGTGATGTTGACCGCGTAGTCGACGTCGTAGCCGCGCTCTTTCATCTGCGGGATCATCAGCCCCCCGATCGCCGAGGCGTCGGCCACCGCCGAGCCGGAGATCCCGCCGAACAGGGTCGAGGCGGCGATGTTGACCTGGCCCAGGCCCCCGCGCAGGTGGCCCACGATCGAGCCGGCCAGGCGCACCAGCCGGTCGGCGATCCCGCCGCGCACCATCAGGTCGCCCGCATAAATGAAGAACGGGATCGCCATCAGCGCGAAGCTGGACACGCCCGAGGTCAGGCGCTGGAACACGATGAGCGGCGGCATGCCGATGTAGAACACGGTCGCGAACGAGGCGACCCCTAGGCAGAACGCGACCGGCGTGCCGATCAGCAGCAGGACGACGAACGTCCCGAACAGGATCAGGAGTTCCATGCCGCCTCCTCGGGGCGCGCGTCGTGGACGCTGGGATGGACCGGCGCCATGCCGGCCAGGCGGCGGACCAGCTTTTCCAGCCCGAACAGGGCGATCAGCAGGCCGCCCGCCACGATCGACACGTATTCGACGGTGCCGGGCAGGCGCAGCACCGGGATGGTGGCGCTCCAGGTGCCGGCGGCGAGCTGGGTGCCGAAGTAGGTCATGCCCGCGCCGAACACGATCACCGCGAGGTCGCTGGCCAGGCGCATGACGCCGGCGACCGGCGCCGGCACCGCGCCGACCAGCACGTCGAAGCCCAGATGGGTATCCTCGCGCACGCCGGCGGCGGCACCCAGGAAGATGAACCAGCCCATCAGCAGGAGCGAGACCTGCTCGGTCCAGCTGGGCGAGCTGTTGAGGACATAGCGGCCGAACACCTGCCAGGCGGTGGCGGCGGTCATGGCGACCAGGCCGATGCCGGCGATCCACAAGGCCGCGGTCGACAGGAGATGGAGCAGGCCGGCTAGGCGATGCAGGGCGGAGCGCACGTGGGCGTGACCCTTGGCGGATGTCGGTGGGATCGAAGTGGCCCGCCGCCCGACCGGGCGGCGGGCCGGGCGACTACTCGACCGCCTGGATGCGCTCCACCAGGTCCTTGAGCTCGGGCGTGTTGGCGAACTCCTCGTAGACCGGACCCATCGCGTCGACGAAGGGCTGCTTGTCGACCTCGATCACCTCGACGCCGGCCTGGCGCACGATCTCCTCCGACGCCTTCTCGCGCTCGGCCCAGAGATCGCGCATCTTGCCGACCGATTCCTGGGCGGCCTCCTGGACCGCCTGCTGGTCCTCGGGGCTGAGCTTGTCCCAGGTCGCCTTAGCCATCACCAGGACTTCCGGCGACATGGAGTGCTCGGTCAGCGTGTAGAACTTCGCGACCTCGTAGTGCTTGGAGGATTCGAGGGACGGCCAGTTGTTCTCCGCCCCGTCGATCACGCCGGTCTGCAGCGCGGAATAAACCTCGCCGAACGACATGGGCGTCGGGTTGGCGTTCAGCGCCTGCATCATCGACAGCCACATGTCGGACTGCTGGACGCGGATCTTCTGGCCCTGCATGTCCTCGATGCCGCGGATCGGCTTGCCCACCGTGTAGAACGAGCGGGCGCCGCTGTCGTAGTAGGCCAGCGCCACCAGGTCGTGCGGCTCGAACGCGGCGCGGATCTCGTCGCCGATCTCGCCGTCCATCACCTGGTGCATGTGCTCGGTGGAGCGGAAGATGAAGGGCAGGGCGGGGACCACCGTCGCCGGGACCAGGTTGTTGAACGGGGCCAGGTTGACGCGGTTCATGTCGATCACGCCGAACCGGGTCTGCTCGATCGTGTCCTTCTCCTCGCCGAGCTGGCGGGAATGGAACACCTCGACCGAGATCCGACCGTCGGTCTTTTGCTGGAGCAGCTCGCCCATGTACTTGACCGCCTCGACGGTCGGGTAGCCGTCGGGATGGATGTCGGCCGAGCGCAGGATCATCTCCTGGGCCTGGCCAGTGCCGGTCATGAGTGCCAGGGCGGCGGTGGCGCCCAAAAACAGTCTGCGGATCATGAAGCTTCTCCCTGAAGGATGGATCAGAGGCGGTAGGCCTTCTTGGCGAGGCCGTAGGCCAGGTCATGCGCGAGCTCGTGGGCTTCGTCCTCGTCGAGCCGGCCGGTGAGGACCAGGTTCGCCAGGAACGCGCAGTCGACCCGGCGCGCCACGTCGTGACGGGCCGGGATCGAGGGAAAGGCGCGGGTGTCGTCGTTGAAGCCGACCGTGTTGTAGAAGCCGGCGGTCTCGGTGGTCAGCTCGCGGTAGCGGCGCATCCCGTCGGCGCTGTCGAAGAACCACCAGGCCGGGCCGAGCTTCAGGCAGGGATAATAACCGGCCAGCGGCGCCAGCTCGCGGGCGTAGGTGCTCTCGTCCAGCGTGAACAGGATGATCGACAGGTCGGACCGGTGGCCGACCAGGCTCAAGAGCGGCTGCAGCGCCCGGACATAATCGGTGCGGGTGGGGATGTCGGCGCCCTTGTCGCGGCCGAACCTGGCGAATCCATAAGGGTCGTGGCAGCGCAGCGAGCCCGGATGGATCTGCATCACCAGCCCGTCGTCCAGGCTCATCTTCGCCATCTCGGTGAGCATCTGGGCGCGGAATGCCTCCCGCTCGGCCGGATCGGCATCGCCGGTCCGCACCTTCGCGTAGAGTGCCGCCGCCTGGGCCTCGTCCAGGGCCAGGGTGGCGGCGGTGGGGTGGCCGTGGTCGGTGGAGGTGGCGCCCATCTCCTGGAAGAAGGCGCGGCGCTGGCGGTGCGCGTCGAGATAGCCCCGCCAGCTGCCAAGCTCGCAGCCGGTGATCTCGGCCAGCCGCTCCAGGTTGGCGGCGAAGCCCGGGAAGTCCGGATCGACCACCGGATCCGGGCGGTAGGCGGTGACCACCCGGCCCTGCCAGCCGGATTCCCGGATCTGCCGGTGCCAGCGCAGATCGTCGAGCGGGCTCTCGGTGGTGGCGATCACCTCGATGTTGAACCGCTCGAACAGGGCGCGGGGGCGGAACTCGGGCCTGGAAAGGTAGCTGGCGATCTGGTCGTAATAGTGGTCGGCGTTGCGGGCCGAGAGGCGCTCGTCCAGGTCGAACAGGGTCTGGAAGGCGTGGTCCAGCCACAGCCGGGTCGGGGTGCCGCGGAACAAATGGTAGTGCTCGGCAAAGCGCCGCCAGATCCTGCGTCCGTCGGTCTCGACCGGGCTGCCGTCGACCGTCGGGACGCCCAGATCCTCCAGGGGCACCCCCTGGCTGTACAGCATCCGGAACACGTAGTGGTCGGGCACCACGAACAGCTGGGCAGGGTCGGGGAACGGCTCGTTGCGGGCATACCAGCTGGGATCGGTATGGCCATGCGGGCTGACGATCGGCAGGCCGCTGATCTCGTCGTACAGGCGTCGCGCCAAGGCACGCGCATCCGGTTCGAATGGCAGCAGCCGGTTGTCGTCGAGCAGCAAGGCTCGCCTCCCTGTTCCCTGGTTCGATCGGCCAGTCGCCCACAAGCTAATATATCAGTTTGGTATGATCAATAGACCTGCGACATCGCGGGGCGGCTCTTGACGCGAGGGGGCGGCTCGTGGGTGCTGCACCGAACAGCCAGGCGGGAGAATGGCGATGGGCGTACTCGATCTGTTCAAAGTCGACGGCAAGCGGCTGATGGTCACCGGCGGCAGCCGCGGGCTCGGCCGGGCCATGGCGCTAGCGATCGCCGAGGCCGGCGCCGACGTCATCCTGACCGGCCGCACGCCGGACACGCTGGAGAGCACCGCCGACGAGATCCGGGCGCTCGGCCGGCAGGCCTGGACGATCACCGCCGACATGGCCGACCCGGCGCAGTGCGAGCGGGCCTGCCAGGAGGCGCTGGCGATTCCGGGGCAGATCGACATCCTGATCAACAATGTCGGTAACCGGGAGGCCAACATCCCGACCGAGGAGATGCCGCTCGCAACCTGGCAGGAGATGATCGACCTGAACCTGACCAGCGCCTTTCTGGCCACCAAGCTGATCGGCGGCTCGATGCTGGATCGGCCGACCCGCTCCAAGATCATCAACATCGCCTCGATCAGCGCCATCATCGCCAATCGCGGCATCCATGGCCGCCATTACGAGACCGCCAAGGCGGCGCTCCTGCATTTCACCAAGGCGACCGCCGCCGACTGGGCGACCCGCAACGTCAACGTCAACGCGATCTGCCCCGGCCTGTTCATGACCGACGCCAACAAGCGCTGGAACGAGCTTCGCCCGGAGGTGATCCAGACCTTCGTGCAGCAGGTGCCGATGGGCCGGCCGGGCGAACCGGAGGAAATCGGGCCGCTCGCCCTCTACCTTGCCAGCCCGGCGTCCGATTTCGTGACCGGATCCGCCTACGTGATCGATGGCGGCTACCTGATCTGGTAAGGTCCGGCGACGCGCTCCGGCCGGACGGTGACGTTTCCCGTCGCTTCGTCCAGGCAGGTCGGATAGATGCGGTGCCGGCAGGGTTGAAACGCCCCTGCAACAATATCACATGGACCACATGCCAAATTCAAAGAGTGTCGAATCGAAAAGTGTCAACTTCTCGGACCGGGCGAACAGTTCCGCCGAGGCGAAGAAGGCACTGCTCGAACGTTTCCGCGCCAAGGCGACGGCGAACGATCCCGCCGCCGCCGAGCGGCAGGCGGAGCGGGTAGCGATTGCCCGCGCGCGCGAGGCCCGCAAGGCCGAGCGCGATGCGGCCAAGCGCGAGCTGCAGGCCCAGCAGGAGGCCGAGAAGGCCAGGCGCGAGGCGGAGATCGAGGCCGAGAAGGCGGCCGCGGCTGCCGAGGCCGAGCTCGAGGCCCAGCGTGCCGTCGAGCTCGCGGCAGCCCAGAAGGCCGCCCGCGACGCACGCTACGCGGCGCGCAAGGCCCGCAAGTAGCGTCCTTGGCCCCGATGGCGCAGTGCCGCCATCGGGGCAGGGCGCCTCGCGGGATCGCGATGGCGGCCGGACCGCCTTCTGGCCGGCAGGGGCTTTACCCCTGGCCGCTCCCGCCGCACCCTCCTCGGACCGGTCCTCACCTGCCCGGCGCCGGCACGTCGTTGCGCCGTAAGCCAAGGTGGGCCGCAGCCCCCGATCCGGCTCCTGCCCGGATCGCCATGGACAGACCCGCACCGGTCGGTACCGAGGAGACGCGCATGACCACTCCCAGCCTCGACTTCATCAGCCTGGCCGTGGACGACATCGAGCGGACCGCCGCCTTCTACCGGGACGGGCTCGGCTGGCCCGCCGACCGGATCACCACCGGCGACGACCATGTGAAGATCGACCTGGAGCACGGCCTGTCCCTGGTGCTCTACGAGCGCAGCTTCTTCGCCAGCCAGTTCGGCGAGGTGGTGGGCGCCGGCCAGGGCGGCGGGATGATCTTCAGCACCTTCGAATCCACCCCGGACGGGGTCACGACGATGGTGGAGCGGGCGGCTGCCGCCGGCGGCCGCAAGGTCGGCGGCGAGCCGCGCGAGCATGACTGGGGCGGCTTCGCCGGCTATTTCGCCGACCCGGACGGCCATGTCTGGGAAGTGGTGTGCAATCCCGAGGACGAAGAGGACTGAGCGGCTAGCATCCTCAGCCGCCACGTGCCGGCGCGACCGCAACCGGGGCGGGCGGCACCGGGTGGCGGCCATGGTCATGACCGTGATGGTGGTGATCGCCGTGGTCGTGCCGGCCGGCGTTGGTCAGCTCGACCGGCTCGCCGTGCGGCGTGCGCAGATAGGCCTGGCGCCAGGCAGACTGGCAGGCGTCGATCTCCGCCGCCGCGCAGGCCTGCCGCTCGATCACCAGATCTTCCAGGGCCGACAGCCACTGGCGGTAATAGGCGTCGTTCGCATCCTCGCCCGGCTGCTGCGGTGCGGAGGCGATGACGGCGGAGAACCGCTCCGCCCATTCCGGCCAGGTGAACAGCCCGCCCCGGCTCAGCTCCACCGCCAGCGCGAACGCCTGCGCGTGCCAGGGCTGGGTGAAGGGCCGCTCGCTCGCGGCGAGGCCGGCCTCGTCCGGCAGCCGGGCTTGGGCCGGATCAGGATCCGCAGGGCTCAAGATAGCTCTCCCAGAGATCCAGATGGAGCGCCTGCGCGCCTGACTGGCCGTCGCCCCAAAGCTCCCGGCCGTCGAAGCGGACGCTGTAGAGATGCTGCGGCTGCTCGCCTCCGCCATGGGCGTTGCTGTCCGGGAAGACGAAGCTGCCGCGATGGGCCACCACCGTGCCGGTCTTGCCCTTGGCGTAGGCGGGCAGGCGGGTGTGGTGCGCCGGATTGAAGGCGATGGTCCGCACCCGCTCGTCCTTGGCGAAGCGCGGCTCGCGTCCGTTTGGCACGAGGTAGCGGCCGCCCTGCAGGGCCGCCGCCTCGACATTGTCCCTGGTCATCACGGTCATGGCTTCAGCCCTTCGCCTGCAGCGCCGCCACCGTCCGGTCGAGCTCCTCGGGCGTGAACAGGCCCTTCTCGACGCACAGCGTCTCGATCGCCGCCAGCCAGTGCTCGTAATAGGAGGTGGTCAGGTAGGACGGGCCCATCCGCTCGATCGCGTGGCGCGCCTCGTCGATGTTGCAGTGGCCCTCGAAGGCCAGCATCTCGAGCAGGCCGAACGTGGTCCGCTCCCAGTCCGCGTGGAACACGGGCTCGTCGTTCTCGCGGACCACCGGGCCGAAGCCGTGCAGGCCGCCCAGGTCGTGCACACCGTTCATCGCTCTCGCTCCAGGGGGCCAGGGTTCAGGAGGGACCGGCCGGCCGGCCGGTCCCGATCATCGAATCCCGCGTCACCAGATTGGCCAACTGCTCCTCGGTCATCCCCTCGCTGCCCGGCGGGCGCTGCGGCAGGACCAGGTAGCGGATCTCGGCATTGCTGTCCCAGACCCGGATCTCCACCGAATCGGGCAGCTCCAGGCCGAACTCCGCCAGCACCGCGCGCGGCTCCATCACCACCCGGGCGCGGTAGGGCGCCGACTTGTACCAGACCGGCGGCAGGCCCAGGACCGGCCAGGGATAGCAGGAGCAGAGCGTGCACACGACGACGTTGTGCACGCTGTCGGTGTTCTCCAGGACCACCATGTGCTCGCCCTGGGCGCCGGAAAAGCCGAACTCGGCGATGGCGGCGGTGCCGTCCTCGAGCAGGCGGGCCTTGTAGGCGGGATCGGCCCAGGCGCGGGCCACCACGCGCGCACCGTTGCGCGGGCCGATCTTGTGCTCGTAGAGCTCGACGATCGCCTCCAGGGCGCCCTGGTCGATCAGCTTCTTTTCGACCAGCAGCGTCTCGATCGCCTTGGCGCGCAGGGCGGCGGCGGAGGGCGGCTGGGTGTGGCCATGAGCCATGGTCGGATCTCCGGGAGGGCATCTCGCGCGGACGACCGGCGCTGGGCCGGTCCTGGCCGGATTGGCCCCATGAACGTTCCACCTCCCCGGCGCGATGGTCAATGCCGAAGGACCGCCGGCGGCCGCCCGCTTGCCAGCTCCTTGAAGTAACCGTACGGTTACCTCAAACGACCGGGAGGGACGCATCATGGATCCGATAGCCAGGCGCAGGCTGCCGAAGAGCGGGCTGGAGGTGACCCAGATCGGGTTCGGGGCGGCGCCGATCGGCAATTTCCTGAAGCCGATCACCGAGGAAACCAGCGCCGCGATGATCTCGGCCGCCTGGGATGCCGGGGTGCGCTATTTCGATACCGCCCCCCTTTATGGCCATGGCCTGAGCGAACTGCGCCTGGGCCAGGGGCTGCGCTGGTACCCGCGCGACGAGTTCGTGGTCTCCTCCAAGGTCGGCCGCCGGCTGGTGCCGGCCCGGCGGGACAGCATCGACTACGCGCCCTGGGTCAATGCCGGGCCGTTCAAGCTGGAGTTCGACGTCTCCTACGACGGCACCATGCGCGCCTTCGAGGACAGCCTGCAGCGCATGGCGATCGAGCGGATCGACATCCTGTTCATCCACGACATCGACCGCTTCAACTTCGGCGACGAGCAGCCGGAAGTGTTCGAGAAGGCGATGAACGGCTCGGCCAAGGCGATCCTCAAGCTGCGCGACGAGGGCGTGGTCAAGGCGGTGGGCCTGGGGGTCAACGAGTGGCAGGTCTGCCACGAGAGCCTCAAGCGCCACGACTTCGACTGCTTCCTGCTGGCCGGCCGCTACACCCTCCTGGAGCAGGAGGCGCTGGACGGGTTCCTGCCGCTCTGCGAGGAGCGCGGCGCGTCCGTGGTGCTGGGCGGCGGCTACAATTCCGGCATCCTGGCGACTGGGGCGGTGCCGGGGGCGAAGTACAACTACAAGCCGGCGCCCGAGCCGATCATGGAGCGGGTCCGCCGGATCGAGGCGGTCTGCCAGCGCCACCAGGTGCCGCTCAAGGCGGCTGCCCTGCAGTTCGTCCTGGGCCACCCGGCGATCGTCGCGAACATCCCCGGCACCCGCACCGTGGCGCAGCTGGAGGAGAACCTGGCGATCTTCCGCACCGAGATCCCGCAGGATTTCTGGGCCGACCTGAAGAAGGAGGGCCTGGTGCGCGAGGACGCGCCTGTCCCGGAGTGAGCCGCGCTTCCAGGATCCTCCGGTAATCCCGCTGGACAGGGCTCCGGCCGGCTCGGTATGACGTTTTGACCAAATGATCATACGCGCGCCGGTCTCACGCGCTGCCCGGGCCGGCAGGCCCGGCGGCGCCGTCGCGTGCTTCGCCGGACGAGGGACGCCCGCCATGCTGCGTCGGGAATTGCTGGGAGGTGCAGCTGCCCTCCTGGGAAGTGCTGCCATCGCCGGCCGGGCCCGGGCCGCCAGCACGACCCTGGTCTTCTCCCATGCCGACAATGTCGGGCCGCTCCACCCGCACCGCTACGCGCCCAACCAGATGTTCGGCCAGGCGCTGCTCTACGAGCCGCTGGTCCGCTATGCCGAAGGTGGCCGGATCGAGCCCTGCCTGGCTTCCGGCTGGACGGTGGCCAAGGACGGGCGAAGCTATGACTTCGTCCTGCGCGAGGATGTGCGCTTCACCGACGGGCAGCCGTTCGACGCCCATGCGGTCAAGGCCAACATCGACGCGGTCATCGCCGAGCGGGACCTGCATGGCTGGCTGGGCCTGGTCGGCCAGATCGAGGGCGTCGACGTCCCGGACACCTATGTGGTGCGGCTGCGGCTGAAGGAGGCCTACCAGCCGGTCCTCTACGAACTGTCCTTGGTCCGCCCGTTCCGCTTCCTTTCCCCGGCCGTGCTGCAGGGGGCCGCCGAAGCGTTCCGCCCGGTCGGCACCGGGCCCTGGACGCTGGTGGAGACGCTGCGCGGCGAATCCGACCGGTTCGCCCGCAACGAATCCTACTGGGGAAGCCGGCCGGGCTACGAGCAACTGCTGGTCCGGGTCATCCCCGATCCCAACACCCGGGTCCTGGCGCTGGAGACCGGCGAGATCGACCTGGTCTACGGCGCCGACCAGATCGGCAGCGAGGCGTTCGCGCGGCTGGACGCCGATCCCCGCTTCCAGGCGGCGATCTCGCCGCCGCGCGCCTCCCGCCTGGTCGCGATCAACACGAGCCGCGCCCCCACCGACGACCCGGCGGTGCGCCGGGCGATCCTCCAGGCGGTGGACCGCGCGTCGCTGGTCCGCAACGTCCTGCTCGACATGGAGCGGCCGGCGGACACGCTGTTCGCCCCGAACGTGCCGTTTGCCGACGTGGCGCTGGAGCCGGTGCTGTTCGACCGGGACGCCGCCGACGCCTCGCTGGATGCGGCCGGCTGGACCGCCGGCGAGGAGGGAATGCGCGCCAGGGACGGCCGGGAGCTCGCCCTGGATTTCTGCTTCATGGGCACCGACGCCGTGCAGAAATCCCTGGCCGAGGCGATCCAGAGCGACCTGCGCAAGGCGGGCTTCCAGGTCCGGCTGGTCGGCGAGGACGAGGGCAGCTTCGCCGGCCGGCAGCGCTCCGGCGAGTTCGGGCTGATCTTCGCCGACAGCTGGGGCGCTCCCTACGATCCGCACGCATTCATGAGCTCGATGCGGGTGCCGTCCCATGCCGACTTCCAGGCGCAGTCCGGGCTGGCGATGAAGGCGGAGATCGACCGGCGGATCGGCGAGGTCCTGGTCGGCACCGACGATGCCGCCCGCCGCGAGAACTATCGCTGGCTGATGACCACCCTGCACGAGCAGGCCGTCTACCTGCCGATCTCCTACCTCACCATCAGCTATGTCCATGCCGCCTCGGTGGCGGGGGTGGAGTTCGGCCCGACGCTCACCGAGATCCCGTTCGACCGGATGATGCCGGCCGCCGCCTGACCTGTCCCCCGTCCACGGCGCCCGCCATGCTCCGCTTCGTCCTCCGCCGCCTGCTCAGCCTCCTGCCGCTCCTGCTGATCGTGTCGGTCGCGGTGTTCCTGGTGCTGCGCCTGGGGCGGGGCGACCCGGCCCTGGACTATCTGCGCCTGTCGCAGATCCCGCCAACCGAGGCGGCCCTGGCCCATGCCCGGACGGAACTCGGCCTGGACCGGCCCCTGGCGACCCAGTACCTGGACTGGCTCACGGGCGTCCTGCGTGGCGATTTCGGGACTTCCTGGGCGACGCACCGGCCGGTTCTGGACGAGCTGCTCTATTTCCTGCCGGCGACCCTGCAGCTGGCTGGCGCCGCCCTGATGCTGACGATCCTGGCGGGCGTGCCGCTGGGGGTGCTGGCGGCGCTCACCCGCGACCGCTGGCCGGACCAGCTGACCCGGCTGTTCGCCTTCGTGGGCGTGTCGATCCCCAATTTCTGGCTGGCCTTCCTCCTGATCCTCCTGTTCGCGGTGAAGCTGGACTGGCTGCCGCCCATGGGCCGGGGCGGGATTGAGCACCTGATCCTGCCAACCATTGCCACCGCCCTGATGTCGACCTCGATCAATCTGCGCCTGATGCGCGCCTCGGTGCTGGGGCAGATGGGCGAGCGGCACCTGCCGTTCGCCCGCGCCCGCGGCCTGTCCGAGCCGGCGGTGATCGGCCGCCACGTGGTGCGCAACGCCCTGATCGCCCCGCTCACCGCCATCGGCCTGCATGTTGGCGAGCTGATCGGCGGCGCGATGGTGGTGGAGATCGTGTTCGGCTGGCCAGGGGTTGGCCGCTACGTGCTGCAGGCGATCTCCAACCGCGACTTCCCGGTCCTGCAGGGCTTCATCCTGGTGATGACCGCCGTGTTCGTGCTGTGCAACCTGGCGGTCGACATCGCCTATGCCTGGCTGGACCCGCGCATCCGCTTCCAGGAGATGCGGCCGTGACCCGCAGGCCCTGGCTGCTGCGGCTGTCGCTCCTGGCGGTGGGCCTCCTGCTGCTGGTCGCCGTGGCCGGCCCCTGGCTGGCGCCCTACGACCCGACCGAGGCCAGCCTGGACCAGCGGATGCTCCCGCCCTCGCTCAGCCATTGGCTGGGCACCGACCATCTGGGCCGCGACCTCCTTTCCCGCCTCCTCGCGGGTGCCCGCGCGTCGCTGGGCTCGGTGCTGGCGATCCTGGCGATGGTGCTGGCGGTCGGCATCACGGTCGGCTCGATCGCCGGCTATGCCGGGGGCGTGGTGGACGCGGTGCTGATGCGGATCTGCGACGCGTTCATGACCGTGCCGACCCTGGTGCTGGCGCTGTTCATGGTCGGCGTGCTCGGCACCGGGCTGCTCAACGTGGTGATCGCGATCGTGCTGGCGCACTGGGCCTGGTACGCGCGGCTGGTGCGCGGGCTGACCCTGTCCCTGAAGAACCGCGACTTCGTGGCGGCGGCCCGGGTCGCCGGCGGGTCGCGGTTCGCGATCATGCGCCGCCACATCCTGCCGAACATCCTGGGCCAGCTGGCCGTGCTCGCCAGCCTCGACCTCGGCCACTGGATGCTGCACGTCTCCGGCCTGTCCTTCCTGGGCCTGGGCGTGGCGCCGCCCATGCCGGAATGGGGCATCATGATCAACGACGCCCGCCCGTTCGTGTGGACCGCGCCGATGCTGATCGTGCTGCCGGGTGCGGCGATCTTCGTCACGGTGATGGCCTTCAACCTGCTGGGCGACGCGCTGCGCGACCGGCTCGACCCTGTTCTCGCGGAGTATCCCCATTGAGCGGCGACCTGCGGATCGAGGGATTGCGGCTGCACAGCGGCGATGCCCTCCTGGTGGACGGCGTCGACCTGAGCGTGGCTTCCGGCCGGGTCCTGGCCCTGGTCGGCGCCAGCGGCGGCGGCAAGACCCTGAGCACCCTGGCGCTTCTGGGCCTGCTGCCGCCGGGCGTGCGCCGGACCGGCGGGCGGGTCAGCCTGGACGGGCGGGCCTTGGAGCCGGCTGCCTTGCGCGGGCGCACCGTCGGGCTGGTCCAGCAGAACCCGCGCAGCGCCTTCAACCCGCTGCTCTCGATCGGCGGCCATTTCGCCGAGACCCTGGGAGGTATCGGCCTGCGCGGCCGGGCGATGCGGGAACGCGCCTTGGCCCTCCTGGCCGAGACCGGCTTCGAGCGCCCGGCCGCCATCCTGCCGCTCCATCCGTTCCAGCTGAGCGGCGGGATGCTGCAGCGGGCGATGATCGCCCTGGCCCTGAGCCTGGAGCCGCGCTTCCTCCTGGCCGACGAGCCCACCACCGACCTGGACGCCATCCTGCAGGCGCAGCTCCTGGACCTGCTCGACCGCCTGCGCAGCGCGCGCGGGCTGGGCATCCTGCTGGTGACCCATGATCTCTCGGTGGTGGCGCGCCTGGCCGACGAGGTGGCGGTCATGGCAGGTGGCCGGATCGTCGAGCAGGCGCCGGCAAGCCTCCTGTTTCACCGCCCGCGCCATCAGGTGACCCGGGCGCTGCTGGACACCCATTTCGCGCTCTATGACCACCAGCCGGCGGCGGCCGCGGCATGAGCCTGCTGGACGTCCGGGAGGTTTCCCGCTTCTACCGGGGCGGCGGGCTGTTCTCGCGCACGCCGCCGGTCCGGGTGCTGGACCGGGCCAGCCTGCGGATCGAGGCCGGCGAGTGCGTGGCGCTGCTGGGGCCGTCCGGCTCGGGCAAGAGCACGCTCGGCCGGATCCTGCTGGGCCTGGAAGCCCCGGATGGCGGCGAGGTTCGCTTCGACGGCGCAAGGCTGGAGGAAGGACGGATCGCCAGGCCAGCGCGCCGGGCGATCCAGGCGGTGTTCCAGGACCCCTACGCCGCCACCAACCCACGCTTCTCCGCCTTCGAGGTGGTGGCGGAGCCGCTGCGCTATGCCGGCCGGACCCGCGACCTGCGCCGCCGGGTCGAGGAACTGGCGGCATCGGTCGGCCTGGAGCCCGCCACGCTCGACCGGCTGGCGCACCGCTTCAGCGGCGGGCAGCTGCAGCGCCTGTGCATCGCCCGGGCCCTGGCGCTGCGCCCGCGCCTGGTGCTGCTCGACGAGGCGGTCAGCAGCCTGGACCTGCAGACCCAGGCGCACATCCTCCGCTTGCTGGCGGACCTGCGCCGGCGGACGGGGCTCGCCTACCTGTTCATCACCCACGACCTGCGCCTTTTGCGCGGGTTTGCCGAGCGGACCTACGTGATGGAGGATGGCCGCCCGGTGGAGGCCGACCTGGCCCTGCCGGCCGCCGAGGTCCCGCCGGTGCTGGCGAAGCTGCGGGCGGCGATGCTGCCGGCCTGGCCTAGCCCTCGCGCCGGCTGAGCCTGGCCAGCAGGATCACCGGGATCAGCCCGAACAGCACGATCAGGATCGCGGCGATCGCCCCGTCCTCGTAGGTGCCGCGGGCCGCCTCGCCGTAGAGGTGTGTGGACAGGGTCTCGAAGCCCAAGGGGCGCAACAGGAGCGTCGCCGGCAGCTCCTTCATGCAGTCCACGAACACCAGCAGGGCTGCGGTCAAGAGGGCCGGGCGCACCAGCGGCAGATGGATGGCGCGCATGGCGCCGGCGGGGGTGCGGCCGAGCATCCGGGCGGCCTGGTCGAACGAGGGCGGAATCCGGGACAGCCCGGCCTCGATGCCGCCCGCCGCGATCGCCATGAAGCGCGCGCCATAGGCATAGACCAGGGCCACGATCGAGCCGGACAGGAACATGCCGCTGACCAGGCCCACCCGGTTCAGCGCCTCGTCGACCAGCGCCATCGGCCAGAGCAGCCCGATCGCCAGCACCGTGCCAGGCACGGCATAGCCCAGGCTGGCGATCCGTAGGAGATGCAGGCCCAGGCGCGACTGGCGCGCGGCGAACGCCACCACCAGCCCGCCCGCCAGGATCACCGCGGTAGCGATGCCCGACAGGAGCATGGTGTTGACCGTCTCCTCGACCAGCCGGTCGGAGAAGCCCGCGAAGCTCAGGCGCTTCCAGGATTCGTTGGCGAGATAGGCTGCCGGGGCCAGGAAGCCCAGCAGGACCGGCACGAAGCACAAGGCCGGCGCCAGCAGCGCCCAGACGCCTGCCAGCCGGACCGGCTGCAGCCGGCGCGCCCGCGCGGCCTCGGCGGCGTAGCGCTGGCGGCTGCGGGCGCGCCGCTCCACCACGATCAGCGCCACCACCACGACCAGCATGGCGATGGCGATCTGCGCGGCGCCCGGCATGCTCGTGCGGTTGATCCAGGTCGCATAGATCGAGACGGTCAGGGTCTGCACGCCCAGAAATTCCGAGGCGCCGATGTCGTTGATCGCCTCCATCAGGGCAAGGCTGGTGCCGACCGCGATGGCGGGCCGGGCCAGCGGCAGGGCGACCCGGAAGAACACCGCGGCCGGGCTGGCGCCCAGCATCCGCGCGGCGTCCACCAGGCTCGCGGCCTGCATCAGGAACATCGCCCGGGCGAACAGGTAGACATAGGGGTAGAGCACCACGCCCAGCACGAAGATCGCCCCGGGCAGCGAGCGCATCTCCAAAAAGTGCAGGTCGCGCGGGCGCAGGCCGAACAGGGCGCGCAGCGTGCTCTGCACCGGCCCGATCGGGTGCATCAGGTCCAGATAGGCGAACGCGATGATGTAGGTCGGGATCGCGAGCGGCAGCAGCAGCGCCCACTCGAAGCCGCGGCGCAAGGGGAAGTCGTAGGCGGTGACCAGCCAGGCGCTGCCGGTGCCGACCGCGGTCACGATCACCGACACGCCCAGGAGCAGGAGGGCGGTCTGGCTCAGCGCGTGGGGCAGGACATAGCTGATCAGATGCGGCCACAGATCGCCGGAGCTCTGCGTCGCGATCAGGAGCAGGGCGATGATCGGCGCCACGGCGAGCAGGGCGATCAGGGCGGAGGCAGCCAGCCAGGACCGGCCCGGGGAGGCGGTCGAGCCGGCCAGCGCCGTCGCGAGGAAGGAGCGCATCGGGCTCTGAGGCAGTTTCAAGGCTGGAACGGGTGGCGCCCTTCTACATGGGAAAGGCGGGCAGCGCCAACCGGCGCTGCCCGCGGGACGCCTCAGTCGTCGAAGCCGACCTTGTCCACCAGGGCGGCGGCCTCCTTGCGGTGGGCGGCGATCTCGGTGAGCTGGGTCGGGTCGACCGTGAGCGGGCCCAGCGCCTCGATGATCGGGTCGACCGGGGCGCCCGGCTTCACCGGGTACTCGTAGTTGGCGCTGGCATAGATGCCCTGCGCCTCGTCGGAGACCAGGTATTCCAGCAGCTTGACCGCGTTGTCCTTGTTGGGCGCGTTCTTGGCGACCGCGGCGCCCGACACGTTGACCTGGGTGCCGCTGCCGTCGGCGAAGGTCGGCAGGATCACCTTGATCGCCTGGCCCCAGTCCTCCTGCTCCGGGCCGCCGCGCCCGCTGCGCATCAGGCCGACATAGTAGGAGTTGCCGATGCCGACGTCGCAGATGTCGCCCAGGATGTCGCGGGCGACGTCGCGATCGCCGCCGGCGGCCGGACGGGCGAGGTTGTCCTTCACGCCCTGCAGCCACTGCTCGGTCTTCTCCGGGCCGTCCTTGGCGATCATCGTGGCGATGAGCGCGATGTTGTAGGGGTGCTTGCCCGAACGGATGCAGACCCGGTCCTGCCACTTCGGATCAGCCAGCTCCTCGTAGGTGAAGCTGGTGACGTCCTCGAGCGACTTGTCGAGATAGGCCACCCGGGCGCGCAGCGACAGGGCGAACCAGTTGCCGTCGGCGTCGCGCAGGTTCTCGGGAATGGCGCCTTCCAGGACCTCGGAATCGATCGGCTGGGTCACGCCGGCATCGACCAGGTCGACCAGGTTGCCGAAGTCCACGGTCATCAGCACGTCGGCCGGGGAGTTGGTGCCCTCGGTGGCGACGCGCTCGGCCAGGCCGTCCTTCAGCGAGACGGTCTTGGTCTCGATGCCGGTTTCCTTGGTGAACGCGTCCAGCAGCGGCTGGATCAGGCCGGGTTCGCGGGTGGTGTAGATGTTGACCTCGTCCGCGAAGGCGGTCTGGGCCACCAGCAGCGTGGCGCCCGCCAGAAGGGCAGTCTGCGTGCAGCGTCGCACGGTGTTCGCCAAGGTCATCGTCCGCTCCGTCTCTTGTCCATCGCTGGCGTGCAGCGCGGCGGAGAAACGACATTCGCAGCAGTCGCGCAAGTAAATGTCGCAATTTTAGAATTATTATAATTCAGAATCGCGATCTATTGTTTTACTATACTTGCATGGTTCCAGGGGACGCCCCAGGCAAGTACCCTGGGCCCCAGGCGATGCCAGAACGGGACGCCTGGCCGCCGGCCGGGACCAGGGAAGGAGCGCGAAGGTCATGGTCACGAAGGCGTTGCGGGCCGTCGTCCGTCTTGCCCGAAGCGAAGCCGCCCCGGTCGGGCTGGCGATGCTGCGCGGCGGGGAATGCTGGAGCGGCACGATCGGGCCGGACGGGCCGCGGCCGGGAGTCCAGGAGCGCCATCTCCTCTACAGCTTCACCAAGACCATCACGGCGGCGGCCGCCCTGCGGCTGGCGGAGCGGGGCGTGCTGGATCTGGACCGGCCGGCCTCGGCCTGGCTCGCCAGCCCGGCCAGCGCCGGTCGCTTCACCCTCCGCCAGCTCCTGGCCCACACCTCCGGCCTACCCGACTATGGCGGCTGCGCCCGCTACCAGGCGGCGGTGCGGGCGAAGGGCCGGCCCTGGTCGCGCGAGGACTATCTGCGCGAGACCGGGGCCGAACGGCTCCGGTTCGAGCCGGGGCAGGGCTGGGCCTATTCCAACATCGGCTACATGCTGGTGAAGGACATCCTGGTCCGGGCGACCGGCATGGCGTTCGGCCCGCTGCTGCACCGGGAAGTGTTCGGTCCCCTCGGGATCGAGGACGCGGCGGTGCCCGAAGAACACGCCGATCTCGGCGCCTACCGGTTCGGGCTGAGCCGGCTGTTCGACGAGCAGCCGGTCGCGGCATGCTACCATCCGGGCTGGATCGCCACCGGCGTGGTTGGGGCCACGCCGCTTAGCGCCGCCCGGATCCTGCACGGCCTGATGGCGGGCGACCTGCTGGGGGCTGCCTCCCTGGCGGCGATGCGGGCCGCGCGGCCCGTGGCCGCTCCGGTCGACGGGCGGCCCTGGCAGGCGCCCGGCTATGGGCTGGGCCTGATGGTCGAGACCGACCCGGACGCGCCGCAGCTGATCGGCCATACCGGCGGCGGGCCCGGCTGTTCCACGGCGGTCTACCACCTGGCCGGCGCCGCGCCGCCCGCCACGGTCTGCGTCGTCACCCGAAACGAGGATGCCGGGCTGGCGGAGCGGATGGCGCTGGCGGCGCTGACCGCCGGCTGAGGGGCCGGCCTCGGCCATGCAACGCCCTGCCCGGCAAGGCCGTTGCAGCAGGAACGACCTCCAACCCGGGAAGCATGCTGCATGGGTGCCGGCCACCATCACCACCACCCGGGCGCCGAAAGCGGCGACCGGCGGGTCCTCTGGGCGGTGGCGATCAACCTGCTGCTCACCCTGGCCCAGATCGTGGGCGGCATCCTGGCTGGCAGCCTCGCCCTGGTTGCTGATGCCATCCACAACCTGAGCGACGCCATCTCGATCGGCATCGGCTACATCGCACGGCGGATCGCGCGCCGGCCGGCCAACGAGGCCATGACGTTCGGCTACGTGCGCGCCGAGATCGTGGCCGCCCTGATCAACTACACGACCCTGATCGTGATCGGCGTCTACCTCGTCTATGAGGCGGTGATGCGCTTCATCGAGCCGAAGCCGGTGACAGGCTGGCTGGTGGTGGTGGTGGGCGGCATCGCGTTCGTGGTGGATCTGGCAACCGCCGTCCTGACCTATGCGCTCTCCAAGGAGAGCATGAACATCCGGGCGGTGTTCCTGCACAATGTCGCCGACACGCTCGGCTCGGTCGGCGTGATCGCGGCGGGCACCCTGGTCCTGCTGTACGACTGGCAGATCGCCGACCCGATCATCACCCTGCTGATCGCCGCTTATGTCCTGTGGCAGGCGTTCCGGGAAATCGGCGGCTCGATCCGCATGCTGATGCTCAGCACCCCACCCGGGATCGACGTCTTGGCGCTGGTCGGCGCCATGCGGGAGGCCGAGGGCGTGGCGGATGTCCACCATGTCCATGTGTTCGCGCTCGACGAGCAGGAGAACGCGCTGGAGGCGCATGTGGTCCTGGAGGACGGGGCCGATGCCGAGGCGGTCAAGTGCTCGCTGAGAGAGCGCCTGCGCGACGGCTTCGGCGTCGGCCACACGACCCTGGAGCTGGAGAGCCGGGCGACCTGCCGCCGGAACGGGGAAACGGAGACCATCGGGCACCGGATCGGGGCCGCACCGCGCGGGCGGCCCCGGTGAGCCTCGGCCAGGCCTGGCCGCCTGCGGACTGGAGGATCAGCCCGCCGCGCTGACCAGGATCTTCAGCTTGCCCGCCCCTGGCCGGGTCAGCACCTCAAAGCCCCGGCCGACCGCCTCATCCAGCCCGACCCGGTCGGACAGGATCTTCTCCACCGGCATCTTGCCCGCCGCCACCAGGCTGATGGTGCGCGGCCACAAGGTCAGCGGATAGCACCAGCTCCCTTCCAGGGTGATGTCCTTGGTCACCAGCATCGACACGTCGACCATGCCCGGCGCCACCGACAGGCCGACCTGGACGATCGTGCCGCGCTTGCGCACGTTCCTGATGCAGGTGTCGAGCGCCCCTGCATGGCCCACGCACTCGATCGCCACGTCGACGCCCTGGCCGGCCTCGGTCTGCGCGGCAATCCGGGCGGCCGCGTCGGGTGCTTCCGGATCGACCGCGTCATCGACCACGCCCAGCTCCATGATCCGCTCCCGGCGCAAGGGATTGGTTTCCGACACGATGATCCGGGTGGCGCCCGCGGCACTGGCCGCCAGGGCCGCCAGCGCCCCGATCGGCCCGGCCCCGGTGATCAGGACGGTGCTGCCGGCCTGCACCCGGCCCTTGTCCACCGCATGCACCACCACCGCCGCCGGCTCGATCATGGCGCCCTGCTCGTCGCTGACCTCGTCGGGGAGCTTCGCCACGTTCGGCTCGCGCACGATCGCCTGCTCGCCGAACCCGCCCCACGGCCAGTTCAGCCCGACCATGCCGAGCCTGGCGCTCAGCTGGCCCTGGCCGCGCCGGGCGTAGAAGTCGTCGGGCGGCGCCACCAGCGGCTGCACGGCAACCCGGTCGCCGGCCCGGACGCTCGTCACGTTGGAACCGACCGCCAGCACCCGGCCGGAGAACTCGTGGCCCAGGATCTGCGGCGCCTTCGCACCGGTGAAGGGATCGGTGGTGGTCGGGATGAAGATCGGCCCGGCCAAGTACTCGTGCAGGTCGGTCCCGCAGATCCCGCACCAGGCGGTCTTGAGGACCACGTCGTCCGGCCCCGGCCGGTCGGGTGGCGGTACGTCCTCGACGCGCAGGTCCTTGACCCCGTGGAAACGCAGTGCCCGCATTGCCTGCTCCTTTGCCGGCAGGCCGCTCGCAGCGCCCGTCCGGTCGCTCCCCTGATCATGATCAAGGAACGACGCCGGCGACATCGAAGCAAGGGGTCGACGACGGCTGCGGCATCGGGGCCGTCCGCTGCGCGGCCGGTCAGCCCATGCCCAGCGCCCGGTTGCGCGCCCGGTGGATATGCGCCGCCATGGCTTCCTCGGCCCCGGCCTCGTCGCGGGCGCGCATCCGCTCGATGATCCGCAGATGCTCCTCCATCACCGGGACCACCAGCGTGTCGATACGGGTGGCGGCATCGCGGATCAGGCGGATCTTGATCGAGTTGACGCGATAGGCCTTGCTGATGATCTCGTTGCCCAGCGCATCGATGATCTGGTCGTGCATGCCCCAGTCGGTCGACTGGGCCAGCGCCTGCACCTCCGGGGTGGGTCCCTCCGCCAAGGCGCGGTCCAGCACCAGCCGGTGGGCGGCCTCCAGGCGGGACAGCACCTCGTCGCCAGCGGTGTTCACGTAGATCCGCGTCGCCGGCCCCTCCAGGAACAGGCGGAACTGATAGGCGTCGCGGATCAGGTTCAGGTCGAGATTGGCGATCTGCATGCCGCGCTGCGGCACGGTGCGGATCAGGCCCTCCGCTTCCAGCCGCGGGATCAGCTCGCGGATCGCTCCCAGCGGCATCCCGGTCAGCGCCACCAGCTCGCGCTGCGAGACGAACTGCCCGGGCGTCAGCTCGCGGGCCAGCAGGTGCCGGGTGAACCGGTCATAGGCCTTCTCGCGCTGCTTGCGCTGCGAGCTGTTGTCGGCCTCGACCGTCACGCGGCCACGCCGGGCAAGGGTTTCGCCACGATCTCGTCCAGATGGCCGGCGGCGCGGGCGATCCTTTCGGCGGCAAGCGGCAGGAGCGGCGGGCGGACCTCGGCCCAGGCGCGCGAGCCGGTCTGGCGGGCGATCAGCGCCTTGACCGCCGGGATCACCGGCAGTTGGCCGATCTCGTCGACCAGCCGGTTGATGCGCGGATCGTCCTGCCCATCGGTTGCCAGCGGCAAGAGGGCCGCCGGGCACAGGTTGGCCAGCCCGCAGATGCTGCCGGCCCCGCCCAGGCGGACAGCACCGGCCAGGTGCCGCTCGTCACCGACCAGGATGGCCAGCCGGTGGGCTTCGGCAACCAGCAGCGGCTGGGTGAACGCCCAGTCGCAGGAGGAATCCTTGACCCCTGCGACCACGCCCGGGAAGGCGTCGGCCAGCCGCGTCACCAGCGGCACGCTGAAGGCCACCGCGGTCAGCGAGGGGATGTTGTAGAGGAACAGGTCGCGTGCCCGGGCGCCCAGCCGCTCGATCAGGCGGGCGTACCAGCGGAAGACGCCCTCGTCGTCCACGCCCTTGAAGTAGAAGGGCGGGGCGACCAGCACCGCGTGGGCGTCCTGCTCATAAGCCTGCATGACCTGGCGCTCGGCCGAATCGAGCGTGGAGGCGAGCACGCCGCCAACCAGCCGGGGACCGGCGATGCCGGCCCGGGCCACCGCCTCCCAGACTGCCTCCCGCTCCTGGTCGCCGATCGACGAACCCTCGCCGGTGGTCCCGAACAGGGTGACCCGGCCGCAGCCCTCGGCTAGGCACCAGCTGGCATGGGCGACCAGCCGGGCCACGTCGACCTCTCCATCCGCCGAGAACGGCGTCGCCAGCGCCACCGAAAGCCCGAACCGCTCGCTGTCCATGACCGCTCCATCCTTGCTCGCCGACCTCGCGCCGGACTGCATGGCACGACTAACATGTCAGTGCGAGCATATTGTGCTTGCAGGACAGCGCCCAGCATGTTCAACCCTGGAGGCAGATCAGGAAGAATGCCGCGCGAGGCCCCTCCAGGAGGCCGGGACGACGGCATCAGGATACCAACGGGCCGACGAAGGTCGGCCGCAGGGAGGCGGGAAGATGACGTTCGGCAGGATCACACGTCGGTCGGCGATGGCGGGTGCGATGGCGGCCGGGGCCTTCGGGCTCGCGGGGACGCGCCGGGCGTTCGCGGCACCAAACTGGAAGGCGTTCGACGGCACCGACCTGGAGGTCATGCTCACCAAGGGGCCGCGCGGCGAGACCCTGCAGAAATACGAGAACGAGTTCACCGAGCTGACCGGGATCCGGGTCGGCTCCGAGCAGATCCCCGAGCAGCAGCAGCGCCAGAAGGCGGTGATCGAGCTGACCTCGGGCGCGCCCAGCTTCGACGTGATCCACCTGAGCTACCACGTGCAGAAGCGCCAGTTCGAGAAGGCGAACTGGCTGGCGAACTTCTCGCAGTTCATGAAGGACAGCAACCTCACCGAGGCGACGCTCACCGAGGACGACTTCTCCTCCGCCGGCCTCCTCTACGCCAAGAACGACGCCGGCGAGATGCACTCGCTGCCGTTCTCGGTGGATTACTGGATGGTCTACTACAACAAGGAGATGTTCGAGCGCAAAGGCGTGGCCTACCCGACCACGTTCGAGGAGCTGGTGACCGCCGCCGAGAAGCTGACCGACCCGGCCGAGGGCGAATACGGCTTCGTCGCGCGCGGCCTGCGCAACGCCAACGTGCCGGTCTGGACCTCGTTCCTGCTGGGCTATGGCGGCACCATGGTCGAGGATGGGCAGCTTCGGACCGACACGCCCGAGGCGGTCGAGGCGGCCAGGCTCTACCAGCGCCTGCTCACCAAGTCGGCCCCGCCCGGCGTCGCCGGCTTCAACTGGTCGGAGTGCCAGTCGGCCTTCCTGCAGGGCAAGATCGGCATGTGGATGGACGGGGTCGGCTTCGCCCCGCCGCTGGAGGACCCGACCAAGTCGCGCATCGTCGGCAAGGTCGGCTACGGCGTGATGCCCAAGGGCCCGGTCGCCCATGTCTCCGGCACGTTCGGCGACGGGCTGGGCGTGGCCGAGGCCAGCTCCAACAAGGAGGCCGGCTATCTCTACTGCCAGTGGGCGGTGTCCAAGCTGATGGGCACGCGTCTCCTGCAGAGCGGCAGCGGCGTGCCGTTCCGCAACTCGATCCTGAACGACCCGGAAGTGCGCCAGGGCGTCAAGCTGCCGGCCGAGTGGGTCGAGTGCGTGGCGCAGTCCTCGGCGATCAGCCAGCTGGGCCTGCCGGTGATCATCCCGGTCACCGAGTTCCGCGATGTGTTCGGAACGGCGCTCACCACGCTGCTGTCCGAGGGCGACCCCAAGGCGCTGCTCACCCAGGCGACCCAGCAGTTCCAGCCGGTGCTGGACAAGAGCGAGGCATGACCAGCCTCGCGCTGGAAAAATCCGAGCGCGCCGCCGCCCGCCCCGCCAGGGGCAGGCGGCACACGCGGTCCTACTGGCCGTTCGTGCTGCCGGCGCTGGTCGTGGTCGGCTCGGTGATCGTGTTCCCCTGGGCGTTCACGATCTGGATGAGCCTGCACGAGTGGCAGATCGGCGGCGGCAGCAGCTTCGTGGGGCTTGCCAACTTCGCACGCCTGGGCACCGACCTGCGCTTCCACGAGGCGCTGGTCCACACGATCTACTTCACCTCGCTGGCGGTGGTCCTGCCGGTAGTGCTGGGCCTGTTCTCGGCGATCGTGTTCCACCAGAACTTCAAGGGCAGGGGCTTCCTGCGCGGCCTGTTCGTGATGCCGATGATGGCGACCCCGGTGGCGATCGCGCTGGTCTGGGCGATGATGTTCCATCCGCAGCTGGGCGTCTTGAACTACCTGCTCTCGCTGGTGGGCATCCCCCCGCAGCTCTGGGTGTTCCATCCCTCCACGGTGATCCCGTCTCTGGTGCTGGTCGAGACCTGGCAGTGGACGCCGCTGGTCATGCTGATCGTGCTGGGCGGCCTCGCCGCAATCCCGACCGAGCCCTATGAGAGCGCGCTGATCGACGGGGCCACCGGCTGGCAGATGTTCTGGCACATCACCTTGCCGCTGGTGATGCCGTTCGTGATGGTCGCCGCGATCATCCGCTCGATCGACGCGATCAAGAGCTTCGACATCATCTACGCGATCACCCAGGGCGGGCCCGGCACCGCGTCGGAAACCATCAACCTCTACCTCTACAGCGTCGCCTTTGCCTATTACGACATCGGCTACGGCTCCGCGATCGCGCTGGTGTTCTTCCTGATGGTGGTGGGACTGGCGGTCCTGCTGCTCTGGCTGAAGAAGCGCAGCCAGTGGACCGAGATGGGGGCCGGGGCATGACCGCCAGCCGGATCCTGAACCGGATCGGGCTGTGGTTCGCGGTCGTGATGATCGTGTCGCCCGGCATCCTGTTCTTCGTCTGGATGCTGTCGCTCTCGCTCAAGCACGAGATCGACAACGCGGCCTATCCCCCGATCCTGATCCCCGAGCAGTTCGCCTGGAGCAACTACACCGCCGTGCTCGAATCCAACCGGTTCGGCACCTATTTCCTGAACAGCATCCTGGTCACCGGCTCCGCGACCCTGCTGGGCCTGCTGGTGGGCGTGCCGGCCGGCTACGGCATGGCGCGGATGAAGGCGACCAAGTCCGCGGTGGTGGTGCTGATCGCCCGGATGACGCCCGGCCTGTCCTACCTGATCCCCCTGTTCCTGCTGTTCCAGTGGCTGGGACTGATGGGCACGCTCCTGCCGCAGATCATCATCCACCTGGTGATCACCGTGCCGATCATCATCTGGATCATGATCGGCTATTTCGAGACCACGCCTTTGGAACTGGAGGAGGCCGCCACCATCGACGGCGCCGACCGCTGGCAGGTGTTCCGCCACGTGGCCCTGCCGATCGCCAGGCCCGGGATCACGGTGGCGCTGATCCTCTCGGTGATCTTCTCCTGGAACAATTTCGTGTTCGGCATCGTGCTGGCCGGCCGCGAGACCCGCACCCTGCCGGTCGCGGTCTACAACATGATCTCGTTCGAGCAGCTGAGCTGGGGGCCGCTGGCCGCCGGCGCCCTGCTGGTCACCCTGCCGGTGCTGCTGCTCACCATCCTGGCCCAGCGCCAGATCGTGGCGGGACTGACGGCGGGGGCGGTGAAGGGGGGTTGATACTGCTCTTGGCCAGCCGGTATGAAACAATCATACTTCAGGGCCTTGTGCAGGGGAGTCCCGATCGTGACTGAGGCACCCGGAGTTCAGAGGATCACCGTCGCCATCACGCCGGAGATGGCGCACATGGTGAAAGATGTGGTGCAGAGCGGCGAGTACGCCTCGGCGAGCGAGGTCGTGCGCGACGCGCTGCGGCTGTGGAAAGAGCACCAGAAGGCCCGAGAACGAGAAGTCTCGGAACTCCGCCGGCTTTGGCGGGAGGGTGAGGAAAGCGGCTTGGCGAAGGAGGGGGACGCCGTGTTCGCCCGGCTGCGTCAACGCTACGCCCGCCGCGGCGAAACCGGCTAGAAGGCATGGCCTGCCGCTTCTCCCGCGCGGCGGAAGCCGACCTTGCCGAACTGGCCGACTATATCGCCCTGGACAATCCGGAAGCTGCGCTCCGCATGATCGCCAGGATCGAGCAGGCATGCCGGATGCTGAGCGACCGTCCGCTGCTCGGGCGCGCTCGTCCGGAGATCGCCGCAGACGCCCATTTCTGGCGCGTCGGCCGGTACCTGATCCTCTACCGGCCAGTGGCCGACGGGGTTCAGGTCGTCCGGATCCTGCACGGCGCGAGAAGGCTGGACGACCTCGATGTGTGATCCGCACCGCGGGGAGACCGCTATTGCCTGAACCCGTCTTCACCGTCGGCTACGAGGGCCTGGCGCAGCGCGACGTGCTCGACGCCCTGAAGGGCGCTGCCGTCGAGTTGCTGGTCGACGTGCGTGCCGTGTCCACGTCCCGCCGCGCCGGCTTTTCCAAGAACGCCCTGAAGACCGGGGTGGCCGCGATCGGGATCGAGTATTTGCACCTGCGGGCGCTGGGCACGCCGGCGCAGGGGCGGCTGGCCGCGCGCAGCGGCCGCTACGACGAGCTGCGCCGGATCTTCGAGGCGCACATGGAAACGCCGGAGGCAGTCCACGAGTTCGAGATGCTGCGCGGGCTGGCGGCAGGGCGGCGCTGCTGCCTGCTCTGCTACGAGCGGCAGCCGCACCACTGCCACCGCGCCATCATCGCCGAACGGCTGGACCTGCCGACCCGGCACCTGCTCGCCTGAAGTTCAGTGGGCGTCCGACAGGTTGAGGTCCATCACCAAAAGCCCGTCCTTGCCGCCCTCGGCCACGCCGCACAACTGCTCGCCCAGGGACTTATGCTCCGGGTCGACCAGATAGGCGTCGCGCGCCTTCACATCCATGAAGTCGATGGTGAAGCCGTGGGTGTAGTCGCGGGTCATGCCCTCGGGGCTGAAGTTCTCGCTGCCGTGGAAGTCGACCATGCCCGGGATCGAATGGCGCAGGCCGGCCAGCCCGTCGAAGATCTTCTGCAGCGCGCCGTCACGCTGGTCCTTGCGCAGCTTGAACAGGACGATATGGCGGATCATGCGGTTCACCTTCCCGAGCGTCTTGGACGCGAAGACTAGCTTGCGGGGACAGAGCGCGCAAACCCGTGCCCCGGTTCCCGCTCAGGCGGCCTCGCCCGGCTCCAGGGTCTCGGTCAGCCGGGCGTAGCTGCCGTCGGAAAGCTGGAAGCGCACCCAGCGCAGCCGGCTGTCCCGGATTCGGATCACCTTGGAGCGGTTGGCGCCGGTATGCAGTTCGACGGCAGGCGGCGCCGGCTCGAACCAGCCGAGCCCCGCCAGTTCCGCCTCGGCCGCGACGATCTCGTCGCTGGCATAGGGCCAGAGCGAGGTCCCCATCAGCTCGGCCGCCGGCACCGAGCAGGCGCGCTCGCGGGCAGGGGAGATGGCCAGGAGCCGGTGGGTCAGGTCGCACACCAGGTGCACCGCCGCGGTCGAGTGGCGGACCATCCGGGCCAGCTCCCGGTCGGCGGCGCTGTCCAGCCGGGCCTGCAAGAGCTCGCGGATCAGGGTCTGCTCGCCCTGATCCGGTGCCTGCACGCCGTTCTCCCAGCGCGACACCGTGGTCTGCGAGACGCAAAGCAGCTCGGCGGCATGGCTCTGCTTCATCCGCCGCAGCATCCGCCAGGTCCGCAGGGAGCGGCCGAGCCGCGAGGCGTCGCCGCAGGCGATGGCTGCCATCTTCCTTCTCCCGCCATGACGGGTCTCGTGCTTGCGCCAGCGGCCGGCCGGCCCTGGCACAGGCGCATATCTTATGCGCTGCGCGGCAGGGCTGGCCATGGCAAAGCCCCCGTGGGACGAGGTGGATGGAGTTGCGGCGGCCATGATCGGGGACTGGGTCCGGATCGGCTGGTTCTATGCCATCGGCGTGCTGGCGGCAGCCCAGCTCGGCAAGATGTCGGCGCTGCTGCCGCTGATCGAGGCCGAGCTGGCGCTGGGCCTGACCCTGGCGGCGGCCCTGGTCTCGCTCCTGGAGCTTGGCGGGGCGACCCTGGGCCTCCTGGCCGGAACGCTGGCGGCGACGCTTGGCCGGCGGCGCACGCTCCTTTGGGGCATCGCGCTGCTGGCGGGTGCCGGGATCGGCGAGGCGCTGGCCGGCTCGCCGCTGGCGATGATGGCCTGGCGCGCGGTGGAGAGCCTTGGCTATCTCGCCATCGTGATCGCCGCACCGCTGATGATCTTCCACACCGCCAGGCCCCACCAGCGCAGCGTGGCGCTGGCGCTCTGGAGCAGCTTCGTGCCGGTGGGCCTGGCGCTGGGCGCGATCCTGTCCGGCTTCATCGCCGAGCTGTTCTCCTGGCGGACCGCCCTGCTTTGCGCAGGCGCTGCGGGCGTCGTGGCCTGGCTGGTCACCCTGGCGCTGCCCGGGCTGCCCGCGAGAGAGGCCGCGCCAGGCAAGGCGATACGGCCGGGAGCGGCTGCCTGGGCGCTGGCGGCGGCGTTCGGCTGCTATACCATGTTCGAGGTCGGCATGCTGGCCCTGCTGCCGACCTTTCTGGTCGAGCGGGCCGGCGCATCCGCGGCGCTGGCGGGTCTGCTCACCGGGATCGCGGCCTTCGTCACCCTCCTGGGCAGCATCGTGGCCGCCTGGCACAGCCGCCGGCCCCGTGAGGCCCGCCTCCTGCTCCCGGTCGCGATCCTCCTGCCGGCGGCGATGCTGTTCCTGGTGTTCCACGACCAGCCGGACCTGGCCCTGGTGGCCAGCGCCGCCATCGCCCTGAACGGCATTTCCGGGATCTTCCCGGGCCTGGCGTTCGCGATGCTGCCGCAGGCTGCGGGCTCCGAGGCCGGCATGGCCGGCGCCAACGGGCTGCTGACCCAGTTCGGCGCGGCAGGCTCGCTGGTCGGCCCGCCGCTGTTCGCCGCCTGCGTGACCGCCGCGGGCTGGCCGGGCGCCGCGCTCACCGGCGCCACGGCATCGCTCGGCTGCTTCTTGTTGATGCGCCTGGCCCAGGCCGGAGTCAGATTGCGCAATCCTTCCATGCTCACCGGAGAATGCCGATGACGCCCCGCGAGTCCCGGACCTTTCCGCCCAGGGTGGTGGCGCTCGATGGCGACGACACGCTCTGGCACAACGAGACGATGTTCTCGACCTCCTACGACCGGTTCCGCGACCTGGTCCTGCGCCATGTCGACCTGCCCGGCCACGAGGTCGACGCGCAGCTCCTGGAGACCGAGCGGCGCAACCTCGGCACCTATGGCTACGGCATCAAGGGTTTCGTCCTGTCGATGGTCGAGACCGCGATCGAGGTGACCGGCGGGCGGATCCCTACGGCCGACATCCAGGCGATCCTGCGCTTCGGCCGGCTGATGCTGGAGCATCCGGTCGAGTTGATCGACGGCGCCGAGGACGTGATCGCAGCCTTGCACGCCCAGGACCACGAGGTCTGGCTGCTCACCAAGGGCGACCTGTTCGACCAGGAAAGCAAGATCGCCCGCTCCGGCCTGACCGAGCGCTTTCACCGGATCGAGATCGTGTCGGAGAAGGACGAGGCGACCTACCGCCGCCTCCTGGACCGCCACGGCGTGGCGATCGAGGAATTCGCGATGGTCGGCAACTCCCTGCGCTCCGACGTGCTGCCGGTGGCCGCCATCGGCGCCCGGGCGTTCCACGTCCCCTACGAGCTGACCTGGGCGCACGAGGCGGTGGCGCCCGATCCGGACGCCGACTTCGTGACCCTGGACAGCCTGCGCGCGCTGCCGGCGGCGCTGCGGGACTAGGCCGCCTTCCGGTTGCCGCGGATCAGGTCCGACGCCTTCTCGCCGATCATGATGGTCGGCGCGTTGGTGTTGGAGCCCACCATGCTCGGCATGATCGAGGAATCGCACACGCGCAGGCCGTCCAGCCCGCGTACCCGCAGCTGCGGGTCGACCACCGCCATCGCGTCCTGGCCCATCTTGCAGGTGCCGACCGGGTGGTAGGAGGTCCGTCCGGAGCGGCGCAGGAACTCCTCGGCCTCGGCGTCGGTGCGGATGTCCTCCGGGTGGTGGCCGCGCTTGACCACCTTCGCGAAGGCCGGCTGCGCCATGATCTCGCGCATCTTCTTCAGGCCCTCGATCGACACCTTCAGATCGTAGGGGTCGTCCAGGTAGTTCGGGTCGATCACCGGCGCGGCCGCAGGATCGCTCGAACGCAGCGTCACCGAGCCGCGCGAGCGCGGGCGCAGGCAGTAATTGTTCATGGTGACGCCGGCCCCTGACGGCACCGCCGCCACACCCGCCTCGACCCCGGCGCCCACCAGGAAGTGGAACTGCATGTCGGGCAGCGGCGCATCCTGCTCGGCGAACCAGAAGGCGCCGCCCTCCACGATGTTGGACGCCACCGGGCCCTTGCCGAACAGCTTGTATTCGAGCCCGGCCCACATCATCCAGTGCCACTTCTTGTAGCGGTCAAAGCTGACCTGCTCGTGCAGCTCGTAGATGACGTCGGTGCCGTAATGGTCGTGCAGGTTGCGGCCGACGCCCGGCAGGTCGTGGACCGGGTCGATCCCGAGCGCCTTCAGCTCGTCGGCCGGGCCGATCCCGGACAGCATCAGAAGCTTGGGCGAGCCGATGGCGCCCGCCGTGACCAGCACCTCGCGCTCGGCGCGCACCACGGTCTCGTTGTTGAAGTGAAGGAAGCGCACGCCCACCGCGCGGCCATGCTCCACCAGGATCCGGGTGATCCGGCAGTCGGTCATGACGTCCAGGTTCGGCCGGCTGCGCGCCGGGTTCAGGTAGCCCACCGCCGCCGAGCAGCGCTTCCCGCCCCGGATCGTGGTCTGGTAGACGCCGGAGCCTGCCTGCTTCGGGCCGTTGAAGTCCGGGTTGTAGGGGATGCCGGCCTGCTGGCAGGCCTGGACGAAGCGGCGCGTGAGCGGGTGCGGGTTGAGCTGCGAGACACCCAAGGGGCCGCCCACGCCGTGCCAGTCCCCGGCAAAGGTGTCGTTGTCCTCGGCGCGGACGAACAGGGGCTTCACCTCGTCGAACGACCAGCCGGGGCAGCCTTCGTCCTTTGCCCAGCGGTCATAGTCCTCCGGGGCGCCGCGGGTGTAGACCTGGGCGTTGATCGAACTGGAGCCGCCGATCACCCGGCCCTGCGCATAGACGATCTCGCGATCGTAGCAGTGCTTTTGCGGGGCAGTCGTGTAGCCCCAGGTGAGCGGGCCGCCGGTCATCTTGGAGAAGCCCACCGGCATGTGGATGTAGGGATCGCGGTCGGCCGGCCCGGCCTCCAGCAGCAGCACGCGGATGTCGGGCAGCTCGGAGAGGCGCGCGGCCAAAACGCAGCCGGCGCTGCCTCCACCGACGATGACGTAGTCGTAGGTCTTCACGCTTGCGGGACTCCTGGGAGCGGACAGCGTCGAGGGCGTTCGGGGTGCGGCATGCCTAGAGGAAGGCGGATTCCGGCATGGTCTTCAGCGGCTCCGCCACCGTCGGCACGAAGTCCATCTGGTCGATGACGTCGCGCCTGGCGTCGATGCCGGGCGCCACCTCGACCAGCTCGATGCCCTCGGGCGTGAGCCGGAACACGGCGCGCTCGGTGACGTAGAGGATGGTCTGGCCGCGCTGGAGCGCATAGCGGCCGGAGAACGAGACCTCGCGGACATGCTCCACCAACTTGCGCACCTGGCCCGGCGCTTCCAGCACGATCCGGCCGGGCTCGTAGCGGTAGCGGGTGCCCTTGGCGTCGAAGGTCCCGCAGAACACGACCTCCTTGGCGTTCTGGCTGATGTCGACGAAGCCGCCAGGCCCCACCACCTTGGTGCCGAGCCGGCTGACATTGACGTTGCCGGCCTGGTCGAACTCGCCCATGCCGAGAAACGCCACGTCGATCCCGCCGCCGGAATAGAAGTCGAACTGGCGGGTCGAGCTGACGATCGCCTCGGGATAGCGGGCCGCGCCGAACAGGATGTCGTCGTAGAGGTCGCCGTTGTGGATGCCCTGCTCGACGGTCACCCACAGCGTGTGCATCAGGCCGCGCTCGCGCAGCACGCCCGGGATGGTGCCGGGGATGCCGTAGCCAAAATTGACCGACGCGCCGGCGCGGGCCTCCAGGGCGGCTCGCTTGGCGATGATCAGCCGGGGTCCCGGCACCGGCTTCTCGTCCAGGTGCGCCTCGCCCGGCGGGCGGAGGATCTCGCCGCTGATCGCCGGATCATAGCCGCCCAGATAGGTCTGGCGCTGCTCGGGGTGGACCACGACATGGTCGACCAGGATGCCTGGCAGCGTCACCTGGCGGGCCGGGAACTGGTGGCGCGGCACCGTCTCGCGGACCTGGGCGATCACCCGGCCGCCGCAGGCATGGGCGGCGGTGGCAACGCTCACCGCGTCGATGTCGGCAGCCTCGTGGACGAAGCTGACATTGCCGGCAGGGTCGGCGATCGAGCCGCGCACGATGCCGATGTCGGCCTTGAACGGCAGGTAGCGCAGCTTCTCCTCGCCGCCGATCTCGATCAGCTCGACCAGCTTGTGGCCCGAGCGCCGGGCGCGCTCGTTGACCGCTCCGCCCAGCTCGCGCGGATCGGCGAAGGTGCCCAGGCCCACATGGGTGATCAGGCCCGGACGGCCGGCGCCGATCTCGCGGTTGAGCAGCGCGATGCAGCCGGCCGGCAGCACGAAGGCCTCGATCAGGTCCGCCTCGGCCAGCGCCTGCATCCTGGGCGACCAGGACCAGTGGCCGCCGATCACGCGGCGGACCATGCCCTCATGGGCGAAGCGGTTGGTGCCGGCCTGCTTGTGGTCGCCCATGCCCAGCGCATGGACGATGGTCAGGTCACGTGGATGGCCGGTCGCCAGGAAGCGCCGCTCGATCGCGGCGTGCACCAGGTCCGGCTCGACCAGCCCACCGCCCGAGCCACCGAGCAGTAGGGTGGCGCCATCCTCGATCGTGGCCGCCACCGCGTCGGCGTCGATCCGCTTGTCCAAGGCCAGCTCCCTGCTTCCGGCTCGTTCTAATGAACTATCTGGTTACATACTTGCGCGAAGTTCGACAAGAGGACCGAGCGGCTCAGTGTCGGCCGCTCCTGGCCAGCGCCAGCATGGCGCCGCCGGCCAGGAGCCCCCAGAACGCGCCGCCGATCCCGAAGAAGGATACACCCGATGCGGTGGTGACGAAGGTCAGGATCGCGGGGATCCGCTCGGCCTCCTTGGCCAGCGCCGCGGAGATGGCGCCGGCCAAGGCACCCAGCAGGGCCAGGCCGGCCACGGCCTGGATCAGCAAGGGCGGCGAGGCGGCGATGAAGGCGGCGGCAAAGCCGGCGAACAGGCCGAGCAGCACGTAGCCGACCCCGTTGGTGACCGCGGCGATCCAGCGCCGGGACGGGTCGGGATGGGCCTCCGGGCCGGCGCACAGGGCGGCGGTGATCGCCGCCAGGTTCACCAGATGGCCGCCGAACAGGGAGGTGATCATGCTGGCGAGCCCGCTCGACACGAAGATCGGGGCCACGTCCGGCCGGTAGCCGTTCGCCTGCAGCACCGCCAGGCCCGGCACGTTCTGCGAGGCCATGGTCACCAGGAACATCGGCAGGGCGATCCCGACCAGGGCGTCCAGGGAAAAGCTTGGGGTCACCAGGACCAGGCGCGGCATGATGTCGTGCAGGGCCCCGGCCGGGACCGGGGTGGCGACCAGCACGATCACGGCGGTGACCACCACCGCGATCGGCACCGCGTAGAGCCGGGCGAAGCGCCAGGCTAGCGCCCAGACCAGGATGATCGGCAGGGCCAGGGCCGGCATGGTGCCGGCGGCGCGCACGGGCGCCAGGCACAGGTCGAGCAGCACGCCTGCCAGCATGGCGTTGGCGAGCGAGGCCGGGATGGCGGCCACCGCGCGGCCGAAGCTCTTCCACACCCCCGCCGCCACGATCAGCAGGGCCGCCACCAGGAAGGCGCCCACCGCGCTGGCGAAGCCGCCTTCCGGCATGCCGGTCGAGACCAGCAGGGCGGCCCCGGGGGTCGACCAGGCCACCGAGACCGGCAGGCGCGAGCGCAGGCTCAAGGCGATGGCGAGCAGGCCCATCACCACCGAGAGCGCGATCAGGCCGGAAGCGGCCTCGGCCGGGCTGGCGCCGGCGGCGGCCAGGCCCTGCAGCACGATCGGAAACGAGCTGCCGAAGCCCACGATCGCGGCGAGCAGGCCGGCCGTCACCGGCTGGAACAGGCCGACCCGTTGCACCTCACCCGTCACCATCGCCTGCAACCTCCCGCAGCACAGCGCTCCGTGTTCTGGGGGAGCGGCGGCCTGCCGGCAATCCGTTGCCTGCTTGCATGACGCCGCAGATCGGTCCAAATAACCATCTAGTTACTTACGCGGCCAACGATCGGGGGAAGGCGGACATGCTGGGCGAGCAACATCGTGAGGTTCAGGACGCGGTCCGCCGCTTCGCCACCGAGGTGATCCGCCCGGTGGCGAACGAACTGGACGAGACCGAGCGCTTCCCGGCGGAGATCTACGCCCAGATGGCCGAGCTCGGACTGTTCGGCATCACCGTGCCGTCCGAGCATGGCGGCGCGGGGATGGACGTCCTGTCCTACGCGGTGGTGATGGAGGAACTTTCCAAGGGCTATGCCTCGGTCGCCGACCAGTGCGGGCTGCTGGAGCTGATCGGCACGCTGTTCACCCGCTACGGCACCGACGCCCAGCGCCGCCGCTGGCTGACCCCGGCCCTGAAGGCCGAGCTGCGCCCGGCCTACGGCATCACCGAGGCGGATGCCGGCACCGACGTTTCCGGCATCCGCACCCAGGCGACCCGCACGCCCGGCGGATGGCGGCTGGACGGCGGCAAGCTCTGGATCCATAACGCCCCGGTGTGCGACTTCGCGGTGGTCCTGGCGCGAACCGACAAGAACGCCGGCCACCGCGGCATGAGCATCTTCATCGTCGACGCGAACAGTCCCGGCTTCTCCCGCGGGGGGAAGGAACACAAGATGGGGCAGCGCGGCTCGCCGGTGGGAGCGCTCCATTTCGACGGGGTCGAGCTGCCCGAGGACGCCCTGCTGGGGCCGGAAGGGCGCGGCTTCCACATCATGATGAGCGTGCTGGAAAAGGGCCGGGTGGGCATCGCCGCCCTGGCGGTGGGCATCGCCCAGGCCGGGCTGGACGCGGCGCTGGTCCAGGCACGGCAGCGCCGCCAGTTTGGCCAGCCGATTGCCGAGTTCCAGGGCCTGCAATGGCTGCTGGCCGACATGGCCAAGGACATCCAGGCGGCGCGCCTGCTCACCTGGGACGCGGCGGTGAAGCTGGAGAACGGCGATCCGGCCGCCAACATGGCCTGCTCGATGGCCAAGTGCATGGCAGGCGACGTCGCGGTCGCCCGTTCGGCCGATGCGATCCAGGTGTTCGGGGGGAGCGGCTACGTGAAGGGCTACGAGGTCGAGCGGCTCTACCGCGACGCCAAGATCTGCCAGATCTACGAGGGCACCAACCAGATCCAGCGCACCATCATCGCCCGCGAGCTGCTGAAGGGGGCGGTGTCGTGACCGCCCGCCCGGTCGCCCTGGTCACCGGTTCCGGCCGGGGCATCGGCCAGGCCGCGGCGGTGGCCCTGGCCAGGCGCGGCTACGACCTGGTTTTGCACGAACGAACCCGGGACGACGACCTGCAGGAGTCCGCCGCCCTGGTGGAGGCCGCGGGCGGGCAGTCGGCCGCGGTGCAGGGCGACGTCGCGGCCATCGAGGACCATGAGCGCCTCCTGCACGACGCGCTCGGCTGCTTTGGCCGGCTGGACTGCCTGGTCGCCAATGCCGGCGTCTCGGTGATGGTGCGCGGCGACCTGCTCCAGGTGAGCGCCGAGAGCTTTGACCGCTGCATCGACGTCAACACCCGCGGCCTGTTCTTCCTGCTGCAGTGCTTCACCCGCCACCTGCTGGCCAGCCAGCCTCTGGCGGACCATCACCGCTCGATCGTGGTGGTCAGTTCCAGCAATGCCGAGGCGGTATCGATCAACCGGGGCGAATACTGCGTGAGCAAGGCCGGGGCGAGCATGGTCGCCAAGCTGTTCGCCACCCGCCTGGCCGCCCACGGCATCGGCGTCTACGAGGTGCGCCCCGGCATCATCAAGACCCCGATGACCGCGCCCTCCACCGAGAAATACGATGCCTTCTTCGCCGCCGACGGTGCGCCGGTGCCGCGCTGGGGCGAGGCCGGGGAGGTGGGGCGCTGCATCGCGACCCTGGCGGCCGGCGACCTTCCCTACACGGTCGGGCAGGTGATCGCGGTGGATGGCGGCCTCACCCTGCGGCGATTCTGACTGCCACCATACCGGCGTGCGCAGGCCCGCTGCGCCACTTCCATGAGGAGGGCCCCGGGTTCGGCTATCCTGGATGCTCCTGCCGAGCTGAGACGGGGTAGAGCCATGGAAAGCCTGATTAACGAAGTCTCAACCAATCCCCACATCGTCGAGATCGACGAGCGGCACCGGGCGGTGCTGGATTTCGGGCAGAAGAGCGCCCGCAAGGGATTCCTGACCTGGCGCGAGCTGACCCATCTGCTCGACTGCCTGGAGAGCTGCCCGATGCGGCACTGGCAGCGCCTGAACGAAGAGCAGGTCCGGATGGCGACCAGGGCGGCGTTCGCCCGGCGCGCCCGGCCCCTGGAGGCGCTCGCCTGCCTGGACGGCCTGCCGGGCGTCTCGCTGTTCGCAGCCTCGGCGGTGCTGGCATGGACCGATCCCGACCGGTTCGCCGCGATCGACCGGCATGCCTGGCGGGCGCTGGAGCGGTTCGGGCTGGTCCAGCACCAGCCGGCGGGCACCGGGCTGTGCCGCCAGGACTATGCCATGTTCAACGAGATCTGCCGCATGGTGGGCGACCGGCTGGACCGTCCGGCCCATTGGGTCGACCGCTGGCTGTACACCCGCGATCGCCTGGATGGAGGCGTGTGGCACTAGCTGGACGGTCCGGGCGCATGGGCCGGTGGGTTCGGCCGCACCATCGCGGCCAGCACGAGTGCCGCCACCGCAAGGACGAGGGGAGCGAACGACAGCCAGAGGACCGTGTTCCAGCCATAGGCCGTCAGCAGGCCGCCGGACAGGAACGACCCGAACGCCATGGTCCCGAACACGATGAAGTCGTTGAGCGACTGCACCCGCGTCTTCTCCTCGGGACGGTGGCATTCCAGCACCATGGCCGAGGCGCCCACGAAGCCGAAGTTCCAGCCGACGCCGAGCAGGATCAGGGTGAGCCAGAAATGCGCGACCTCCATCCCCAGCAGCCCGACCGCCGCCGAGGCGGCCGTCAGCGCCAGCCCGGCCGCCACCACGCGCGGCGCGCCAAAGCGCGTGATCAGCCGCCCGGTGAAGAAGCTGGGACCGTACATGGCGATCACGTGCCACTGGATGCCGAGATTGGCCGATTCTTGCGAGAGGCCGCACATCTGCATGGCCAGGGGTGCGGCCGTCATCAGGAAGTTCATGAGCAGGTAGGAGACCACCCCGCAGACCACCGCGGTGACGAAGCGGGGCTGGCGCACGATGATCTGGAGCGGACGGCCGCCGGCGACCTCCGCCGCTGTCGGCATCGGCAGCCGGATGCCCAGCAGGAGGACAGCGGAGACCGCGGCCACGGCGGCCTGGGCCAAGAAGGTGACGGCGAACAGGTAGGGCGGCCACAGGTCCATGGTGAAGGTGACCAGCTGCGGTCCGATGACCCCGGCGAATACCCCGCCCGCCATGACGGCGGACAAGGCGCGCGGACGCCGCTCCGGCGGCGCGCAATCGGCGGCGGCGAAGCGGAAGGAGAGGACCACGGCGGCATAGGCTCCGCCGAAGAAGGTCGCAGCACAGAACAGCCAGAAGGAACCCAGCACCACCGCCAGGGCCGCCACCAAGCCGGCAAGCACTCCGCCGCCGGTTCCCGCCAGGAAGGCGGCCCGGCGGCCGTGGCGGCGGGCAACGGCGCCAGCAGGCAAGGTGCAGGCCGCCATGCCCACCACGAAGATGGAGATGGGCAGCGTGGCCAGCGCCGGGCTTGGCGCCAGCGAGTTGCCGACGATGGCGCCCGTCGCGAAGACGATGGTCGAGTTCGCCCCGGCCATGGCCTGCGCGACCGCCAGTCTCAGGACGTTGCCCCGCTCATACCGGTAGGCGGCGCTGGCTGACGGTCCGGCTGCGGCGCCGGCGTTCGTGTAGGACATGGTTTCCTCAAACAGCCAGAAGGCTTTGCCAATGCATGTCGCGCGGCGACGGGCGGCGATGCAGGCGACGGTCGAGAAGGGCACGGGCCTTCACGGCTTCGCCGCTCCGCATCAGGGCGAGGAGCAGCATGTCCTCGATCATCTCGCGCTGGGCGCCGCTGCCACCGATGCGCACGATTTCGGCCGCGACCGGCTCCAGGATACGCGCGCAGCCCGCATGGTCTTCCTCGGCGAAGGCGAGGGCCGCCCGGCAGATGGCGGGCACCACCGGCCCCGCGGCCAGGGCGCCCGCCTGGACCAGATCCCCCAGCGCCTCCACGCGCTGCTCAACCGCGGCCCGATTGCCAGTCGCCGCCGCCTCCTCCCACAGACCCGTCGGCGCGGTGTGGCCACAGGCCTGGAGCCGCCAAAGGAACGCGGCGGTGTCGCTGACCGCGTTGACCGGCATTCCGGCAGAGACCGACGGCTGGATATGGTCGGCATAGATCACGAGGGCCCCCTCCGGGTCGCCACGCTCCAGGGCGCCGAGGGCCGCGTGGCAGGCGATGTGGCCGTGGAGGGAAGCGGTGCGGTCGTAGCCCGGCAGCCACTCCGCGATCAACCTTCCCGCATCCTCGCCCGCACCGCTCTCACATGGAAGGTGATCGAGACGCCAGCTGGCCTGGCGCCGCCCCGGCCGACCACCGTCCGTGCCCAGGCGATCCGGAGTACCTGCACCGCTGGAACCAGATGGTGTAAGCGATCTCCGGCGTGCTGACCGTGGCCGTGGAGGGGCGCCCCTTCATGATCTCGCCGGAGCAGACCGTCTGGCTGCCGACCGGCCTGCGGCGCCGGGTGGGATCACTGCTCGGCGCAGAGTTCCGCAGCCTCTGGATCGCCGACGAGACTGGCCGCGACCTTCCGGCGATACCGACGATGTTCGGCGACACGCCGCTGCTCAACGCGCTGATCGTCGAGGCTACCCAGATCGAAGGGGACGAGGATCGTGACGGCTATGCCAGCCGCGTGATCGACCTGATCCTCGACCGGCTCCGGCGTGCGCGTGCCCTCCCGGGCGCTTCTTCCTTGGCCACGTGGGGGATCATCCCTGACGGCGCTGTGCGAGGCGCTCGACGCTGACCGGACCGACCTGCGCGGGCCGGGGGCATCGGGCCGGGAACTCGGGATGTCGGAACGGACCCTCGCCCGCCGCTTTGAGGCGGACCGCAGTGAGATGGGGTGTAGCCCCTAGTTGTTCGGTCCTCAGGCGCCGGTTTTGGGCTCGGGGATCTGGGCCGCGACCTCCGCCAGCCTGGTGTTGTCCTCGGGCAGCGACAGGGCTAGGCGCGCCCGCGCCAGCGCCATGGTCGACTGGTGCCGGGCGGCCCGGCGGTAGGCGTCGTCGCCAGTCCGGGCCAGGGCCAGCAGGGCCTTCTGCAGCCTGACCCCGACCGCCACCGAACTGGCGCAATCGTTGCCGATCGCCGCGAACGCATCGTCGAACAGGTCGTCGACCAGGATCGGCGGCACATAGATGCGGTCGAAGTAGAGCTCCGGCTCCTCGACCGGGCAGGTCCAGCGCGCCAGGACCCCGACCAGGGCGGCGATCACCGCGATCGCCGTCCCGGGATCGTTCACCCCGGGCGAGAGCGCCTTCGAGGCGATCTCCGCCAGCACGATCACCCCGAACCGCGGGTCCTGGTCATAGGATCGGTGCGTGTCGACGGAGAAGGCGTCGTGCAGGCGTTGGTGCTGCGCGTCGTCCAGCTCGAAATTCGTCCATAGCACCGGGCGCGACGGATCGACGAGCCGGCCCGGCAGCGCATCGACATGGATCTCGCCCTCGACCTCCTCCGCCAGGCGCTGCAGCGCCGCCATGTCGAGATGCTGGACATAGCCGATCTTCTCGAGCCGGACCGGATGGTGGGGACGGGGCCGGCCGGCCAGGGGGCGACCGCCCAGGTAGGGGTTCTCGCGGCGGTCATCCATCGCCTGGACCGCGGTCGCGGCCACCCGGTCGATCGAATCGCCGACCCGCCCGAGCTGGGATACATGGTCGATCGAGCGGATGAAGGTCACCACGATGAAGCCGGCCACCAGGATCGTGACGAAGAACAGCACGATCCGCCCGGCCTCGCCGTACAGCCCGGTGCTGAGGGCGATGATGCCGACCAGGCTGTAGAGGAACCCGCCGATGAAGGTCGCGATCGCGTTCTGGCTGTGGGTGTCGGCCATCAGCAGCTTGACGACCCTGGGCGTCGTGCCGCTGGAAGCGGCGGCGTAGGCCGACACCATGGTGGACAAAGAGAAGGTTGCGACCACCAGCATGCTGGAGGCCAGGATCTCCAGGATGTTGTCGATGGCGTCGGCGCCGATCTTGCTGGCCCAGCCGACCGGCAGGATCGGGCTCAGGACGATGGCGGCAAGCGCGCTGATGATGCCTACCAGGGCGAACAGGAAGGCCCGCACCCAGAGCTTCCGCGCATAGCGGATGAATACCCATTTCCATCGCGACAGCACGTCGGCACGCCTCCTGTCCTGCGCCGGCCCCAGCAGGCCCGCGATCCCCCCCAGCGTCTGGCGCGGGTCAGCCGGCGGCCTTGTCGATGGCTGCCATGACCTGCTCCGGCACGAGATGATGGATCATGTGCCCGCCCGGCGCGATCGGCTCGATGCTGCCCTGCGCCAGCACCTGGGCCAGGCGCTCCGACTGGCCGTGGAAGTCGACGATGCGGTCGCCGGTGCCGCACAGCACCACCGCCGGGATCGCCAGCTCCTTGTAGCGCCGCGCCAGGGAAGCGGCGGCCGGAACCATCATGGCAGTCTCCTCCGCGCTGGCGCGCAGCTGCGAGGGACGCAGGGACAGCTCCACCGGGAAGGCCTGGAACGAATCTGGGACAGGAGAGGGTGCGAACACCTTCCGGATCAGCCCGGGCGCCAGCATCCGGCCGATGATCGGGGCGATCGTGTAGCGCAGGATGTCCCCCAGGATCGGGATCGCCGGGCCGGAACCGAGGGGAACATCCCGGCGCAGGCTCGGGAAATAATAGCCCGCCAGGAGGACCACGCCGCGGATCACGGTCGGATGCTCGGTGGCCAGCGCCATGGTCACCAGCGTGCCCCAGGAGTGGCCGACGACCACGGGACGCTCGACGCCCAGTTGCCGGAATGCCTTCGCCAGCAGGCGCGCCTGCGCCGAGGGCGTCCAGATCCGGTCGCGCGGTCGCTCGCTGTAGCCATAGCCCGGACGGTCGAAGGCGATCACCCGGTAGCGCCCGGCTGCCAGGTCGACGAGTCCGCTGAGCTCGAAATCCCTCGCCATCGAGCCGTTGCCGTGCAGCATCACGACCGGCTGGCCGCTGCCGCGCTCGACATAGTGCAGGCGGACTCCGTCCACCTCCACGAAGCGGCCGCCGGGCGGGTGGTCGCGCTCGGCCTGGCGCGCCTTGAGGTGGTTGTAGAGCGCCATCGCTCCCAGGGCCGCGGCCGTGGCGGCGAGGGCGGGCGCCACGCCGGGCGACATGTTCCGATGGGGACGAGGCCGGTAATGCTTGGGCAGCCGGCCTGCCAGCAGCGTCTTGAGCGGGTTCATCTTTGCTCCTGGACCACCTCGGCCTCCCGGCAAGAGCAAGCCGCCGCTGCCGGAGGATGAGGTACTTCCATGAGAACAGGTGGCGTCCCCCCCGGCTCCCCGCCTACCGGCTAGACGTGGCGCGGGATCGCCCGGGTCGTCTTCACGTCGAACAGGCGGAGGCGGTCCGGGTCGAGATGGATGGTGACGGCGCTGCCGGGGGGCAGGCGGGTCTCGGCCGGCACCCGCATCTCGATCTCCTGGCCCTCCTTCAGGCCCGCCACCAGGATCGCGTCGGCGCCCAGGGTCTCCACGGCGACCACGCTCGCCTGGATCGGCAGGCCGTCCGGCCGCGGCTCCAGGCTGAGATCTTCCGGCCGGAACCCTGCCGTGACCGGACCTGAGCGGGCCTGGGCCTGGAAGGGCAGGCTGGTGCCGGCGAAATGCACAAGGCCGTCCTCGATCCGCCCGGGGATCAGGTTCATGGACGGGCTGCCGGTGAAGGTTGCGACGAAGGTGTCGGCGGGATTGCGGTAGACGTCCATCGGCGCGCCCACCTGGGCAACCTTGCCATCATGCATGATGCAGATCCGGTCGGCCATGGTCATGGCCTCGATCTGGTCATGGGTGACGTGGATGATCGTCCGGCCGACCCGGCGGTGCAGCTTGACCAGCTCGGTGCGCATCTGCGCGCGCAGCTTGGCGTCGAGGTTGGAAAGCGGCTCGTCCAGGAGAAACGCGATCGGGTCGCGCAGGAGTGCCCGGCCAAGGGCGACGCGCTGGCGCTGCCCGCCGGACAGCTGGCCGGGCTTGCGGTCCAGGTAGGGGCCGAGCCCAAGCATGCCGGCGACCTCCGCCAGCCGGCTCTGCTGCTCCGGGGCGGGGACACCGCGCAGCCTCATGCCGAAGGTCAGGTTGCCGTGCACGGTCAGGTGCGGGAACAGGGCGTAGTTCTGGAACACAAAGGCCAGGTCGCGGTCCTTAGGATCGACATCGTTCATCCGGCGCTCGCCGATGAACAAATCTCCCGACGAGATCGCTTCCAGGCCGGCGATCATCCGCAGCGTGGTCGACTTGCCGCAGCCCGACGGCCCCAGGAGAACGAAGAACTCGCCGTCCCGGATGGTGAGGTCGACCCGGTCCACGGCGGTCTGGCCGCCGGCATAGGTCTTGGTGACGTTGGCGAGGCGGATTTCGGTCATGTCATTGGGCCAGCGAGCGCATGTAGCGGTGGAGCCAGGCGGTGAGGAACAGGACGGCCAGCAGCAGGATCACCGCCATGGCGCTGGCCTGCGAGATGTCGAGGCCGACAAAGGCCTGGCGGTAGATGAAGTAGCTGACCAGGTCGGTCGCCTGCCCGGGCCCGCCCCGGGTCATGATGTAGATCAGGTCGTAGGTCTTCACCGCGAAGATCAGCCGGATCAGCAGCGTCACCACGATCACCGGGCGCATCAGGGGCAGGGTCAGCCAGAAGAAGCAGCGGATCGTGCCCGCGCCTTCCAGCCTTGCCGCCTCGTAGGGCTCCTTGGGCAGGGCCGCCAGGCCGGCCAGCAGGAGGACGACCATGAACGAGACCTGGTGCCAGATGTCGACCAGCACCACCGTCATGAACGCGTTGTCCGGGGTGCCCAGCCAGTCGACCGGCCCCAGGCCCACCAGGCTCAGCACGTAGTTCACGATGCCCAGCGTCGGGTGCAGGAACATCTTCCAGATCAGCCCGACCACCACCGGGTTCATCAGGAGCGGGAACAGCAGCACCACATAGTAGAAGGTCTTGCCGTGCTCGACCTTGTCCAGCGCCAGCGCCGCCGCGAACCCGATCAGGAACTCCAGCGCCACGACCGCCAGGACGAAGGACAGCGTCACCGTCAGCGTATGCAGGAACTCGGCGCTGTCGAACGCATTGGCGTAGTGGGCGAGCCCGACGAACGCGTCGTTGCTGGGCTTGAGCAGGGTGAAGTCGGAGACGCTCGTCCAGAGCGTGAAGAACACCGGGAACAGCACGACCAGCATGAGCGCCAGGAGACCCGGGGCGGACATGACAAGGCCGAACCGCCGGTCACGCCGTGCGATCGCGGTCATAAAGGGCCGTCTAGCTAGGGTGGCCGGAAGCGGGAAGGCCGCTCCCGGCCTGGGTTGCGCTCGTCGAGGGAGGGGCTGCCCCTGGAATGGACAGCCCTCTCGTCACTGCAGCTTGCCGTCCTTCTTCAGGAGCTCCGCGAACTCCCGGTCGACGGTTTCCAGGGCTTCCTTGGGATCCTTGCCGTCGGTCACCGCCAGGCTCAGCTCGCGGCCCAGCACCTCGACGAATTGCGGGGTGTAGGTGAAGACCGGGAAGTTGTGGGAGCTCTCCAGCAACTCCTTCAGCTGCGGATAGTAGGTGTACTTGTCGATCAGCTCCTGGTCCTCGAACACCGCCGCCTGGGTCGCGGCGCCACCCAGCGCGGCGCGCTTCTTGGCGATTTCCGGGCTCTCGATGAACTTGATGAACTCCCAGGCCGCCTCCGGATCCGGCGAAGAGTTCGGGATCGCCCAGCCCCAGGACCCGTTCAGCCCGCCACCCGGCACCGGGGCGATCTCCATCTTGCCGACCACCTGCGAGCTGGCCGGGTCGTCGTAGACCGGCCGGAACATGTTGAAGGTCAGGTAGCTGTAGGCCTTGCCCTGGGCGGCGACGTTGAAGGCGTCGTCGAAGCTGAAGTTGGCAGCGCCGATCGGGCCGTACTTCTGGATGTTGTCGCGGTAGTCCTCCAGCGCCTGGATGCCTTCCGGCGTCGCCAGGGTCGGCTGCCAGGTCGCCTCGTCGTAGTAGCGGCCGCCGCGGGCGAACAAATAGTTCGACCATTCCATGGCGATGGGATCGGGGCGCTGTCCCTGATTCACCACCCCGGTGAAGCCCTCGATCCCGGCGTCCTCGGAGAAGTACTTCACCTGGTCGAGATATTCCTGCCACTCGGTCGGCACCTTCAGGTCCCGGCCGTACTTGGCCTTGAACGCCTCCTGGTGCTTGGGGTCCTCGAGCAGGTCGGTGCGGTAGGTCAGGCCCATCGCGTAGTTGTAGAAGGGCAGCATCAGGGTCTGCCCGTCGACCGTGCCGGTCAGGTTCATGATCGAGGGGATGTAGCGGGAGGTGTCGATGCCGTCCGCCGCCAGGCGCTCGTCCAGCGGCTGCAGCCAGCCGGCCTTGGCGAACTCGCCGACCCAGTAGAAGTCCACGATGATCACGTCGTAGGAGCCTTCCGGCGCCACCAGCTGCGGGACCAGCTTGGTGTGCATCTCGGCGTAGTTCACGACCTCCAGCTGGACGTCGATCCCTGTCTTCTCCTTGAACTCGGGAAGCATCTGCTGGACGTAGTTGGTGTCCGGCACGCCTTCCATCAGGATGTTGATGGTCTGGGCATCGGCGGCGAAGCTCGACGCGATCAGCATGCTGGTGGCAAGCAGGAGTTTCTTCATGACGGCTCCAGGTCGTTGTTCGGAGAAGGCTCTACTTTAGTGCACCGAGCGATAGACCCTTGATCAGGTAACGTTTGAGGAACGGCATCAGCAGGAACACCGGCAGGATCGCCACCATGTTGGCGGCGGCCAGCAGGGCGATCTCGACGCCGCGATGGGTGTCCAGCGTGGACAGGCCGACCGGCAGCGTGGCGGTGCTCTTGCCGGTCAGGATCAGCGCGAACAGGAACTCGTTCCAGGACATGATGAAGGCGAGCAGGCTGGCCGCGAGCAGTCCGGGCGCGGCCACCGGCACCGCCACCTTCCAGAACGCCTGGAAGCGGGTGGCGCCCTCGATCCGGGCGGCCTCCTCGAGCTGGCGGACCTCGCCCTCGAAGAACGCGATCAGCATCCAGGCCAGGAACGGCAGGTTCATGCCGACATGGGCGATGATCACCGCCGAGCGGCTGTTCAACAGGCCGATGCTGAGGAACACCGCGAACAGCGGCAGGACCATCACGATCGGCGGCAGCATCTGGCTGGCCAGGATCGACAGGCGCAGGGGCGCCCCGCCGGTGTCGTAGCGGGCGAACGCGAAGGCCACCATGGTCGCCAGCGGCATGGCGATCGCCGTGGAGACCAGCGCCACGGTCAGGCTGTTCGCGAACCAGGTGGCGAACGGGTAGGCCGTGAAAATCTCGACATAGTTGCCGAGATGCGGCTGCGTCCATTCGGGCGGGATCTGGTAGGCGGTCCGCTTGTCGGTGAGGCTGACGCGCAGGAGCCAGAGCAGGGGCAGCACGATGGCGAGCGAGAAGGGGATCAGGACGAGGTGAGGCACCAGCCGGCGCAGGAAGGACGTCCGCACCCCGGCCTCCTCAGCTCGTGGCCGGGCGCGGGCCCGGAACGGAGCCTGACGTCATGCGGACAAAGAAGGCGGCAGTCACGCGTCAGAATGTCCCCATAAAAGCCAGGAACACCACATTTGGTGCCCGGCTTGCCAACTTGTCATGACATGCGCATCGCCCCGCTGCCAAGCGGGTTCTCCAGTTAATTTGCGTGGCATCGTCCGGCGCCGGGCGGCCCGGCATCCTCCCGGCGCCGGATGGTTCAGCGCTTCAGATGCGGCGACAGCAGCGACAGGTCGGCCGGGGACAGGCGGTCGGCGGCGGTCTTGGCCTGGTGCCAGTAGGGGTAGAGCAGCGGCGGCGCGCTCACCTCGTCCAGGCGGGCGCGCTCTTCCGGCGCCAGGCTCAGATCGGCGGCGGCGAGGTTGGCGGCGAGCTGCTCGTCGGTGCGGGCGCCGATCACCAGCGAAGCGACGCCTGGCCGGCCGAGCAGCCAGGCGAGCGCCACCTGCGCCGCCGGGACGTCCCGCTCCTTGGCGATCGACACCAGCACGTCCACGATGTCGTAGAGCTTGCCCTCGTCACGGATCGGCGGCTCGCCCCAGTTGGCGAGATGGCGGCTCCCTTCCGGGCTGGCCTCGCCGCGCCGGTACTTGCCGGACAGGAGGCCGCCCGCCAGCGGGCTCCAGACCAGGATGCCGACGCCCTGGTCGATCGCGATCGGGACCAGCTCGTACTCCGCCTCGCGCGCCTGCAGCGTGTAGTGGATCTGCTGGCTGACCGGGCGGATCAGGCGGTGCAGCTCGGCGGCCCCGATCGTCTTCATCAGGTGCCAGCCCGAGAAGTTGGACACCCCGACATAGCGGACCTTGCCGGCGCGCACGAGGCTGTCCAGCGCCTCCAGCGTCTCCTCGATCGGCGTGTGCCCGTCCCATTCGTGGAGCTGGTAGAGGTCGATATGGTCGGTGCCCAGCCGCCTCAGGCTGGCCTCGCAGGCGGCAATCAGGTGCTGGCGCGAGGAGCCCGCGTCGTTGGGGCCGTCGCCCATCGGGAAGCGCGCCTTGGTGGTGATCAGCACCTGGTTGCGCTTACCCTGGAGCGCCTGCCCCAGGATCTCCTCGGACTGCCCGGCCGAGTACATGTCGGCGGTGTCGAACAGGTTGACCCCGGCATCGATGCACCGGTCGATCTGACGCCGCGCCCCCGTGACGTCGGTGGCGCCGGTCTTGGCGAAGGCGCCCTTGCCGCCAAACGTCATGGTGCCGAGCGTGAGCACGGACACGCGCAGGCCGGAGCGGCCGAGCTGGCGATATTGCATGGGAGCGGTTCCTCGGTTGGTCGGGCCTGGGTGGCAGGCCGGTCGGGGCAGGCGGATCGCCAGGGCGCGACCCGTCCCGTCACCCGGCAAAGGTGATCCCATCGATGGTCCGTCGCTGTCCAGGCAGACCGACGCGATTGGGGCCTAGTCTTCCGTCAACGCCAGCCGGGCAAAGCGGGCGCACAGCACGTCCAGGGTCTCCGCCATCGGCCGCTGGTCCCAGTCCAGGGCGGAGAAGATCTCGACCTCGACCATGCCCTGCCAGCCGGCATCGAGGACCTGGCGATGCATCCGCCGCAGGTCGATCACGCCGTCGCCGATCATGCCGCGGTCCTGCAGGAGGTCGCGGGTCGGCACCTGCCAGTCGCAGATCTGCCAGCCGAGCAGGCGGTCCGCGCCGGCCCGGGCCAGGCCGGCCGCAAAGTCCGGATCCCACCAGAGATGGTAGGCGTCGATCATCACCCCCAGCTCCGGGCCGACCCGGTCGCAGATGTCGAGTGCCTGGGCCAGGGTTGAGACGCAGGAACGGTCGGCCGCGTACATCGGGTGCAGGGGCTCGACCGCCAGGCGCACGTCGTGGGCGCGGGCGTGCGGGAGGAGGGCGGCCAGCTGCTCGGCGACCTGCCCGCGGGCGCGGGCCAGGTCGGTCATGCCGTCCGGCAGCCCGCCCACCACCATGCACAGGGTCGGTGCGCCGATCGCGGCCGCCTCGTCGATGGCGCGCCGGTTGTCTTCCAGGATCGCGTCGCGCTGCAGTTCCGAGCCGAAAGTCAGGTAGGAGCCGCGGCAAAGGCAGGTCACCGCCAGACCGGCATCGGCGAACAGCCGGCGGGCCTGCGAGACCGGCGTGTCCTGGAACTCGCGCCGCCAGGGAGCAATCCCTGCTATGCCGCGCGACGCTGCCGCATCGACGACCGCCGCCAGCGGCTGCTTGAACCCGAGGGTCGCGGTGTTGAGCGCCAGCTTGCACAGGGGGGCGGACATGGAGGCTCTTTCTTGTTGCAGGAAGCGGTCTCGCCGGGTGCCGCAGCCGGCAAAAGTAACGGACCGGTTCGTTCGCACAAGACCATCGCGGAGGGAATTGCTAGGGTCCGGATCGTCGAGGCCAGGGCCAGCCTGAACCAGGGATGACGGTAGATGAGTCGCGCCAGCGAGGCGGAGCCCATCACGACGGGCAAGAGCAAGGACGAGGCCGCGCCTGCCCGAACCCCGCGCGCTCGCGATCCCAAGATCACCAGCGGCCGGATCCTGGCCGCGGCCAAGACCGAGTTCGCCCGCAAGGGCCTGGCCGGGGCCAGGGTCGACACGATCGCCGCCCGGGCCAAGATCAACAAACGGATGATCTACCACTATTTCAAGAGCAAGGAGGACCTTTATCTCTGCGTGCTGGAGGAGGCCTATGGCGACCTGCGCCGGGCCGAGCGGCTGGTCGACTTCGAGGGGCGCGAGCCGGAAGATGCGATCGTGGCGCTGGTTGAGTTCACCTGGGGCTACTACCGCGCCAACCCGGAACTCCTGCGCCTGATCGTCACCGAGAACATCCACCAGGCCCGCTACCTCAAGCGCAGCAAGAAGATCCGCGAGATGCACTCGCCGTTCGTGGCTCTGATCGGCGACCTGCTGGACCGGGGGGTGCGCAAGGGCGTGTTCCGCGCCGGCATCGACCCGAACCAGCTCTACATCTCGATCGCGGCGCTTGGGTTCTACTACCTGAACAACCGCTGGACCCTGTCCGTGATCTACGGCGTCGACCTCGGCGCCGAGCCGGAGATGGAGAAGCGCCGGGCCGCGATGGTGGACACGATCCTGAGCTACCTGCGGAGCAACCCGGCGCTTTGAGGAACCGCGGCGCCGTCAGGAGCGCCGGCTGCTCCTGCTGGCCAACGCGATACCGGCTACCGCCAGCAGCGCCAGGGCTGGGACGGGATGCCGCTCCACCAAGGTATAGGCGCTGAACGGCCTGCCCCGACCCCGTGAGCAGTAGCGCTCGCCGTCGCCTGCCGGCTCGAACAGGTTGTCGGTCGGCGTCGACGGTTCGCCGGTGCGCTGGATGGCCGGCAGGGTCCAGCTGAACAGGCGGTCCATCAGCGTCGGGGCCACTGTGGTTGCTCCCGCCATGATGCGACCGGCGCCACCGACCACCACATCCCGCACCTGATGCTCGGCGGCATGCAGGATGGCCCGCGCCACCACTTCCGGAGCATAGACCGGCGGAGCGACAGCCGGCTCGGAATCGAGGTGGTTGCGCGCATGCTGCGGGAAGGGGGTGCCGATTCCGGACGGCTTGACCAGGGTGACCGAGACAGGGGTGCCGGCATGCAGGAGTTCCATGCGCAGCCCGTCGGTGAAGCCCTTCACCGCATGCTTGGACGCGGCGTAGGCGCTCAGGAGCGGAATGGCGAAATCGGAGTTCACCGAGCCCACGTTGATCAGCGCGCCACCTCCGGGCCGGCCCGCAAGATGCCGGACCGCCACGCGCGAGCCGTGCACGACGCCCCAGTAGTTGGTCTCGAAGATCTGCCGATGCTCCTCGAGCGGCAGATCGGTTAGCTCGCAATAGACGCCGACGCCGGCGTTGTTGACCCAGGTGTCGAACCCGCCGAACCGGTCGGCCGCGACCTCGGCGACCCGCTCCACGGCGGCCTGGTCGGCGACGTCGGCGACCACATGGACGGCCCGGCCGCCGGACCGGCGGATGTCGTCCGCAACCTTTGCGAGCGCATCCTCGTTGCGTGCCACCAGCACGACCGCGGCGCCCGCTTCCGCGGCAAGCGACGCCGTCGTCAGGCCGATGCCGGAGGAAGCGCCGGTGATGACGATGGTCTGCTGCGCAATCGGCTTGAGGTGGATCGACATCTTGCTGGCCATCCGGAACGAAACGGGGTGCCATCCGAATGCCCCGTGGCGGGCGGGGTTCCATGGGCGGTGGCGCGACAGGCTCCGGCTCCTCGGGACCCCAAGCGGATCAGAGCACCGGCACGCCGCCCGGATGCTTCGCCTTCTCCTCCGGCTCCACATGGATGTTGACCACGATGTCCTCGATGCCCTCGCGCAGGGCCGCCTCGATGCGGTCGCACAGCGCGTGGGATTCGGACACGGTCATCGATCCCGGCACCACCAGGTGGAATTCCAGGAACACCATGCGCCCGGCATGGCGGGTGCGCAGGTCATGCGCCTCCAAAGCACCCTCGGCATGCTGGGAGATCACCTCGCGCACCCGGGCCAGCGTGGCCTCCGGCGCGGTCTCGTCCATCAGGCCGCCGATCGATTCGCGCATCAGCCGCCAGCCGGACCACAGGATGTTGACGGCGACCAGGGCCGCCAGGATCGCGTCGAGCTGCAGCCAGCCGGTGAGTGGCACCAGGGCTACGCCCAGGATCACGCCCAGGGAGCTGACCACGTCGGTCCACAGATGGCGGGCGTCGGCCACCAGGGCCGGTGAGCGCCAGCGCCGTCCGTAGCGGAGCAGGATCCAGAACCACACGGCGTTGATCGCGCTCGCCATCCCGTTGATCAGCAGGCCCTCAAACGGCGCGTCGATCGGCTTGGGCGTGATCCACCCGAGATAGGCTTCCCGGAAGATCGACAGCGCCGCCACGATCACCAGCGCGCCTTCCAGCACCGCCGACAGATACTCGGCCTTGTGGTGGCCGTAGGGGTGGTTGGCGTCGGGCGGCACCGCGGCCAGCCGCACCGCGAACGACGCCGCGATCGCCGTGGCAACGTTGATGATGCTTTCCAGGGCATCCGAATAGAGCGCCACGCTTCCGGTGATGTGGAACGCGTAGTACTTCAGCCCCAGGACCACCAGGCCAACGACAATACTCCCGAGCGCGAGCTTGAAAGTCTTGTCCATTGGGAAGGTCACCCGGTGCGCCATGTTGCAGATCGACGACCGTCGCTTCCGGCCGCACGCGTGGGGGCGGCAATAGCCACCGCCACCGCGAGCGACAATCGCAATCTTCTTAGCCGGGACTGAACTTCATTTGACGATCGGGATCTTGGCGCGGTCGATGGTGATCCACACCGCCACGATCAGCACGACGCCCAGGACGATCTGCTGGACGAACACGTCCACGCCGAGAAAGGTCATGCCGACCCGGACCACCGAGACGATCAGGGCGCCGATCAGGGTGCGCCAGACGCTGCCGACCCCACCGGTCAGCGCGGTGCCGCCCACCACCACCGCGGCCACCGCCGGCAGCAGGAACTCGTTGGCGAGCGTCGGCGAGCCGGCGACCAGCCGGCCGCCCAGCACCAGGCCGGAAAAGGCGGCGAAGGTCGCCGAGAACACGCAGGCGCCGAGCTTGACCAGCCCCACCGGCACTCCCGAAGCGATTGCCGCGGGCTCGCCGGCGCCCACCGCCAGGCTCCAGCGGCCGAACAAAGTGTAGCGCTCCAGGAACAGGCAGATCAGCAGGACCAGCAGGCCCAGCCAGAGCTCGGCGGGGATCCCCAGCATTCGGCCGGTGATCCACCAGAGATAGGCGTGGCGCAGTTCCTCGCTGATCGGGATCGAGCGGGTGCCGGAGAACGCCAGGGCCAGGGCGGTGGCGATGCCGCCGACCGCGAGCGAGCTGATGAAGGAGGGGACCTTCAGCCGGGTGAAGGCCAGGCCGTTCATCAGGCCGAGCAGGGCGCCCGCACCCAGCGCGACCGGGAAGGCGGCATAGCCCATGCTCGGCAGGAGCAGCGCCATGACGACGCTGGTCATGCTGGCGACTGCCTGCACCGACAAGTCGATGCCGCCCAGGAGGATCACGAAGGTGATCCCGGCGGCCATGATGAACAGGGTCGAGGTGTCGGCCGCCAGCACCAGGAGGGTCTCGGGCGACAGGAAACCACGGCTGCCGACGCCGACGATCAGCACCAGCAGGAACAGAGTCAGGATGGGGGCTACGTCGCGCAGCCTCGCAGCGGTGGTGGCGTTCATCGACGGGCCCTCAAACCATGTGCCGGATCAGGTCGAGCTGGTCGGGTTTCGCCCCGGGCATCGCCTCGAACCGCTGCGTCACCCGCCTGTCCTTCATCACGATGATCCGATGCGACAGGCCGATGGTCTCCTCCAACGTGTCGGAGGTCAGCACCACCGCGACGCCTTCGGCCGTGATGCTGCGCACCAGGTCGTAGACCTCCTCCTTGGCGCCCACGTCGAGGCCGCGCGTGGGATGGTCCAGCACGATGATCTTGGCCCCGGCATTGATCCACTTGGCCAGCACCACCTTCTGCTGGTTGCCGCCCGAAAGATTCATCACCAGCGTGCGGATGCTGGGGGTCTTGATCGCCAGGCGCTTCACCCAGGTGTCGGCGGTGGCGCGCTCCTTGGCGTGGTTGATCAGCCCGCCCTTGGTCACGGCGTGCAGGTTGCCCAGCGTGATGTTGGCGACCACCGGCAGGAAGCCGACGATCCCCTCGACCCGCCGCTCGCGCGGCACGTAGCCGATGCCGAGCGACACCGCCTCGCCGGGCGTGGCGAGGCGGGTGGACCGGCCGAACACGGAAAGCTCGCCGCCGGACGCCGGCTCCAGCCCTCCCAGGGTGCGCGCCAGCTCCTCGCGGCCGGAGCCGATCACCCCGGCAATGCCCAGGACCTCGCCGGCATGCAGCTGGAAGTCGACATTCTCATAGGCGCCGGCCAGGGAAAGCCGCTTCGCCTCCATCACCACCTCGGGCCGGCAGGCGGTCTGCCGGTTCTCCTTGTAGTACTCGGCGTTGCGCGAGCGCCCGACCATCAGGGCGTGGAGCTGCTCGGTGTCGGCCTCGGCGGACGGCATCTCGGCGACCACCGCGCCGTCCTTCATCACGTAGACCCGGTCCGACAGGTCCAGGATCTCGTCGAGCCGGTGGCTGACGAATACGAAGGAGGCGCGGTCGCGCAGGGCCCGCACCCGGGCGAACAGGATGTCGATCTCGGCCTGCTCCAGGACGGAGGTCGGCTCGTCCAGCATGATCACCAGGTGGCCGTCGATCTCGTCGGCGAGGGTGAGCACCTTGGCGAGCTCGACCATCTGGCGCTGGGCGAAGGAAAGCTTGGCGGTGATGGTGTAGGGATCGACGTCGAGCTGGACCTTCTCCAGCTGCTTGGCCGCCGCCGCCGCCATCGCCTTGTGGTCGATCAGCCGCCCGCGCAGGAACGGCTTCTCCTTGCCCAGCCAGATGTTCTCGGCGACCGAGAGGTTGGTCAGGAGCGACTGCTCCTGGTGGACCATGCCGATGCCGGTGGCGGCGGCGTCGATCGGGTTGCGCAGCACCACCACCTTGCCGTCATGGCGGATCTCGCCGCTGTCCGGCTGGTAGACCCCGGACAGGATCTTCATCAGCGTCGACTTGCCGGCGCCATTCTCGCCGATCAGGCCGACCACCTCGCCCGGGCGCACCTCCAGGCTGACATTCTTGAGGGCGTGCACGCCGGGGAAATGCTTGTCGACCCCGACCAGCTCCAGGGCTGCCCTGACATCCGCACTCATTTGACGATCCTCGACCGGCTGCGGTCGGCGGCCATCGCGACCGCGGCGATGATCAGCAGGCCCTGCACCCCGGTCTGCACGTAGGGGGGCACGCCCATCAGCACCATGCCGTTGGCCAGGCCCACCACGATCAGCACCCCGATCACCGTGTTCTGCACGCCGCCCTGGCCGCCCATCAGCGCGGTGCCGCCCACGACCACCGCGGTGATCGTGGTGAACAGCCGGCCCTGGCCCATCAGCGCATGGCCCTGGCCGAGCTGGGCCGCCGAGAGCAGGCCGCCCAGGCCGTAGAAGGTCCCGGCGAGCGTGAAGGCCAGCACCCGGACCCGTCCGACCGGCACCGAGGTGAGCCGCAGGATGTCCTCGCCGCCGCCGACCGCGTAGATCCAGCGTCCCAGCCGGGTGCGGGTCTGGACGACATAGGCGACCAGCGCGGCGGCGATCGCGATCCACACGCCCATCGGGATGCCCAGGAAGCGTCCGAGCGCCAGGTCGCGGAACCCGGTATCCAGGATCCGCACGCGCTGGCCGGCCAGCATCACCGTGGCGATGCCGATCGCGATGAAGCTCATGCCGAGCGTCACCATGAAGGACGGGATCTGCAGGCGGACATGGACGAAGCCGTTCACGAAGCCGAAGGCCGCGCCCATCAGGAGCACCAGCGGGATCGCGAAGAAGCCGAGGTCGCTGCCGTTGACGCCGTTCTGGACCAGAAGGGCGGTCGCCACGGCGCCCATCGCCACCACACCTTCCACCGACAGGTCGATCGAGCCCATCAGGATGATGAACGTCGCGCCCAGCGCCAGGCAGAGCGGGATCGCCGAGGCGTTCATGATCCGCACGAGGTTGTTGATCGACAGGAAGGCCGGCGCCACCAGCCCGATGACGACGAACACGATCACCAGCACGATCGCCGGCGCGAACGGCCGGATCCGGTCGATCCTGGAAATGGGGGCACGTGTGACGGCAGAAGCGGCCATCGGCGGTTCGCTTCCCTGAAATGGAAGTGCTTGCACGACAATGAGGCGGGGGAGGGTGGTCTCCCCCGCCGGTCCGGATCAGCCCTGACGGATCTGCCCGGACACCCGACCCCACCAATCGTTCCAGTCGATGGTCGGCGTCTTGTCGACGTAGTTGGCGATGTATTCCTCAACGTTCTCGTAGGTCACCGGCACACCGGTTCCGTAGAACTCGCGATGCTCGTGCGGCTCCTTGGCGATGTCGATGTTGCCGACATGGGCGTTGTAGGCGATCGACAGGCCCATGCCGCCCACCCAGATCGGATCCCAGTCCACCGTGCCGACCATCTCGCCGGACTGCACCGCGTCGACTGCCTGCTTGATGCCGTCGATGCCGGTGACCGGGATCTCGCCGGCCAGGCCCTCGGCGCGCAGGGCCTCGATGGCGCCCAAGGCCATGCTGTCGTTGGCGGCCCAGATGCCCTTGATCTCCGAGCCGAACCGGGTGAGCCAGGCCTGGGTGATCTCGAACGACTTGGTTTCCAGCCAGTCGGCGACCTGGAAGTCCAGGAGCTGGACGTTCGAGTTGGCGGCCAGCGCCTCGTCCAGGCCCTGCTTACGCTCGATCGCGGGCGTGTTGTTGAAGATGCCGCCTAGCGCCACGATGCCGCCGGACCCGCCCATCTTGTCGATCAGCGTCTCGGCCATCAGCTTGCCGTACGGCGCGCCATCGAAGCTGATATGCGCCACGTAGTGCGGGTCGAAGTCCCACGGGTGCAGGTCGGCAGGCTTGTTCCAGATCGACACGACCGAGGCGCCGGCCTTGGCGCAGGCTTCCACGATCACGCGGGTGTCCGGCGTGTCGTTCGGGTCGATGCACAGCGCCAGGTTGCCGCCGGACTTGGCGAGCAGCGCCCGCACGTCCGAGATGCCCTTCTCGCTGTTGCCCTCGGTGACCAGCACCTCATAGGGCGCTCCCACCGACTGGGCGAACATCTCGCCGCCCTTGGCGAACGACGCATGATAGGGGTTGGTCAGCGAGCGCAGCGAGTTGGCGAGCTGCGGCTTGTCCTGGCCGAAGGCGCGGCGACCGCCGAGCCCGGTCATGCCGGCAGCGCCTAGGCTCGCCAGCGAGGTGAGGAGCAGGCGACGCCGCTCCATCTTGGCCCGTTCGAGAATGGTGCCCAACGAATCCATTGGTTCTGCTTCCCTGATCGTCCTGTCGGTGGCCGCGCACGGCTCCACCAGATAACCAGATGGTTACTTGCGGCGCAAGAGGAAGCCGCGCCTGCACCGGCCGGGCTGCGTGGTCCGGGAACAGCCGGCACCGATCACGGATGAGCTTGAGGCGACTGATGATGCGTCGGATCGGCCATGATGACCGTCAGGTTGGTGCATCGGAAGAATGAACTTCTTCTTCTTCAGGACTTGGCAGAAATCGCATAAACTTGATGTTGATTTTGAGCGCATTCATATTGTGAAGGAAAATTTGGAACCTCGACATATACGATCCTTTTGTTGGGCATGCGCCGCTAGCAGGCGTGATCAAACTGATCTTCAGGAAAGGGCCCGACCATGAAGATGTACTTGATGGGTGTCTCCGCAGCCGCCCTGCTGACTGCCGTGTCGGTTGGCGCTGCGCATGCCCAGTCCGAGGACGTTCAGGATCAGGCGGCCACAACCGATCAGACCGAGCAGCAGGCGGTTGACCAGTCCGCGGCGGCCGAACAGTGCCGCAACGACCTCCAGGCGATGCGCCAGAAGATGGAAGAGGATGGCTACTGGCTGTCCGGTTGGCGTGGCGCCGGATATGGCACCGCGATGATGCCTGGAGCGCCGGTCGCCGCCGCCAACAATGACCCGGCCGAGGTCGACCAGATGGCTGGCCAGGATGCCGGCGTCGCCTCGCCGGTGGCGGTGGGGCCCTGGGGGGCGGTGGGCTGGCAGACGCGTCCGCACATGGAGCTGCGCACCCTCTACCGCGCGGCCAGCGTGCTTGCCGCGCGCGGCAAGCAGGAAGCCTGCCAGAGCGTGGTGACGGCCGCGGAGGCCATCTACCAGGACTACTCCAGCCAGCTCCAGGAGCTGGGGGTGGATCCGAATGAGGTCAGCGTCTGGCGTCAGGAGCAGATTGCGAACGCCATGCCCGTGGCGCAGCTCGGCTCGTCGGTGCGCATCGACGACGTGATCGGGTCCGACATCCGCAACCACGAGGACGACAGCCTGGGCGAGGTCGACGACGTGGTGGTCGATCCGCAGTCCGGCCAGATCCGCTATGCGGTGGTGGCCGAGGGCGGGTTCCTGGGTATCGGCCAGGATCATGTGATCGTGCCGTGGAACCAGCTGCGGGCGACCCCGGGCTTCGAGACCCTGATCCTGCCCGTGAGTCAGGACCAGCTTGACCAGGCGCCGGACTACGACCGCATGGCAGGCGAGCAGGTCGACCTCCAGAGCGTCGACCAGTACTGGTCGCAGGCTCTGGGCGAGCAGGCGATTGGCGAGCAGGCCCAGTAAGCCGGATCAGCACTAAGCTCCGCCGTGCAGAACCAGACGATCCGCCGTGTCACCGATGCGGCGGATCGATCTGTCCTGGACTACCATGAGCCGCTGCCCTGGCAGGGAACAGCGCGCCTGAGCAAAAGGGGAGGAACGGTCATGGGATGGCATGTCCATCACGCTCGGCGGGTCCTTGGCGCCATGCTCGCGACCGCGACGATCATGATTTTGCTGGCCGGGACGGGGATGGGCCCGGCGGTCGCCGCCAGCAGTCCCGACAACCTTCCCGCGTTGCGGGAGCGGGCGCTGCAGGTCCTGAATGCCGATCGCCAGGAACATGGGCTGCCGGCCCTGAGCCGCTCGGAAAGCCTTGATGCCGCCGCCCAGGCCCATGCGGAGGACATGCTGGAGCGGGACTATTTCGCCCACGAGTCGCCGGAAGGCGAGGATGTGCGGGACCGCTACCTGGAGCAGGGCGGCTCGGGGGCGCGCCTGGTCGCCGAGAACATCTCGCAATGCACGGGCTGCAGCGCTCCGATCGGCCAGGAGCGGATCGATGCCCTGGAGGAAGGCTGGATGAACAGTCCGGAGCATCGCGCGAACATCCTCAAGCGCGGCCTCGACCAGTTCGGCTTCGGGATCGCAGTCAGCCCGGATGCCCGCCTCTACGCCGTGCAGACATTCTCCGGGGCTGGCATGCCGCTCGGGATCGGGCCGGACGAAGAGGCCCGGCAACTGGCGCCGGGCCAAAGGCGGGACGCGGTGCTGGAAGGCATCAACGCGGAGCGGACGGAACGCGGCATGGCGGCGCTCGAGCCCAGTCCCGTTCTGGACGAGGTCGGCGAGGCCTTGCTCCCGAAGGAGGGAGAGGCGTTCGAGGTGGCCGGAAAGAACCTTGCCGACGTCGTTCCGGCCGATGCCCGACAGGGTTGGGCGCTGCTGAGCGCCGCCTCGGCCGGTTGCGGAGGCTGCGGCCCGGCGATCACCGCCGCCGACCTGCGCTGGTTCCAGGACCGTTGGCTCGGCAGCGCCGAGAACAGCGAGGTCCTGCTCGATCCGGACATGACCCATCTCGGTTTTGCCGCCGTGGCCGACGGCAATGGCCGCAAGCTCGCCACGCTCGTGGTCGGGCAGGCGCGCTGACGGACGAAGCTTTTCCGTCCCGTCGAATCGGGATGCGGTGTTCCAGCCGCGCTGCAATGATGGCCGGGTTCTGCCGAGGAACATGCAGGCGAGGCTTGAATGGCGCAGATTCTCGATGGTGCCGGTCCGGAGACGAGATTGCCCGTCCGCCGGATCGACGGCCTCCTGGACGCGGATGACGGGCTGCTGGGCGACTACAAGCTCGGCCTGGAGCCTCCGGGCAATCCGCTGGTCGTCACCTACAGCTTTGCCTCGCCGGCATCGCCCTGGTCGGTGGAGTATCCGGCACAGATCCTGGCCGACACGGCCGTGGAACTCACGCCCGCGCAGCAGGATGCCACCCGGACCGCTCTGGCGGCATGGTCGAGGATCGCCGACATCACCTTCGTCGAGGTCCAGGAGACCGCCGAGAGCGTGGGGGTCATCCGGCTGGCCCGCTCGGAGGTGGCGACCGGAGCCTTCACCTTCGTGATCCGGGGCGGCGCCGCCTACGGGGCCGACATCTGGTTCGGGACGGACTTTCCCGCCGCCGCCGACCTGCTGCAGCCCGGCAGCTACGGCTACATGGGCTTCGTCCACGAGATCGGGCATGCCCTGGGCCTGAAGCACCCGCACGAGCCGCCGCGCGTGCTCCCCTTCGACGAGGACTGGCTGGGCGCGTCGCTGATGAGCTACCGGACCTTTCCCGGGCAGCCGACCGACGACCTCCTCACCGCGGAGACCTTTCCCGACGGGCCGATGGCAATGGACATCGAGGCGATCCGCTTCCTTTACGGCAAGCGGGCGGTGGCGATCGGCAACGACGTGTACCTTTTCGAGCCGGGCGAGCGGATCTTCACCACCCTGGTCGATGAGGGTGGCAACGACCTGCTCGACTGGTCGAACCAGACCGTTGCTGCCACCATCGACCTGCGCATGGGCGCCTGGAGCCTGCTGGGAGAGCCGTTCTCCTGGCAGGCCGGGTTCTTCTCCGACGCGGGAAGCTTTCCGGGCTCGCTGCGCCTGGCACCCGGCACCGTGATCGAGGCGGCCTTCGGCGGGCAGGGGGACGACCGGATCATCGGCAATGCTGCGGCGAACGTGCTGGCCGGCCGGGCCGGCGACGACGTCATCGTCGGGGGCGACGGCAACGACCGGCTCGATGGCGGCAGCGGCGACGATCTCCTGCTCGGCCAGAACGGCGACGACCGTATCCTGGGGCTTGGCGGCTCCGATCACCTGCAGGGCGGCAATGGCGCCGATCAGATCAATGGCGGCACCCTCGACGACATCCTGGACGGCGGGGCCGGGGCCGACGACCTGTTCGGCGGCGATGGCGACGACCGGATGGGCGGGGGCGGTGGCGCCGACCGCATCCATGGCGGCAATGGCCGGGACGTCCTGGCGGGTGGCCATGGCGGCGATCAGCTGGGCGGTGGTGCCGGCGACGACCTCCTCAATGGCGGGCCGGGCAGCGATTTCCTGACCGGCGGCACCGGTCGGGACCGTTTCGTCCTGGAGCCGGACGCGGGCAGCACCGACCGGCTGACCGATTTTCGGCCCGGCATCGACCAGATCCTCTTGCGGGGCGGCTACACGGCAGGGCAGTTCCTGGCCGCCGGCAGGAGCAGCGGCGGGAGCACCCTGTTCGAGCTGGACGGGGGACATGACGTGCTGGTGGTTGGAGCCGCCGGGGCCAGGATCGACTGGTTCGTCGGCTGAGCCGCCCGCCGGCGGACGAGCTCGTCAGAAACCCTGGAATCTTGACAGCCCGGTTCCGTGGGGACCGAATCAGCGGCGCCCGCTCTGGAGGTCCCATGCCCGTATCGATCACCCGCCGCAGCCTCGTGGCCGCTTCCGCCCTCGTCCCGGCTTTGAGCCTGATCCGCCCGGCGGCCGGCCAGGAGAAGCTGAAGGTCGCCGGCATCCACACCGTCCCGGTCGAGAACGCCTGGAACTCCCGCCTGCACCAGGCGCTGGTCGACGCCGGCGAGGCGGGCACGATCGAGTATGTCTACAGCGAATCAGTCGCCAACACGGACTATGTCCGGGCGATGCGGCAGTATGCCGACCAGGGCGCCAGGCTGATCGTCGGCGAGATCTACGGCGTGGAGCGCGAGGCGCGCCAGGTGGCCCAGGACTATCCCGACACCGGCTTCCTGATGGGTTCGTCCCTGCCGGCGCAGGAGCCCAATCTCGGCGTGTTCGGGACCTGGAACCACGAGGCTGCCTACCTGACCGGCATGCTCGCGGCTTCCGTGTCGGAGAAGAACGTCTACGGCGCGGTCGGCGGCTACCCGATCCCCGAGATCAACCGGCTGATCAACGCGTTCCGGGCGGGCGTGGCCGACGTGCGCCCCGATGCCAAGTTCCTGGTCCAGTTCATCGGCACCTTCTTCGATCCGCCCAAGGCGAAGGAAGCGGGGCTGGCGCAGATCGACGCCGGCGCCGACATCCTGTTCGGCGAGCGGATCGGCACCGCCGATGCCGCCAAGGACCGCGGCATCCTGGCGATCGGCTCGCTGCTGGACTACACGCCCCGCTATCCGGAGACGGTGTTCGCGAACGCGCTCTGGTTCTTCGACCCGATCCTCGCCGCCGCCGTGGCCGACGTGAACGCCGGGACCCCCACCGGCAAGGACTACAGCCAGTTCAGCTTCATGAAGTTCGGCGGCAACGACATCTCGTTCCAGCCGGAGATGGTCCCGGCCGATGCCGTGGCGGCCATGGAAGCGCGGCGGCTCGAGATCAAGTCCGGCGCGTTCACGGTCGAAATCGACGATTCGCAGCCGGCGTGAGCCTCGCCCTCGAACTGACCGGCATCACCAAGCAGTTCGGGCCTCTCCTCGCCAACGACGCCATCGATCTCGCCCTGGCCAAGGGCGAGGTCCTGGCGCTGCTCGGGGAGAACGGCGCCGGCAAGACCACGCTCATGAACATCCTGTTCGGCCACTACGTGGCCGATGCGGGGACGGTGCGCGTGTTCGGCCGCGAACTGCCGCCGGGGGACCCGCGCGCCGCGATCGACGCCGGGGTCGGCATGGTCCACCAGCATTTCACGCTGGCGGCCAACCTGAGCGTGCTGGACAACGTCACCATCGGCACCGAGCCCCTGTTCGCGCTGCGCTCGCGGCGCGGCCCGGCGCGGGCGCGCCTCCTGGCGCTGGCCGAGCGCTTCGGCCTGCAGGTCGATCCGGACCGCCGCGCCGGCGACCTGTCGGTCGGCGAGCAGCAGCGGGTCGAGATCCTGAAGTCGCTCTATCGCGACGCCCGGATCCTGATCCTGGACGAGCCCACCGCGGTGCTCACCCCGCAGGAATCCGAGCGGCTGTTCCAGACGCTGCGCGGCATGGCCAAAGAGGGGCTGAGTGTCGTCTTCATCAGCCACAAGCTGCACGAGGTCGTCTCCCATGCCGACCGGGTCGCCGTGCTGCGACAGGGCCGGCTGGTGGCCGAGCGGCCAACCGCCGGGGCCTCGCGGGCCGAACTCGCCGAGCTGATGGTCGGGCGCCGGGTCGTCCATGCCGAGCGTACCCCGCTGGCTCCAGGCCGCAGCCTCCTGCGCCTGGAAGGCGTGCGGGTCGAGCGCGCGGGCCAGCGCGAGCTGGACGGCGTGGCGCTGGACCTGCGCGAGCGCGAGGTGCTGGGCATCGTCGGGGTCGCGGGCAACGGGCAGGGGGCGCTTTCCCGCCTGTTCGCCGGGTTGGCCAGTCCCGCCGAGGGGACGATCGAGCTGGCGGGAATGCCGGTCGAGCGGCCGGATCCGGTGGGTTTCAGCCGCGCCGGCCTGGCCCATATCCCGGAGGACCGCCACCACGAGGGGGTGGTGGCCGACCTGGCGCTCTACGAGAACGCCGTGCTGGAGCGGATCGGCGACCCGCGCTTCTCCCGGCTGGGGCTCCTGCGCAAGGACGCCGCCATCGCCCATGCCAGGAGCCTGATCGAGGGGTTCGACATCCGCGGCGCCGCACCCGGCACCCGCACCCGGCTCCTGTCCGGCGGCAACATGCAGAAGCTGATCCTCGGCCGGAACCTGGTGGAGAATCCGCGCATCATCGTCGCCAGTCAGCCGACCCGCGGCCTGGACGAGGGCGCGGTGGCGGAGATCCATCGCCGCCTTCTCGAAGCCCGGGCGGCGGGCGCCGGCATCCTGCTGATCTCCGAGGACCTGGACGAGATCTTCCGCTTGGCCGATCGGGTCCAGGTAATCTTCAAGGGCCGCCTGTCGGCGTCCATCCCGATCGAGGCCGCAACCGAAACCATGCTGGGACTGATGATGGCAGGAGAGGACGGCCATGCGCCTCGAGCGGCGTGAGCGCGTTCCCCGGCTCCTGCTGGTCGCCGCCCCGACCGGGGCGATCCTGGCGGCGCTGGCCCTGTGCAGCATCCTGATCGGGCTGGCGGGCGCACCGGTGCTCGCCGCCTACGGCACGCTGTTCCAGGAGGCCTTCGGCAGCCGGCTGGGCATCACCGAGACGCTGACCCGCGCCACCCCATTGATCCTCACCGGGCTGGCCGCCGCGATCGCGTTCAGGGCACGCTTCTGGAATATTGGCGCCGAGGGCCAGTTCTACCTGGGCGCCATCGCCGTGGCGGCGATCGGGTCGCTCGACTGGGGCGCGCCCGGCTACCTGATGGCTCCCTGCCTCCTCCTGGTCGGCGCGCTGGCGGGGGCTCTGTTCCTGCTGGGGCCGGCGGTGCTGAAGCTGCGCTTTGGCGTGGATGAGGTGGTCACCACCCTGCTCCTGAACTTCGTGGCGCTGCTGCTGGTCTCGCTGCTGATCGAGGGGCCGATGAAGGACCCGCTGGCGTTCGGCTGGCCGCAGTCGGTGCCGGTGGTCCCGGAAGGGACCCTGCCGCAGCTGGTCGGGCGCAGCCGCCTGCACCTGGGCTTCCTGCTGGCCCTGCTGGCGGCGGCCGCGATTGCCTTCGTGAATGCCCGGACGTTGTTCGGCCTGTCCGCCCGGGCGGTGGGGCTGGGGGCGCCCGCTGCCCGTCATGCCGGCATCCGGGTCGGCCGGGTGCTCCTGCTCACCGCGCTTCTGTCCGGCGCCATGGCCGGCCTGGCCGGGGCGGTCGAGGTCATGGGCCTGAAGGGCTATGTCACCACCGACCTGTCGCCCGGCTTCGGCACCGCCGGGGTGATCGTGGCGATGCTGGCGGGCCTCAACCCTCTGGGTGTCATTCCCACCGCGATCTTCGTGGCGGCGGTGTTCGTGGGCGCCGACGCCATGGCCCGCGCCCATGGCGTGCCGTCCTTCATCGCCGACGCGATCGTCGCCACCTCGCTGCTCTCCATGCTGGTGGCGCTGTTCCTCGTCGAATACCGGGTGCGCCGATGACCGAGTTCCTGGACATCGTCCTGGCGGCCTCGTTCTGGGCGGCCGCCCTGCGCATCGCGACGCCGCTGATCTTCGGGACACTGGGCGCGCTCCTGGGCGAGCGCTCGGGCGTGCTGAACCTCGGCATCGAGGGGATCATGACAGCCGGTGCCATGACCGGCTGGCTGGCGGTCCACCTGGGCGCGCCGCTCTGGGCGGGCATCCTGATCGCCGCGACGGTGGGCGCGCTGATCGGGCTCCTGCACGCAGCGCTCACGGTCCATCTGGGCCTGTCCCAGCATGTCACCGGCCTGGGCATCACCCTCTTCGCCGCCAGCCTGTCCTGGTATCTCTACCGCCTCTACGTGCCGTCCTCGGGCTCGCCGCCGAAGATCACCCCGTTCGCGCCGGTCGAGCTGCCGGTGCTCAGCGGCCTGCCCTGGCTGGGCGATGCCCTGTTCGACCACACCGCGCTCACCTGGCTGGCGCTCGCCTGTGTGCTGCTGGTGGCCTGGGTGCTGTGGCGCACGCCGCTAGGCCTGGCCCTGCGCATGGCCGGGGAAAGCCCGCAGGGCTGCGAGGCGCAGGGGGTGAGCGTGTTCGGCATGCGCACCGGGGCGGTGATGGCCGGAAGCGCGCTGATGGCGATTGGCGGCGCCTTCCTCACCACCGCGGCGTTCGACAGCTTCTATTTCACCATGATCCAGGGCCGCGGCTGGGTTTGCATCGCCCTGGTGGTGTTCGCGTCCTGGCAGCCGGGCAAGGCGCTGCTGGGGGCGGTCCTTTACGGGATGTTCGACGCGTTCCAGCTCCGGCTTCAACCGCTGGTTCCGAGCATCCCTTATCAGCTGTTCCTGATGATGCCCTACCTGCTTTCAATCGTCGCGTTGGTGCTGGTCTCGCGGCGTGCGCGGGTTCCCCAGGCGCTGATGCAGCCTTTCCGCAAGGGCGAGCGATAGCGGCGTACGGCTTCGGGCAGACCACCAGCATATTCATCCCGGAAACAGGTAAGTTCTCATCCTCGAAGCGGCGTGACTGCCGAGCTTGAGCATGAGGTCGACGATGAGGATGTTCACCGCCTGCTGCCTGCTTCTTGGCGTGATGCTGGCCGCGCCCGCGCAGGCGGCCTCGAATGTCCTGGCCCGGGTCGGCCAGTGGGAAGCCTACCATACGGTGGCCAACGACGGCGGGCAGATCTGCGGGATCCTCCAGTTCAACAACGGACTGGGCCTGCTCATCAAGATGAACCAGGCGCGCCAGGCCTTCGTCCATCTCAGCAATGACGGCTGGGTGGTGCCGAAGAACGCCCGGATGGAAGTGTCGTTCGTTGTCGACGGCGCGCAGGTGGCAAGGCTTCCGTTCACCGCCACGAACCTTCCCAGCATGATCGAGGGAAACCTGGCGCCGGAACAGGCGGCCATGCTGCTCGACCGGTTCGCCCTGGGCCGGCAGATGACGATCCATTTCCTGACCGGCGACGAGGGCGCCTGGAACGTGCCGCTGCGGGGCACCTACCAGATCGCCCAGGCATTCTTCCGGTGCCTTTCCACCAGCCTGCGGAGTCGCCAGCCGTTCGGCGCTTCCGCACAGCAGCCACAGAGCCAGCCGTTCTGAAGACTGCGAAAGAAAAAAGGGGCCGTGCTCGCACACGGCCCCTGAGTGGGAGGAAACGCCTCAAGTCGGGTGTCATCGGGTGATAACCCTGCGACGACTTAAGAGATAACCCAGCTTCCGAGTTCGCGCAATAGTAGAAAATCAGAAAAAACGCTCAATTCTAAATTTGGTTCCGTCTCACCGGACGGTTGTGCGCTCCAGCCCCTCCAACGGGTAGTCGACCACCTCGCGCAGCAGCGCAGCGAGGCCCTCGGCGGCATGGTTCAGCGCCGCCTCGCCATGGTCCGGCCACGCCGCCGAGGCATCCCCGGCCGCGCCGTCCGGGTGGATGTCCTGGGCCATCCAGCCAAAGCCCGCCGCACCGGCCGCCGCCAGTCTCGGGAAGCGCGACGCCATCCGGTGCCGGGTCGCCGGGACGAAATCCTGCGCCAGCTCCATCCGCACCAGGCCCGGCTCGACCGCGCGCATCATCGAGGTCTCCACCGCGCCCGCATGGATGCCGAAACGCAGTTCCTCCTCGGAGAACAGGCCGTCGGGATAACCGAACTGCCACCAGTTGCAGGCGACCGCGAACATGCCGCTGCCGATGCGGAGCTCGCGTGCCGCCATCTGCATGGGCTGGATCTGGCCGCCATGGCCGTTGACCATGACCAGCTTGCGCACCCCCGCCCGCGCGACGCTCTGGCCGATCTCGATCCAGACCCGCAGCACGGTCTCGGCGGAGAAGGTGAGGGTGCCCGGATAGTCCAGATGCTCGTCGGACTTTCCGACCGGCATGGTCGGCAGGCGCAGGACTGGCAAATCCGCTGCCAGCGCGGTCAGCGCCCGGTCGGTGACCTCGCCGGCCAGGCGCGCGTCCACCATCACCGGCAAATGGGGGCCATGCTGCTCAATGGCGCCCAGCGGCATCACCGCCACGGTCCGTTCCGGGTCCAGATCCCGGAACTCGGGACTGCGCAATTCCTCCCAACGTCTCGCCACCGCCTGCTTCTCCCGCTAGCCTCGACCGGACAGCCAGCATCGGGGGGAGAACGGCGGGTGCGCAAGCCGATCACGGGCGAGGGGAGGGTGTTTCCGCCCTATGGCCGCTATCACCACGGGATCGCACTGGACGGCGCCAGCCGGCTCCTGTTCTTGTCCGGCCAACTCGGCATCGGCCCGGACGGCAGCATTCCCGAAGGGGTGGCCGCGCAGGCGGAGCAGATCTTCGCCAATATCGACGCCCTTCTGGCCGAGGCCGGGATGAGCCGTGGCAACGTCGTGCGCCTGAGCACCTTCCTGATCGACCCCGCCGACCGCGGCGCCTACATGGAGGTGCGCGACCGCTGGGTGGACAACCCCGCTCCCGCCTCGACCCTCCTGTTCATCAGCGCCCTGGCCCGGCCGGAGTTCAGGATCGAGATCGAGGCGATCGCGGCTGGATCAGAATGATCCGTCCCCATCCGCCAAGCGGGTCATGACCCGGCGGGCCTCCCCCGCGCGCCTTCAGGAAAGCTCCTGGACCACTTCAACATCCGGGCCGCATCCGAACCACCCTCTTGCGACGTGAAAGCCGGTCCGTCATGTCCGTCCGGCAACCTTTCTCGCCGGAGACCTTGGTGCGCATCCTGGTCGTTCACGCCCATCCCGATCCCGACAGCTTCAACGCGTCGCTGTTCCGCACGACCTGTCGGGTGCTCGCCGAGCAGGGCGGCGAGGTGGACGCGCTCGATCTGTATGCGGAAGGCTTCCAGCCGGTGATGGATCGGGCCGAGCGCGGCCGCTACCACGACCAGGGCGTCAACGAGACCGGCATCGAACGCGAGGTCGAGCGGCTGATGTCCGCGGACGGCCTGGTGTTCGTCTACCCGACCTGGTGGTACGGGCTGCCGTCGATGCTGAAGGGCTGGCTGGAGCGGATCTGGCTGCCGCACCGCAGCTTCATTATTCCACCGCCGGGCTCGCGCGGGCCGATTCGCCCGGGCATGACCCGGATCCGGCTCCTGGGAGGCATCTCGACCTACGGGGCGCCCTGGCTCTGGACGAAATGGGTGGGCGATCCCGGCCGCCGGACGGTGATGCGCGGCGTGGGGGCGCTCTGCCACCCAAGGCGCGAGACGTTCTGGCAGGGCCACTACCTGATGGACCAGTCGACGCCGGCCAGCCGCGCCACCTTCCTGGACCAGGTCGAACGGCGCCTGCGACGCCTGAGATCGGTGCAGCGCGAGCGGTCGGCTTCCTCCGTCCTGCCGCTGGCCTGAGCCGTGGGACCGGACCCGGGATGGTCTTGCCCGTGCGCCATCCAGCGGCATGGCGCTTGCTTCTTTCGCGGCACCTCGCCATGCGCGTCGTCACAGTTCAAGGGGAGATGGACATGATCGCTCGAAGGTCCCTGGCTAGCTTATGCCTCGGTCTTGGCGTGCTCGCGGCAGGGCCAGCACTCGCCCTCGACGAGGTCACCTTCGGCACCAACTGGAAGGCGCAGCCGGAACATGGCGGTTACTACCAGGCGGTCGCGACCGGCATCTACGAGGAAGCTGGGCTGAAGGTGACGATCCGTCCGGGCGGACCGCAGGTCAACCACGCCCAGCTCCTGGCCGCCGGCAAGATCGACTTCAACATGGGCGGCTCGATGTTCGAGGCGTTCAACTTCGTCCAGAACGACGTGCCGATGGTCACCATCGCCGCGATCTTCCAGAAGGACCCGCAGGTCCTGATCGCCCATCCGGACGCCGGCAACGACAGCCTGGAGGCGATCAAGGGCAAGCCGGTGATGATCGCGGCGGATTCCCGGACCACCTTCTGGGAGTTCCTGAAGATCAAGTACGGCTACACCGACGACCAGATCCGCCCCTATACCTTCAACATGGCGCCGTTCCTGACCGACAAGGACGCCGTCCAGCAGGGCTACCTCACCTCGGAGCCCTTCGCGATCCAGAAGGAAGGCGGCTTCGAGCCGGTCGTGCATCTCCTGGCCGATGCCGGCTACGACACCTACTCGACCACGATCCAGACTTCCTGGCAGCTGGTGAACGAGAACCCCGACCTGGTCCAGCGCTTCGTCGATGCCTCGGTCCGAGGCTGGTACTCCTACCTCTACGGTGATCCGGCACCGGCCAACGAGCTGATCAAGCAGGACAATCCGGAGATGACCGACGAGCAGATCGCGTTCTCCTACGCCAAGATCAAGGAAAACGGCATCGTCGATTCCGGTGATTCGCTGGATCTCGGCATCGGCGCCATGACCGACGAGCGGATCAAGTCGTTCTTCGACATGACGGTGCAGGCCGGCCTCTATCCGGCGGACCTGGATCTGTCGAAAGCCTACACGCTGCAGTTCGTGAACAAGAAGCAGGGCATGGAGATGAAGTCGAAGTGACCTTGGCTTCTCCTGGACTGCCCGATCTCGCCGCAGCCGCCCCTCTGGTCCGCTTCGAGGGGGTCGACAAGCGCTTCAAGAACGGCACCACGGCGCTGTCGGGGCTGGATGTCGGCATCGGCGCCGGCGAGTTCGTCTCGCTCCTGGGGCCGTCCGGCTGCGGCAAGAGCACGGCGCTCCGCCTCCTGGCCGGCCTCGGCCGCCCCTCCCAGGGCAGGATCGTCTGGAGCGGCCAGCCCGGCCTGCGCGATGTCGGCTTCGTCTTTCAGGAGCCGACCCTGATGCCCTGGGCGACGGTGGCGCGCAACGTCCACCTGCCGCTCAAGCTCCAGGATGTCGGGTTCGCACAGGCCCGGCCGCGCATCGAGGAGGCGCTGGCGATGGTCGGGCTGGCGGGCTTTGCCGACAGCTATCCGCGCGAGCTGTCCGGCGGCATGAAGATGCGGGTCAGCATCGCCCGGGCCCTGGTCACCCGGCCCAGGATCCTGCTGATGGACGAGCCGTTCGCGGCCCTGGACGAGATCACCCGCGGCCGCCTGAACGACGACCTGCTCCGCCTCTGGCTGGAGCGCGGCTTCACCACCGTGTTCGTGACGCACAGCGTGTACGAATCGGTGTTCCTGAGCTCGCGCATCCTGGTCATGGCGGCGCGGCCGGGCCGGATCGTCGCCGACCTGGCCATCGACGCTCCCTACCCGCGCGATGAAGCCTTCCGCATGTCGGGCGAGTATAATCAGCGCTGCCGGGCGGTCTCCGCCGCCCTGCAGCGGGCGATGGAGCCATGAGGGGCGCCATGAGCCAGGCCATGACCGACGAGATGCCGGAGAGCCGGGGACGCGAACGCTTCCTGCGGGTGGCGCTGCCGCTGCTGGTGGCAGCCCTGCTGCTCAGCTCCTGCGAGGCGGCGGTCCGCTACTACGAGATCCCGCATTACCTGGTGCCGTCGCCGTCCCGGGTGTTCGCCTATCTCTGGACCGACTTCACCTCGCTGGTGCCCTCCTGGCTGGTGACCCTGCAGATCACCTTCCTGGCCCTGCTGTTCTCGGTCCTGGGCGGGGGCGCGCTGGCGCTGCTGTTCGCGCAGAGCCCGTGGATCGAGCGGGCGTTCCTGCCCTATGCCGTGGTCCTGCAGGTCACCCCGATCGTGGCGGTGGCGCCGCTGATCATCATCTACGTCCCCAGCACCTATGTGGCGCTGCTGCTGTGCGCCTGGATCGTGGCGTTCTTCCCGATCCTCTCCAACACGACCATCGGCCTGCACTCTGCGGACCACAACCTGGTCGACCTGTTCCAGCTCTACGGCGCCTCGCGCTGGCAGACCCTGCTGCACCTGCGGCTGCCCTCGGCCCTGCCGTTCTTCCTGGCGGGCCTGAAGGTCTCCGGCGGGCTGTCGCTGATCGCGGCCGTGGTCGCCGAATACGTGGCCGGCACTGCCGGTACCGGCACCGGGCTGGCCTACCGGGTCCTGGAGAACAGCTACCGGATGAACATTCCCGGGATGTTCGCCTGCCTCCTCCTGCTGGCGTTCACCGGCGTGGCGATCTTCGGCCTCACCTCGTTCATCTCCTGGCTCCTGCTGCATCGCTGGCACGACAGCGCCCGGGCGCGCGAACGATGAAGCTCACCAACCTGACCCTGCCCAACCGCGCCGGCCGCTTCGACCTCGTGATCACCGGGGCGATGATCACCTCGGTGCTGCCGCACGATCCCAGGGTCCATGGCGACGGCCGCGATCTGGAAGGGCGGATGATCTGGCCCTGCCCGGTCGACCTGCACACCCATCTGGACAAGGGCCACGTCACGCCGCGCCAGGCCAACCCTGACGGCAGCTTTGGCGGTGCCCTGGATGCGGTCCATGCCGACCAGGCGCGATGGACGCGGGCGGACGTGGTCGTGCGCATGAAGTTCGGCCTGGAATGCGCCCTGGTCCACGGCACGAGGGCGATCCGGACCCATCTCGATTCGATGGGGCCTTTGCGGAACTGCACCTGGCCGGCCTTCGCCGAGCTTCGCGAGGCCTGGTCGGGCCGGATCGCCCTGCAGGCTGTCTGCCTGGTGCCGGCCGAGTTCTACGAGGGCCCGGACGGTGAGGACCTGGCCCGCATGGTCGCCGAGCATGGTGGCCTGCTGGGCGGCTTCCCGCTGATGGGCCCGGAGATCGACCGGCAGCTCCGGCGCCTGTTCGACCTGGCCGGGCGGCATGGCCTGGACGTCGACCTGCATGTCGACGAGAACCTCAACCCGGACGCCCAGGTCCTGGACCGGGTCGCCCGGACCGTGCGCGAGACCGGCTTTGCCGGGCAGGTGGTGTGCGGCCATTGCTGCTCGCTGGCGGTCCAGGAGGAAGCGGTCGCTTTTGCGACGCTGGATCGGGTGGCCGAAGCCGGCATCGCCCTGGTCTCGCTGCCCATGTGCAACCTGTACCTGCAGGACCGCGCCTCCGGGCGCACCCCGCGCGCCCGGGGGATTACCCTGGTCCACGAGGCGCGGGCGCGCGGCATTCCGGTCGCGTTCGGCTCGGACAACACCCGCGACCCCTTCTATGCCTATGGCGACCTGGACGGCGTGGAACTGTTCCGGGAGGCGGTGCGGATCGCCCATCTCGACCATCCCCTGGATGGCTGGCTGGACGCGGTGACCGCCGTGCCGGCCGCGCTCATGGGCATGCCGTCGCCGCTGGAGCCGGGCAGGCCCGCCGACTTCGTGATCCTGGAAGGGCGCAGCTTCAGTGAGGTGCTGAGCCGCCCGCAGGCGCGTCGCCAGGTGGTCCGCCACGGCCGGGTGCTGGACCTTGCCCTGCCATCCTATGAACTTCTTGATCCGATCGTCGGAGATCCCGCTTGAGCGCCGTCGCCACCTTCCTCGAGGCCATCAGCGGCCTGGACGTCGAGACCCAGCCGCAGAAGGTCCGCCGCCGCTCCCGCGACTTCTACTGGTACTCGCCGGTCCTCAAGCGCGAGCTCGATCACTGCCAGGCGGACGCCGTGGTCAGCGCCAGCGACGAGGCGGAGGTCGTGCGGGTCCTGCGCGAGGCCTTCCGCCATGACGTCCCGGTCACCGTGCGCGGTGCCGGCACCGGCAATTATGGCCAGGCGATGCCGCTGAAGGGCGGGATCGTGCTGGACCTGTCCCGGCTGAACCAGGTGATCGGGATCGAGCAGGGCAGCGCGCGCGTCCAGGCTGGCGCCCGGATGATGGACATCGACCTCGCCGCCCACCCGAGCGGCCAGGAACTGCGCTTTCATCCGAGCACCCACCGCACTGCCACGATCGGCGGCTATGTCGCCGGCGGCAGCTCCGGCATCGGCTCGATCACCCATGGTCTCCTGCGCGACCGCGGCAACATCATCGCCGCCCGCATCGTCACCATGGAAGCAGAGCCGCGCATCCTCACCCTGCACGGCGACGACATCCAGAAGGTCAACCACGCCTACGGCACCAACGCCGTCATCACCGAGCTGACCGTGCCGCTGGCGCCGGCCTACCCCTGGGTCGAACTGGTCGCCGAGTTCGACGACTTCATGCCGGCGGTGCGCTTCGCCGACGCGTTTTCCGGCGAGCCGGGCATCCTGAAGAAGCTGGTCACCCCGATCGCGGCGCCGGTTCCCGCCCAGTACCTGTTCCGCGACCAGGTCGGGCCGGACAAGTCGGTGATGCTGCTGATGGTGGCGCCGTTCGCCATGGATGCCACGCGCGACATGCTGGCCGAGCATGGCGGCCGGATCGTGAAGCAGCAGGCCTATGCCCTGGACGAGCGCAGTGTCCCGCTGTTCGAGTATTCCTGGAACCACACGACCCTGCACGCCCTGAAGTACCAGCGCGACATCACCTATCTGCAGGTATTGTTCCCGCCGCCCAACCACGTGGCCCTGGTCGAGCAGATGTGCGCCCGCTACGGCGACGAGGTGCCGATGCACCTGGAGTTCGTCCGCTTCGGCAACCAGATCGCCTGCTTCGGCCTGCCGCTGGTGCGCTTCACCACCGAGGAGCGCCTGAACGAGATCATCGCCGACTACAACGCGTCCGGCTGCCCGATCTTCAATCCGCACGCCTACACGCTGGAGGAAGGCGGCATGAAGCGGGTCGATCCGGTCCAACTCGCCTTCAAGCGGGAGACCGACCCGAAGGGCCTGCTCAATCCGGGCAAGATGATCGGCTGGGACAATCCGGCCTATGACGAGAGCGTCAACGACCGGGCGCTCTACGAGCGCTAGGCGGCGCTCCTGAGCCATTGGTTGCTACCGGAGCGCCAAACCCCTGCCAGTCAGCGGAAATCAGCCTGGCTGGTCTCGTGCCGAAGCACCAGGTGCAAGTGCTGGCGCCGGCCGCCTCAAGCGGGTCCGGCGCATCGCCCCTTGCGACGAGAAACGTGCTGCCGGCCATGTCGCACCTCGCCGTCGCCCCGCTCTGGCTCAAGGTCGGAGCATTCGGCTTGGCGGCATCGTGTTGGCTTAGTCGACAAGCTCGATCTCGCTGATTCGCCAGCTCTTGTCGAAGAACGGCTCGAGCGGACTGTAGAGACGCAGGCCCACGAACCAGCCATTTTCCGGCATCGTCTGGATCCAGTTGCCCCGGTCGACGCCGTCCGGCTGTGTCGGCGAGAAGTAGATGGTGGTGGAGCCGTCGGCATCGGCTTGCGCCGCCGGCGAAGGATAGCTTTGGCTGCCCGCCCGCGGGTAGCGCTGCGGCGTGTCGAGCATCGAGCGGGTCATGTTGTCGTAGACCGTCAGCGACCAGAAGTTCGCCTCGGGGATGCCCTTCGGCAGCGTGACCTTGTAGGTCTTCGACCCGTCGAAGAAGTTCTTGTCGGCGTCTTTCGCGGTGAGGAGATATTGCGAGCCGACTCCCGTCAGCCGCATCGCCATCGCCGGGGTGATTCCGGTGACGCCATAAAAGAAGCTCGTGCGCGCGTCCATCTGCCGGTAGCCCGTCGGCGGGAATGGCTTCACCCCTTCCGGCGTGATCTCGGGAATTGGGGTTTCGAACTCGTAGCCGCTCTCGAAGAGCATGTTGAACCAGGACGAGTCGGGGTAATAGAACCAGTCCGGGTCCCGCGGGTTCATGAAAAGGTTGCGCGACGCGGCATTCGCCACCGCCACGGCATCGGTCATGATCCCTTTCATGCGCTGGTCGGGCGCGAACGGCTTGCCTTTCACGATGCCGAGGGCCGCGATCGGACCCATCAACTCGACGTCGAACGCGGTCGCAGCCTCGCTCTGGACGACCTCGTTCAGAAGCTCGAAATACTCCCAGTCGTTCGGCGGGATGGTGTTCATCACCTTCCCGCTTCCCTCATGGAAGACGGTTGCCGGGGGCTCCGAGATCTTGCCGAGGCGGGCGGTTCCGGCGAGGAAGGCTGCGATCGGGGTGCCGACGCCTCCCGGAACGTAGGGATAAACCTTCGTGGACGCCTTGATCACATCGACAGAAGGCTTCGGGTCGCTTCCATCCTTCAGGAAGGAGCGGCCGAACCACAGGATGCCGTTCGTCTTGGCGTGGGCGATAAAATAGCCGCCCTGGGGCAACTCGCCGTCGTAGCCGGGCGGAACGATCAGGTATTTCCCTCCGAGGCCACGGTCGGGGCCCGGGCTGCCCATGTCGGTCACCCAGTGGAACCAGGCGTCCTGCACGATGCCGAGGAACTCGGGCGGCGATTCGATCACCACCGGGCCGTCGTTGAGGTCGAGCCAGCCCATCACATAGATCGTGTCCGCATTCGGCGTCAGGAACAGCGACTTGGCGTCCATCAGCTCGGAGAAGACCATGACCTCGTTCTTCTTGACGCCTGCGTCCTCCATTCCGCGGCGAAGCGCCCGGATGCTGACGCCGCGCATCGTGTCCATGAAGGTGCGGTAGGCGTAGGTGAAGTCGAGCTGATCGTAGAGCGCGCTGCTGGTCGCTTCAGTCGGCACGCCGTTCTTGAAGTCGAACGTGCCGTGCGACGTCTCAACAACATCAGGCGTGACGATCGAGGGTGGGATTGCTGTGTCAGCCCGTGCCTGTAGTGGTGACAGCAGTACACAGGCTGCAGCGACGGTAAACGGCAATCGATTGAGCATGGCGCTCCCCTCCAATATTCGTTGAAAAGGCAATGGCCGACCTTGCGCGGAGTGACTCGCAACTGTCACATAGCACAAGATCTCTTCCGGCTCTTCTTCTATTCAAGTTCTAAATGCCGGCCCATCAGTAGGTATCCACAAGAGAGCTTATGCGCAGTTCCAAATGTGTGAAAGCTGGTATTGTCAGGGTGCGTCTTTCTTGCGCCTCTCGGCGTCATGCGAGGGGCGGCGGCCAGCGGTTGTGGGGGCTTGCACTGCGCCCTGTGCCGGCAAAGGCGGGCAAGCGGACTTGGAGCCTTGCCAGGTTTCCTCGCCGCCTCTTCAATTGCTGCGAGCGGTCGCCCGTGCACATCGCAATATAGGCAAGTCCTTCCACGTTCTCCTGGACCGGCAACGAAATGCCGTGTGGCCCTTCATCGTCGAGAACCCGCCGCGCGAGCGCCATCTGCCCCGTGCTGCTGCCCTTTTTTAGGCCAGCGCCGTTCCGGTGCGTCTGGACCGCCTTGCCGTCTTGATCCTCTGCTTCAGCCAGGCCCGCTCAGTTCCGCACCAGCCACATCGAGGTTTCCGGAACGCCCGGCCGCAGCGCCAGTTCGGCCAGCGGGCCGGCCGCCACCCGGGCGGCATGGCGGGTCGCCAGCCAGTGGCTGGACCAGAGCAGCGACCAGCCGCCGGTGTGCAGAAGCGGAGCGATCACGCTCTGCTCCGCATAGCCGCGCCACGACCAGGCCTTGGGATAGGCATCGGGCAGGAAGATGTCGTGCACGTGCAGGAGAACCCCGGCCGGAAGCCTGGGCAGGAGGTCGTTGACGATCCGGTCCACGTCGCAGCCCGGCACCAGCAGGTGGCTGGAATCGACGAACAGGATGTCGCCCGGCCCCAAAAGGCCCGCGAGCGCCTCCGTGTCGACCTCCTCGAAGCGGCGTGGCTCGTGTCGGAGCGGGAGGGCGGTGATGTCGGCGCGGGGCTGGGGATCGATACAGTGGAGATCGGTGGAGCCGCCGCTGTCGGCGATCGCCTGGGCGAGGAACCGGGTGGAGTGGCCGCTGCCGATCTCGATGATCCGCTTGGGCCTGCGGCGACGCACCAGGCCATAGGCGCCGACGGCGTCCAGACGTGGGAACCATTCCTGGTCGAAGCGGGGGCGGGGCGGCGGGCCGTCCATCGCTCGGAATGCCGATGCGTATTGTTCCGCCTGGGCGAGTTCGGCCAGCATCGCCGGCTCCGCCGCCCGGAACAATGGCTCCAGGGCGGGGTAGGGGCAGGGGCGGACTTCATCAGCGTAGCGATAGGGAATGAAGAAGCCCGAACCGTGCGGATCGCGCGGCCGGCTCACAGCTCGACGACCATGCCTTCGCGCGCGACCATCGAGCCCGGCATGGCGGCTTCCAGCGCCTTGGCGACGCCATCCAGGAAGGCGTCGTCGTGGTCGGGCTCGTGGTGGAACGTCACCAGGCGCTTGACGCCGGCGGCCTTGCACAAGCGCACGCCCTCCTGCCAGGTCGAGTGGCCCCAGCCGCGATAGTTCACATATTCTTCGTCGGTGAAGGTCGAATCATAGATGACCAGATCGGCACCATCGATGAGGCGCAGCACATCCTCGTCCAGCCGGCCCTCGGCATGCTCCAGATCGGTGACATAGCAGGCCGACCGGCCATCATACTCCACCCGGTAGCCGGTGGCTCCGCCGGGATGGGGGAGGAAATGGGTGCGGATCTGGACCCCGGGAACCGGATCCAGCGTGTCGCCCGCCTGGAAGTCCTCGAAGCCGATCGTGGCGTGCATGATGTCGAAGGGCACCGGGAAGAACGGCCGCTGCATCAGGCTGCCGACCACCTCGTGCAGCCGGCGTCCCTGACGGAGCAGGTGGCCGTTCCAGAGCTTCAGCCGGTTGCCGCTCTGGTAGGCCGGCTTGAAGAACGCAAAGCCGTTGATATGGTCGACATGGGTATGGCTGAGAAAGATATGGGCGCCGCAGGTCTGGCAGTCCTGGATCATTTGCCGGCCCAGGGCGCGCAGGCCGGTGCCGGCATCGAAGATCAGTTGCTGGCCGCCGCAGTTCATCTCGACGCACGGGGTATTGCCGCCGTACCGGAGCGTCGACGGTCCTGGGACCGGAACGGTACCGCGTACGCCCCAGAATCGAACCAAAAATCTCGACGGCTGGCCCATGTTCCTCGCCGTTGTACTGGCGACACTCCTAGACGGCGCGGATGACGCTGATCAAGGGGCCGCGCCAACCATGATGTGGTCACGGTCGCGGCTTGTCACGCGATATAGATGATAACGTCCCACCTCGACGCCTTCCGGTACCGGCAATGTTTCGAGGCGCTCACTCGGGAGCGCCTGATCGCTCACCACGACGCATCCGTCCGGCAGGAACTTCTCCAGATGACTGGCGACCAGCCGCGCCAGCCGGGCATTGCGCTGCTCGTCGCCGGTACCGATGTCGGCATGAACCAGGACAAGGTCGCCGGGCAGTCGGCGATCCGCCTGCGGCAGGATCTCCTCGAACGTTCCGACCACCAGGTCGGCACCGGCCGGCATGCAGGCCGGGTGCGGCTTGGGATCACGCTCGATGACCACGATCCGGCGCCCCGGCAGCCTCGTTCGCAGATGGTCGAAGCTGCGGCCATTGCCCAGGCCCATCTCGAGCACGGATCCGGGGCGGTCGCCCAGCAGCACGATTGCCGCCTCGAGGCAGGCGCGCTGGGCGGTCAGCCGACGGATGAAACTGTCCAGCCTGGTCAGGGTAGGGCTCCGTTGCGATGGGTGCCGGGGCATGATCGGGCCGGCGACGGGACGCTGTCCAGCCTGCCGAACGGACGATGAGGCCGGGGCCGGATGCGATTGAACCGCAAATTGTTTCGTTGCGCTGCGTCGAGACATGCATCTCGACCTGAAACAAACGAATCGATACCCTGCTGTTCCTGATCAAATTGGCAGAATGTATCGATACATGTCCGAGATCGCCGTGCCTCCGTCCCCTGCGGCGGACATCCCATGGGAGCAGCAGTTCGCCACCCGGGCCAGCGGGATGGTCGCCTCGGAGATCCGGGAGCTCCTGAAGATCCTGGCAAGGCCGGACATTGTCTCCTTCGCCGGCGGCATCCCCGACCCGGCGCTCTTTCCAAGCGAGGCGTTCGCCGAAGCCTACCGATCGGTCTTCGCCGATCCGTCGCGCACCGCCGCCGCCCTGCAATACTCGATCAGCGAGGGGCATCGGCCCCTGCGCGACTGGATCGTGGCGCACATGGCAGGGCAGGGCGTCGCTTGCTCGGCCGACCATGTCCTGATCACCTCCGGCTCGCAGCAGGCGCTCGATTTCCTCGGCAAGCTGATGCTGTCGCCGGGCGACACGGTGCTGGCGACCACGCCCACCTATCTTGGCGCCCTGCAGGCGTTCTCCGCCTACGAGCCGCACTACCAGCGCCTGCATCCGGAGGGGGGCAACCAGACGCCGGATCACTACCTCGCCCAGGCGGCCCGCCACGGCGGACGGCCAAAGCTCCTCTATGTCGTCCCGGACTTCGCCAACCCGACCGGGGAGACCCTGAGCGAGGCCGCGCGCCTTCGCCTCCTGGACCTGGCGGAAGAGACCGGCGCCCTGGTCGTGGAGGACGCCGCCTACCGGCAGCTCCGCTACGAGGGCCTGCCGGTCCCATCGGTCCTGGCCTTGGATTGCGGGCGGCGGGGCGGGATCGAGCGGGCGCGCAGCGTCTATTGCGGGACCTTCTCCAAGACGCTGGCCCCAGGCCTGCGGATGGGCTGGATCGCCGGGCCACGGCCGCTGATCGAGAAGCTCGTGCTGATCAAGCAGGCCGCCGACCTGCACAGCGGCACGCTGGACCAGGTGGTGCTGGGGGACGTGGCGCAGCAATGCCTGGAAGACCGGCTGCCGCTCCTCTGCGGGACCTATCGGCGCCGCCGGGGCGCCATGCTGGCGGCGCTGGAGGCGTCGGCCCCGGCGGGCACGACCTGGACCCGGCCGCAGGGCGGCCTGTTCGTCTGGGTGACGCTGCCCGAACAGGTCGATACCCGGGCGCTGCTGCCCCGCGCGGTCGAGGAAGCCAGGGTCGCCTATGTGCCGGGGGGAGCCTTCTTCTTCGACGGCCGTGGCGGCAACACGCTGCGGCTGAGCTTCTCGCTGGCGGACGAGGCGACCATCGACCGTGGCATCCGCAGCCTGATGGCGCTGGTGGGGGAGTTCGTGCGCGGGCATGGCTGAGATCCGCTCATCCCGCCCGCAAGGCAGGTCACTGGTGGGTCGCCGCCGCCAGGGCTAGGGGTGAACGGGTCGCAAGACAGGAGGCAGGCTGGATGCACGCACATCTTCAGCGGATGGGACGCTACAATCGCTGGGCCAACCAGCGGCTCTACGATGCCTGCGCGGCCCTGCCCGCCGGCGAGTTCGAGAAGGACCGCCCGGCCTTCTTCCGCTCGATCTCGGGCACGCTGAACCATCTCCTGGTGACCGACCGGATCTGGCTCGACCGGATCCTCGGCCGTCCTTTTGGCGGCGGCAAGGTCGACGACCGGCCATTCCCAAGGCTGGACGATCTGCTGCCCGAGCGGGAAAAGCTGGACCGGGAGATCATCGACGCGGTCGCCGCCATGGACGACAGCACGCTCGCCGGCATCACCACCTACCGGATGATGACGAGCCCGACGCCCCGCCAGGTGCCGACCGCGCTGTGCTGGCTGCACATGTTCAACCATCAGACCCACCATCGCGGCCAGGTCCACGACCAGATGAGCCAGACCGCCACGCCGCCTCCCTCGATGGACCTGATCTATTTCGTGTACGAGGAGATGGCGTGACCGCGAGGAGCCGGGCCGCGCTTGCAGCGCTGGGGCTCGTTCTCGCCGGCTCGGGGGCGGGCGCCGCGGAACGGCCCTCGGTGGACGGCTGGCCCGGCCATGCGGTGGGCAAGGTCAACATTCGCGGCGGCGGCTTCTGCACCGCCACCCTGATCGCCCCGGACCAGGCGCTCACCGCCGCCCATTGCCTGCGCGACCGTCAGGGGGCCTGGTACCCGGTCAACCGCATGGTGATGGAACTCGCCCCGCACCGCGCCGGGCGCAAGGGCCATGCCCTGGTCCAGCAGGTGATCCCGGCGCCGGGCCTTGCCTGGACAGCGGAGGGGCAGCCGGCCCCGCCGGCCCGTGACTGGGCGATTCTCGACCTGGAGGAAGGCAGCGCCCGTCCGGCCGGGATCCACCCGGTCCGCATCGCGTCCGGCTCGGAGCGCGCCGGGCTGATGCCTGGAAGCCGCGTCGTCCTGGTAGCCTACACGCCGCAACGCCCGTTCATCGCGACCCTGGCGGAAGGCTGCCAGATCAGGGAGATACGCGGCGAGCCTGAGATCCTGCTGCATGACTGCGCGTCGAGCGCCGCCATCGCCGGCGCGCCGGTCCTGATCGACACGGCCGATGGACCGGCGATGGTCGGGATCCAGGTGGGGACCGGCGCGCTGGACGGGGAGCCGGTCGGGGTGGCGGCTCTTTTGGAACGCACGATCGAACCCGACGCGCTCGCCGGCGGCGCCGTCCCCTAGTCGGGCGGCGCCGCCGGGCGCGGGTCAGGCGGCCTTGAGGGGCTTGTACTTGATCCGGTGCGGCTGGTCGGCGTCGTGGCCCAGCCGCTTCTTCCGGTCCGCCTCGTACTCGCCGTAATTGCCCTCGAACCAGACCACCTGGCTGTCGCCCTCGAACGACATGATGTGGGTGCAGATCCGGTCCAGGAACCAGCGGTCATGGCTGATCACCACCGCGCAGCCGGCGAAGGACAGCAATGCCTCCTCCAGGGCCCGCAGGGTGTCGACGTCCAGGTCGTTGGTCGGCTCGTCGAGCATCAGCACGTTGGCGCCGCTGTTGAGCAGCTTGGCCATGTGCACGCGGTTGCGCTCGCCGCCCGAGAGCTGGCCGACCTTCTTCTGCTGGTCGCCGCCCTTGAAGTTGAACGCCGCCACGTAGGTCCGGCTGTTCATGGTCCGCTTGCCGAACTCGATCACGTCCAGCCCGTCGGCGATCTCCTGCCAGACGGTCTTGTTCGGATCGAGCGCGTCGCGGCTCTGGTCGACATAGCCGAGCTTCACGGTGTCGCCGACACGGATGGTGCCCTCGTCCGGCTGCTCGGTGCCCATGATCATCCGGAACAGCGTGGTCTTGCCGGCGCCGTTCGGCCCGATCACGCCCACGATGCCGCCCGGCGGCAGGTTGAACGACAGGCCGTCGATCAGCAGCTTGTCGCCGAACGCCTTCTTGATCCCCTCGGCCTCGACCACCAGGCCGCCCAGGCGCGGCCCCGGCGGGATCATGATCTGGGCCGTGCCCGGGACCGCCTCGTTGGCCTCGCGCAGCAGTTCCTCATAGGCGGTGATGCGGGCCTTCTGCTTGGCCTGCCGTGCCTTGGGGCTCTGCCCGATCCACTCGGCCTCGCGCGCCAGGGTCTTCTGGCGGGCGACGTCCTCGCGCTCTTCCTGCTCCAGGCGCTTGCGCTTCTGCTCCAGCCAGCCGGAATAGTTGCCCTGGAACGGGATGGCCCGGCCGCGGTCGAGCTCCAGGATCCAGCCGGCGACATTGTCCAGGAAGTAGCGGTCATGGGTGATCGCCACGACCGTGCCCCGGTATTCCTGCAGGAACCGCTCCAGCCAAGCGACCGATTCGGCGTCCAGATGGTTGGTGGGCTCGTCGAGGAGCAGCAGGTCGGGCTGGCTGAGCAGCAGGCGGCACAGCGCCACCCGCCGCCGCTCGCCGCCCGACAGGGTGGTCACGTCGGCGTCGCCCGGCGGGCAGCGCAGCGCGTCCATGGCGATGTCGACCGTGCGCTGCAGGTTCCAGCCGTCGACCGCGTCGATCTTTTCCTGGAGCTCGGCCTGCTCGGCCAGCACCTCGTTCATCTCGTCGTCGGTGAGCTCTTCGGCAAAGCGGGCGGAGACCGCGTCGAACCGATCCATCAGCGCCTTGGTCTCGCCGACGCCCATCAGCACGTTGTCCAGGACGTTCTTGTCCGGATCGAGCTGCGGCTCCTGGGCGAGGTAGCCGACCTTGGCGCCTTCCGCGACCATGGCGTCGCCGTTCACGTCGTGGTCGATCCCGGCCATGATCTTGAGCAGGGTCGACTTACCCGCACCGTTCGCGCCGAGCACACCGATCTTCGCACCCGGCAGGAACGCCAACGTGACGTTCTCGAGGATCTTCTTTCCGCCCGGGAAGATCTTCGAGAGGCTCTTCATCACGTAAACGTATTGATAGGATGCCATGCACCGCTCCGGCTGAATCAAGCACTGAAAAGGGGGGTCGAGGATCGCGAGCGGGTCCTACCACGTGATGCGAAATCACGAAAGGCGAAGCGGCTTCATGGGTTCGCTGTGGCTTGTCCCTGGCCTACGGTGCCGGCAACCACAAGGAAGGCGCCCCAAGATGCGTGAGGAACCCATGGCGACCCCGGCTCCTGCCGCTGCTCACGGGAAAAGGATCCTGGTGGTTGACGATGAGCCGAACATCGTCATGTCCCTCCAGTTCCTGATGACCAAGGCTGGCTTCGCGGTGGAGATCGCCCGCAACGGCCGCGAGGCGATCGAGGCGCTGGAACGCGTTCCGCCCGACCTGCTGCTGCTCGACGTCATGATGCCCGAGTTCGACGGCTACGTGGTGTGCGAGCGGATCCGCCAGGATCGCCGCTGGGACGGGACCCGGATCGTCATGCTGACCGCGAGGGGACGCGAGGCGGAGCGCGCCCGTGGCCTGGCGCTGGGCGCCGATGACTACGTCACCAAGCCGTTCTCGACCCGGGTCCTGGTGGAGAAGGTCAAGTCGCTGCTGGGCGTGGAGTGATCCTTGCCAGCCGAGCCCGACCTCCTGGACCCGCTCGCCCGCGCCGCCCGCACCCAGAGGGCCGGGCGGTTCGCCATCGCGACCGCGATCGTGATGTGCCTGTGCATCACCCCCTTCGTGCTCGGCATGATCGACCGGCTGCTGCCGGGCCTGCTGCCGGTCTGGATCGCCCTGGTCTGGCTGGTGGCGGTGGTTCTGGTCGCGCTGGCGGCCGAGCATGCGGTGGAGCGGGAGCAGGATGACGCGCAGACCGGCGAGGAGGGCTGAGCGTGCAGGTCCTGTTCGTGCCGCTCCTGGCGCTGGTCTATCTCGCGCTGCTGTTCGGCATCGCCGCCTGGGGCGACCGTTCCGGCCTGCGCGGCATGCGCCTGGGCGGGCCCTGGGTGTATACGCTCAGCCTCGCCATCTACTGCACCGCCTGGACCTTCTACGGCAGCGTCGGGCAGGCAACCCATTCCGGGCTGGCCTTCCTGCCGCTCTATCTCGGCCCGACCCTCGCGATGTTCCTGAGCGGCCTCGTCCTGCACAAGATGCTGCGCATCGCGAAGGCCTACGGGATCACCTCGATCGCCGACTTCCTGGCCGCGCGCTACGGCAAGCGCTCCAAGCTGGGCGTGTTCGCCACCTGCCTGGCGCTGGTGGGGCTGACGCCCTACGTGGCGGTCCAGCTGAAAAGCATCGCCACCTCGATCGACGTGCTGATCCGCAACCAGACCGGCCTGCAGATCCCCACGCTGGCGGCGGACACCGCGCTTTATGTCGCGATCGGCCTTGGCGCGTTCAGCATCCTGTTCGGGACCCGCCAGGTGGACGCGACCGAACGCCATCAGGGGCTGATGCTGGCCGTGGCGTTCGAAAGCCTGCTGAAGCTCGTGGTGTTCCTCGCGGTCGGGCTCTTCGTCGTCTGGGTCATGTATGACGGCCCGGTCGACCTGTACGCACGGGCGTCGTCTGCCGGCCTCGACGATCTCCTGAGCTTTGCCGGCGCCGGAATGTCCGGATGGGACTGGATGCTTCTGACGCTGGCCTCGGGCCTGGCCTTCCTGTTCCTGCCGCGCCAGTTCCAGGTGGCGGTGATCGAGAACCACAACTCGTCCCATCTGGCCCGCGCCTCCTGGGCGCTGCCGGCCTACCTCCTGCTGATCACCCTGTTCGTGGTCCCGATCGCGATGGCAAGCCTGCTCCACGGCCTGCCGAACCCCGATCTGGCGGTGCTGAGGCTTCCGTTGGATCATGGCGCCTACCTGTTGGCGGTGGCGGTGTTCCTGGGGGGCTTCTCGGCGGCGGCGGCGATGGTGATCGTCGAGACGGTGGCCCTGTCGACCATGGTGAGCAACGAGCTGGTCGTGCCGGTCCTGCTGCGCTCGGGCTGGCTGCGGGTGGACAGCAACCAGGATCCGAGCCGCCTGATCCTCCTGATCCGCAGGATCTCCATCATCCTGATCCTGGCGGTCGGCTACGTGTTCTTCCGGCTGGTCGGCAGCAGCTATCCGCTGGCGGACCTGGGAATGATCAGCTTTGTGGCGGTCGCCCAGTTCGGCCCGCCGATGCTGCTGGGCCTGTACTGGCGGGATGCGAACTGGGTGGGCGCGCTGACCGGCCTCTGCCTTGGAGCGGGGGTGTGGTTCTACACGCTCCTGCTGCCCAGCCTGGTCAAGCCCGGCGTGATCGCCGCCAGTTTCCTGGTTCCGGGACCGCTCGGCATCGAGCTGCTGCGTCCGCAGGCCCTGTTCGGCATGGACGGGCTGAGCCCGGCAGGCCATGCGATCTTCTGGTCGCTCCTGCTCAACCTCCTGGGCCTCGTGCTGGGCTCGCTGCTCAGCCGCACCACCGGTTTGGACCGCACCCAGGCGGAGATGTTCGTGGATGTGTGGTCGCGCGCGGACGCGACCCGGATGTGGCGCGGCGAGGTGCGGATCCGCGACCTGCGCGACCTGCTGCTGCGCTATGTCGGACCGGAACGCACGCTCGCGATGTTCGCCGCCGACGCGCGCCGCCTGGGAACGCGCCTGCCGCTGGAAGGCCGCGCCGACGCCCGGCTGGTGCAGATCGCGGAGCGCCAGCTGGCCCGCTCGGTCGGCTCCGCCTCCGCGCGCGCCCTGATCGGGTCGATGGTGAAGGGCGAGTATATCGGCTCGCAGAACGTCATGGAGATCCTGAAGGAAACGTCGCAGGTGATCCGGTACTCGCGCGAACTGGAGCGCAAATCCGTGGAGTTGGAGCGGGCGACCGAGGATCTGCGCGACGCGAACAAGCGGCTGCGGGATCTCGACCGGCTGAAGGACGACTTCATCGCCACGGTCAGCCACGAGCTGCGCACCCCGCTCACCTCGATCCGCGCCTTCTCCGAGATCGTGCGCGACAATCCCGACCTGACCGAGGAGGAGCGCGAGAGCTTTCTCGGCGTGGTGACCCGGGAGACCGAGCGTCTTTCCCGCCTGATCAACGACATCCTGGACATGTCCAAGATCGAATCCGGCCGGATGCACTGGCGGATCGCGCCGGTTCCGCTCGCCGGGATCATCCGCGACGCGATCGACACCACCATGCCCCTGCTGGACGAGCGGCAGGTCACGCTCAGCACGAGCCTGGGGCGGGAAGGGCTGATCGTCCAGGCGGATCCGGATCGCCTGGAACAGGTGATCATCAACCTGATCGGCAATGCCTGCAAGTTCGTGGGCGTGGGGCGCGGCCGCGTGCATGTCGCCATCGAGGAGGGACCGCACCAGGTGAGCGTGCGGATCGAGGACGACGGCCCGGGCGTGCCGCCCGACGAGCGCGAAGCGATATTCGGCAAGTTCATCCAGCTGGGCGACCGGCTCACCGCCAAGCCCGACGGCACCGGGCTCGGCCTGTCGATCAGCCGGCAGATCATCGAGGCGTTCGGCGGGACCCTGCGGGTGGAGGCATCGGAACTGGGCGGGGCTGCCTTCGTCGCAACCCTGCGTGTTCCCGACGAAGCTCGGACCGCCGCGCCGGCAGAGGCCGACTAACCATCAAGGCGCCCGCGCTGCCCGGGATCCCGCCGTCTCAGGACGAGCCGGCGGGGTGCGGCTCGTCCTGGATGGCAAGCTCGTCCGAATCGAGCGCCGGGTCGGCCTGGTCCCGCATCTGCGCCAGCGTGGTGCGGTCGAGGACCTCCGCCATGGCGTCGCGGACGCTCTGCATCAGGATCCGGACCGAACAGGTCGGGACATCCCGGCAGTCGGTGCAGGGAAGGTAGTTCTTGCGCCGTGCGCAGGGGATCGGGGCGATCGGCCCGTCCAGCGTGCGCACGACCTGGCCCATGTGGATGTCGTCCGCGGAGCGGGCCAGCATGAACCCGCCCCCCGGCCCCTTCTTGCTGCGCACGAACCCGGCCTTGCGCAGGTCGAGCAGGATGGTGTCGAGGAATGGCTTCGGGATACCGTTGGTCTCGGCGATCTCCGCCGCCTGGGTGGAGCGGCCTTCTGGCAGCTTCGCCAGATGGACCATCGCTTTTAGGCCATATTTGCCCTTGTTCGTGAGCACGATCGATCCCGCAAGGCCGATTCCCGATTAAACCCGCCATGCAGGGCGAGTACCCCGATTCCACCCCCTCCCGCAATTGCATGCAGGGCGACGGCGGCGCTTCCCCGACCAATGATCGGGCCGCGAACGCCGCGAGCACCGTCGGCAAACGCGGTTGTTGATAAATTTCGTAAACTATATAATCTTTCCTGCGCCATCGCATGAGCGATCCGGCAGCGTTCGGCCGGCCGCTGAGCGGTCTCTTCCGGGAATGGAGAACGGACATGACCCTGCTGACCCGCCGAAAGGCGTCCCTCCTGCTGGCCGGAGGCATGGCGGCCATGGCTGGCGGCCGTCCCGCCCGGGCGGCCACCGAGATCCTGAACGTCTCCTACGATCCGACCCGCGAGCTCTATGTCGACCTGAACGCATTGTTCACCGCTGCCTGGCAGCAGCGGACGGGCGAGGAGGTGACGATCCGCACCTCCCATGGCGGCTCGGGCAAGCAGGCGCGCTCGGTGATCGACGGGCTGGACGGGGATGTGGTGACCCTGGCCCTGGCCGGGGACATCGACGCGATCGCCGAGCATGGCGGAAAGCTGCCCAGGGACTGGCAGACAAGGCTGCCCTACAACAGCACGCCCTACACCTCGACGATCGTGTTCCTGGTGCGCAAGGGCAACCCGCAGGGGATCCAGGACTGGGGCGACCTGGTGAAGGAGGGCGTGCGGGTGATCACGCCCAACCCGAAGACCTCCGGAGGAGCCCGCTGGAACTACCTGGCGGCCTGGGCCTGGGCGCTGCGGCAGCCGGGCGGCGACGCCGCTAGCGCGGAGGCGTTTGTCGGCGAGTTGTACCGCCATGTCCCGATCCTCGACACCGGCGCCCGGGGCGCGACCACCACCTTCGTGCAGCGCCGCCAGGGCGACGTCCTGCTCGCCTGGGAGAACGAGGCGCTCCTGTCGCTCGCGGAGTTCGGGGCGGACCGGTTCGAGATCGTGGCGCCTTCGGTCAGCATCCTGGCCGAGCCGCCCGTGGCCCTGGTCGACAGCGTGGTCGATGCCAAGGGCACCCGGGAGGTGGCGCAGGCCTATCTGGAGTTCCTCTACACGCCCGAGGGCCAGCGCGCCGCGGCCCGGCATTACTACCGCCCGCGCGAGCCGCAGCATGCCGATCCGGAGGACATGGCCCGCTTCTCCGCCCTCGAACTCGTCGGGATCGACGAGATGTTCGGCGGCTGGGGCAAGGCGCAGCCCGAGCATTTCGGCAATGGCGGGATCTTCGACCGGATCTATCGTCCCGGGTGAGGTGCGCCGCCGGCACGGTCGCGGCCCGCGGCCTCACCAGGGCACGTGGTCGGGGAACAGGGCCTTGCTCAGCTTGAAGAACAGCGGGCCGGACTGGCTCACATCGTCCTCGTCCAGCCGGTTCACGTTGATCACCATCACCGCCTGCAGGGCCGGCAGGTACCACATCTCCGAGCTGAAGCCGAAGATCGTCCCGTTATGGCCGCAGAACGGGCCGAGCTTGATGACCCCCTCTCCGTAACGGGCGACGCCGATCCGCTTGCCGAGGGTGCGGGTCCGCAGCCGGGCCTCCTGCGTCGCCGGCTTCAGCAGGTGGCCGGCGCACAGCTCCTTGGCCCAGATCCGCAGGTCGGTGAGGTTGGAGACGATGGCGCCCGCCCCGCCGGCGGGCGCCGGGTTGAGCAGGGTCGTATCGATGAACTGCCCGACGTCCGGGTCGAGGCTGTAGCCGTGCAGCCGCCCGTAAAGGAACGGCACCTGCGGATAGAAGGAGTTCTTCATGCCGAGCGGCCGGAAGATCCGGTCGGCGAGCAGGCGGTCGATCCTTCGGCCGGTGACCTTCTCCAGGATCACGCCCAGCATGAGATAGTTCAGGTTGTTGTACTGGGTCGTCTGGTTCGGCGGCGTGAATTGGTCGGCGAGCTTGGCGCCGCGCTCGATCATGTCGGCAGGCGTGAGCGTGGTCAGGCGGTTCTGGAAGTATTCCTCGATGAACTCCTGCCCCAAGGGGTCGGCAAGCCCGCTGCGCATCCGCAGCAGGTCGACGACGCGGATCCGGTCGGCATGGGGAAAATCGGGAAACCACTTGGAGATCTTGTCCCACTTGCTGAGCCTGTTCTCGTCGGCGAGCTGCAGGATCGCCGTGGCGATGACGGTCTTGGTGATGCTCGCGATACGGAACAGCTCGGTGGGCTCGCGCCGCCGCCCGGTGCGCAGGTCGGCCTTGCCCATGCTGGCGACATAGCGGCCCTCGCCGGGAACCCAGATCCCCACCACGACGCTTGGCAGGTTCTCCGCCTTGATTTCATCAGCGATGATCCGGTCCAGCTTCTGGATGTTGTCCGCCGAGAAGCGATCGGCCGCATGGGCCAGGCCTGCCCAGCAACAAACTAATCCGGCGGCGGCCAGTGCCGCCCATCGGGGAATCATGAACATGGTTCCTCCCAGTCCGGTCGCCTGCTGCCGAAGCCATCGCGGCAGCAGCGCCATTCCCGGCTTCGCGCGGTCCTTCACCAAGAGCGGGCGACCGACCGGCACGACGCATGATCAAAATGATGTTCAGTCAGTCGAAATCTTGCGGTGCCTCTGGACCGTCGTCCGGGGCTGACCGGTCGGTGATCAGCTCGTACAGCTTGAGGGCCAGGGGAGGGAGCTCGTCCTTTCCTTCTGGAGCCTGACTGTTGGCGAACACCGTTACCACCAGATCGTCCTTGGGAAAGTAGAAGTGGACGGCGCGGTAACCCAGCGTGATCCCCTCGTAGAACCAAAGATGCCCAAGGCCGGGTGCATAGGCGGCCGCCACGCCCAGGCCAAATCCGCGCGGATCCTCCGCCGTCGTTTCGGGGATGGGCTTGCCGGATTCCAGCGAGACCAGCTCCAGCATCTCCTTGAGCTGCTTGGGCGGCAGGACCCGCCCAGCGAACAGGCCGCGCACCCAGCGCTGCAGGTCGCGCGGTGTCGATACGACCCCGCCGGCCGCACCTGCCCAGCTGATGTCGGCGCGGCGCATGTTCTTGCCGACCAGGGGCGCCAGCGGCGCCACCTTGCAGTCGGGCTCGTAAACGCCGCAGGTCGGATTGTTGAAGTAGCCGCTCGACATGCGGGCAAGCACACTTTCGGGCAGGGCCCGTGGCTCGTAGAAGCTGTCCTTCATGTACAGCCGATCGAAGAGGCCGGTCTGGTAGAGCTGCTTCAAGCTCCTTCCGGACGCCTTCTCCGCGATCATGCCAGCCAGAATGTAGTTGGTGTTCGAGTAGAACCAGCCAGTGCTGGTCGGCAGCTGGTTGGTGGGCGTCGGATAGGCGAACGCGATCAACTGCTCAGGCGTGTAGTGCCGGTTCGGGTGGTTCGCCTGTGAGGCCATGAACGCATCCGCCTCGGTATAGGTCGGAATGCCGCTGGTCATGTTCAGCAGCCGGCGGATGCTGACCTTGCGCCAGGCCGGGTATTGCGGGAGCCAGTCACCGACCGTCTGGTCGATGTCGAGCAGGCCCTGGGCTTCCAGCTGCAGGAGCACCGCCGCGGTCATCTGCTTGGTGTTGCTGCCGATCTGGTAGAGGGTCCGGCGCGTGATCCGCTCGCCGCTGTCGTAGAACTTGGTGGTGCCGGCCACCGCGCTGATGCCGGTCTCTCCATCCCTGAAGCTGACGAACGCGGAGACGCCGCTGATCAGCTCGATCTTCCGCCGCTCCTTCAGGTAGCTCTGGAGAGCGGCGGTCATCTTCGCCCGCAGTTCCTCGCGGCTTTCTGCGGCGGCCGGAAGCGCCCCGGCGCCCAGCAGCAGGCCCATCATGAGCGCGCCTAGAAGCGAGCGGCGGACACAGCCGGCACCTTGAGCCAGCGTCTGAGTGATCGTCATGTTTCCTCCGGGCCGTCCGACGGGATTCGGGGGATCAGCGCATCAGCTCGAGCCCTTATCCAATGGGTGGCACGGTGGGCGGCGGTGAGTCCTGCGCCGCTTGTGGAAGAAGATGGAATTGAATGGAAATTCCATCAGAACAGCGGCGACTGGAACGGACCTCCGCTGCGCTCTAATCGGACCGCCCCTTGCCGGACCCGGATTCAGCGGCCTCCTCCTTGGCTTCCGCCTCCGCCCCCTCCTCGATCTTTTCATCGGCCTCGGCGACATCATCCTCTTCCGCCTGATGCTCGGGCTTCTGCGCTTCTTCGGCATCGGCTTCGAACTGCAGGCGGATGAACACCGGGAAGTGGTCGGACCCGAAATAGTTCAGCACCTTGAGTTCCTGCAGCCGGAAGCAGGCATCGTGGAACACATGGTCGAGCGGCCAGCGGGCGAACCAGTGCTCGGCATGGAAGGTGGGATAGATGCCGCGGCCGACCCGCGGATCCAGCAGGCCGCTGATCCGCTGGAACAAGCGGGTGGTATGCGACCAGGCCACGTCGTTGAGGTCGCCGCACACCACCGTCGGCCGCTTGTCCACGACGACCTGCTTGCCCACGAGCAGGAGTTCGGCATCGCGCTGGTCGACATCGTTGACCGGCTGGGGCGGCTCGGGATGCACGCAGTGCAGGTCGAACTGCCGGCCCGAGCGCAGCCGGACCCGCGCGAAGATCGAGGGGATGTCCTTGGCGATCCGCTCCAGGAGCGTGATTTCCGACAGCTCGAGCCTGGAGAACAGGAGCATGCCGTAGGTGTTGTCCAGCGGGTGCAGGACGTGATGGGGATAGCGCTCGCGCAGGGGCGCCAGCTGGTCGGCCCACCACTGATTGGTCTCGACCGTGAGGACCAGGTCGGGATCCATGGCCTCGACCTCCCGCAGGAACAGGTCCGCCCGGCGGTTGCTCTGCAGGACGTTGGCGATCAGGATCGCGACTGAATCGTCCGAGGGCGTGGCTTCGGTGTCCTGGACCTGCTTGGGCGCCACCGGCGTGTACATCCAGATCCGCGAGATCTGCCATCCGAGGCAGGCGAAGGTCACCAGCAGGAGCAGCAGGCCTTCAGCCACGAAGTCGAACATGATCAGTTCGACGACGATCACGAGTGCCAGAAGGACCACGATCTGGAGGCGCGGGTAGTCCCAGACCCGGATCCACCAGATCGGGCTGCGCCACATCGGCAGGATCGTCAGCACGATTGGTATGATGGCCAGACACCATACCACCCAGCTCTGCCATGCCATCGTTCGAGCACCCCCGTCATTCCATGCCGACTGCAGCACCTATCCGGCCTGGGCCCCGATTGCCACCGGGTGGCCGTGGAAAATCGACATGGGGCCGGAGGTCGAGCCCGATGAAAGAACGGGGTCAGGGACCCTGGCACACCACGCGCAGCGGGGTAGGCGCGATGGAGAGGTTCAGGGTGTCGGCCTGGAGCGGGTCACCGTCGATCTGAATCATCTGTCGCCCGTCGACCTGGGATTTCAGGATGCGCAGGTGGCGGACGCCCGGCCAGCGATGCAGCTGGCGGGTCGCCAGCGCCAGCGCATAGCCCAGGGCTGCGAGGCGGCTGCCCCGCTCGAACAGCACCAGATGGAGATCCGGCTCGTCGAGCCTGGCCGCATGGGCGCCCACGAACGAGCCCGCATAGAGCCGGCAGCGCGCCACGATCGCCGAGGCGGCGCGGTGGCTGACGCCATCGGCCTCCAGGACCTGCTCGCCCGGCTGCCAGTTCCACCAGAGTCTGGCCGCGGCGATCAGGTAGGCGAGCTGGCCGAAGCGACGTTTCAGCGCCGGCGAGACCGCGGCCACCACCGCCGCATCGAAGCCGATGCCGGCCATCAGCAGGAAGGCACGCCCGTTCGCCAGGCCCGGCCAGACCAGCCCGATCTGGCCGCCACGGATCGCCCGGGCGGTCTCGGCGACGGATGGGCCGAGGCCGAGTTCCCGGGCCAGCACGTTCACCGTCCCGATCGGCATCAGGGCAAGCGGCAGGTCGCTGCCGAGAAGGCCGTTGGCCACCTCGTTCACGGTGCCGTCCCCGCCGGCCGCCACCACGACATCCGGCCGGTCCGCCGACGCGACGGCTTCCCGCGCGATCCGCTCGGCATCTCCCGCTCCCGTGGTCGCCTGCACCTCGACCTCGATGCCGGTCGAGCGCAGCAGGTCGGCCAGCTGGGCGACCTTCTCCGCCCGGCGCCCGCCCGCGGTGGGATTGTGGATCACCAGCACCCGCCGGAGCTGGTCGAGCCGCTGGGTGGCGATCAGCGCCATGCCGTTCCTCCCGCCTGCCGGCGCGGCAGGTTCATCCAGGCCGCCACCGCCGCCACCAGCAGCCAGGCCAGCGCCAGGCTGGTCAGGGTGTGGCTCAGGAAATGGGCCCCTTTTGCCATCTGGTACACCGCCATCACGCTGCCCGCCCCCAGGCCCATGGCGGCCCCGGCTGCCCGCCAGGACCTTCTGCGGTCGAGGAAGCCCAGGGCGAGCAGGGCGTAGCCGCCCGAGGCATGGCCCGCGGGAAAACAACGCCCGGCCTGCCGATCCGTTTCCGGGTGGGGCCGGAACGGCGGGACGTGGAGGTAGCGCCCGCCGAACTCCCGGATCTGGCTTGGGCAGTAGACGTCGGTGACCAGCTTGAGGTTGCTGATGATGGTCGGGACCAGCGCCAGGCAGATCAGCAGATAGACGAGCTCCCGCCGCATCCGCGCCCAGCGGGCCGACCAGAAGCCGCCCAGGATCAGGACCAGCGCGATCCCCCCGGCGATGCCCAGCGCCACCTTCGGGCCGTCATAGAAGAGGAGGCGCGGGAGAGGCGCCTTGGCGTCGACCAGCCAGCCGCTGCCGGGCACATAGAACCAGTGCTGCAGTTCCATGTCCCAGGCGGACTGGCTGACGAGCAGGGCGGCGGCAAGTGCCAGGAGCGGCAGGATCAGGCCGGCCCACCGGCTGCCAGCGGTTGCCGGTGCAAGGATGCCGTCCACTCGGATCACTGCGACAGCTCGTGATATTGGTGATGGTAGAACATGCGATGCGCCGTCTGGGTCGCCGCGATCGCATGGGTCGAGAGGACCGGGTCCGGCTCCTCCTCCGGGACCAGCGGATGGGGACCCGGTTCCATGCGGTATCCGGTCAGGTCGTGCTGGGGTCCGAGCGCGACCACCTGGCCGCCCTTGCCATAGGCCACCGAGTAGTTGTGCGCCATCGCCACGCGTCCCTGGCCTGCGGGCACATGCCGGAGATCGACCCCGAAGAACGGGCTATCGTAGCTCCATCCGAGCAGCCCCAACAAGGTCGGGGCCATGTCCATGCTCGACCCCAGCGTCTCGTCGCGGCCCGGCTGGATGTGCCCGGGCGCGTAGTAGAGCAGCGGGACCCGGAACCGCTCCACCGGCACCTGCGCCGCACCCGACACGCGCGGACCGTGGTCGCCGATGAAGACGAACACGGTGTTGTCGAACCAGGACTTGCTGCGCGCCCGCTCGATGAAGTCGGTGAACGCCCATGCCGCGTAGTGCGCGACGTTCTCCTTCTCGCCCATGGCCGGATCCTTGCGGACGACTCCTTCAGGGAAGGTGTAGGGGCGATGGTTGGAGACGGTCAGCAGGGAAAGGAAGACAGGCTCCTTGGCGGTGGTCGCCTGGTCGAGCCGCTTCAGCGCCTCGGTGAACAGAAACTCGTCCGCCACCCCCCAGATCGTGGAGAAGCCGTCCTCCGCGATGTCGCTCTGGTCCCAGACATGGTCGAAGCCGGTGGTCGACCAGAAATGCCCCATGTTGTCGAACTCCGACGCGCCGCCATAGAGGAAGGCGGTCTGGTAGCCGTTCTTCTTCAGCAGGAAGGGCAGCGAGTTCATGCCTTCCGAGCCGGCGCGCCGCGCGGTGGAGATGCCCGGGATCGGGGTGAAGCTGGTGAGCAGGGCTTCCAGGCCGCGCACGGTGCGGTCGCCGGTGGCATAGATGTTGGTGAACAGCAGCCCGTCCCTGGCCAGCTCGGTCAGCTCCGGCGACACCGGGTAGCCTCGCTGGTTGTCCAGCCCGTCCATGTAGGTGCTGCCGAAGCTTTCCTCGATCACCAGCACGATGTTCAGCTTCTGCGGATGGTCGCCATTGTCGACATGGCGCAGGAGCGTGCGGCCCCCGGCAGGCGCCGGTCCCTTGCCGGTCAGGAACGAGGTGTTGTCCTGGGCGACGTCGTCGCGCAGGGTCGCCACCGCGGTCCGCTCGTCGATGGTGGCATAGAGCCCGTCATAGTCGGTGTCGTTGGTCAGGAACGCCCGGAACAGGCCGCGCAGCCCGTTGTCGGCGACCTGCAGCACCTCGCGGTCCCGGCCGAACGCCACCGGCCCGTGCTGGAGCACGGGCACAGCGGCCAGCAGGCCGACCAGCGACAGGCCGGCCAGCGACAGCCGCCGGCGGCCGGACAGTTTCGCGTCCAAAGCGCCAGTCAGGGCGCTGCGTACCAGCCAGTAGAGGACCCCACCCGCGATCGCCACCATCGGCAGGTAGAGCGGCAGGTTGAAGCTCTCGCCGATATTGCCGATCACCTCCTTGGGAAAGATCAGGTAGTTGACCGCGATCCCGTTGAAGCGGCTGTCGAACTCGTTCCAGAAGAACAGTTCGGCGACGGCGCCGAACACCAGCCCGGTGACGACCCCATAGGCCAGCAGATGGGCGATCCAGCGGCCATGGCGGCGGCGCAGGAGCGGGTGGAACAGCAGGAAGGCCAGGAACAGCGGCAAGGTGAACCACAGGCCGACCGCCATGTCCTGGGTGACGCCCGACACCACGGCCGCGAGAAGGGCGGCGCCGTGCCCCGGCTCTCCGGCGACATAGACCCAGCCTGCCAGGATGATCCGGACCAGGCTGGCGATCCCCATGAACAGCGCCAGGCAGGCCAGCCAGAACCGTGCTTCCTGGGCCAGGGCGCGCGGAAGACGGCCGGAACGTCCCGGCCGGTCGAAGAAGGTGCCCATCATCGGGAGGTCACATCCTTTTGGTGCGTCTGGTGCCCCCGCTCATCGACGCGCCGGCTGACCACAACCTGACATCGTGGCATGAGGAACATCCTGATCGGAAGCCTGGCGCCCCCGCATGCGAATCCTGCTCGTCGAAGACCATCCGGCCCTGCGCGAGGTGATGGCCGAGCATCTGGCCACGCGCGGCTTCGTGGTGGACGCGTTCGGCAGGGGCGAGGATGCGCTGGCCGCGGTGGCGGTGGCGGAATACGACGCTGCGGTTCTCGACCTGGGCCTGCCGGACATGGACGGCATGGACCTCCTGGCCGAGATCCGCCGGCGCACCGGCCACGCCCTGCCGGCCCTGCTGGCGACCGCCCGGGATGCGCTGCCGGACCGGATCCGCGGCCTGGACGCCGGTGCCGACGACTATCTGGTCAAGCCCTTCGACCTCCTGGAGCTGGAGGCGCGGCTGCGCGCAGTCCTGCGCCGGCCAGGCAGCCGCAGCCACGAGGTGCTCGGCTGCGGACGGCTGGAGCTGGACACCAGCCATCGCGAGGCAAGGGCAGGCGGGCAGCCGCTCGACCTGCAGCGGCGCGAGCTGGCCCTCCTGGAACAGCTCCTGCGCGCGAACGGCCGGGTGGTGGTGCGCGATGTCCTGGAGGAGCGGATCTATGGCCTGGATGACGCGGTGACCCCCAACGCCCTGGAAGCCCTGGTCTCGCGCCTGCGCCGCAAGCTCGACCTGGCCGGCGCCGGTGCGCGGATCGAGACCCGCCGGGGCATCGGCTACCGGCTGGTGGCGGACGAGCCGGCATGAGGCACTTCAGCCTGCGCCTCCGGCTGGCGCTGGTGATGCTGTTCGCGTTCTTTCTGGGCCTGGGCGGCTCCTCCCTGTTCTACTGGGCGGAGATCCACGAGCTGCAGGACGATCTGCTGGGCAGCGCGCTGCACCGGCAGGCCGGGATCACCACCGAGGCGATACAGGGCGACGCCGTGGCGGTGGACCGGCTGCCGCCTGACTGGGCCACCGCCTATCGCGAGCCGGACTCGCTCCTCCACTTTGTCCTCTACGCCGCCGACGGCAGCGTCCTCGACCACTCCCCCAACCTGCCGGCCGGGCTGCCGAGCCCGCTCGGGGTGCCGTTCGGGCAGGTGCGCCGGGTCGATGTCGGCCAGGAAAAGGCTGGTCTGGTCGTGGTGGCCGCCGGCGACGGGCGGATCCTGCAGGTGGCCAGGGCGGACATCTCCTCGCCGGGCCTGGTCGAGGAACTGACCGAGGAAGCGGTGGAGTTCCTGTTCTACACCATGCTCCCGTTCGCGCTGATGTCGATGACGGCCATCTGGCTGGTGGCCGGCTGGAGCCTGCGCCCGGTGCTGCGCGCCTCCCGGGCGGCCGCCCTGGTGAGCCCGGAGGCGCCGGATGCCCGCATCCCCACCAGGGGCCTGCCCAGCGAGGTGCTGCCCCTGGTGGATGCCGCCAACGGCGCCCTGCAGCGGCTGACCACCGCCTATGGCGCGGTCCGGCGCCTGACCGCCGACGCCGCCCACGAGCTGCGCACGCCGCTGGCGGCGCTGACCCTGCGCCTGCAGCGGGTGCAGGCCGGCGGCGCGGCGGACTGGCCGGCGATCGAGCGGGAACTCGGCCACCTGCGCCGCCTGGTGCAGCAGATGCTGGCCCTGGCGCGCCGGGAAAGCCCGGGCCAGGCAGTGGCGGAGGGTTGGGCGCCGCTCAACCTGTCCCGGATCGCCCGGGAAGTCGCGGCGTCGCTCCTGCCGCTGGCCGAGGCCGAGGGGCGGACGATCGAGGTGGACGCGCCGGTGCCGGCGCCGGTGGACGGGGTGGCGGACGAACTGCGCGACATGCTGCGCAATCTGGTCGAGAACGCGCTCGGCCACGGCGCCGGCAGGATCGTCGTGGCCGTGGCGCTGGCGCGGGACGGACGGGTGGATCTCGTGGTGAGCGACGAGGGCAGGGGCATCCCCCCGGAGCTGGGCGAGGCCGCCTTCGAGCGGTTCCGCAAGGGCGACGCGGCATCCGCCGGCGCGGGCCTGGGTCTGGCCATCGTGCGCCGGGTGGTCGAGCGGCATCGCGGATCGATCACCGTCGAGGACGGGCCGGGCTGCCGGATCAGGGTCAGCCTGGCCGCGGCCGCCGGCTGATCTTCACACCGGCTGGTCGAAGTCGATCTCAGGACCGACCGGGACGATCCCGCTTGGGTTGATGGTCCGGTGGCTCTCGTAATAGTGCCGCTTGGCGTGCATCATGTTGGTGGTGCCGCGGATCTCGTCCACCTGGTAGAGGCGGCGGGTGTAGGCCCACAGGTTCGGGTAGTCGGCCAGGCGGCGGATGTTGCACTTGAAGTGGCCGACATAGATCGAATCGAAGCGGAACAGGGTCGGGAACAGCCGCACATCCGCCTCGGTCAGCCGGTCGCCGCACAGGTACGGCCCGGACGAGAGCCGGTCCTCCAGCCAGTCCAGCGTCTCGAACAGGGCGAGCGCCGCTTTCTCGTAGGCCTCCTGGGAGGTGGCGAAGCCGGCCCGGTACACCCCGTTGTTCACGTTCGCATAGATCCGCTCGTTCAGCCGGTCGATCTCGGCCTCCAGCTCCGCCGGCAGGTAGTCGCCGGGCCGGGCTCCCACCGCGTCGAAGGCGCGGTTGAACATCCGGATGATCTCGGACGACTCGTTGCTGACGATCGTCCTTCTCTCCTTGTCCCAGAGCACCGGCACGGTCACGCGGCCGGTGAAGCGGGGTTCCGCGGCGGTGTAGATCTGGTGCAGGTAGCTTGCGTCCATCATCGGGTCCGGGACGACCCCCGGCCCCCGCTCGAAGGTCCAGCCGTTCTCCAGCATCCGCCAGTGGACCACCGACAGCCCGATCATCTCGTCCAGGCCCTTGAGCGCCCGCATGATCAGCGTCCGGTGCGCCCATGGGCAGGCATAGGAGACATAGAGATGGTAGCGGCCAGGCTCCGCAGGAAAGCCTCCCTGGCCGCTCGGGCCCGGCGATCCGTCAGAGGTCACCCAGTTGCGGAAGGACGCGTTCTCCCGCCGGAATTCCCCGCCCGTGCTCTTGGTGTCGTACCAGACGTCCTTCCAGACACCCTCAACCAGCTGTCCCACCCGCTGCTCCCGCTGCTTTCACCGCTCCAGGATGGCGCGGCACTTCTGGAAGATGCGCTGGCGCGCATCCGCCGGTTCCTCGGCGACCGCCCGCACCAGGGCCTTCAGTTCCCTTCGGGTGCCATACAGCTGGTCGATCAGCGACAGAACCACCGGCAGGGCCTCCTCGTCGATCCCCATCTCCTCCTGGAGCTCCTGGACCAGGCGGATCCTCGCCATGTCGATCTCGTCGAAGGTGGGACCTTCCAGGTCGGGCCAGGGCGTCACCCAGCCTCGCGCCACCCACAGACGGAGCTGCACGATCGAGACCTGGCGGATTTCCCGGATGACGTCGTCCTCCGTGCGCCTCATGTCGTCCTCCTGAGGTCGCTGCGCGGGTCATAGCCATGGCTCTGCCGCCATTTCTCCAGGAAGCTGGCGAGCTCGTCGTCGACCGGCTTCGGCATCACCACCCGCAGCACGATCCGCTGGTCGCCAGCCATGCCGCCGGCCGGCTTCACCCCCTTGCCCTTGAGGCGCAGCACGTCGCCGGTGCTGGAGCCCTTGGGCACGTTCATCTTCACCCGGCCGGAGATGGTGGGCACCTCGACCTGGCCGCCCAGCACCGCCTCGTCGATGGTGATCGGCAGGTCCAGGACGATGTCGGTGCCTTCCAGCCGGAAGAAGGGATGGGTCCCGACGCTGATCTCGACTAGCGCGTCGCCGGGCGGGCCGCCGCCGATCCCGGGCATGCCCTTGCCGGAGAGCCGCAGGACGTCGCCGTCCTTGATCCCGGCGGGAATGGTCACGTCCAGCGTCTGCCCGTCGGGCAGCGTGATCCGCTGCTTCCCGCCGTTGGCGGCATCCAGGAAGGCCACCGCCAGGCTGTAATGGGCGTCCCGGCCGCGGGCGCGGAAGTTCGCATTGCCCCGCTGCCGCCCGAACAGGTCCCCGAACACCCCCGACAGGTCCTCGAAGCCGGAAGCGGACCCGTAGCGGCCGCCCTGCTCGGCGTCGGCATAGTGCCGGTAGCTCCGCTGCTGCGGTCGCTCCGCTCCGGTCGCGTCGATCTCGCCCCGGTCGAAGCGGGCGCGCTTGTCCGGGTCGTTGAGCAGGTCATAGGCCGCCGAGACCTCCTTGAACCGATCCTCGGCGGCCTTGCTGCCCGGGTTCAGGTCGGGATGGAACTCCTTGGCGAGCTTGCGGTATGCTGCCCGGATGTCCGATGGCGCGGCGTCCTTGGCCACGCCGAGAACTTGGTAGGGATCCATCAGCTGCTGCCGTGCCTCCTGCCTGCTGGTCGACCGAACACACTGGTATGTCGAGTGGTCTTTCGTCCGCGAGAGTTCAAGAACCGACTGCGGCCAAGAGGCGTCGGACGATGCTCGGGATGCGCGGGAACCAAGGCGGGCGATGGTGGTTCAGATCGCGCACCTGCACCGGGGAAATGGCCTTCTGCATGTCGCCTCGGGCGGAACCGTCCCCGGCCGGCTGCACCGTAACGCTTGCGGACGAGCAGGTCCCGGACACAATTGATGTGCGATGACATGGTGGGAGATTGGCGTTGAGCAACGGCACCAGGATCAAGGAAGGTCTTCCATATCCCAAAGGTGCCACCTGGGATGGCAGGGGCGTCAACTTCGCGTTGTTCTCGGCCCATGCGACCAAGGTCGAGCTCTGCCTGTTTGATGCAGCCGGGAAGAAAGAGCTCCAGCGGATCGAGCTCCCCGAATACACCAACCAGATCTGGCATGGCTACCTGCCCGACGTCCGGCCCGGCGACATCTACGGCTACCGGGTGCACGGCCCCTACGAGCCGGAGGCCGGCCACCGGTTCAACCCGAACAAGCTGCTGCTGGATCCCTATGCCCGTGGCCATGTCGGCACGATCGAATGGAACCCGGCCTGCTTCGGCTATCAGATGGAGACCGGTGACGACCTGACCTTCGACGAGCGAGACAGCGCGCCGTTCGTGCCCAAGTGCGTGGTGGTCGATCCGAACTTCGACTGGAAGGGCGAGCCGGAGCGCCAATACATCCCCTGGGACCGCACGGTCATCTACGAGACCCACGTGAAGGGCTTCACCAAGCTCCACCCCGGGGTGCCCAAGAAGCTGCGCGGCACCTATGCCGGGTTCGGCGACCGCAAGGTGCTGGACTATATCCGGTCGCTCGGCGTCACCTCGGTCGAGTTTCTGCCGATCCACACCTTCCTCGACGACAGCTACCTGACCGACCAGGGGCTGCGGAACTACTGGGGCTACAGCAGCATCGGCTTCTTCGCGCCGGATCCGCGCTACGCCCACGAGCCGGAGCAGAGCCTGCGCGAGTTCAAGGAGATGGTGGCCCGCTGCCACGATGCCGGCCTCGAGGTGATCCTCGACGTGGTCTACAACCACACCGCCGAGGGCAACGAGAAGGGTCCGACCCTTTCGTTCAAGGGCATCGACAATGCCAGCTACTACCGGCTCCTGCCGGACGAGCCGCGCTACTACATCAACGACACCGGTACCGGGAACACGGTCAATCTCAGCCATCCGCGCGTCCTGCAGATGGTGACCGACAGCCTGCGCTACTGGGTGCAGGAACTCCATGTCGACGGCTTCCGCTTCGACCTCGGCACGATCCTGGCCCGCGAGCCGAACGGCTTCGACAACCAGAGCGGCTTCCTCAAGGCGTGCAGCCAGGATCCGCTGCTGGCGGAGGTCAAGCTGATCGCGGAACCGTGGGACTGTGGCCCCGGCGGCTACCAGGTCGGCGGCTTCCCGCCGGGCTGGGCGGAGTGGAACGACCAATACCGGGACACGGTGCGCGACTTCTGGCGCGGCGAGGCCGCGGCCACAGCCCTGGCGCCGCGCCTGTGCGCGTCCCGGGACATGTTCGACCATCAGGGCCGGCGCCCGTGGGCCAGCGTGAACTTCATCACCGCCCATGACGGTTTCACCCTGGCGGACATGGTGTCCTACAACGAGAAGCACAACGAGGCGAACGGCGAGAACAACCAGGACGGCCACTCGCACAACCGTTCCTGGAACTGCGGCGCCGAAGGCCCGACCGACGACCCGGACATCAACGCGCTGCGCGAACGGCAGATGCGCAACTTCCTGGCGACCCTTCTCCTGTCCCAGGGCACGCCCATGCTGATGGCCGGCGACGAGTTCGCGCGGACCCAGGGCGGCAACAACAACGCTTATTGCCAGGACAACGAAATCAGCTGGGTCGACTGGAACATCGCGGAGCGGGGCGAGAAGCTGATCGCCTTCGTCAAGAAGCTCACCAAGCTGCGCCGCGACTTCCCGATCCTGCGCCGCAACCGCTTCCTGACCGGGCATTACGACGAGGACCTGGACGTCAAGGACGTCACCTGGATCAACGCCAACGGCTCGGAGATGCAGGGCGAGGACTGGGACAACGGCAACACCAAGTGTTTCGGCATGATGGTGGACGGCCGCGCCCGGGCAACCGGCCTGCGCAAGCGCGGCGAGGACGTGTCGCTGCTGATCGTGTTCAACGGCTACCACGACCTGGTGGAGTTCACGCTGCCGCCCTGCGCGGGTGGCGACAAGTGGGAGCTGCTGGTGGACACCAATCTCGAGGAGGTTCCCGAGGCGCATGTGCTGGCCACCGGCGACGTCTATGGGGTGACCGGCCGATCGCTCCTGCTGTTCGCCTTCCAGACGGATCCAGCCTGAAATGGCCCAGACGCGTCCCAGCCTGAGCCGCGTCCACAACATGCCGCACGGGGCGGAGATCCTGGCCGATGGCCGGGTCCGCTTCCGGCTGTGGGGACCCGGCCACACCCGCATCGAGCTGGCCCTCGATGACCGGGATCCCATCGCCATGCAGTCCGGCCAGGACGGCTGGCACGAACTGGTCACGCACGATGCCCGTGCCGGGACGCGCTACCATTTCGTGCTGCCGGACGGGCTGCGGGTCCCCGATCCGGCCTCGCGCTACCAGCCGGACGACGTGCACGGCCCGAGCGAGGTGATCGATCCGGCCGCCCATGCCTGGACCGACGGGGCGTGGCAGGGTCGGCCCTGGCACGAGGCGGTCATCTACGAGCTGCATGTCGGCACCTTCACCGAGGCGGGAACGTTCCTGGCCGTGGTGGATCGGCTCGACGACCTGGTCGATCTGGGGGTGACCGCCATCCAGCTGATGCCGCTCTCGGATTTCCCGGGCAAGTACAACTGGGGCTATGACGGCGTCCTGCCCTACGCCCCGGACAGCAGCTACGGGCGGCCGGAGGACCTGAAGGTCCTGGTCCAGGAGGCCCACGCGCGCGGCCTGATGGTGCTGCTCGACGTGGTCTACAATCACTTCGGGCCCGAGGGGAACTATCTCGGCACGTATGCACCGGTGTACTTCACCGACCGGCACCACACCCCGTGGGGCGCGGCCGTCAACTATGACGGGCCGAGCAGCCAGCCGGTGCGGGACTTCGTTCTCCACAACGCGATGTACTGGCTCGACGAGTTCCACCTGGATGGCCTGCGCCTGGACGCGGTGCACGCCATCATCGACGACAGCCCGCAGCATCTGCTGGATGAGCTGCGTGGGATCGTCGGCAGTCTCTCCGCCTCGCGGCACGTCCACCTGATCCTGGAAAACGAGGAGAACGAGGCGCGCCGGCTGGGCGACGACGTCGCGCAGTGGAACGACGACCTCCACCATGTGCTGCACACGGCGGCGACCGGGGAAGGCGACGCCTACTACCAGGAATATCTGGGCGACACGGAGAAGCTCGGCCGCGCCCTGGCCGAGGGCTTCGCCTTCCAGGGCGACATGATGCGCTACCGGGGGCATGCCCGGGGCGAATCAAGCGCCCATCTGCCGCCGATCGCCTTCATCGGGTTCGTCCAGAACCACGACCAGATCGGCAACCGGGCCTTTGGCGAGCGGCTGCACATGCTGGCGCCGGACAAAGCGGTTCGTGCCGTCACCGCGGCCTGCCACCTGGCGCCGCAGGTGCCGATGCTGTTCATGGGCGAGGAGTGGGCGACATCCCGCCCTTTCACCTTCTTCTGCGACTTCTCCGACGAACTCGGGCAGGCGGTCCATGCCGGGCGGCTGAAGGAGTTCTCGCGGTTCCCGCAGTTCGCCGACCCGGAGGTGCGCTCGCGCATCATGCATCCGCAGGCCGAGGCGACGTTTCGTGCCGCAAAGCTCGCCTGGGACGAACGCGCCGGTTCGCCCCACCGCGACATGCTCGACTGGTACCGCCGCCTCCTGGCGGCTCGCCGCCGCTTGGTCGTGCCGCTCCTTCCGTCCATCCGCCGGGGCGGCAGCTTCACGGTGGTTGGCGACCTGGCCGTGGAGGTGTCCTGGACCGTGGAGGGCGGCGGAAGCCTGATCCTCGCCGGCAACTTCAAAGACAGCCCGCAGGCAGGCTTCACCGGCACCGACGCATCGCCCTTCTGGACGGAAGGGCAGGTCTCCGGAGGTGAACTCGGCCCCTGGGCGATCTGCTGGACCCATACGAAAGCCAAGTCTTCATGAACGTCGGCGCCACCTATCGCCTCCAGTTCCACCAGGGTTTCGGTTTCGACGACGCTGCGGCGATCGCGCCCTATCTTGCCAGGCTCGGCGTCAGCCATGTCTACGCTTCGCCCTACCTGATGGCCCGGCGCGGCAGCACCCACGGCTACGACATCATCGACCATAACCAGCTCAACCCGGAGCTTGGCGGCGACGAGGCGTTCGCCCGGATGTGCGCGGCGTTCGACCGGCACGGGCTGCGCCAGATCCTCGACTTCGTGCCGAACCACATGGGGGTGGGCGGCTCGCGCAACCCGTTCTGGCTGGACGTGCTCGCCTGGGGCGCGGATTCCGAGTACGCTGGCTGGTTCGACATCGACTGGAACCCGAACCAGGACTACCTGAAGGGCAAGCTGCTGGTCCCGTTCCTGGGCGACCAGTACGGCGCCGAGCTGGAGGCGGGCCGGCTCGTCCTGAAGTTCGACGAGGCGAGCGGCAGCTTCGCGGTCTGGGCCTACGACACCCATGCCCTGCCGATCTGCCCGCTGCACTATGCGCGGATCATTTCCGCCGCGCACCCGGACCTCGAGCAGCTGGGCGACGCATTCACCTTTGCCACCGAATGGCGCCCGCAAATCGCGCGGCGTGCCGCCAGGCTGCAGGCCGAGCTGGCGGAACTGGTGCGCGACAATCTGGAGATCCGCGCCGCGATCCATGCCGCCGTCTCCCATCTGAACGGCCGCCCGGGCGAGCCGGAGAGCTGGGCGGAACTGGACGCGCTCATCCAGGACCAGCACTGGCGGGTCGCCCATTTCCGGGTGGCCGGGGACGACATCAACTACCGGCGCTTCTTCAACATCAACGAGCTGGCCGGGCTGCGCATCGAGCTGCCCGACCTGTTCGACCACGCCCACCGCCTGGTGTTCCGCCTGCTCCGCGACGGGGTGATCGACGGGCTGCGGATCGACCATGTCGACGGCCTGTTCGACCCCAAGCAGTACGTGGAGCGCCTGCGCCGCAAGGCCCTGGACGGCGCCTCGGAGCAGCGGCCCTTCTACCTCGTGGTCGAGAAGATCCTTTCCCACCACGAATCGCTGCGCGACGACTGGGCGATCGAGGGGACCACCGGCTACGAGTACCTGAACCTGCTCACCGGGGTGCTGGTCGATCCGGCGGCGGAGGAGGCGTTCACCCAGGTCTATGCCGAGTTCGCCGGGGCGAAGGAGCCGTTCCACGAGGTCGTCCGGAACTGCAAGATCCGGATCATGCAGACCGAGATGGCCAGCGAACTGACGGTGCTGGCCAGGGATGCGGCCAGGGTGGCCAGGCAGAACCGGCGCACCGCCGACTTCACCCAGAACATCCTGGAGCGGGCGCTGCGCGAGATCATCGCCTGCTTCCCGGTCTACCGGACCTACCTGACCCTGGAAGGCGACTTCGGCGAGGCCGACCAGCGCGACCTTTCCTGGGCGATGGCCCAGGCGCGCCGGCACCGTCCGGACCTGGACAAGAGCGTGTTCGACTTCTGCGAGGCGATGCTCTCCGGCAGCCTGGTCGCCGAGCCCAAGAGCGGCTTCAGCCGCTACGCCGTCCTGCGCTGCGCCATGAAGTTCCAGCAGCTCAGCGGCCCGGTCATGGCCAAGGGGCTGGAGGACACCGCCTTCTACCGCTTCAACCGCTTCGTGGCGCTGAACGAGGTGGGCGGGCATCCCGACCGGTTCGGCACCACGCTGGCGGCCTTCCACCGCGCCAACCAGGTCCGCGCCGAGAACTGGCCGCAAGCGATGCTGTCCAGCTCGACCCACGACACCAAGCGCGGCGAGGACACCCGGGCGCGTCTGGTGGCGCTCTCGGAACTGCCCGAGGAATGGCAGCGGCAGGTCCAGGCCTGGAGCCGGATCCTGCGCGCCCGGCGCGGCGACGTCGAGGGCCACGCGCCGCCGGATCGCAACGACGAGTACCTGTTCTACCAGCTCTTGCTGGGGGCATGGCCGGTCGAGCTCCTGTCGGGCCCGATCGACCAGGACGCCATCGACACGCTGCGCGAGCGCCTGAAGGGGGCGATGACCAAGTCGGTGCGCGAGGCGAAGCTGCACTCCTCCTGGACGGCGCCGGATGCCGCCTATGAGGAGGCGCTGCTGGGCTTCGTGGACGATGCTCTGGACACCGAACGCTCCGGCGCGTTCCTCGACCAGTTCCGCCCGTTCGCGGAGAAGGTCGCGGCTTTGGGCGCGGTCAACACGCTGGTGCAGACCGTCCTGAAGCTGACCTCCCCGGGCGTCCCCGACCTCTACCAGGGCACCGACCTCTGGGACCTGAGCCTGGTCGACCCGGACAACCGCCGGCCGGTGGACTACGGGCAGCGCCGCACGTTCCTGGAGGAAATTGCCCCGGCGCTGGATCGGGACCGCGCCGGCACGATGCGGGCACTGTTCGCCGACTGGAAGGACGCGCGTTTCAAGCTGGCGACGGTCCAGACCCTGCTGGACGACCGGCGCCGGCGTCCTGGCCTCTACGCGGAAGGCTCCTATGAGGGGCTGGCGGCCAAGGGCGCGGATGCCGAGCGGGTCTGCGCCTTCGTCCGCCGCCACGAGCAGGAGCTGCTGGTGGTGGTCGCCGCCCGCTTCCCCGGGCGGGGGACTTCGGTCGACGCGACGCTTCCGGAGATCGCCGGGCAGGGCCGGGTCCGCGACCTGCTGACCGGCCGGGAACTGTCGCTGGACAGCCTCCGCTTGGACGAGGTCCTGGCGGACCTTCCGGTGGCGGTGCTGGTCAACATCGACTGATCGGGCAGGGGGGCGGCCAGCGCCGGCCCCCGGCTTCCCGCCTCAGTTCCCGGGAGGCGCCGTGGTGCCGCCCGTCTGCAGTTCGGGCGCGAACCGGACCGCGTGCTCCTCCGGGGCAAGTTCGCGCCCCTGCATGAGCCGGAGCAGGAGTTCCGCGGCCTTGCGGCCGATTCCTTCGCGCGGCTGGCGGATGGTGGTGAGCGGCGGCTCGCAGAACTCGGCGAACGGGATGCCGTCGAACCCCATCAGGGACAGGTCGCCCGGGATCGACACGCCGCCCCGGCGGACCTCCTTCATGAACCCGATCGCCATCTCGTCGCTGGCGGCGAACACGGCGCTCGGCCGCTCGCCCTGCGCCAGGAACGTCGCTGCCGCCTGGATGCCGGAGCTGATCCGGAAGTCGCCGGGATAGCGGGTCACCGCGTCGGCCGGGATCCCGCTGCGCGCCAGGGCGGCCAGGAACCCGCGGCAGCGGACCTGTTCGATGGGGTGCCAGTCGGGCCCACCGAGATAGCCGAAGCGGCGATGGCCGAGCGCCAGCAGATGCTCGGCGGCCATCGTCACCGCCGCCTCCTCGTCGATCGTCACCACCGGCACGTTCTCGAAATCTGGTGTCGTCACCCCCACCATCGGCACCCCGGAATCCGCCAGCGAATGGCGGGTGGTCTTGGGCATCCGGCCGACCATCAGGAGGACGCCGTCGACCTGGCCGGCGGAGACCAGGTTCACGATCCGCTCCTCGCGCTCTACGCTCTCGTAGAGATTGCCGAGCAGGACGCCGTAGCCTTTGGACGACAGCGCCCGGTCGACGCCCAGCAGGAGCTCGTTGAAGAACGGGGTGACCATCGCCTCGGCGGGTTCGTCGTCGCTGGCCGGGGAGGAGAGCACCACCAGCACGTTCATCGACCGCGCCGCCCGCAGCGAGCGCGCCGCCACATTGGGCGTGTAGCCGGTGGCCCTGACCGCTTCAAGGATCCTGGCGCGGGTCTCCGGAAGGACCCGGTCCGGCCGCGCCAGGGCGCGGCTCACCGTCGAGGCCGACACGCCGACCAGGGCCGCGACGTCCTCGATCTTGGTGACCCGCGGGCGGCCATTGCGCCGCCCCGCGGCCGCCTCCGCCTGGACGCCCGCCGGTCTGCCCGATGCCGACTTGTCCTCGATACTCATGAAATCGTCTTGAGCCGAAAAAAAAGACTTGTCAAATGCAGATGCAAACGATTGCATACTGCCATCATCAAGAAACAGGGGAGGACCGTCCATGCGCGCTTATCGTCTGGCTTGTCTGGCAACCACGCTGGTGGTTGCCGTGCCGACCATGGCCCTGGCCGAGATGCGGGCCGAGGTCCTGCACTGGTGGACGTCGGGTGGCGAAAGCGCCGCCGTGGGCGTGTTCGCCAAGCAGTTCGAGCAGGCAGGAGGCACCTGGGTCGACAGCGCCATCGCCGGTGGCCAGGCGGCGCGCACCGCCGGCATCAACCGGATCGTCGGCGGCAATCCGCCGACCGCGATGCAGTTCAACACCGGCAAGCAGTTCGACGAGCTGGTGGCCAACGGGCTGCTCGCCAGCCTGGAGGAAGCCGCCACCGCCCAGAACTGGCGCGAGGTGCTGCCGCCGGCCCTGGTGACCGCCACCACCCGGGACGACAAGTTCTACGCCGTACCGGTGAACATCCACGGCATCAACTGGCTGTGGTACAACAAGAAGCTGTTCGACGAGGCCGGCATCCAGGAGCCGGCCACCTGGCCGGAGGTCGTCGCCGCCGGGCAGAAGCTGGCGGAGGCGGGGCTGGTGGGCCTGGCCCAGGGCGGCCAGCCCTGGCAGGAGCGGACCCTGTTCAACGCCGTGCTGGTCGGCCATGGCGGCACCGAGCTGTTCTACCGGATCTACCGGGAGGGCGACCAGGAGGCGGTCGAAAGCGACGGCTTCCGGGCGACCGCCGACCTGTTCCGGGAGCTCCAGCGCCTGACCGACGAAGGCAGTCCCGGCCGGAACTGGAACGACGCCACCGCCATGGTGCTGACCGGCAAGGCCGGGATGCAGGTCATGGGCGACTGGGCCAAGGGCGAGTTCGCCGCCGCCGGCCAGAAGCCCGGCGAGGATTTCGGCTGCACGATCATCGGCGAGGGCGGCTACCTGATGGGCGGCGACATGTTCGTGTTCCCCGCCGCCGGTCAGGAGGAAGCCACCCCCGCCCAGGTGGCGCTCGCCGAGGTGATGTTCGCGCCCGAGACCCAGGTCGCCTTCAACCAGATCAAGGGGTCGGTGCCGTCCCGGCTCGATGTCGACGTGTCGGGCATGGATGCCTGTGCCCAGAAGGGAGCGGCCGCGCTGAAGGATCCGGCGCGGCAGGTGCCCACCACGGAGATGCTGATCAGCCCCGACCTGTCGGGCGCCCTCGATGACGTCATCACCCAGTTCTGGAACAATCCCTCGATGACCACGGACGAGTTCGTCCAGCGGTTCGTCGGCGCCATGCAGGCTGCCGGCTGACCGCTGATCCGGAGCCGGCCCATGGCTGTTTCTACCCTTGCCACCGCGAGCCAGCCCGCCCGCCAGCACCGGCGCCGGCGGGGCCTGGCCGCGACGATCGCCCTGATCCCCCTCGCGGTGGTCGTGGTCGTGGTCTATCTCGGCTGCATGCTGTGGACGGTGCGGCTGTCCTTCAGCAGTTCCAAGCTCCTGCCGGTGCTCGACTGGGTCGGGGTGCAGCAGTACGACCGCCTGTTCGCCAACGAGCGGTTCACGGTCTCCGCGATCAACATCGGCATCTTCGGCGTCCTGTTCATCGGCGGCTGCCTCGTCCTGGGCTTTCTCCTGGCCGTGTTCATCGACCAGCGGATCCGCGCCGAGGGCGTCTTCCGCACGCTCTTCCTGTTCCCGCACGCCATGTCGTTTGTGGTGACCGGGCTGGCCTGGCAGTGGTTCCTGAACCCCACGCTCGGCCTGCAGAAGCTGGTGCGCGACGCGGGCTTCCCAAGCTTCACCTTCGACTGGCTCGTGAACCAGGAGATGGTGATCTACACCCTGGTGATCGCCGGGGTCTGGCAGGCGGCGGGCCTAGTCATGGCGATCCTCCTGGCCGGCCTGCGCGGGGTCGACGAGGATTTGTGGAAGGCCGCCCGTATCGACGGGATCCCGCCCTGGCGGGTCTATCTCTCGATCGTGCTGCCGCTGATCGGTCCGATGATCGTGACCGCGACGGTGCTGCTCGCCGTCCAGGTGGTGAAGCTCTACGACCTGGTGGTCGCCATGACCCGGGGCGGGCCCGGCATCGCCTCGGAAGTCCCCGCCAAGTTCGTGATGGACCATTTCTTCGAGCGCAACAATATCGGGCTGGCCACCGCCGCTGCGACCATGATGCTGGTCACCGTGGTCGCGGCCCTGGCGCCCTGGATCTATGCCCGGTACATCCGCGCCGCCGGGAGGCAGCCATGAGTTCCGTCGAGCCCTCCGGCCGCCGGCCGCGCCGCGTCGGCATCGCCAGGATCGGCGTCTACGCCTTTCTCCTGAGTGCGGCGGCGTTCTTCCTGCTGCCGCTCTGGATCATGGTGATGACCTCCCTGAAGCCGATGGAGGAAGTCTGGCAGGGCAACATCCTGGCCTGGCCGTCGAGCCCGACCGTCCAGCCCTGGATCCAGGCCTGGTCCGCGGCCTGCACCGGCCTGGAATGCGGCGGCATCAGCGTGGGCTTCTGGAACTCGGTGCGGATCCTGGTGCCGTCCCTGGTCCTCTCGGTCCTGGCCGGCGCGGTGAACGGCTACGCGCTGTCGTTCTGGAAGGTGAAGGGCGCCAACATCCTGTTCGGCATCCTCTTGGCCGGCGCCTTCATCCCCTACCAGGTGTTCCTCTACCCCCTGGTGCGGATGTTCTCCCAGGCCGGCATCTACAACTCGCTGGCCGGCATCGTGATCGTCCACGTGGTGTTCGGCATGCCGATCATGACGCTCCTGTTCCGCAACTACTACGCCTCCCTGCCGGTGGAGCTGTTCAACGCCGCGCGCATCGACGGCGGCGGCTTCTGGACGATCTTCACCCACGTGCTCCTGCCGATGTCGACGCCGATCCTGATCGTGGCGACCATCCTGCAGGTCACCGGCATCTGGAACGACTTCATCTTCGGCCTGACCTTTGCCGGCCGGGAGAACCTGCCCATGACCGTTCAGCTCAACAACATCGTCAACTCGACCCAGGGCGAGCGCGCCTACAATGTCGACATGGCGGCGACCATCCTGACCGCCCTGGTCCCGCTCGCCGTCTACTTCCTGTCCGGGCGCTGGTTCGTGCGCGGCATCGCCGCCGGCGCGGTGAAGGGTTAGCGATCATGGCCGATGTCTCGCTTCGCGGCATCTCGGTGGCCTTCCAGGCGATCAGCGTGTTCGACCAGCTCGACCTCGAGGTCGAGCGCGGCGAGTTCCTGGTCCTCCTGGGTCCGTCCGGCTGCGGCAAGTCCACCCTGCTCAACGCCATCGCCGGCCTGCTCGACGTCGCCACCGGCCAGATCTGGATCGGCGGGCGCAACGTCACCTGGGAGGAGCCCAAGGACCGGGGCATCGCCATGGTGTTCCAGTCCTACGCGCTCTATCCGCGCATGAGCGTGCGCAAGAACATGTCGTTCGGCCTGCGCATGGCGAAGACGCCCAAAGACGAGATCGAGCGCCGGGTCGCCAAGGCGGCCGGCATGCTGCAGATCGACCATCTGCTCGACCGCCGGCCGGACCAGCTGTCCGGCGGCCAGCGCCAGCGCGTCGCCATCGGCCGCGCCATGGTGCGCGACGCCGACGTGTTCCTGTTCGACGAGCCGCTGTCCAACCTCGACGCCCAGCTCCGCAACGAGCTGCGCGTGGAGATCAAGCGCCTCCACCAGCAGCTCGGCGCCACCATGATCTACGTCACCCACGACCAGATCGAGGCATTGACCCTGGCCGATCGGGTGGCCGTCATGAAGGACCTGAAGATCCAGCAGCTGGCGCCGCCGCACGAGATCTACCACCGGCCGGCCAACCGGTTCGTCGCCGGCTTCGTCGGCAGCCCGCGCATGAACTTCGTCGAGGGCTGGCTGGAGGCGACCGACCAGGGCGGCTGGCTGTTCAGCAACGGAACCCACCACCTGCCGCTGCCGGACTATCCGTTCGAGCGGCCGCCGAGCCAGCACCAGGAGGTCACCCTGGGCATCCGCCCCGAGCATCTGCAGCCGGCCGAGGCCGGGGTCTGGACCGGCTTCCTGGTCGAGATGACCGAGCCGATGGGCGCCGACATGCTGGTCTGGGTCCGCTCCGGCCCCGACCTGTTGTCGATCCGCACCGAGAGCGACCGGCGGATCGCCGTGGGCGAACGCCTGGCCCTGCACCTTCCGGTCGACCGGGTGTCGCTGTTCGCCCAAGACGACGGCCGCCGGCTCTGACGCGCTTCCAAGATCACAGGATCCCCATGACCATCGCACCCGGCCTGCAGCTCTATTCGCTGCGCGAGTTCCCGCCGCTCGACCTCCGCCTCCAGGAACTGGCCGATCTCGGCTATCGGAAGGTTGAGCCCTATGGCGCCCTGATGACGGATCCGGACGGCCTCGCCGCGTCGATCCGGCGGGTCGGCCTGGCGTCGCCCACCGCCCATGTCGGTCTCGACCGTCTGCGCTGCGGCATGGACGACGTGCTGCGGATCGCGGAGACCTTGGACCTAGAGGTCATCGTGGTGCCGTTCCTGCAGCCGGACGACCGGCCGGGCGACACGCCTGGCTGGATGCGCATCGGTGCGGAGATTGCCGGCTATGCCGTGAAGGCGAAGTCCGCCGGCCGGCAGCTCGCCTGGCACAACCACGACTTCGAGATGCTGCAGCTTCCCGATGGCAGCCGCCCGATGGAGCACCTGCTGGCCGCCTCCGACGATGTCCTGTGGGAGTGCGACGTCGCCTGGGTGGCGCGGGGTGGCGAGGACCCCACCGACTGGATCCGGCGCTATCCCGAGCGGATCGTCGCCGCCCACGTCAAGGACATCGATCCGAATGGCGGCAACGGCGAGGACGGCTGGGCCGATGTCGGCCACGGCATGCTCGACTGGGGCCTGATCGTGCCGGCGCTGAAGGCGGCGGGCACGCGCCACTGGATCGCGGAACACGACAAGCCCTCGGACGGTTTGCGCTTCGCCGCCCGTTCGATCGAGACCATGCGGAGCTGGTGAGGCGACAAGATGAGCAAGCTTGGCATCGGCATCGTCGGCTGCGGGGTGATCGCCGACATCTACTGCCGCAACGCCCCGCAATTCGCCGACATCGAGATCCGCGCCTGCGCCGACCTGCGGGCCGACGTCGCCATGGCGCTGGCCGACCGCTACGGGCTGCGCGCCGGCACACCCGGCGACCTGATGGGGGCGGACGACATCGACATCGTCCTGAACCTGACCGTACCCAATGCCCATGCCGCGGTCAGCTCCGCGGCCCTGGAGGCAGGCAAGCATGTCTACAGCGAGAAGCCTCTCGCGACCTCGCTGCAGGATGCCCGCGACCTGACGGACCTGGCCCAGCGGCAGGGACTTCAGCTGGCGGTGGCGCCCGACACGTTCCTGGGGCCGGGCGGGCAGCTGGCCCGGCGGCTGGTCGACGAGGGCGGGATCGGCAGAGTCACCGCCGGCACCGCCTTCGTCATGTCCCGCGGCATGGAGCACTGGCACCCGTCCCCGGAATTCTACTTCCGCCCGGGCGGCGGCCCGGTGTTCGACATGGGCCCCTACTACATCACCCAGCTCGTCCAGCTCCTGGGGCCGGTGGCCCGGGTCATGGCGCTCTCGGCGACCGGCCTGACGGAGCGTCTGGTCACCGCCGAGGGGCCGATGCAGGGCCGGACGATCCGGCCGGAGACGCCCACCACGGTGATGGCGCTGCTGGACTTCGCCGGCGGCGCGAAGGTGATGTACGGCTCCAGCTGGGACGTGGAGGCGCACGGCCACCGGCCGCTGGAACTGTACGGGACGCGGGCGTCGCTGCGGGTGCCCGATCCGAACTTCATGGGAGGCGTCGTCGAGATCGGCACCCGCGCCGAGGGCTGGCAGGAGATTCCCACCAGCAGCGCTCCGTTCGGCGCCGCCAACTATCCGCTCGACGCGCCGGTCCATGCCAACCATCGCGGCCTCGGCATCGCGGAGTTCGCGCAGGCGATCCGGCAGGGCCGGACGCCCCGCCTGGCGGGCGGCCTCGGCCTGCACGTCACCGCGGTCATGGAGGGCGTGCTGGTGGCCGGGGGGGACGGCCGGGTCGTGACGATCGAGGACAGCTGCCAGCGCCCGCCGGCCTTGAGCGAAGCGGAGGCGCTCAGTCTGCTGGCCTAGCAAGGGGCCGGGCACGTTCGGAGATTGAACGTGCCGCCCGTGGCTTTCCTTTGTACATCTTGGCCCAGCCGGCTCGATCTCGGGCCTGGGGAGGCCAGAGCGCCGGTCCGGGAATTCTTCCTGGCCCGGCTACTGCAGGGACCGCCATCGGTTGGAGGTTTGCAGCAACATGATCATCCGGGGCATGGGCTGGCGTGGCATCAAGGCATGGTCGTTAGCGGCGCTGCTGCTGGGTGCATCGGGAACTGCTCGGGCCCAGGACGAGGCGCTGACGTCCTCCGACGGCTGGCAATTCCAGCTTTCTCCCTATCTCTGGGCTGCCGGCCTTCAAGGGGATGTCGGCACGAGGTCCAACCTGCCGACGGTGAAGGTCGACGCCGACTTCGATGACATCATCTCCGACACCGATTTCGCGCTGATGCTTGCGGGCGACGCACGCCACGGCAGGTTCGGGGTGCTTGGCGATTTGGTCTACCTGTCCTTGTCGGACAGCAACGCCACCCCCGGCGGCCTGTTCGGCGGCGTGGAAGCCGACATGGACACGACGTTCTTGACCGTGGCCCCTTACTATCGGGCCATCGACGACAGATCTGTCGCGCTCGACGTCTTTGCCGGCGGCCGGCTCTGGTACGTCGACACCAAGATCAAGGCATTGGCCGGTCGCCTGCCCGAGCGAAGCGACGGCGAAAGCCAGACCTGGCTGGACCCGATCCTGGGCGTGCGAGGCCAGGCTGTGCTCGGACGGGGCTTCTCGATCACGGCCAGCGCGGATGCGGGCGGCTTTGGCGTCGGATCCGAGTTCACCTGGCAGCTGGTCGGGACCGTCGACTACGAAATACGGGACTGGATCGCGGTCCGGGCCGGATACCGGCACCTGGATGTCGACTACAAGGAGGATGGCTTCACCTGGGACGTCGCCCTGAGCGGACCGATCGTCGGAGTGACCTTCCGGTTCTGAACGCCGACGACAGCAGCGGTTGATCTTCTCGCAGCCGCAATAGGGACCCCGGGAGCCTGGCCATCGGCTGGGCGGTATCCGAGGAAGCGCCATGCTGCCCTGGCGGCCTGGAGGTTTCCTGATCCACCCAAGGATGTTCTGGACGAAGACAGGGCGGTGAACCGTGCCTTCCAGTCTCCGGCAGGTCGGCTCTCGCTCGCCTGCTTGCCGGCCGGACAGGGAAACTCATCCTCCGGTCGTACCCGAGGGCCAGCCACCTCTGGATGCCCATCATCTATTTATCTTCAGTTAACAACCAGACCCTACAAGCTGGAAGTGCCCCATCCGAGGTGAGATCATTTCGATGCTTATCTCCTCCAGCCTCTTCGCGCCTCAGCCTGCTCTCGTGAAGTCCACCGAGCCGACCCTTTCGGATGGAACGGAGAGCACTCGATTCGCCTCGGCCGGCTGGCGCAGCAACCATCTCCTGGTCGGGGCAGGGGGCCGCGAGACGGCACCGGTGGGCGGTGGACGAGCCGCCGGCAGCGGGAGCACCGGCATCTACATCCCGTTCATCCTTGTGATCCAGACCCAGGTCACGGTGCCGGCGCCCACCACGCCGCCGCCACCGCCCCCACCGGTATCGCCGCCGCCCCCGCCACCGCCGGTTTCACCGCCGCCGCCCGTATCGCCGCCCCCACCGCCCCCGCCGGCGCCGGATCCGGGCCCGCCCAAGCTTGTCGCGACCAATATCGACACCGCGTCCGGCACCGAGTTCATCGGCAACGGCGTGACCAACAAGAAGCAGCAGAACGTCAGCGTCACCGCGCTCGCCGACGGCAGCTTCCTGGCCGCCTGGGAGTCGGAGGATCAGGACGGCGACGGCTTCGGGGTCTATGCCCGCCGCTATGGTGCCGACGGCACCGCCCTTGACGGCGAGTTCCGGATCAACACCAGGACCACCAAGAACCAGCAGAACGTCAGCATCACTGCCCTGGCGAACGGTGGCTTCGTGGCCGCCTGGGAGTCGGAGAACCAGGACGCCAACCTGCTGGGCATCCCGATCACAGGATACGGTGTCTATGCCCAGCGCTTTGGCGCCGATGGGACCAAGGTCGGCGCCGAGTTCCGGGTCAACACGACCACGGCCAAGAACCAGCAGAATGTCAGCCTGACCGCGCTGGCGGACGGCGGCTTCGTGGCGGCCTGGCAGTCGGACGACCAGGACGGCGACGGCTACGGGATCTACGCCCAGCGCTACGGTGCCGACGGAGCAGCCGTCGGCGGCGAGTTCCGCGTCAACACGACGACGACCAAGAACCAGATGAATGTCAGCCTCACTGCCCTGGCGGATGGCGGCTTCGTCGCCGCCTGGCAGTCGGAGAACCAGGACGGCGACAATTACGGGATCTACGCCCAGCGCTACGGTGCCAACGGGTCGGCCGTCGGCGGCGAGTTCCGGGTCAACACGACTACGGCCAAGCACCAGCAGAATGTCAGCCTCACCGCCCTGGCGGATGGCGGCTTCGTCGCGGCCTGGCAGTCGGAGAGCCAGGACGGCGACGGCTACGGGATCTATGCCCAGCGCTACGGTGCCAACGGGTCGGCCGCCGGCGTCGAGTTCCGGATCAACACGACCACTTCCAAGAACCAGCAGAACGTCACCCTGACCGCCCTGGCGGATGGAGGCTTTGTGGCCGGATGGCAGTCGGAGAGCCAGGACGGCGACGGCTACGGGATCTATGCCCGCCAGTACCGGAGCGACGGGACTGCCGCGGGCGACGAGTTCCGGGTCAACGCCACCACCGTCAAGGACCAAGCCGCGCCATCGTTCGCGGCGTCCAAGGATGGCGGGCTGATGGCGCTCTGGCAGTCGCAGGCCCAGGACGGGAACGACTGGGGCGTGGTCGGCCGCCGCTTTGCGACGACGCATGTCTATGAGACGCCGCCTCCGCCACCGCCACCACCGCCGCCCCCACCGCTTCCGCCCCCGCCTCCACCTCCACCTCCGGTCTCGCCTCCTCCGCCTCCGGTCTCGCCGCCCCCTCCGCCTCCACCACCGGCCGGAGGCGAGGACGATCCGCCGACCACGGTGCAGATCCTGTCGGCAGCCCAGACCGTCTATCTGTTCCTCCCGAACGGTAATGTCGGCGGCAACCAGCTGGGCGGCGGGAATTTTCGGGGAACCGGCGGCTTGATCGGCCTGGCCATCAAGACCGATGCCGGGGAGGGAGCACCGGGTGAAGAGCCGGCCGAACCCGTGCCGGAGGAAGCGATCGACGAAAACGCCAAGGCTGCCGAGGCCGCCTCGTTCTATCGCGACATGACCCAGCGGCTGGCCTTCAACGACCTGCGCCGGCAGGCGCTGGCCGAGGCCGGCTTCCTGAGCGGCAGCAGCGCCAACCTTCGGAGCCTGCTGATCAACATGCTCTTCTGATCCACCGGGGTGGAGGTATCTCGGCCGAGATCGGCCGTGCTGGCCTTTACGCTCTCCTTATGTCGTCCCGCCGGCTTCCGCGTGGCCCCTTTACGCGCGCCGGACCTAGAAGGGCTCCTCCATCAAGGAGCCCGGACATGCTCGACATTCTCTACCTGGTCGCCGGTGGCGGCTTCTTTGCGCTGATGGTCGCCTATGCCCGCCTGGCAGCACGGGCCTGATCGCCATGCTGGACATGATCCTGGGCAGCGCCGCCGCGCTGGGCCTGGCGCTCTATCTCGTGGCGACGCTGCTGTCGCCCGAGAAGTTCTGACGCCGCGACCTCCAAGGTAGATCGCCATGACCATCGATGGCTGGCTGCAGATCCTGCTGCTGTTCGCCGCCGTGCTGCTGTGCGCCGCGCCGATCGGCGCCTTCATGGCACGGGTCTATGCCGGCGAACGCAGTTTCCTTTCGCCCGTCCTGCACCCGGTGGAGCGGCTGCTCTACCGCGCAGCCAGGGTCGATCCCGCCGCCGAGCAGGGCTGGCTCGGCTACACGCTCGGCATGCTCGCCTTCAATGCGGCGGGCTTCCTGCTCCTCTACGGGATGCTGCGCCTGCAGGGCGTCCTGCCGCTGAACCCGCAGGACTTCGTGGGCCTTTCCCCGGACCTCGCCTTCAACACCGCGGTCAGCTTCGTGACCAACACCAACTGGCAGGCCTATGGCGGCGAGACCACCATGAGCCAGTTCAGCCAGATGGCCGGGCTCACCGTGCAGAACTTCCTGTCCGCCGCCACCGGCCTCGCCCTCGCGGTGGCGCTGGTGCGCGGCTTCGCCCGCTCCGGTGCCGGCACGGTCGGCAACATCTTCGTCGATCTGACCCGCTCGGTTCTCTATGTGCTCCTGCCGCTGGCGGCGGTGACCGCGGTGCTGCTGGTGGCGCTGGGCGTCCCGCAGACCCTGGAGGGCTCGGCCGCCGCGACGACCCTGGAGGGCGGCCAGCAGACCCTGGCCCTGGGGCCGGTGGCGTCGCAGATAGCGATCAAGCAGCTCGGCACCAATGGCGGCGGGTTCTTCAACGCCAACGCCGCCCACCCGTTCGAGAACCCCACCGCGCTCGCGAACTTCCTGCAGACCTGGCAGATGCTGGTGGTCTCGACCGCCCTCCTGTTCGCCTTCGGCCGGCTGGTCGGCGACCGCCGCCAGGCTCGCGCCCTGCTGGCGGTGACGGGCCTGCTCCTGCTCGCCGCCACCGCGATCATCTACGCCGCGGAAGCAAGCGGCACCCCGGTCCTGGCCTCGCTCGGCCTTGATCCCGCCGGCGGCAACATGGAGGGCAAGGAAGTCCGCTTCGGCCTGGCGCTCTCGGCGCTCTGGGCCGCCGTCACCACCGGCTTGAGCTGCGGTGCGGTCAACGCGATGCACGGCTCGTTCACCCCGATCGGCGGCATGATCCCGCTGCTGCTGATGCAGCTGGGCGAGATCCTGCCGGGCGGCGTCGGCTCCGGCCTGTACGGCCTGCTGCTGATGGCGATCATCGCGGTGTTTGTGGCGGGCCTGATGGTCGGGCGCACGCCGGAATATCTCGGCAAGAAGATCGAGGTGAGGGAGGTGAAGATGGCCGTGCTGGCCGTCCTGGTCCTGCCGGCCACCATCCTCGGCTTCTCCGCGGTGGCCGCGGTGCTGCCGGCGGCCCTGGCCGGCCTCGGCAATGGCGGGCCGCACGGCCTGTCCGAGATCCTCTACGCCTATTCCTCGGCGGCCGGGAACAACGGCTCGGCCTTCGCCTCGCTCTCCGCCAACACTTCCTGGTGGAACGCGACCCTCGGCCTGTCGATGCTGCTCGGCCGCTTCGCCTACATCGTGCCGATGATGGCGATCGCCGGCTCGCTGGCCGCCAAGACCCGCGCAACAGCCTCGGCCGGCACCTTCCCGACCCATGGTCCCCTGTTCGTCGGTCTTCTGGCCGGCGTGATCCTGATCCTGGGCGGCCTGCAGTTCTTCCCGGCCCTGGCGCTCGGCCCGATAGCGGAGCAGGTCCAGATGCTGGCCGGCAAGACCTTCTGACCGCCGCTTTCGGAGCAACCGACATGACTGCCAAGACGGCAAGGCCGGTCCTGCTGGAGCAGGCCGCGCTCGATGCGCTGCGCAAGCTCGATCCGCGCGAGCTGGTGAAGAACCCGGTCATCTTCGTGACCGAGATGATGGCGATCCTGGTGACCGTGCTGACCCTGCGCGACCTGCTGGAGGGCCAGGCCTCCGGCTTCGGCGTGCAGATCATGCTGTGGCTGTGGGTCACCGTCCTGTTCGCGACCTTCGCCGAGGCCCTCGCCGAAGGTCGCGGCCGTGCCCAGGCCGATTCCCTGCGCCGGGCGCGCACCGACACCGTGGCGAGGCGGCTGGCCGATCCGCACCAGCGCCAGCGGGTCGAAACGGTCCCGGCGGTGGACCTCGCGGTCGGCGACCACGTGCTGGTCGAGGCCGGCGACCTGATCCCGGGCGACGGCGAGGTCGTGGAAGGCATCGCGTCCGTCAACGAGGCGGCGATTACCGGCGAATCTGCCCCGGTGATCCGCGAATCCGGCGGCGACCGCTCGGCGGTCACCGGCGGAACCACGGTGCTTTCCGACTGGCTGGTGGTGCGGATCACCACCGCCCCGGGCTCGTCCTTCCTCGACCGGATGATCGCCCTGGTGGAGGGAGCCAGGCGGCAGAAGACCCCGAACGAGCTTGCGCTGACCGTGCTCCTGTCCGGGATGACCCTGATCTTCATGGTGGTGGTCGTCAGCCTGTTCGGCCTGGGCCGTTATGCCGGGGCCGAGCTGTCGGTGCCGGTGCTGGTGGCGCTGCTGGTGACGCTGATCCCGACCACGATCGGCGGCCTGCTCTCCGCGATCGGCATCGCCGGGATGGACCGGCTGATCCGGCACAACGTCCTGGCGATGTCCGGGCGCGCGGTGGAGGCGGCCGGCGACGTCGACACGCTGCTGCTCGACAAGACCGGCACGATCACGTTTGGCAACCGGATGGCCACCGAGGTGATCGCGGTGCCGGGCGTGGCCGAGCGCGAGGCCGCCCGGGCCGCCATGCTGGCGAGCCTTTCCGACGAGACCGCCGAGGGCCGCTCGATCCTGGCCCTGGTGCAGGACCGCTACGGCCTGACCCTGCCCAAGGAGCCGCCCGCCGGAGCGAGCTTCGTGGCCTTCTCGGCGACCACCCGGCTGTCCGGCGTCGATCTGGGTGGGCAGCGCCTGCGCAAGGGCGCCATCGACGCGGTCCGCCGCTTCGCCGCCGGCCAGGATGGGCGCCCCGTGGCGGAGCCGGCGGAGTTCACGGCGGCGGTCGAGCGGATCTCGCGCGCGGGGGGCACGCCGCTGGCCTTGTGCGACGGCAGCCGGCTGCTTGGCGTCATCCACCTCAAGGACGTGGTCAAGCCGGACATCAAGGAGCGCTTCGCCGAGCTGCGGCGCATGGGCATCCGCACGGTGATGGTGACCGGCGACAACCCGGTCACCGCCGCGGCGATCGCCTCGGAAGCCGGAGTCGACGACTTCATCGCCGAGGCGACCCCGCAGGACAAGCTGGCCTATATCCGCGCCGAGCAGCGGCAGGGCCGCCTGGTCGCGATGTGCGGCGACGGCACCAACGACGCGCCGGCACTCGCCCAGTCCGACGTCGGCGTCGCGATGCAGTCCGGCACCCAGGCGGCGCGCGAGGCCGCCAACATGGTGGACCTGGACAGCGACCCGACCAAGCTCATCGAGATCGTGGGCATCGGCAAGCAGCTCCTGATGACCAGGGGCGCGCTCACCACCTTCTCGATCGCCAACGACGTCGCCAAATATTTCGCGATCATCCCGGCCCTGTTCGTCGCCTCGATCCCGGAGCTTGGTGCCCTGAACGTGATGGGCCTCTCCAGCCCGCAGAGCGCCATCCTGTCGGCGGTGATCTTCAACGCGCTGATCATCGTGGCGCTGATCCCGCTGGCGCTGCGCGGGGTCCCCTATCGGCCGGCCCCGGCCGAGACGGTGCTGCTGCGCAATCTCGGCATCTACGGCCTGGGCGGCATCGTGGCGCCGTTCCTGGCGATCAAGCTGATCGATCTCGCGATCAGCGCCGTCGGCCTCGCCTGAAAGGAGATCGTGCGATGATGGATCATGTTCGTCCGGCGCTCGTGCTGCTGCTGGCCTTCACGGCGCTGACCGGGGTGGCCTACCCGCTCGTGATCACCGGGATCGCGCAGGGCCTGTTCCCCGCGGAGGCCAACGGCAGCCTGGTCGTGAAGGACGGCCGGGTCGTCGGCTCCGGCCTGATCGGCCAGGCCTTCACCGATCCCGGCTATTTCCACGGCCGCCCCTCCGCCGCCGGGACCGGCTACGACGCGGCCGCCTCCTCGGGCAGCAACTTGGCTCCCACCAGCGCCCGGCTGGCCGAACGCCTGCAGGCCGATGTCCAGGCGCTGCGTGGGGACGGCGTGGCTGCTACCATTCCGGCCGACCTGGTGACGAGTTCCGCCAGCGGCCTCGATCCGCACCTCTCGCCGGCTGCGGCCCTGCTCCAGGCCCCCCGCGTCGCGAGCGCCCGGGGTGTGGCGACAACGGCGGTCGAGGCGCTGGTGCGCGGGCAGGTGGAACAACGCGAGGTCGGGATCCTCGGCGAGGAGCGGGTCAACGTGCTGATGCTCAACCTGGCGCTCGATCAGACATACCCAAGGCGTCCCGCGGCCCCGGATGCCGGGCTCGGCACGTCCTGACGCCCGCCACCATGCAGCAGCGCGCCCATCCCGAGGCCCTGCTCAGCCAGGCGGCTGAGGAGGGGCGCGGCCGCCTGCGGGTGTTCATGGGCGCCGCTCCGGGCGTGGGGAAGACCTATGCCATGCTGCAGGCGGCGCGGGCAGCCAGGGCCGAGGGCGCCGACGTGGTGGTGGGCGTGGTCGAGACCCATGGGCGTCCGGAGACGCAGCAACTCTTGGACGGGATCGAGGTCCTGCCCCGCCGGCCGATCTTCCACCGCGGCCGGCTGGTGCCGGAGTTCGACCTGGAGGCGGCCCTGGCGCGCCGTCCGGGCCTCCTGCTGGTCGACGAGTACGCCCACTCCAACGTGCCGGGCAGCCGGCATCCCAAGCGCTGGCAGGACGTCGAGGAACTGCTCGACGCTGGCATCGACGTCTGGACCACCCTGAACGTCCAGCATGTCGAGAGCCTGAACGACGTGGTGCAGCGGATCACCTCGGTGCGGGTGCGCGAAACCGTGCCCGATGCCGCCTTCCAGCATGCCCACGAGATCGTGCTGGTCGACCTGCCGCCGGCCGAACTGCTCAAGCGGCTGGCCGACGGCAAGGTCTATGTCCAGGACACCGCGACCCGCGCGGTGCAGAGCTTCTTCAAGCCCAGCAACCTGCTGGCCCTGCGCGAGTTGGCACTGCGACGGGTGGCGGCCAGGGTCGACAGCGACCTGGTCGAGCGGATGCAGGGCGGCGCCATCGAGGGGCCCTGGGCGGCGGGCGAGCGAATCATGGTCTGCGTCGGGCCGGACGGCTCGGCGTTGCGGGTGGTGCGCGAGGCGAAGCGGCTGGCGGACCTCCTGGGCGGCCCCTGGTTCGCGGTGACGGTGGAGCGGCCGGGGCGCTCGCTCGACGCCAAGAGCCGCGCCAGGATCGCCGAGGCGCTGCGCCTGGCCGAGAGCCTGGGCGGCGAGATCCGGCAGATGGTGGCCGCCGATCTGGCCGGCGAACTGCTGCGCTTCGCCCGCTTCCAGAACATCACCCAGATCGTGATCGGCCAGGCGCGCCCCGGCCGGATCCGGTCCCTGTTCCAGCGCACCCTGGCCGACGCGCTGGTCCGCAGCGGCAGCGGCATCGCCGTCCACGTGCTGACCTCCACCAGCGCCCCGGGCGAATCTGCCCGCTGGATGCTGCCGCCGCCCGGCACCTGGCGCGGCTATCTGGTCGGGGCGCTGGGCGTGGCCGCGGTGGTGCTGGTCGGCCTGTGGGTCGAGCAGCTCGTGCCGCTGCCCAACATCTCCATGCTGTTCCTGATGGCGGTGCTGGTCCCGGCGATCCGCTTCGGGGTCTGGCCGGCGGTGTTCGCCTCGTTCCTCTCGTTCTTCGCCTACAACTTCTTCTTCATCAGCCCGGTGCGCACCTTCTCGGTGGCGCGGCCGCATGAGCTGCTGGCGCTGGGGATCTTCCTGCTCATTGCCGTGCTGACCTCGGCCCTGGCCGGCCGCGCCCGCGAGCAGGCCGACGCCGCGATCCTGCGGATGCGCGCCACCCGCCGCCTGTTCGAGTTCACCCGCAAGCTCTCGGCCCTGGCCGAGGAGCGGGCGGTGGCCGAGGCGGCGGCGGCGGAGATCAGCACCATGCTCGACCGGGCGGTGGTGATCCTGCGCGCCGGCCCGGACGGGCTGGCGCCGGTTGCAGCGGCCCCGGCCGAAGACCGGCTGGACACCGCTTCGCTCACCGCGGCGCGCTGGGCCTTCGACCATGACGAGCCCGCCGGCGCCGACACCGGCACCCTGCCGAACGCGCCCTGGCTGTTCCTGCCGCTGCGCCAGCATCAGCGGCGGCTGGGGGTGATCGGGATTGAGGTGGAGCCCCGCCACGGGCCGCTGGACAGCGAGCTGCGCGGGCTGCTCGACACGCTGGCCGGGCAGACCGCGATCGCCCTGGAGCGCGCGGGCCTGGCCCGGGAGACTACCGATGCCCGGATGGCCGCGGAAACCGAGCGGGTGCGCAACCTCCTGCTGGCCTCGATCTCCCACGACTTCCGCACGCCTTTGTCCTCGGTGCTGGGCGCTGCCAGCAGCCTGCTCGACTATGGCCAGGCGATGAGCGAGGCCGAGCGGCAGGACCTTTTGGCCCAGGTGCGCGAGGAGGCCGAGCATCTGGACGGCATGGTCCGCAACCTCCTGTCGATGACCCGGCTGGAGGCCGGAAGCCTCGACCTGCGCCGCGACTGGGTGGATCTGGAGGAAGTGCTCAATCGCGCGGTGGCGGTCGCCCGCCGGCGCGGCGCCACCCAGCGGTTCCGGCTGGAGATCGAGGCGGGCCTGCCGCTGGTGTTCGCCGACCAGAGCCTGCTCCACCAGGCGATCGGCAACGTGGTCGGCAATGCCGTCCGCCATGCCGGGCCGGACGCGAACGTGCTGGTCGCCGCCGGCCGGTCCGGTCCGGCCGTGCAGGTCACGGTGAGCGACGACGGTCCCGGCGTCGATCCGGCCCTCCTGCCGCAGGTATTCGACAAGTTCGTCCGCGCCGGCCGGGATGGCGGGGAGGAAGGCTTCGGGCTGGGCCTCGCCATCACCCGCGGCATCCTGGAGGCGCATGGCGGCAGCGTCGAGGCGCGACCCGCGCTAGAAGGCGGCCGCGGCCTGCGCATGGTGATGACGCTGCCGATCGGAGGACCGGATTGACCAGGCAGCGGGTGCTGGTGGTGGACGACGAGGCGGCGATCCACCGCTTCCTGGGACCTGCCCTGGCCGCCAACGGCTACGAGGTGCTGCGTGCCGACACGGGCGAGGCGGGATTGCAGGCGATCCGCACCAGGGCGCCGGACATCGTGGTCCTGGATCTCGGCCTGCCGGACATGGACGGCAAGGACCTGCTGCGGCGCCTGCGCAGCTGGTCGCAGCTGCCGGTGGTGGTGCTCTCCGCCCGGGACCGGGAGGTGGAGAAGATCGAGGCGCTGGACCTTGGCGCCGACGACTTCGTCAACAAGCCGTTCGGCGCTGGCGAGCTGATGGCCAGGCTGCGCGCCGCGCTGCGCCACCGGATGCAGGCGGAAGGCGACGTGCCGGTGCTGCGGGTCGACGACCTCGAGATCGACCTGCCGCGCCACCGCGTCGTCCGCGCCGGACAGGAGGTGAAGCTCACCCCCAAGGAGTTCGACCTGCTGGCTTTCCTCGCCCGCCATGCCGGCAAGGTGGTGACCCATCGCCAGCTGCTGGCGAAGGTCTGGGGCCCGGCCCACGAGTACGATACGCAATATCTCAGGGTCTATATCGGCCAGCTCCGCCACAAGCTGGAGCGGGACCCGGCGGCGCCGGCCCTGATCCTGACCGAGCCCGGCATCGGCTACCGCCTGGGCGTGTAGCCGCTGAAGGACCGGCGGCAGCGAGTGCTGGGGCCGCCGGATTCGCGCTGGTCCGAACCGACCCCTGCGCGCGCCGAAGCCGAGTTCACCCGCCTGCGGGCCGAAATGGGGAGGCCGAGGCCGAGCGCCAGTTCGTCAAGCATGACCGGCTGAATGTGGCCGTTGGGCGGCGGATCTACCAGGCCGCCAAGGGAGGTGCCGTGGTGAAGCCGGTGCAGGCCAAGACGCTCGCCCGCCGGTTTAAGGGGTGAGCAACCCGGCTCATGAAACAGACCGCCAAGACGGGAGCCGCATTCTGCTAATCGCGGGCTCGCGGCGAAATGCTTTGGCAGTGGCGCAAGCCGGTCGCCCGCCAACCGGCCGGCATCGTACGCCATATCTGCCATGCCCGGTCGATCTGGTGGTGCCAGCGCGGTGCCAGGAACGCCGGCGCATACTCGCTGAGCCGCTGGCAGACCCAGTGATCGCCCCAGCCTGCAACGGGCCGGCCCAGCCAGTGCATGGGGTGGTTGCTCACCATGTCCTCGTTCCACAGCCCGAGGTCGATCCAGACCACGCCGCCTTCGCCGTCATCATAGGCGGGGCCAGCCCATCGCTGGGCTGAGCCGTTCATGTAGAGCGGCCCCTTCTTGGACGCTTCAACGATTTCCTGCACCAAATCGCGCACCGCACCCTCCCGACCATGCGAGTGTTGTGCATCGGTGGGCCCGTTCATGAAAGGTCGCTGCACCATTGGAGCGGACGGGAGGCAGGGTAAGCCAAAGTCGGGTTCCCACCCATGCTCGTCCGTCCACTTGCAGATCCAGATTTCGGCTGAGACAGGGACAGGCTCGGCCACCGTGGACAGAAGCCGTCCAGGTAGCGCAGCCCCCGCCCTCATGACCCGCCAATGTCCCGTTCCAGTTACCGCACCGCTGGTCCTCTTCGTCTCTCCTGGGCAACGAGCATGTCACAGCAAGCAGCGCGGGTGGGATGCGGCGCGAAGAATCTTCCAGAGGGCGAGGGGACGGTCACAGCGCAAACCTCCTCGTTCAGGCAACGGCATCCCGCTTGCTGGTCGCCTCCCGGCTGGAGGACATTCTGTCCAATCCGCTAAGTCGGCGGGCACTAAGTTCGGCGCGGGAGACAGTGGGGGAGCGCGCCGACTGGCCACCGCCAGACGGGCGGCCTATTGGGCCAGGAAGATCAGAGGATTGGGCTGGTGCCGCCTGGGTGACTCGAACACCCGACCTACGCATTACGAATGCGCCGCTCTACCAACTGAGCTAAGGCGGCCCGCTTGAGCGGTTGGTAGACGGCGCCGGGATGGGCGTCAACATCCGTTGCGTGACAGCAGGGTCACGCAGGCGTGTGGACCCGGTCGGTCTCGCTCAGCACCAGCATGGCGCCCGGCGGCTCCGACAGGCCGGCCAGGGCCGAGACCTTGGGCGGGGTGGTCCAGCGCAGCGTGTCGAACTGGCCGCCCGGGCCGAACGGCTGCCACTGCGCCAGCACCGCCCCGGTTTCCTCGCAGACCCAGGCCGGGTCCGGCGGCGCGTCCACCGCGCGGGTGAGCCATTCCTGGACCCGCTCGCCCGACAGGCCGGCGGCGCGCTCGACCTCGGCCATCAGGCGGAACACCCGGGCAGTCGGCTCCAGCTGCAGGGCGCGCTCCAGGAGCTCGCGGGCCCGGTCCCAGTCATGGGCATTCATCGCCAGCTCGGCCAGCGACAGATGCGCTTCCACATGGTTCGGCTGCAGGTCGAGCAGGCGCTGGCAGCGCGACAGCTTCTCGGCCGGCGTCTCGGTCGGCACCAGCGCCGCATAGGCCTGCGCCACCAGCGGATGCGGGCTCGCGCCCCAGGCGCGCTCCAGGATCTTGCGGGCCTCGCTGGTCTTGCCCAGGCGGCGCGCCACCTCGGAGGTGACCAGCGCCGCCGGGGCGAAGCCCGGCTGCAGGTCGGTGGCCTTGCGTCCCTCGCGGATGCCCTCGCGCAGCCGGTCGCGCTCCACCGCGTCCACCGTCAGCATGTGCAGCAGCACGGCGCGCCGGCGGGTGATCAGGGCCGGCTCCAGCATCCGCAGGCGCTGCATGTCCTCCAGCATGGTGATGGCGTCGCGCCAGCGGCTGGTCCGGGTGAACAGGTCGAACGAGGTCTGGATCACCCAGGGGGCGGCGGCGTGCTTGCGCCGGGCGAGGCCCAGATAGTCCAGGGCCTCGTCATAGTTCTGCCGGCGCATCGCGCTGGTGAGCAGGCCGCGGATCGCCAGGAGCTCCGTGGTCGGATCGTCCAGCATCTCCTTGTACTGCGCCTCGGCGACGTCCTCGCGCCCCTCGAGCAGGGCGGTCTGCGCGGTCAGCACCCGCACCGCCGGATTGCTCGGGATCAGCTTCATGGCCTGGCGGGCATGGCCGCGCAGCCCGGCGGGATCGCCGGCCGCGGCCGCCACCAGGCCCATCGACAATTCCTGCCAGCCCTTGAGCTCGCGCGAGCGGCGCCGCCAGCCCCGGTAGCGGCGCGGCGCCTGGGTGATCCAGCGATAGATCTCGAACAGGATTGCCAGGACGACTGCGACCGCGGCGATGCCCAGCACGAGCATGCCGAGGCGCATCTCGATCACGGCATTGCCGATGTCGATCGACACGCTGCCGGGATGATCGGCAAGCCATGCCGCCCCGGAAGCGATCAGAAGGGCAGCGACCAGGAAAAGGAGCAGGCGGACCATGGGACGCGGTTCTTCTTAGGATCGTCGGACGGGAGGCGTGGAGCGCAGGACCGGCATGGCTCAGCTCGGCCGGACCAGAAGCTCTCCCAGGTGCTGGCGCAGCAGCTGTGCGGCAGCCTCGGCGTCGGCCCGGGCCTTTGCGCTGGCGATCCATGTGGCGACCGCTTCCTCGTCGGCATCCGGACGCGCCGAGACCGCGGCGATGGCGCCGGCCAGGTCGCCCTCCGCCAGCCTCTGCTCCGCATCGGCACTGGCCGCCTCGGGCTCCTCGGTGCTTGCGGTGCTGGCGGTGCTGCCGTTCTGCCGCTTCACGGTCACCAGGCCCAGGATGTTCGCCCGGGTCTGCTCGACCCAGTCGTCGGAGCTGGCGGTCACGCCGACCCGGTCCAGCTGGTCGAGTTCCGTCGCCAGCTCCTCCCGGGTGGGCACGCCCCTGGGCGCGACGTCGCGCAGCATCTCCGCGGCGCGCTGGATGGTCTCGTCCTGCTTGCCCGAAGTCTCCAGCACCGCCTGCGCGGTCGGGAACGGGCTGCCGTCCTCCAGGGCCCGGTTCAGCTCGGTCAGCGCCACCGCGGTCGCCACGCCCCGCGCGTCCTGCTCCAGCCGCTGGGTGACCCGCTGCTCGACCGAGGCGACCCGGTCCTGGACGGCGCCCAGCGCCTGGCTGGTCTCATCGCTGCTGGAGGCGATCCTGCTCTGGACCTCGCCCAGCTCGTTGGACTGCTTGGCCAGGGTCGACTGGAGCGCAGCCAGCATGGTCTCGGCCTGCGCCAGCGCGGCGAACTTGGAGCTGATCGCCGCGTCGTTGGCGGACGCCCGGTCGGCGAGCTGCTGGGCGCGCTCGTTGAAGCGCCGCTCCGCCTCGGCCTGGGCTGCGGTCAGGGTGTCGACCCGGTTGACGGTAGCCTCGTTGGTGCTGGTCACGTCGTCGACCCGGCTGGCCAGCTGCTGGCCGAACGAGCGCAGGTCCTCGACGTTCTTGCTCGCCGCCTCGATCTTCGCTTCGAGCGGACCCAGGTCCGGCTGCTCTGGGATCGGGCGCTGCTCGAGTTCCTGGATGCGCTGGCCGAGCTGCTCCTGGGTGCTCTTCACGTCGGACAGGCCGCCGGTCTGCTGCTCCGCCGTCTGCGCGGCCTGGTCGACCTTGCCGCTCAGGTCGGACAGGTTCGCCTGCACCTGGTTGAGCTGGTCGGACAGGTCGGAGGTGGTGCCCGTCAGGCTCGCCAGGCTTTCCGCCCGCTGCTCGACCGCGGCGATCCGCTGCTCCAGCTCCGGCGGCGGCGCCATCGCCGCCGTCGCGGCGTCGATCCGCCCCTGCACGTAGTCCGGCAGGAACAGGATGCCGCCCACCAGGACCAGGGCACCGCCGATCACCCCGCCGATCAGCGCCGCGGTGAGCCGCCGATAGCTCGGCGGGTTCGACCCCGAACCAGGCTTCGTCTCCTCGGCGGTGCTGTCGATCACGTCGGCCATGTCTCTTCCCGGAGCGTCGGTATTGCGGTGAAGGTAAACTGATGAGGTCAAGTTACCAGGGCTCGGCCTGGGCGCCGCTCTAGCCAGGATGGGGCTATCATCCGGGCGCGGGGGCATCAAGCAGGTCGAGCAGGGCCCGTTCGTCCGGCCGCGTGGCGATCCGGACACAAGCGAAGCGGCCGGGATCGAGCGCCTCGGCCACGTTTCGCGACAGGCAAAGCGCCTGGATGCCCCGCAGGTCGTGGCCCTGCGTCAGGGCGGCGAACACGCCTGCGGTGCGCGGGGAGAACAGCAGGACGGCGTCCAGCCGCCCGGCCTGGACCGCGGCCGCGGTCGCCGGCTTCAGTTGGGCGGCGGCGCGCGCCCGGTACACCGACAGCCGGCGGTAGGTGAAGACATGCGCCTCCAGGACCGCGCGCAGTTCCGGGCGGATGTCGGTTCCCGCCAGATGAAGGACGGCGCCGTCCGCCGGGCTGAGCCGGTCCCGCACCGTCGCCGCCAGCCCGACAGCATCGCCCGGCCCGGCCACCACCGTGCCGGCCCCGGCCGCTTTCACCCGCTGAGCCGTGGCCTCGCCCACGCAGAAGACCGGAACCAAAGGGCCGAGGCTTGCCAGCGCCGGCACGGCATGGCGGCTGGTCACCAGTACCGCCTGCACGTCGGACAGGTCCGGCCGCGCAAAGGCGAGCGGCTCGATCTCGAGCATCGGATCGACCAGCACCTCGTGGCCCTGGGCGGCGAGGGCGTCGGCGAGCCGGCGGGAATCCTCGCCCGGCCGGGTCAGCAGCACCCGCATCGCGTGGGCTCAGCGCAGGGCGGCGAGGGCATGGCCGACCCGCTCGCCCAGCTCGGCGGGGTCGTCGCCTTCCGCCGCGTGGCGGTGCACCGAGCGGCCGTCGGGCGACGCCACCAGCCCGTCCAGGCGCAGGCGCCCGTCGGGCATGCGCTGGGCCAGCCCGGCGATCGGCGTGCGGCAGGAGCCGTCCAGCACCCGCAGCATCGCCCGCTCGCAGGCGACGCAGGCATGGGTCTGCGGATCGTCGAGCCTGGCCAGGAAGTCCGCCACCCGCTGGTCGCCCAGCCGCGCCTCGATCCCGATGGCGCCCTGGGCGACGGCGGGCAGCATTGCCGACGGATCCAGCGGCACGGCCGGCACGTCCTCCATGCCGAGCCGGTCCAGCCCCGCCTTCGCCAGGAAGGTGGCCGCGACATCGCCCCGTGCAAGCTTGGCCAGACGGGTCTGCACGTTGCCGCGGAACGGCACGACCTCCAGGTCCGGCCGCAGCGCCAGGAGCTGGGCCTGTCGGCGCAGCGACGCGGTTCCCACCACGGCCTGGCGCGGGATCGCCTCCATGTCGGCGAACGGCCCGATCAGCAGGTCGCGGACGTCGGCGCGGGGCAGCATCGCCAGGATGTCCAGCCCGTCCGGCAGGACGGTCGGCATGTCCTTCATGGAGTGGACGGCGAGGTCGATCTCCTTGGCATAGAGCGCCTCCTCGATCTCCTTGGTGAACAGGCCCTTGCCGCCGATCTCGGCGAGCGGCCGGTCCAGCACCCGGTCGCCGGTGGTCTTGATCACCCGGATGGTGATCGCGTCCTCGATCGCCAGGTCCGGCCAGGCCTCGAACAGGGCGGCCCGGACGATCTCGGCCTGGGCCAGGGCCAGGGGCGAACCACGCGTACCTATGATGAGCCGGATCGGGCTGGTCATGATCTCTTCGACAACGTAGGGCCAAGCGCCGATACGCGTGGCTGGAGTGCATCCGCTTGGCAAGGGTCGTTCTCGGAATTGAGACATCGTGCGACGAGACTGGCGTGGCGCTGGTCGACGAGGATCGGCGGGTCCTGGCGGAGACCGTGCGCACCCAGCTGGACGAGCACGCGCTTTATGGCGGGGTGGTGCCCGAGATCGCCGCCCGCGCCCATGTCGAGAGCCTGGATCGGCTGGTCGCCCGGGTCATGGCGGAGGCCGGGCTCGGCTTTGCCGACCTGTCGGCGGTGGCCGCCACGGCCGGGCCCGGCCTGATCGGCGGCCTGCTGGTCGGGCTGACCACCGCCAAGGCGATCTGCCTGGTCCACGGCCTGCCGTTGATCGCCGTCAACCATCTGGAGGCGCATGCGCTGACCGCGCGCCTCACCGACGACGTCGCCTTTCCTTATCTTCTGCTGCTGGTGTCCGGCGGGCACTGCCAGCTGGTCGAGGTGAACGGCGTGGGCAGCTTCCGGCGCCTGGGCTCCACCGTCGACGACGCGCTGGGCGAAGCGTTCGACAAGGTCGCCAAGATGCTGGGGCTGGGCTTCCCGGGCGGCCCCGCGGTCGAGCGCGCCGCGGCATCGGGCGATCCGGCGCGCTTCGACTTCCCGCGGCCGATGCTCGGCCGTCCGGGCTGCTCCTTTTCCTTCAGCGGCCTGAAGACCGCCGTGCGCCAGGCCATCCTCTCGATGACCCCGGAGGAGGCGCGGGCGGCGGTGCCGGACATCTGCGCGAGCTTCCAGGCCGCGGTGGCCGCCAGCGTCGCCGACCGGACCGTGCGCGGCCTGCGCCTGTTCCAGGAACGTCATCCGGGCGTGCCGGCGTCCCTGGTGGTCGCCGGCGGCGTTGCCGCCAACGCGGCGCTGCGCGAGGCCCTGCGCCAGCTCACCGCAAAGCGCGGCGTCCGGCTGGTCGTGCCGCCGCCCAGGCTCTGCACCGACAACGGCACCATGATCGCCTGGGCCGGGATGGAACGCCTGGTCCTGGGCCAGGCCGATCCCCTGGACACCCCGGCCCGCGCCCGCTGGCCGCTCGACCCGGCGGCGGAGCCGGCCCTGGGCGGCGGCGGCAAGGGGCCGAAGGCCTGAGCGGCAGGTCCGGCCCCGGTCAGGCCGCCGCCAACCGCTCCTGCCTGGGGGTCTTGCCGTACATCTGCCGGTAGCAGGTCGAGAAATGCGAGGCCGACACGAACCCGCACGCGCAGGCGACGTTCATGATCGGCAGGTCGGTCTGGTAGAGCAGGTGGCGGGCCCGCTCCAGGCGCAGCTCCAGATAATATTGCGCTGGCGTCCGCCCCAGATGCTTCTTGAACAGCCGCTCCAGCTGCCGGCGCGACATGCCGACATATTTGGCGAGCTGGTCCTGGCCGAGCGGCTCCTCGACATTGGCCTCCATCAGCTCGATCGCCAGGATCAGCTTGGGATGGTGGACGCCCAGCCGCACCCGGATCGGCATGCGCTGGCGGTCCTCGGCGCTGCGCACCCGGTCCAGGATGCACTGCTCGGACACCCTGGCCGCCAACTCGTCGCCATGGGCGCTGCTGATCTTCTGCAGCATCAGGTCCAGCGCGGCGGTGCCGCCGGCGCAGGTGAACCGGTTGCGGTCGATCTCGAACAGGTCGGCGGTGACGTTCACGTCCGGAAAAGCTTCGACGAAGCCCGGGATATTTTCCCAGTGGATCGTGCAGCGGTAGCCGTCCAGCAGGCCGGCCCGCCCCAGGATGTGGGCGCCGGCGCAGATCGAGCCGATCTGGGCGCCGCGCCGGTCGGCCCAGCGCAGCCAGGCCAGCACCTCCTTGTCCAGGTAGCGCTCCGAATGCAGGCCGCCGCACACCACGATCGTCGGCGGGCGGCTGGTCGAGATCTCGAACCTTCCCATCGGCAGGCCGGCGGACACGTCGATGCCGAGCGAGGAGGTCACCGGCTCGCCGTCCTTGCTCAGGATCACCCAGCGGTAGAGCTCCTTGCCGGCCATCCTGTTGGCGATGCGCAGGGGCTCCAGGGCCGCCGAGAAGGCGATCATCGTGAAGCTTGGCACCAGCAGGAAGGCCACGATTTCCGGCTGCGGCTGGTTCTGCTCGGTCATGCTGGCTCTTCGTCCGACAGACGGTCCCTACATGACATGACGCTGGCAGTTTCGTGATTGCGACACAAGTGAATCGCGAGATGGAAACGTCGCGGAAACTTGCCGGAGGCGCCGATGCGACGTCGCGTCGCAGGTGCGGGGACGTCGCTGCGGGACAAGTGGGGGGCAGTTGCGCCGCTAGACGGACCAGGGCGGGCAACGCTACTCCTCACCCCCGATCGGCCAGCTTCTTGGCCGGGCCACCAGCACGACCAGAGCATGACCCGCTTCTCGATCTTCTCGCTCGCGAAGAACGCCATGACCGGCCATTCCAAGTGGCCGGAATACTGGCGCAGCCCCGAGCCGAAGCCGGCCTACGACGTCGTGATCATCGGCGGCGGCGGCCATGGCCTCGCCACCGCCTACTATCTCGCCAAGGTCCACAAGATCACCAACGTCGCGGTGATCGAGCGGGGCTGGCTGGGCGGCGGCAACACCGGCCGCAACACCACGATCTGCCGCTCCAACTATCTCTACGACGAGAGCGCCGCCCTCTACGACCACGCCATGAAGCTGTGGGAAGGGCTGTCCACCGAGCTGAACTACAACGTGATGTTCAGCCAGCGCGGCGTGATGATGCTGGCGCACAACATCCACGACATGCAGGTCACCCGCCGCACGATCCACGCTAACCGGCTGAACGGGGTCGACAACGAGCTGCTGACGCCTGAGCAGGCCAAGGAATTCTGCCCGCCGCTCAACATCTCCAAGGACATCCGCTACCCGGTCATGGGCGCAGCGCTGCAGCGTCGCGGCGGCACCGCCCGGCATGACGCGGTGGCCTGGGGCTATGCCCGCGGCGCCGATTCCATGGGCGTCGACATCATCCAGAACTGCGAGGTGACCGGGATCCGGGTCGAGCAGGGCAGGGCGGTCGGCGTCGAGACCAGCCGCGGCTTCATCAAGGCCGGCAGGATCGGCTGCGTCGCCGCCGGCCACTCCTCGGTGGTGGCGTCCATGGCCGGGATCCAGCTGCCGCTGGAAAGCTTTCCGCTCCAGGCGCTGGTGTCCGAGCCGGTCAAGCCGGCCTTTCCCTGCGTGGTGATGAGCAACACGATCCACGCCTATATCAGCCAGTCGGACAAGGGCGAGCTGGTGATCGGTGCGGGCACCGACCAGTTCATCTCCTATTCCCAGCGCGGCGGGATGCAGATCATCGAGCACACCCTGGAAGCGATCCTGGAGCTGTTCCCGATGTTCTCGCGGATGCGGATGCTGCGCTCCTGGGGCGGCATCGTCGACGTCACCCCCGACCGCTCGCCGATCATCGGCAAGACGCCGGTAGAGAACTTCTTCATCAATTGCGGCTGGGGTACTGGCGGCTTCAAGGCCACGCCCGGCTCGGGCCACGTCTTCGCCCACACGCTGGCGACCGGCGAGCCGCACCCGATCAACGCGCCGTTCGGGCTGGAGCGGTTCGTCAACGGCCGCCTGATCGACGAGGCGGCGGCGGCGGCGGTGGCGCATTGATGGCGCATCGCCTCCGGGCTTCCTCGTTCCGGCCTTCCCGTCCTTTCACAGGCTCCCGCCCATGCTCCTGATTTCCTGTCCCTATTGCGGGCCCCGTGCGGAGACCGAGTTCCGCAACGGCGGCGAAGCCGGCATCGTGCGGCCGACCCGCAGCGCGGAGATGTCCGACGGCGAGTGGGCGAACTACGTGTTTACACGAACGAACCCGAAGGGCCGCTTCCACGAGCGCTGGTGCCATGTCCAGGGCTGCGGCCGCTGGTTCACCGCCGTGCGCGACACGGTGAGCGACGACTTTGAGGGCTTCCACAAGGTGGGCGAGCCGGTGCCGGAGAACGGCCGATGAGCCAGAAGGCCCGCATCGCGCAGGGCGGCCGGATCGATCGCAGCCGGACGATCCGCTTCACCTTCGACGGCAAGAGCTACGCCGGCCATCCGGGCGACACCCTGGCCTCGGCGCTGCTCGCCAACGACGTCCACCTGGTCGGCCGCTCGTTCAAGTACCACCGCCCGCGCGGCTTCCTGTCCGCCGGCGCGGAGGAGCCGAACGCGCTGGTCCAGATCGAGATGGGCAACGGCCGCTCCGACCCGAACTTCAAGGCCACCCAGGTCGAGCTGTTCGACGGCCTGGTCGCCCTGAGCCAGAACCGCAAGGGCTCGCTGCGCTACGACCGCACCGCGGTCAACGACCGGCTCGCCGCGTTCCTGCCGGCCGGCTTCTACTACAAGACCTTCAAGTGGCCCGCCTCGTTCTGGACCAAGGTCTACGAGCCGCGCATCCGCGAGGCCGCCGGCCTGGGCAAGGCGCCGACCGAGCCCGACCCGGACCATTACCTGCACCGCCATGTCTGGACCGACGTGCTGGTGGTGGGCGGCGGCCCCGCCGGGATCGCCGCGGCGCTGGCCGCCGCGCGCACCGGTGCCAGGGTCATCCTGTGCGACGAGCAGCCCGAGCTGGGCGGCTCGCTCCTGTCGGAGAGCGGCCGGGGCGTCACCGTCGACGAGGTCGCGCCGCAGGAATGGCTGGCGCGCGCGCGGGCCGAGCTGTCCCAGCATCCCGAGCTGACCGTGCTCACCCGCACGACCTGCTTTGGCTACTACGACCACAATTATCTGGGCCTCCTGGAGAAGGTCACCGACCATCTGAAGGATGCGCCGGCGGAGCTGCCGCGCCAGCGCCTGTGGCGGGTGCGCGCGAAGCAGGTGGTGATCGCGGCTGGCGCCATCGAGCGGCCCCTGGTGTTCCCGGACAACGACCGGCCCGGCATCATGCTGGCCTCGGCGGCGCGCACCTACCTGAACCGCTACGGCGTCCTGGTCGGCCGCGAGGTGGTGGTCTGCACCAGCGACGACAGCGCCTACGACGCGGCGCTCGACCTGCACGCGGCCGGCGCCAAGGTCACGGTGGTCGACCAGCGCCAGACGCCTATCGGCGAGCGGGTCGTCCAGGCGCAGACCGCGGGGATCACCATCCTGCGCGGTCGGGGCCCCGTCGGCAGCCATGGCCGCTTCCGGGTCTCGCAGGTCCATGTCCAGGCCCTGGACGAGGCGGGCCGGCCGATCCTGGGCCAGGTCCAGCCGCTGAACTGCGATGCGCTTCTGATGTGCGGCGGCTGGAACCCCACCGTGCACCTGTTCAGCCAGAGCCGCGGCAAGGTCCGCTACGACGACGGGCTGGCCTCGTTCGTGCCGGGCCGGGGCCATCAGCCCGAGCGGTCGGCCGGCGCCTGTGGCGGCTCGTTCGGCCTGGGAGCCGCGCTGGCCGAGGGGCTGGTTGCCGGCACCGAGGCGGCCCGGGCGGCCGGCTTCGAGGCCTTCGACACGCCGCCGCCGGCCGTCGCCGAACCGGTTGCCGGCCCGCACCAGCCGGTCTGGCTGCTGCAGGGCGACCGTCCGGGCGCGCGCGCCTGGGTCGACTTTCAGAACGACGTGACCGCCAAGGACCTGAAGCTCGCCAACCGCGAGGGCTTCCGCTCGATCGAGCACGTCAAGCGCTACACCACCAACGGCATGGCCACCGACCAGGGCAAGACCAGCAACGTCACCGGCCTGGCGATCGTCGCCGAGAATCTGGCGGTGCCGATCCCCTCCGTCGGCACCACGACCTTCCGCCCGCCCTACACCCCCACGACGTTCGGGGCTTTCGCCGGCATCAACAAGGGCGACCTGTTCGACCCGATCCGCCGCACGCCCATGCATGGCTGGGCCGAGCGCAAGGGCGCGGTGTTCGAGGACGTGGGCCTGTGGAAGCGGGCCTGGTACTTCCCGAAGAACGGCGAGGACATGCACGCCGCGGTCGACCGCGAGTGCAAGGCGGTGCGGGATGGCGTCGGCATCTTCGACGCGACCACGCTCGGCAAGATCGACATCCAGGGCGCGGACGCCGCGGAGTTCCTCAACCGCATCTACACCAACGCCTGGTCGAAGCTCGGCCTCGGCAAGTGCCGCTACGGGCTGATGCTGCGCGAGGACGGCATGGTGTTCGATGACGGCGTGACCAGCCGGATCGGCGAGCACCACTACCACATGACCACCACCACCGGCGGCGCGCCCACCGTGCTGGCCTGGATGGAGAGCTGGCTGCAGACCGAGTGGCCGGAACTCAAGGTCTACCTGACCTCGGTGACGGAGCAGTGGGCAGTGATCGCGCTGCAGGGGCCGAAGGCGCGCGAGGTCCTGCAGTCGGTGGTCACCCGCGGCGACGTCTCTCGGGACGCCTTCCCGCATCTGTCGGTGATCGAGGCCGAGATCGCCGGGGTGCCCGGCCGGATCTTCCGGATCAGCTTCACCGGCGAACTCGGCTACGAGGTGAACGTGCCGGCCTCCTATGGCGAGATCGTCATGGACGCCCTGTTCCGGGCTGGGCAGCCGCACGGCATCACCCCCTACGGCACCGAGGCCATGCACGTGCTGCGCGCGGAGAAGGGCTACATCATCGTCGGCCAGGAAACCGATGGCACGGTCACCCCGGCCGATCTCGGCATGGGCTGGGCGGTCAGCAAGCAGAAGGACTTCCTGGGCAAGCGCTCGCTGTCGCGCCCCGACATGCTCCGCCCGGACCGCAAGCAGCTGGTGGGCCTCCTGCCGGTGGACCCGAAGATCGTGCTCGACGAGGGCGCCCAGCTCCTGGAAACTGCCAAGGTCGAGATCCCGGCCAAAATGATCGGCCATGTGACGTCCAGCTACCATTCGGCCAATCTCGGCCGGAGCTTCGCCCTGGCCCTCCTGGCCGGAGGCCAGGCGCGCCATGGCCAGCGCCTGTGGGCCAGCCACGGGCAGGGCACCGTCGAGGTCGAGGTGACCGCGCCTTTGTTCATCGATCCGGAAGGGACCCGGCTCAATGGTTGAGCGGATCGCGGGCACCACGCATCTGAACCTCAAGGCCCGCCCTTCCACCAAGGGGGCGCAGCTGCGGATGCTGGAGCGGCCGTTCAAGGCCAAGGTCGGCCTGCGCGGCGGTTCCGACGTGGCGCGCGCCGTGGAACCGGTGCTGGGCTTCGCCCTGCCGCAGGGCGTGGGCCAGACCGGCTCCGGCTCCGGGGCCCATGCCTTCTGGATCGGCCCGGACGACTGGATCATCGTCTACGAGCCCGGCCGCGAGGCCCAGATCGCCCAGGCGCTGCGCGAGGCCTGCCAGGGCCTGCATCACGCGGTGATCGACATCACCGAGCGGATGACCACGATCTGCCTGGAGGGCCAGCCGCTCCGCCAGGTGCTCGCCGCCGGCTGCCCGCTGGACCTGCACCCCAGGGTGTTCAAGCCCGGCATGGTCCTGCAGAGCCATCTCGGCAAGGCCAACGTCATCCTGCACTATGTCGCCGGCAACGCGGACCGTCCGTTCGTGGACCTTTATACGAACCGTTCGTTCGCCGACTATGTGTGGAAGTATCTGGAAACCGCCGCGCGCGAGTTCGGCTACGAGATCGTGGCCTGACCGGTCGGGGTAGAGGGAGCGAAGAACGGATGAAGACCCAGGCGAGGCTCGTCATCGTCGGCGCCGGCATCGTCGGCTCCGCCACCGCCTACCATCTGGCGGAGATGGGCTACACCGATGTCTTGGTCGTCGATCAGGGCGACCTGCCGCATACCGGCGGTTCGACCAGCCATGCGCCGGGCGGGGTGTTCCAGACCAATCCCTCGCGGATGATGTCGACGCTCGCCAAGTACACGGTCAAGCTCCTCAACAGTCTCGAGCTGGACGGGCAGCCCTGCTTCCTGAAGGTCGGCGGCCTGGAAGTCTCCACCAGCGCCGAGCGCGACACCTACATCAAGTGGCGCCACGGCATCGCCCGCTCCTGGGGGATCCCCGCCGAGATCGTCAGCCCGGAAAAGTGCCGCGAGCTGTCGCCGCTCATGGACACGAGCCAGGTCCGCCTGGGCTTTTGGACGCCCACCGACGGCATCGCCAAGCCGGTCCGGGCGACCGAGGCGATGATGCGCTATGCCAAGAGCCGCGGCATCGCGTTCGAGCCGCGGGTCGAGGTGCTGGACGTCCTGACCGAGAACGGCCGCGTGATCGGCCTGGAGACCAGTAAGGGCCGGATCACCTGCGAGCAGGTGCTGGTCTGCGCCGGGATCTGGGGGCCGCGCCTGGGGCGGATGGCCGGCGTGCCGATCCCGCTGATGCCCTGCGAGCACCAGTACGCCTGGACCCACGACCTGCCGGAACTGGCGGACGCGACCGAGGAGGCGACCCACGTCCTGCTGCGCCACCAGGACAAGTCGATGTACTACCGGCAGCACCAGAACCATTACGGCATCGGCAACTACCGTCACACCCCGCGCCTGGTCGAGGCGGACGACATCCGCAAGTTCGGCGAGACCCAGGTCATGCCGTCGATGAACCCGTTCACGCCCGAGGACTTCGCCGAGGCCGAGCAGGCAACCCGCGACCTGCTTCCGGCGGTGATGAAGGCCGGCGTGCGCGATGCCTTCAACGGCATGTTCAGCTTCACCCCCGATGGCGGCCCGGTCCTGGGCGAGAGCCTGGCGGTGAAGGGCTTCTGGGTGGCCGAGGCGGTCTGGATCACCCATGGCGGCGGCGTCGGCAAGGTGATGGCCGAGTGGATCGCCGCCGGCGAGCCGGAATGGGACGTCCACGAGGGCGACATCAACCGGTTCGCCCGCCACCAGCAGACGCCGAAGTTCGTGCGCCGGCGCGGCTGGCAGCAGTACAAGGAAGTCTACGACGTCGTGCACCCGATGCAGCAGATGGAGGAGCCCCGCGGCCTGCGCCGCTCGCCCTTCTTCGGCCAGCAGAAGGACGCGGAGGCCGTGTTCTTCGACGCGGCGGGCTTCGAGCGCCCGCAATGGTACGAGAGCAATGTGAGGCTGCTGGCCGGCCGCAACGCGCCCAGCCGCGACGAGTGGGGCAGCCGCTACTGGTCGCCGATCCAGGGGGCTGAGCACGAGCAGGTGCGCAAGGCCGCTGGCCTGTTCGACCTGACCGCCTTCACCAAGATCAGGGTGACCGGCAGCGGTGCGCGCGCCTTCCTGCAGCGCCTGGCCGCCAACGACGTCGACAAGCCGGTCGGCAAGATCGTCTACACCGCCATGCTGAACGGCCATGGCGGCATCATGTGCGACCTGACCATCGCCCGCATGGCGCCGGAGGAGTTCTTGGTGCTGACCGGCGGCGGGGTCGGCATGCACGACCTGGGCTGGATCCGGGCGAACGCGCCGGTTGATGGCTCGGTGACGATCGAGGATGTCACCTCGCAATACTGCGCGGTGGGGCTTTGGGGGCCCAAGGCGCGCGAGATCCTGCAGTCGCTCACCGACGACGACGTGTCCCATGCCGGCCTGCCCTATTACGGCTGGAAGGACGTGCTGGTCGGCTATGTCCCGGCCATGGCCCTGCGCCTGTCCTATGTCGGCGAGCTCGGCTTCGAGATCTACACCCGCACCGAGTTCGGCGGGCAGCTCTGGGAGCTGCTGATGAAGGCCGGCGAGCCGCATGGCCTGATCCCGGCCGGGGCGGGCGCCATGGACTCCCTGCGCATCGAGAAGGGCTACCGCCTCTGGGGCGCGGATATCGAGCAGGAAACCAACCCGCTGGAGGCGGGGCTTGCCTGGGCGGTCCGCTTCAAGAAGGGCGACTTCATCGGCCGGGCGAAGCTGCTCGACCTGAAAATGCAGCCGATGGCGCGCAAGCTGTGCTGCATGACCATCGACGACCCGGAGGCGACCCTGCTGGGCAAGGAGCCGATCTACGCCGATGGCCAGGTGGTCGGCTACGTCACCTCCGGCAATTACGGCTACTCGGTCGGCAAGTGGATCGCCTACGGGTACTTGCCGAGCGGCAAGACGGAGCCTGGCACGTCACTGCAGATCGACTATCTCGGCCGCCGCTTCGCCGCCGTGGTGGCGAGTGAGCCGCTGTTCGATCCGGAAGGCGCCCGCCTGAAGGCGTGAAGAAGCGGTGATCCCGCTGGCGCGGACTGGCGATGGCCGGCCCGCGCCGGTGCACGGGCGCTCTGGCCAGGCGCTCTTGCTCTTAACTGAGGGTTGACGCCGCCGGCCGCCCCTCTATCGGTGCCGCGCATGATGGAAACGACGGATCGACCGGGCCAGGCGACGGACGACGCGGTGCAGGCGGCGTTTCGTGCCGGCGTGCGGGGTGCCCCGGTCGGCCTGGCGGCGTACGGGCTGGCGGAGGACCATGCGCCCTTTGCGAGCGGGCCGAGCGAGGCCCTGATGGCGGAGACCCGGCGCCTGCCCGGGCTCACTGACGCCGAGGGCGCCTATGGGACCGGCCGGGTGCTGCGTCGTCTGGCGCTGCTGCTCGACCGGGTCGGCGCGCCGCCCTCGATCGCCCGGCAGTTCCGCGACAACCTCGCCGGCGCGGTGGTCACCCACCGCATGCGCCGGCAGCGGCAGGGGTGGAGCGAGGACGACACGGTCCAGATGGTGCTGGAAATGTGGGACCGGGTGTTCGGCGAGGCGGACGCCACCAGGACGCGCTTGGCTGAGATGCTGACCGCCGACGACATGCGCCCGGGCGCGCCCAAGAAGCGGTCGCTGTTCAGCCTGGCCTGGAGGCGCTGAGCGACCGGTATCGGTTCAGAACTGGTTCAGCGCCTGCTTGAGCGGATCGCTGGTCATGTTGACGACCGAGCCCTGCATGATCTCCTGGACCGTGACGTCCCGGCCGTACAGCGCCTTGTTCCAGGACGGCATCGGCGTGATCACCGTCCCGTCGACCGCCAGGCCGCCGAACAGTCCCTTGGTCTTGGCGAACAGGTAGATGTCCTCGCCGAAGTTCGGCGTGGTGCCGGCGCCGACCCCGGCCCCGGCGGTGCCGATCGCCGCGCTGGCATCCGCGCCCATCTTGAACGAGGTGGATGCCAGCAGCTTGTCGAGGGCTTCCTTGTTCATGATCGTGTAGATCGCGCTGGAGGACTGGCCGCCGATCTGCAGTCCGACGCTGCCGCCATAGAGGTCGTAGACCGCCGGCTCCGACCAGGCGCCCGTGGCGACGTCGCGGGTCAGCAGCACGCCGCGCCCGTACGATCCGCCCACGATGAAGCCGAGCTTGAACTGGGACGGCACGATCAGCACGCCATAGGCGTTCTGCACGTAGAGGCTGACCGTGGGCATGATCTGCTCGTCGGCCTGCAGCTCCAGCAGGGTGACCCGTGCCTGCTCCAGCAGCACCTCGGCATCATCTTCGGCGGCATGTGCCGGCGACCATGCGGCCAGCGCAGCCAGGGCCAGGACCGATGCCAAGAACCCTCTGCGACGCATGCCGTGCTCCAACGAAGAAATCGGTTTTGGCTCCGGGGTTTGGGTAGGCCATCGACGAGGGGGTGGCAAGCGGCCAGGAAATCGCGCCGCGCATCGATGCACGGAACGTGTTGCATCGCACAAATTCCGCGTCACACTATGTTCCATTCACGCAGCGGGGAACGGGTGAGCATGCTCGACATCGACGGCGACAGGAAACTCAGTGCGGCTCTGGAACAGGAGCCGGACGCGCTGGACAAGCCTGCCGCCGCGTTGCGCACTGCCCATGACAGCCTGGCCGGCCACCGTACCCGGGTCGACACCGATCCCTTCACCAGCCCGATCCGGCTGATGGCGCTCGACCTCAAGCGGGCCATGGACCGCGGCGAGATCGACATGCCGACCCTGGACGCAATGATCGGCCGGCTGTCGAGCGAGGCGTTCGTCGGCCGCGCCGAGCGCCTGTCCGCCTATCTGGGCGAGGTCGGGCTGGAGGCCAACAGCGCCACGGTCGAGCGGCTGATCCGCGACATGGCGGAAGGTCCCGCTGGCGTGCTGCCCGCCGCCGAATTCGGCACCAAGGTGGGCAGGGTGCTCTATGGCTTCGTGTTCACCGCCCATCCGACCTTCAGCCTGTCCAACAAGCTCCAGCAGGCGATCGTCGGCCTGGCCCTGACCCGGGACGAGGCGGAGCGCCGCGCGATCATGGCCGAGGTCGAGCGGCTGCCGCATGCGCCGGAGCCCCAGCTGGACCTGGCTGAGGAGTTCCGCCAGTCGGTGGCGGCGATCGCCCAGGTCCGCGCCGCCCTGATGCGGGTCTACGCGATCGTCCTGAAGGTGGCGGAGGAGCTCTATCCGGACCAGTGGCGCGGCATCACGCCGAAGCTGGCCTCGGTGGCGAGCTGGGTCGGCTACGACATGGACGGCCGCTCCGACATTCCCTGGACCGCCACGCTCGCCCACCGGCTGATGATCCAGGAAAAGCAGCTCGCCGCCTGGCACGAGGAGATCCGCACGATCGCCCAGTCGGTCGACGGCGACGACACCCTGGCGGCCTCCCTGGAGCTGGTCGAGGCGCGCATCGTGCTGAGCGCCGAGGCATCGCGCTCGCTGATCGACCTCCTGCAGGCGGCCAGGCCCGACCAGGACGAGTGGTGGGAGCGGCTGGCGCGGGTCAGCCGCCGCTCACTGGGCAAGGGGGCTGGGCGGATCACCGGCGGCAAGGAGCTGGCGTCGCTGGTCCAGCGGGTCCTGGACCGGGTCGAGGACGGCGAGCTCGCCCGACGCCTCTGGCTGCTCCATGCCGACATGGCGGCGCACGGGCTGGGCCTCGCCCGCACCCACATGCGGATCAACGCGATCCAGCTCCACAACGCGATCCGCAAGACGATCGGGATGGAGCACGCCCCGGACGATCCATCCTACCGCCAGTCCTATGTCGAGGCGGCCGCCAAGCTGATCGAGGAGGTGAAGCCGGTCTCGGTCCATCTCGGAACGATCAACGGCGAGAAGGCGACGGCCAAGCGCATCTTCATGCTGGTCGAGCAGATGCTGGAGCTGGTCGACCGCGACGAGCCGATCCGCTTCCTGATTGCCGAGTGCGAGACCTCCTTCACCCTCCTGGCCGCGCTCTACTTCGCCAAGCTGTTCGGGGTCGAGGACCGCATCGACATCTCGCCGCTGTTCGAGACCCGCACCGCCCTGGTCCGCGGCGTCGAGATCGTGGCGGGCGCGCTCGAGGTGCCGGTCTACCGCGACTACATCAAGAAGCGTGGCCGCCTGTGCGTGCAGACCGGTTTCTCCGATGCCGGCCGCTTCCTCGGCCAGACCGCCGCCTGCTACCTGATCGAGAAGATCCGCCTGTCGCTGGCGCCGCTTCTGGAAAAGCACGGACTGACCGGCGTCGAGCTGGTGATCTTCGACACCCATGGCGAGAGCATCGGCCGGGGCGCCCATCCGGGCAGCTTCCGCGACCGCTTCGCCTATTACGACACGGCGGAGAGCCGCCGCCGGTTCCGGGATGCCGGCCTCGTGGTCCGCGAGGAGACCAGCTACCAGGGCAGCGACGGCTACCAGTACTTCCTGACCGAGACCACCGCCTTCGCGGTCGTCACCCGGGTCCTGGAGCACTGCCTGGCGCCGATCGACGACACGCCGGACCCGTTCTATGCCGAGCGGGTCTATGTCGGCGAGTTCTTCACCTCGATCGAGCAGTTCAACGAGGAGGTGATCCAGAACCGCGACTATGCGGCGCTGCTGGGTGCCTGGGGCACCAACATGCTCTGGCAGACCGGCTCGCGCCCGGCCAAGCGCCAGTATGACGGCGCCACCGGCCGGATGAGCCTGGACCATCCCTCGCAGCTGCGCGCGATCCCGCACAACGCGATCCTGCAGCAGCTGGGCATGCTGGCGAACACGATCGGCGGGGTCGGCCGGGCGATCGACAAGGATCCGGAGACCTTCCACCGCCTCTATGCCGAGAGCCCGCGCTTCCGCCGGATGCTTGGCATGGTCGAGCACGCCTTCAAATGGACCGACCTGGAGGTCGTGAAGGCCTATATCGACCTGTACGACCCGGGGACATGGCTGGCCCGCGCCCAGTCCCATGACGACGACGCCCGGATCGAGGAACTGCGCGAGGTCGCCGGGGTGTTCGAGCGGATGCGCCTGCACGAGCGGCTGGTGCGCATCCACCGGGTGTTCCTGCGCGACTACATGGACCTGGCCCGGGCCCTGAAGGAGCACCGCCGCCGCACCCGCGACGCCGGGGCCACCCCGATCGTCGTGGACCGCGAGGCGCGCGACAACATCCACCTGCTGCACGCCCTGCGCCTGGCGCTGATGCAGAAGCTGGACGTGCTGGCCATCCACGTCCCGGACTTCTCCGACCGGCACAGCACCAGCCGTTCCGGCATCGTCGCCAGGCTCACCCAGCTCGACGTGGAGCCGGCGATCGACATCCTGCGCGAGGTGTTCCCGATGACCGAGCCGCAGATGCGGGCTCATGACTTCGGCGTCGAAGCGACCTATCGCAGCGAGGAAAGCCAGAGCTATGGCCAGGAACACGCGCTGATCTTCGAGCCGATCCTGCGCCTGTACGGCCAGATCCGCCGGATCGGCAGCGCGGTCGTGCATCATCTGAGCGCGGTCGGCTGACGGCCGCGCATCCTTAGGGCAGGGGGCGATGAACGGCCTGTACCCGGCGACCTCGATGCCCGACCGGGACTGGTGGGCGGCGCTTTGGCCGGATCCAGCCGGCACGCTCCGGTCCCTGGGGGTCCGCCCGGGCATGACGGCGGTCGACCTTTGCTGCGGCGATGGCTACTTCACCGCGGCCCTGGCCGGGCTCCTCGACGGCCGGGTCTACGCTTTGGATCTCGATCCCGCCATGATCGCCAGGGCCAGGGCCGAACTCGCCGCGCAGGACCGCGCGGTGCTGGGCTGGCTCAACGCCGACGCCGGCGAGGTCGCCAGCCTGCTGCCGGACCCGGTGGACTTCGTCCTGCTCGCCAACACCTTCCATGGCGTGCCGGACCAGCCGGCCCTGTTGCGGGCGATCGCGCGCGTGGTGAAGCCCGCCGGCCTGCTCGCCGTCGTGAACTGGCGCCCGCTTCCGCGCGAGGCGACCCCGGTCCTGGGACAGCCGCGCGGGCCCCGGACGGAGATGAGGATGTCGCCGGAAGCGGTCGAGGCCCTGGCGGGGCCAGCCGGGTTCCGGCCGCAGGCCCGAATGGACCTCAGGCCCTACCATTACGGCGTGGTGCTGGAGCGTCAGGCGTGACGCAGCTCTGGAAGGAACGGCTGGCTGGCGCCGGGGCGGCAGGCGGGCCTTGTCAGGAGTTCGGCTGGTCCGGCGGCACCGCCACCACCACGTCGCCGAACAGGCATTGCTTGGCGACCACGCAATAGGCGTATTCCACCCGGAGCGCCTGGGCGCCGCCGGGCTCCACCAGCAGGACCGGGGGCGCCTGAAAATATTCCTGCGCGCTGTCCCGCAGGGTCACCGGCGCGCCGAGCGGCAGGCCAAGCCGGTCGACCGGCACCACGGTGACGCCGGGATCGGCCACCAGCTTGGCGCCCGCCGCCGGCACCAGCCGCACCGAGACCTGTCCGCCGGCGGAGCGTGCCGCGTCGACGGACACGATCTCCCCGGACGGTTTCAGCCCGAGCCCGCGCAGGAGCGCATCGGCGTCCTCGCCGGCCCTTGCTGCCAGGGGCAGGCAGAGGATCGAGGCCAGGGCGAGGACGCGCCGCATCGGGGGATACCCCTTCTCAGAGGATCGACTGGCCGGTCTTTTTCCAGTCCGCGACGAAGGCCGCCAGGCCCTTGTCGGTCAGCGGGTGGTTCAGCAGGCTCTTGATCACGTTGGCCGGCATGGTCGCCACATGGGCGCCGAGCTTGGCCGCCGTGACGATGTGCGCCGGCCCGCGCACCGAGGCAACCAGCACCTCGGTCTGGAAGTACGGATAGTTGTCGTAGATCTGCACGATGTCGGCGATCAGCTGCATCCCGTCGGTGCCGATGTCGTCCAGGCGGCCGACGAACGGCGAGACGAAGGTGGCGCCCGCCTTGGCGGCCAGCAGAGCCTGGGCCGGCGAGAAGCACAGGGTGACGTTGGTCTGAATGCCCTGCTGGGTGAGCTGCTTGCAGACGAACAGGCCATCCTTGGTCAGCGGGAGCTTGACGCAGACGTTGGGCGCGATCTTGGAGAGCTTGAGGCCCTCCTTCAGCATCGTCTCGGCGTCGGTGGCGGTGACTTCCGCGCTGACCGGCCCGTCGACCACCTCGCAGATCTCCGCGATCAGGTCGAGGAACTGCTTGCCGGATTTCGCGACCAGTGATGGATTGGTGGTGACGCCGTCAAGCAGGCCGGTCTCGGCCAGCTCCTTGATTTCGTTGATCTCGGCCGTATCGACGAAGAACTTCATGAATCCCGCTCCGTAAGACGGCATGGCAGCCGTGACCCTATTCTAGTCCGGATCCCCAAGGCTGCGAACCCCGGCAAGCGGGCCCATGGCAAAGGCCGGGCGGGCGCATCCACCCGGCGGCTAGGTCTTGATCCAGGTTAGTGCGTGACCCGGTCCCGGTGCAGATAAAGTCCGTCGCGGAGTTCGCCGAACATCTGCTCCACCTGGGGATGCTCGATCGGCTCGTCCGTTGCATCGGGAAGGAGATTCTGCTCCGACACGTAGGCGATGTAATAGCTGTCCGAGTTCTCGGCGAAGAGGTGGTAGAAGGGCTGGTCCTTGCGCGGGCGAAGTTCTTCGGGGATGGCCTGGTACCATTCCTCGGTATTCGCGAACTCTGGGTCGACGTCGAAGATGACGCCCCGGAAGGGGAAGATCTTGTGCTTCACCACTTGGCCAATGCGGTACTTGGCAAGTCGGTCAGGCATGGGGGTTTCCTTGTGCTCGTCGCAATGCCGCGCGGCAGGAGTGGATCCCAACTCCTCGCAGATGTCAGGTGGCAGGCAATTTAGGGATCGCGAAGACATTCTACCAGAGGTACCTGCTTCACGATCCCCGCTGCTGCAGCTCCGACTCAGTCCGGATCGCGGAGATTGACGATCAGGGACGAGGTGTCGAACCGCTGCCCGCCCTTCATCTGGACCATGCGGTAGAACTGGTCGACCATCGCGGTGACGGGCAGGGGCGCGCCGTTGCGCTTCGCCTCCTCCAGGCAGATGCCGAGGTCCTTGCGCATCCAGTCGACCGCGAAGCCGAAGTCGAACTTGTTCTCGGTCATGGTCTTCCAGCGGTTCTCCATCTGCCAGGACTGCGCGGCGCCCTTGCTGATCGTCGCCAGCACCTTGTCGGTGTCCAGCCCCGCCTTCTGCGCGAAGTTGACCGCTTCGCCCAGGGCCTGGACTAGGCCCGCGATGCAGATCTGGTTCACCATCTTGGTGAGCTGGCCGGCGCCGGCCGGGCCCATATGGGTGACGGTCCGGCCATAGGCCTTCATGCCGGCTTCCGCCTTCGCGAAGACCTCGGCCTCGCCGCCGACCATGATGGTCAGGACGCCGTTCACGGCACCCGCCTGGCCGCCGGACACGGGCGCGTCCAGGAAGTTCTTCTTGGCGTCGCGGCAGGCCGCATCCAGCTCGCGCGCCAGGTCGGCTGAGGCGGTGGTGTGGTCCACCAGGATCGCACCGTCGGCGAGCCCAACCAGGGCGCCATCGTCGCCATACACGACCGAGCGCACGTCGTCGTCATTGCCCAGGCACATGAAGACGACTTCGGCGCCGGCAGCCGCTTCCCGGGCGGTCCCGGCTGCCTTGCCGCCATGCTCCTTGGCCCAGGCCTCCGCCTTGGCGCCGGTGCGGTTCCACACGGTGACGTCATGGCCGTTCTTGGCGAGGTGCCCGGCCATCGGGCCACCCATGACGCCCAGACCGAGAAATGCATAGGTGGCCATGTTCATCTTCTCCCATTCGGACATGCCTCGACCGGACCGATCTTCCGCTCCTCTTCGAAGCACGGCCCGCGTGGCGCGATCCATGCCACGATCCGCGCGCGTGCGCACCCGGTTGCGGCATCGAGGCGGGGTTGCCATCTTCCGGACTTCCGAGCAGCGAAGAGTGACCCATGGCCGACGGCAGCACGCGTAGCATCATCCGGCGCGAGGATTATCGGGAGCCGGACTGGTGGACGCGCCAGATTGAGCTCGACGTCGACCTGAAGCCCCTGGAGACCACGGTCGTCTCGCGCCTGACCCTGGAAAGGAACGTGAAGTCGCCCGCGGGTGCCGACCTCCTGCTCGACGGCGAGGCGATGACCTTCGTGTCGGCCAGCCTGGACGGCGTGCCGCTGGATCCCCAGCAGGTCGAGCGCACCGCCACCGGGATCGCGGTGAAGGGCATGCGCGACGGCGGCGTCCTCGAGATCACCCAGCGCTGCGACCCCAGGAACAACACCGCGCTCTCGGGCCTCTATCTCAGCAACGGCATCTTCTGCACCCAGTGCGAGGCGGAGGGATTCCGGCGGATCGCCTTTTCCCAGGACCGTCCGGACGTCATGAGCACCTATCGGGTGCGGATCACCGGCGACCGCAAGTCCTGTCCGGTGATGCTCTCGAACGGCAATCCGGTGGAGCAGGGCGACCTGCCGGACGGCCGCCACTACGCGGTCTGGGAGGATCCGTTCCCCAAGCCCTCCTATCTGTTCGCCCTGGTCGCCGGGGATCTCGGCCTGCTGCAGGACAGCTTCACCACGCGCTCCGGGCGGGTGGTCGACCTGCGCATCTATTCCGAGCACGCGGTGATCGATCAGTGCCGCCACGCCATGGAATCGCTGAAGAAGTCGATGAAGTGGGACGAGGAGGCGTATGGGCTGGAGTACGATCTCGACCTGTTCATGATCGTCGCCGTCTCGCACTTCAACATGGGGGCGATGGAGAACAAGGGGCTCAACATCTTCAACACCTCGGCGACGCTCGCCCGCGCCGACACCGCCACCGATGCCGACTTCATGCAGGTCGAGCGGATCGTGGCGCATGAATATTTCCACAACTGGACCGGCAACCGGGTGACCTGCCGCGACTGGTTCCAGCTCACGCTGAAGGAAGGCCTGACCGTCTTCCGCGACCAGCAGTTCACCGCCGACATGCATTCCGCGGCGGTGAAGCGGATCGGCGACGTCCAGCTGCTCCGGGAAGGACAGTTTCCCGAGGATGCCGGGCCGATGTCGCATCCGATCCGCCCGGATTCCTACGTGGAGATCAATAATTTCTACACGCGCACGGTCTACGAGAAGGGGGCGGAGGTCATCCGGATGATCCACACCCTGATCGGGCCGAAGGCGTATCGCGCCGGCATCGATCTGTACTTTGAGCGCCATGATGGGCAGGCGGTGACCTGCGAGGACTTCGTGCGTGCCATGGAGGACGCGTCCGGCCGCGACCTCGGCCAGTTCCGCCGCTGGTACAGCCAGGCCGGCACCCCGGAACTGTCGGTGGAGCGCAGTTTCGACCCGCGCAGCGGCAGCTATGCCCTGGAGATCACCCAAGGCACTCCGCCCACCGCCGGGCAGCCCGACAAGCTGCCCCTGCACGTGCCGCTGCGCCTGGGCCTCCTGTCCCGGGACGGTCGCCCGCTGCCCCTGATGCTGGAGGGTGAGAACGAGCCGCAGGGCACCGAGCGGGTCCTGGAGCTGACCGGCGAGCGCCAGCGCTTCGTGTTCAAGGGGCTGAATTCCGAGCCGGTCCCCTCGCTCTTGCGCAACTTCTCAGCGCCGGTCCGCCTGAAGCTGGACTATGCCGACGACGAGCTGGCCCTGCTGCTCGGCCAGGACGAGGACGCCTTCAACCGCTGGGAGGCCGGCCAGCAGCTGGCGATGCGCCTGATCCTGCGCGGGGTCGATGCCGGTGGTCATGCGGAGGCGTCGGACGCGCTGCTCGCCGCCTTCCGCAAGGTCCTGGCCGATGCGCCCGCCGACCCGGCCTTCGCCGCCCGCGCGGTGCAGCTGCCGTCCTTCACCTATGTGGGCCAGCAGCGCCCGGTGATCGACGTCGAGGGCATCACCGGCGCCCTGCGCTCCCTGCAGCGCGGCCTGAGCACCGCCCTTCGGGAGGACTGGGCCGCGACCTACGAGCACTTCCACGACATCGGCCCGTTCGCCGCCGACAACGGGGCCGCCGGCCGCCGCGCCATCAAGAACCAGGCGCTGTTCTGGTCCGTCCAGGCGCCCGACGCCGCGGCGATCGCCCGCGCCCAGCGTCAGTTCGAACGCGCCGACAACATGACCGACAGCTTCGCTGCCCTGCGTGCCCTGGTGGAGAGCCGCGACCCGTCCGCGGCAAGCGCGCTCGGCACGTTCTACGCCCGCTGGCAGAACGAGCCGCTGGTGGTCAACAAGTGGTTCGCCCTGCAGGCGTCCGCCGACGACGAGGGTGTGCTCGCCACCGTGGAGCGCCTCCTGCACCACCCGGCCTTCACGCTCGGCAACCCGAACCGGGTTTATTCGCTGGTCGGCGTGTTCGCCAACAACCCGGCCGGCTTCCACCGGGCCGACGGGGCGGGCTACCGCTTCGTGATGGACCGGATCCTGGAGGTCGATCCCAAGAACCCGCAGGTGGCCTCGCGCCTGATGCGGCCGCTCGGCCGCTTCAAGCCCTATGACGAGCGGCGCCGCGCCCTGATGCGCGCCGAGTTGGAACGGGCCCTGGCGCGGCCGGACCTGTCCCGCGACTGCTACGAGGTCGCCAGCAAGAGCCTGGAGTGATCCGGGCCGGGGCGGGACGGCTCAGTGCAGGTCCCGCTCGTAGATGAATTTCGGCATGTTCCATTTGCGCCAGATCGCCAGGATCCGGAGGGTCATCCCGAAGGTCATGGCGATCGCCATCACCAGGTCGTGGGCCAGCCCGAGATGCAGGCCGCCCAGATAAAGGGCGCCGGTCAGCACCGAGACGCTGGCGTAGAGCTCGGCGCGGAACAGCAGCGGCACGTCGTTGCACAGCACGTCCCGCAGCACCCCGCCGACGCAGCCGGTGATCATCCCGGCCACGATCGCGATCGGGACCGGCACGCCCATGCGCAGCCCGACATCGCAGCCGATAATGGTGAAGGCGACCAGGCCCACCGCGTCCAGCACCAGGAACGCCCAGCGCAGGTGGTGCATCACCCGGGCGATCAGGATGGTCAGCAGGGCGGCACCGGCGGTGAACGCCAGGTATTCCGGATGCTTCACCCAGGCGAGCGGGTAGTTGCCGAGCAGGACGTCGCGGGCGGAGCCGCCGCCCAGTGCCGTGACGCAGCCCAGCAGCGCCACGCCCACCCAGTCCATGCTGCGCCGTCCCGCCGCCAGGGCGGCCGTCATCGCCTCGGCGACGATCCCGACCAGGTAGAGCGTGTGCAGAAGCATCGGGTCCCTCCGGCGTGCTGGCGCCCCTGGCCCTGCTATCGGCCGAGGCCCTGGCTGTACATCCAAAGGGGCGAATTGCACGAACGAACCCGAGCCACGTCCTCCAGGCTGGATCACGAATGGCGCAGCCCCTAGGTTTCGCGCGCACATGAGAGGGAGAGGACGAGGGTGATGGCGGATCGGTACGAGGTCGGGGCGCTGGTGGCGTTTGCTACGCAGCTGTTCGAGAAGGTCGGGTTCTCCCGGGAAAAGGCCGAGGTGACCGCGCGCCTCCTGGTGGACGCCGACCTGATGGGGCACACCACCCATGGGCTGGGGCTGGCCGGTCCTTATCTGGCGGAGGCGCAGAAGGGCTCGATGAACGTCTCAGGCGAGCCCGAGGAGATCGCCCGCAAGGCCTCGGCCCTGACCCTGGACGGCAAGCGCCTGCCCGGCCTCTGGCTGACCGCCAAGGCGGTGGACGAGGCGATCGCCATGGCGAAGAACACCGGCATCGGCGCTGTCTCGATCCGGCGCTCGCACCACATCGCCTGCCTCGCCACCTTCCTGCCCAAGGCCACCGAGCAGGGCCTGTTCATCCACCTGGCCTGCTCCGATCCGAACGTGGCGTCGGTGGCGCCGTATGGCGGAACCCGGGCGGTCTTCACGCCCGATCCCTACGCCATCGGCATCCCCACTTCGGGCGACCCGATCCTGATCGACACCTCGGCCTCGATCACCACCAACGGCATGTCGAACCGCTATCTTGCGGAGGGACGCAGCTTCGATCATCCCTGGCTGCTGACCGCGGAAGGCGAGCCCACCGGCGACCCGAAGGTGTTCAACACCAACCCGCCCGGCACGATCCTGCCCACGGGCGGCCTCGACCATGGCCACAAGGGCTATGGCCTGGCCCTGATGATCGAGGCGCTGACTCAGGGCCTGTCCGCCTTCGGCCGGGCCGATCCGGGCGAGGGCTGGGGAGCGTCCACCTGGGTGCAGGTCGTCGATCCCGAGGCGTTTGCGGGCCTGGGCGGCTTCAAGCGCCAGATCGACCATATCGTCGAGGCCTGCCGCTCCAACCCGCCGCGCCCCGGCGTGGAGAGCGTCCGGCTGCCCGGTCAGGCGGCCATGTCCAAGAAGCGCCAGGCACTGGAGCAGGGCGCCGTCCTGCACCCGTCGATCATGCCGGCCCTGCTGCCCTGGGCGGACCGGCTGGGCGTCGAGGCGCCGGCTCCCCGCCTGGGCTGAGCCGGAGAAGCGGATCAGGCGGCGCGCTTCCACGCCGCCGCCGCGATGCCCGCCCCGATCAGCACCGAGCCGCCGGTCCGGTTCACCCAGCGCTGGACCGCCGGCCGGCGGATCGTGGTCTTCAGCGACGAGGCGAGCAGCGCGTAGCCCCCGGCATTGGCGGCCGCCAGGCCGACAAAGGTCGCGATCAGGATCAGGGCCTGCGGCAGGTAGGCGCCGCGCGGGTCGATGAACTGCGGCACGAAGGCCACGAAGAACACGATGCCCTTCGGGTTCAGGGCCGTCACCAGCCAGGCATGGCCGAACATGACCCGGGCAGCCACCACCTGCTCAGTCAGTTCCGGCGCCCCCACCGGCGCGCGCCACAGCTTCACGCCCAGATAGACCAGATAGGCGGCGCCCACCCATTTCAGCAGGGTGAACAGGGTGGCGGAAGCCGCCAGCACCGCGCCCAGGCCCAGGAGCGACAGGCTCATCGCGGTCAGGTCGCCCAGCGCCACCCCCGCCACCACGGCAGCGGCCGAACGGTGACCCTGGCTTAAGGCATAGGACATCACCAGGGAGATCGTCGGGCCTGGAATGATCAGGAGGGTGGTGGCGGCGGCCGCGAACGCCAGCCAGGTCGAGATCTCCATGGACTACCTCACAAGATCAGCACCGCCCGCACGTCGTTGACGTTGGTGAGCGTGGGCCCGGTCACCACCTGGTCGCCGAGCCTGGCGAAGAAGGGATGGGCGTCATTCTCCTCCAGCATCGCCCGCGGATCCAGGCCAAGCTTTTGGGCGCGCTCCAGGGTATCCGGGGCCACGATCGCGCCCGCGACCTCCTCCGCCCCGTCGATCCCGTCCGTGTCCCCGGCGATCGCATGGATGCCGGGCTCCCCCTGCAGCGCCACCGCCAGCCCCAGCAGGAACTCGACGTTGCGGCCGCCACGGCCGCCGCCGCGCACGGTGACGGTGGTCTCGCCCCCCGACAGCAGCACGCAGGGTGCCGGGGCCGGATGGCCGTGCCGGCGCACGGAACGGGCGATCCCGGCCATCACGGTCGCCACTTGGCGCGATTCGCCCTCCAGGGCGTCGCCCAGCAGGACGGGATGGATGCCGTGCGACCGGACGAATGCGGCGGCGCGTTCCAGCGATCGCTGCGGTGCTGCGATCAGCCGGTTCTCGACCCGATCGAACAGGGGATCGCCGGGCTTGGGCGTCTCGTCCCGGCCGGCTTCCAGATGACGCCGCACCGCGTCGGGCAGTTCCAGCCGGTAGCGCCGGACCAAAGCCAGCGCGTCGGCATAGCTGGTGGGGTCGGGCACGGTCGGCCCGGAAGCGATCACCGCCGGATCGTCGCCGGGCACGTCCGAGATCATCAGCGAGACGACCTTGGCCGGAGCCGCGGCCTGGGCCAGCCGGCCGCCCTTGAACCCGGACAGATGCTTGCGCACGCAGTTCATCTCGTCGATCGAGGCGCCCGAGCGCAGCAGCGCCTTGTTCACCGCGATCTTGTCGGCCAGCGTCAGCCCCGGTGCTGGCAGGGCGCATAAGGCGGAGCCACCGCCCGACACCAGGCAGATCACCAGGTCGTCGGGCCCGAGGCCCGCCACCGCCTGCATCAGCCGCCGCGCACCCGCCTCCGAGCGCTCGTCCGGCACCGGATGGGAGGAGGAGAGGACCTCGATGCGCTCGGTCGGCGCCTCGTGGCCGTCCCTGGTCACCACCACGCCCTCGATCGGGCCCGGCCAGTTGCGCTCGACCGCCTGCGCCATCACCGCGGCCGCCTTGCCCAGGCCCACCACTACGGTGCGGCCCTTGGGCGGCTCCGGCAGGAAGGGCGGCACCGCGAACAGGGGATCGGCTGCGCAGACCGCCTGGTCGAACAGGGCGCGCAGAAAGGCCTTGGGCTCCAGATCGGTCACGACGTCTGCACTCCGGGCTTCACCTGTTGCTCCCCTGGCTGCGCTGGCGCCGAAGATTGGCCCGGGCGGCGCCGGACGGCAACGCCGCTCCTCGCCCCCTGTGACGGTCGCGTGGTTTTGGCTAAGAGAGCAGCGCTGCGGCGATGCTTGTGGGGGAGCCGGCCTTGAACCTCTATCCGCGCGACATGGTGGGCTATGGCCGCTCGGTGCCGTTCGCCGACTGGCCGGGCGGGGCCCATGTCGCCGTCCAGTTCGTGGTGAACTACGAGGAGGGCGGCGAGAACTGCGTCCTCCACGGCGACGCCGCTTCCGAGGCCTTCCTGTCCGAGATCGTCGGCGCCCAGCCCATCCAGGGCGCGCGGCACATGAACATGGAATCGATCTACGAGTACGGCTCGCGGGCCGGCTTCTGGCGCCTGTTCCGGATGTTCACCGAGCGGGAGCTGCCGGTCACCGTCTATGGGGTTGCCATGGCGCTCTCCCGCCACCCGGAGGCGGTGGCGGCGATGAAGGAAGCCGAGTGGGAGATCGCCACGCACGGCTATCGCTGGATCGATTATCAGAACATCCCGATCGAGATCGAGCGGGAGCATCTGCGCCTCGCGATCGACGTCCATGCCGCGGCGACCGGCAGCCGTCCGCGCGGCTGGTATCTCGGCCGCTGCGGGCCGAACACGCTGGGGCTGGTCTGCGCCGAGGGCGGCTTCGACTATTTCTCGGATTCCTATGCCGACGATCTGCCCTACTATGTGCGGGTCGGCCATCACGACCAGCTGGTGATCCCCTACACGCTGGACGCCAACGACATGCGGTTCGCGACGAACCAGGGCTTCAACTCCGGCGATCAGTTCTTCACCTACCTGAAGGACAGCTTCGACGTGCTCTACGAGGAAGGCCGCCGGGGTTCGCCCAAGATGATGTCGGTGGGCCTGCATTGCCGTCTGGTCGGCCGTCCCGGCCGGGCCGCGGCGCTGGCGCGCTTCCTCGACTATGTCCAGGGACATGACCGGGTCTGGGTCCCGCGGCGGATCGACATCGCCGAGCACTGGCTCGACCGGCACCCCCCCGCATGAGCACCGCTGCTCTCGGACAGGTCCTGATGGCCAGGCTGGACCAGCTCGGCCGGATCTCGGCCGACGACGGCCGGCTCAACCGGCAGCCGTTCACCCCGGCGCATCGGGCGGCGATCGATCTGGTTCGGACCTGGATGCACGAGGCGGGCATGACGACCCGCGTCGATCCGATCGGCAACCTGATCGGCCGCTATGAAGGTGCCGATCCGTCGGCGCCGGTCATGATGCTGGGCTCCCATATCGACACGGTCGTGGATGCCGGCCGCTATGACGGGCCGCTCGGCATCCTGGTCGGCGTGGCCGCGGTCGGGGCCCTGAACGAGGCCGGCGAGCGCCTGCCGTTCCCGGTCGAGGTGGCGGCGTTCTGCGACGAGGAAGGCGTCCGGTTCTCCACGACCTTCCTGGGGTCGAAGGCGATCTGCGGCACCCTGGATCCGGCCGTGCTGGAGATCCGCGACCGGGACGGGATCTCGATCGCCCAGGCCCTGGTCGCATTCGGCGGCGACCCTACCCGGCTGGCCGAGGCGGCCTATGCCCCGGGCTCGATCCGCGCCTTCCTGGAAGTGCATATCGAGCAGGGTCCGGTGCTGGAAGCGGAAGACCGTGCCGTCGGCATCGTGACCGCCATCCAGGGCCAGTCGCGGCTGGCGGTGGTCCTGGACGGCATGGCCGGCCATGCCGGGACGGTGCCCATGGCCCATCGCCGCGACGCGCTGGCGGGCGCGGCCGAGGTGATCCTGTTCGTCGAGCGCCGCTGCGCTGCCACCCCGGACCTGGTCGGTACGGTCGGACGGATCGACGCGCAGCCCGGTGCGGTCAACGTGATCCCCGGCCGGGCCTTGCTGACCCTGGACATCCGGGCGCCCAATGACGGCCTGCGCAGCAGTGCCGTGGAGGAGATCGTCCAGGCGATCCGGCGGATCGCCGCTGCGCGCGGCCTCGGCTGCACGATCGGCCGCGAGCACGACCAGCCGGCTGCGACCTGCGCCCCCAGGCTGCAGCGCTGGCTGGCCCAGGCGCTGCGCGCCGAGGGCCTGCCGGTGAAGTACCTGTCCAGCGGGGCCGGCCACGACACCATGGCCATGGCCGGGTTCTGCCCGGCGGGCATGCTGTTCGTGCGCTGCAAGGGCGGCATCAGCCACAATCCGCTGGAAAGCATCACCATCGACGACGCCGGTACCGCCGCGCGGGTCGTCCTGCGCGTCCTGCGCGACCTAGCCGATCCGAAAGCAAGAACATGAGCCAGATCGCCGACCTCATCGACGGCTTCCTGCAGGAGCGTCAGGCCGATGCCGAGCGCTTCCTGGCCGAACTGGTCAAGGTCCCCTCCGACAACCCCAAGGGGGATTGCGCTCCCCACGCGGCACGCGTGCGCGAACTGCTCGAGGAACTGGGGTTCCAGGTCGAGGCCGACGTGGTGCCGGCCTCGACGGTCCAGGCGAACGGGATGATCTCGGTCACTAACCTGATCGTCCGGCGGCGCTTTGGGGAGGGGCCGACCATCGCGCTGAACACCCATGGCGACGTCGTCCCGCCTGGCGAGGGCTGGAGCCGCGATCCCTATGGCGCCGAGATCGTGGACGGGGTGATGTACGGGCGCGGTGTCGCCGTGTCCAAGTCCGACTTCGCGACCTACAGCTTCGCGCTCCTGGCGCTGGAACAGGTTGCCGACCGTCTGTCGGGAACGGTCGAGCTGCACTTCACCTTCGACGAGGAAGCGGGCGGCGGCATCGGACCTAAGCGGTTGCTGGAGACCGGCCTCAGCCGGCCGGACCTGGCGATCGGCGCCGGGTTCGCCTATTCGGTGGTCACCGCCCATAATGGCTGCCTGCATCTCGAGGTCGAGCTTCTCGGCCGCTCGGCCCATGCCGCCCGGCCCGACACCGGCTTCGATGCCATGGAGGCGGCGAACTGGGTCCTGACCGCGCTGTATGCATCGCGCAAGAACCTGCAGACCCGCCGCTCCAAGGTGAAGGGCATCACCAGCCCGACGCTGGTGGTCGGACTGATCTCAGGCGGGATCAACACCAACGTGGTCCCCGACCGGGTCCAGCTGCGCCTGGATCGCCGGATGATCCCCGAGGAGCGTCCGGAGGACGTGGAAGCCGAGCTGCGCAAGCTGATCGAGAGTGCCGCCCAGAAGTTCCCCGGGGTCAGCGTCCGGATCCGGCGGATCCTGCTGGCACGGCCGCTCACCGAGCTTCCGGGTGCTGCACGGCTGGTGGAGCGGCTGACCACCCATGCCAGCGCCGTCCTGGGCGTGCCTGTCGGCGCGCAGGGCATCCCGCTCTACACGGACGGACGTCACTATACCGAGGCAGGTGTGCCCTGCGTCCTGTACGGTGCCGGGCCGCGGGACCTGCTGGAAGCGAACGCGCACCGGGCGGACGAGAAGTTGGTGCTGGCCGACCTGCATGCGGCGACCCGGGTAATTGCCAGAAGTCTGGCGGATCTTCTGGAGGCGTGAGTGCTCCTGGAGTATGTCTCGGATAGATCTGGTCGCCTCGTTGCCCAGCCTGTAGCTTGACGCTCGGACAGGCTGTGCGAAGACTGTCGCTTATCCAATCCAGGCTCAGCCACTTCGGCGGAATGCATCGCTCGTGAAGCGCCTATGGCTCTACTATTCGGCGGTCCGCGCCTTGCTGATCGGCGTGATCGCCACCGGCAGTGCCGGGCAGGCGCATGCGCAGGAGGCGAGCATTGAACTGTCCCCTGAGGACACGTTCTGGCTTGATGTGAAGGCTGCGGACACGCTGGAGGGATACCAGAACTATCTGCAGGCCTATCCGGTCGGCCGGTTTGCCAGCGAAGCGTTTCGGCGGCTGGTGGAACAGAGTAGGCTTGGCCGGCTGCCGTCGGGAGATGCTCCGCCCGAGCCGGCGGCAGGTCCCGGACTGGCCGGCATGTTGGCTACCGCGGACCTTTACTGAAGCCGTGATGCCTGGAACTGCAAGGGGGAGGGCATCGGTGGGCAAACGCAAGCTCTGGTCGCTGGCGGCACTGGCGGCACTGGTCTGTCTGCCGGTCGTGGCGCAGGAGCGTAAGGCACTGACCTACGTCGAGCCGGCAGGGCGCCCGTCCCAGCCGATCGACCTGACGGTGGCGCTGCCGGCCGACAAGGTGCGCGACCGGGTGAGGATGAATCTCGAGCGGGCCGGCCTGCAACTCGTCGCCACCGACCGGAACGACGTGGTGGCGGCCACCTATGCGGGCCGGGCCATGCCCTGGATCGATTGCGGCTGGATCTTCAGCTTCGAGCAGGGGCAGCGTGCCTCCCCCAAGCGGGTGGGCGGTGCGGCGGAAAAGGCCACCATCGTCGTGCGGCGCGGCGACCAGAGCCTCCAGATGGAACGGCGCGTCGTGCTGGATGCCCTGCTGGGCGTGACCGTGGAAGCCGAGGGCAACCGGGCCCGGGTGACCGGCAAGGTAACCTATGTGGTCACCCGCATGATCAGCGCCCCCAACGGCGAGAGCGAGATCTCGATGATCGACTTCCGTTCCGGCGAGACGGGCTCCTTCGACAAGGGCACCACTTGCCTCCCGACCGGACAGTTGGAGCGCCTGATCATCCAGGGGCTTCCACGGGCACGCTGAGGGACGGCGTGCGCCGGTTGGCCCGGCCATGACCGGTGGCATCGACCAGGGCAGCGCCCATTTGCCTGCCAATCCAGGCCCAGTCGTAGAGCTCGCCGGTGGCCTGCGCCTGCCCGGCCATTTCGTTCCGCACGCTCTCGTCGAGAGCGACCAGCCGCTCCATGGCCTTGCGCAGGCCGCCCGGTCGGTCGCAGGGATAGAGCAGCGCTTCACGCCCATCGGCGACGATCTCGGTGATTGCCGGAAGGTCCGGGGCAATGACGGGTCGGCCGAGCGACAGCGCCAGCATCAGGCTGCCCGACGTCAGGATCGCCCGGTAGGGCAGGGCGATGAAGTCGGCTGCGGCGACCAGGGACCCGAGATCGGCTTCCGGGAGGAAGCGGGCTGCCGACCAGATCCGCGACCGCACGTCCGGCGGCATCTGACCGATCTGCTCGTCGAGCGCGACGATCTGCTTTCCGGCGATCGCCAGTCGCAGGTTCGCCGGCGCCGCCGCGAACGCCTCCAGCAGGTCGTGGCCGCCCTTGTAGGCTTCGAGGCGGCCGAACAGGAGGACGACGATCTCCTGGTCGGACCACCCCCTCGCCGCGCGGATCTTCGCCCGGTCGATGCCGCGCGGATCGTGGAGCGGCCGGTAGTTCCCGTGAGGAAGCACGATAAGCTTCTGGAACGGGACTCTCAGTTCGCTGCGCACGGCCCGTGCCGCGGCCAGGGAATGGACATGGATCCGGTCGGCGAGGTCGGCCAGGGTCCGGCGCAGGGCCCGGTCGAGATCCGGATGAGTGCCGGCATGCGAGCTGCGGTTGTGCACCGTCCAGACCAGGCTTCCGCCGCGCGCGACGAAATCGCCGAGCTTGGCCAGGAACATGCGGACCGTCTGGCGGGCGGCGTCAGCGTCGGCGGCATGACGGTGGAGCACGTCCTCCCAGTGCAGGTGGAAGATCACCCGCTGCGTGGTCGAGGCGTGGTCGAGCAGCCGCAGCGCATCGTCGATGGTTCCCGGACGTGGATGCAGGTCCGCCAGGCGCCCGTAGAGAAGATGCTGATAGGGATTGGAGGCGGTATAGTCTGGGAAAAAGATCAGGTCATAAGTCATGGCAATGTCCGGCAATCGTCGTCGACATTAGGCCGTGCCTTCATGATCGGGAATGGCCTGCGCTCGACAAGCCCGCCGGAACCCGAGTAATGCGTCCCCGGCTATCGTCCCTCGGGATCCGACCACGTGGCTGACCTCGATCTTGTGCTGGTTGCCGATCCACGCATGCCCGGGGCCGAGGCGCGGGCGCTGGCGATGCTGGTGGACCGGCTGGCGGGGCGGGGCTGGAGCATCGGGTTGCTGCCCGTACGCTCGCCGTTGCCGCTGGCCTCCCGGCTGTTCGCCCGTCCCCTGCTGACCAGGATCGAGGCCGGCCAGCTGATCCTGGTCGACAGCGATCGCGAGGTCGGGACGAGGCTGTTGCTGGCATGGCATGTGGGGCCTTTGTGCGGCCCGCTGGATCGGCCGCCCAGGCTCCGAGCCGGCCACGCCATCCTCCGCTTCGAGCAGGTGCCTTGGCGGGATGGCGAGGTGGACCAGGCCTGCCTTGCCCGGATCCGCCGGCATTTCGGGGAACTGGCCGGCGGCGCCACGGTCGAGGAGGTCGCCGCCGATCCGGGAACCGCCGCCCTGCTCGGGCTGCCGGGCGAGTCATGGTTGCCGCCGGTCGTCGTGGGCGAGCCGTCCTGGCGTGGCAGCGGGTCCGGCCCGACCTTGATCGGGCGCCATGGCGGGGTGGGCAACGCTGCGTGGCCCATGAACCCGCTGGGCTTCACCCGGGCCTATCCGGCCCGTGCCGGCCTGCAGGTCGACCTGCTCGGGGCACCCTTGAGCGTTCTTCGCCGCCGGATCATCGCGCCCACGCTCTGGCTGCGCCTGCTGCCCCAGGACCACGAGCCGCTTGCCGCCTTCCTGGCCCGGCTGGACGTCTGGCATCTGTCGACCTGGCCGGGGCGGCCGCAGCCGGTCTCGGCGGAACTGGTCGAGGCGGCCGCCGCCGGCCTGCCCCTGTCGTTGCCGCGTGAGGTGGGGGGGTGGCCCGAGGACGCGGCATTCTTCCATCCAGGGGAGTTCCGGGAACTGCCGGCGGAGCCGGCGGTTCGAACCCGGCGCGCGATCGACTTCCTGCGCGCAGGGGCCGATCCGGCCGGGCTCGCCGACCGGCTGGCAGCACGGCGGACGGCGCCGGTCCGACCTGTTTCGCCGCCGGATGCGGTGCCGGGATCGCCTGCCGTGCCGCGGAGCACCCGGACCGTCCTGATGGTGTCGCCCAATGGGGTCGGCATGGGTCATCTGACCCGGCTTCTCGCCGTGGCCCGCCGGCTGCCCGCGAAGGTCGAGCCGATCTTCCTCACCATGTCGCAGGCGGTGGGCGTGATCGGCGACTACGGCTTCCATGGCGAGTACGTCCCCTACCACAGCTATTACGGCGGCGACGCCGACGACTGGAACCGGGGGCTCCTGGCCCGCCTGCGGGCCATGGTCGGCTTCTATGATCCAAGGGTGATCCTGTTCGACGGCAACATGCCTTACGCGGCCCTGGCCGATCTGCGCGGCCTGTGCCCGGAGCGGCGATTCGTCTGGCTTCGGCGCGGCCTGTGGCGGCCGGATGCGGGCAAGGTCGCCCTGGAGCGCAGCTCCATCTTCGACATGATCATCGAGCCCGGGGAGTTCGCGGCGGAGGCCGACCGCGGCCTCACCCGCACCCGGGGCGGCGGGGCGATCCGGGTGCCGCCGGTGACGCTGCTGGACCAGGACGAGATCCTGGACCGGGCGGCGGCCCGGGCGGAACTCGACCTCCCGCCGGACGTGCTGGCCGTGGCGGTCATGCTCGGGTCGCAGAACAATTTCGATTACGGGCCGATCCGGCGGACCATCGCCTCCCGGCTGGGCGGGCGGCCGCATGTCGTGATGGTCGAGGCGGAGTGGCTGATCAGCGAGAACAGGAACACGACCGCGCTGGAGGGTGCCCGCAGGCTGTCCGGCTATCCGCTCGCGCGGCTGTTCCGGGCGTTCGATTTTGCGATCAGTGCCGCGGGCTACAACTCCTTCCATGAGCTGCTCGCGATCGGCGTCCCGACGATCTTCGTGCCGAACGAGAACCCTTCCATGGACGAGCAGGAGGCCAGGGCGGCCTGGGCGGAGCGTTCCGGCCTGGGCGTGATGGTGCGGGCCCATCAGCTGGATCGGCTCTCCTGGGCGCTGGATGCGCTGCAGGACCCGGGGGTGGGCCCGCGCATGGCGGCCAATGCGGCGAAGCTGCCGGCCACCGATGGAGGGAGCGCCATCGCGCGGCTGATCGGCGAGCAGCTGGTGGCCCGGGACGTGGTGCCCCGTCCGCGTAACCACGCCCATCTGGCGCCGCACGCGGCCCCGCTTCTGGCCTGAGTTCAGAACTTCTCGCGGCTGCCCGCCTGGATCGCCTCGAGGAAGGCCGGGTCTGCCGCCCGGCCGAAGGCGATGGTCGTCACCGGCTTCCATTTCTGGCCGATCAGCCGGTACTGCGTCAGGGCATAGCCATGCCAGTCGCGGCGGTCATCCCGTTTCGCGCACACCGCCGGGTCGATCACCTGCTCGAACAGCGCCTTGGCCTGGCGGAACTGGGCGAAGTCCTGGCTGTCGGTGATGAACAGCGGCCGGGTCCTGGTCTGCCGGCATTCCGCCGTCACTGTTGCGATCACGTTGCCCAGCGCCTCGCCCTCCAGGCCCAGCACGGTCACCAGCACCGTGCTTGTTCCGGCCTGCTTGCCCGCAGGAAGCTTCGGCGGCACCGCGCTGTCCGGGGCCGGCGGAAGCTTGGCCGGTGCGGGCGCGGCCGGTGCCGCGGCGGGAACGTCCTCGGTCCGGCCTGGCCTGAGCAGGCCGAGCCAGCGGTCGACCTTCATGACGTCCGCAGGATGTCGTTGATCTGGCGCCCGGTGCGGCGGGCCAGGTCGGTGGCGTCGGAGGCGCACAGGTCCGAGGCCACCACCCGCCGTGTTCCGTCGTCCAGGTCGACCACCACCCGAAAGCGCGTCTCCTCCTGACCGATCAGCCCGCAGATCTCCTCGATGGTCACCGAGCGGACCAGGAGCGCCCGGACGGCCTCGCCATTGGGAAGAACCGCCAGCATGCCGGAAGCTGCCGGCTGGACGGGCGAGGCGAGAGGAGGAAATTCCGCCGACATCTCTGTCCGTGATCCTGCGAGAATGGCCATCGCACCCAATTCCAGTAGCACCTCGACCACCGCCCACTCAACGCATCCCGCGCTCGCTGGCAATCCGATCGTACGCTGCGTTGATGGCGGCTAGACGCTGGTTGGCCTTCTCGACGAACTCCTGCGGCAGGCCCTGCGCGACCAGGCGGTCGGGATGGTGCTCGCGCACCAGCGCCCGCCAGGTGCGCTTCACCTCCTCGTCGGTCGCCGCCCGTTCCAGCCCCAGCACCGTGTAGTGGTCGATGGTGGCGCCCGGTGGGGGAGCCCGGCGATGGGCGTCCCAGGAGAACATGTAGCGTGCCCGGATCGCCTCGAACTGGAACGGGCCGAAGCCGAAGATCGAGGCAACCTCACGCAGGAACCTGAGCTCGTTCTCATCGATGGCGCCGTCGGCGACCGCCACCTCGAACAGCCCGCACAGGAGTTCCTCCAGCACCGCCCGCTCGGTGCCGAACACGGCGGCCACCTGGCGCGCGAACGGCTCGAACCCGTCCGGGCTCTGCTTGGCCTCGTTGTAGACGGCGGCCACGTCGCCCACATCGGCATCGGAGATGTCGAAGATCCGCCGGAACGCGATGATCTCGTTCCGGTTTACCTGCCCGTCCACCTTGGCGAGCTTGGCGGCCAGGGTGACGATGGCGGTGGCGAAGGCGACCCGCCTGGTCTCCAGGATCAGGTCGAGATCGATGAACTCGGCGTCGCCGGCCATGGCCCGCTGCCGCCGGCGCTCCTTGATCTCGGCCAGCCACTGGTCGAGCGCGTGGCCGGCGATGCCGCCCAGGAGCGCCCCGATCCATTGCCCGACCAGGAAGCCAATGACGACGCCGATCACCTTGCCCCAGATAGCCATCGCATCCCGTGTGATCGTCGCCCAAGTTCGGTGTCCAGATAGGCAACGTGTCCCCGTTCGTCTATCCAGCCCGGGGTATCAGCACCGCATGGGACCGGAGACAGGCATTGGGTGAGCGTCGCTGGCAGTTCTGGATCGATCGGGGCGGCACGTTCACGGACGTGGTCGGGCGCGACCCGGCGGGGCGCCTGCATATCCACAAGGTGCTGAGCGAGAATCCCGAGCGCTACAAGGACGCGGCCCTCCAGGGGATCCGGGACCTCTTGGAGGTGGCGGGCGACCAGCCGCTGCCGTCCGAGCAGATCGACGCGATCAAGATGGGCACCACGGTGGCCACCAACGCGCTGCTCGAGCGCAAGGGCGTTCCGGTCGTCCTGGCGGTGACCCGGGGTCTGGGCGACGTGCTCCGGATCGGCTACCAGGCCCGGCCCGACATCTTCGCGCGGCACATCGTGCTGCCGGAGCAGCTCTACTGCCGCGTCGTGGAGATCGAGGAGCGGCTGCGTACAGACGGCACGGTCGAGCAGGAACTCGACGAAGGCCATGCGCGGGCGGGGCTGCAGGCTGCCTATGATGCCGGCCTGCGCGCGATCGCGATCGTGCTGATGCACGCCTACCGCTTCCCCGACCATGAGCAGGCGCTGGCGCGGATCGCCGCCGAGATCGGCTTCACCCAGATCTCGGTGAGCCACGAGGTCAGCCCGCTGATGAAGATCGTCGGTCGTGGCGACACGACGGTGGTCGACGCCTACCTCTCCCCGATCCTGGGCGACTACGTGCAGCGGGTGGCGTCGCAGACCGGCGATACCCGACTGATGTTCATGCAGTCCAACGGTGGGCTGGTCGACGCCCATCGCTTCCAGGGCAAGGACGCCATCCTCTCGGGCCCGGCCGGCGGCATCGTCGGCGCGGTGGTGACCGGCAGGCTGGCCGGGTTCGGCAAGCTCCTGGGCTTCGACATGGGCGGCACGTCGACCGACGTCACCCACTATGCCGGTCAGTACGAACGGGTGTTCGACACCGAGGTGGCGGGGGTGCGGATCCGCGCGCCGATGATGCACATCCACACCGTGGCGGCAGGCGGCGGCTCGATCGTGGTGTTCGACGGCGCGAAGTTCCGGGTCGGCCCGGAAAGCGCCGGCGCGAATCCCGGCCCGGCCTGCTACCGGCGTGGTGGTCCGCTGACGGTGACCGATGCCAACCTGATGGTCGGCAAGATCCATCCCGAGTTCTTCCCGAACGTGTTCGGGCCGAACGGCGACCAGTCCCTGGACAGCGACACGGTCCGCCAGAAGTTCGCGGCCCTGGTCGACGAGGTGCGCGAGGCGACCGGGGTCGAGCGCACCGCGGAGGAACTGGCCCATGGCGCGCTGGCGATCGCCGACGACAACATGGCCAACGCGATCAAGAAGATCTCGATCCAGCGCGGCTACGATATCGGCGGCTACACGCTGAACTGCTTCGGCGGCGCCGGCGCGCAGCATGCCTGCCGGGTGGCGGACCTCCTGGGCGTGTCCTCGGTGCTGATCCACCCGTTCGCCTCGGTGCTCTCGGCCTATGGGATCGGGCTGGCCGATGTTCGGGTCATCAAGCAGCGCTCGATCGAGCAGGAGCTGGATGACGCCGTGGTGACCCTGCTGGAGGGGGCGCGGGACGAGCTGGCGGCCGAGGCGCTGGCGGAGCTGGCGGCCCAGGACGTCGATACCGCGACCGCCACGGTCGAGAGCCGGGTGCACCTGCGCTATGCCGGGACCGATGCCGCGCTGGACGTGGCGCTGGCTGGCCGTGCCGCCATGGTCGCGGCCTTCGAGCAGGAGCACCGAGCCCGCTACGGCTTCGTGGTCGAGGGCCGCGGGCTGGTGGTCGAGCAGGTGGTGGTCGAAGGCATCGGCCACATGGAGCAGATCGACGAGCCGGAGCAGGAACTGGTCGCGCGGCGTCCGGACGAGCCGCTGGAGCCGGTCCGTACCGTCCGCCTGTTCACGACCGAAGCGCCCCACGCGCCCGCCCAGGGCTTCGATGCGGCGCTCTACGACCGGGGGGCCATGCGGGTAGGGGACAAGGTCGCCGGGCCGGCCCTGGTGGTCACGCCCACCACGACCGTGGTGGTCGAGCCGGGCTGGGAGCTGGTTATCACCGCCCGGGAACACCTGGTGCTGCACCGGGTGGTGAAGCTGGCGCGCCAGGCCGCGGTCGGCACCGATTCCGACCCGATCATGCTGGAGATCTTCAACAACCTTTTCATGACCATCGCCGAGCAGATGGGCTTCACCCTGCAGAACACTGCCTATTCGGTGAACGTGAAGGAGCGGCTCGACTTCTCCTGCGCCCTGTTCGATGCCAGGGGCGGGCTGATTGCCAATGCACCGCACATGCCGGTGCATCTAGGCTCGATGGGCGAATCGGTGCAGACCATCCTCCGTCTGCGCCGGGACGAGATGGGGCCGGGCGACGTCTACGCCCTGAACAACCCCTATAACGGCGGCACGCACCTGCCGGACGTGACGGTGGTGATGCCGATCTTCGATTCCGCCGGCGAGCTCCTGTTCTTCACCGCGGCGCGCGCCCATCACGCCGATGTGGGCGGGATCACCCCGGGCTCGATGCCACCGGACAGCACCCATATCGACCAGGAGGGGGTCCTGTTCGACAATGTCCAGATCGTGGCGAAAGGGCGGTTCCTGGACGAAACGGTGCGCTCGGTGTTCGCCAGCGGGCCATATCCGGTGCGCAACATGACCCAGTCGGTCGCCGACCTGCTGGCGCAGGTGGCGTCCTGCCAGCGCGGCGCCAACGAGCTGCAGGCGATGGTGGAGCAGTTCGGCCTGGAGGTGGTGCGCGCCTATATGGGCCACGTGCAGGACAATGCCGAGGAGAGCGTGCGCCGCGTGCTGGACGTGCTGACCGATGGCGAGTTCCGCTACGAGCACGACAACGGCACGGCGGTCATGGTGCGGATCACCATCGACAAGCAGGCCCGTACCGCCCATGTCGACTTCACCGGGACCAGCCCGCAGCAGCCGAACAATTTCAATGCGCCGGCAGCGGTGACCCGTGCGGCGGTCCTCTACGTGTTCCGGACGCTGGTCGAAGAGAACATCCCGATGAACGAGGGATGCCTGAAGCCGATCCGGATCACGATCCCAGAAGGCACGATCGTCAACGCCCGCTATCCCGCCGCTGTCTGCGCCGGCAATGTCGAGACCAGCCAGTGGGTCACCGACACCCTTTACGGCGCGCTGGGGGTGATGGCGGCAGCCCAGGGGACGATGAACAACTTCACCTATGGGAACGCCAAGTACCAGTACTACGAGACCATCTGCGGCGGCTCGGGTGCGGGTCCGGGCTTCGACGGCACCGCCGCGGTCCACACCCATATGACCAACTCGCGGCTGACTGATCCCGAAGTGCTGGAGCACCGCTACCCGGTCCTCCTGGAAAGCCATCGGATCAACCGGGGCTCGGGCGGCAAGGGCAGGTGGAAGGGTGGCGACGGCACCATCCGGCGCACCCGCTTCCTGGAGCCGATGACGGCCGCCATCCTCTCCAACCACCGGCGCATCCCGCCGTTCGGCGCGGATGGCGGCGAACCCGGTTCCGTGGGCGACCAGTGGATCGAGCATCCGGACAGCCGGGTCGAGAAGCTCAAGGCGGCCGACAAGCGCGAGATCGAGGCGGGCGACATCTTCGTGATCCAGACGCCTGCCGGAGGCGGGTTCGGAAAGGCTTCGTGATCTCCAAGGCCGACCCGCTCCGGGTCCTGCACGAAGTCTTCGGCTACGATCGCTTCCGCGGCGCGCAGGAAGCGATCGTCCGCCACGTCGTCGAGGGCGGCGATGCGCTGGTCCTGATGCCGACCGGTGGCGGCAAGTCGCTCTGCTACCAGGTGCCGGCCCTGTGCCTGGACGGGCTGACCCTGGTGGTGTCGCCGCTGGTAGCGCTGATGCGCGATCAGGTCGAGGCGCTGCGCCAGCTTGGCGTCGAGGCGGCGGCGCTGCATTCGGGCGTGCCCCTGGCCGAGCGGCGGCTCCTGGAGCGGCGGCTCGACCAGGGCGATCTGCGCCTGCTCTATGTGGCGCCGGAGCGCTTCCAGGCGGACGGCTTTCTCGACCGGCTGGAGCGCTGGCGGCCGGTCCTGTTCGCCATCGACGAGGCGCACTGCGTCAGCCAGTGGGGGCATGACTTCCGGCCGGACTATCTGGCGCTTTCGGTGCTGCACCAGCGGTTTCCGGAGGTGCCCCGGATCGCGCTGACCGCCACCGCCGACCGGCGGACCGAGCGGGAGATCGTGCAGCGGCTGGATCTGGGGCAGGGACGGGTGTTCCGCGCCAGCTTCGACCGGCCGAACATCCATCTGAGCGTGACGATCAAGGACAACCCCAAGCGTCAGCTGCTCGAGATGATCCGCACCCGGCACCAGGGGCAGAGCGGAATCGTCTACTGCCAGTCCCGCGCCAAGGTCGATGACCTGGCGGCCTGGCTGTCCGCCCAGGGCGTGGCCGCGACCGCCTATCATGCCGGTCTGGACGCGGACGAGCGCTCGCGTCGGCAGGACCGCTTCCTTGCCGAGGACGGCCTCGTCATGGTGGCCACCATCGCGTTCGGCATGGGCATCGACAAGCCCGATGTCCGCTTCGTGGCCCATGTCGACCTGCCCAAGAGCTTCGAGGCCTATTACCAGGAGATCGGCCGGGCCGGACGCGACGGCGATCCCGCCCATGCCTGGATGGCCTATGGCATGGACGACGTGGCCCGGACCTTCGCGCAGATCCGCAACGGCGAGGGCGACGACGACAAGAAGCGCAGCGACCGGCACAAGCTGGCCAGCCTGCTGGGCTATGCGGAGACGGCGCGATGCCGCCGCCAGGTGCTGCTGTCCTATTTCGGCGAGGAACTGGCGCAGCCTTGCGGGAACTGCGACGTCTGCATGGTTCCCGTGGAGGACTACGACGGGACCGAGCATGCCCAGATGGCGCTTTCCACGATCTTTCGCACCGGGCAGAGGTTCGGCGCCGGCCACGTGATCGACGTGCTGGTCGGCAACCGGACCGAGCGCGTCGCCCAACTCCATCACGACGAACTGTCGGTGTTCGGGGTCGGCCGGGCGCTCACCGCTGCCCGCTGGCGGTCGATCCTGCGTCAGCTGGCGGCGCTGCAGCTGGTCGTGGTCGACGTCGATGGTCATGGCGGCCTGCAGCTGTCCGAGACGGTGCGGCCGGTTCTCAAGGGCGAGCGGCGCATCGCCCTGCGGGTCGACCCGACCCGCGCCAAGGCGCGGAGCGACCGGCCACGGGACGACCATCCCTTGTCGGGTGGCGAGCAGGAGACGTTCGCGGCGCTGCGCCGCTGGCGGATGAGCGAGGCGCGGGCGCAGGGCGTGCCGCCCTACGTGATCTTCCATGACGCGACCCTAGCGGCGATCGCACGCACCCGGCCGCGCAGCCTTCGCCAGCTCGCGGAGATTCCGGGGGTCGGTGCGACCAAGCTGGAGCGATATGGCGACGGTGTCCTCGCCGCTCTTGAGGAAAGCGCCTGACCGCTGGTCAATCCTGCCCATCGATGCCATTTTGATGGGTATCGGTGAAGGAGGAGTACGATCATGCGTCTCGTCGTTCTGATGCTCGCCACGCTCGCCATCTCTGCGGCCGCGCTGCCCGCCATGGCGGCCTGCCCCTACAAGGAACAGGTGGCGCAGTCCGATCCGCATGCCGGGCAGGATGCGAAGACCAAGCTGCCGGTCCAGCAGAGCCGCGGCTGAAACCTGGGCATGATTTAGGTCGGCCCCCCGGTGGCTGCAGGCACCGGGCCGGGCCGATCATCCCCATGACTTGATCGTTCCTATTGTCGCAGCGGCGGCGCTGCGCCTTTCGTCTCGCTTTCGTCTTGCCTAGCTCGACGGAACGCGACGAAGGGGAATACCGGTGAGGCTGGCAGTTGGACTGGTGGGCAATGCCCACGGCGTTGGTGCCGGACTGGTCAAGGCGGAACTCGATGTCGTTTCCCGGTCCGACCTTCCGGGCGAGCCCGCGGCACCGGCCGGGACGCGTGCCGTCACGGGCGAGCGGGCCTTCTTCGAAGCGCTGGAGTTCCCGCGCTGCATCGTCCTCGATCTGGCACCCGGTCCGCTCGTCGACGAGGTGATCGAGGCGATCTATCCCTGGCTGGAGCCGGGGGACGTCGTGCTGGACTTCACCGGCAGCTACTGGGTCGACACGCTGCGCCGCTTCCGGCGGATGCGTCACCGCTCCATCTACCATGTCGACGTGGCGAGCGTCGGGCGCCGCAAGGAAGAGCACCTGCTGGTGGCGGGTGATCCGGAAGGCGTCGACATCGCGATGCCGATCCTGGGCAGCCTGACCCCGCCCGAGCGGCTGATCCGCAGCGGCCATGCCGGGACGGCCCATTTTGGCCGGGCGCTGGGCGATGCCGTGGCTGCCGCGGTGACCCAGGTTCGGGGCGAACTCCGCCAGATGCTGGAAGCGCTGCCGCTCGAGCAGGATGTCGCGGCCATCCTAAACGCCCTGGTGCCGGAGCGCGCGCCGCCGGACGGACGGGCGCCCTGGGTGCTGGACGATGCGGTCCGGCTGGAGGCCGCGACGCCGCTTCTGGCGCAGGCGATCATGCTGGAGCGGGCCGAGCAGCTGGAGCAGCATGTCCTACCGCTGACCTTGCCGCGGGTGGGTCCCTATCAGGATCCCGAAGAGATCCTCTGATTTTCCGGTTGCCTGGACGGCTCCCGAGGTGACACTCGTCGGGAAAAGGCCATCGAGGGGGGCGCCATGAGCAGGCTGTCGGACGAACTTGCGTACCAGGGCGTGACGGAGATCGCCCGCCGGATCCGTCAACGCGAACTGTCGCCCGTCGAGGTGGTCGACGCGTTCCTGGAACGGATCGAGCGGCGCAACCCCTCGATCAACGCCCTGACCTTCGTGGATCCGGAAGGAGCCCGGAAGGAGGCGAAGGCGGCCGAGCAGACCCTGATGTCCGGCGGCGAGATCGGGCCGCTGTTCGGGGTCCCGGGCGTGCTCAAGGACCTGTTCGACTTCAAGCCGGGCTGGCCGGCGACCGTGGGCGGCATCCGGGCGCTGGAGAAGTTCCGCCCGGACATGACCTGCATGTTCGCTGACCGGGTGCAGAAGGCCGGCGCCATCCTGCTGGGCAAGGGCAACAGCCCGACGCTGGGCTTCCGGGGGACCTGCGACAACTACCTGTTCGGCCCTTCCCGCAATCCCTTCGATCCCAGCCGCAACACCGGCGGCTCGTCGGGCGGCAGTGCCGGGGCGGTGGCCGATGGCCTGGTGCCGTTCGCGGAAGGAACCGATGGCGGCGGCTCGATCCGGATCCCAGCCGCCTGGTGCGGCATCTACGGGTTGAAGCAGTCCTGGGGCCGCGTGCCGGTGGTGACCCGCCCGAACGCGTTCGCCGGCACCGACCCGTTCATCTTCGAGGGGCCGCTCACCCGCAGCGTCGAGGATGCCGCGCTCTTGCTGACCGTCCTGAACGGGCCGGACGACCGCGACCCGTTCAGCCTGCCGGAGAAGCTCGACTTCACCGGGGCGCCCGCGCGCTCGATCAAGGGGATGCGGATCGCCTGGAGCGCCGACCTCGACGTCTTCCCGGTCGACCCGGCGGTGGCGGACGTGGTGGCCAGGGCAGTGCGGGTGTTCGAGGAGGCGGGGGCGATCGTCGAGCCGGTCAAGCTCGGCATCCGGCGCGGCCATTACGAGCTGGCGGAACTGTGGTGCCGGCTGATCGCGCCGCTCAACGTCGGCGCCATGGAGATGTTCAAGGCGAACGGCCTGGACCTGATGCGCGACCATGCGGGCGACTTCCCGCCGCAGCTGCTGGACTGGATCCGCAAGGGCTACGATCTCACCGGGCTGGACATCGCCCGCGACCAGGCGATGCGCACCGAGATCTTCGACGCAATGCACGGGGTGATGGAGACCTACGACTTCCTGGTCAGCCCGACGCTCGCCTGCACCGCCGTGCCCAATGCCGAGGACGGCGACACCAAGGGGCCGGCGGAGATCAACGGCGAGAAGGTCGAGCGGCTGATCGGCTGGTGCATGACCTATTTCTGCAACTTCACCGGCCATCCGGCCGCCTCGGTGCCGGCGGGGCTGACGGCGGAGGGCTTGCCGGTGGGCATGCAGATCATGGGCCGGCGCCATGCCGACGCGGACGTCCTGGCCGCGAGCGCCGCGTTCGAGCGGCTGCAGCCCTGGAAGGACAGCTACCGTATCCCGGCAGGGCGAACGATCCCGGCCTGAAGCGCCGGGCGGAGGACAGCGCGTTGACCAACCATCTGTTCGGCCAGTTCCGGGCCGCCATGGCGGGCACCGAACGGGTGCTGCTGCAGACCGCCGACGGACCGGCGCTCACCTGGGGCGGCATGCTGGAGGTGAGCGGCCGGATCGCCAACCTGCTGGTGGCCGAAGGGATCCAGCCGGGCGACCGGGTGGCCGCGCAGGTGGAGAAGTCGATCGAGGGGCTGCTGCTCTACCTGGCCTGCGTGCGGGCGGGTGCTGTGTTCCTGCCGCTCAACCCCGCCTACACCGATGTGGAGCTGGACTACTTCATCAAGGACTCCGAGCCGCGGCTGGTGGTGGTCGACCCGTCGCGGGTGGCGGGGGTGGTGGGGATCGCCTACGGGGTCGAGGCGACGCTGCTGACGCTCGGCGCCGATGGGCAGGGCAGCCTGATGGCAGGGGCGGCCGAGCAGGACCCGGCGTTCGAGGACGTGGCGTGCGGGCCGGACGACCTGGCGGCGATCCTCTACACCTCCGGCACCACCGGCCGCTCCAAGGGCGCCATGCTCAGCCACGAGAACCTGGCGTCGAACGCCCGCGTCCTGGTGGATGTCTGGCGCTTCACCGACCAGGACGTGCTGATCCACGCCCTGCCGATCTTCCACACCCATGGCCTGTTCGTCGCCACCAACACCGTGCTCAGCGCCGGCGCCTCGATGATCTTCCTGCCGCGCTTCGAGCCGAAGCTGGTGCTGGCGATGATGGAGCGGGCCAGCGTGCTGATGGGGGTGCCGACCTTCTATGTGCGGCTCCTGAACGAGGCCGGGCTCATCCAGGAGACCGTGCGGCACATGCGGCTGTTCGTGTCCGGCTCGGCGCCGCTCCTGGCGGAGACCCACCGGGCCTTCCAGGAGCGTACCGGCCACGCCATCCTGGAACGCTACGGGATGACCGAGACCAATATGAACACGTCCAACCCCTATGACGGCCCGAGGCTGGCCGGGACGGTGGGCCTGCCGCTGCCGGGGACGGAGCTTCGGGTGGTCGACCCGGAAAGCGGCCAGGAACTGCCGGCCGGCTCGATCGGGATGATCGAGGTGCGCGGGCCGAACGTGTTCCAGGGCTACTGGCGGATGCCGGAGAAGACCCAGGCCGAGTTCCGCGACGACGGGTTCTTCGTGACCGGCGACCTCGGCCTGTTCGATGAACAGGGCTATGTCCAGATCGTCGGGCGGGGCAAGGACCTGGTGATCACCGGCGGCTACAACGTCTATCCCAAGGAGGTCGAGGAGGAACTCGACCGGCTGGACGGCGTGGTGGAGAGCGCGGTAATCGGGGTGCCGCATCCCGACATGGGCGAGGGGGTGGTGGCGGTGCTGGCGGTCCGGCCGGACCACCGCCTGAACGAGCCGGAGGTCCAGGCGGCCCTGGCCGCGCGGCTGGCCCGCTACAAGCTGCCCAGGCGGGTCCTGTTCGTGGACGAGCTGCCGCGCAACGCCATGAGCAAGGTCCAGAAGAACATCCTGCGCGAGCGCTACGCCGCGACCTTCGCGACCTGACCGCAGCCCGCCCGGCGGCAGCATCGAGGCCGGAGCCGGGCACTTCTTCCCCATGACGGGCGACCAGTTCCCGGCTCCGCGATGTTCGGAGCCGGGCGCGCCCGGCTGCGCCCCGCCCACCGGCCGGCGCCAGCCTTGCAAGCTCGCCTTGAAGATGATCGGCGGCCATGCCGGACACTGTCCGATGGTGGTCTGCTATAACTCCCGATCTGGCAACTCGTTCCATTCGTTTGGGAAATTCCGGAACGAGATGATTATTGGCCACTGCGACAACAGTGACCAATGACTCTTCCGGAGACACAGGGAATCAATATTGCGTGATTTCCGATCACAAAAATGAATAGAACGGCAGCAATACTTTTTTTCCTATCACCAACCCCAAACCGCCTGAATTCCAAGGCCGTATATCGATCGGGCAGAGCCAGAATGTCGCGAGTTCAAGGACTACTGTTCGCAATCCTGCTGTCGATCGTGGTCGGCTGTTCCGGCACCCCGACGGTTGCCGCGACGTCCAATCCGATACCGCCAGGCTACCTCAAGACCTACGGCAACAAGATCAGGGACATGCAGAACCACAACATCCGGATCCTGGGTGTGAACTGGTTCGGTTTCGAAACGGAGACCATGACGCCGCACGGGCTGTGGGCGCGCAACTACAAGTCGATGATCAGCCAGATCGCCTCGATGGGCTTCAACACCATCCGGCTGCCGTTCTCCCTGGCCATGCTGTCCGGAACCGTCGCCGATGTCGGCGGCGTGCACATGACGCTGAACCAGGAGTTCCAGAACAAGACGCCCTTGCAGATCATGGACGCGGTGATCGCCTATGCCGGCCAGGAAGGCCTGCGGGTGCTGCTCGACATGCACAGCATCGAGCCCGACGAAAACCAAGGCAAATGGTACAGCGCCACCCGCACCGAGGCGGACTGGATCAACGGCTGGAAGTTCCTGGCGGCGCGCTACGCCAACAACCCGACCGTGATCGGCGCCGATCTGTTCAACGAGCCGTCCGGGGCCTGGGGCACGGGTGCTGCCGACGACTGGGCGCGGGCCGCGACCGCGGCCGGCAACGCGATCCACACGGTCAACAACAAGTGGCTGATCGTGGTGGAAGGCGTGCGCTACTGGAACAACACCTGGTACTGGTGGGGTGGCGGCCTGCAGGCGGTGGCGACCATGCCGATCGTGCTGAACACGCCCAACAAGGTGGTGTACTCGCCGCACGACTACCCGCCGTCGCTGCACGAGCAGCCCTGGTACCAGGACCCGAACTACCCGAACAACCTGCCGGCGGTGTGGGAATCGCACTGGGGCTTCATCGAGACCCAGAACATCGCGCCGATCCTGCTGGGCGAATTCGGCTCCGGCCTCGCCACCACCCGTGACAACCAGTGGGCCGACACGCTGGCCGCCTACATCAAGTCCGAGAAGCTGGACTGGGCCTACTTCGCCTTCAACGCCAACGGCCAGCCGACCATGGGCGTGCTCAACCCGGACTGGACCACGCTGAACCCCAGCCGGCAGACCTACCTGCTGAACCTGATCAGCAACACCAAGATCTAGCACGACGCTGCACCGGGCAGGGCCTCAGGCCCGCCCGGATCGCCGCGACCTTTCTTCCTGGCCGACGCCCCGGGTCCCGCCCGGGGCGTCGTTTGCCGGCCAGGATCCATCCTCCGGCCAGTCACTCCCTCCGCCGTTCAGGAGATGGGCCTCGACCAGGGCGCGCATCGGGCTTGGCCAGCGCCCGGCGATCCCGACGCGCAGCCGCTCCAGTTCCGCCGGCCCGGCCTGATCCGGCGAGGCCATCCCGGGCGGCGGGAGCAGGGCCCGGGTTCGTTCGTGCAAAACCGGGCCGGCGATCATCGCCTGCCCGTCCCCGCCATCCGGCCCGGGCTCGGGTTCGTTCGTGCGGATCGCCACCTGGTCCGGTTCGCCCGTTTGATCCGGTACCGGCTCGCCCGCGCCCCCGGGCATCGGCTCGGGTTCGTTCGTGCAATCCGTGCCGGAGGGGCGGGCCAGCTTGTCCGGGAGGCCGTCCGGGTCCGCGGGCGGGCGCGGGATCGCCTCGCTCGGCACGTAGAGGGCATCATCCGGGGCGTCGGCCTTGCCGGCGCGCAGCTGGACCAGCTGGCGATGGGCGCGGCCATAGGCGTTCTGCGCCTGGGTCAGGTAGCGGATCGCGGTGGCGAGCGTGCCGCGCTTCTTGTCCTGATCGAGACGCAGGGTGCGCATCATCAGGTCGTCGTCGCCGACCACGCTGCCCCGCGGCAGGACGCACCAGAACTCCCGCTCCATCCGCTCGGCCCGCTCCACCCGCCACAAGGCGTTGACCATGCGTGCGCAGATCGCCGCCTCCAGCACCGAGGCCGGCCGGAACTCGTCATGGATCGCGTCGCGCAGCATCTCGAAATGATCCTGGTCCTCGTCCTCGATCAAACAGTTGCCGGCCGAGCGCAGGCCGTACAGCCGGGCGTTGATCGCGGCGCGGGCCTTGCCGGCCTCGCTGGTCGGGCCGTGGCTGCGGCGGCCGTTGGCGCGGGAGGCTTCCTGCTGGGCGGGGGAGGGGTTGCGGGGCATTGTTTCGTCCGCGGTAAGGTAATGATCCTTCGATAGGAATATAGACACAAAACCGCCGACGCAACAAAAACGCAGAGCCCCAATGATCTGGCTGCGAACGCCAACCCAAACGCAGGAGGATGCTTGGGCCGTAGCAGCGGCGTCAAAAAGATTGACGCTATCAAAAGCCACAGTTTCCCACATGCAGCCGAACCCAACGGGGATCTGCCGTTAGAGTCCAGGAGTCTTCACCTGCTTGAGTCGATGAGGCAAAGGGATCTAAAAGGCGCCTACATTATCAGAAGCTGCCTCTCAAATAAAATTGGATCGTAGTGATCGAATAGATCCCGCGACAAACCCAGTTTGCAGAGAAGACCCCGCAAGGCATTCATGCACTACTCAAATGAGTTGAAGCGATCCGGCAACTCAGATTTGCGAATAGGGAGGGCGCATCTGCTCCGCAAGCAACTAGCGCAGCTGCCGCCTGAGCTCGCCAATCGAGGTCTCCTGGCTCGACAAACTTTCTCCGTAGCTCTCGTACAGTCTGCAGCACGGCTTCAGCCCAAACCCGAAATTCATCAAGATCCCAGTACGAGACCCGACTAAGGGAAGGTAAAGCGCCTACAAGCGCGGTCTTGGCAGGAGTGACCAGCACAGAGATGATACTGGCGGACTTAGCTTCAGGTAAATTAGAACGAATCCAGTCAGGATGGGATGCCGCTTGGCGAGCTTTTGTAGCATCAACCTGGGCGCCAACAGGCTTCGCATCAGCGTGATCCTCGAAAACTATGCAAATATTCTCGACTATCCACCAAGGATCAGGTGAGGCATCAGATTCGCGCTTCCCCACAGAAAATCCTAAATGCCTTCCTAATAAAACTTGAGCCTGCTCAAAGTCATTTGATGAATTTATGCCAGTTCGGATAGCATTTTCTCGCTCAGTAAAAGATCTGTTTGTAATTGTACCAAGTCTCACAAGGTTACTCTCAAGTTGCTCAATTTGGAGCATTGTTATTGAATTCTGCATCTCCTCCCTCGACTCGACTGCATCCGTGCCATGAGATAGCTTAACCATCCAAGGAATGCCTTTGGCGGCCTCCTTAGCACTTCTAAACTGCGCTCTAGCTGGCTGCTCGAGGTTTGTATGGCCCTCTCTAACAGCAATTTCCGCCGCGCTACCGGCTAAGTAATGCCAAAGCGCCCGGTAACCGCGGAGTAAGGGATCGTTCAATTTTCCTAGAACTTCGCGAGCGTGGTCAAGTGCCTGGACATGGTCGCCTTGCCACATTCGTTGTTGATATTTCACCTCGTACGCTACTGCACTATCAAGTTGATCCATTGCCGGAAAGCTAATTTGTGTTGCTACGGCTCGGGCATCAATAATCTGCTGGTTAGCTTGTTCCCAATCAACGCCATGTTCTATAAAAATCCGGAAGTTCTCAACAATATCTGAGTTATCGACTTGTGTTGACTGATTGATGCCGAACTCAAGCTCAGCCTGTAGCTCGGGATGAAAATAGGATCTACGCTTCGGATTAGTTAGATAGTCAGGAAGTTCCTCGCCCGTTACGACAACAGCAGAGTAATCATTTAGACCCCGGGTACAGCGGCCTACAGCTTGCAGTACCCTTGTCTGAACACGCTCGTTGAAGAGCAATTGAGCACCCATGCGATTCATAAGAAAGCGTTCTTGCAAATTTGTAGCGCGAGGCAGGCCCTCAACAAATAATAGACGGCAATCGTCTCCGGGAAAATCTATACCATCATATCGATTTGCAACTACAGCGACAGCCTTTGGTAGTGAAGTAAAGGGGGTTTTTGTAGCCTCAATATCATTAGCTCCCATAGTTGGAAAACCGAGTGAGCTATTAACATCCGCGCGTACAGCATCTGCAGTAGCGTTACTGGGAGAGAGAACAAGACTACGACCTGCTGCATTCATCAACGAATGTCGGAGTCGGAGTATGGCATCATCCTTCAATGATCTTTCAGGAAATATAAAGAAACGCCTCCCAATTCCTTGTTTGTCCCAGCCGTCAGGAATGGGAAGCCGCTTGATTTTAGTGCGGCCAGTCAATCGTTCCAGGTCGCCTCCCGCTCCAAGCGTTGCCGACATATATACACGCTGCGTTGCGTTCTCGAATGGAGCGTGACTCCATGTCGGAGGGATCAAAGGTCGCAGTAATACTTGAGAAGATCCTACATAAATATGGCATGAAGTAAGATGATCAGATATCATCCGCCACGAATATTTTTGTTCATTGCCGTTAATATTAGCATTTATAACTGATCGGAGTTCTTCTTGGATCGTCAGAAGTTGGTTGGTTGGCAATTTGTCGACCCAGAATTTGTCATCAACGTTGTCCCAGTGTCCAGTTAGGCGAGTATATGATACATCGTCGAGAACAGATTTTAGGACTGAACTTACTGCTGCGAACAGGTTCGCATCGTCAGTATTGAATCGATCTATTGTGACAGTCCAGTGACTAGCAATATACTGTTCTGATGCATGGGCGTCGTCAATTATGATGACATCGGGATTTCTAAAAAACGGATTAGAGTTAAACAAGCCGTTGAAAGTAGTAACAGCGATACGCTCCGCATTTGAATATGCTCCCTTTGCCTCCTGGGACAGTTCTCGTACTGGACCTGCCATATTCTCTACAGCAATTCCGTATTTCTTTGTGGCCTCTTCAACTACCTGATTGACCAACTGACGGGTCGGGCAAAGATAGACTACTTTTTCATTGTACTTTCTTCTACGCCACTCCGCGAGCAATAAGCCAACTAGGGTCTTCCCGCTGCCAGTTGGAAGTTGGAGCGCAACATCAGGTTCGTTTTGTGCGTCAGCATGATATGCACGCAGCATTTGCCCTTGATGATCAAACAAGCTCGGGTGCGTTCGACGAGGAAGATCGCGAAATAATTTGTCTGGACTATCTGGAACTGAGCTGGAAATGGGTGGTGCTTTGAATGCCATCTGTCCGGTTCCTCTATCTACTATAGAATTGCTATATTCTGGCTGCGTTGAGTTTTAGTGGCGCAAGAGTGGGAGTTCAACCATTTGCCATTTGTTCTTGGTGTTTTTCTCCGATATGGGCTTCGCTAACGACATTAATGTGGGAGGTAAATAACCTTGGCACTACTCCTAGACATCGCATCCCTGCGGGAGCAGATCGAGGCGCTTCCCATCGAGACGTTCGCTCCTGGTACGACCATTCTCTCCGCCGGGACCAGCACCGGCAAGCTGTTCATCCTGGCTTCCGGACATGCAAGGGTCGAGAAGGACGGGGTGCCGATCGGGGAGCTGACTGAGCCTGGCGCGGTGGTCGGGGAGATCTCGGCGCTGCTCGGGCAGACGCATACCGCCGACGTGCGCGCGGTGGAGGAATGCAGCTTCCGGGTGGCGGAGGCGGAAGCATTCCTGCGTGGCGATCCGGTGGCGGCGCTGTTCGTGGCGACGATCATGGCCAGGCGGCTGGCCAGCGCCAACGACGCGCTGGTGGAGGTGCGCCGGGAGATCGCGGCGGGCAAGCCCAAGGGGGTGATCGGGCGGGCGCTCGACAGGCTGGCGGACAGCCTGCGGATGGATACCGACCCGGAGCTGGCGAAGTACATGTATGGGGGGTGGATCTAGGGCGAAGGTCACCGGCCGTCCGGGACGGCCGGGGCTGGGCGTCAAAGCTGCGACTGGACCGGCAGGATGCTGATCAGGCGGGCCAGCAGGCGGCGGGACAGGCTGGCCTCGGGCTCGGCGCGCAGGGTTTGCGGCAGCGCGGCGGCGCGGTCCTGCCAGACGAGGACGCCGGAATCGGCCTGGACCTGGTAGCTCTTTTCCGGCGAGGTCTCGTCGGCGAAGTTGGCGCGGACCTGGGCCACCAGCTCGGGCTCGGTGAACAGGACGCCCATCTCGCAGTTCAGCGAGCGGGAGCGCGGGTCGAAGTTCATCGAGCCGATGAAGCCGGTATGCTCGTCGACCGTGAACGCCTTGGTGTGCAGGCTGGCGCGGCTGGAGCCGAACAGGGAGATGTTCGGTCGGTGCTGGTAGGGCTTGAGCTCGTAGAGGCGCACCCCGGCGGCGGCCAGCGGATAGCGGCAGCGCATGTAGGCGCCGTGCACCGCGGCGACGTCGGTGGCGGCCAGGGAATTGGTCAGCACGCCGATGTCGACGCCGCCCTTGGCCATGCGCGCCAGCTCGCGCATGAACGCCTCGCCGGGAATGAAGTAGGGCGAGATGATCTCCAGGCAGCGGCGCGCGGCCAGGATCTCCGGGCGGATCGCGTGCATCAGCCAGTTCTGCTGACCGGAGCCGGCGGCCTTTTCCGGCGGGTCCCAGAGGATGCGGGCATGCTCCGTCCAGCGCAGCTGCCGGGCGCCGTCCATGAGGTCGCCCAGTGCCAGGGCGGCGCGCTCCTGGTAGGGCCGGCAGCGCTGGTCGGCGCTGGTCCGGGCCAGGCGGGAGCGGGCATAGTCCAGGCCGACCTTGCGCGGGTAGGCGAAGGCGGTGAGCGGGATGGAGACGTCGCTGTTCCAGAACGCGTCGAACACATGCTCGGCCTGGGCCACGGCGTCGCCGACCATGACGACGTCGAGGTCGCGGAAATTGGCCTCCTCGTCGGCGTCGAAATAGGCGTCGCCGATGTTGCGGCCGCCGACCACGGCCAGCCGCCCGTCGACGATCCACGCCTTGTTGTGCATCCGCCTGGTGATCCGGAACGCGCGCAGGATCATCTCGATGCCGCGGCGGACCTGGTCGGAGCGGTTGCGCGCCGGGTTGAACAGGCGGACGGAGATGTTGGGGTGGTGGTCCAGGGCGCGATAGGTCTTGTCGCGGCCGCGGGTGTTGATGTCGTCGATCAGCAGGCGCACGCGCACGCCCCGATCGGCGGCGTCCAGCAGCTCCTGGGACAGAAGCCGTCCGGTCAGGCCGTGCTCCCAGAAATAATACTGCAGGTCGAGGCTGCGCCCGGCCATGCGGGCGGAGCGGGCGCGCACCGCGAAGGCGTCCAGGTTGTCCTCAACCAGCAGGAGGCCGCTCTGGCCCGGATGGTCGGCCAGCAGCGGCGCCAGCAGCCGGTCGAGCGGGGTGGCGTCGTCCTGGACCGGCAGGGCAGTGGTGGGGGTGCCGCGGGCCCGGCGGGCGAACCGGCCATAGGACCACACCGCCAGGAACGAGGCGGCGACGAAGCAGGCCACCACGATGAGGAGGACGAGGAGCGGCTGCATGCGTCGGGCTCAGGATGGTCGGCCTAGCACCTCCGGGTGCGGGTCAGGCGGCGATTGCGGCGTCGTCGGCGGGCAGGTGCGGGGCGCTCGCCTCCAGGTCGATGCGCGCCTTGACCGGCAGGTGGTCCGAGGCCATCCGGGCCAGCCTCGTGTCGTGCACCTCGATGCTGGAGATCAGCCGGGCGGGGTTGGCCAGGATCCGGTCCAGGGCGAAGATCGGGAAGCGCGAGGGAAAGCTCGGCAGGGCCGGGGCCAGCGGGCCGAAGGACGGGTCCAGGCGCAACAGCGACGAGCGCTGGCCCAGCCGCCACTCGTTCAGGTCGCCCATGAGCAGGGTCGGCCGCTCGGCGCGGCTCTCCATGGCCGCCAGGATCGCCTCGGCCTGGCGGGCGCGCGAGCGGCGCAGCAGGCCCAGATGGGCGGCGATGATCCGCAGGGGCCCGGCGGCCAGGTCCAGGTCGACCACCAGGGCGCCGCGCGGCTCCACGCCCGGCAGGCTGATCTGGTGGACGTCGCGCACGGTGCCCTGGCGGACCAGCAGGACGTTGCCGTGCCAGCCATGGCCCTTGGCGCTGCCGCGCACCGGCACGGGCAGGAGGCCGCAGCTGCGCTCCAGCTGGGCCAGGTCCAGCAGGCCGGAGCGTTCGCCGAAGCGCTGGTCGGCTTCCTGCAGGGCGATCACGTCGGCATGGATCTCGCCGATCACCGCGGCGGTGCGCCCGGGATCGAAGCGGTTGTCCATGCCCACGCATTTGTGGACGTTGTAGGAGGCGATCAGGGTGCCGGTTCCGGCGGCATGCTCGGCGCGGTAGGTGATCCGCTCCTGCTGCAGGATCGACAGGATGTGCGAGGGAAGCCGGCCGGCATGGCGCTCTCTCATTCTCTTCAGCACAGCGTTCGTCACCCTCGTCCGGGAGAAGTGTTCGGTCGCGTCCGGGCCGCGCAGCGTCCCTGCCTTCCTCTTCGCTACATAGGGGCGGCCGCGCGGATTGTCATGGGATGCCGCCGGAGGTGCGGGGCCAGGACGGATATTGCGCAGGATCAGGGGTGTGAATGTGGCGCCTCGCATACCCGGGTAGAGACAGCCCGCCCGGTTGGCGCTGGCGGCTTGCTTAAGAATCCGTGAATCTCCCGCTCACGGAAACCCGGAGGCACCCGCCTTGAGATCGACGTACCATGACTGAGGTCCTGCGCGCACGGAAGCTGCCGCGACCAGCGGCGCCGCCCTAGGATCCGACGGCGCCGGCGACCCGGCGCCTTTCCGCTCATCTTCCGATCCCCGGCCATCCGACGCACGCGCTTGCCAAAGCGCGCGAGGCGGAGCCGCGTCCTGTGGTGGGCCGGGCAGGCCAGATCCTGCACATGCCGGTTTCTTCTTCACAAGAAGAAGAAAGAGTCGGCGCTTGGCCAACTGAATACTGAAAAATACTTGCAAATTACTTAAAAATTTTTCTTGCGTCTTGGTAACAAATTGGCAATCTAACGGTCATCTCCTCGGCGGCGCCGGAATTTCCCGGGTCTCGCCCCGACCGAGAAGGGAGTGTGTGATGAAGTCCTTGAAAGTGATGTTCTGCTCGGCCGCAGTTCTCGGCCTGCTGGCGACCGCCGCCATGGCTTCCGGCGGCAGCGGCAACGGCAATGGCAACGGCAACGGGAATATCGGCAACTACAACGGCAGCTATAACGGCAGCTACAACCGCGGTTCCGACAACGGCAACGACAACGGCAACTACAACCGTGGCTCCAACAACGGCACCTACAACGGCAACCACAACAAGGGTTCCGTGAACGGTAACGGCAACGGCAACGGCAATGTCGGCTACCACAACGGCAAGTCGAACGGCAACGGGAACTACGGCTACCAGAACGGCAACGGCAACGGCAACGAGAACCACGGCTCGTTCAACGGCAAGATGAACGGCAACTACAATGCCGGCTCCAAGAACGGCAACCTGAACGGCAACGGCAACTGGGGCCGCTACAACGGGATCATGAACGGCAACCGGAACTGGGGCAGCGACAACGGCAACCAGAACGGCAACGCCAACAAGGGCAACTCCAACGGGAACTTCAACGGCCAGGGCAACCGCGGCCGCTGAGCCTGGCCGACCGGCGCGCCGGCGATCCGGCCGGCGCCCGGCCTGCTCCTGGGCAGTGTCCCCCGAGGCTCCCGCCCCGGGGGACACCCAGCCAGCAACCGAAAGGACATGAACGTGCGCTACCTGCTACTCGCCGGCGCCCTTGCCGCCCTGGCGACCGCCGGCCCCGCAGCCGAGGCCGCCCCGGCCAAGACGAGCTCCAGCTCGTTCTCCTCCTTCGCGGGCGGGATGTTCGCCAACGGCAATGTCGGCCGCAACAACACCGGCTACGGCAATGTCGGCAACAACAATTCCGGGAACGGCAACATCGGCAACAAGAACGGCGGCCACGGCAACGTCGGCAACCTGAATGGCGTCGGCAATACCGGAAAGAACAACGGCAACGGCAATATCGGGATCGGCAACGGGAGCTACAACTCCGGCGATCGCAACGGCAATGGCAATATCGGCAACTTTAACGGCATCCATAACGGCGGCAGCCGCAACGGCAACGGCAATATCGGTCATTTCAACGGCAACCATAACGGCCGGAACTGACCGGCCGCGGATACCGCCAGGCCAGGTATCCGCAGGGGAGAAGGATCGATGCGACGCCCGTCCGTCCGATGCGCCATCGCCATGGCGGCCTTCTGCGCCCTCGGGGTGCAAGGCTGGCCGGCGGTGACCGGCATGGCGCCGCTTCCGTCCAGCGCCGACGCCAGGGACGCCTTCCCGGCGGCCGACGCGTGGCGCTGGCTGGAACGGCTGCCGGACGGATCGAGCGGGGGCGAGGGGACCGCCTGGCAGGGCGGCCGGGGCAACAACAACGGCAACGGCAATGCCGGAAACAACAATGGCAACCGCAATGACGGCAACAATCAGGGCAATGCCGGCAGCGGCAACGGCCACGGGAACGGCTGGCGGGCGCGGTGAACTCCGACTCCGGCCGGAGATCGGCGCCAGCTGATCAGCCCGATGGCCGCCGAACATCTCGGCGAGGATCGAGCATCCTCACGATGATCTGCTGTCGGTTCACATCATGATTTTCGAACAGAGGATGATACGATGGCAGTCATCATTGGTGGCATCGGCAACAGCGCCGACAAGGATGATTTCATCTTTGCCGACCACGAGCACAACTATATTTTCGGCGACGCGTTCTCGACCGGCAACCCGGACGGGGTCCGCGAGGTCGGCGGCTTCCTGAACCGGCAGGGCGGCCATGACGTGATCATGGGCGGGGCCGCGCAGGACAACGTGCTGGGCGACGCCTGGGTGATCACCGCCCAGGGGCGCGGCGGCAGCGACTGGATCCATGGCGCGCGCGGCGACGACAACCTGTTCGGCGACAGCTTCAAGCTGATCGGCTGCGGCGCTGGCGGCGGCGACCTGCTGTTCGGCGGCTGGGGCCACGACAACCTGTTCGGCGACAGCTTCGAGATGTCCCACCGGACCCAGGGCGGCTCCGACAATCTCTATGGCGACCTCGGCGCGGACAACCTGTTCGGCGAGGCGTTCGAGATGTGGGACAATGCCTGGGGCACCGCCGACCATCTCTATGGCGGCCAGGGCGACGACCGGCTGTTCGGCGAAGCCTTCTCCATGAAGCACATGACCCGCGGCGGCCGCGACCATCTCAACGGCGGCGACGGCCACGACAACCTGTTCGGCGACGCCTACGAGATGTCCGGCCGCGCCTGGGGGCAGAACGACAAGCTCGAGGGCGGGGCCGGCTTCGACAACCTGTTCGGCGACGCCTTCGAGGCGGGCCTTTCCGAGGCGGCGCTCGACGTGCGCGGCGGCGACGACGTGCTGATCGGGGGCTCCGGCAACGACGCGATGTGGGGCGACTTCGCCAACGTCGCCGGCAAGGTGACCGGCGGCCGCGACGTGTTCGTGTTCGGGCCGGACAGCGGCTCCGACCTGATCGGCGACTTCGAGTGCGGCAAGGACAAGATCGACATCCGCAGCTACGGCTTCAGCGACTTTGCTGACCTCACCCTGATCGACAACGGCTCCTCGGCCGTGACGGTGGTGCTGGATGGCACCGGGCGGAACCAGATCCTGGTCCAGACCCTTTCCCAGGAAGCGCTGGAACTGACCGCGCGCGACTTCCTGGTCGCCTGAACGGGCGCCCGCCGACCGAAAGGCGGGGCCCGGCAGCAGTCCCGGCACGCCCCCCGGACCAGGCCCGGTCCGGGGGGCGTCCTGCTGCTTGCCCGCAAGGGCCCGGGCCAGCGGACCGGCGGCGCCCCAGGGAAGGCAGGGTCATTCCGTCAGGATAGTCCGGAAGCGTGTATGTAGAAATTCATGAAAACCGGGGTGATGGACCGGAAGAACGGGTGATGCCGAAGCATCGCAAGAGAAATCGGATGGTGGTCTTCTTGAAACGTGTGGCAGGAGAGACCACCTCGTCATTCATCGGGGTCCGGGCCCCTCTGGCGGTTCCTGTCGGGACTGCGATGTCGGACTCTTCCACATGAAGAGCTTCTAACGGAAGCTCCGAACCTGGGAGTTCTTGATGCACACCGCATCCATGGACATGAACACGGCGCGCCACGGCCATCGATCCGCTGCCGGCGACCGCCAGCGCTCGATCGGCGACGCCCGCAAGCGCCTGGACCGCCTGGCGACGGTGCTGGACAGCGCGTTCCGCGTGCCGGGCACGCAGATCCGGTTCGGCGCGGATTCGGCCCTGAACCTGATCCCCGGCGCCGGCACGATCGTCGCCCAGGGCATGTCCGCCTACCTGATCTGGGAAGCCCGCCGGCTCGGTGTGCCGAACAGGCTGATGGCGCGGATGATCGGCAACCTCGTGGTCGACAGCGCCATCAGCGCGGTGCCGGTGATCGGCTGGGTGGGCGACGTGTTCTTCAAGGCCAACCTGAAGAACGTGGCGCTGCTGCGCGAGCATCTCGACCGGGAGGACCAGGTCCTCGATTTGCGCGCCGACCGTGCCTCGGCTGGCTGAGCCTCCAAGACGACAAGTCCGTCGCCCAGGACACTGTCGCCCCGATCCCGTCGCCATGGCCGGCAGGACCCGGCCGGGGCGTCCAGCCTTTGTCGACGAACCCGGCGAGGCGTCCATCGGACCGCCGACGGTGCCGGGGAATGTCCCGCCCGGCGGGCAGGCAGGGCGCTCGACCGCGCTTCAGCCTTTGGCGCCCGGGTACAGGTCCGAACCGGCGGACTCCGATCCACCATCGACGTTTCATGGCGGCCGGGTACCGGGCCTGGCGCCGGTTTCCGTGCACGATGAAGGGCGGTCTCCAGGAAGGCCGGCATCCGGAGCGGGGTTTCCGGTACACGATCGAGGATGAGCTCGCGACGTCGCCCCGGGTGTTCAAGGGCAGCGAGCTGATCGGCAACTACGCCTTCCTCACCGGCGACGAGCGCTACGGCTATGTCAACGACCTGATCTTCAGCGACGACGGGACGACCGGCTATCGCGCCTGTCCCCATCATGGCTGGCCGCCCAACCAGATCGGCTACCACCTGCCTTGCTCGCGCGACGAGATCACCGTCATCGATACGTTCGACTACGACCAGATGAGGGGGGCGGGCTCACCCTAGGGCTCCGGCAATGCCGCCAGCGCAAACGACAGCACGACCACGGGCGACATGGAGGACCTGTCGTCTTCATGAGCGTGGTGGACCGCCCCACCCGTACCGGCAGGCCCACGGGTGGGTCGCCGTCCATCCGCCGGAAGCAGGGGGCCTGCTACCCCTCGAAGCGGCTGGCGGACTCCCGGTCATGCTCGTAGTGCCTGGCGAGCGGAAACGGCGGCAGCCAGGATTCGCGCCGGACGATCCAGCTCTCATAGGTCGGCATCAACTGGTCCGGTGCGTCCAGGGCCCCCAGGGCCACCTCGGTCTCGTCACCGGTGCGCGCGAACACGGACGAGCCGCAGCGGGGACAGAAATGCCGGCCGGCATAGTCCCGGGTCTCGCCTTCAATGGCTACCGCCTCCTGCGGAAAGATCGCGGTGGCCTGGAACAGGGCGCCATGATGCTTGCGGCAGTCCAGGCAGTGACACAGGCCGACCCGCCATGGGCGGCCCGTGGCCACGATACGGACATCGCCGCACAGGCAACCGCCGGTGAACCGCTCCATGCAGCATCTCCTCGTCGGATCAAGCGGGCGCTCCCGAGGCAGGCCTTGCGGCCTGAGCGAGCCCTCCGGGCCGGCTGCATCTTGATCGGATCCCTGCCTGTCGCCTAGCATCCCGTTCATGGGGAATGCGATCTCCCCACGAGGCGACAGCCGAAGAATCGCGTCCCGCACCGACCACGGAAGGACGCGCCATGTCGTCGACCACCACCATCGCCATCGCCAAGCTGCAGCGCCTGATCGGCACCCCGAAATGCCCGGTGCTGGTCGATGTGCGCACCGAGGAGGATTTCGCGGCCGACCCGAGGCTGATCCCGGGTTCGGCCCGGCGGCCGCATGCCGGCGTGGAGGCGTGGAGCGGCGCCCTGAGCGGGCGTCAGGCGGTGGTCATCTGCCAGCAGGGTCGCAAGCTGAGCCAGGGGGTCGCCGCCTGGCTGCGCCACCTGGGGATCCCCGCCGATGTGCTGGAAGGCGGCTTCGCCGCCTGGGCGCAGGCGGGGCTGCCCGCGGTGCCGGCCGCCCGGCTGCCCGCGCCGGACGCCCGGGGGCGCAGCGTCTGGGTCACCCGCGCGCGCCCGAAGATCGACCGGATCGCCTGTCCCTGGCTGATCCGCCGCTTCATCGATCCTGGTGCCGTGTTCCTGTTCGTCGCGCCTGCCGAGGTGGAGGCCGTGGCCGAGCGGTTCGGGGCTGCGCCGTTCGACACGGAAGGGGTGTTCTGGAGCCATCGCGGCGAGCTTTGCACCTTCGACGTCATGCTGGACGAGTTCGCGCTCGGCACCGAGCCCCTGCGCCGGCTGGCGCGGATCGTGCGGGGCGCCGACACCGCCCGGCTGGACCTGGCCCCGGAAGCGGCCGGCCTGCTGGCGGCCTCGCTCGGCCTGTCGCGGATGCATGCCGACGACCTGGAGCAGCTCGACGCCGGGCTCGGCCTGTACGACGCCTTCTACCGCTGGTGCCGGGACGCTACCGACGAGACCCACAACTGGCCGGGTCGGAAGGGAGCGGCCCCATGAGCGCCGCCCTGGAGGGCGCAGCCGCCGCCGAACGGGCCGCCCAGGCGGACCTCGCCATTCCGGAGGAGGCGCCGCCGTCGCTGGCGGACGCGTTCCGGGTCTGGCTCCGGATCGGGCTGCTTTCCTTTGGCGGGCCGGCCGGGCAGATCGCGCTCCTGCACCGCGAGGTGGTGGACCAGCGGCGCTGGATCGGGGAGCGGCGCTTCCTGCAGGTCCTGAACTTCTGCACGCTCCTGCCGGGCCCGGAGGCGCAGCAGCTCGCCACCTATCTGGGATGGCTGATGCATGGCGTGCGCGGCGGGCTGCTGGCCGGCATTCTGTTCGTGCTGCCGGGGGCCATCGTCATGCTGGCGCTATCGGCGGCCTATGTGCTGCTGGGCGACGTGCCGCTGGTGTCCGCGCTGTTCTTCGGCCTGAAATGCGCGGTCCTGGTGATCGTGGTCGAAGCCCTGCTGCGGGTGGGGCGCCGGGCGCTCCATGGGCGCGCGGCATGGGCGCTGGCAATCGCTGCCTTTGTCGCCCTGTTCGTCCTGAACCTGCCCTTTCCCCTGGTGGTGCTGACCGCGGGCCTCATCGGATTTCTGGCGCCCGGCGCCTTCGATGGGAACGGCCATGGCGAGGCCAGCGGCGACCAGCCGGCCTTGATCGACCGGATGCTGGTCGCCGATCCGGGCCGCCCGGCGCGGCTGGCCGCGCGTGCGCGGCTTGCCGGCGGCGTCGGGCTGGGGCTGTGGCTCCTGCCGGTGGGCCTGCTGCTAGGCACAGGCGCCGGCACCTATGCCGACATCGCCTGGTTCTTTTCCAAGATGGCGGTGGTCACGGTAGGCGGGGCCTATGCCGTCCTGGCCTATGTCTCCCAGGACGCGGTGGCGGCCTATGGCTGGCTGTCGGCCGAGGAAATGCTGGCCGGCCTGGGCCTGGCCGAGACCACACCGGGGCCGCTGATCCTGGTGCTGCAGTTCGTGGGCTTTCTGGCCGGGTTCCGTGCGGCCGCGCCGCCCACCGGGCTTTTAGGCGGCGTCGCCGCCTCGGGCCTGGTGCTGTGGGTCACCTTCGCGCCCTGCTTCGTGTTCGTGTTCCTGGGCGCGCCGGCGATCGAGCGGCTGCAGAACAATCGGGCGCTCGCCGGGGCGCTGGCGGCGATCACCGCTGCGGTGGTGGGCGTGATCGCCAACCTGGCCGCCTGGTTCGGCCTGCGCGTGCTGTTCGGCGAGCTGCAGCCGGTCGGGTTCGCGGGTCTGAGCGTCGAGCTGCCGGTGCCGGCCTCCCTGGACCTTGCCGCCTGCTCGCTGGCGGCGCTGGCGGCACTGGCCCTGTTCCGCCTCCGCCTGGGGGTGGTCAGGACCCTGGCGCTGGCGGCCCTCGCCAGCCTGCTGCTCGGCCTGGTGCTTGGAGAACTTTCCCTGCCAGCGCCCTGACCGCCCGTGCGGGCGGCCAGGGAACGGGGTCAGTCGAACAGGCCGAACACCTTCAGCGCGGTGTAGAGGCCCAGCAGGATGATCGCCAGGCTGCTGATCACCAGGGCGGCGTTGAACAGGCCGCCGCCATGGATGCGCGGGTCGGTCTCAGTCTGGCGCAGGTACCAGACGGCCACGACGGTGCCGAGCAGGAACACCCCGGTCATCACCCCGCCGATCTGGACCATCAGCACCGGCGACTGGATGAACAGGTAGGCGCAGCCCCACACGATCGGCAGCGCCACGGTGAAGATCCGGATCCAGCGGGTGCGGGACCGGGTGTCCTGCCAGTCGACCAGGCCCACCACCGACAAAAAGTTCACGTACATGCGCGACCAGCTGGGCACGGCGGCCCACAGGGTCGAGCCCAGCACCGCGAACGAGCCCAGCAGGAACAGGATCGCGGCCCATTCGCCCAGCGTGTCGGTGTACATCCGCGACAGGGTGGTGATCATCTCGTTGCCGACCGGCACCAGACCCTGCGGGCGCAGCACGGCGGCGCCCATGATGAAGAAGGCCAGCGTGCCGAAGGTGTAGATCGCCCAGGACACGAACGCGTCCTTGTACATCACGGCGATCCAGCCCTTGGCGCGGCGCGCCCAGGCCTCGCTGCCGTCGTTCGGGCCGACATTGCGGGCATAGCCCTTCTCAATACACCAGTAGGTGTAGAAGGTCAGCTCGTCGGCGCCGACGCCGGTGATGCCGAACATGGCGATGGCGGCGCCGATCGTTCCGGCCGGGATGGCGAAGGCCAGGCCGCCCATCAGCTCGTCCATGCCGTAGGCATAGGGAGTGAACGGCAGGCCCAGCGCGATCACGATGGTGACCACGCTGAAGATCACCACCAGGAACACGGCACCCCGCTCGATCAGGCTGTAGCGGTTGGAATAGAGCAGGGCGATGCTGGAGGCGGCGGTGACCACGGTCCAGAAGGTCAGCGAGGTGGTGCCGAGCGGGTCGCCGCCGACCGGCAGGAGGATGCTGAGCGAGGCCGCGGCACCGCCCAGCACGCCGCCGATCTGCAGCACCTTGGAGAGCGCCATCAGCACCCAGAGCACGTTGATCCAGCCGACCGGGCCGAGCTTGGGCGGGACCTTGTTGTAGCCGGTCAGCGCCGGCTGGCCGGTGGAGATCGTCCAGCGGGCCAGTTCCACCTGGACCGCGACCTTCACCAGCGTGCTGAAGATCACCATCCACAACAGCGCGAACCCGGCATGGGCGCCGAGCGTGGTGGTGGCGATCAGCTCGCCGGAGCCGACGATCGAGGCGCTGAGGATCAGGCCCGGGCCCAGATGCTTCAGGCTGTGCTTCCAGCCGACCGGCGGTTCCTGGATGCCCTCGGGGGTGAGATGGTAGGGGTCGTCGTCATGGGCGCGGTAGGCGGTGGCCGCCACCGCGTCAGCTTTGCTTGCCAAGTGCAGCTTCCCTGAAGGAGCGAGGATCGGCGGGCGGCAAGGGAGTTGTCGACGATCCCGGGTCGGCGCCGCCGGTGGAACGGCTTGAACCAAACCTGTCAACTTCCTGCCATCACTAAAGAATGTCCGGCCGATGACGAGAGGGTCATCCGGACCGGCAGGGCCTTCTGCTTGCTGGGCGCCGGGCGGTATGCAGGGGGATTGCCTGGGTCACCGGAGGCCGGGGAAAGGAGCTGGATGACGATGGGCGGCGGCGAGATGGTCAAGGCCTGCCCGGTCTGCCGCGCCGGGGCGGCGCTGCCGTTCTTGAGCGTCGGCGGGCGGGACTATCGGCGCTGCGCGCAGTGCGAGGCGCGCTTCCTCGATCCGGCGCAGCTTCCGGCCCCGGACGAGGAGCGGGCCGAGTACCTGCGCCACCAGAACGATCCGGACGACCCGCATTACCGGCGCTTCCTGGCCAGGCTGGCGGAGCCGCTCCTGGCGGCGCTGGGACCGGAGCTGGAGGGGCTGGATTTCGGCTGCGGGCCGGGACCGGCGCTGGCGGCGATGCTGCGCGAGGCGGGCCACCGGGTGGCGCTGTACGACCCGTTCTTCCACCCGGACACGGGCGCGCTTTCCCGGCGCTACGACTTCGTCGCCTGCGCCGAGGTGGTGGAGCATTTCCACGATCCGGCCGGCATGTTCGACCGGCTGGACGGCCTGCTCCGCCCGGGCGGGGTGCTGGGGGTGATGACCTGCTTCCAGACCGACGACGCCCGCTTCGCCGACTGGCACTACCGGCGCGACCCCACCCACGTCGTGTTCTACCGGGCCCGGACCTTCGCGGTGCTGGCGGCGCAGCGAAGCTGGAGCTGCGCCATTCCCCGCAAGGACGTGGCGCTGCTGCGCAAGCCCGGCACGGGCTGAGCGGCCGGCAGGGCTCAGCCGATGCTCTCGCCCGCGTCCTTGGCGGCAAGGGCGCCGATCGCCGACCAGTCCAGGTTCTCGCCGCCCTGGGCCAGCAGGGCCAGGAAGCGGTCGCGCAACAGGCTGGCCAGCGGCAGCGGCACCTGCAGTTCCTCCGCGGCGGCCAGCACCAGGCGGATGTCCTTCTGGCCGAGCGGGGCAGCGAAGCCGGCCGGCTCGAACTGCCGCTCGGCGATCAGCCGGCCATAGGTGCGATACACCGGCGCGCCGAACAGGGTGTTGGTCAGCACGTCCAGATAGGCGGCGCGGTCGACCCCGGCCTTGCCGACCAGGGCCATGGCCTCGCCCAGCGATTCGATCACGGCGGCGATCAGGAAATTGCCGCTGAGCTTCACCAGGTTGGCGGCATCCGGGGCCTCGCCCACCACGAAGGTCTGCCGGCCAATCGCCTCGAACAGCGGCGTCATTGCCTGCACGGCGTCGGGATCGCCGGCCGCCACCACCGACAGCTCGCCGGCGGCCGCCACCTCGGGCCGGCCGAACACCGGGGCGGCGACGAAGCGCTGGCCGGCCGCTGCATGGTCGGCGGCCAGCCGGCGGGACAGGGCCACGCTGATGGTGCTGCAGGAGACATGGGTCGCGCCCGGCGCAAGGCTGGCCAGCACGCCGTTCTCGCCATAGGCCGCGGCCTCGACCGCCTCGTCATTGGACAGCATGCTCACCACCGCCTGGCCCCGGCAGGCCCCGGCGATGTCGGCGGCGGCGACAGCGCCGGCCTCCACCAGCGGCGCCGCCTTTGCGGGCGTGCGGTTGAACACGCTCACCTCGTGGCCGGCGCGGACCAGGTTGGCGGCCATGCCCGCGCCCATCCGGCCAAGGCCGATGAATCCCAGCTTCATCCTTGCTCGTCCTTCGGTTTTCAGCGGAACTGCTCGTCGACCGGGACCCGGTACGCGGCCACCAGGCGGTTGGTCTCGTTGGCCATGCCGATCACCGCGGCGAGCTCGGCGAACATCTCCGGGGTCATCCCGGCCTTGGCGGCGGCGGCCGAGTGGGAGGCGATGCAGTACTCGCAGTCGTTGGTGACGCTCACCGCGACATAGATCAGTTCCTTGACCAGCGGCGAGAGCGCGCCGTCGGCCATGATCTCCTTGATGCTCGCCCAGGTGCGGCGGAGCGTCTTCGGGTCGTTGGCGAGGTACTTCCAGAAATTGTTGACGTCCTGGACGTTGCGGCTGGCCTTGATGTCGTCGAACACCGCGCGGACTTCCGGGCTGGCGTCGGCATACTCGATGGGGGCGGGGCGGGGCATGGCGCGGCTCCTGGTGGCGGCCCGGCACGGGCCGGGGCGTGCCCCCTGGTTTACGGAGATCCGGGCGCGCCGGCCACCGGTCGGCACGCCCCTGGGCGCGGGTCAGGCCGCGAAGTCGGCGGGCTTGAGCTCGGTCACGCCGTCGAGCTGCAGGACGATGGGCGTGGCGACATGGAAACCCGGGCGGCCGACCGAGGCCAGGCTGGTCAGCGCCACGCCCAGGTCGATCGTGAGCGTCTGATCGGCCAGGGCCACGCCGGCGTCGCCGGCGCCGACCACGCCGTCGGCGTTGCTGTCCAGGGCGGCAAAGCCCACGGTCTCCAGGCCGCCATCGTCGATGATGGCGAATCGCAGAGGACCGATCAGGTCGCTGCCGGTGGTGAAGTCGGTGATCCGGGTCTGCCCGCCGCCGGCGAACTCCTGGTTTCCGCTGCTATAGTCCATGGTGAGGGCATCCGCGCCCGCCCCGAAGGTGACGGTCGCGTCCAGGCCGGCCAGACCCAGCAGGCTCACCCGGTCGTCGCCGCTGCCGGTGTCGATGCTGTCCTTGGCATAGGCGGTCACGACGTCGTCGCCATCCTCGCCCGCCACGACATTGGTGCCGCCGCCGGCGTCCAGGAAGTCGTCGCCCAGGCCGCCATGCAGCAGGTCGTCGCCCAGGCCGCCGCGCAGGTCGTCCCATCCGTCCCCGCCCCAGAGCTGGTCGTTGCCCTCGCCGCCATCCAGGAAATCGTCGCCGTCGTTGCCGAACAGCTGGTCGTCGCCCGGTCCGCCGGACAGCCGGTCCTGGCCGATCCGCCCGCGCAGGACGTCCTGGCCATCCCCGCCATGCAGGGTGTCGTCGCCTTCATTGCCAAACAGCAGGTCGTCGCCGATGCCGCCGTCCAGGATGTCGTTGCCGGCAGCGCCGAACAGGCGGTCGTCGCCCTCCTGGCCGTGCAGCATGTCATGGCCGGCCTCGCCATAGAGGGCGTCGTCGTTCATGCCCCCCGCCAGACGGTCGTTGCCGTCCCGGCCATACATCGTGTCCTTCGAGCTCGTGCCGACCAGGTCGTCGTTCCCTGGCGTGCCAGTGATCGTGGGCATGGTTCGTCTCCTGTGTCAGACGGGAGGATCCAGGCAGACCGGCAGCATGTGATCGTTGAACTCCGTCCAGCTGGTCCCGGAATAGAGCTTGCCGGCGGCATTGTAGAAGCGGCCGGAATTGTTGGCGTTGTCTTCGCTGAAGGTCGGCACCGCGCGCGGGCTGCACGGCCAGACCTGCGGGATCGGGATCTCCGGCCGCTGCGCGGCGCCGCCCGGCATGAAGGCGCGGCCCTGGCTGGTGTCGACGGTGCCGTCCGACTTGGTGCGGTGCAGGTTGAGGTAGCGGTGCGGGTTCTTCTGCAGCTGCATGGCGAAGGCGGCGCCGCTCTCGGCGACCAGCTCGATGACGTAGCGGTAGGACGAGGACAGGGTCAGCCTGGGCGAGATCGCGAGCCGGCCGTAGCGGATGATGGGGATCGCCTGCTCGAACTGGGTCAGGGTCGGCGAGGTCCGGCTCGACAGGTTGGAGGGGGTGATGGTCAGGGTGGTCCCGGCCACCACGTTCTGGCCGAACGCCACGAAGGTATCGACCGGGAACGCCTTGAACGGGCCGCTGTCGCTGCCCCGGCCGAGCCGGAACACGTCGCTGCCCGAGGCGTAGGGAGGCGGCCAGACCTGGGTATAGGGCGTGACGGTGCGGCCGGACGTGCTGGACACCCGCAGGATCCGCACGCCCAGGCGCCGGTTCAGCGCGTAGCCGGCCAGGCTGGTCCAGCGCCAGGCATGGACGGAGATCACGTCGACGGTCTCGCCGGAAAAGCTCGAGGGCGGGGTCAGGACCTGGCGCAGGCGGCGGGTGCCGAACAGGAGCAGGGCAGGGCCCCGGTCCGCCGCGGCGGGCGGCGAGGTGGGCGCCGTCCCATTCGGGTTGGTGGGGTTCTCGTCGAACAGGCCGTTGCTCGGGCTGCCGCTGGTGTAGCGGCCGCGATAATACCAGGGCTGCCCGTACCAGGTGCCGTCGCTGTAGCCCAGCATGTAGAACGGAACCATGCCCCGGGCACCGCCGGAACTCGCATCGCTGCTCGGCTGCTGGGTGTCGGGAAGATATTGCCGGACGGCCAGGAGCCGATCCATCGGCGCGTTGGACGCGCTCAGGCCCGGATGGGCGGCCGCGGCCGAGAAGGCGTTGTTGTCGAAGGAGAAGTTCCGGGTCGGATCCGCCGCTATGTTGACGAATTCCGCCAGGATCCACTCGCCTTCGGAGACCCGCCACGGGCCGCCGTCGGCGGTGACGTCGATGTAGACGAACGCGGTGCCGCAATACATCGAGACGCCGTTGAGCGGCTGCACCCGGTTCATCCAGGCCTGGACATGCAGGCCGCCCTGCAGCTCCGGGCTGTCGGGCACGCCGGAGGGCGAGGAGGCCGGGTCCAGGATATCGAAGCCGTTGACCTGGCGGCCGGGCTGGTAGCCCTGGGCTCCGGGCGTCACCACGCCGGCGGCGAGCTGCGCGCCCTTGGGCGCCCCCCAGTCGGTGCAGCGGAAGAACCGGACCAGATAGGTGCCGAAATTGCCGCCGCTATGCCCGTCGGTGGGATCGGAATGCTGGCGGGCACCCTGGGTCTGCCACAGGAAGCGCTCCACCGTGCCGCTCTTGGGCGCCTGGAAGGAGAAGTAGTGTCCCGCCTGCCAGCGGATGTTGGCCTGGGTCGAGGCGTAGATCGGGCAGCCGATCAGCCGGTACTCGGGAAGCGTCATGGCGCGGTCACCCCCTTGCCGCCCGGCCGGATCACTGCCGGCGCCCCCGGCCCTTCGACCAGGGCGGCCGCTTCTTGGTCCAGGTCGGCGGCAGCGGGGGGAGATCGCCGTCGTAGGCGGGCACTTCGTAGCGCGGGATGAAGTCGGAAGCCGCGTCGGCCCGGATCGCCGGCGCCAGCACGACGGCGGCGGCGGCGCCCACCCCGACCTGCAGCGCCGTGCGCCTCGTGACGGTCGGCGCTGCGTGCGGGGAAGGTTCGAGAGAGGTAGCCATCGATGGTTCCCCAATATGAACGAATCGATGCTCATGTGCTCTTCAGCACACAGATCGTCATCGTGAATAATGGTGACGGGATGTGATGAAGATATTGATGTGCTTCATGCGGCTTGTTGGTCAAGACGAATAATGTGGCGCGATTTATACTTCTATGTTGGAATCTATATTCCGATAAATCACAAGTATGTACGTAGGCGCCTCAAAGAACGCATGATAATGCCGTCATAGTCGTTCCGCATTCCCGGCCGGGGTCTTGCGCGCGGTGGCCGCGCCGATCCCTTCCCCGATCCATGCAACCAGAAGACGTGGATCATCCTGTCGGGCTGCAACTGATGGTGCGGCCGGATGCCGGCAGGTTGCCCGCTGCGGATGCCGCGAAACCATGCGGAAGATGACGGGTCCGGCAGTGCAACTTCTAGTTTGTCAGAACTGCAGGATGACCAGCAGGCCGGTCAGGGTGGCGATGCCCAGCAGGTGGCTGGCGAACACAACCAGGGCGACCGGTCGCTCCAGCACGTTGTAGCGCTGCGCCAGGACGAACACGCTGGCGGCGGTGGGCAGGGCCGCGGTGATCAGGGTCGGCTCCACCAGGCGCGGCGGCAGCGGGATGAACTGCAGGATCACGAACACCAGGAGAGGGAGGACCAGCAGCTTCGCACCGATCATCCCGGCCGCCATGCCGTAGTCGCGGCGCAGGCCGAGTCCGCCGGTGAGCGTGGCGCCCAGGGCGAACAAGGCGCCCGGGCCGGCGGCGGGGCCCAGGATCGAGAGAAAGCCCACCAGGGTCGCGGGCAGCTCCAGGTCCAGGGCCGCCACGACGAAGCCGGCCAAGACCGCCAGGATCAGCGGGTTGCTGGCTAGGCCCCGGGCGACCCCCAGGATCCCGGTCCGGCGGTCGCCGCCGCCGGATTCGATCAGGATCACGGTCAGGGTCTGCATCACGATCGAATCGAGGGCGGTCGCGATCACCGCGGGCAGGGCCTGGTCCGTGCCATAGGCCGCCAGCAGGAGCGGCACGCCCATGTAGCCGACATTGCCCCAGGAGGCGCCGATCGCCACGATGGCGCTCTCCGCCCGGGTGCGGCGCAGGCCCCAACGCATGGCGAGGAACACGGCGGCGTAGAGGAACAGGGTCCCGCCCTCGTAGACCAGGTAGAAGGACGGGTCGGACAGGCGCTCGAACGGGCTCTCCGAGACCTTCCAGAACAGGAGCGCCGGCAGCGCGAACCAGAACACGAACGCGTTCAGGCCGCGCACGCCGCTTTCGTCCAGGATCTTCAGGTGGCGGGCGAGGTAGCCGCACAGCAGCACCGCGAAGAACGGGATGGCGACCCCGGCGATCATCTCCATGGCGAAGGCTCCGTCGCCGGCGGTGGGTGATCAGGGGCGGGCTGGGTCAAAGAAGGTCGCAGAGCGGGGCGATCAGCGGCAGGTCGGCCTCGGGCATCGCCAGCTCGCGCAGGCGCTGCGGGCGGACCCAGCGCAAAGCCTGGGCCTCCTTGCCGACCGGGTCTCCCTGCCAGCGCCGGCAGACGAACAGCGGCATCAGCAGGTGGAAGCGCTCATAGGCATGCGAGGCGAAGGTGAGGGGGGCCAGGCAGCTCGCATGGGTGGAGATGCCGAGCTCCTCCTCCAGCTCGCGGATCAGCGCCGCCTCGGGCGTCTCGCCCGGGTGCAGCTTGCCGCCCGGGAACTCCCACAGGCCCGCCATCGGCTTGCCCTCCGGCCGCTGGGCGACCAGGACGCGTCCATCGGGATCGACCAGGGCGCAGGCGACCACCAGGACGATCGGGCGCTCGGAGGGGGGAGAAGTCGGGTTCTGGGTCAACGGCCGCACAAACGAAAGGGAAACGGTCAGGAACGGTAGCTGCCGTTGATGTCGATGTAGCCGTGGGTCAGGTCACAGGTCCAGACGCTGGCATGGCCGGGCCCTGCGCCGACGGTGACGTCGATCCGCACGTCGCGGCCCTGCAGGTGCGCGGTGACCGGCGCCTCGTCCAGATCGGCCACGGCACCGCCATCCTTGGCGACCGCGATGCCGCCGAACGCGATGGTGAGGGCCCCGACATCGACCGGCTGGCCGGCCTTGCCGACCGCCATGGCGACCCGGCCCCAGTTGGCGTCCTCGCCGGCGACCGCGGTCTTCACCAGGGGCGAGTTGGCGATCGACATGGCGATGGCGCGGGCGGCGCGGTCGTCGGCAGCACCGGCGACGCTGACGGTGATCAGCTTCTGGGCGCCCTCGCCGTCCTTGGCCACCTGGATCGCGAGATCGGTGCAAAGCTCGGTCAGGGCTTCGGCGAACGGGCCGGCCGGCTCGGCGACCGCCGGGTTGCCGGCCTTGCCGGTGGCGAAGCAGAGCAGGGTGTCGGAGGTGGAGGTGTCGCTGTCCACCGTCACGCAGTTGAACGAGCGGTCGGCGGCGGCTGCCAGCATCGCCTGCAGCGCCTTGGCGTCGACTGCGGCGTCGGTGAACAGAAAGGCCAGCATGGTCGCCATGTTCGGCGCGATCATGCCTGAGCCCTTGGCGATGCCGGCGATGGTCACGGTGCGGCCGTCCAGGGTCAGGGTGCGGACGGCGGCCTTGGGGAACGTGTCGGTGGTGACGATGGTATGCGCGGCGGCGGCCATCCCGGCGGGATCCAGCCGGCCGGCCAGCTCCGGCAGGTGCCGGGCGATCAGCTCCACGTTCAGGCGCTGGCCGATCACCCCGGTCGAGGCGACATAGACGTCCTCGGCGGCGCAGCCGATCGCCTCTGCCGCCGCTTGAGCCTCGCGGCGCACGGCGGCGTCGCCCTCCGCACCACGGAAGACGTTGGCGTTGCCGGCGTTGACCACCAGGGCGCGGGCGCTGCCGCGGGGCAGGACCTGGCGGCACCAGGTGACCGGGTGGCCGCAGACCGCGTTCTGGGTGAACACGCCCGCGACCGTGGTGCCGGGGTCGAACACCGCCAGCAGCAGGTCCGGGCGGTTCTTGTAGCGCATCCCGGTCTCGGCGGTGGCGAAGCGGACGCCGGCCAGCTCGGGAAGATCGGGCAGGCGTTCGGGCGCCAGCGGCGAGACGGGATGGCTCATCGATCTCTTCTCGATGTCGGGAGGAAGACTACTCGGCGGGGGCGGCGTCGCCGTCGGCCGGAGCCGCGTCGCCGTCGGCCGCATCGGTGGCCGGCGCCGGGGTCGAGCCGTCCGGATTGAACTTCTCGATGGTCACGCCGTCCCGGGCATCGGCCACGGTCTGCTCGATCGCCTCGCGCGCGTTCTCCTGGAAGATCTGCTCGCGCATCTCGTCCATGGTCGGCTCGCGGGTGCGCTTATCCTCGACCTTGATCACGTGGTAGCCGAACTGCGACTTGATCGGCTCCTGCGAGTAGCTGCCGGGCTCCATGGTGAAGGCGGCGGCGCTGAACTCCGGGACCATCTTGTCGCGGGTGAACCAGCCGAGATCGCCGCCCTGCTGGGCGCTGCCCGGATCCTTGGAGGCTTCCTTGGCGATCTCGTCGAAGGATTCGCCTTTCTCCAGGCGATCGATGATCGCTTCGGCGGCCTCGGGCGTCTCGACCAGGATGTGGGCGGCCTTGACCTCCTCCAGGGCGAAGCCTTCCTGCACCTTGGCCTCGTCATAGGCCTCCTGCAGCGCTTCCGGCGTGGTCGCCTCGTCGACCGCGCGGCGCAGCAGCTCGTCGCGCAGGATGCCCTGCTGGGCCTCCTCGACCCGGGCCTGCACCGCCGGCTCCTCGGCGACGCCGTCCTCGGTGGCCTTGGCCGCCAGCAGGCGGGTGTCGATCACCCGGTTGAGCAGCGGCTCGAAGACCATCTCGAGCGGCATGTTGCGGTACTGCTCGGGCAGGCTTTCCTGGAAGCGGACCACGTCGGACCGGTGGATCTCCGCGCCGTCGACCGTCGCGACAACGGGATCGCCTTCCGGCGTGGCGGCCTGGTTCTCGACAGGGGCCGTTTCGGCCGGGGCTGGCACCGTTTCCTGGGCCTGGACCAGGGAGGTCGTGGCCAGAAGGATGGAGACGCCGAATACCGCTAGACGCACCGATGGTGCTCCTCTCTTGTCTGATCGCCGCCAGGGTCCGCTCGTTGCCGATGGACCCCGGGGCTTGGCGCGAAGGACAGGTGCCATCACTGGCGTACTTGCACAAGCGCGGTCGCGTTGACACCTTTGGTGGGAGGGCGTAGCTCACCGACCCTGGTCGGGCGAGCCTGTGCCCGGTCCACTCTTTGGCGGGATTTCCCAGCGGCATGTTCGGCGCCATCGCAAGGCGGCTCTTCGGGTCGCACAACGACCGCATGGTCAAGAGCCTCAAGAAAAACGTCGACGCTATCAATGCGCTGGAACCGCAGATGGTGGCGCTGTCCGACGATCAACTGAAGGCCAGGACGGCCGAATTCAAGGGGCGGCTGGCCCAGGGCGAGACCCTCGACGACCTGCTGATCGAGGCGTTCGCCACCGTGCGGGAGGCGGCCAAGCGCACGCTCGGGCAGCGGCATTACGACGTGCAGCTGATCGGCGGCATGGTGCTGCACCAGGGCCGGATCGCCGAGATGCGCACCGGCGAGGGCAAGACCCTGGTCTCCACCCTGGCGGCCTATCTGAACGCCTTGACCGGCGAGGGCGTCCACGTCGTCACCGTCAACGACTACCTGGCAAGGCGCGATGCGAACTGGATGGGCCAGGTCCACCGCTTCCTCGGGCTGACCGTGGGCGTGGTGGTGCCGCAGACGCCGGAACAGGCCAGGCGCGAGGCCTATGCCTGCGACATCACCTACGCCACCAACAACGAGCTCGGCTTCGACTACCTGCGCGATAACATGAAGCACAGCTTCGAATCGCTGGTGCAGCGCGGGCACGGCTTCGCGATCGTCGACGAGGTGGATTCGATCCTGGTGGATGAGGCGCGCACGCCGCTGATCATCAGCGGCCCGTCCGACGACAGTTCCGAGTTGTACCGCGCGGTCGACGCGCTGATGCCGCAGCTGGTCGAGGGCGACTGGGAGAAGGACGAGAAGCAGCGCTCGGTCTCGCTGACCGAGCAGGGCCAGGAGCACATCCAGCAGCTGTTCGACCAGGCCGGCCTGCTCAAGGCGCCCGACCTGTACGACATCGAGAACGTCTCGCTGGTGCACCACACCAACCAGGCGCTGCGGGCCCATCACCTGTTCACCCGCGACAACGAATATGTCGTCAAGGACGGCAAGATCGTGATCGTCGACGAGTTCACCGGCCGGATGATGGAAGGGCGGCGCTACTCCGAGGGCCTGCACCAGGCGATCGAGGCGAAGGAGAAGGTCGCGATCCAGCCGGAGAACCAGACCCTCGCCTCGATCACCTTCCAGAACTATTTCCGCCTCTACTCCAAGCTGTCGGGCATGACCGGCACGGCCGCCACCGAGGCCTCCGAGTTCGCCGAGATCTACAAGCTCGAGGTCGTGGAGATCCCGACCCACCGCAAGATGATCCGCAAGGACGAGGACGACGAGGTCTACCGTTCGGCGCGGGAGAAGTACGAGGCGATCGTCCAGGAGATCGAGGCTTCCTACGCGAAGAAGCAGCCGATCCTGGTCGGCACGGTCTCGATCGAGAAGTCGGAGATGCTGTCCGACGAGTTGAAGAAGAAGGGCGTCCCGCACCAGGTGCTGAACGCCCGCTACCACGAGCAGGAAGCCAACATCGTCGCCCAGGCCGGGCGGCTGGGCGCCGTCACCATCGCCACCAACATGGCCGGCCGCGGCACCGACATCCAGCTGGGCGGCAATGCCGACATGCGGATCCTCCACGAGCTGGGAGCCGATCCGGACCCGGCGGCGGTGGCGAAGATCCGCCAGGAGGTCGAGAGCGAGCAGGTCCAGGTCAAGGAGGTCGGCGGCCTCTACGTGCTTGGCACCGAGCGCCACGAGAGCCGGCGGATCGACAACCAGCTGCGCGGCCGCTCCGGCCGCCAGGGCGACCCCGGCCGCTCCAAGTTCTACCTGTCGCTGGACGACGACCTGATGCGGATCTTCGGGTCCGAGCGGATCGACGGCATGCTGCAGAAGCTGGGGCTCCAGGAGGGCGAGGCGATCGTCCATCCCTGGATCAACAAGGCCCTGGAGAAGGCGCAGCAGAAGGTCGAGGCGCGCAACTTCGAGATCCGCAAGCAGCTCCTCAAGTTCGACGATGTCATGAATGACCAGCGCAAGGTCATCTATGAGCAGCGCCTGGAGCTGATGCAGTCCGAGGACGTCGCCGACACCATCGCCGACATGCGCGAGCAGACCGTCCAGGAGATCGTGCGCAAGCACATCCCGGAGAAGGCCTACCCGGAGCAGTGGGACACCGAGGGGCTGCAGGCCGACGTCCAGCGCTACCTGGCCCTCGACCTGCCGGTGCAGGACTGGGCCAAGGAAGAGGGCATCGCCGACGAGGAGATCATCAAGCGCCTGAACGAGGCGGCCGACGCGCACTATGCGGCCAAGGTCGAGCAGTACGGGCCGGAGATGATGCGCCAGGCCGAGAAGAGCCTGCTGCTGCAGGTCCTGGACCATGTCTGGAAGGAGCACCTGCTTCATCTGGATCATCTGCGCCAGGGCATCTACCTGCGCGGCTACGGCCAGAAGGATCCCCTGAACGAGTACAAGCGGGAAGCCTTCAACCTGTTCGACGGGCTGCTCTCCGAGCTGCGCCAGATGGTGACGCAGGTGATGATGCAGCTCCAGGTGCGCATGCCGGAGCCGGTCCAGGGCTTCGGCCCGGAGGAGCCGCCGCGTCCGGGGCCGCGCATGGCCGGCGGTGCCGGCGGCGCGGCGCTGGCGGCGACCCCGGCCATGGCGATGGCCATGGCGGCGGACGGGCAGGGCGCCCAGGCGGCCAGCCCGGTCGATCCGGCCGATCCCTCGACCTGGGGACGGGTCGGGCGCAATGCGCCTTGCCCGTGCGGTTCCGGCAAGAAGTACAAGGCCTGCCACGGCGTGCTGGTCTGATCCTCCCGCGGGGCTGACGGCCTGCCGCCCGGCTTGAGCCGGCCGGCAGGGTCCGCCCGGCCGACGCCTGGGCGGTGGACGTGTCGCAGATCCTTTTCGATCATCTCGTGCCGGTCTATGCGCTCGTGCTGCTCGGGCGCGTGCTGGCCGGCTTCCGGGTGGTGGTGGACCAGCAGGTCCAGGGCATCTCCCGCTTCGTGTTCGACGTGGCGATCCCGGTCATGCTCGCCCGGGAGATGCTGACCGTCGACCTGCCCGCCCAGATCGAGTGGCGGCTGATCTTCGTTTATTTCGGCTGCGCCTTCGTGATCTTCGGGCTGGCCGCCTTCTCGGCCCGGCGCCTGTTCGATGCCCGCGAGGCCAAGCCCGCGATCTTCGGGATCACCTCGTCGTTCGGCAACGTCCTGGTGCTGTCGGTGCCGATCACGCTCGGCATCTACGGCGAGGCCGCGGCGGTGCCGCTGTTCCTGCTGATCGCCTTCCACAGCGCCACGCTGTTCACCCTGACCACCGTGGTCGCCGAGCTCGGCATCGGCGCCAGCGGCGAACTGCGCAAGCTGCCCAAGGTGGTGGTCATGAACCTGATCACCAACCCGATCCTGGTCGGTTTGGCGGTGGGGGTGCTGCTGCGCTACTCGCCGATCCCGATCCCCGCCGCGGTGGACCGCACCGCGGTCCTGCTGGGCCAGTCGGCCATGCCGATGGCGCTGTTCGCGCTCGGCGCCAATCTCGCGCGGTTCAAGCTGGGCTCGCTCTGGCGCGAAGCCTTTGTCTTGTGCCTGTTCAAGAACGTGGCGTTTCCGCTCCTGGTGTTCGTGGTGACGACCTGGGTCGTGCCGCTGGATCCAATCGGGCGCGCGGTCGCCATCGTGACGTCGGCGATGCCGGCGGGGATCAACGCTTATCTTTTCTCGGTGCGCTACAACAGCGCCGTCGGCGAGACCAGCGCCACGATTGTTGCTTCCACCATTGTGACTTTTCCGATCCTGGCGTGGCTCCTGCCTTTGCTACGGTAACATGACCCATTTGCAATGAGGCGACCTCTTCTCGACCACAGCGGTGTTGCCGTACGATGAGAACTAGGCAATGCATCTGGAGGCCTCGGCAAGAAGCCCTCAGGTGAAACGCTGCCAAGCGTCGACGTGAGGGGAAGCGCGATGACGCATCGTCAAGCAGCACGGCCGTGCGTGGAAGCCGAAGCCCCGCGCATGGCCTACGGCACTATCTACACCCCCTGGGATGCCCGGGCGGAAAGGGTCGAGCGGCGCGCCGCCTTCTGGACTGATGGCCCGAGCCAGCGCCGTCGACCAGGGCTGCTGGGACGGCTGGAATACATGACCGTCTTCGGCAGCGCTTGAACCATCTTTTCCGGTGGCCATTTCCTGTCGGCATCGCGCTGCCTGGAAGGAAACCGGATGTTCCGCCTCTCCTCGCTCTGGAAGAAGTCCGCGAGCAGGGCAGACTGGGTGCCGGGTCGCCCGCATCCGATCACCGAACCCGGCCGGCACGCGGTATCGGATCGGCCGCTGGCGGTGCCCTGGCCCGACGGGTTCCGGAGCTTGCTGGTGGGGATGGGCTGCTTCTGGGGTGCCGAGCGCCTGTTCTGGCAGATCCCGGGCGTCTGGGTCACCGCGGCCGGCTTTGCCGGGGGCTCCACGCCGAACCCGACCTATTACGAGGTCTGCAGCGAGGGCACCGGCCATGCCGAGGTCGTGCTGGTGGTCTACGATCCGTCGGTCGTGACGCTGCGGCGCCTCCTGAAGACCTTCTTCGAGGAGCACGACCCGACCCAGGGCATGCGCCAGGGCAACGACGTTGGGACCCAGTACCGCTCCTGCCTCTTCCTGGCCGAGCAAGAGGACCGAAGGATCGCCGAGGAGGTGCGCGCCGCCTACCAGGCCAGGCTCGCCGGGCGCGGCCTTGGCCCGGTCACCACGACCATCGGCGGCGAAGTGCCGTTCTTCCATGCCGAGGACGAGCACCAGCAATACCTGGCCAAGAAGCCCTGGGGCTATTGCGGCCTGGCAGGCACCGGCGTCGCCTGCCCGGTGGGCACCGGCGAAGCCTCCGCCTGAGGCGTCCGGGGCCGCTCAGACCAGGGGGTTCGGCCCGGTGAACAGGTCGCCCAGGGCCAGCCGGGCGCGATGGCGCTGCCGACGGCGCAGGATGTTGGCCGGCCGGTCGTGGCGCAGGTGGCAGCGCTGGCACAAGGCCTTGAGGTTGGCGCCCACCGAGTTGCCGGGGTCCTGGTCCAGATGGGCGGTGCCCAGCCAGATCCGCCGCTGCCGCTGGCTGGACCAGGCGACGATGTCCGGCCAGTCCACCGGCTCGCCCCGGTCGTCCCGCCACTGTCCGGACAACTCGTCGAACCAGCGGCCGTCCGCCAGCTGGCAGATCAGCCGGCCGTGCGGGCGGCCGCAGGTCTCGCAGCGGCCCTTGGCCCGGCCGAAGCGGATCTGCCGGCTGATGATCGGCCAGTCGATCGGGTAGAAATAGCGGCGCTCGGGGCGGATCGGCACGGGCGGTGTCTCCAGGTCGGATCCGGCCTAGACGATTTTCCAGGCGGCCGGAACGGGTTCCCTTGCCGGGACAGGCGGCGGCCGTGCCGGCCCTGCTGCCCGCCCCACCGGCGCAAGAGCGTGTCCGTGCGCCAGGATCCTCAAGAGGAAGTTGCTGCTGCGGCCGTGGCAGCGAGAGCAACAAGATCCACGCCCCCATAAATCAACTGTTTCTGAAGCTGTATAATATCTGTTATCTAATACATGCGAATATTCGTCGAAATATTTTTCCTTCTCGCTTCAATGTGATGGAACGAGCGGCATCCGATGAAGTTGATGCTGCATGTCCAAGACGACGACCACTCCCCAAGAGCTCAAAGTCGAGCTGTTCGAAGAACATGCCCAGGTCACCAAGCGCATGGTGGAACTTGGGCGTGTTCTTGTCGAAACGACCGTCGAGACGCGGCAGCAGGTCGTCGAGGCCCTGCTGCGACACGATGAAGTCGGCGTGCAGCGCGTGCTGATCGATCAGCCTGTCGAGACCATGCCCCAGATCCGCGAAGAGGACGGGGTGCTGATCGTCCCGGTCGTGGAAGAGCGGCTCGTCGTCCACACCCAGCTCGTTCTCAAAGAAGAGCTTCGGATCACCAAGACAACAGGCGAGCAGCTCGTTCGCCAGACGGTACCGCTCCGTTCCGAGCACGCGACCGTCACCCGGCTGGAGGCATCCTCTCCGGCCGATCCCTCTGAAAGCGAAGCATCATGAACACGATCACTGCTCTCTATGACACACGCGGAGCGGCCGAGGCCGCGCAGGACGGGCTGATCAGCATCGGGGTGCAGGCCCGCGACATCTCGGTTCGCGGCGCGGACTCCACGGCTGCCGGTGCCGGTCCGGAGGTCGAGGACAAGGGCTTCTGGGCCAGCCTGGGCGACCTCTTCATGCCCGACGAGGACCGCTCCACCTATTCCGAGGGCCTACGGCGTGGCGGCTATCTTCTGACCGCCACTGTCCAGGAGGATCTGGGGGCGGAAGTCGAGGAGGTCCTCGAGAGGTCGGATCCCGTCGACCTGGACGAGCGCAGCGAGAGCTGGCGCCAGGAAGGCTGGACCGGCAGCACCGGCCCAGCCTCTGCCGCTCCTGTTGGCAGCGCCGCCGCCGGCTTCGGCACCGGCGCCAGCACCTCCGGCGACCATCATGACGACCAGACCATCCAGGTGGTCGACGAGGAGGTCCGGGTCGGCAAGCGCCAGGTCGGCGGCGGCAATGTCCGGGTCCGCACCTATGTCACCGAGCGTCCGGTCGAGGCGCAGGTCGACCTTCATTCCGAGCGCGTGACCATCGAGCGCCGGCCGGTCGACCGGGAGGTGGCGCCGGGCGTGGCGGCCTTCCAGGAACGCACGATCGAGGCGGTCGAGCGGGGCGAGGAAGCGGTGGTCGAGAAGGTCGCCCGGGTGAAGGAGGAAATCGGCCTGCACAAGCAGACCGATACCCGCACCGAAACCGTGCGCGATACCGTCCGGGAAACCGAGATCGAGATCGAGGACGACCGGGCACCCTCCGGCGCCCGTCCTGGCCACTGAGGGTTGAGGGGAGGCCGCGTCTGCGCGGCCGACCTCCTTCCGGATGCTCGTCTTCGCCCATAGGGTGGCGTCTCCTGGCTACCCCGATGGACGGAGACCGACATGCAGGCGACATGGGCAAGGGCGGCGATGCTGGCCGGCACGATCGGCGCCGGCATCCTGTCGGCGCCCCTGGCGCTGGCCGAAGGCCGGATGAGGGAGATCGGCAACCTTCGCGACCGGAGGTTCTGCGAGATCCGGGTGGCGATCGCGGTGCCAGCCGCGGAGCGCCTGTACAGCACGGTCGGGCTGGGCGACTGTTCCCCGGCGGCGGCCGAAGCGATCAGGCCCGAGCAGGCGGCGTCCCGCTTAGGCGGCGAAGCCGCCACGGTCGACGGACCTCGCCACTACCTGATTGACTGGCTGCAGTCGCGGGGGCTGGACCAGCCTGCGGTTGACGTGCAGGGTGTCCCGATGCGGCCGGTGGCGGAGCGTGCGGGCGCCGGACCGGCCGAGGCGGCCGCCTATGTCCCGCACCGGATTCCGGTTCCCGGCACCTACATCTATGCCGCCGGCGAGACCGTCTACGAGCTGATGGGCGATTCCCGCGTCTACGTGATGGCGAGCTACAGCCAGGCGGTCGATCCCGACCTGTCGGCCGAGGACCTGGCCGGGCTCGGGGAGCGGCTGAAGCTGCCGGAGGGGTGGAGGTTCCGGGTCCGCACGCTCGACCAGGACCTGAGCCTGGTCAGCGGCGACAAGGGGGCCAGCGTCGTGGTCGACGAACTGGGCAACCGGTATCGCCGCTTCGAGCTCAGCTTCCAGCCGACCTGAGCGGCGGTCAGGCCGCGGCCGCGACCTGACGCAGGGCCCGCTCGAACAGTTCCGGCGGCTGGCCGCCCTGGATCAGGTGGCGGTCGTTCAGGATCACCGAGGGGACCCCGCTGATGCCGAGCCCGGTGTAGAACTGCTCCTGGGCGCGCACGTCCTGGGCATAGGCGTCGCTGTCCAGGATCTCGCGCGCGCGCTCAACGGATAGGCCGGCCGCTCCGGCGATCTCGACCAGGGTCGCCTTGTCGCTGACGTTGCGGCCCTCGGTGAAATAGGCGCGCAGCAAAGCGTGCTTGAGGGTCAGGTCCTTGCCCTCGATTTCCGCCCAGTGCAGCAGGCGATGGGCGTCGAAGCTGTTGTAGGTGCGCTCGCGGCCTTCCAGGCGGAACTCGAAGCCGACCGCGGCTCCCCGCTCGCGCAGCACCTCGCTGTTGGCGGCGACCTGTTCCGGGGTGATCCCGTATTTCTGGGTCAGGTGCTCGACGATCTCCTGGCCCTCGGGCGGCATGGCCGGGTTCAGCTCGAACGGCTGGAAATGCAGGTCGACGCGGACCGTCCCGTCCAGCCGGGCGATCGCCTCCTCCAGGGAGCGCAGCCCGACGGCGCACCACGGGCACACGATGTCGGACACGAAATCGATCTTCACGACAGGCGTCTCGGCGGGCGTTTCGGCGGACATGGCGCTGCTCCAGGGTTGCAGGTGTCAGGTGGGGTCGAGGCGGCCGACGGCAAGCGCGAGGTCGTCCGGCGTGTTCACGTTGAAGAACGGATCCAGCGGCGCTGCCGGCCAGACGACAAGGCGCCGCCCGGCAAGCCGGGCGAACGCGCCCACCCGCCGCTTGCCGGCCAGCAGCTGCTCCTCAAGCATCGGCGCCAGCGCCACCGACCAGACCGCGATCACCGGATGCTCCCGGTCGCCCGAGGCGGCACAGGCGACCGGATGGTCGGGGGAGATGGCGGCGGCGAGCTGGCCGGCGAGGTCTGGCGGGAAGAACGGGGTGTCGGCCGGCAGGCTCAGCACGTGGCCGGCGCCCCGTTCCGCTGCCCAGCGCATCCCGGCCAGCACGCCCGCCAGCGGGCCCGGAAAGCCCGGCAGCGGATCGGCGCGCACCGGCAGGCCGAAGGCCGCGAAGCGGGCCGGATCACCGTTCGCGTTCAGGAGCAGGTCGTCCACCTGCGGCCGGATCGCCTGGATCACGTGCGCCAGCAGCGGCCGGCCGGCCAGGGGCACCAGGCACTTGTCGCCGCCGCCCATCCGGCGGGCCAGGCCGCCGGCCAGGAGGACGGCGGGCAGGCGGGGCTCAGGGGGCGAGATGGCAGACCGCTTCCAGATGGTAGCCGTCCGGGTCGATCACGTAGGCGGCGTAATAGTTGGGATGATACTGGTGGCGGATCCCGGGCGGGCCGTTGTCCTTGCCGCCATGGGCCAGGGCCGCCCGGTACCAGGCGTCGACCGAAGGGCGGTTCTGGGCGGCGAACGCCACGTGCATCCCGTCGATCGGGACGGGAGCCGGATCGTCCGGATTGGTGGAGGCGCCGATCCAGAAGGCCGGCTCGTGGCTGTTGCCGCCATAGCCCAGCCCCTTGAAGTCGGGCGCGTCGTCGATGGTCATCACGAGGCGATAGCCCAGCTCCGGCAGGCTGGCATCATACATCGCGCGGGAGCGGGCCAGGTCCGCCACGCGGATGGAGAGGTGGTCGATCATCGTCTGCCCCAGGCTGTTCGGCGACTGACGTCCCTTTCGCAATCGGGTACCACGTCGGGGCCCGGCCTGTGGAGAGCAAGCTTGTCCGAGATCCCCGCCCACCGAGTCCTGCCCCTGTTCCAGGCCGACGCCATCGCCGCGCGGGTCGACGAGATGGCGGCGGACCTCGCCCGCGCGGTGCCCAAGGACGTGACCGTGGTGGCGCTGCTGAAAGGCGCGTTCGTGTTCACCGCCGACCTGGTCCGGGCGCTCGACCGGCACGGGCTGACCCCGGAGGTGGAGTTCCTCCAGGTCAGCTCCTATGGCCTGGGCACCGCCAGCTCCGGCAAGGTCAAGGTGATCGGGGCGATGCCGGACAGCGTCGGCGGCCGCGACGTGCTGCTGGTCGACGACATCCAGGACACCGCCCGCACCCTGGCCTGGACCCGCGACCTGCTGGTGTCGCACGGGGCCAACTCGGTGCGCACCTGCGCGCTGCTGGACAAGCCGTCGCGCCGCCAGGTGCCGTTCGAGGCCGACCATATCGGCTTCACCATCGAGGACTGGTTCGTGGTCGGCTACGGGATCGACTGGGCCGAGCGCTACCGGCACCTGTCCTGGATCGGCCGGGTCGAGTTCGACCAGGCCTAGCCCGGCCGGTTACTTCAGGAAGATCTCGAAGTCGCGCACGGCGATGGCGAAGTCGCGGTCGGCGAGCACCGGGCTGGTCTGCTGCATCGACACGAACATGCCCTCGATCCGGCCGCTGGGATCGTTGCGCGGCATCAGGGGGTAGTTGACGCCCTCGAAGGTGAACGTGTTCGCCATGCCGAAATTGGTGACGCGCTCGCCGGTGCGCTCGTCGAAGACCCAGATCCGCATCAAGGCGCCGGAGCGCTGGCCAGGGCTGGGGTCGAAGCGGTCGTTCAGCACCAGCTCGTGCTCGATCCGGTACCAGACCCCGCGGCGCAGGCCGTTGGTCACCGGGTCCTGGGCATGCATCTCGGTCATGATCCGCGAGCGGGTGCAGGTGACGTCCAGCATGTCGTCCTTGAAATGGCCGAGCAGCTTGGCCGAGGCGCTGGCGATCGAGCCGTTGCGCCCGCCAACCACCACCCGGGTGGAGAAGGCGTTGCCCTTGTTGACGGTCCGGCGGTTGCCCTCGCACAGATGGTCGTTGGGCGGGTAGGCGCCGTCGGGCGCGCTGGCCAGGCCCGGGATCTTGGTCTCGAATCCCAGGTCGAAGTCGAAATTGCTGGAGTACATCGCCCGGTAGCTCAGGCAGGCGCGCTCGCCCACGCCCAGGCTCGCCAGCGAGTTGGGGTCCTGCGAATCCTTGTCGAAGATCATCCAGCCGGTGTGGTGGCCCAGGCTCATGGGCGGGGTGGGGCCGCCCGGGATGCCCAGGCAGATCGCGCTGACCGAGCCGTCCACGACGCATTCAGACAGGTTCTTCTTGTTGATGACCGTGCTGTTGCCCCAGCTGGATTCCGCGCCCGGGTTCCAGTTGCCGCGGATCCTGCGGCCATAGCCGCTGGTGGTGCCGGTCCCGAAGATGTGGCGCCACTGCTTCCTGAACTCGTCCTTCAGGCGGGGCTGGCCGTCCGGCCCGACGTCATAGTTCAGGGAGACCATGTTGCCGGAGGTGTGGCGCTTGCCGGGCGGCAGGCGCGCCAGGACCTGGGCCACCGAGGGATGGCGGGTGCGCCAGAACAGGTCGTTGATGTCGTACAGCCCGCCACAGCGCCGCAACGGCGCCGCCTCGGCGAACTCGGCCAGCAGGAGCAGGGGAAGGGCGATCAGGGGAAACAGCCAGCGGCGAATCTTCATCTTCCAGCATCGGTCCAGGCTACGGGCAAGGGCCGTCCGTAGTCGGGAAGGAAAAGCAGAAGATCAAGGCTGAATATTGTCTCAGTGGATTGCCTGGATATTTCCGGACGCTATCGATTCAAATCTGCATTACACCAGAAAATTTGTAGAAAATCCCAAGGCATTCTCAAGATCATCTGGAAGTTTGACCGGAAACAATCAGTCGCGATCGATCCGCCAGCGATAGAGGACTGCGGCGACCGAGGTCGCCAGGTTGAGGCTGGAGACGCCCGGGCGCATCGGCAGGCAGAAGGTCCGCTCGGCGCGGCGGCGCCAGCGCTCGTCCAGCCCGCGCCGCTCCGAGCCGAACAGGAGGATGGCGTCGCCGGGCACCGAGCCCGGCTTCAAGGGCGCCCCGTCCGGGTCCAGCGCCACCAGCGGCCGGTCGGTCATGTGCGGCAGGTCGTCGATCCGCATCACCGGCAGGGCATAGTGCAGGCCGGCCGAGCCGCGCAGGCTGGAGCGGTGCCAGGGATTGTGCGGCCCGGTGGTCAGCACCGCCGCAGCGTCCGCGGCGGCGGCGGCGCGCACCACCGCCCCGACATTGCCGTGATGGGTCGGCCGGTCGAGCAGCACGATCGGGCTCCTGGATGGCGCCAGCACGTCGGCCAGCGCATGGGTGCGCGGCTCCGCCAGCGAGATCACCCCGGTCGGCACCGCCCCGCCGGCCAGGGCGGCGAAGCGCGCGGTCGGCACCTCGACCAGCAGCCGCGCCAGGTCCGGCAGCAGGTCCGGGCAGAGTTGCTCCGCCAGCGCCAGGACCCGCTTGGCATCGGGCGCCAGGACCTCGTGGACCCGCCCGCCAAAGCGCAGGGCATGCTTGAGGGCGTGCAGCCCCTCCAGGATGATGTCGTCGGATCGCTCGCTCAGCGTGTTGCCCTCCCCGGCCGCTGGTGCGGGCTATAGCGTGCCGCCGGCGCACCGGTCGACGCTTCAACCGATAATGTCATGGTGAGAGATTGTCGATAAACTTAAGGTTGAAATAACGCTGGTCTGCGCCAGGAGGCCTAGCGCCCGGCCAGGATGCCGAACGTCATCCACAGCGCCATGGCGATCATCATCAGGTTCTCGGTCAGCGACACGAACCCGAGCGGGACCTTGCTCGACCCGCCGACGCAGGCGCATTTCAGCTCCCGCCGGTCGATGTAGACGGCCTTGAACACCGAAACGGCGCCGATCGTGCCGATGAACAGGGCGGTCGGGATGGACAGCCAGTTCAGGGCGTGCGCGATCATCAGCACCCCGGCCAGTCCCTCGGCAAAAGGGTAGATGTAGGAATAGGGCACCCATCGCCTGGCCAACAGGTCGTAATTCAGGAACATGGTGGCGAAGCTCTCGACATCCTGCAGCTTGAGCAGCGCCAGCACGGTCATGCTGAAGGCGATGAACCATTCCGCCGCCCGCAGGGTGAAGAGAGTGCCAAAGGCGGCATGGCTGGCGGCCAGGGCCATCAGCAGGGTGGTGACGAACAGCATCACGACCGGCCGGTAAGTCGTCTGGTCGGGGCTGGCCACCGGCTTGCCGAAATAGCGGCGAAGGTCATCATAGCCGCCGATCCGCTGCCCATCGATGAAGGCCTGCGGCGTCGTCTTGACGCCATGCTCGGCCTTGAAGGCGTCGGTCGAGGCGCGCGAGGTCAGCCACTTGTCGTCGACCGAGAAGCCCTGGCGGCGAAGCAGGTCCTTGGCCTTCAGCCCGAACGGGCAGACATGCTGCTCCATCACCATGCGGTAGAGCGTGGCCCGGCGAGTCTGCCTCGGATCACTAGCCACGAAGACGGCTCCCCTGGTGGATCGCCCGTTCCTGTCCAGCCATGCCGGGCTTGGCCCGCGCGCCCTGGCAGATGGGTCCCTGGAGGGCCTGGATGGCGGAAAAGGACGTCACCAAGCAAACAGCCGGGTCTCCATCCGAGTTCCGCCCGGAGGAAATGGGCGCTTCGAAAGGGTTTGGTTTGCGTGCCGCCGAGGCGCGCCTATCGTCGCGCCGACGGTGAACCGGCAAGGTGGCGGAGCGATGGCGGCGCGGATCGGCAGCAGGATCTATGACGAAGCGATCTATGCGACCGACCGGCCGGTGCCGAGCCTGTGGGAGGCCACCGCCGGCCCGGCGCCCGCGGACGACGGTGCCCTGGAAGGAGAGGCCAGCACCGAGGTCGCGGTGATCGGCGGCGGCATCGCCGGCCTGTCGCTGGTCTGGCACCTGACCCGGCGCCACGGGATCGAGGCGGTGGCGCTGGACGCCGGCAAGATCGGCTGGGGTGCGTCCGGCCGCAATGGCGGCTTCGTCAGCATGGGCTACACCAAGCGCTCGCTGGAGGAACTGTCCCGCTCCTATGGCGGCGACGACGCCCGCACCGTGTTCGAGGCGCAAAAGGCTGCCTGCGCCTATGTCCTGGACCTGGTGCAGGCCGAGGACCTCCAGGTCGACCTGGCCGGGCGGGGCGAATACATCGTCGCGCACAAGCCCGACCGCATGAAGGGACTTGAGGCCAAGAGCGCCGCCATGAAGGCGATGTTCGGCGAGGACTGGCCGGTCCTGAGCCGCGCCGAGCTGGAGAGGGCGGGCTATGCCAGCCCGGAGGCGCATGGCGGCATCTACGTGCCGCACGGCACCGGGCTGCACCCGCTGAAATACACCTATGGGCTCCTGAGCCTGGCGCGCCGCCATGGCGGCCGGGTGCATCCGAACTCGACGGTGGTCCGCTGGGAGCGGGACGGCGGCGGCCATCTGCTGCACACCGCGAGCGGCGGGCGGCTGCGGGCGAAGACCGTGGTGGTCGCCAGCAACGGCTTCACCACCGAGGGCCTGGACCAGCGCTTCGACGGCGTCACCCTGCCGGCCCTGTCCACCATCCTGGTGACCCGGCCGCTCAGCCTGGAGGAGCGCCAGGCGCAGGGCTTCACCACCGACGTGCCGGTCGCGGACAGCCGCAACCTCCTGTTCTACATCCGCCTGCTCAAGGACGGGCGGCTGCTGTTCGGCGGGCGGGGCGGCACCAACTCCACCGAGGCCGCCGGCCAGCGCTACGCCGACTACATGCGCCGGCGCCTGGGCGAGGTGTTCCCGGCCTGGAAGCAGGTCGAGATCAGCCATCGCTGGCGGGGATTCGTCTGCCTGACCGCCGACCTGGTCGGCCGGGTCGGGCTGTTCCCGGAGGACCGTTCCACCGGCTACCTGTTCGGCTGCCACGGCAGCGGCGTGGCGATGTCGGGCTATGCCGCGAAGTTCCTGGCGGCGCAGATCGCCGACGCCAGGTTCAACGAGCCGTTCCCGAACTGCTTCCGCCAGCCGCCCAAGCGCTTCCCGATGCCGTCCTTGAGGGTCCCGGCCCTGCAGGCCGCCTATGCCTGGTACCGCCTCAAGGACGAGGTGCTGCCGGCCTGAGCCTGCCGCCGCCGGAGCCGGAAAACGGCGCGAGGGTGGAGCAGGACGGGGCGGATCGGTTAGGATCACCGGAGGACGAGCCGAACGGAGGCGCCGTGTATCTTCGCGCCAGCATGGAGACAGCAACATGACCGCGCCCCGCGACATCGCCATCTGGCTCCACGACCTGCAGGACGCCACCCAGGAAGCCCTGCATTTCATCCAGGGCGTGCCGCTGGAGAGCTATCTGGGCGACCGTATGCGCTGCCTGGCGGTGGAGCGGCTGCTGATGCTGATCGGCGATGTCGGCATCCGCCTGGAGCGGGAGGACCCCGCCGACGCCACGGCCCTGCGTGACCTGCCGAAGATCGTGGCGCTGCGCAACCGGATCGCCAACGGCTACTGGCTGACCGACCATCATTTGGTGCACGGGCTGGGCGAGGAGGTGCTGCCGCGCCTCCTGCAGGACCTGGAGCGGCTGGTGGCGGAGGCCGACCGGCGCCGGCAGGAGGATCATGGCGGGATGGACTGGGACCAGGAGTGATGCACCCCTCGATCGCCCAGCGGCTGCCGGAGATCGTCGCGCTTTGCCGCCGCTGTGGCGTCAAGCGGCTGGAACTGTTCGGCTCCGGCGCCCGCGGCGATTTCGATCCGGCGCGCAGCGACGCCGACTTCCTGCTGGAATGGGACCCCGACGCGCCGGGCGGCCTGCCGGACCGCTGGTGGGAGCTGGACCAGGGGCTGCGCGACCTGCTGGGCCGCCAGGTCGACCTGGTGGCGCTGGGCTCGATCCGCAACAAGAGGCTCCTGGACACGATCCGGCGCCGTCCCCGGGAGGTCCTGGTGGCCTGAGCGGCGGCCTTCCTTCGCCATCTCGAGGAGACGGACGATGACGTTCAAGGCGATGACGTTCAAGGCGATGACGCTGGGCCTGGCAGCCCTGGTGCTGGCGTCGAGCGCGCTTCCGGCGCTGGCGCAGGCCGAGACCACCCGGATCCGGGGGACGCTGGAGGAGGTCGACGCGGACAAGATCACCGTCGCCAAGCGTGACGGCGGGGTCGAGCCGGTGGGGCTGAGCAGCGACACCCGCTTCCTGGAGGTCCGTCCGGTCGGGATCGAGGCGATCCAGGAGGGCAGCTATATCGGGGTCGCCGGGCTGCCGCAGGCAGACGGGAAGATCCGGGCGCTGGGGGTGATGCTGTTCCCCGAAACGGCGCGCGGGACCAACGAGGGCCATTTCCCCTGGGACCTGCAGCCCGAGAGCACCATGACCAACGCCACGGTGGCGACGGTCGAGGAGGCCGGCGACGGCCGCGAGGTCGTGGTGAGCTACAAGGGCGGCTCCCAGACCATCGACATCACCGATGCCGGCACCATCGCCTCGTTCGCCCCGGCCGACGCGTCGATCCTGTCGGTGGGGGCGAAGGTCACGGTGGTGGTGCGGCAAGCCGCGGACGGCCTGCCGGGCGCCGTGGCGGTGCTGGTCGGCAAGGACGGGTTCACCCCGCCCAACTGACCGCCCGCCGCGCCAAAAACTCAGGCCCGTCGCCGGCGCGACTTGGCGAAGGTGTCGAACGCCACCGCCAGCACGATGATCAGGCCGATGATGATCTGCTGGACGTAGGGGCTGACATTGTTGAGCACCAGGCCGTTCTGCAGCACGCCGATCAGGATGGTGCCGATCACCGTGCCGAAGATCGTGCCGACCCCGCCGAACAGGCTGGTGCCGCCGATCACCACCGAGGCGATCACGATCAGCTCGTAGCCCTGGCCGGCCACCGCCTCCGCCGAGTTCAGGCGGGCGGACAGGATGAAGCCGGATAACCCCGCCATGAAGCCCATGATCACGTAGACCGACATGGTGATGCCGCGCACGTTCAGGCCGGACAGGCGCGCCGCCTCGGGATTGCCGCCCACCCCATAGACGTGCCGGCCGTAGCGCGTGTAGCGCAGGATGACGTGGGCGAGGACGGCGAACGCCAGGAACACCATCACCGGCACGGGGATCCGGCCGATCAGGGGCAGGGTGAACAGATAGCCCTGGCCCCACCAGGTGTAGCCGGCGTCGAACCCGGAGATCGGGCCGCCGCCGGCCATCAGCAGCGCCGCCCCGCGAAAGGCCGACATGCCGCCCAGCGTCACCACGAAGGGCGGCACCTTCAGCCTGGTGGTGGCGAAGCCCTGCAGCGCGCCGGCCGCGGTGCCGAACAGAACCGCCACCAGCATGGCGAGCGGCCAGCCATAGCCGATATCGGCGCCCTCGGTGGCGACCGTGAAGCGGTTCTCCAGCCCGCCCTTGGCGACCGCGGCGGCGGCCAGCCCGGCAAAGGCGACCAATGCTCCCACCGACAGGTCGATGCCGGCGGTCAGGATCACGAAGGTCATGCCCAGTGCCAGCAGCCCGTAGATCGAGACCTGGCGCATCACGTTGACCAGGTTGAGGGGCAGGAGGAAGCGCGGCTCCAGCCAGGCGAAGATGCCCATCAGGACCAGAAGGAAGATCAGGGGCGCATAGGCTGCCAGGAGGCCGAACAGATCGATGCCGTTGCCCCTGGTGTCGCCGCTGCTCGTCGCCGTCGCCATGTGATTGTTCGCTCCAGGCTCTCAAGCGGCCGTCTGGGTGTGCGTGAAGAGATGCATCAGCCGTTCCTCGGTGGCGTCGTCGCGCATGATCTCGCCGGTGATCCGGCCTTCGCGCATGGTGACGATCCGGTCGGCCAGCCGCATCAGCTCGGGAAGCTCGGACGAGATCACGATCACGGCGATGCCCGCCTCGGCCAGCTCAAACAGGAGGTGATGGACCTCGTTCTTGGCGGCGATGTCGATGCCGCGGGTGGGCTCGTCGACGATCAGGACCTTGGGGTTGAGCGCCAGCCAGCGCGCCAGCACCACCTTCTGCTGGTTGCCTCCGGACAGGTTGACCACCGGCTGCTCGTGGCTGGCCATGCGGATCGAGAGCTTCCGCCGGTAGGTCTCGACCAGCTCGTGCTCCAGCCGGCTGGATACGAAGCCCAGCCGGCTGGTCATCCCGTCCAGCGCGGTGACCGACAGGTTCGGGCGGATCGCCAGCGACAGGAACAGGGCCTGCTGCTTGCGGTCCTCCGGGACCAGGCCGATCCCCTGGCGGATCGCGTCGCGGGGCGAGGCGATCGCCACCTCCTGGCCCTCGATCAGGATCCGGCCGGCATCGATCGGGTCGGCGCCGAAGATGGCGCGGGCGAGCTCGGTGCGACCGGCGCCGATCAGCCCGCCAATGCCCAGGATCTCGCCGGCATGGGCGGTGAGCGACACGTCGCGGACCCGCACCGCGTGGGGATCGTTGGTGTCGCCCATCCGGGTGAGGTCCTGGACCTCCAGGATGGTGGCGCCGCGATGGGCGACGCGGCCGCCGCGGCCATGCAGGGCGACCTCGCGGCCGACCATCATCCGGACCACGTCGTCGACCCGGACATCCTTCACCTCTGCCGAGCCGACCAGCTTGCCGTCGCGCAGCACGGTCAGGCGGTCGCAGACCTGCATGACCTCGTCCAGGCGGTGGGTGACGAACACCACCGCGATGCCGGAAGCCTTCAGGTCGGCGATGATCCGGAACAGGCGCTCCACCTCGGTTTCCGACAAGGCGGAGGTCGGCTCGTCCATGATGACGAGCTTGGCCTCCATCGACAGCGCCTTGGCGATCTCGACCATCTGCTGCTCGGCGACCGAGAGGTCCCTGACCAGGCGGCGCGGGTCCATGTCCAGGCCGACCCGCGCGGTGACGGCGCGCGCCTGCTCGTGCAGGGTCTTCCAGTCGACAAAGGGGCCGCGGGTGGGCTCGCGGCCGACATAGACGTTCTCGGCGATCGAGAGGTTCGGCAGGAGGTTGAACTCCTGGTAGATCGTCACGATCCCCAGCGCCTGGGCCTCGGCCGGCCGGGTGATGGTGACCGGCCGCCCGTCGATCGCGATGCTGCCCTCGTCGGGCAGGTGCGCGCCGGACAGGATCTTCAAAAGCGTCGACTTGCCGGCGCCGTTCTCGCCCAGCAGGGCATGGGCCTCGCCGGCGCGGACGTCGAGGCCCACCTCGGTGAGGGCCTGGACGCCGGGAAAGCGCTTGCTGATGCCCTGGACATGGAGAAGCGGGTTCACGATCGGGCATCCCTTGTCAGGACAGGTTGGGCGCCGGCGGACAAAGCAGGAAATGAATCAGACATGGCCGGCAGGGCGGCCGGCCATGTCCTCGGGCGGAACCGTCCGGCTTACTGGACTTCGCCCAGCCGCTCCGCCTTGTCGAGATTGTCCTTGGTCAGGACGATCGGGGTGAGCAGCACCAGCGATTCCTCGGGCTCGGTGCCGTTCTGGATGTAGTCGACCAGGATCTGCACGGCCTTGCGGCTCTGGCCGCCCGGGAACTGCTCGACCGTGCCGGCCAGCCCGCCGTCGCGGATCGAGGCCAGCGCCTCGGGCAGGGCGTCGAAGCCGACGATCCGGATCTGGTCGTCCATGCCGCGCGCCCGGACCGCCTCCAGCGCGCCCAGCGCCATGTCGTCGTTGGCGGCGATGATCACGTCCGGCGGGGTGCTCATCCCGGCCAGGAGCGATTCGGTCACCGACAGGCCCTGGTCGCGGGCGAAGTTGGCGGTCTGCTCGGCCACCACCTCGTACTTGTCCTGGTGCTGGTCGATGACGTTGTGCAGGCCCTTGTTGCGGTCGATCGCCGGCGAGGCGCCGGGCTGGCCCTGCAGGTTGATGATCTTTGCGCCATCCGGGTAGTTGTCCAGCAGCCACTGGCCCTGGGCCTCGCCGCCCTTGACGTTGTCGGCGCCGACATGGGCCAGGATGCCTTCCACGCCATCGACGCGGCGGTCGACGGTGACCACCGGCACGCTGTTCTCCACCGCGGTGGAAAGCGCCGGCGCCATGGCGTTGACGTCGGAGGGGCTGATCACGATGCCCTGGACGCCCTGGACGATCGCGGCCTCGACATCGGCGGTCTGCTTGGGCGCGCTGTTCTGGCCGTCGCTGTCGATGGTCTGGACGCCCAGCTTGCCGGCCTCGTCCTTAATTTCCTTGAGCATGTGCACGAAGAACGGGAATGAGAGCGACGGCACCGAGGCCAGGATGGTCGCATCCTGGGCCCGGGCGGTGACGCCTGCCATCGACACGCCCGCAAGAAGGACCGCAGCCGCCAGTGCGCTGCGCCGAACCAGCTTCATGATCTCGACCTCCCTCGTCCCCGCGGCTCCACAGGCCGCGTTGACCAAGAGACTAACCGCCCGAGCCCCTGGATGAAAAGTCGGATTTTTCAGGGCAGCCGGGGGCGGTCCGTGCCGATCAGGCAGTCGCGCGAGACGAGGGCCGCCAGGCGCTCCTCGCTCCATGCCCCGGTGCCTTCCGGCCGGTCCGGGAGCACCAGGTAGCGAAGCTCGGCGGTGCTGTCGTGCACCTCGATCCGGGTGTTCTCCGGCAGCTCGACCCCGAACTCCTTCAGCACCGCGCGCGGCTCGCGCACCATCCGCGCCCGGTAGGCCTTGGACTTGTACCAGTCGGGCGAGCCGCCCAGCAGGAAGCGGGGGTAGCAGGAGCACAGGGTGCAGACGATGACGTTGTGCAGGCCCGGCTGGTTCGCCACCGTGCGGATCGGGATGCCGCCGGCGTCGATGCTGAGCTCGGCGGCGGCGACGTTGACGTCGGCCAGGAGGCGCTCGCGGAACGACGGGTCGACCCAGGCACGCGCGACCAGGCGGGCGCCGGCGGCGGGGCTGGCCGCGTCGATCTTCTCCAGGGTGCGGTGGATGTCGGCGGTGGTGCACAGGCCCTTGGCGACGATCAGCTCCGCCAGCGCCTCGGTCAATGCCATGTGCCAGGTCAGCGGCGCGTCCTCGACGTCCGGCTGCCGGGGATGCGGATGATGGTGATCGTGATCATGGTCGTGGTGGGGATGGGTCATCGCAGGGGCTCCAGCCAGTGCTCGTACAGATCCAGGACGACGGTGTCGGCGGGGTCGCCGGCATAGTCCGGCCAAAGCGCCGTCTGCTGGAAGCGGACCCGCCAGACCGGCTGGTCGGGGCCGCGTCGACCATAGGCCATCAGCTCGGCGTCGGGCATGCGGCCGGCCAGGGTGGTCACCACCCCCTCCTTGCCGCGCACGAAGGCGGGGGTGCGGTGGTGGCCGGGCGGATCCATGGCAAGCACCCGGACCCGGTCGCCCTGGCGCAGCCCTCCCGGGTTCACGGACATGGCGCGCTCTCCCGGTGGCGGGCGCGGGCCGCCTCCATCGCCTGGCCGAGCTCGGTGGGCGTCACCAGGCCCTTTTCCAGCGCCAGGTTGGCGGCGGCCTGGATCCAGCGCTCGTAATAGGTCAGCTCCTCATAGGCGCCCGGGCCCAGCTCCTCGATGGTCCGCCGCATCTCGTCGAGCGTGAACAGGTTGGCGCCGATCATGAGGCGCATGATGGCGTCGACCTTCTTCTCCCACGGGGCGTAGTCGTGGGGTGCTCGGTCCACCGGCCCCTCCGGCAATCCGCCGACATCGTGAACGCGCTGCATGCCTGGCCTCCTTGTCCATGGACGGTCTGCGCCGGAGGGAAGGGTGGCGCTGCTGCAGCGGCTGCGCAACGGCAGAAGGCGAGGGAAGGCCCGAGATGGCGCTCCGGCGCCTGTCGTGGGCGGCTGGCGCCAGCGAGCGGCGAAGCGATCATTTTCTCGCAAGAATCCGGATGCGATGCAATATCGATCAGTCATATTCATGCAATCCTCCGGGAATCCCATGTTCCTTATGGATTGTGCCCAGGCAGCCTCAAGCGGGGCGGGCTTCCGGCTCGCCAGGGCAGCCCGTGCCAGCTAATCCCACCGGGTCGGACGAGTGCTCGGGCCATCTGCCCGGCACGACGCGGCGCACCGGCCGGACACCGGGGCAGCACGCTCTCTGCTACCACGACGCAAGGGATCGACGAGGGCATGACGGATTTCCCAGCGGTCGCCACGACCGGATCGATCCGCGCGCGCTTCGCGGCCATGCGTTCATGGATGGTCGGCCTGCTGGCCGGGCTGCTCACCCTGGCGATCGTCGGCGCCGGAGGGCTGTGGCTCGTCGCCCGCGACCGAGCCGAGGTCCTGCAAAGCACCCGCACCGAGCTCGGCGCCATTTCCCTGGCCGGCGCCGGGTTCGTCGAGCGGGCGCTGGGCACGCTCGACATCGTCGTCTCGATGGGCCTGGAGGAATATGCCGATGGCCAGATGAGCCTGGGAGAGCTGAGCGCCTGGCTCAGGCGCCAGAGCGGTCATGCCGACCAGCTCGATTCGATCGGCGTCCACGTGATCATCGACGCCAGCGGAAAGGTGCTCCATGCAAGCGATCCGTCCCTGGTCGGGATGGATTTGTCCGACCGGCGCTATTTCGACGCCCACCTGAGCGACAAGCCGCCCAGGATGTTCATCGACGAGCCGCTGATCTCGCGCGGCCAGCCTCCCCGCCGGATCGTGCCGATCAGCTGGGCGATCCGGAACCAGCAGAACGAGCTGGTCGGCGTGGTCGCGATCGTCGCGAGCTGGCAGCTCTATGCCGATGTCTTCGCCGAACTGCGCACCCGCCCCGACCAGATCGTCGGCCTGATCGGCAGCAATGACCGCGTCTACGCGCTGGACGCCGTGCATTGGACGGACACCCGGGTCGACCCGCCCCGCCCGGCCTTCCTGGACGTCATGGAGGCCGGGGCGGGCGGCCGCTCCGCCCGACAGATCGTCGGGGACGACGTGGTCGTCTGGGCCGACGTGCCGGACCTGGCGCTCCGTGTGGTGACCGCGACCCCGCTCGCGACCGCGCTGCGCAGCTGGTGGTGGCGCTGCTACATCGTCGCGGGCGTCGTGCTGGCGGTGAGCCTCAGCGCCGGGATCCTGATCCGGCTGCTGCACCGCAACGTCCAGGCGCTGTGGGCCGCCGCGGCCGACGCGCGCGCCGCCCAGGCCAGGGCCGAGGCCGGCGACCGCGCCAAGGCCCAGTTCCTGGCGGCGATGAGCCACGAAATCCGCACCCCGATGACCGGTGTCCTGGGCATGGCGGACCTGCTGGCCTCCGAGGACCTCCAGCCGCGCCACAAGGCCTATGTCAACTCGATCCGGACGTCGGGCCGGCACCTGCTCAGCGTGATCAACGACGTGCTCGACTTTTCCAGGGGCGGCGCCGGGGGACTGGTGGTCGAGAACATCCCGTTCTCGATGGAGCAGATGCTGGAGCAGACCCAGTCAATCATGGCGCCCCAGGCGCGCGAGCGCGGCCTCACCCTCCGGTTCCCGGAAGAACCCGGCGAGGCCGACCTGCTGCAGGGCGATCCAACCCGGCTGCGCCAGATCCTGGTGAACCTGATCGGCAACGGGCTGAAATTCACCAGCGAGGGCGGCGTGACGGTGCGCCACCAAGGCTCGCTCGACGAGGATGGCCGCTTCTGGTGCCGCTTCGAGGTCCAGGATTCCGGGATCGGCATCCCGCCGGACCGTCAGCGCGAACTGTTCCAGGCGTTCACTCAGGCCGACCTTTCCACCACCCGCAAATATGGCGGAAGCGGCCTGGGGCTGGCGATCTGCCGCCAGCTGGTCGAGGCGATGGGCGGACGGATCGGGGTGGAGAGCGCCGCCGGCCAGGGCAGCACCTTCTGGTTCGAGGTGCCGCTGGAGAAGGCGACGGCGCCGCTCGCCCCCACCGCCCAGGCGGCCCATGTCCGCTCGCGCCCGCTGCGGATCCTGGTGGCCGAGGATGTCGAGATCAATCGCGACCTGCTGAGGGCCACGCTCGGGCGGGAGGGCCACGAGATCGTCACGGTGGAGAACGGCGAGGAGGCGGTCGCCCGGGCGGCCGAGCAGCCGTTCGACGTGGTGCTGATGGACGTGCAGATGCCGGTGATGGACGGGATCGAGGCCACCCGGCGCATCCGCGCCCTGCCGCCGCCCAGCGGCCAAGTCCCGATCCTGGCGCTCACCGCCAACGTGATGGACACCGAGCGCCAGCGCTGCCTGCAAGCGGGGATGAACCAGGTGCTGACCAAGCCGGTGGTCTGGCCCGACCTGTTCCATGCCCTGTCCGCGTTCGGTGCGGCCGCGCCGGCGGAGGTCGCGACGCCCGAGCCGCCGGAGGCTGCCGGCTCGGCGCCCTTGGCGCCGCCCAGCGCTGCCGGCCTGCTCGACCAGGCCCGCATCGCCGGGCTGGGCAAGATGGCGGGGCCGGCCAAGCTCGCCCAGTTCCTCGGATCCGCCATGAAGTCGGCCGAGGACCTCCTGCTCGAGCTGGAAGGCGTGCGCGAGCAGCCAGCCGAGGTCGCCCGGGTCGCCCATCGGATGGCGGGGACGGCGCCCAGCTTCGGGCTGGAGCGGATCGGCACGATCGCCCGCGAGGTCGAGCTGCTGGCCCTGGCGGGCGAGGAGTTCGGACCGATGATCACCGGCCTGCGCGACGCGGTGACCGCGACCCGCGCCGAACTGGAGGCGTCGGGTCTCCTGGCGCCGAGCTTGACGGGCTAGCGGCATCGGGTCAGCCAGTGACGTCGTCAGCCAGGCCGGGCGCCAGGAGCAGGGGATCCCCGATGCCGTCCCAGATCGAACGTAAGCTCACCACCATCCTGTGCGCCGACGTGGCCGGCTACAGTGGCCTGATGGAGCGGGACGAGATCGGCACGCTCGACGCGCTGCGCCGGCACCGCGGCGTGTTCAAGGGCCTGATCGAGCGCCATCGCGGCCGGGTGGTGAACACCTGGGGAGACGGGCTGATCGCCGAGTTCCCGAGCGTGGTGGAGGCGGTGCGCACCGCCATCGAGGCGCAGAAGGAGCTGAGGCTCGTCAATGGCAAGGTGCCGGACCATGCCCGCCTGGAATTCCGGGTCGGCATCAACCTGGGCGACGTGATTGTCGAGGGCGACGACCTCTATGGCGAGGGCGTGAACGTCGCTGCCCGTCTGCAGGCGCTGGCGGAGCCGGGCGGGATCGTGATCTCGGGGACGGTCCACGACCAGGTGCGCGGCAAGCTGAGCGTCGGCTTCGACTATGCCGGCGAGCAGACGCTGAAGAACATCACGGATGCGGTCCCAGCCTACCGGGTTACCGACGGCCGGGTCACCGGCTCGGCCACCAGGCCCCCGGTCCGGCCGGGCCAGCCGGAACGGGAGGATCCGCCGGCGCGGACGGCGCTGGGCCGGCTCCGGGCGCACCGGATCTGGCCGAGCCTGCGCACCTACCTGCTGGTGGTGGGCTTTTTGTTCCTGCTCAACCTGTTCTCCGGGCTTGGCAACATCTGGTTCCAGTGGCCGGCGCTGATCATGGGATTCGTGCTGGCGCTGCGCTGGTCGCGCCTGTCCTGAAAGAACGCCGTCAGCGCCCGGCGCACGGAGCCAGCCGGGCAGGCTCGCCGTCGGCGGGCTTGCCAGTGATCTCGGTGATGCTGGCGCAGGATCCCGCCCGGCAGATCTGCCAGTCGGCGGTGGCACCGCTGCGCGCCAGGACCAGCTCCGGCAGGGGCGGCAGGTCCGGCCGCCAGCGCCAGCCATCAGCCGTGCGGACCGCGTCATCCGGCGGGTCCATGCCGGCGCCGCTGCCCTGGATGGAGGCTTCCAGCGGCACCAGGCCCGCCGGAGTCGCCTGCCAGCGCTCGGTCCACAGCGTCTTCTGGACGCTGTGGGACCAGCGCAGCTCGGCCTGGGTCACGCCCAGGTCGACAATCAGGCTGCCGAGCGCGAGGCAGATCGTGAGCGGGTCCGCCACCAGTGCCATCCGATGAAGAGGGCGCTCAGGCCCAGGCCCAGCTCGTCGGTGATCGGCAGCGCCACCACCAGGAGCGTGGCCGCGACCGCAGCGACGATCCGCTCCGGCCAGTTCAGCGGCCCGAGCAGCCAGCCGACGGTGACGCCGCCCCAGAGCCCGATCGCGATCAGGGCCTTGAACGCGACGTAGACGGTGGCGGCGTAGCTGTCGCCCTGCAGCATCAGCGCCGGGGAGTACACGGCCATGAACGGCACCACGTAGCCGGCGATCGCGATGCGGGTGGCGGTGAAGCCGATCCGCATGTGCGGCGCGCCGGCGATCGGCGAGGCCGCCAGGGCCGCCAGGGCCACCGGCGGGGTGAGGTCGGCCATGATCCCGAAATAGAACACGAACATGTGGCTGACCAGCAGCGGCACGCCGAGTTCCGCCAGGGCCGGCCCGGCGATCGAGGAGGTGATGATGTAGTTCGGGATGGTCGGGATGCCGGTGCCCAGCACCAGGCAGGCCAGCATGGTGAGCAGGAGGGAGAGCAGCAGCGAGTTCTGCCCGATGTCGACGATCCAGCCGGCGAAGTTGGAGGCGAGGCCGGTCAGGGTCAGCGTGCCGACGATGGTGCCGACCAGGGCGCAGGCGATCCCGACCGGCAGGGCATGGCGGGCGCCGTCGGCCAGCGCGTCGCGGCAGATCACCAGGGTGGCGCGCCCCCCGGCGAACAGCAGGCAGCCCAGCACCAGCAGCAGGATGAGCAGGGCGATCACCGCGATGCCGTAGCGGCCGAAGCTGGCGGCGCCCACGCCCAAGGCCACCCAGAACAGGATGCGCAGCGCCGAGACCGGGATGCTGCCCGCCAGCGGGCGGCCCAGCACCACCAGGGCGGTCAGCGCCAGGCTGACGGTGCCGGCGAACATCGGCGTGTAGCCGGAGAACAGGAGCCAGACCAGGACCGCCAGCGGCAGGATCAGGTACCAGTCGCGGCGCAGGGCGCCGAGCGCGCTCGGGCACTCCTCCTTGGGCAGCCCGACCAGCCCGTGCCGCCCGGCCTCCAGATGGACGACCCAGAACACGGTGGCGAAATAGAGCAGGGCCGGGATCGCGGCGGCGACCGCGATGTCGACGTAGGGAACGTCGATGGTCTCGGCCATGATGAAGGCCACCGCGCCCATCACCGGCGGCATGATCTGCCCGCCCATGGAGGAGGTCGCCTCCACCGCCCCGGCGAAGGCCGGCTTGTAGCCGAACCGCTTCATCAGCGGGATGGTGAACTGGCCGGTGGTCACCACGTTGGCGACGCCGCTGCCGTTGATGGTGCCCATCAGGCCGGACGAGATCACCGAGACTTTGCCGGGTCCGCCCTGGGTGTGCCCGACCGTGCCGAGCGCCAGGTCGTTGAACAGGCGGATCATCCCGGCCCGCTCCAGAAAGGCGCCGAACAGGATGAACAGGAAGATGAACGAGGAGCTGACATAGATGGCGGTGCCGTAGATGCCCTCGGTGCCGAGGAACATCTGGTCGACCACCTGGGCGAAGTCGTAGGGCCGGTGGTCCAGGGGATAGGGCGCGTACTCGCCGAAGAAGGCATAGAGCAGGAACAGGCCGCAGATGATCGGCAGGGCCAGGCCCAGGAGGCGGCGCGAGGCCTCGAACACCAGCACCGTCACGATCACCCCGACCACCAGGTCCGCGGTGCTGGGGTCGCCGGCGCGCAGGATCAGGTCCTCGTAGAAGATCCAGTGATAGAGGCCCAGCAGGAAGCCGGCTCCGCCCAGGAGCCAGCCGGACAGGCGGGCGGTGCGGCTGCCGCTGCGCTCGGCCAGCAACGTGAAGCAGAGCAGGAGCAGGAAGCCGACATGGACGCTGCGCACGACCATGGAGGGAAGGGGCGAGAGGGCCGCGGTCCAGAGCTGGAAGGTGGAGAAGGCGAGGGCGATCGCCATGATCGCCCTCCCGAAATGCCCCCTGCCGAACGCCAGTGCGCCGGGATCGTCGCCCGCCGCCAGGCCGTTCACGGCTTGATGCCCTTCTCGTCGTAGAACTTCTGCGCGCCCGGATGGAGCGGCACCGGCATGCCGTTCAGCGCGTCCTCGAGCTTGATCGCCTTGGCGGCGGCATGGGCCGCGGCCAGCTCGTCCAGGTGGCCGAACAGCTGGGCGGTCATCTGGTAGGCCAGCTCGTCCGACACGTCGGCATGCGAGACCAGGTAGTTCGGCACCGCCGCGGTGGCGACGTCGGCGTCCTGGCCGTCATAGGTCGCGGCCGGGATGGTGACCGCGTAGAACGGCTGGCCGATCTTCTCCACCAGCGCCGCCTCGATCGGCACCACCGTGATCGGTACCGAGGTGGCGAGGTCGCGGATCGAGGCGACGCCCAGGCCGGCGGACTGCAGGGTCGCGTCGAGCTGGCGGTTCTTCATCAGCTCCACCGATTCGGCGAACGGCAGGTACTCGACCTTCTCCAGGTCGTCATAGGACATCCCGGCGGCCGCCAGCACGGCGCGGGCGTTCAGCTCGGTGCCGGACTTGGGCGCGCCCACCGACAGGCGCTTGCCCTTCAGGTCGGCGATCGAGCTGATCCCGCTCTCCTTGGAGGCGACGACCTGAATGTAGTTGGAATAGATCGCGGCGATGCCGCGCAGCTGGTCGAGCTTCTGCTTGAAGCCGGCCTCCTCGCGGCCGTTCCAGGCGTCGATCAGGCTGTCGCCCAGGGTGAAGGCGATCTCGCCCTTGCCCTGCTGGAGCAGGTTCAGGTTCTCCACCGAGGCCTTGGTGGACTGGGCGGACGTGCGGGCACCTTCGATGTTGTCGCCGTAGGTCTTTGCGAGCGCCACGCCCAGCGGGTAGTAGACCCCGGAGGTCCCGCCGGTGAGCACGGTGACATAGTCGGCGGCCCGGGCGCCCCGGGCGAGCAGGACGGATCCGGCTGCCGCGGTGCCGAGCAGAATGCGCCTTGAAATCATGGGCTTTAGCTCCCGATCCTGGTGACAGGTCGTGTCTGTTCGCCGGTGATGCTTGACCGAACTGGCCCGGCACGTCCATCCGTCGGTGCGAAGATCGGGGGAATCGGGCTTGGAGCCGAAGGAAGCGATGCACACGCTGCCGACCGCGTTGGGCCGTACGGTCTACGCGGAGATCGACGAGGAGGCCGGGCCGGACCCGCTGGGCCAGGCGGCGCGGTGGCTGGCCAGGCTGGAGCCGTGGTTCGGGGGATGCCGCTCGGTGGGTGTCGTCGCCCGGGCCGTCGACGGGACCACGGTCACCGTGGTCTCGGCCGGCCACGAGGCCGACCGGTCGGTGGTCGTGCACCTGGCCTCGCCCCGTCCGGCCGGGGTGGGCCCGCGCTGGAAGATCGAGGGCTCGGCGGCGACGCTGGAAGCCGAAAGCGGCGCGGTTCGCCTGACTGCTCCGGGCGGGGCGCTCGATGCCGCCGGCCTGACGCTGCCGGAAGCGGATGCCGGCCGGGCGATGAAGTTGAACGATGCGCTGGCACGTGCGCTGGCGAGCAAGGAAGTGGAGACGGTCAATGGCTGACAAAGTGCTGCTGGTCACCGGGGGCGGACGCGGGATCGGGGCGGCGATCAGCCGGCTTGCCGCGAAGGATGGCTGGGATGTCGCGATCAACTACGCCGCGCGGCCGGAGCCGGCCGAGGAGGTCGCCGCCGCGGTGCGCGCCGCCGGCCGCAAGGCGGTCACCATCAAGGGCGACGTGTCCGACCATGCCACGGTGGTGCGGATGTTCGACGAGGCGGAACAGGCCCTGAGCAAGCTGACCGGCGTGGTGGTCAATGCCGGCATCATCAACAAGTCGGCGCCGCTGGCGGAGATCCCGGTCGAGGACATCCAGCGGGTGATCGAGGTGGACCTGATGGGCGCCATCTGGACCGCGCGCGAGGCGGTGCGCCGGATGGGCCGCTCCTATGGCGGCCAGGGCGGGGTGATCGTCAACATCTCCTCGATGGCGGCGATCTTCTGCGGCGCCGGCGGCTTTGCGCCCTACGGCATCGCCAAGCTCGGCGTCGACGCCATCACCGAAGGGCTGGGCAAGGACGTGGCCGGCGACGGGATCCGGGTGTGCGGCCTGCGGCCGGGCCTGATCGACACCGACATCCAGAACGACACCGGCATCGAGAACCGGCTGGAGCGGTTCGGCCCGACCGTGCCGATGGGCCGGACCGGCACCGCCGACGAGGTCGCCGAGGCGGCGGTCTGGCTCCTGTCCGAGAAGGCCAGCTACGTCACCGCCACCAGCTTCAACGTGTCCGGCGGCCGCTGAGCGGCCGGCGTCCTTCGGGCGGCCGGGCGGGCCGGCGCATCCTCCGGGATGCCGCCGGTCCGGCCAGGCGGCGGGCGACCGGCGCGCGCGCTCAGCCGAGCGGGTAGTACTCGAACTTCTCGCCCCGGGTCGTGAAGCTGGTGCGCAGGAACCGGCCGTCCTTGTTGTACCAGATCTGGCCGGAGCGGCCGAGCGAGCCGGTCATCTCGTAGCGGATGCCCGGCACCTCGCGCCCGTCGCCCAGATCGACCATCTCCTCGACCCCGCCGGTGGTGGTGGTGTCGATCAGGTCGGTGGTCTGGGTGTCCAGCAGGATGCTCTGGTGGACGATGTTCTGGTTCCAGAACGAGATGTCGGTCATCGTGCCGAGCGGCACCCTCACCCGGCCCTTGGGGCCCTGCACGACCAGCTGGTCGCCATCCGCCTCCATGGTCACGTCGGAGATGTCGCCGCTGTCGACGATCCGCGACTTGCACCGGATCAGGTTGTCGCCCTGCCAGACATCCACCGCGTCCTGCTTGAACGATCCCACGGTGATGAACGCCAGCTTGACCCGGATGTCGATCGCGTTGGTCACCGTGACCCGGTCGCCATCGGGCTTGAAGCTGATGGCATGCCGGCCGACGTCGGTGCCCTTGCGCACCACCTTGAAGGTGATGTCCTCGAAGACTTCGCTGGCCAAGCCGCTGCGCAGCGCGATCAGCGATCCGGCGGCGGCGAGGATGAAGGTTCGGCGTTGCAACATCGACAAGTCTCCGTGGCATCCTTGGGGGACGCCTTAGGATCGGCTGGGAAAGCCCTGGCCGGGCACGCGTCCGCTGGCGCCGCCGTTTCCGACCCGGTATGGCAGCATTTAGCAAGCCGGCCGGCAGGATGACAGGGTCGGACGGACCGGCAGGCCGCCGCCGAAGCGGACCGGTGCAGGGCGGGGGGAGCGATATGGCGCAGGCAGGCGCGGACCGGAAGCTGCGGGTGGTCATGGTCGGGTGCGGCTTCTTCGCCCGCAACCACCTGATGGCATGGCACCATCTCGAGGGCGCCGAACTGGTGGGGGTATGCGACCTGGACAAGTCGCGCGCCGCCGCCTTCGCCGGCCTGATCGCCCAGGCCGGCAACACGCCCCCTGCCGTGTTCGACGATCTCGCCGGGATGCTGGACGCGCTCCGCCCCGACCTGGTCGACGTGGTGACCACCATGGAGAGCCACGAGGCGCTGGTCGGGATCTGCGCGCGCAAGGGGGTCGCGACCATCTGCCAGAAGCCGTTCGCGCCGGACCTGGCCGCGGTCCGCCGCATCGTGGCGCTGGCGGAGCAGGCCGGCATTCCCCTGATGATCCACGAGAACTTCCGCTTCCAGGGACCGATGGTCCAGCTGCGGCAGGCTCTGGACCAGGGGGTGATCGGCACCCCGGTCGCCGCCCGGCTGTCCTGGCGCTGCGGCTTCGACGTGTTCAAGGGTCAGCCCTACCTGGCCAAGGTCGAGCGGCTGGTGCTGCTCGACCTGGTGATCCACCTGTTCGACCTGGCCCGCTTCCTGTTCGGCGACGTGGACCGGATCCTGGCGCGGACCCAGAAGGTCCGGCCGGGCATCGCCGGCGAGGATGGCGCCGTCTGCCTGCTCGAGCATGGCGGAGGGGTGGTCTCGGAGGTGCTGGGCTCCTATCACACCCGGATCGATCCCGATCCGTTTCCCGAGACCCTGATCCGGGTGGACGGCACGAAGGGCCACCTGGAGGTCCGCCAGGGCTACCAGCTGGTGATCCACGGCCCGGACGGCGTCACCCACCGCTCGATCGCGCCGGTGGCCCCCGACTGGGGCGATCCGGTCTGGGCGATGGTCCAGGAAAGCGTCCTGAACACCCAGGCGCATTTCCTCGAGGCAATCCGCACCGGGCAGGAAGCCGCGACCTCGGCGCAGGACAACGAGAAGACCTTCGCGCTGGTGGAGGCGGCCTACCGCTCCTCGGCGGAAGGCCGCTGGGTCGACCTGGCCACCGTCTAGGCGCCTTCCTCCGGCGCGGCTTGCGCCGGGTCGGCCCCCGCCGGATCGTCCGGGCGGAGGCTGCGCCAGTCGGCGCCGGCCGCGACGACGCAGGCCTGGCCGTCGGGCGCCAGGCTCACCATGGTCCAGCTGTCCCGTTCGGCCGAGGCGAACAGCTGGAGCAGATGGCCGTTGGACTGCAGGCCGGCCGAGACCGGCTCCTCCGCATAGGTCTGGCCGAGCTCCGCGCGGATCCGGCGATAGTCGGTGCACGGCAGTTCCGGCAGCGCCGCCGCCGGCGGGGGAGGGGATGACGCCGGGACGGCCGGCGTCCCGCCCGGCAGGACTGAGAGCAGGCCGAGAACGAGCCACTGGAACATGCAAGCCTCCAGGACGCGCAGGCGCGACGGCCCGCCAACGGAAGCGAGCATGCACCCATCCGGTTAAGACGAGGTTAAGGCCGGCGGAGGTCGCGCGGGGCGGGGAAGGGCCCCTGGTCACGGAACGGTAATGGTAGGCGGCTACCCAGCCCTGGAGCGGTTCCAAAGAGCCGGGCACCCATCCAACGCGAGACGATCATGGCCGACAGCACCGACGGCGCACGCAAGTTCCGTACTTCGCTCCTGGAAGACGCGACCGGGGATGGCCACAACCCTACCGCGAACCCGACCATGGGCGAGATCATCGCGCGCCGGTTCGCCCGGCGGGCGATGCTGAAGGGGTCGCTGGCGGTCTCGGCGATCGCCGCCACGGTCGGGCCGGCGGCGCTGCTGGCGGCCGAGGAGGCCAAGGCCGCCGGCACCTCCGCGTTCGTCTTCCCCGAGGTCGAGGCCGGCGTCGATGCCGAACACCACGTGGCCGAGGGCTATGACGCGCAGGTGCTGCTGCGCTGGGGCGACCCGCTGTTCGCCGACGCGCCCGAGTTCGACCCGGCCAACCAGTCGGCCGAGGCGCAGCGCCGGCAGTTCGGCTACAACAACGACTATGTCGGCTTCATCCCGATGCCGGACGCCGAGGATCCGAGCGCGCACGGGCTGCTGGTGGTCAATCACGAGTACACCAACGAGCACCTGATGTTCCCGGGCATCGTCACGATCTCCGGCGGCGAGATCGAGGTGGCGCCCGCCGACCAGAAGCGGGTCGACATCGAGATGGCCGCCCATGGCGGCACCATCGCCGAGATCCGCAAGGTCGACGGCAAGTGGCAGCTGGTCCGCGACGGCCAGTACAACCGCCGGATCACCGCCGACACGCCGATGCTGATCAGCGGCCCGGCCGCCGGCCACGACCGGATGAAGACCAGCGCCGACCCGGAAGGGCGCAACGTGCTGGGCACCCTCAACAACTGCGCCGGCGGGGTGACCCCCTGGGGCACCTACGTGATGGCCGAGGAGAACTTCCACGGCTATTTCGGCGGCGAGCTGCCGGCGGGCCATCCGGAGGCGGCGAACTACGAGCGCATGGGCGTGCCCGAGGGCACCTATGAGTGGTTCAAGTTCTACGACCGCTTCGACGTGTCCAAGGAGCCGAACGAGCCGAACCGGTTCGGCTGGGTGATCGAGGTCGATCCGTTCGACCCGGCCTCCACCCCCAAGAAGCGCACCGCGCTCGGCCGGGTGAAGCATGAGGGCGCCGAATCGATCGTCGCCAAGGGCGGTCAGGTGGTGTTCTACCTCGGCGACGACGAGCGGTTCGATTATATCTACAAGTTCGTCACCAGCGGGACGTACGACCCGGCCGACCGGGCCGCCAACATGGACCTGCTCGACGAGGGCACGCTGTACGTGGCGCGGTTCGATGCCGACGGCAGCATGAACTGGATGCCGCTGGTCCATGGAGAGGGTCCGCTCACGGCCGAGAACGGCTTCGCCAGCCAGGCGGACGTGCTGATCGAGACCCGGCGCGCCGCCGACCTCCTGGGCGCCACCAAGATGGACCGGCCGGAGGACGTCCAGCCGGACGGGCGCACCGGCAAGGTCTATGCGATGCTCACCAACAACACCAAGCGGACTGACGAGCAGGTCGACGCCGCCAACCCGCGCGCCGACAACGCGTTCGGCCACATCATCGAGATCGCCGAAGCCGATGGCGACTTCGCCGCGACGACGGGGAGCTGGGAAGTCCTCCTGAAGTGCGGCGATCCCTCCGTGGCCGAGGTCGGCGCCTCCTTCTCGACCGCCACCACGGAGAACGGCTGGTTCGGGATGCCCGACAACTGCGCGGTCGACTCGGCCGGGCGGCTGTGGGTCACCACCGACGGCAACTCCCCGGACAAGACCGGCCGGACCGACGGCGTCTGGGCGGTCGACACCGAGGGCGACGCCCGGGCGACCTCCAAGCTGTTCTACCGCGTCCCGGTGGGCGCGGAGATGTGCGGCCCGCATTTCACCCCGGACGACCAGACCATGTTCGTGGCGGTCCAGCACCCGGCGGACGGCGGCGACGACTGGGAGGAGTTCGGCCGCCCGTCCTACTACGAAGACCTGTCGACCCGCTGGCCGGACTTCGACCCGGCCATGCCGGTCCGCCCGTCGGTGGTGGTGATCACCAAGCAGGGCGGCGGCAAGATCGCGGTCTGAGCGAGCTGGCCGGGCTGCCGTCCCGACAGGGGACGGCGGCCCGGCCCGGATGAGCCGGGCGGCCACGGCCCGGCCGCCCGGCTCCTTGGTCAGGCGGCGACCGGGACCTGGGGCACCGAGGCGAGCAGCTCGGCCGTGTAGGGATGGTGCGGCGGGGTGAACACCTTCGAGACCGGGCCGTAGTCGACCACCTTGCCCTGGTAGATCACCGCCACGTCGTCGGCGAAGCTGCGCACCAGCGCCAGGTCGTGGCTGATGAACACGAGCGTCAGTTCCCGGTCCCGCTGGATGTCGCGCAGCAACTCCACCACGCTGGCCTGGACCGAGACGTCCAGGGACGCGGTCGGCTCGTCGGCGATGACGATGTCCGGCTCGCTGGCGATGGCCCGCGCGATCGCGATGCGCTGCTTCTGGCCGCCCGAGAGCTGGTAGGGATAGCGGCTGGCGAAGTCGGGCGTCAGCCGGACCGCCGCCAGCAGGCGGTTGACCTCGGCCTTGATGTCGCCCTTGGCCTTGCGCAGCAGCTTGAGCGGCCGGCCGATCGCGTAGCCCACCGTATGGCTGGGATTGAGGGTGGCGTCCGGGTTCTGGAACACCATCTGCAGGCGCGCCAGCACGTCCTTGGGCCTGGCGGTGACGCTGGCGGTGCTCAGCACGTAGCCGTCGGCCAGGGCGACGGTGCCGTCGGGCGTGGTCTCGATGCCCAGCATGATCTTGGCGAAGGTCGACTTGCCGGAGCCGCTCTCGCCGACGATCGCCAGGGTGCGGCCGCGGCTGGCGGCGAAGCTGATCTCGGACAGGGCCTGCACCTTGGTGCCGCCCCCCGATGCCAAGGAGAGGCCGCCGCCCTGGATGTAGGTCTTGGACAGGTCGTGCACGTCCACCGCCGGCGGACCCTCGGGCGCTTCCCGCTCCACGATCGGGTCGCTGAGCTTGGGAATGCTGCCGACCAGGCGCCGCGTGTACTCGTGGCCGGGTGCGGTGAACACCTGGCGGCAGGGGCCCTTCTCGACCAGCTTGCCGCGCAGCATGACGCCCACCTGGTCGCACACGGTGGCGACGGTGCCGAGGTCGTGGCTGATGAACAGCATCGCCAGGCCCAGATTGCGGCGGAGCTCGCCCAGGAGCTCCAGGATGCCGGCCTGGACCCGCACGTCCAGCGCGGTGGTCGGCTCGTCCAGGATCAGCAGCGAGGGGTTGCCCATCAGCGCCATCGCGATCACCACGCGCTGCTGCTGCCCGCCCGAGATCTGGTGCGGATAGCGCCGGCCGATCGTTTCCGGCTCGGGCAGGCGCACGGTGCGGAACGCGTCGATCGCCTTGGCCCGGGCGGCGCGCTCGTCCATGTCCAGGTGGAGCTGCGCCACCTCCATGAGCTGGCGCTCGATCGGGATCACCGGGTTCAGGCTGCTCATCGGCTCCTGGTAGACCATCGCCATCTTGCCGCCGCGCAGCGCCCGGATCTCGCGGTCGGACATGGCGTAGAGATCGTTGCCCTCGAACAGGATCCGCCCCTGCGCGATCCGGCCGTTGCCCGGCAGGTAGCGCATCGCCGCGAACGCCACCGTGGACTTGCCCGAGCCGCTCTCGCCGACCAGCCCGACGCTCTGGCCTGCGTCGATCGACAGGCTGAGATCCTCCACCGCCAGGCTCTCGCCGTTGCGGGTGCGGTACGCGATCGAGACATTCTCGAGCTTCAGGACCGGCTGGGTCATGTCGTTCGGTTTCCTTCTGTTCGTGAAGCCGAGCTTAAGCCTGCTGTTGATGGATGTGAAAGTCGCAGCTTCGATCGGGCAAATCCGAGGGGGCGGGCGGTGCCGCCCCTTGCGTGGAACCGGTTTCCAGCGTCAAGAACAGCCGCGGATGGTCGGCAGTCCCGCCCGGCCGGGAAACGGAAGCACGGAGACCGGCATTGGCGTTGTTGTTCGCGAGCACCGCGGATGATCCGGAACTCTGGCGGAGGGAACTCGGCCGCCGGCTGCCCGGGCTGGAGATCAGGGTCCATCCCGAGATCGGCGATCCGGCGGACATCGACCTGGCGCTGGTCTGGCTGCCGCCGCCGGGCCTGCTCGCATCCCTGCCGAACCTGAAGGCGATCCTGTCGCTGGGTGCCGGCGTCGACGCGATGCTGGACGACCCGACCCTGCCGGCCGACCTGCCGCTCTGCCGCCTGGTCGACCCCTCGCTCACCGCCACGATGAGCGAGTACGTGCTGCTGCACGTGCTGAAGTACCACCGGATGCAGGACCTGTTCGCCCGCGACCAGCGCGAGCGCCGCTGGCAGCTGCGCCTGCCGGCGCCGGCCTCCAGCACCCGGGTCGGCATCCTAGGGCTGGGGGTTCTCGGCACCGATGCCGCCCGGGTCCTGGCCGGCCACGGCTTCAGCCTGCGCGGCTGGTCGCGCAGCCAGAAGCAGCTGGACGGGGTCGCCTGCTTTGCCGGGCCGGCGCAGCTGCCGGCGTTCCTGGCGCAGACCGACATCCTGGTCTGCCTGCTGCCGCTCACCGCCGAGACAACGGGCATCCTCGACCGGGACCTGTTCGCCCGGCTGCCCAAGGGCGCCCGGCTGGTCCATGTCGGCCGTGGCGCCCAGCTGGTCGAGGAGGATCTCCTGGACGCGCTGGACCGGGGCCAGCTCGGCGGGGCCACGGTCGACGTGTTCGTGCAGGAGCCGCTGCCGCCGGAGCATCCCTTCTGGGCGCATCCGGCGATCGACATCACCCCCCATGCCGCCAGCTACAGCGATCCCGCGGTCGGCGCGGACGTTATTGCCGAAAACATCCGGCGCTTTTTCGATGGCCGGCCGTTGCAGCACGTGGTGGATCGTGCACGCGGCTACTGATGCCGCCGGAGAAGGGCAGATGACGTCCAGGATCGTGACGATCGCGCAGAGCAAGGGCGGGGCGGGCAAGACCACGCTCGCGGTCCAGCTCGCCACGGCGATGCTCGCCGCCGGCGAGGAGGTCTGCGTCATCGACGTCGACCCCCAGGGCAGCCTCAGCCGCTGGTTCGAGGAACGGCAGCGCCGGCGCGACCCGGCCGACCGGCTGGCCCTGGTCAAGACCGGCGGCTGGCGGCTGGGCGTGGAGCTCGGCCGGGTGGTGCGCGACTTCTCCACCGTGGTGGTCGATACCCCGCCCCATGCCGGCACCGAACTGAAGGCCACGATCCGCGAGGCGTCGCTGGTCCTGGTACCCTGCCAGCCCAGCCCGTTGGACGTGTGGGCCAGCCGGCCGACCCTGGAGATCGCCGCCAAGGAAGGGCGGCCGATCCGCTTTTTGATGAACCGGGTGCCGCCGCGCGGCCGCTCGATCGAGGAGGCGCAGGGGGCCTTGGCGCAGCTGGGCGCCGTGCCACTTGAGGCGGTACTCGGCAACCGCCAGAGCTATGTCGCCGCCATGGCGCGGGGCCTGGGCGTGCTCGAGCATGAACCGCGCGGCACGGCGGCCCAGGAGGTCGCCCAGCTGTGCCGGGAAGTCACCAGCATCACACGATCGGGCGGCGCCCGAACGGCTTGAACGATCGACGGAAGGAAACCTCGCATGTCGGCACCACCTAGCGGCAAGGGTGAGCCCGTCGATCGCAAGCAGCAGCTGGTCGACTGGATCGCCTCGGGCGAGAAGCCGGCCGAAGCCTGGCGGATCGGCACCGAGCACGAGAAGTTCGTGTTCCGGCGCGCCGACCTGTCGCCGGTGCCGTTCGACGGCCCGGACGGGATCGCCGCGGTCCTGGAGGGGCTGGCCGGCCGGTTCGGCTGGGAGCGCCTGGTCGAGGACGGCAAGGTGGTCGCCCTGACCCGCAACGGCTGCAACATCACCCTGGAGCCTGGCGGGCAGCTCGAGCTGTCCGGGGCGCCGCTGCGCACCATCCACGAGACCTGCGCCGAGGTGGCCGGGCATCTGGAGGAGTGCCGCTCGGTGGCCGAGCCGCTCGGGCTGGGCATGCTGGGGGTGGGCTTCCAGCCGCTCTGGCCGCGCGCGGCGATCCCCTGGATGCCCAAGGGCCGCTACGCGATCATGCGCCGCTACATGCAGCGCCAGGGCACGCTCGGCCTGGACATGATGCTGCGCACCTGCACCGTCCAGGTGAACCTGGACTATGCCGACGAAGCCGACATGGTGAAGAAGCTGCGGGTGTCGCTGGCCCTGCAGCCGCTGGCCACCGCCCTGTTCGCCAACTCGCCCTTCTCCGAGGGCACGCCCAACGGCTTCAAGAGCTACCGGGCCCATGTCTGGACCGACACCGACGCGGACCGCACCGGCATCCCGGCCTTCGTGTTCGAGGACGGGATGAGCTACGAGCGCTGGGTCGACTATGCGCTCGATACGCCCATGTACTTCGTCTACCGGGACGGCGCCTATCTGGACGTGGCGGGCCGCTCGTTCCGCGACTTCCTGAAGGGCGAGCTGCCGGAACTGCCGGGCGAGAAGCCGACCTTGAGCGACTGGTCGGACCATGTCACCACGCTGTTCCCCGAGGTGCGGCTGAAGAAGTACCTGGAGATGCGCGGCGCCGATTGCGGGGCGTCCGACCAGCTCTGCGGCCTGCCGGCGCTGTGGGTCGGGCTGCTCTACGACCAGACCTCGCTGGATGCCGCCTGGGACCTGGTGCGCGACTGGAGCGTCGCGGAGATGGAGGAATTGCGCGGCGCGGTGCCGAAGCTGGGCCTGCAGGCGCCGTTCCGGGACGGCACCGTCCAGGACCTGGCGCGGCGGGTGCTGGCCATCGCCGAGCATGGCCTGAAGGCGCGCGGCCGGCTGGACTGGATCGGCACCAGCGAGGAGAGCTATCTTTCGGACCTGCACGAGACCGCGGCCAGCGGCGTCACCCCGGCCGACCGCAAGCTGCGGCTCTATCACGGCCGCTGGAACGGCTCGGTCCGGCCGATGTTCGGCGAATACGCCTTCTGAAACCGCAAGGGGCCGGGCATCCTGATCGATGCCCGGCCCCTTCTGGATCTCACGAAGCTCCGCCCATGACGAACAAGGGCGGCCCGCCCGGGACCGCCCTTGTTCGAATCAGGCTCTCGTCGCGAACGAGGCTCAGCCCTCGGCGTTGCTGCCCTTGGGCGTGATCACCTGGCGGCCGCGATACATGCCGGTCTTCAGGTCGACATGATGCGGACGACGATATTCGCCGGTGACCTTGTCCTCGATGATGGTCGGCACGGACAAGGCGTCATGCGCCCGGCGCATGTCGCGGCGCGACTTGGAAACTTTCTTTTTCGGAACGGCCATACTCGTCACCCTAGCACGACGGCGCCTTCGTCAGGCGCGCAAAACTGCGACCGGGACGGCGGCCGACCCGGGGAAGGCCGCTTGATAGGAGCGGGCCTGGGGGAAAGTCAAGGGAAACGGCCCGGCGCCTTTCCGGCCGGTGGGTCCGAGCCTATGATCCCGGTTGTCCGTTCCGTCAACGCCGCGAGTGTTCCGCCCATGGCTGTTTCCCCGATCCCGTTTGTCGACCTGGCCGCGCAGCGCCGGCGCCTGGAGGGGCGCATCGAGGCGGCGGTGCAGCGGGTGGTGGCAGGCGGCGCCTACATCATGGGGCCGGAGGTGGCGGAGCTGGAGCGCCGGATGGGCGAGCACAGCGGGGTGAAGCACGTGGTGAGCTGCGCCAACGGCACCCAGGCTTTGGAACTGGTGCTGCGCGCCTGGGGGATCGGGCCGGGCGACGCCGTGTTCGTGCCGGCCTTCACCTTCGCCGCCACCGGCGAGGCGCCGGCCTGGCTGGGCGCCACCCCGGTCTTCTGCGACGTCGAGGAGCAGACCTTCAACCTGGACCCGGCCAGCCTGGAGGTCGCGATCGGCCATGCGGAGCGGCAGGGGCTGCGGCCGCGGGCGGTGATCCCGGTCGACCTGTTCGGGGTGCCGGCCGACTACCAGGCTATCCATGCCATCGCCCGGCGCCATGGCCTGTTGGTGCTGCAGGACGCGGCGCAAAGCTATGGTGCCATGCGCGATGGCCGGCGCGCCGGGGGGCATGCCCTGGCCGGCGCCACCAGCTTCTACCCGGCCAAGCCGCTGGGATGCTACGGCGATGGCGGGGCGATGCTCACCGACGACGACGAGCTGGCGGCAAAGCTGCGCTCCCTGCGCTTCCACGGCATGGGCGGCGGCGGCCAGTACGACAATGTCCAGGTCGGCACCACCGGCCGGCTCGACACCATCCAGGCTGCCATCCTGCTGGAGAAGCTGGCGATCCTGGACGAGGAGCAGGCGGCCCGGCAGCGTGTGGCCGACCGCTACGAGCAGGGCCTCTCCAATCTGGCGGCGACGCCGCGCGTCCCGGAAGGGGTGGCCTCGGCCTGGGCGCAGTACACGCTGCGCATCTCCGACCGGGACGCGGTCAAGGCGGAACTGGCGGAGGCCGGCATCCCGACCATGGTCTATTATCCCAAGGCGCTGGCGGACCAGGCGGCCTTCGCGGGCGCGCTGACCAGCCCCGGCGGGCTGGAGGTCAGCCGCCGTCTGACCGGCGAGGTACTGTCCCTGCCGATCCATCCCTATCTGGACGAGGCGGCGCAGGACCGGGTGGTGGACGCGGTGCGCACCGCGCTGCTGAAGCGCGCCGGCTGAGGCCGCATCTGGCTGTCACGTATCTGCGTCGGGTTGGTCTTGGATTTTTCGCAAAAGGTTGTTGACGGTTTCACTGGTTGGTCCTAGAACCCGGCTCACGAAGCGCGGCGGGGTGCTGGGCGGCGGGGATGGCCTGCTGCCTGGTGGTTTAGCCGGGTTTTGGTGAAGATTTCGGCCTGGTCTGTTGGGATTGGGTGGCGGCCTGGAAGGGCTGCCCGATGGTCGTCTGGTTGAGGCTGGGCGGTGGTCGGCGGGTTGTTGTTTGACATCGTTGGTTGGTGGAGCGCTTTTTAGAAAAAGCGTTTTGGAGGGATGTGCGGGCGGCGTCCTCTGGTCTGGCTGACTTTGGTTGGCTGGCTGGGTGGGGATGATCGTCTGGTACATCTTGGTGTTCATTGGAAACTTCTTCGGAGGTTCTGATGGGTACCTTGCGTATGCCTAGATGGTCAGCGATCAAGCTGAGAGTTTGATCCTGGCTCAGAACGAACGCTGGCGGCGCGCCTAACACATGCAAGTCGGACGCACTCGCAAGAGTGAGTGGCGGACGGGTGAGTAACACGTGGGAACCTGCCCTGGGGTCTGGGATAGCTGCGGGAAACTGCAGGTAACACCGGATACGCACGGGAGTGGAAAGTTCACGCCCTGGGATGGGCCCGCGTCGGATTAGGTAGTTGGTGGGGTAACGGCCTACCAAGCCTGCGATCCGTAACCGGTCTGAGAGGATGATCGGTCACACTGGGACTGAGACACGGCCCAGACTCCTACGGGAGGCAGCAGTGGGGAATCTTGGACAATGGGGGCAACCCTGATCCAGCGACGCCGCGTGGGTGATGAAGGCCTTCGGGTCGTAAAGCCCTTTTGCCGGGGAAGATGATGACGGTACCCGGAGAAGAAGCACCGGCTAACTCTGTGCCAGCAGCCGCGGTAAGACAGAGGGTGCTAGCGTTGTTCGGAATTACTGGGCGTAAAGGGCGCGTAGGCGGCTCGTTTAGTCGGGTGTGAAATCCCGGGGCTCAACCCCGGAACTGCATTCGATACTGGCGGGCTTGAGACCGAGAGAGGTGGGNGGAATACCCAGTGTAGAGGTGAAATTCGTAGATATTGGGTGGAACACCGGTGGCGAAGGCGGCTCACTGGCTCGGATCTGACGCTGAGGCGCGAAAGCGTGGGGAGCAAACAGGATTAGATACCCTGGTAGTCCACGCCCTAAACGATGTGTGCTAGATGTCGGGGGACTTGTCTCTCGGTGTCGGAGTTAACGTTTTAAGCACACCGCCTGGGGAGTACGGCCGCAAGGTTAAAACTCAAAGGAATTGACGGGGGCCCGCACAAGCGGTGGAGCATGTGGTTTAATTCGACGCAACGCGCAGAACCTTACCAACTCTTGACATGGCCGTTAAAGCTGCTGAGAGGCAGTGTCCCGCAAGGGGGCGGTTACAGGTGCTGCATGGCTGTCGTCAGCTCGTGTCGTGAGATGTTGGGTTAAGTCCCGCAACGAGCGCAACCCTTGTCCGTAGTTGCCATCAGGTTGGGCTGGGCACTCTACGGGGACTGCCGGTGACAAGCCGGAGGAAGGTGGGGATGACGTCAAGTCCTCATGGCCCTTACGAGTTGGGCTACACACGTGCTACAATGGTGGTGACAGAGGGCAGCCAGGTCGCGAGGCCGAGCAAATCCCTAAAAGCCATCTCAGTTCGGATTGCACTCTGCAACTCGAGTGCATGAAGGTGGAATCGCTAGTAATCGCGGATCAGCACGCCGCGGTGAATACGTTCCCGGGCCTTGTACACACCGCCCGTCACACCATGGGAGTTGGTTCGACCTTAAGCCGGTGAGCTAACCTCGCAAGAGGGGGCAGCCGACCACGGTCGGGTCAGCGACTGGGGTGAAGTCGTAACAAGGTAGCCGTAGGGGAACCTGCGGCTGGATCACCTCCTTTCTGGACCCTCGATGTCGGGCATCTCACGGACTGCCCGGGGTCGCTGAGGTCGATACAGCCGGCGCAAGTCGGCAAAGCAAAGTCCCATGCGGAAGTTCGCTTCTGCGGGGCGCCGTCCGCACATCCCTCCAGATGAAGACAATCCTGAGTTCGGGCCCGTAGCTCAGTCGGTTAGAGCGCACCCCTGATAAGGGTGAGGTCGGCCGTTCGAATCGGCCCGGGCCCACCATTCCCCGCCAGGCGACTGGCGGTGGATGGACAGGATGTCTTCATGCGCGACGGATGAAGTGCTCCATGACCGGATCATGGCCCCTTGGGGCCTGGTCCTGATGGTCGTTCCCGGGCGTTGGCCCGGCGGACGTTCTGTTTATCATCGTATGGTGTTGTGTTTGATGACTGTGTGACCGCTCGGACGGTCGGTGCAGGTGGAATAGCCTGTTCCGGTGGTTCGAGTTTGGGACGCACGGGATGCTCAATCAAACTCCCGATCGCAAGCGATCGGGGGGTGTGGAAGAACTTGCCGGTCGTCTCTCACGACCGGTGGGGCTCTGCCGCAGCGAAGGGCACGTGATCTTGTCAGGCTCGAGGATCTGAAGCTGTTGGTTGGATCCGGTGCAAACCGGGCTCAAGCAGGCCGAAGGCCGATAGCCCAGCAAGAAGACAACACGGGTCGGTCGCTGTTGTGGGGTGGAGAAGAGGTAATCAAGGGCATCTGGTGGATGCCTTGGCGTCGAGAGGCGATGAAGGACGTGGCACGCTGCGATAAGTCTGGGGAAGGTGCGAGCAACCGTTGATCCCAGAATCTCCGAATGGGGAAACCCACCGCACGTGTGCGGTATCCGTCACTGAATCCATAGGTGGCGGAAGCGAACCCGGGGAACTGAAACATCTAAGTACCCGGAGGAAAGGACATCAACCGAGACTCCGTTAGTAGTGGCGAGCGAACGCGGATCAGGCCAGTGGCCTGTTGGAACGAACCGGAAGCGCATGGAATGGCGCGCCATAGCGGGTGACAGCCCCGTACGGGTAGAGCTTCCAACAGGTCCTCGAGTAGGGCGGGGCACGTGAAACCCTGTCCGAACATGGGGGGACCACCCTCCAAGCCTAAGTACTCCTCGACGACCGATAGTGAACCAGTACCGTGAGGGAAAGGTGAAAAGCACCCCGACAAGGGGGGTGAAACAGAACCTGAAACCGGATGCCTACAAGCAGTCGGAGCCTGACCATGTTCTTCGGGACATGGGGTGGGTGACGGCGTACCTTTTGTATAATGGGTCAGCGAGTTATCGTCGCCAGCAAGCTTAAGCCGATAGGCGAAGGCGCAGCGAAAGCGAGTCTGAACAGGGCGCTTTAGTTGGCGGCGGTAGACCCGAAACCGGGGTGATCTAGCCATGGGCAGGTTGAAGACAGGGTGACACCTGTTGGAGGACCGAACTCACGTCTGTTGAAAAAGACGGAGATGACCTGTGGTTAGGGGTGAAAGGCCAATCAAACCCGGAGATAGCTGGTTCTCCGCGAAAGCTATTGAGGTAGCGCGTCACGTGATTGCCTTCGGGGGTAGAGCACTGGATGGGCTAGGGGGGAGCAATCCTTACCAAACCTAACCAAACTCCGAATACCGAAGTGTCCAGCGTGGCAGACAGGCGGCGGGTGCTAAGGTCCGTCGCCAAGAGGGAAACAGCCCAGATCGCCGGCTAAGGTCCCCAAGTCGTGGCTAAGTGGAAAAGGATGTGGGAAGGCCACAACAACCAGGAGGTTGGCTTAGAAGCAGCCATCCTTTAAAGAAAGCGTAACAGCTCACTGGTCTAATAGCCGTCCTGCGCCGAAAATGTAACGGGGCTCAAGCCACGCACCGAAGCCGCGGGCTCGTACTTGTACGAGCGGTAGCGGAGCGTTCCCTAGGCCTGTGAAGGTCGATCGTGAGGTCGGCTGGAGGTATGGGAAGTGCGAATGCTGACATGAGTAGCGACAAGGAGTGTGAGAGACACTCCCGCCGAAAGTCCAAGGGTTCCTGCGCAAGGCTAATCCGCGCAGGGTGAGCCGGCCCCTAAGGCGAGGCCGAAAGGCGTAGTCGATGGGAACGGGGTGAACATTCCCCGGCCTGTGGGTAGTGACGGCGGCCGTAAGTTGTACCTCCTTAACGGATTGGAGGTGCCGCGAAGGACGTCCAGGAAACAGCTCCCACGTATAGACCGTACCCGAAACCGACACAGGTGGACTGGTTGAGCATACCGAGGCGTTTGAGAGAACGGTATCGAAGGAACTCGGCAAATTGCCCTCGTAACTTCGGGAGAAGAGGGCCCCGTTGGCAGGCAACTGTTGGCGGGGGGCACAAGCCAGGGGGTGGCGACTGTTTACTAAAAACACAGGGCTCTGCGAACTCGAAAGAGGACGTATAGGGTCTGACGCCTGCCCGGTGCCGGAAGGTTAAGAGGAGGGGTGAGAGCTCCGAATCGAAGCCCCGGTAAACGGCGGCCGTAACTATAACGGTCCTAAGGTAGCGAAATTCCTTGTCGGGTAAGTTCCGACCTGCACGAATGGCGTAACGACTTCCCCACTGTCTCCGATACCGGCTCAGCGAAATTGAATTCCCCGTGAAGATGCGGGGTACCCGCGGTCAGACGGAAAGACCCCGTGCACCTTTACTGCAGCTTTGCGCTGGCATTAGGCGAAACATGTGTAGGATAGGTGGGAGCCTTTGAAGTTCCGGCGCCAGCCGGGATGGAGGCGTCCTTGAAATACCACCCTTGGTTCGCTTGATGTCTAACCCAGGTCCGTGATCCGGATCGGGGACACCGCATGGTGGGCAGTTTGACTGGGGCGGTCGCCTCCCAAAGTGTAACGGAGGCGCGCGAAGGTAGGCTCAGGCTGGTCGGAAACCAGCCGTTGCGTGCAAGGGCACAAGCCTGCTTGACTGCGAGAGCGACGGCTCGAGCAGAGACGAAAGTCGGCCCTAGTGATCCGGTGGTCCCGCGTGGAAGGGCCATCGCTCAACGGATAAAAGGTACGCCGGGGATAACAGGCTAATCACTCCCAAGAGTCCCCATCGACGGAGTGGTTTGGCACCTCGATGTCGGCTCATCACATCCTGGGGCTGAAGCAGGTCCCAAGGGTTCGGCTGTTCGCCGATTAAAGTGGTACGTGAGCTGGGTTTAGAACGTCGTGAGACAGTTCGGTCCCTATCTGCCGTGGGTGTTGGAGACGTGAAAGGATCCGTCCTTAGTACGAGAGGACCGGGATGGACAGACCTCTGGTGGGCCGGTCGTGGCGCCAGCCGCGCAGCCGGGTAGCTAAGTCTGGACGGGATAACCGCTGAAAGCATCTAAGCGGGAAACCCACCTTGAAACAACGTCTCCCTATCAGGGCCGTGGCAGACCACCACGTCGATAGGTCGGAAGTGGAAGTGCAGCAATGCATGCAGCTTACCGATACTAATCGCCCGATCGGCCTCATCTCCCCCCACACCAGCGATCGACCCGTGCAAGACACCGGACGATCCAGCATCCCAAAACGTCCCAATCACACAGTCACCGTACTTGCCGCAAGAAAAGCTTCCCTGGCTCAAGTAGGCCGAACGGCCGATAGACAGGGAAGCCGGCGCGCCAACGGCGCGCCACCAGGCAAGATCGCGACGTCACGCCGACCCGGTGGTCACAGCGAGGGTGCCACACCCGATCCCATCCCGAACTCGGCCGTGAAACCCCTCAGCGCCCATGATACTGTGTCTTAAGGCACGGGAAAGTCGGTCGCCGCCGGGTCAGCGTGACGCCGCCAACAACACAACACCAGCGAGACTTCCCTCGACGCGGGGTGGAGCAGCCCGGTAGCTCGTCAGGCTCATAACCTGAAGGTCAGAGGTTCAAATCCTCTCCCCGCATCCAAATCCACAAACCACATATCACCAGCGCTGACAGATGCCCCCAGCCAGCACAGGCTCCGGGGGCCGCATTGCGTTGCACAGAAACCAACACACCACTCACCCCGGCAAACGTCGCAACGCACCCATCCAGTGATGGCCGCCGTCGGACGGACCGGTGGGCTGGATCCGGCCGCCTGAACGGCCTTGGCTGATGGCGTCCAGTTCCACGGCATCAGCTTGTCGAACCCGTGGGCGGGGTGGGCAGCGAGACGATCGAGGACATCCGCCAACCAGGCCTGCGGATCGACGCCGTTGAGCCTGGCGGTGCTGATCAGGCTGTGATGACCGCGGCACACTCGCCAACCAATGGCGATGAAATCGGCGGTGCCGAAGACATCGTCGTCAGCTGCCAGGAAGGTATCGGGGCGATCGTGATCGGCGTTCGCGGGTTCCTGGGGATCGGCGACCGCCCGGTGGCCATCCCCTTCGATCAGGTTATCCTGGATCAGGCCGCGCGCCGGCTGGCGGGCGATCCCTATCGGTTTCGGGGCGTCGCCAGCGTGTCGAGGCGATCGAGGGAGACCGTTGCGCGGAATGGAACCCGAGGGCGTGACACATCCTCTCCAAGGAGTTCGATCCACGTCGTCCGGGGCTGGGCGGCCGGGCCCTGGCTCATGCGGACGGGGCAGTTACCTGGAGATCACCATGACTCATGCGCCGGAGCATCAAGCTGCGTCGAACCCATCCACAGGCGGCCCCATGTCCGACAGCCATGATCTGCACCTGCTCGATGCCTACTGGCGTGCGGCCAACTATCTCTCGGTCGGGCAGATCTACCTGCTGGACAACCCGCTCCTGCGCGAGCCCCTGGCAGCGGAGCACGTCAAGCCCAGGCTGCTTGGCCATTGGGGAACCACGCCTGGGCTGAACTTCATCTATGCCCATCTGAACCGGCTGATCCGCAGCCGCGACCTCGACATGCTCTATATCTGCGGGCCCGGCCATGGCGGTCCGGGCATGGTGGCGAACACCTACCTGGAAGGCAGCTACAGCGAGATCTACCCGGACATCACGCGGGACGCGGAGGGAATGCGAAAGCTGTTCCGGCAGTTCTCCTTTCCGGGCGGGATCCCCAGCCATGCCGCACCGGAAACGCCGGGCTCGATCCATGAAGGCGGCGAGCTTGGATATGCCCTGGCGCATGCCTGCGGTGCCGCCCTGGACAACCCGGACCTGACGGTCGCCTGCGTGATCGGGGACGGCGAGGCGGAAACCGGAGCGTTGGCAGCGTCATGGCATTCCAACAAGTTCCTGCACCCGGTCCATGACGGCACGGTGCTGCCGATCCTGCATCTGAACGGCTACAAGATCGCCAATCCCACCGTGTTGTCGCGGCTGGACGACGAGGAACTCCGGCATCTGTTCATGGGCTATGGCTACCAGCCCTTCTTCGTCGAGGGCGAGGACCCGATGACGATGCATCGGGCCATGGCCGACACGTTGGACAGGGTGGCCGACCGGATTGCCGCGATCCGGGCCGAGGCGCGAGGGCAGGAGCGGCCCGCACGCCCGCGCTGGCCGATGATCGTGCTGCGAAGCCCGAAGGGCTGGACGGGGCCCAAGGAGGTCGAGGGCAAGAAGGTCGAAGGGTTCTGGCGCGCCCATCAGGTACCGCTCTCGAAGGTGCGCGAGGACGAGGGCCATCTGCGCCTTCTGGAAGAGTGGATGAAGAGCTACCGGCCGGACGAACTGTTCGACCCGGAGGGCAGGCTGCGTCCGGAACTGGCGGCGCTGGCGCCACGAGGCAGCAAGCGGATGGGGACCATCCCCCATGCCAATGGCGGCCTGTTGCGCCACGAACTGCGCCAGCCGGCGCTTGAGGATCATGCGCTGGACGTGGCCAGCCCCGGGGAGCCTACGGGCGAAGCCACTCGGGTGCTGGGGGCATATCTGCGCGACGTGATCCGGCTGAACGAGGATCGTCGCAACTTCCGGCTGATGGGGCCGGACGAGACCAGCTCGAACCGCCTGGACGCGGTGTTCGAGGCCACCGAGCGGCAATGGATGGAACCGATCCTGCCCGAGGACGTCCACCTGGCGCCGCAGGGGCGGGTGATGGAGATCCTGAGCGAACATCTCTGCCAGGGCTGGCTGGAGGGCTACCTGCTCACCGGCCGGCACGGGATGTTCTCCTGCTACGAGGCGTTCATCCACATCGTCGATTCGATGTTCAACCAGCATGCCAAGTGGCTGAAGGTTTCCCGCGAGTTGGACTGGCGACGGCCGATCTCGTCGCTGAACTATCTGCTGACATCCCATGTCTGGCGGCAGGACCATAACGGGTTCAGCCATCAGGATCCGGGGTTCGTGGACCTCGTGGCCAACAAGAAGGCCGACGTCGTGCGGATCTATTTCCCGCCCGATGCCAACTCGCTGCTGGTGGTGGCCGACCATTGCCTGGGCACCTACGACCGGATCAACGTGATCGTCGCCGGCAAGCAGCCGGCGCCGCAATGGCTGTCGCTCGAGGAGGCGCGCAGGCACTGCAAGGCCGGGGCGGGGATCTGGCACTGGGCCAGCAACGATCAGGATGGCGCCTCACCGGATGTGGTGATGGCCTGTGCCGGCGACGTGCCGACGATCGAGACGATCGCCGCGGTCGACCTGCTGCGCCGGCACCTGCCCGAGCTGCGGATCCGGGTGGTCAACGTGGTGGATCTCATGACCCTCCAGTCCGACGACATGCATCCCCACGGCTTTCCCGACCGGGCCTTCGACGCGCTGTTCACACCCGACAGGCCGGTAATCTTCGCCTATCATGGCTATCCCTACCTGATCCACCGGCTCACCTATCGCCGCGCGAACCACGCCAACATCCATGTCCATGGCTATCAGGAGGAGGGCACCACGACGACGCCGTTCGACATGGTGGTCCTGAACAAGCTGGACCGCTTCCATCTGGCGATCGCGGCGATCGACCGGATCCCGCACCTGCGCGAGCGCGCCGCGCATGTCCGGCAGGCGCTGCGTGACCGCCTGATCGAGCACCACGACTATATCCGCCGCCACGGGGAGGACATGCCGGAGATCAAGGAATGGCGGTGGTCCAGCCACCATGAATCCGCTCCTTCCTGAGGCGCCCGGAATGGTTCCGGCAGGCTCGGCCACCGCCATGCTCCCCGTCGATCCTCCGGCGGAGGAACTGCGCAGCCTGGGGGCGGTGCTGGAGCGGCTGGAGCGCGCTGCGCGACGGCAGGACGAGGTCTCGGTCGCGGACCTGCAGGCCGCGATCGGCAAGCGGTCGTTTGGCCCCCTCCTGCTCGTGCCGGGCTTGGTGGTGCTGTCGCCACTTTCGGGGATCCCGACCCTGCCGACCTTTGCCGCCGGCATCCTGCTGCTGATCGCGGTGCAGATCCTGGGAGGGCGCACGTCGATCTGGCTGCCTGGCCGCCTGGCGAGGCGCACCCTCCCGCGCCACGGCCTCCTGAAGGCGCTGGCCATCCTGGAACCGGGCGCGCGGGTGGCGGACAGGTTCGTCAAGCCGCGCCTGCGGATCCTCACCGGCTTCTGGGGCATCAAGGCAGTGGCGCTGGTCTGCCTGCTGATCGCCGTCACCATGCCGCCCCTGGAGATCCTGCCGTTCATCAATTCCGGGGCAGGGCTGGTGATCGTGATCTTCGCGCTGGGGATCACCGCCCATGACGGGATCCTGGTGCTCGCGGGCCTCGTGATCACGCTGGCGGTGCTGGTCGCCGGCGGGACGATCCTGGGGTGATCGGACACCGCCCGTGGTGAAGGCACCGGGGCCGGCCTGGGCGGTTGCTTCTCCGCCAAGCAACCACAGGGGAGAGCATCCCATGTCGTCCGCGCACCCGGTCACCAGCCACGACGAGATCCGCCAATGGGCCGACCAGCATGGCGGACGCCCTGCCATGGTCGATACAGAAGGCGAGGGGGGCATCCTGCGCCTGGATTTCCAGGAGAAGGACGAGAACCTCAAGGAGATCTCCTGGGAGGAGTTCTTCAAGATCTTCGAGGAACGCAAGCTCGCCCTGCTCTTGCCCGAAGGCCAGAAGAGCCGGTTCAACAAGTTCGTTTCGCGCTCCTGAGGCCGGCCAAGCACCATCCTCGCGCTGGAATGGCCAGACCTTCGGACCTAGGCTCGCGGACGCCCCGGGGCTCCGTTGGCCGGGGCTGCAGGAGGGAAACGCGTGATGGTTCGTATCTTGATGGCGACGGCCGCCATCGCTTCGATGGCGCCGGTCGCAGTCTCGGCGGCCGAGCCGAAGCTGGCGCCCAAGGCCCTGGTCATCACGATGTTCGGCGCGGAGGCGCAGCCCTGGCTGGATGGAGCCGGCTTCACCCAGGAAGTGAAGGTTCCCGGCCTGTTTGCCGAGTACCCGGTTGTCGCCTGCAACGAGGCGGGCTTATGCCAGATGACCACCGGGATGGGCTTCGCCAATGCGGCGAGCTCCGTCTCGGCGGTGGTCTATAGCGAACGGTTCGACCTCACCGAAACCTATGTCCTGGTTGCCGGGATCGCCGGGGTAGATCCCGGCCAGGGCACGCTCGGTTCGGCCCATTGGGCGCGGTTCGCCGTCGATGGCGGGCTGCGCCACGAAATCGACCCTCGGCAGATCCCGGAAGGATGGGCATCGGGGGTCGTTGCCCTTGGCGCGGCCGGTCCGGGAGAGGCGGCGAAGTGGCAGGCGGGAACCGAGGTCTACCGCCTCGACGAGAAGCTGCTGCAAAAGGCCCTGGCGCTGAGCCAGGACACCGAGCTTCTGGACAGCGATGAGGCGGCAGCCTACCGCCAGGCCTATCAGGGCGCCGGCTCGAAGCCGCCGGCGGTGAGCATCTGCGACACGCTCTCCAGCGATACCTACTGGCACGGCAGCAGGATTGCCGAGGCGATGGACGTCTTCGTCAATGTCGCGACCAAGGGCGAGGGCGACTACTGCACGACGCAGATGGAGGACAACGCGACCCTGACGGCGCTCAAGCGCGGCTCCGATGCAGGGCTGCTGGACTTTGGCCGCGTGGCCGTCCTGCGCACCGCCTCCAATTTCGACCGGGAAGCGCCGGATCAGACCGCCAGCGCATCGCTCGGCGCCACCTCCGGCGGCTTCCCGCTGGCCACCGCCAATGCCTATCGGGTCGGCAGCAAGCTCACCGATGCTATCCTGGCGGACTGGGAGAACTGGAAGGACGGCGTGCCGCAGGACTGAGGGGGCGGCCTGCCCGGGATTTGATTTCGGTACAGCAGCTCAGCCCGGCTGGAGGCGGCGCAGTTCCGCTTCCAGCGCTGCAATCCTTGCATCCCGCCTCGCCAGAACCGCTTCGACATCGGCTGCCTCGAAGCGCTGCGGGATATGCTGAGGGCAGTTGCGGTCCCAGGCTTCGACCTCGAACAGCACGACCTGCTCCGGTCTGGCAGGATAGTCTTCGGGCAGGAGGCGCCTGATCAGGTCGGCATCATCCTCCACCACCCGGGCGTTGCCCCAGATCTTGACCCGGCGGCGATGGGTATAGTCGATCAGGAACAGGTAGGCCTTCGGGTTCTCCTCGAGGTTGCCCTGGGTGATGTACTGGCGGTTGCCGACCAGGTCGGTGAAGGCCAGGGTGCGCTCGTCCAGCACCCGCAGGAAGCCGGGCGGACCGCCGCGGTGCTGGATGTAGGGCTGCCCTGCGGCATTCGCCGTGGCCAGAAACACGCTGCGCTGGGCCTGGATGAACCCGGCAAGCTCCGGGGTGATCCGGGTGGCCCAGGAGCCGCCCGCCTCCATGCGGGCATAGGAGGTGCGCGAGCCCTTGCGGGCCTGGATCGCCTTGACGGTGGGGGTGAAGGCAATGTCGCTGGATGGAGAGTTCATTGGCCGGCTCCCTCAGGCTTGGGCATGAAGAGAAGCTAGGGGCTTCCACTCCAAGGAGGCAGGGGGCAGGATCGGGAGCCATCCTCCCATCTGGTGAGAGGTTGAAGTGGATCGGCTGGCGGCCATGGCGATCCTGCTGGCGGTCGAGGAAGCCGGCAGCCTGTCCGCGGGCGCTCGCCGCCTGGGCATGCCGCTTGCCACGGTGAGCCGGCGGATCGCCGAATTGGAGGGCCATCTTGGTGTCCGGTTGTTCCTGCGCTCCAGCCGGCGGATCGTCCTCACCGAGCCGGGGCGGGCCTACGTGCTTGCCTGCCGGCGGATCCTGGAGGACGTGGCCGAGGCGGAGCGGGCGGCTTCCGGCGAGTATGTCGCTCCCAAGGGCGAACTGGTCATCACCGCGCCGGCGGTGTTCGGTCGCCTGCACGTGCTGCCGGTGGTGACAGCGTTCCTGCGTTCTTTCCCCGACGTCGACATCCGCCTCGTGCTGGCCGATCAGCTGGTCGACCTGGTTCAGGATCCGATCGATCTGGCGGTGCGGATCGCCGCCCTGCCGGACAGCAGCCTGGTGGCGGTCCGGCTCGGCGCCATACGGCGGATCGTCTGCGCCAGTCCCCTCTACCTGCGCGATCGGGGCCGGCCGGGAAGGCCCCAGGAGCTGGCAGCGCATGACTGCATCACCTTCGAGGGCCTGGGGACCAGCCATGCCTGGAGCTTCCCGGGCCTGCCGCCGGTGCCGCTGCGGGTCCGGCTCGCGGTCAATTCGGCCGAGGCGGCCATCGAGGCGGCGCAGGCGGGCCTGGGCCTGACCCGTGTCCTCGCCTACCAGGCCCGGCAGGCTGTCCAGGCGGGAGACCTGGAGGTGCTGCTGGAGCAGTTCGAGCCCGAGGCGGTACCGGTGCAGCTGGTTCATCGGGGCGGGAGGGTCCTGCCGCTCAAGCTGCGGGCCTTTCTGGACTTCGCCACGCCGCGTCTCCGGGCCGGCCTGGGTGCGGCTCGGGGAGGAACGGGTTGAGCAAGGTGCCGCCCTGGCCGATCATCCCAACAGATGGAAGAAGAGAGCGGACATGAGCAGGCACAGGATCGAGGCGATCGTGTTCGACGCCTATGGGACCCTGTTCGACGTCTACTCGATCGGAGCGCTGGCCGAGGAGATCTTCCCGGGCAAGGGGGATGCCCTGGCCCAGATGTGGCGGGACAAGCAGATCGAGTACACCCGCCTGCGCAGCATGTGCGACCGCTACGCCGACTTCTGGACGGTCACCGGCGATGCGCTGGCCTATGCCTGCGAGCGGCTGGACCTGCCGACCGACGAAGTGGCCCAGGCCCGGCTGATGCGCCAGTACCGGCAGCTGACGGCGTTCCCGGACGTGCCCGCGGCGCTGGAGCGCCTGAAGCGACACGGGCTGCCGCTGGCGATCCTCTCCAACGGCACCGAGGACATGCTCGCCAGCGCCATGGCGGCGGCAGGCGTGGATGGCCTGTTCGACCATGTGCTGAGCGTCGACCGGGTCCAAAGGTTCAAGACCGCGCCCGAGGCCTATCAAATGGGACCGGACGCATTCGGCTGCCCGGTCGGGCGGATCCTGTTCGTCTCGTCGAACGGCTGGGATGTCTGCGGCGCCACCTGGTTCGGCTACACCACCTTCTGGATGAACCGCGCAGGGCTTCCCGAGGAGCGCCTGGGAGTCCGCCCGGTCATGGCCGGGCGGAGCATGGACGAACTGGTGCGCTTCGTGGAGACGAATCAGGCGTGAGCGTCGGCCGGGACCAGCCAGTTCGCCAGAAGGACATCGGTGGTGACCGGCTCGACCTGCACGCCGTAGCGGCGGTGGTAGACATGCAGAGACGCGTCGTGCGTCTCGTCCGTCGACGAGCACAAGGCGTCGCGCAGGAGCACCACGCGGTAGCCGCGGTCGATGGCTCCCAGAACCGTGCCGAGCACGCAGACATCGGTCTCGCCGCCGCTGATCGCCAGCGTGTCGATCCCGCGGCGCTGCAGGCGCTGGTGCAGGTCGGTCTCCTCCCAGGGAGAGTAGACATGCTTGTCGATCACCTCGGCCGGCGGAACGAACCGGGCGAGGCTCGGCATCAGCTCCACCATGTCCCAGCCGATCTGCTCGATCGTCATCGACGCCCAGCGCTCGTAGTAGCGCCGCCAGGTTCCCTGGCCCTCGCCCGGCCGCTCCGCCGGAATGAAGCGGGTGAAGATGGTCCGGCTGGGATGCGCCGCCACGACCTGCTCGACCTTGGGCAGCACCCGTCCCATCCAGGGGGTTTCCCAGTCCGTCCCTTCGCCGAACAGTCGCTGCATGTCGACACAGAGATGGGCGCAGGTCTCAGTGAGTGGCCCGTAGCGGAGTTCGTCGTTCTTCGGCATCGGCAATCGGCCCCTTAAAATGCGGGAGCCTAAACGTCCTTTCCGTCCGGAACGTTCCGCGCCAGTTCGTCGAGCCACGCCGTGGCGTTGCCGTCCGAGGGAGCCCGCCAGTCGCCCCGGGGCGACAGCGAGCCGCCCGCCGCGACCTTGGGTCCGTTCGGCATCGCCGAGCGCTTGAACTGGCTGAAGCCGAAGAAGCGGCGAAGGAATACCTCCAGCCAGCGGCGGATGTGGGGAAGGTCGTAGGCCCGCCGCCGGTCCTCCGGGAAGCCCGGCGGCCACGCGCCGCGATCCGCCTTCTCCCATGCCATCAGCGAGAGGAACGCGATCTTGGAAGGACGGAAGCCGTAGCGCAGCGTGTAGAACAGATTGAAGTCCTGCAACTCGTACGGGCCGACCTTGGCCTCAGTGCTCTGCGGCTTCTCGCCGGCCTCGACCGGCACGAGTTCCGGCGAGATCTCGGTGGAGAGGATCGAATCGAGCGTGTCCGGGACGTCGCCGCCGAACTGCCTGGACGAGATCACCCAGCGGATCAGGTGCTGGATCAAGGTCTTCGGCACGCCGGCATTGACGTTGTAGTGGGCCATCTGGTCGCCGACACCATAAGTGCACCAGCCCAGTCCCAGCTCCGACAGGTCGCCGGTGCCGATCACGATGCCATCGTGATGGTTGGCGAGGCGGAACAGGTAGTCGGTGCGCAGGCCCGCCTGCACGTTCTCGAAGGTGACGTCGTAGACCGGCTCGCCCCGTCCGAACGGGTGCCCCATGTCCTTCAGCATCTGGGTGGCGGCGGGACGGATGTCGAGCTCCTGCCAGCTCACCTCCAGGGCGCTCATCAGCCGGATGGCGTTGGTCTTGGTCTGGTCGGAGGTGGCGAAGCCCGGCATGGTGTAGGCCAGGATGTTGGCGCGCGGCAGGCCCAGCTGGTCCATGGCGCGGGCGGCGACGATCAGCGCGTGGGTGGAATCCAGACCGCCGGAAACGCCGATCACCGCCTTCTGGATCCCAGTGGCGCGCAGGCGCTGGCTCAGGCCCGCGACCTGGATGTTGTAGGCCTCGTAGCAGTCCTGGGCGAGCCTGGCCGGGTCGGACGGCACGAACGGGAACCGCTCGACCGCGCGCTCCAGCCCGACATCCTCCAGGGGCGGCGCCAGCTCGAACGACACGATCCGGTAGCGGTCGGTGGTCTCCTGGAAGCGCCGCCGGTTGTCGTCGAAGGTGCCCTGGCGGGCCCGTTCCTGGCGCAGGAGGTCCAGGTCGATGTCGGCCAGGGCGATCTGGTCACCGGCCGGAAAGCGATCGCTCTCGGCCAGCACCCGGCCGTTCTCGAAGATCGAGGTCTGGCCGTCCCAGGCGAGATCGGTGGTGGATTCCCCGGCCCCGGAGGCCGAGTAGATGTAGGCGGCAAGGCAGCGCGCCGACTGGGACTGGGCCAGCAGCTTGCGGGTCTCGGCCTTGGCGATGGTGATGTTCGACGCGGAGAGGTTGGCGAGCACGGTGGCGCCGGCCAGTGCCGCGTCGCTGCTGGGCGGGATCGGAACCCAGAGATCCTCGCAGACCTCAGCATGGAGGATCAGGTCCGGCACGTCCTCGGCGGCGAACAGCAGGTCCGTGCCGAACGGGGCGATCTGCCGGCCGATCTGGATGGAGTCGCCGTCGGTGCCCTGGCCGGAGGCGAAGTGGCGGTGCTCGTAGAACTCGCGGTAATTGGGCAGGTGGACCTTGGGCACCACGCCCAGCAGGCGGCCGCGATGGATCGCCAGGGCGGCGTTGTAGAGGCGGTTGCCATGACGGACCGGGGCGCCCACTAGCAGCACCGGCAGAAGCTCGCGCGAGCCCTCGACCAGCTCATCGACCGCCGTCTCCACCGCATCGAGCAGGGAATCCTGCAAGAGCAGGTCCTCGATCGCATACCCGGACAAGCCGAGCTCCGGAAACACCGCCAGAGCAGCGGACTGGCCGTGGCAGCGCCTGGCGACCTCCAGGATCGTCCGCGCATTGCCGGCCGGGTCGGCGATGCTGGTGGTGGTGGTGCAGGCCGCGATCCGGACGAGGCCGTGGCGGTAGATGGAGCGGAAGGTCATGCGGTCCCCGAACCCGTTGCTTCAAGGGAGATAGCGCGGTCCCGCGCAGGTTTCACGCCACCCGCGCATCACTTTCCGACCGCTGCGTCCCAGTAGCGTCGGTTGTGCGGGTCGATCCGCGCATTGGCGGCAGCGACCATGGCGGTGATCGCCTCATAAAAGTTCCGCGCCGCATCCGGGCCCACCAGGATGCGCTGGCTCTGAAGAATCCGGCTGATCCGCAGGTGGTTGTGGTCGCTGGAAGCAAGCCAGGCCCGGCTGTGCCGGAAGAAGTTGAGCATCCGGCCGGTCGCCCGCTCCAGGCTGGCGGCAGCGCGCGGGTCGGCCCGAATCGCCTCGATCTCGGCGCTGGTCAGCACGGGCGCCTGCGGCTGGGACATGCTGCGGGTGGGGAGGGGAAACAGCCACTGGATGTAGTCGTGGGTCGTTTCCAGCGCCCCGTCGTCCATCGCCAGCACATCGTCCAGATGCCGCCCCGCATCGTCCCTTCCGACGCCGGCGAGGAAGGCGTGCAGCCGGCCGGCGATCTCGGTTTCCATGATTCTCTCCTGCCCGGCATACCTTGGCAGGGGAAAGACGGCGACCAGGGTGCCGGGTTCCTCAGGCGGTCAAGCGCACCACCCTGGCATCCAGCGCAGCACGGGCGTCCTCGGGCGCCAGGCAGAGCTGCAGTCCGCGCTGCCCGCCATTGAGGAAGATGCTCTGCAGCCTCATCGCATCCTCCTCGATCGCCGCCGGGACACGCTTCTTCTGGCCGAACGGACTGATGCCGCCGACATGGTAGCCGGTCAGGCGCTCGGCATCCGCCGGACGCATCATCTGCGCGGCCTTGCCGGCAAAGGCCTGGGCCAGCCGCTTCATGCTGACCTCCCGGTCGGAGGGAACCAGGACGCAGACCGGCTTGCCGTCGACCAGGGCCATCAAGGTTTTGAGAACGTGTCCGGGTGGAACGCCCAGCGCTTCGGCCGCTTGAACACCTATCCGGTTGGCGTCGCCGTCATAGGCATAGACCACGGCCTCAAAGGCGATGCCGGCCTTCTGCAGGGCCTGGGTGGCGCGGGTGGTCTTGGACATGGCAGTTAATCTGACCGGAAGCGGGCTGCGTATATGGATGGTAAAGCGCACCCGCACCGCTCGCCAAGGTCGGCAGGCTTGACGGCGTGCGGCGATTGCTGAGAACGGAACGGGAACATTGGCGCCCTGGCGCCAGCGAGGTTGATCGAATGGATGTCCGCCGCAAACTGGAGATCCTGGCCGATGCCGCGAAGTACGACGCCTCCTGTGCGTCGAGCGGGACGGACAAGCGCCACTCCGGCAACGGCAAGGGGATCGGCTCCACCGAAGGCATGGGGATCTGCCACTCCTATGCCCCGGACGGGCGCTGCATTTCCCTGCTCAAGATCCTGATGACCAACGCCTGCATGTTTGACTGCCTGTACTGCGTGAACCGGGCTTCCTCGAACGTGCAGCGCGCCCGCTTCACCGTGGACGAGGTGGTCAAGCTCACCCTCGACTTCTACCGGCGGAACTACATCGAGGGCCTGTTTCTTTCCTCCGGCATCATCCGGAGCCCGGACTACACCATGGAGCAACTGGTCCTGGTGGCGAAGAAGCTGCGGCTCGACCACGGCTTCAAGGGCTATATCCACCTGAAGACCATCCCGGATGCCGACCAGGAACTGACCACCGAAGCCGGCCTCTACGCCGACCGCCTGTCCATCAACATCGAGCTGCCGACCGACAGCAGCCTCAAGGCGCTGGCGCCGGAAAAGGATGTGCGGGCGATCCGCCGGACCATGGGCGGGCTGCGGGTGCGGCTGGAGGAAGCGAAGGCTGAGCGCAACAACGACAAGGCGCCCCGCTTCGCGCCGGCCGGGCAGAGCACCCAGATGATCATCGGCGCCGATGCGGCGTCCGACCGGACCATCCTGGACACCTCCGCCAACCTGTACGGCTCCTACCAGCTCAAGCGGGTCTATTACTCGGCCTTCAGCCCGATCCCCGATGCCAGCCGCAGCCTGCCGCTCGCCGCCCCGCCGCTCCTGCGCGAGCACCGGCTCTACCAGGCTGACTGGCTGCTGCGCTTCTACGGCTTTTCGGTCGAGGAGATCGCCGGTGGCTCCGGCATGCTGCCGCTCGACATCGACCCCAAGCTCGCGTGGGCGCTGCAGCATCGCGAGTGGTTCCCGCTGGACGTCAACCGCGCCAGCAAGGAGCAATTGCTGCGGGTCCCGGGCCTGGGTGCGAAGGCGGTCAATCGGATCCTGATCGCACGGCGCCACCGCTCGGTGCGCAGCGACGACCTGATCCGCCTGCGGGTGTCGCCGGCCAAGGTGCTGCCGTTCGTGGTGCTGCCCGACCATCGCCCGGCCACCAGACTGCTGGACGGCGACCGGCTCCTGGCGCGGCTGCGACCGGCAGCGCAGCAGCTCTCCCTGGGCTTGTGATGCATCGGGTGAAGCTGGCGTCGCCGGTCGACTTCGAGGGCTGGCGCGACGCCGCCCGCCGTCTGGCTCTGGCCGGCGTGCTTCCCGAGGACGTCGCCTGGGCTGTCGACGGGCAGGACGATGATCTGTTCGCCGGGGAGCCGGTTCCCCCAATATCCGCGGAGGCCGGCTTTTCGGTACCGCGCCGCTTCATCGAGCTCGCGCGGACCGCGATCTGCCACGGCGATCCGGAGCGGTTCGCCCTGCTCTACGCGCTGCTGCGCGGCGTGCTGGACGATCGCGGCCTGATCGAGGTGGCGGTGGACCCGCTGGTGGCCAGGGTGGAGCGGATGGCCAAGGCAGTGCGCCGCGACATCCACAAGATGCACGCCTTCGTCCGCTTCCGTTCGGTGCAGCTTGGGGAGGAGGAGCATTTCATCGCCTGGTTCGAGCCGGAGCACCACATCGTCGAGGCGGGGGCGCCGTTCTTCCAGCGCCGGTTCGCCTCCATGCGCTGGTCGATCCTCACCCCGGAGCGCTGCGTTCATTGGGATGGCAGCACGCTGACCTTCACGGATGGCGTGCCGAAGAGTGCCGCGCCCAGCGAGGACGCGCTGGAGGAGCTCTGGCGCAGCTACTATGCGTCCATTTTCAATCCGGCCCGGCTCAAGGTCGGCGCCATGCAGTCGGAGATGCCGCGCAAGTACTGGAAGAACCTGCCGGAGGCGGAACTGATCCGCCCGCTGATCGAGGGCGCGGAACGGCGCATGCGGGAGATGGTTGCTGCCGTACCGACGCTGCCCAACCCGCAGCCACAGCAAGCAGGAGCGACCGTCATGGCGACCGGCCAACCCGGCACCCCCCTGGAGGAACTGAGGCAGGAAGCCGCCGGCTGCCGGGCCTGCCCGCTCTGGGCTCCTGCGACCCAGACCGTGTTCGGCGAAGGGCCGGAGGACGCCACGGTCCTGTTCGTCGGCGAGCAGCCCGGCGACAGCGAGGATCTGAAGGGCCGCCCATTCGTGGGGCCGGCTGGACAGTTGTTCGACCGGGCGCTGGGCGAGGCCGGTATCGACCGGCGCAAGGTCTACGTCACCAATGCGGTCAAGCATTTCAAGTTCGAGCCGCGCGGCAAGCGGCGCATCCACCAGAAGCCCAACGCTGCCGAGGTTAAGGCCTGCCGGCCCTGGCTGAGCCAGGAACTGGCCACCGTCCGCCCCAAGCTGGTGGTGGCGCTGGGGGCGACCGCCGTGCAGAGCCTGGTGGGGCGCGTCACCTCGCTGACCTCCGTGCGCGGCCGGATGCTCAAGACCGATGGGGATGCCGACATGATGGCGACGGTGCATCCATCCTTCCTCCTGAGGGTGCCCGACGAGGCGGTCCGGGCGCAGGAATATGCCCGGTTTGTGGACGACCTGCGCCAGATCGGCGAGATCGAGCCAGGCGTCCGGGTCGGCCAGGCCGCATGACGTGCAGCCGATCCTGGGCCGGGATCAGCATGGGTTCAGGCTCCGAAGATCCGGATCGACCGGCGCGGTGTGGGGCGGGGATGTCGGCTGGTGGAGTCGAGCGGGTGGGCTGGACCCAAGTGGAGCCCCGCTCGTCGATGGGCTGACCATCTTGCCCAATACATGGGCGGCGCTTGGGATCAGGCGAACTCGTCCAGTCGCCCGTAGTGCTCGGCCAGAAGGTAGTAGAAGGTCAGGCGGGACTTCAGGCGGTCGCCCTTCATTTTCTGGCAGACCGACATGATCACATCGTCGAGATCGTCGCCATCGAGGCCGAGCTTCTTTTTCAGGAAGTTTTCCCGGATCCGGTCGCGTTCCGCGGGATCGGAACAGGCGACATAGCGCGTATCCATGTTGTGCAGGACCAGACGATAAGTCTTCGCCAATCCATTCACAGCGGCTTCATGGACAGGGGTCTTCGCATATTTCGCTACGTTGGCGTGTTCATCGGACATGGATGCTCCTCGGCTTGGTGATCCGGAAATTCCGGAGTTGCGACAAGCCGCCGGAGGATCCCGGACTCGCACCAGAATGACAAGAATTAATACATAAAAATTCGGTATATTTGATCCCATGGGCTCGCCTGGAACCCGGATCAGCCCCGGCCGGTTTCTCGGCCGGTTGCAACTGGAGGCGCAGGATGCCGAAGGGCGACAAGTCCAAGTACACGGACAAGCAGAAGCGCAAGGCTGAGCATATCGCGGAAGGCTACGAGGACCGCGGCGTCGGTCCGGACGAAGCCGAGCGGCGTGCCTGGGCCACCGTCAACAAGGATGATGGCGGCGGCAACAAGGCCGGCTCCGGCCGCGGCACCCACACCGGTCATCCGGCCGCGCACGAGGGTGGCAAGAAGGGCGGCGAGGCATCGGCCTCACGCTCGGCCGCCGACCGCTCTGCCTCTGCCAAGAAGGCGGCAGCCACGCGCAAACGCAACGCGGAACATCATGTCTACCACTGAGGCAGCCTGCCCGGGTGGAACAAGTCACGGAGACGTCTCATGGGTCTGTTCACCAGCGACATCAAGACGATGAACGATCTGTTCGTCCATCAGCTCCAGGACATCTATTATGCGGAGCAGCAGATCCTCAAAGCGCTGCCCAAGATGATCGACAAGGCGACCGACAGCCAGCTGAAGACCGGCTTTGAGAGCCATCTGCGCGAGACCGAGGGGCACGTGCAGCGGCTGGAGCAGGTCTTCAAGATGCACGGCGCCGAAGCCAAGGGTGCCACCTGTCCCGCGATCGACGGGATCATCAAGGAGGCCAACGAGGTCGCGGGCGAGGTCGCCGACAAGAACGTGCTGGATGCCGCCCTCCTGGCCTCCGCGCAGGCGGTCGAGCATTACGAGATGACGCGCTACGGCACGCTGATCGCCTGGGCCAAGGAACTCGGCCGGCCCGACTGCGCCAGCGTCCTTGAGCAGAACCTGCAGGAAGAGAAGGCGGCAGACGCCAAGCTCACCAGCATTGCGGAATCCCGGGTCAACCGCATGGCGGCCTGACCTGTTCTAACCCTAATTCCTTGATCTCGACCTGCCCTGCCGGGCCTCCCGGCGGGGCAGGTTGCGTTGTGGGCCTGGGGCCGATGAAAGACTTGATTGCGGAGCAACCGACGGAGTGCGGGGCAGTCGGCAGGAGAGCAGATTGGTGGTCGAGCGGAGGGTGAACCGGCGCTCAGGCTTTGACAGGAGTTCGCGAGATGACCATCGCTGTCCGTCCCCGGAACGAGGCTCCGATCGGCTTCGACATGACCGACACCGCAACCCCCATGACCGACAAGAGGTTCGCTACCGAGGCGCAGCGCTGGTCGGCGGTGCAGGCGCGGGATCCGGCGGCCGACGACCGGTTCGTCTACGCGGTCCGGACCACAGGCGTCTATTGCCGCCCCTCCTGCGCGGCGCGCCTAGCCCGGCACGAGAATGTCAGCTTCCACGCGACACCGGCAGATGCCGAGGCAGCCGGGTTCCGGCCCTGCCGGCGCTGCCGGCCGGACGAGGAGCCTCGGGCCAAGCGGCAGGCGGCCCTGGTGGCGCAGGCTTGCCGGACGATCGAGGCTGCCGAGGAAATGCCGGACCTGGACGAACTCGCCCGCGCAGCCGGAGTGAGCCGGTTTCATTTCCACCGGATGTTCAAGTCGATCGTCGGTCTCACGCCGCGGGCCTATGCGGCGGCGCATCGGGCCGAGCGGGTCCGGTCAGGGCTTGCGCAGGCCGGCACCGTCACCGAGGCCATCTATGATGCCGGCTTCAATTCCAACGGCCGGTTCTATGCGGATGCCGGCAAGATCCTGGGGATGCGGCCGTCCGACTATCGGTCGAGTGGCCGGGGGCGGCAAATCCGGTTCGCGGTGGCGCAATGCAGCCTGGGAGCCATCCTGGTGGCGGCCAGCGACACCGGCATCTGCGCGATCTCCCTGGGCGACGATCCCGACCATCTGGTGCGGGAGCTTCAGGATCGGTTTTCCCGGGCGGAGCTGACCGGCGGCGACGCCGAATTCGAGGCCTGGGTGGCGCAGGTCATCCGCTTCGTGGAGATGCCCAGGCTCGGCCTGGACCTGCCGCTCGACGTGCAGGGCACCGCCTTCCAGCAGCGGGTCTGGCAGGCCCTGCGCGAGATCCCGCCGGGATCGACCGCGAGCTATGCCGAGATCGCCGCGCGGATCGGTGCGCCGCAGGCGGTCCGGGCGGTAGCGGGTGCCTGCGCCGCCAACACGCTGGCGGTGGCCGTGCCCTGCCATCGGGTGGTGCGGGCCGATGGGGCGCTGTCCGGCTATCGCTGGGGCGTGGCGCGCAAGCGCAGCCTGCTCGATCGGGAGACCGCGGCGTGATCGGACTTGCCGACGAGCGGATCGGGGCGGAGCTGGACAGCTTCGGCTGTGCGGTGATCGAGGGCCTGCTTTCCGAGAAACATTGCCGGGCCCTGGCGGGCCGCTACGGCGAGGACGAGCTCTTCCGAAGCCGCGTGGTCATGGCGCGCCACGGTTTCGGGCGTGGCGAGTACCGCTATTTCACCTATCCGCTGCCGGAGCCGGTCGCCACCCTGCGCTCGGCGCTCTACCCGTCCCTAGCCGCGATTGCCAACCGCTGGAATGCCGCGCTGGGGATCGCGACGGCCTTTCCCGACGATCTGCCTGCCTTCCTGGAACGCTGCCACGCAGCCGGTCAGAGCCAGGCCACGCCGCTGCTGCTCCGGTACGGGGAGGGCGACTACAATTGCCTGCACCAGGATCTCTATGGCCCGCATGTGTTTCCGTTGCAGGTCGCCTGCCTCCTCTCCCAGCCGGGAAGGGACTTCACCGGCGGCGAGTTCGTGCTGACCGAGCAGCGGCCCCGGATGCAGTCGCGGGCGGAGGTGGTTCCGCTTCGTCAGGGCGACGCGGTGGTCTTCCCGGTCCACCACCGGCCAGTCGCGGGCAGCCGCGGGACCTACCGGGTCTCCATGCGCCATGGCGTCAGCCGGGTGCGTTCCGGGCGCCGTCATACGCTTGGGATCATCTTTCATGACGCGGCGTGACCAGCGGTGGCAGCCAATCCGGGAAAATTTCCTGGATGATGTCACAGGCGCCGCGGCTGCGTCGTCTTGAGGTCGTCGCAACGATCATCGAGAGAGCGTCATGTCATCGAGGATGAACCCGTACTCCGTCGCGCCCAAGGCCATGCAGGCCATGATCGACCTGGCAGAGCGCCTGAGGGAGGACGCGCTGGAGCCCAGCTTGATGGAACTCGTCAAGATCCGGGTCTCGCAGATCAACGGCTGCGCCTTCTGCCTGCACATGCACACCAGCGATGCCCGCAAGCAGGGCGAGGCCGAAGAGCGCATCCACCTGCTGCCGGCCTGGCGGGAGTCCGGGATGTTCACGCCGCGCGAGCGGGCTGCCCTGGCCTGGACCGAAGCGCTGACCCTGATCACGCAGGGCCATGCGCCGGATGAGGTCTATGCCGAAGTCGCGGCCCATTTCGAGCCTGTGGAGATCGTCCGCCTGACGCTGGAGATCACCACGATCAACGCCTGGAACCGAATCGCGATCGGGTTCCGTTCGGTCCATCCCCATGAGCGTGCCCTGGCCAGATAGGCCAGGATACTCTGGCCGGTCGGATCCGGCGCCTTCGTGCAGGGTGGATGCCCTCGCTCCGGAAGTGCCGGCCACCGACCGGACCCTGGCGGAAGGGGCGGGCAGTCGATATGGCTTCGGTCCATGTCCGGCCAGCGATGGAGCCTGTTCGATGTCCGAGATGTCCCGACCCGATCCCGCCACCGTCGATCCCGAGAAGCTGGACCGCCTGGGCGAGGTGGCGGTCCGGATCGGCCTGCAGCTGCGGCGGGGCCAGGACCTGGTGATGACAGCACCGATGGCCGCACTGCCGCTGGTGCGCCGGATCACCGAGCACGCCTACAAGGCCGGTGCAGGTCTGGTCACCACCTTCTTCGCCGACGAGGAGTTGGCGCTGGCGCGCTACCGCTTCGGCGCGGACGAGAGCTTCGAGCGGGCCCCTGCCTGGCTGTACGAGGGTATGGGTAAGGCGTTCGAGGGTGGGGCCGCCCGGCTGGCCATCGCCGGCGACAACCCGCTGCTGCTGTCGGACCAGGACCCGGCGAAGATCGCCCGCGCCAATCGCGCCAACTCCATGGCCTACAAGCCGGCGCTGGAGCGGATCGTGAACTTCGACATCAACTGGACGATCGTGTCCTACCCGAACCCCTCCTGGGCGCGGGTGGTGTTTCCCGATGATCCGGAGGACGTTGCGGTGGCCAAGCTGGCCGACGCGATCTTCGCGGCGTCGCGGGTCGACCAGGCCGATCCGGTGGGTGCCTGGCGGGAGCATAATGCGCGGCTGCACGCCCGCACGGCCTGGCTCAACGAGCACCGGTTCCAGGCGCTGCGCTTCACCGGTCCCGGCACCGACCTGACCGTGGGCCTGGCGGACGGTCACCTCTGGCAGGGCGGGGCATCGACCGCAAAGAACGGGATCGAGTGCAATCCCAACATTCCGACCGAGGAAGTGTTCACCACGCCGCATGCCCTGCGGGTGGATGGCCATGTCCGCAGCACCAAGCCGCTCTCGCACCAGGGCAGCCTGATCAGGGACATCGAGGTGCGCTTCGAGGCCGGCCGGGCGGTCGAGGTGAGGGCCGCCCAGGGCGAGGAGGTCCTGTCCAAGGTCATGGACACCGACGAGGGCGCGCGTCGCCTGGGCGAGGTGGCGCTGGTGCCGAACTCCTCTCCCATCTCGCAAAGCGGCCTGCTGTTCTACAACACGCTGTTCGACGAGAATGCCGCCAGCCACATCGCGCTCGGCCAGTGCTACTCGAAATGCTTCCAGGGCGGCGCCGAGATGACCCCGGATCAGGTGCAAGCGCAGGGCGGCAACAAGAGCCTGATCCACATCGACTGGATGATCGGCTCCGGCCAGATCGACATCGACGGCATCGGCCAGGACGGCGGCACCGTTCCGGTGATGCGCCAGGGTGAATGGGCCTGAGCATGGAGATCTTCGTCACCGGCGCTTCCGGCTATATCGGCGGTTCCGTGGCCACGCGGCTGCAGGCGGCCGGACACCGCATCGCCGGCCTGGTCCGCAGCGAGGACAAGGGGGCGGCGCTGCGCGCCCGCGGCATGGAGCCGGTGATCGGCACGCTCGACGATGCCCGGCTGCTGTCGGAGATGGCCCGGCGCGCCGATGCGGTGGTCAACGCGGCGAACTCCGACCACCGCGGTGCGGTCGAGGTGCTGATCCGGGCGCTCGCGGGGACTGGCAAGCCGTTGCTGCATACCAGCGGCTCGAGCATCGCGGGCAACGATGCCCGCGGCGAGCCCAGCGAGCGCATCTATCACACGCTGGAGGAGATCGTGCCGGAGCCGGAGAAGGCGGCGCGGGTACGGATCGACCAGCGGGTGCGCGAGGCGGCGGGCGTCGGGGTACGCTCCGTGGTCATCTGCAACACCCTGATCTACGGCCATGGCACCGGTCTGCACCGGGACAGCGTGCAGATCCCGGCGCTCGCCGGGCAGGCGCGCAAGAGCGGGGTGGCCCGCTATGTCGGGCGCGGCCTGAACGTCTGGTCGAACGTGCATGTCGACGACGTGGCGGAACTCTACCTGCTCGCCCTGGAGAAGGCTCCGCCCGGCTCGTTCTATTTCTCCGAGAACGGGGAGGCGTCGTTCCGGGATCTGGTGGAGGCCATCGCCGTGGCGCTCAAGCTGGGGCCAGCGCAATCCTGGGACGTCGACGAGGCGATCGCCGAATGGGGCTTCGAGAAGGCCGTGTTCGCGCTTGCCTCGAACAGCCGGGTCCGCGAGCGAGGTGCGCGCGAGCAGCTGGGATGGGCGCCTCGGCATGAGTCGGTGCTGGACTGGGTGAGAGAGGAACTCGCGTCCGGATGACGCGTGCCGCCCGGGGTGGCCGGCCCTGTGCTCCCATGCTAGTATGGCAGTCATGGCGGCAACAGATCGCCACCATCAGGGAGTATAGGCATGGGTGGTTCGACAAGACGCACGGTCATCGGCGCGGGCATGGGGCTGCTGGCCGGCACGGCCTTCGCACGCTACGGCTTCGCGGCAATTCCGACGACCGACGTGCCGGAACCCGACTGGCAGGTGGAGAGCGGTGCTGTCCTGCGCGTGCTCCGGCCGGCCAAGTTCGTCCCCGGCGACGAGACCCTGTGGCTGGAGAACACCAAGAAGTTCAGCGAGAAGTACGGCGTCGAGGTCCGGGTGGACAGCGAGAGCTGGGAGGACCTGCGTCCCAAGACCGCCGTCGCCGCCAATGTGGGCGCCGGCCCGGACGTGGTGCTGGCCTGGCAGGAGGATCCGCAGCTCTTCGCCGACAAGCTCGTGCCGCTGGACGACCTCACCGACTATCTCGGCAAGAAGTATGGCGGCTGGTTCCCCGTGACCGAGGTCTATGGGAAGAAGGACGGCACCTGGATCGCCATGCCGGTCGGCGGCAGCGGCTCGACCATGGTGTACCGCAAGTCCTGGGCCAAGGAGGCCGGCTTCGACGAATTCCCCAAGGACTTCCCGGGCTTCCTCAAGATCTGCCAGGGCCTGTCCGAGATCGGCCATCCGCCCGGCTTCGCGTTCGGCGCTATCGGCGACGGCGGTTGGACCGACACGATGCTGTGGGGGTATGACAGCTCGGTGGTCGACGAGAACGACAAGGTCGTCATCGACAACCCGAGAACGATCGAATCGCTGAACTATGTGAAGGAACTGTACAAGACCTTCATTCCCGGCACGCTCTCCTGGCTGGATCCGTCCAACAACAAGGCGTTCCTGGCCGGCGAGATCGGGCTGACCGCGAACGGGATCTCCATCTATTACGCCGCCAAGGCCTCGGACGACCCGGCGGTGCAGGCGATCGCGGACGATATCGGCCATGCCGACTTCCCGATCGGCCCGGTCGGCAAGCCGACCCAGGGAGCGCTCTGCATCAACGCGGTCATCTTCAAGCACTCCAAGTACCCGAATGCCGCCAAGCAGTATCTCCGCTTCATGATGGAAGAGGAGCAGTACGTGCCCTGGCAGATCGCCAGCAACGGGTACTGGTGTCATCCACTGGCCGCCTATGATGCCAACGAGATCTGGACCAGCGATCCCAAGCACACGCCGTACCGCGACGTGATGCGCAACGCCTTGCCGCAGAGCTACAAGGGGACGCCGGGCGAGGCGGCCTCAGCGGTGCGCGCGGAAGGCGTGGTCCTGCAGATGTATTCCAGCGTGGTTGCCGGCGATGTGACCGCGGAGGAGGCTGCCGCGGAGGCGCAGCGCCGGGCCCAGCGCTTCTACGACCGGGTCTGATCAAGGAGGCCCGATGCCCGGGCGAGGTCGTTCGTCCTTGTAATCGAGTGAAGATGGTGGAGTGGAAATGAGCGACGTCGTGCCGGGCGCGGGTGCCCGTGTCGAGATTGCGGCCGTGGGCGCCCAGCGGCCGCAGGTGATGGAAGCGCTGGAGCGGGAGTTCGTGGTCCACCGCGTCTACGAGGCGGCGGACCCGCTGGCGATGCTGCGCGAGATCGGCCCGCGCATCCGTGGCGTGGCCAGCCACGGCATGGCCGGGCTGCCGCGCGCGCAGATCGACCTGATGCCCAACCTGGAAATCTGCGCCATCAACGGCGTGGGTCTGGAGACGACCGACCTCGCGACCTGCCGCGAGCGCAACATCACCGTGTGCACCGCACCGGTCCTGTTCGACGACGTGGCGGACCTCGCCGTGGCGCTCTCTTTGGCGGCCTGCCGCAAGATCGCCGCCGGCGACCGCTTTGTCCGTGAAGGCGCCTGGCAGGGCGGTGCGCGCATGCCGCTCGGCCGCAAGCTGACGGGCATGCGGGTCGGCATTCTGGGCCTTGGCCGGATCGGCCGCGAGGTGGCGCACCGGCTGGCCGCCTTCAAGACCACGATCGGGTACTTCGATCCGGTCCGCCAGGACTCGCCCTATAAGGCGTATGACAGCGCGGTGGATCTCGCCAGCAACTCCGACCTGCTGGTGCTGTGTGCGGCCGGTGGGCCGAAGGGCAGCGGCGCGCCGCTGGTGCCCAAGGAGGTGATCGAGGCGCTGGGTCCGCGCGGCATCTTCGTCAACATCGCGCGCGGATGGCTGGTGGACGAGCCGGCGCTGGTGGACGCGCTGGTGCATGGCCGGCTGGGGGCCGCAGGCCTGGACGTGTTCCATGACGAGCCGGCGGTGCCGGAAGCGCTGCTGCGCCTGGAGAACGTCGTGCTGACCCCGCATGTCGCGAGCAGCACCGAAGAAACCATGGGGGCCATGGGGGATTGCGTGGTCGGCAACCTGGTCGACTGGTTCGCCGGCAAGGGGGCAAGAACCCCGGTCGGCTGAGGACAGCTAGGTGGAGCGGGAAGCCGCCCTGACTGGACGGCAGCGTGGCGCCAGCGGCGAGTCCGGCGGTTGCAAGCCTCTCCGGATCGCCCGGCCACGCTCGCTCGCGACGCTGGTCACCGACCAGATCCGCGACCTGATCGTGGATGGCCGGCTGCCGCCGGGCGGGCAGCTTTCGGAGAGCATGCTCGCCGAGAAGCTCGGCACCAGCCGCACCCCGGTTCGCGAGGCGTTCGGCAAGCTGGAGGCGGAGGGGCTGGTGGAGGTGCGGCCGCAGCGCGGCACCTTCGTGGTCGCCTTCGATCCGGGAGAGGTGCGGCAGACCTGCGAGCTGCGCGGCATCCTGGAGGTCGGCGCCCTGCAGATCGGCTGCGAGCGCGACCGGACAGGCCTGTGCGCGGCGCTGCGTGCCAATGTCGATGCGGCGGCAGCGGCGGTGGGTCCGCCGGTCGAAAACTATCATCCCTTCGACACGGCCTTCCATGACCTGATCGTCCGCTCCGGCGGCAACGACCAGCTCAACGAGGCGTATGCACGGGTAGCGGGCCGGGTCCGCCGCCTGCGCTTCCACTTCATCCGCACGCTCGAGAAGATCCAGGGTTCCCAGCGCGACCATCTGGCGATCGTCGAGCATCTGGAGGCCGGCCGCGACGAGGCGGCTCTGGCGACGCTGCGCCACCACGTGCACCTGGCGCATCGCGGCTTCCTCGAAGCGCTGGAGCAGCCGGGTCCGGCGACCGGCTGAATCGAGATCAGGCAAGGACGAGGCGACCATGAAGATCACGCGGCTGAAAGTCCGCACGGTCACCGGCACGATGCCGGTCGACGGCAAGTTCTGGGAGGAGCGGCTGCTCCGCCCGATCGACGTCTACGAGGAGCACCGCAAGGATCCCTGGCCGCAGGGCGGCGAGCAGATCGGCAACGACAAGTTCAGGATGACCCAGCACTTCGTCGAGGTGCACACCGACGAAGGCGTGGTCGGCACCGCCGGGCCGATCTGGCCGGACGCCGCCTGGCTGGCGGTGACCCAGCTCCAGCCGATGGTGGTCGGCCGCGACCCGCTGGCGATCGAGCTCCTGTTCGACCAGATGCACCGCCTCCTGGTCCACGGGCGCCAGGGTGCTGCCATGATCGCGGTCTCCGCCGTCGAGTGCGCGCTCTGGGACCTCAAGGGCAAGGCCATGGGCCACCCGATCTGGCGGATCCTGGGCGGCCCGACCCGCGAGGAGGTGCCGGCCTATTGCTCCATGCTGGGCTATGCGGTCCTGGACCTGGGCCTGGTCCGCGAGCGGGCGATCGAGTTCAAGGAGAAGGGCTTCCGGGCCCAGAAATGGTTCTTCCGCCACGGGCCGATGAGCGGCCACGAGGGCATGAAGGCCAATGTCGCCCTGGTCCGCACCCTGCGCGAGACGCTGGGCGAGGACTACGACATCATGCTCGACTGCTGGCAGAGCATGAACTTCGACTACGCGGTCGACCTGTGCTCCCGGATCGAGGAGTACCGGCCGCGCTGGATCGAGGAATGCTTCATGCCCGACCGGATCGACAGCCACGTCAAGCTGAAGGCCAAGACGAAGATCCCGCTCTCCGGCGCCGAGCACGAATATACCCGCTGGGGCTTCAAGCGGTTCATCGAGAAGGACGCGCTCGATATCATCCAGCCGGACATCTACTGGTGCGGCGGCCTGTCCGAGACGCTCAAGATCGCGGCCTATGCCACGGTCCACGACCTGATCACCATTCCCCACGGTCACTCGACCCCGATCGGCATCCACTTCTCGGTGACCCAGTCGCCGATCCATACGCCGTACCAGGAGTATCTGTGGAAGTGGAACCTGGTGAACATGTACTTCCTGAAGGACCCGCTCTGGCCGGTCGACGGGATGATCAGGCTGCCCCATGCCGTGGGGGCCAACATGGAGCTCGATCCGGACAAGATCGAGCATGAGGAGGAAATGCGTGGCTGAATCGTCTGGACTGGAGCCTGGTGCCGGCGGCGCGCCGGAGGGAATGCTGGCCAGGGCCCTGGCGTTGAAGGAGAAGCTGCGGAGCGGCGGCACGGTGGTCGGCGCCTGGCTGACCATCGCCGATCCCGCCGTCACCGAGATCATGGGCAAGGTCGGCTTCGACTACCTGATGGTCGACAGCGAGCATTCGCCGTTCGACCTTCAGGTCCTGCAGACCATGCTGATGGCGCTGAACGGCAGCCCGACCGTGCCGATGATCCGGGTCGCCTGGAACGACCATGTCCGGATCAAGCAGCTGCTCGACATGGGCTGGGAGGGTATCCTGGCGCCGATGGTCAGGACGGTCGAGGACTGCCAGGATCTGGTGGCAGCCTGCAAGTACCCGCCGGAGGGCCGCCGCGGCTTCGGGCCCAAGCGCGCCTCCAACTACTACCGCGACATCGACGCCTACGTGGCCAAGGCCAACGACGCGATCTTCGTGATGCCGCAGATCGAGCATGTCGAGACCGTCGACGTGCTCGACGAGTTCCTGGCGGTGCCGGGGATCGACGCGGTGGCGATCGGGCCGAACGACCTGTCTGGCACGGCCGGCCTCCTGCGCAACCTGAGCCATCCGACGGTGAAGACGGCGCACGAGACGATCGTGACGAAGACCAAGGCGAAGGGCCTGCCGGTCTGCCTGGGCGTCAACACGCCGGCGTCGCAGAACAAGGAATGGGTCGAGAAGGGCGTGCGCTTCCTGATGGTGACCTCGGACATCGAGCTGCTGGCAGGCGGCGGCTCGGCTGCCCTGCGCGCCACCCGGGAAGCAATCGGCGGCTGACCGGAAGGACCTCCCGCGCCGGATCCGGCGCGGGAGGTTCAGCCTGCCTTTGGCTGGAACGGGGCCGGAACGGCCAGCGCGCCGCCAACCCAGAGGAGCGGGCTGCCAGTGTCGTGGGTGGTGACCTTCAGGACCCGTCCGACCAGGATCCCGTGACTGGCGCCGTCATGGACGGTCTCCAGCTCGCATTCGAACGACGCCGGCGCGTCCTCCAGCAGCGGTACGCCATGGGCGCCCTCGACCCATGGACCGACAGCGAAGCGCGGTTCTCCCGATTCGGCGAACAGGCCGCCGAACCGGCCGGCAAGCTCGGCATGGGCCGGGCCCAGCAGGTTCACGCCAAACCGGCGGTGGCGGAGGATCGGGTGGAACGAGTCCGAATCCCGGTTGATGCACACCAGGAGGGTAGGCGGATCGGCGGAAACCGACGTCACCGCGGTGGCGGTGAGGCCAAAGCGTTCCGGAACCGAACCTGTCGTGACAATCGTCACCCCTGCCGCCAGGCGACGCATGCCATCGATGTAGGACGTCCGGTCCGCGCTCACCCGTTTCTCCCCCTTATGGATCGGTCCCCGCCGGTGTCGGGGGTTTTTGCCGGATCGGCAAGACGTGGCTCGACGCGGACGCTCGTCGTCACGCGGTGAGTTCGCCGGAACGGGCCAGCATGCAGCCGTCGATCCGCCAGCTTCCGTCCGGCTGGCGCTCCATCGGGTAGAGCGCGATCACCGGGATGCCGTCCGGACCGACCAGCAGGACACGCTGGGTAGGGCGGCCGTTCATCTCGACGATGTCGCGGAACTCCGCCTCACGCGCACGATAGACCTGCGGATAGGCTTCGCGGACCATGGACATGAAGCGTTGCGGGCTGCCGAACAGGCCCTGGATGCCAGGGGAGGCCAGCCCGAAGGCGGCTTCTCCGTCGTCCGCCAGGAACGCGTCGAGCTGCCGACGGATCACCTGCTGGACGGACTGAAGATCGGCCTCGGACACCGAGCCGGCGCTCACCTGAACGGCAGGCAAGACTGGCTCGGCCGGTGCGGCCATGGCCATGGGCACGGTACCCAGGATCAACGAGGCCAGCAGGACACGCATCGGGCGCTCTCCTCTCCGGATCGTTGCTGTCCAGGCCACCGGATCCGGTACGAAGCGGCCCTCAATGTTGCCTACGCTCCGGATCAACGTCCGGATCGACTGCAGGCTCCTGGTCGCGGAGGTTTGCCGTGGCCATCTCCTTGGCTGGAGATCATCCCGGCAAGACGGGCGGTTGCCCCATGGAGGAGGTGCCGGATCATGTCGACTTCGGCCCGGGCGCGCGAACAGATGGTGGCCCAGCAACTGGTGCGGCGCGGGATCAGCGACGGGCAGGTGCTCCGCGCCATGCGCAACGTGCCGCGGGAGGCCTTTGTCGCCGAGCGCCTGCAGGAATCGGCCTACGACGACGCGCCGCTCCCGATCGAAGAAGGCCAGACCATCTCCCAGCCCTATGTGGTGGCCCTGATGATCCAGGCAGCGGCCCTTCGACCGGGAGACCGCGTCCTGGAGATCGGGACCGGCTCCGGCTATGCGGCGGCGGTGATGGCCGAGATCGCCCAGCAGGTGCACAGCGTGGAGCGCCATCCGCGTCTGGCCCAGATCGCCCGGCAGCGGCTGGAACTGCTTCGCTATCCCAACGTCGAGGTGCACGAGGGCGACGGCACGCTCGGCTGGCCGGATGCCGCTCCCTACGATGCCATTCTCGCCGCCGCTGGCGGTCCGTCGGTGCCGGACCCGCTGCGGGCCCAGCTTGCGGAGGGGGGACGGCTGGTCATGCCGGTGGGCGACGAGGCCGGTCAGCGGCTTTTGCTGGTCATCCGGAAGCCCGACGGGTCGTTCGACGAGAAGGATCTGGGAAGCGTGGCGTTCGTGCCGATGATCGGCCGCCACGGCTGGAGCGAACCGGCAGCCGGTGGATGAGGCGGCTGGCTGGCGCTGTCGGCTTCCGCGAGGAGCCGGCGTGGCCTGTTCAGTCCGGATCGGTGCCGGCGATCATGGTGCGCCGCCCGCTCTGATCGGCGACCCACAGATCAAGGCGGCCGGCATTATCGCGCCCGTTGATAGTGAAGGAGCCGCCGTCGAACAGGGGATAGATGCCTCGGAAGCGGAACGTCTCTGGTGGCGTGCCGCCCCGCATTCCAGCGGCGAGGTCCAGGAGCAGGGTTGCCTGAAGCGGCCCGTGCACGACCAGGCCCGGATAGCCTTCCTCCTCCTGGCAGTAGCGCCGATCGTAGTGGATGCGGTGGCCGTTGAAGGTGAGGGCCGAGTAGCGGAACAGGAGGGTAGGCGTCGCCTGGATCGCGCGGCTGACGCTTGGTTGCGGTGGCCTCTCGGCGGCAGGCTGCGCCGGAGCGGGCGCCTGCGCCTCCCGGTAGACGATGTCCTGCCGCTCGGCAATCGCAACGCCCCGGCCGGTGGCGAACTCATGCCGCACGGTCACGAAGCAGAGCCTGCCGGTGCGGCCTTCCTTCAGTTCGACCGCCTCGATCCGGGAAACCCGCTCGACCTTGTCACCGACGCAGAGCCGGTCATGCAGGTGAAGCGCGCCACCAGCCCACATCCGGCGCGGCAGGGGGACGGGCGGCAGGAAGCCGCCGCGGGCCGGATGTCCGTCCGGGCCCAGTCCCGACATCGCCACCGCCGGCGGCGCCAGGCACCAGTGGATCGCGAGGGGAGCCGGCTCTCCCGGGACTGGCTGCCCCGGCTCCTGGTCCAGGGTCGCCCGCAGGGCCTTCACCATCTGCGGCGAGATCCAGTCTTCCGCCTGTTCGGTCCGGCCGATCCAAGCCTGGAGCTTTTGGATGTCCACGCTGTCGCTCATCGGATCGGCCCTCAATAGGAGCGCGGCATGCCCAGGACATGCTCGGACAGGTAGCTGAGGATCAGGTTGGTCGAGATCGGGGCGACCTGGTAGAGGCGGGCCTCGCGGAACTTGCGCTCCACATCATACTCCTCGGCAAAGCCGAAGCCGCCATGGGTCTGCACGCAGGCCTCCGCCGCCGCCCAGGACGCCTCGGCCGCCAGCATCTTGGCCATGTTCGCTTCGGCGCCGCAGTCCTTGCCCTGCTCGAACAAAGAGGCCGCCTGCTGCACCATCAGTTCGGCGGCGCGCATCTGGGCATAGGCGCGCGCGATCGGGAACTGGATCCCCTGGTTCTGGCCGATCGGCCGGCCGAACACGGTCCGCTCGTTCGCATAGGCGGTGGACTTTGCGGTGAACCATTTGGCATCGCCGATGCATTCCGCGGCGATCAGGATCCGCTCGGCGTTCATGCCGGACAGGATGTAGCGGAAGCCCTTGCCCTCCTCGCCGATCAGGTTTTCCGCCGGGATCCGGACGTCGTCGAAGAACACCTCGGTGGTGGAGTGGTTCATCATGGCGCGGATCGGGCGGATGGTCAGCCCCGCCTTCTTCGCCTCGCGCATGTCCAGGATGAACACCGACAGGCCATCGGTGCGCTTGGCGACCTGCTCCTTGGGCGTGGTGCGCGCCAAGAGCAGCATCAGGTCGGAATGTTCCGCCCGCGAGGTCCAGATCTTCTGGCCGTTGACGACGTAGCTGTCGCCGTCCCGGCGGGCGAAGGTCTTGATCGAGGTCGTGTCGGTGCCGCTCGACGGCTCCGTCACCCCGAACGCCTGCAGGCGCAGTTCGCCCGCCGCAATACCCGGCAGATATTTCCGCTTCTGCGCCTCGCTGCCGTGCCGCAGCACCGCGCCCATGACGTACATCTGGGCATGGCAGGCGGCACCGTTGCAGCCGGCGCGCTGGACCTCCTCCAGGATCGCCGCCGCGGCGGACAGCGGCAGGCCGGAGCCGCCAAACTCCTCGGGGATCAGTGCGGCGAGGTAGCCGGCCTGGGTGAGCGCCTGCACGAACTCGGCCGGATAGGCGCCTTCCCGATCCAGCTTGCGCCAGTACTCTCCCGGAAACTCGGCGCAGAGCTTGGCGACCTCGTCGCGAATGTCCGAATAGTCTTCCTGCGCCACGCCGCTTCCCCGCCGTCCGAGCCTCTCCTGCCGCAACTTGGGGAGAACGAGGCTATAGCGACAAATAGAAATTCATTGGCCGTGCCATGCCGGCAGGTGATGGCCCCTCAGCTTCGCAGCGGGATTCCGTCGGCGACGATCTCCGGCGCCCGCCACCGCCGCGGGCCCTCGAGATGGATCGAGGCGCCGGTGCTGTCGACTGCCACGGTCACCGGCATGTCCTCGACCACGAATTCGTGGATTGCCTCCATGCCCAGGTCCTCGAACGCCAGGACGCGGGCGGAACGGATCGCCTTGGACACGAGGTAGGCCGCGCCGCCCACCGCGATGAGATAGGCAGCGCCATGACGGCGGATCGCGTCGATGGCGGCGGGGCCGCGCTCGGCCTTGCCGATCATCACCAGGAGACCGGTCCGCTCCAGGAGCGTGGCGGTGAACGGGTCCATGCGGGTGGAGGTGGTGGGACCGGCCGGCCCCACCACTTCGTCGCGCACCGCGTCGACCGGCCCGACATAGTAGATCGCCCGGTCCTTGAACTCGACCGGAAGCGGCTCGCCCCGCTGGATCATGTCGACCAGGCGGCGATGCGCGGCGTCGCGTCCGGTGAGCATCCGCCCGGACAGGAGCAGGGTCTCCCCGGCCTTCCAGCCCGCGACCTCGGCGGCATCCAGATGGTCGAGATCGACCCGCCGTGCGGTGGCGGCCAGACCGTCTATGGCGATGTCCGGCCATAGTTCCAGGTCGGGCGTGGTGAAGGCGGCAGGCCCGCTGCCATCCAGCACGAAGCCGACATGACGGTCGGCAGCGCATTGCGGGATCAGGCCGACCGGCTTGGACGCGGCATGGCAGGGGTAGGTGGCGATCTTGACGTCGAGGATGGTGGTCAGGCCGCCCAGGCCCTGGGCGCCGATGCCCAGGGCGTTGACCTTGTGGTAGATCTCGAGCCGCATCTCTTCCAAAGGCGAGGCGGGCCCCCGCGCCAGGAGCTCGGTCATGTCTATCGGGGCCAGCAGCGACTCCTTGGCGAGCAGCATCGCCTTTTCCGCGTTGCCGCCGACGCCGATGCCGAGCAGGCCCGGCGGGCACCAGCCGGCACCCAGCGTCTCCACCGTCTCCACCACCCAGTCGACCACCGAGGCGGAGGGGCCGAGATTGGCGAAGCGGGCCTTGTTCTCCGAGCCGCCGCCCTTGGCGGCCAGCTTCACCTCGATCCGGTCGCCCGGCACCATCTCGACATGGGTGATGGCGGGGGTGTTGTCGCGGGTGTTGCGCCGGTCGAACAGCGGGTCGCGGATCATCGAGGCGCGCAGCGGATTTTCCGGATCAGTATAGGCCAGGCGCACCGCCGCATCGACCAGTTCGGCCAGGGGCCGCGAACTCACCAGACGCGCCTCCATCCCGATTTTCACGAACGCCACCACCGAGCCGGTATCCTGGCACATCGGGCGCCGGCCGAACGCCGCCATCTTCGAGTTGGCCAGGATCTGCGCCATCGCATCGCGCGCCGCCGGGCTCTGCTCCCGTCGGTAGCTTTCCGCCAGATGGCGGATGAAGTCCGGCGGATGGTAGGTCGAGATATATTGCAGGGCGTCGGCGACGCTGCGGACGAAGTCCTCCTCGCGGATCGATCGGCTCAAGGGCGCGTTCCCGTCCTGGTCGGGCGCAGGATAGCCCCGATCGCGGGCTCGGTCTCCACCGTGTTCAGCCTGGCGAACAGCGTGGCCGCGCCGTCTCCCAGGACCGGGGCGGCCAGGGTCAGGAACTTGGCCTCGACCTGCGCCGCGTCGGGAAAGGTCGCGGGCTCGCCGGACGGATCGGGGATTACCCGCTCGATCACGCCCTGGCTGGTCTCGACCCGGATAATCCCGCCGAACGGATGGCGCAGTCCTTCCAGGCGCTCGTCCCGCACGACCTCGATCCGGTCGGCGATCCGCTCGATCGCAGGATCGCCCAGGCGGGCATAGTCGTCCCAGCCAAAGCTGCCCTGCGCCAGGGCGACCGCCGCGGTGAACGGCATCGAGAACTGACCGTCGACCACGCTTTTCGGCCGGCGCTTCTCTTCCATGGGTGCCGCGGTCAGCACGATGCCGTTCTGGTGGAGGCCGATCGTGACGGAGCGGATGTCCTCCGCCTCCAGCCCCATTTCCCGCTTCAGGGCGATCAGCCCGTCCAGCGGCGCGTGGGTGTAGCGGCAACTGGGATAGGGCTTCACCCCGATCCGGGTGGTCTCGTAGGCCGTGCCAAGGTCCAGGACGGCACGGGCGGGATCAGCCTTGTCCGAGTAGCCCTTGAGAAAGCCGTGCCGACCCTCGATGGCCTGCACGGCACCGCAAAAGCCGTTGCGTGCGAGCGTGGCGGCGATGACGCCGTTCATGGCGGCGGCGCCCACCTGGTAACGCTTGTTCCATGCGCCGTTGACCAGGAACTGCAGGGACCCGGCCGCCTGGCTGGCGGCGACGCCGAAGGCCGATGCCATCGCGTCGGCATCCAGGCCGTACAGCCGGCCGGCCGCAGCCGCCGCGCCGAACGTTCCGGCCGTGGCGGTGGGGTGGAAGCCACGGGCATAGTGCGCGGTCGGATCGAGCGCATTGCCCAGGCGGCAGCAGACCTCGTAGCCGGCGACGATGGCGGCCAGCACGTCCTTTCCGGACGCATTCACCCGTTCCCCGACGGCGAAGGCAGCCGGTACCACCGGGGCGCTCGGGTGCAGCGAGCTGTCGGCGTGGGTGTCGTCGAAATCCAGGGAATGGCCGAGCGCGCCATTCAGGAGGGCAGCCACCGGAGGCGCAAAAGGCCGCCGGTTGCCGAGCACCGTGCAGGCGCCTTCGCCGTCCAGCCCCAGATCGGCCACGGTGCGGTAGAGGGAGGGGGTCGAATCCGCCTCGACGCCGGCCCGGAGCATGCTGCCGACCAGGTCGATCGTCAGGTGCCTGGCGCGCGCGCGGACAGCCTCGGGAATGTCCTCATGGGAGATCCCGGCCGCATAGGTCGCGAGGAGGCGGGTTTCATCGGCCATGATGATGCTCTTCTTCAGTGCGGGCGGGATGCGCTGCGCGCGATGATCTGGCGGGCGCGGGCAATGACGGGGGCGTCCACCATGGCCCCGTCCAGGGCGATCGCGGCGCCGTCGCCAGCCGCGTCCAGAACCCGCCTGGCCCAGTTCACGTCGGCTTCCGACGGCGCGAAGCCCTGCCGTGCGGGGATGATCTGGCGAGGGTGGATCAGGAGCTTGCCGGCAAAGCCCAGGGAAGCGGCATGGGCGGCGTCGTCCAGGATCTCGTCGGGCCGGTCGATCGCGGTGGTCACGCCGTCGATCGGGCCTGGCAGTCCCGCCAGGCGCGACGCCAGAACCAGTTCCAGGCGCGCCAGCAGCAGGGCTTCCCGGCTGTGCGCGCAGCCAAGGTCGGCAGCGAAGTCGATCGATCCGAACGCGAGCCGGCCGGCGGACCGAGCCAGCAGGCGGGCCTGGGCCAGCCCCGACGCCGATTCGACCAGGGCGACGACGCGCGCCCGGTCGCCCAGGATCGCTGCGAGGCGCTTCAGGTCTTCGGGATGCTCGGCCTTGGGCAGGACCACGCCCGCCACCGGCAGGATCGCCAGCGCCGCCAGATCGTCGGCGTGCCAGGGCGTGCCGGAGGCATTGATGCGCAGGAAGATCGGGAGCGGGTGGGCGGGAAGCTGCGCCAGGGCCTGGACCAGCCCGATGCGCGCCGATGCCTTGGCCTGTGAGGCCACGGCATCTTCCAGGTCGATGAACACGCAATCGGCTCCGGAAGCCGCCGCCTTGGAGATGCGCTCGGGCCGGTCGGCCGGAACGAACAGCGGGAAGTCAAAGGCGGTCATGCCGGATGGCTACCTGGAGGAGGCGGGAGCGGGCCAGTCAATCCTGCCCGAACCCGCGCCGGCCGGCGAGAGGGCCGGACGATAGGATTTTGTTGGGGTGGGCATCATGGAAGATGATGCGCCTCCATAACGGTGCGCTATGGCCGGTCGACCGGAGAATTATTGGAACCTGCTTCCCCATCCGATCTAATGGGCGTGACGAAGAATACCGCAGGACCGCGGCTTCCCGGACAACATGCCCCGCCAGGACACGATGAAACCTGTGCTCGACGGAATTCTGGTCGTCAGCCTCGAACAGGCGGTGGCCGCGCCCTATGCCTCCAGCCGCCTGGCCGATGCCGGGGCGCGGGTCATCAAGATCGAGCGGCCGGAAGGCGACTTCGCCCGCAACTACGACCATCTGGTGATGGGCGAGAGCGCCTATTTCGTGTGGCTGAACCGCGGCAAGGAGTCGGTCTGCCTGGACCTCAAGCAGGAGGCGGACCGGGCGGTGCTGGCCGCCGCGATCGCGAAGGCGGACATCTTCATCCAGAACCTGGCGCCGGGCGCGGTCGAGCGCCTGGGCTTCGGGATGGACCAGCTCCGCCGGGACTATCCGCGCCTGATCACCTGCTCGATCTCCGGCTATGGCGATGAGGGGCCCTATCGCGACCTGAAGGCCTATGACCTCCTGGTCCAGGCCGAGAGCGGCCTGTCGGCGATCACCGGCAACGAGCAGGGCTCGGCGCGGGTCGGCGTGTCGGTCTGCGACATTGCGGCCGGGATGACCGCGTTCCAGAGCGTGATGACCGCGCTCTACGCCCGCACCTGGACCGGCGAGGGCCAGCACATCGCGGTCTCGCTCTATCACGCGCTCTCCGACTGGATGAACGTTCCCTACCTCCAATATGCCTATGGCGGGCGGGAGCCGCCGCGCTGCGGCCTGAACCACCCGACCATCGCCCCCTACGGCGCCTACCCGTGCCGGGACGGCAAGGCGGTGCTGTTCTCGATCCAGAACGAGCGGGAATGGCCGCTGTTCTGCCGGGACGTGCTGGAGCGGGCGGAGGTGGCGGTGGATCCGCGCTTCGCCAGCAACAACCAGCGGGTCGCCAACCGGCCGGCCCTGGACGAGATCATCCTGGCGGTGTTCGCCTCGATGGACCGGGATGAGGCGGTGGCGCGCCTGGAGAAGGCGCGGGTGGCCTATGGCCGGGTGAGCACGCTAGAGGATGTCTCAAACCATCCGCAGAACCGCTACATCACGGTCGACAGCCCGGCAGGACCGGTCCGGATGCTGGCGCCGGGCGCGACCTTCGACGGCGAGATCCCGGCGTTTCGCAAGGTCCCGGCCCTGGGCGAGCATACCGAGCAGATCATCGCGGAGTTCACCGGCGCCGGACCCGCGTGATGGAGCCGGCCGACACCCTTGCCCTTCTGCTGGAGCGGCTTGCCCAGGTGGGCGCGCAATCCGCGCTCGACATCGGCTGCGGCACCGGCGGGCTGGCGAGGGTGCTGGCGGAGCGAGGCCTTCAGGTCACGGGCGTCGACCCTTCTGCACCGGCGATCGAGCGGGCGCGCCGGGAAGTGCCGCAAGCCCGTTTCGAGGTTGCCGGGGGCGAGCATCTGCCGTTCGCCGACGCGGAGTTCGACGCGGCGGTCTTCCTCAACAGCCTTCATCATGTGCCAGAGCCAGCGATGACGGCGGCCCTGTCGGAAGCGCTGCGGGTGGTCGGCGGGGGCATGGTCGTGGTGATCGAGCCCCTGGCGCAGGGACCGTTCTTCGAGGTGATGCGGCCGGTCGAGGACGAGACGGAGATCCGGGCCGCGGCGCTGGCCGCGATCGGGCAGGCGCGGGATGCCGGCTGGCTGGTTGTCCAGGAATCGATCGACTACCGGCGCGACCAGTCCTTCCGGGACGTCCAGGCCTTCTGCGACTACCTGATCCGGGTCGATCCATCGCGCCGCGAGCAGGCCCAACTGGTCCAGGGCAGGGTGGCTGAACTGTTCGGCCGACACGCCGTCGCCGGACCGGATGGCTTCCGGCTGTCCCAGCCCCTGCGCCTGCAATGCCTGCGCCGGCCGGACTGAGCCGGCGCGAGGCGACGTTGCGCCCATAACGAGTGCTTGCCTAGAGTGCCCGGCCGATAACGAAAAGTTCGGGAGGGCCTCCTTGGATCTGCGGCAGCTTCGCTATTTCATCGCCATCGTCGAGCAGGGCTCCTTCTCCAAGGCGGCGCTGACCCTGCATGTCGCCCAGCCGGCGCTCAGCCTGCATGTCCGCAACATGGAGGCCGACCTCGGGACGCCGCTCCTGTTCCGCAGTCCCCAGGGTGTGGTGCCGACCGAAGCGGGCGAGATCCTGCTGCGCAAGGCACGACTGATCGTCGAGCAGTTCGAGGCGGTCCGCCAGGAGATCGAGGGGCACGAGGCGGAGCCGTCCGGTGAGGTGCGCCTGGGCGTGCCGGGGACGATCAGCCAGATCCTGGCGGTGCCGATGATCACCGAGGTGCGCCGCCTCTATCCCAAGATCAAGCTGCGGATCGCCGAGGCGATGAGCGGCTTCGTCCTGGAATGGCTGCGCGAGAACCGGATCGACCTGGGAATCCTCTACCTCCCGGTCGAGGATCGCGGGCTGACCTCGCGCAGCGTCCTGTCGGAGGAACTCACCCTGTTCGCGCCGGCCGCGAGGATCGGAGTCTGCACCGACCAGCCGGGCGAGGGGCCGGTGGCCTATGCCGACGTCGCCCACCTGCCGCTGATCCTGCCGAGCCCCGGCCACGGTCTGCGCCAGCTCCTGGAGGACAAGGCGACGGCGCGCGGCCTCCTGCTCAACTCGGTGATCGACGTGGACTCCTACGGCAACATCAAGGAACTGGTGGAAGCCGGGCTCGGCTACTCGATCCTGCCCACCCAGGCGATCGCCAAGGAGGTGCAGGCCGGCCGCCTGCGGACCTGGCGGGTCGAGAACCCGCTGCTGCGGCGCACGGTCCATCTGGTCCATCCAGCCGACCGGCCAATGCCCAATGCGGTGGCGGCGATCGAGCAGGTCTGCCGCACGACGCTGGCCCGGCTGGTGGAGAGCGGCCGATGGGACGGCGGGCAGCTGGAGGGCTCGCACTATAGCGGAGATCGGCGAACGAAGCCGTGACCCATACCCCGGTGTTATGCCTGTAAGCGGAAAATTCTCTTTGCGCTGCCAAGCGACCAAGCCGCAAGTAACCAGGCGATAAAGCCAATTCGATCCCCCATGCAGGGGAGAGAGCCAGGGAGGTAGATAGATGCTGCGCGTAGTCGGTTCGGCGGCGGTCGCCGCTTGCCTCACGATCGGAGCGCCGCTCGCGGCGGCCGAGAAGCCGTCCGAGCTGCGTATCGGCATCACAAGCTACAGTTCGGGACCCGCCTCGGTGTTCGGCGTTCCTGCCACCGACGCGGCCAACATGCTGGCCGAGCAGATCAACAAGGACGGCGGCATCCAGGGCGTGCCGGTGTCCTTGAGCTTCATGGACGAGGGCGCCGGGCTGGAGGCGCTCATGACCGAGTATCGCCGCCTGGCGCAGGACGTCGACGTCGACGTGATGTTCGCCTCGATCTCGTCCGGGGTGTGCAACAAGATCGCACCGCTCGCCGAAGACCTCGAAGTGATGAACTTCATGTGGGACTGCGGAACCCAGCGGATCTTCGAGGACGACGAGTACCGCTACGTCTTCCGCACCCAGGCCAACGCCACGCCCGAGGTCCTGGCGCCGCTGCTCTATCTCCTGGATACGAAGCCGGACTTCAAGACCATCGCGGTGGTGAACCAGGACTATGCCTGGGGCCGCGACAGCTGGCAGATCTTTTCGGAGGCGCTGAAGGTCCTGAAGCCGGACGTGGAGGTCGTGGCGGAACTGTTCCCGGCCTTCGGTGCGCCCGACTATTCGGCCGAGGTCTCCAGGCTGCAGGCGCTCAAGCCCGACGTGATCCTGTCGACCTCCTGGGGCGGCGACCTGGACACCTTCGTGCGCCAGGCCAACCAGCGCGGCCTGTTCGAGACCTCGCAGTTCGTGCTGCCGCTCGCCGAATCCTCGCTGCAGCGCCTGGGCAGCGACCTGCCCGACGGGGTGATCGTCGGCGGCCGCGGCGACCACTACTTCCTGCATCCGGAATACAAGGACGACCCGAAGCTGACCGCCTTCAACGAGGCGTTCAAGGAGAAGACCGGCTCCTACCCGATCTACTCCGTCTACCACATGGCCCAGGCCTTTGCGGCCCTGGAAGCTGCCTACGACAAGGCTGCCGCTGCCAATGGCGGGGAGTGGCCGGACCGCGACCAGGTCATCGACGCGATGACCGGTCTGGAGTTCCAGGGCTTCGGCCGCCCGCTGACCATCCGCGAGGACGGGCAGGGGATCGAGGCGCAGCTGGTCGGCGTCACCAAGACCGTGCCCGACTATCCGTTCCCGATCATCGACGACATGGCCGTCTATGCCGGCGAGGACCTGATGCCGCCGGTCGGCCAGGAATCGATCGAGTGGATCGGGACCCTGACGCCCGAGTTCACCAAGGTCGAGGCGAAGCGCTACCAGCACGGCTCCTGAGCCTTTCTCCAGGGCGGCCGGGGCATCTCATGTTCCGGCCGCGTTTCTTTTGTGACGAGCGGTGCCCATGTCCCTCGATATCGCCATCCTCGCGACCATGGACGGCATTTCCTATGCGTCCCTGATCTTCCTGGTCGCGGTCGGCCTCACCCTGATCTTCGGGGTGCTGGGCGTGCTCAACATCGCCCATGGCAGCTTCTATGCCCTGGGCGCCTACGGGGCCGCCTCGATCGGCAGCTGGCTGGTGGCCCAGGGCTTCAGCCCGTGGCTGACCTTCCCGGCCCTGGTGCTGGCGGCGATCCTGGTGGGGCTGCTGGTCGGCGGGACAATGGAATCGATCCTGCTGCGCCATATCTACACCAAGGACCCGGTGCTGCAGCTCCTCGTCACCTTCGCGGTGTTCATGATGCTGGAGAACATCCAGCGGATGATCTGGGGCGTGCAGCCGCTCTACATGGCCGAGCCGCTCCAGCTCCTGGGCAACGTGAGCGTGGTGGGGATCACCTACACCGCCTACCAGACGATCTTCCTGCCGATCCTGGCGATCGTGGTGCTGGTCGGCCTGCGCTACTTCCTGCGCCACACCCGCAACGGCGCCGAGATCCTGGCGGTGACCGAGGACCGCGAGGCCGCGACCGCGATCGGGATCAACGCCAAGAGGGTCTATTTCATGACCTTCGTGATCGGCGCGACGCTGGCGGCGGCGGGCGGCGCGCTCGCCACCCCGACCACCTCGCTGATCCCGGGCATGGGGGCGAACATGATCGTCCTGTCTTTCGCGGTGGCGGCCACGGCCGGGCTCGGCCAGATCGAGGGGGCGGCGATCTCCGCGCTGCTGATCGGCCTCAGCCGTTCCTTCGCCATCTACCTGGCGCCCGAGTTCGAGGTGCTGATGCCCTATCTCATCATGGTGCTCGTCCTGCTCGTTCGCCCGAACGGCCTGTTCGGCGTCGCCGCGGTGCGGAAGATCTGACCATGACCAAGCGCATCGCGCTGGCAGCGCTTCTCCTGCTGCTCCTGGCCGTCCCGGCGTTCGCCGGTTCGTCCATGACCTTCCTGACGATCGTCTACGCCAAGGCCCTTGCGGTCCTGGGCATCCTGCTGCTCCTGCAGGCCGGCCAGGTCTCGTTCGGCCACGGCATGTTCTTCGCCGCCGGCGCCTACACCGCCGCTTTTCTGGGCGATGCCTGGCGGGGTGCGGACATGGTGGTCCTGCTGGTCGCCGCGGCCCTGGTGTCGATCCTGGCCGGCCTGATCGTCGGGCTGTTCGTCACCCGCTACCGGGGCATCTTCTTCGGGATGCTCAACCTGGCCTTCTCCATGGTCCTGTTCGCGGTTCTGGAGAAGTTCTTCCACCTGACCGGCGGCTCGGACGGGATGCGCATCCGCCGCCCGACCCTCCTGGGCTTCAGCTTCGACCGCGGCTCCTTCGACCTCGTGATCTACTACACTGTCCTCGTGCTGGCGGTGCTGATGGCGGCGATGGTCTGGCAGTTCCTGCGCAGCCCGCTCGGCCAGGCGCTGAAGGCGATGAAGGCCAACGAGACCCGCCTGGAATATATCGGCATCTCGGCCAAGCACGTCATGCTGGTGAGCTACGTGTTCTCGGCCCTGCTCTGCGGGCTGGGCGGCGTCGCCATGGGCCTGGTCCAGGGCATCGCCACCCCGGACTACACGTTCTGGACCCGCTCCAGCGAGTTCGTGTTCATCGCGGTCCTGGGCGGGGCCGGCCATGTGCTGGGCGCCTTCGCCGGCTCGTTCGTCTACGAGGCGGTGAGGGTCTATGCCGCCGCGTTCCTGGCCGACAGCTGGCAGCTGATCCTGGGCGCGGTGCTGATCGTGGTGATCCTGTGGGCGCCGGGCGGGCTGATCGACCTGCACCGGCGATTGCCCTGGGCGCGCCGGCGCGAGGCGGCCGCCCGGGACGAGGCGCGGGCCGTGGAGAACGTGACGTGAGCCGTGCGCCGATGCTCCAGGCCAAGGGGCTGCAGATCCGGTTCGGCGGCGTGGTGGCGGCCGACGGGATCGAGCTGGACGTGTTCGAGGGCGAGAACCTCGCCATCATCGGGCCGAACGGTGCCGGCAAGACCACCTTTCTCAACATCTGCACGGGCTACCTGCGCCCGCAGGGTGGTACCGTCTGGTTCGAGGGCAAGGAGATCACCGCCCAGCCGCCGCGCACCATCACCCGCCTGGGCATTGCCCGGGCCTTCCAGATCCCGCAGCTGTTCACCGAGCACACCGTCCTGGAGAACATGCTGCTGGCGGCCGCCGTGCGCGAGCGGCGCTGGAACCCGTTCCGCACCATGCGGCACCTGCCCGAGCGCGACGAGATGGTGGCGCTGCTGGAACTGGTGGGCTGCGGCGACGTGAAGGAGCGGCGCGCCTCGGAACTGCCGGAAGGCCAGCGCAAGCTGGTCGACATCGCGGTGGCGCTGGCCCTGCGCCCGCGCCTGCTGCTGATGGACGAGCCCACCTCGGGCGTGGCGTCGGCCGACAAGTTCGAGGTGATGGAGATCCTGGTGGGTGCGCTCGCCAAGGCGAAGGTGAGCTCGGTGTTCGTCGAGCACGACATGGAAATGGTGAGCCGCTACGCGCACCGGGTCGCGGTCTGGAGTGCCGGCAAGATCCAGATGGCCGGACCGCCCGACCTGGTGCTGGCCGATCCCGAGGTGGTCCGCACGGTGATCGGAGGCTGACATGCTGTCGTTCGAACGCGTCGACGTCTCGATCGAGCGCATCCCGATTCTGCGCCAGATCTCGTTCCAGCTGGACGAGGGCGAGAGCGTCGCCTTGGTCGGCCGCAACGGCGCCGGCAAGACCACCACGCTGCGCACGATCATGGGCTTCACCGACTGCACCGGGCGGATGACCTTCCAGGGTCAGGACCTGGGCAGGGTGGCGCCGCATCTGCGCCCCGGCCTTGGCATCGGCTATGCGCCGGAGGACCGCCGGCTGTTCTCGCGCTTCACGGTGGAAGAGAACGTGCTGCTGCCGGCACGGGTGGCCCAGCTCGACCAGGCGGAGACCGGGCGGCGCCTGGCCCGGGTCTACGAGGTGCTGCCGGAGCTGAAGGAGCTGGCCGGGCGGCCGGCGGGCTCGGTGTCCGGCGGGCAGGGCAAGATGGTGGCGCTGGGCCGGGCCTTGATGCTGGGGACGCGGCTGGTGCTGCTGGACGAGCCGTTCCAGGGCTTGGCCCCCGTTTTGGCCCATCGCTACGCCGACGCGCTGCGCCGGCTGCGCGACCTGGCGCCGGAACTGACCCTGGTGATCACCGAATCCAACCCGCATCTGCTCAAGAATTTTGCGGAACGCACGATCGTGGTCGAGCGCGGTGCCATCGCATCCGACGACCGAACGGAGAAACTTGTCGCATGAGCGCTTCGACCTATCCGGAAGCCGCCACGGTGCAGGCCGCCGAGGGCGTCTTCATCGACAATCGCTGGGAGCCCGCCACCGGTCGCGGCACGGTGGATGTCGTGGCGCCTGCCGAAGGCCGGGTGTTCGCCAGGATCGCCGCCGGCGGAAAGCCGGACGTCGACCGCGCCGTGAAGGCAGCGCGCCATGCCGTCGAGGAAGGCCATTGGGGCCGCCTGTCCGCCCTGGAGCGTGGCCGGCTCCTGATGAAGCTGGGCCAGGCGATCGCCGACCATGCCGAGGAGCTTGCCCTGCTCGAGGCGCGCGACACCGGCAAGCCGATGAAGCAGGCCCGTGCCGACATGGTCGCGGCGGCCCGCTACTTCGAGTTCTACGGCTCCGCCGCCGACAAGGTGCATGGCGAAACCATCCCGTTCCTGCCGGGCTACCTCGTGGCGACCGAGCGCGAGCGCTTCGGCGTCACCGGGCACATCATTCCCTGGAACTACCCGGCGCAGATGTTCGGGCGCACCCTTGGGCCCGCTCTGGCGATGGGCAACGCCACGGTGCTGAAGCCGGCCGAGGACGCCTGCCTGACCTCCCTGCGTATTGCGGAGCTGGCGGCGGGCGTGGGCATGCCCGAGGGCGCCATCAACATCGTGCCGGGCCTGGGCGGCGAAGCCGGCGCGGCGCTGGCCGAGCATCCGGGGATCGACTTCATCGCGTTCACCGGCAGCCCCGAGGTCGGCGTGTTCATCCAGACCGCTGCTGCCCGCAACCATATCGGCTGCGTCCTGGAACTGGGCGGCAAGAGCCCGCAGATCGTGTTCGGCGACGCCGACCTCGACGTCGCGGTGCCGGTCCTGGTCAACGCCATCGTCCAGAATGCCGGGCAGACCTGCTCGGCGGGCTCCAGGCTGCTGATCGAGCAGAGCGCCTATGACCTGGTGATGGAGCGGGTGATCGAGCGGTTCGCTCGCCTGCGCGCCGGCACGCCGGAGATGGACCTGGACCTGGGCCCGGTCATCAACGCCAAGCAGAAGAAGCGGGTCGAAGGCTTCTTCAGCCGTGCCGAGGCCGATGGCGTTCCGCTGCTGGCCATGGGCCAGGTCGCCGAGGGAGCGCCCGCGGACGGATTCTTCGTGGCGCCGCGCATCTACGGGCCGGTGCCGCGCGGCAACCGGCTGGCTGTGGACGAGGTGTTCGGGCCGGTCCTCTCGGCGATCCCGTTCGAGGACGAGGCCGACGCGGTGCGCCTCGCCAACGACACCGACTACGGCCTGGTCGCCGGCGTCTGGTCCGGCAACGGGGCGCGGGCGACCCGGGTCGCGCGCAAGGTCCAGGCCGGCCAGGTGTTCGTGAACGCCTATGGCGCCGGCGGCGGCATCGAGCTGCCGTTCGGCGGGATGAAGAAGTCCGGTCATGGCCGCGAGAAGGGTTTCGAGGCGCTCTACGAGTTCGCCGCGCTGAAGACGATCGTGATCAAGCACGACTGAGAAGGAACAAGGACATGGGCGCACAGCACCGGCTGGCCGGGAAGTTCGCGATCGTCACCGGAGCGGGCGGCGGGTTTGGCGAGGCGATCGCCAAGCTGTTCGCTGCCGAGGGCGCCAGGGTGGCCGTGCTCGACATCCGCAAGGATGCGGCCGAGCGGGTGGCCGGCGAGATCGGGGAGAGCGCCGCGGCGTTCGCCGCGGATGTCGGCGTGAAGGCCGAGGTGGACGCGGCGGTCGAGGCGGCAGTGGCGCAGTTCGGCAAGCCGGACATCGTGGTCAACAATGCCGGCTGGACCCACAAGAACCAGCCGGCCCTGGACGTCGACGAGGAGACCTTCGACCGGGTGTTCCGGATCAACGTGAAGTCGATCTACCTGATGACCCACGCGACCGTGCCGCTCATGCGGCAGAACGGCGGCGGGGTGATCGTCAACATCGGCTCGGTCGCCGGCATCCGCCCGCGTCCGGGCCTGAGCTGGTACAACAGCACCAAGGGTGCGGTGAACATCATGTCCCAGTCGCTGGCGGTCGAGCTGGCGCCGGACAACATCCGGGTGAACGCGCTCTGCCCGGTGATGGGCGAAACCGGCCTGCTGGAATCCTTCATGGGCGTGCCGGACACGCCGGAGAACAGGGCGCGTTTCGTGGCGACGATCCCGCTCGGCCGGATGTCCCGTCCGGACGACATCGCGCGGGCAGCGCTCTACCTGGCCTCGCCGGATTCCGAGTTCGTCACCGGCGTGCTCCTGCCGGTGGACGGCGGCCGGACGATCTGACGTTCCAGAGCCTGGCTGAAAGCAGAACGGCCGCGCGAGAAGCGCGGCCGTTCGCCTGTTCGGAGCCTGACCGGATCAGCTGAGATCCATGGCCATGGGCACGTAGTCGAAGCCCTTCTGCGCCTTGCGGATATGGCCGATGCCCGGGAACGGGAAGTGGTAGCCCAGCATCACCAGCTGCTCCGAGGTCGCCATCTCGAACAGCTTCACCCGGGTGGCGGCCGCCTGCTTGGGATCGGTGTCGAAGGCGAACTCCCATTGCGGGTTCTCGAACAGGAGCGCGTAGTGGTGGACCACGTCGCCCACGTTCAGGAAGGACTGGCCGTTCGAGGTGATCACGTAGGAGACATGGCCGACCGTGTGGCCGGGCGTGAAGATCGCCTGGATGCCCGGGAGCACTTCCTTGCCGTCCTCCACGAACACCATGCGGTCCTGGTTGGGCAGGAGGTTGCGCCGGGCACCTTCCACGAAGGTCGGCAGGAAGCCTTCCGCCGAGAGCTTGCCCTCGTCGGTCCAGAAGTCGAAGTCCGCCTGGGACATGTAGATCTGGGCGTTGGGGAAGTTGCGCGAACCGTCGTCCGCCATGATGCCCCAGCAATGGTCCAGGTGGGCGTGAGTCAGGATCACCGCGTCGATGGTGGCCGGATCGATGCCCGAAGCCTTGATGCTGGCCATCAGCCGGCCGGATTCTGGGCCGAACAGCTTGGCGCTGCCCATGCCGCTGTCGAACAGGACCAGCTTCTCGCCGGTGTTCACGATCAGCGCGTTCTGCTCCAGCATCATCGGCGCCACCGGCAGGAATTCCCTGTCCATGATCGCCTGGATTTCCTCGACCGGCGCATCCGGGAACTGGTCGGTCGCCTTGCCGAGGTCGAGCCTGCCGTCGGAGACGATGGTTCCCTCGAAGTCGCCGATCTTGAACCGGTACCAGCCCGGCTGCTTGGTGCCGAGCATCGGCGCCTTGGCCTCGGCCCGGCCGGAACCGAACAGTCCGATACCGCCGGACGCCAGCGTCAGGCCGGCAGTGCCTGCCAGAAATCCACGTCGGCCGATCGGCGCCTTGATGATCGCCATGGTCTTCTCCTTTGTCGCGGCCGCGTCTTGCTGCGCGGCCGGCTCCCTGCCTCGTTGTTTCAAGGCCCAGACGAACTACTCGGAAGCATCGGGCCGGCATTGGGAGGTGACAAAGAGAAGTTTGCGCTGTTCGCCATAACGGCACGCTATGGCGAAGGGCCAAGCTCGCCATAGCGGCGTCTTATGCCGTGGGGAACATTTCGTTCATTGACGGCTGCTTCACGGAGGCGGTCTCTGCCCTGCAACCGAACCCGACGGAGGAACGTCGTTGAAGATTCGCGCGGCTGTCCTGCACGAAGCCCCCAAGAGCGCCCCGTTCGCGACGACCAGGCCGCTGGCGATCGAGGAGGTCGAGCTGGCCCCGCCCGGTCCGGGCGAGGTGCTGGTGCGGGTCGGCGCTGCCGGCCTGTGCCATTCCGACCTCTCGGTCATCAATGGCGACCGGCCGCGCCCGACCCCGATGGTGCTGGGCCACGAGGCGGCGGGCGTCGTCGAAGAGACCGGCCCCGGCGTCGCCGACCTGGTGCCGGGCGACCATGTGGTCATGGTGTTCGTGCCGTCCTGCGGCCATTGCGTCTGCTGCAGCGAGGGACGGCCGGCCCTGTGCGAGCCGGGCAACGCCACGAACGGCCAGGGGACCCTGTTGTCCGGCGAGCGCCGCCTGTCCTTCCAGGGCGGGCCGGTGCACCACCATGTCGGCGTTTCCGCGTTCGCCGACTACACCGTGGTGTCGCGCCACTCGCTGGTGAAGATCGACCGGGACATCCCGCTGGAGATCGCCGCCCTGTTCGGCTGCGCGGTGCTGACCGGTGTCGGGGCCGCGGTCAACACCGCCCAGGTGCGTGCCGGCGAGACGGTCGCGGTGGTGGGGCTGGGCGGGGTCGGCCTGAGCGCGCTCCTGGGCGCGTTGTCCTCGGGTGCTGCCCGGGTGATTGCGCTCGACCTCGCCGACGACAAGCTGGCGATGGCCAGGGAGCTGGGCGCCACCGACACGTTCAACGCTGGCGACCCGGACGCGATCGCCGCGATCCGTGCCGTCACCGGCGGCGGCGTCGACCATGCCCTGGAGATGGCCGGGTCGGCCAAGGCGCTGGAACTGGCCTTCGAGATCACCAGGCGCGGCGGCACCACCACCACCGCCGGCCTCGCCAACCCCGCCGCCCGCTTCGCCTTCTCCCCGACCCGGCTGGTCGGCGAGGAGCGCACCCTGCGCGGCAGCTATGTCGGCAGCTGCATCCCCACCCGGGACATCCCCCGCTTCGTGGCGCTCTACCGCGCCGGCCGCCTGCCGGTCGACCGGCTGCTGACCAGCCGCGGCACGCTGGACGACATCAACGCAGGCTTCGACGCGCTGGCGGAAGGCCGCACGGTCCGCCACGTCATCAGCCCGCACTGAGGAGCCTGGGCCTTGCGTGAAGCATGGGAGGCCCGGGCTCAGACCATCACGTCGCCGCCATTGGGCGAGAGGGTCTGGCCCACGTAATAGGAACCGGCCGAGGAGGCGAGCATCAGGGCGGTGGGCGCGATCTCGTCCACCTGGCCGAACCGGCCGATCGGCAGCTGCGCCTGCTTCATCTCGCGCCAGGCGGGGGAAAGGCCGCGCAGCAGGTCGGTCTCCACCGGGCCCGGCGCGATCGCGTTGACGGTGACGCCGTGCGGGGCGCCTTCGTAGGACAGGGCCCGGGTGAAGCCGACGATCCCGGCCTTGGCGGCGCAGTAATGGACCAGGCCCGGGGCGCCCTTGTAGGCGAGCTGCGAGGCGATGTTGATCACCCGGCCGTAGCCGCGCTGGACCATGTCCGGAAAGAAGGCGTGGGTGACCAGGAAGGTGCCGCGCAGATGCACGCCGATCATCCGGTCCCAGTCGGCGACCGACAGGTCGGCGAAAGCCTTGTCGCCGCCGATCCCGGCGCAGTTGACCAGGATGTCGACCTGGCCGAGTTCCTGCCTGGCCCAGGCTGCCATGGCGGCGACCGATGCCTCGTCGGCGACGTCGCATTCGGTGGCGGGGCAGGCCAAGCCGTCCGGCGCCAGCCGGCCGCGCAGCTCCTCCGCCCCCGCCGCATCGCCATGGTGGCAGACGGCCACCCGGGCGCCATGGCGCGCGAACAGCTCCGCGATGGCGCCGCCGATGCCGCGGCTGCCGCCGGTCACCAGGGCGGCGCGCCCTTCCAGGGAAAAGCTGGTCATGATCCCGGGTCCTCGGTCGTTGTCCGATCGGCGATACGCCCTGCCGGTCCTGCCGGATAGCCAGCACGGCGCCACGAGCGGAGCAGCATCACACATCTCGCGTTATGCGATATTTGCCTCTGCCTATTATCGCGCTCGACGTGTATTGCTGGTTCCGGGCGACGGGACACCACAGGCGGATCCGACCATGTGCAATGCCAGCACGGACGATCGGGCGGAGGCGGGACCACCGCGGGCCAACGCGGACCGGGCTGGAAGAGGGGCTGGTGCGTCCGGCGGGATTCGAACCCACGACCCCAGGATTAGGAATCCTGTGCTCTATCCTACTGAGCTACGGACGCGACCTGCCTCCCTCTACCACCGACCGGCGGCGACGGCCAGCCGTCGCGCGGTGCTGATGCTGGCGGGAGCGCTGCTGGGCGGCATGGGAACCCGGGCGGCGGCAGACGAGGCGGTTCGGGTGGAGCGGCTGGCGCGCGCCGACGCCTGGGTGCTGGCGGACGGGCGGACGATCCGGCTGGCCTCGGTGGTGGTGCCCGACCTGCCCGTGGAACTGCCGGCGAGGGCCCTGGCGCTGGTGGCGCCGCTGGCCGAGGGGCGGCGGCTCCGGCTGGCGGGCGGGGAGCGTGCGGACCGCTATGGCCGGATGCTCGGCACCCTGGTGGACGCGGCCGGCCAAGACCCCCGGCTGCTCCTGCTGCGGGCCGGGCTCGCGGTGGTGCGCTGCGGCGACGAGCCGGAGGCGGCGGTGCGCGTCCTGCTGGCGGCCGAGCGGGACGGCCGCTCGTCGGGGCGCGGGATCTGGGGCGAACTGGACCGGGCGCAGGCGACGCCTGTGACGGTGGCGCGGCGGATCGGGCGGTTCGCGCTGGTCGAGGGGGTCGCGGTCGCCGTCAAGACCAGCTGGGATGCGAGCTACCTGGACTTCGGCCCGGACTGGCGGACCGATTTCGGGATCCGCATTCTCAAGGCCGACCTGCGGCGGTTCGTGGCGGCGGGCCTGGATCCCACGACGCTGACGGGACGGAAGCTGCAGGTTCGTGGCTGGCCGTTTCAGGCCACCGGCCCCATGTTGGAACTGCGTGATCCACTGGAGCTACAGCCCCTGCCATGAAGCGCATCCTCCTCTCGCTCCTGATCGGCTCGGCCCTGGTGGGCTGCAACCAGGTGCGCAACCCGGCCACCGGGGCCATGCAGTACACGACCCTTTCCCAGGCGGACGAGCAGCGGCTGGGCGCCCAGGAGCACCCCAAGGTGCTGGCGGAGTTCGGCGGCGACTATGACGGCGCGCGGGCGGCTGCCTATGTCCAGGACCTAGGCGAAAAGCTGGTGGCGGTGAGCGAGCTGCCCGGGCAGGACTTCACCTTCACCCTGCTGGACAGCCCAGTGGTCAACGCCTTCGCCCTGCCGGGCGGCTATGTCTACGTCACCCGCGGCCTGATGGCGCTGGCGGCGGACGAGGCGGAACTGGCCGGGGTGATCGCGCACGAGATCGGCCACGTGACCGGGCGCCATACCGCCCAGCGCGATACCCAGTCGACCTATGCCCAGGGAGCCAGCGCCATCGGCGTGCTGCTGGGCGGGCTGTTCCTGGGCGAGGCGGGCGCGCGGGCCGCGGCCCAGGTGGCGCAGACCGCGGCGCCGGCCTGGGTGATGGGCTATTCGCGCGACCAGGAGTTCGAGGCGGACCAGCTTGGCATCCGCTACCTGACCCGGGCCGGCTACGACCCCCGGGCGATGGCAAGCTTCCTCGGCCGGCTGCAGGCCCAGGCGGAACTGCAGGCGCGCCAGACCGGGCAGCCGGTGGACGCGGAGGAAAGCATCTACGCCAGCCACCCGCGCACCCTGGACCGGGTGGCGCGGGCAGCCGACGAGGCGGCGCGGCAGAGCGAGACCGCCAACCGGCGCGGCCGCGACGCCTACCTGGCCGCGGTGGACGGGCTGCTCTACGGCGACGACCCGGCCCAGGGGCTGGTGATCGGCCGCAGCTTCGTTCATCCGGTCCTGGGCTTCCGCTTCGAGGCACCCCCGGGCTTCCGCCTCACCAACACGCCGCAGCAGGTGATCGGCCAGGCGGAGAACGGCGCGCTGATGGTGTTCGACATGGGCGAGCGGCAGACCGCCGACATACCGAGCTACCTGCAGCAGCAATGGCCGGGGCAGGGCGCCACCCGGGCGGTCTGGCCCACCAGCATCGACGGCCAGGATGCCGCCACCGGCCTCGCCGTCGGCCTGGTCGGCCGGCAGACCCGGCAGGTGCTGGTCGGCGCGATCGACGGTGGCGACAACAAGGTCTGGCGCTTCCAGTTCGTGGCGCCGCAGATGGACCAGCGCACCGCGGCGGCCTACCAGGGATCGATCGAATCCTTCGACTTCCTGACGCCCGCCGAAGCCGCGCGCTACCCGGGCAAGATGATCGACCTGCACACGGTCCGGGAGGGCGAGCGGCTGGCGCAGCTCCTCCGGAGCGACGACCCGGACCTCCTGGCCGATGTCCGGCTGATCAACGGGCTGCCGCTGGACGGCGGCGAGCCCGAGCCCGGCCGGGTGATCAAGCTGATCGTCCCGGCCACCGGCACCCCGGTGGCCGGGGCCGCCTCAGTTGATCAGCTTGGCGTCGAACCCGTCGGGACCGGAACATAGCAGGGTCGGCTTGCCGCGCAGGCTGCAGCGCAGCCAGACCTTGCCGCCCCAAAGATGGCGCAGGTGGCCCAGGGTCTTCTCGGCATGGGTCACCTCCAGGTCGCGGCCCTCATGCTCGTGGACCAGATAGAGGCCGCGGGTCCCGCCATAGTCGGCGTCGTGGATCTTGATCACCGGCATCGAGGCGGTGCCGGTCTGCCGGAGCAGCTTGGCCTTGATGTCCTCCCAGCCCTCGTCGGCGATCTCGTCGACCACGTAGTGCTCGCCGCGCTGGGCGTAGGAGAACATGTCGACCGCCTGCATGGTCCTGGCGTCGAGGAAGCGGCGCAGGAACGAGGTGTCGCGGTCGCTCTCGCGGACCTCGAACATCTTGCGCCGGCCCTCTGGGGTGTCGGCGCCGCCGAACTTCTTCTCGATCTCGTGCCAGAGCACGAAGCCCAGATGGTAGGGATTGATCGAACGGGGATGCGGGCAGACCACCTGATTGTGGCGGACCAGGAACTCCAGGTGCAGTTCCTGGGGCAGGTCGAGGGCGTTCATGATCTTGTGGTGCCAGAAGCTGGCCCAGCCCTCGTTCATGATCTTGGTTTCGATCTGCGGGATGAAGTAGCGCGCCTCGTCGTCGACGATGGTGAGGATGTCGCGCTGCCAGTCCTCCAGGTCGCGCCGGTGGTCGCGGATGAACAGGAGCAGGTCCTCGTCCGGCTCGACCGGCACCCGCAACAGGTCCGGCTCCGGCGGCTCCGGCTTGCGCGAGAGCAGCGGGAACGGATCCTCGGGCGGCTCGGCCGCCTCCATCGCCCGGCGCAGCTGCGCCTCGTGCGACAGGCGCGGCACCGAGGGGTTCTTGGAGCGCGAGAACGACAGGGCGTGGCAGGAATCCAGCCAGTCCTCCACCGCGGTGGCGCTGATCGAGGGATCCTCCTGGTAGCGGCGGACCCGGTCGGCGCGGGCCTTGAAGGTCGAGATGGTGTCGGTGGCCCGGGTGCCGGTGGCGAAGTTGAAGTTCTTCTTGAAGAAGTCGTTGTGCCCGTACACGTGGGCGATGGTGAGGACCTGCAGGCAGAGCGAGTTGTCGCGCATCAGGTAGGCAAGGCAGGGGTCGGAGTTGATCACCATCTCGTAGGGCAGGCCGGACACGCCATGGTCGTACATGGTCTTGGTCTTCTCGAACGCCTTGCCGAACGACCAGTGCGGGTAGTGCGACGGCATGCCGTGATAGGCCATGTAGCCCAGCATGGCGTTCTGGTCGCACACCTCGAATTCCTGCGGATAGCAGTCCAGGCCGAATTCCCGGACCTTTTCCTGGATCCGGTCGTCCCAGCGGGCGAGTTCGTCGAGCGTCCAGTTGGTCATGGGTGCTCCTGGTTCAGCCGGCCTCGGCACGTTCCTTGGACAGGACCGAGCGGAAGGACGGGTAGACGTCCTCGCGCCGCTCGATCAGCACGCTGTGGAAGTTCTTCGCGTCCACCGCCCGGAAGCGCTCCAGCATCGAGCTCTCGTAGTAGTGCGAGCCCAGCGGCTTGATCTCGCCATAGCCGAACAGGTTGCAGACCTCGCACAGCTCGCGGGCCGCCCGGATCGTGGCGTCGTTGTCGCTGTCGAAATTGTCGCCGTCCGAGCAGTGGAAGGCGTAGATGTTCCACAGCTCCGGGTGGAAGCGGTCCTCGATGATCTCCAGGGCCTTCTTGTAGCCCGAGCTGATCATCGTCCCGCCGCTCTCGCCCTTGTGGAAGAAGTCCTCCTCGGTGACTTCCTTGGCCTCGGTATGGTGGCCGATGAACACCAGCTCGACGTTCTGGTAGCGGGTCAGCACGAACTGGTAGAGCAGGAAGAAGAACGAGCGCGCCAGGTACTTCTTCATCCGGTCCATCGAGCCGGACGTGTCCATGATGCACATGACGACCGCGTTGCTTTCCTCGCGGACATCGGTGATCACCCGCTTGTAGGTCAGGTCCTCGCGCCGGTAGGGGAAGCGGTCCTCGGGCTTCTCCGGCTCGCCCTGCAGGTTCTGGCGCAACTCGGCGGTGTCGGTGTCCGAGGCGATCATCCGGCGGATGCGGGCCTTGGCGGTGCGCTTGCGGTCGAGATGGACCCGCGGGCCCCGCTTGCGGTAGCCGCGCCGCTTGAAGGTCGAATCCGACATGACCTCGCGCAGGACCTTGCGCTCCATGTCGGGCAGCTCAAGGTCCTCGAACATGATCTCGATCAGCTCGTCGACGCTGATCTCGGTCTCGTAATAGTCGACGCCTGGCTCCGAGCCGGCGCGGCCCTGGCCCGGCTGCGGCTCGCCGTCGCCGGCCTGGCCGATGATCTGGCCGGGCTTGGTGTCGCCGTCGCCGGTGCCCACCCCGCCCTCGTTGTCGCCATAAACGAACTTGTACTCCTTGATGCCGCGGATCGGCACCTTGACGATCTTGTCGCCGTCACGGCCGATGATGCTTTCCTCGGCGATGATGTCGGCGATGTTCTCCCGCAGCGACCGCCGGAGCTTTTCGCGGTGCCGCTGCCGGTCGCCGGCGCTGCGGTCGGACCGCAGCGCCTCGCTTTCTTCGTAAGGACGAAAGACTGTCGTCAAGGAAGCTCCCCTGGCATGCCTGGATGAGGTTTCCCGCAGCTACGAGTCGTCAATCCTTCCACAGATGGTTCGCAGCATACTTTAAAATGGTGTCGATGCTCTCCTCACTATAGCCCTGCGCGATCAGATTCGTGACCATGCTGTCATATTTTTCCCGCTGCTCCTCGTCGCGGGTGCGCGCCTTGGTCACGATCCGGCTGATCTCGCGCACCGAGTTCATCAGCTTCTTCTCGATGGCTTCCTTGAGCGGCTCATAGGAGGTGTAGGCGACCTTCTCGCCGCGCCTGGTGGCCGACCACAGATAGGCGATCACCTCCTGGCGGAACCCGTCGGCGGCCGGACCGATCACCGCGATCTGCTCCTCGATGGACTTCAAAAAGCCCTCGTCCGGCTGCATCTCGTCGCGGGTCTGCTTGTCCTTGACCTTGGTCTTGGTGACATAGGCCTCGGCATGGTCCAGGTAGTTCTGGAACAGGGTCTCGGCCTGGTCCTTGAAGCTGTAGACGAACGCCTTGGTGATGTCCTTCTCGAGCAGGTCGAGATAGGCCTTGTGCAGGGTGTCCTGCAGGAACTCCAGGTACTGCTTCTTGGTGTTGTCGGGGAGCTCGGTCTCCTTGACCATGCCGATCAGCGCCTCGCGCACGTTGATCGGATGGATCACCCCGTCGTTCTTGGTGAGCGCGGTGTCGATCGCCTTCATGATGAAGCGCGTCGAGATCCCGAACATACCCTCGCGCTTGGCGTCGTCCGCCAGCTCGTGCGGGGTGACCTTCTTCGGCCGGCCCTTCTCCAGGACCTCCTCGCCATTATAGATCTTCAGCTTGGTCAGCGGGTCGCATTTCGAGGTCGGCTCCAGCCGCGACAGGATCGCGAACATGGAGGTGATCTCCAGCGTGTGCGGCGCGATCTTGGCGTTGAACTGCGACTTCTGCAGGAACTTCTCGTAGATCTTGGTCTCTTCCGAGAGGCGCAGGTTGTAGGGCACCTTGACCACCACCATCCGGTCGAGGATCGCCTCGTTGGTGTGGTCGGCCTTGAAGCGCTGCCACTCGGCCTCGTTGGAATGCGCCACGATCACCGTGTCGACATGGATGGTGCCGTGGCGGCCGGGCGCCGGCACGAACTTCTCCTGGGTCGCGGTGATCATGGTGTGGAGGTACTCGGGATCGTTCTTGAAGACCTCGATGAACTCCACCATGCCGCGGTTGCCGACGTTGAACGCGCCGTTCAGCTCCAGCACGCGCGGGTCGCCCTCGGAGTAGCGGTCGAGCTTGGAGATATCCTCCGAGCCGATCAGCACCGAGGTGTCCTGGTTGTTCGGGTCGACCGGCGGGACCACGCCGATGCCGCGCCTGGCGCGCTTGGAGAAGCGGACGGTGCGGATCGGCACGTCCTCGTACTTGCCTTCCCAGGTCTCCTTCAGCTTCCAGCGGCAGACCGGGCAGAGATCGCCCTCGATCCGCACGCCCAGCATCTCCTCGAACGCGCCGCGCAGATGGCGGGGGATCAGATGCAGGGGATCCTCGAAGGTCGGGCAGCCGTCGATGACATAGACCGGCGGCAGCTCTTCCAGCCCGCGCTGCAGCCGCGCCACCAGGGAGCTCTTGCCCGAGCCCACCGGCCCCAGCAAATAGAGCACCTGCCGGCTTTCCTCGCCGCCCATGGCGGCGGAGTGGAAGTAGCGCACGATCTTGTCGAGCGTGCGCTCCATGCCGAAGAACTCGTCCTCGAAGAACCCGTACACGTTGACCGGCTGGTCGCCGAACAGCCGCTTCACCCTGGGATCGGCCTCGGCATCGAGATGGCGCACGCCCTTGGCCATCATCATGTCGTAGAAGCGCCGGTGCGACTGGAAGGAAAGGGCCGGTTCCGCTTTCACCTTCTCGAGATATTCAAGGAACGTTCCCTGCCATTCTTCCTGCGCCCTCACTTTGCGGTCTTCAGCGATGATGGCAGCAAAGTCGACGGTAGTGCTCACGGTCTCCGCATCCTTTGGAAGGGGGCTACGTTCAACGCACGAACCTCGAACGGCAGTCTGTCCGTCCTATGAGAATACAGGCTCCTTGAATACGCCTTGAGGTTGAAGAGTCTATGCGAATTCTCGCCTGGCGCAAGCCGTGTACAAGTGTTGCTGCACATCGATGCAGCCGGTCCACACCGGGCGGTCGGAACCCGTTTCGGATCATGGACGGTAGCCCAGCCCAGGCGGCCCCGCCAAGAACCTAATCGTTCCCTGTCGAACTTACGTTAACGCCTGATCACGATTGTTTCAGGGAAGATGCAATCGGCCGCGGGCGCCGGGAAGATGTGGCCAAGAGGCCGCGACCGGCTTGCCATGCCGAGAGCGGCGACGCTATCCGACGGCGTGTCCGTCAGGGAGAATGGTATGCAGGCCGGCAATCGACTCAAGCGGCGGGTCGCCGCAGGCGAGCAGCTTTATGGTGCGTGGATCTCGACCGGTTCCACCGCCAACACCGAGCTGCTCGCCGCCGCCGGCTACGACTTCCTGGTCATCGACCAGGAGCATGGCGCCGCCTCGATCGAGACGGCCATCGAGATGATGCGGGCCTGCGCGGTGGGCGGCGCCGACGCGATCGTGCGGGTCCCGTGGAACGACCAGGTCTACCTGAAGCGGATCCTGGACGCCGGGGCGACCTCGGTGATGATCCCGATGGTGGAGAACGAGGACGAGGCGAAGGCCGCCGTCGCCGCCAGCCTGTACCCGCCCTATGGACGGCGCGGCTACGCCGCCCCGGCGCTGCGCTGCTCGGGCTATGGCAAGGACACCGGCTACCGCGCCAACTGGCACGAGAACCTGTTCCTGATCGCCCAGATCGAGAGCGCCGGCGCCGCCGAGCGCGCCGAGAGCATCGCCAGGGTCGACGGGGTCGACATGGTGCTGATCGGCGTCAACGACATGGCCGGCACCATCGGCAAGCTGGAGCAGCTCGACCAGCCCGAGGTCCGGGCATTGGTGGAACTGGCCGAGACCAACCTGAAGAAGGCCGGCAAGCCCTACGGCACCGTGCCCAGCGCTGCCCGCACCCCGGAGCAGCTGTTCGCCGAGGGCTATGCGCTGGTGGCAGGGGCGGGCGATGTGCCGCTCCTGGCGGCGGCCGCCCGCGCCGATCTCGCCCGGGTGCGCGGCGGGGCAGCCCTGCCGGACCGGCCGACCGGCCCCTACGGCTGAGCCTGCGGTGCCGCGGGCGAGGTTGCATCTCTTCGGGATGATCCTCGCCCTGGCCCTCCTGCTGCCCGCTGCGGCGCTGGGCGCCGAGCGCACCGATCCGGTGCGGGCCTGCCAGGATCTCCTGCCGGTGTTCGTGCAGAGCCCGGCTTCGATCACGGTCGGGACCGCCAGCGATGGTCCTGGCCGGCCCTTGGCGGTGCGGATCGGCTGGACCGGCGGCTCCACCGGCGATGGCTGGATCCGCTGCTGGTTCCTGCCGCCGGCGCGGACCGGCGGCGCTTTGCAGTTCACCCAGCTGGAAAGTTCCCGGTTCGGGACGCTCAGCCGCTACGACGTGCAGCAGGCCTTCAAGATGCTGCGCCTCAAGCGCCTGGAGGCGGCCACCGTCCGCACGCCCGTGGCGGCCACCCCGGCCAGCCGGGCCCTTTATCTGCTCCAGCAGGTCCTCAACGCCGTCACGCTCGCCTGCGTCTATGCCCTGGTCGCGGTGGCCTTCACCCTGACCGCCGCCGCGGCGCGCACCATCATGTTCGCGTTCGGCGAGCTGGCGGCGCTGGGGGGCTGGCTGTTCCTGATCCTGCATGTCGGCCTGCAGCTGCAGCTCGGGCTGCCGGCCGGCCTGGTAGTGGGGCTGGGCGTGCTGGTCTGCGGCGCCACCGCCGGCCTCTATGCCCTGCTCGCCCGGCGGCTGGTGTTCCGGAAGCTGGACGGCCGCCGGGGCAGCGGCGGCCTGATCGCCTCGATCGGGCTGGCCATCGCCGCGGCGGAGGCCCTGCGCCTGGCGGTCGGCAGCCGGCCGCGGCAGATGTCGGTGGTGGCCGACGCCCGGATCGTGCTGGTCCAGGGGCAGGGGTTCGACGTGTCGGTGACCGCCGGCCATCTCTGGGTGGCGCTCGGCACCTGCCTGATCGCGCTCTGGCTGGCCTGGCTGCTGCGCCGCACCGCCTATGGCCGCAGCCTGCGCGCGGTGGTGCAGGACCCGGGCGCCGCAGCCCTGCTCGGGGTCGACATCGACCGGGTGATCGGCCGCACCTTCATGCTGGGCGGGGCGCTGGGCGGCATCGGCGGGCTGGCGCTGGTCGCCGAGTACGGGGTCGCCGACCATGCCACCGGCCTGGCAGTGACCCTCAAGGCGCTGACCGCGGCGCTGCTGGGCGGGATCGGCTCGGTGCCGGGCGCCTTTCTCGGCGGGTTCGTCATCGCCATCGTGGAGACCGCCGCCGCCGGCTATGCCAGCGCCGCCTGGAAGGATGTCTGGGTGATGGCGGTGCTGGTCGGCCTCCTGGTGTTCCGCCCGGAAGGCCTGTTCGGACCTGGCCGCGATCGTCCGCCGGACGAGCGGATTTAATCATCATATTGCGATGACAGGCTGGTCCGGCTCGTCTAGCGTTCGGCCGCGAAAATGAGGCTTTTCCCTACAGGGAGGTGATGATGATCCGTCGTGGCGCGATGGCCGTTCTGGCCACCACCATGCTCACGTTCGGCGCAGTCGGCGCGGCCGAGGCAGCCTATCCCGAACGCCCGCTCACGCTGATCGTTCCGTGGGGTGCCGGCGGCGGCACCGATGCCACCGCCCGCATCGTGGCGGCCGAGCTCGAGAAGGAGCTGGGCGTTCCGGTCAACGTCGTGAACCGCACCGGCGGCAGCGGCGTGGTCGGCCACACCGCGATCGCCACGGCGCCCACCGATGGCTACACCATCGGCATCATCACCGTCGAAATCGGCATGATGCACTGGCAGGGCCTGACCGATCTGACCGGCGAGGACTACAACCCGCTGGCGCTGATGAACGAGGACCCGCCGGGCGTGAACGTGCCCGCCGATTCCAAGTACAACACGCTGGAGGAGCTGCTGGCCGACATCAAGGCGGCGCAGCCGGGCGAGTTCAAGGCCAGCGGCACCGGCCAGGGCGGCATCTGGCACGTGGCGCTGGGCGGCATGCTCCAGGCGGCGGGCCTGCCGGCCGACCAAGTCCAGTGGATCCCCAGCCAGGGCGCTGCCCCGGGCCTGCAGGACATGCTGTCCGGCGGCGTGCAGATGGTGCCGTGCTCGGTGCCGGAGGCCAAGGCGCTGATCGACGCCGGCCGGGTCAAGAGCCTCGCCATCATGGCCGACGAGCGCAATCCGGTGTTCCCGGACGTCCCGACGGTCAAGGAAGCGGTCGGCATCGACTTCAGCGTCGGCGCCTGGCGCGGCTTCGCCGGCCCGAAGGACATGGACCAGGAAGCGGTCGACAAGCTGGTGCCGCTGTTCAAGCAGATCTCGGACTCGGCCGCGTTCAAGGACTTCATGAACAATCGCGGCTTCGGCATGGTCTATGCGCCGCCGGAAGAGTTCACGACGTTCATGGCCGAGCGGGACGAGATGTTCGGCGAGATCATGACCAAGCTTGGCCTCGCCAAGTCCGAGTAAGGAACGCTCGCCTCCATGCGTGTTGCCGACTGGGTGTTCGGCCTGATCCTGCTGATCGGGGCCGGATTGATCTTTCAGCAGGCGGCGGGGTTCGCCGAGATGCCGGGCCAGGATTATGGCCCGGCCCTCGTGCCGTCGCTGGTCGCCACCGGGTTCGTCATCTGTGGGCTGACCCTTCTCCTCACCGGGATCCGGGCGCGGCAGGCCGCGTTCGGCCTGGACCCGACGGCGCGCGCACCGGGGCGGCTGTTCGACGCCGGCCTCACGGTGGGCGCCATCATCTTCACGATGGTCGCCTGGGACGCGCTGGGCTTCCTGATCGTGTCGTTCATCGTGCTGACCGGGCTCACCGCCCGCTACTGGGGCGGGCGGATCATCCCCTCCCTGGCGGTGGGCGTGCTGGGCTCGCTGGTGATCGACTGGATGTTCCGCAAGATGCTCCTGGTCCCGCTGCCGCTGGGACCGTTCACGACCTGGATCTGGTAGCACATGGACCCTCTGCTTCAGGGCCTCTGGCTGGTGCTGGATCCCTACAATCTCATGGTGATGACCCTGGCGGGTCTGTTCGGGATGTTCGTGGGCGCCATGCCGGGGCTGACCGCCACCATGGCGACCGCACTGCTGGTCCCGGTCACCTTCTTCATGGCGCCGGTGCCCGCGGTGGCGGTGATCGTGACCGCGACCGCCATGGCGATCTTCGCCGGTGACATCCCGGGCGCCTTGATCCGGATACCGGGCACCCCGGCCTCGGCCGCCTATGTCGCCGACAGCTACAAGCTGACCCAGAAGGGCAAGGCCGAGCTGGTGCTGGGCTCCTGCCTGGTGTTCTCGGCGATCGGCGGCATCTTCGGCAGCATCGTGCTGGCGCTGGCCGCACCGGCGCTGGCCGAGATCTCCTTGAAGTTCTCCTCGTTCGAGTTCTTCTGGATCGCGATCTTCGGCCTGACCTGCGCGATCTTCATCAGCACCGGCCACCCGATCAAGGGCGTGGTCTCGGTCCTGCTCGGCCTGTTCCTGGCCACGGTCGGCATCGATCCCACCGCCGGCCAGCCGCGCTTCAACATGGGCTCGGTGGAGCTGATGGGCGGGGTGAGCTTCATCCCGGTGATGATCGGCATGTTCGCGATCTCCGAACTGCTGCGCTGGGTGCTGGGCACCCGCAAGCTGGAGGAGCTCAAGACCAAGCGGATCGGCTCGGTGTTCAAGGGCCAGTGGGAGCTGGCCAAGCGCTACAAGGTCAACGTCGCGCGCAGCTCGGTGCTGGGCGTGATCATCGGCTTCCTGCCGGGCGCCGGCTCCGACATCGCCGCCTGGGTGACCTACGCGATCTCCAAGAAGTTCTCCAAGGAGCCGGAGAAGTTCGGGACCGGCCATATCGAGGGCGTCATCGACGCCGGTGCGGCCAACAATTCCGCGCTCAGCGGCGCCTGGGTCCCGGCCCTGGTGTTCGGCATTCCCGGCGATTCGATCACCGCGATCGTGATCGGGGTGCTCTACATGAAGGGCCTCAACCCCGGCCCGACCCTGATGCTGAACCAGCCGGAGATGCTCTACGCGATCTTCATCGTGTTCCTGCTGGCCAACCTGGTGATGCTCCCGCTCGGCTGGGGCGCGATCAAGCTGTTCCGCTACGTGCTGAACGTGCCGCGCGAAGTCCTGATGCCCTTGATCCTGATGGCCTGCATCGTCGGCAGCTTCGCCATCAACAACAGCCTGTTCGGCGTCGGCATCATGCTGGTCATGGGCATCGTCGCCTACTTCATGGAGGAGAACGGCTTCCCGATCGCCCCGGCGATCCTGGGCCTGGTGCTGGGCGAGCTGATCGAGAGCAACTTCATCACCTCGATGATGAAGGCCAACGGCGACTTCCTGGTGTTCTTCGAGCGGCCGATCTCGGCCTGCCTGGGGGTGCTGGTGATCCTGGCCTGGGGCTGGCTGATCTGGTCGGGGATCCGGGCGCGCCCGCCGCTGGTCAGCGACGAGGAAGGCTCCACGATCTGAACCGGCCCCTGGCCACGGGCGAGGCTGCACCAAGGGAACAATAGAATGAGCGGCTGGGCGATCTATCCGAGCCTGAAGGGCCGGTCGGTCTTCATCAGCGGGGGCGGCTCCGGCATCGGCGCCAGCATCACCGAGGCTTTCGCGCAGCAGGGCGCCAGGGTGGCGTTCTGCGACCTGAGCGAGGAGCCCAGCCGGGAGCTGGTCGCCCGGCTGGGGCAGGACGGCCATGGCGAGGTCCTGTTCCAGAAGGCGGATGTCCGCGACATCGAGCAGCTGCGCGCCACGATCGCCCGGGCGGCCGAGGTGAACGGCCCCATCACCGTCCTGGTCAACAACGCCGCCCGCGACGACCGGCACAGCTTCGAGACGGTCACCCCGGAATACTGGGACGAGCGCTACGCGGTGAACCTGCGCCACCAGTTCTTCGCCGCCCAGGCAGTCTACCCGATGATGAAGGACGCCGGCGGCGGCTCGATCATCAATTTCGGCTCGACCAGCTGGATGATGGGCCTGGGCGGGATGCCGGCCTACACCTCGGCCAAGTCGGCGGTGGCCGGGCTGACCCGGGGGCTTGCCCGCGACTTCGGGCCCGCCAACATCCGGGTCAACGGTATCGCGCCCGGCTGGATCATGACCGAGCGGCAAAAGTCGCTGTGGCTGACCCCGGAGGGCGAGGAGGAGCTGATGAAGCGCCAGTGCCTCAAGCGCCAGCTCCAGCCGGTCGAGATGGCGAGGCTCACCCTGTTCCTGGCTTCCGACGACAGTTCGGCGATGACCAACCAGACCTATGTCGCGGATGGCGGCTGGGTCTGACACCTGCCAGGGGCCGGCGGCGCCGGCCCCGTTCGCGGCTCAGGCGGCCTTGGGCGGGATGCGCAGGACCTGGCCCGGGTAGATCTTGTCCGGATCGGACAGCATCGGCTTGTTGGCCTCGAAGATGACCGGGTACTTGCCGGCCTCGCCGTACTGGGCCTTGGCGATCGCCGAGAGCGTGTCTCCCTTCTTGACGGTGTAGTAGCTGGAGGTGTCGGCGGCGGTCGCCGGCTGCAGCTTGTCCTCGACCTTGGCAACGCCCGCGACGTTGCCCATTGCCAGGATGATCTTCTCCTTTTGCTCCTGGGAGGCGGTCCCGCCGCTCACCGTCACCTTGTCGCCGTCCACCGCGACGTCGACGCCCGAGACGTCCAGTCCATGGCTCTGCGCTTCCTTCTTCAATTCGTCGGCGGATGGCGCCGCTTCGGCCGATCCGATGCCGAGCGAGCGCCCGGCCGCCTTGACGAAGTCGATGAGGCCCATGACCTGTCTCCAAGATTCGCGATGGATCAGCGCAACCGCCAACCGCGCCCGCGGTGCCCCCGAGGCCACGCGACCGCAGCACGAGGAGCCGAGATTGAACCGCACCTTCTTCTGCGTGGACGGCCATACCTGCGGCAACCCGGTGCGGCTGGTGGCCGGCGGCGGTCCGGACCTGAAGGGCGCCACCATGTCCGAGAAGCGCCAGGACTTCCTGGCGAACTGGGACTGGGTGCGCACCTCGCTGATGTTCGAGCCGCGCGGCCACGACGTGATGTCCGGCTCGATCCTCTATCCGCCGACCAGCCCGGACGGCGATGTCGGCATCCTGTTCATCGAGACCTCCGGCTGCCTGCCGATGTGCGGCCACGGCACCATCGGCACGGTCACCATGGCGATCGAGCAGGGCCATGTGGTGCCGAAAACGCCCGGCCGCCTGCTGCTGGACGTGCCGGCCGGCCGGGTGGTCGCCGAGTATGTCCAGGACGGCCGCTTCGTGGAGAAGGTCAAGCTCACCAACGTCGCCTCCTACCTCGCCATGAACGAGGTGCGGGTGGACTGCCCGGAGCTGGGCGAGCTGGTGGTCGACATCGCCTATGGCGGCAATTTCTACGCCATCGTCGAGCCGCAGAAGAACTTCCGCGACATGGCGGAGCTTTCCGCCGGGCAGATCCAGCGCCTGTCGCCGGAACTGCGCCGGCGGCTGCGCGACCTGGTGGAGCCGGTCCACCCGCTGGACCCGACCATCCGGGGGGTCAGCCACATCCAGTGGACCGGCGCGCCCACCCAGAAGGGGGCCCATGCCCGCAACGCGGTGTTCTACGGCGACAAGGCGATCGACCGCAGCCCGTGCGGCACCGGCACCTCGGCGCGGATGGCGCAGCTGGCCGCCAAGGGCCGGCTGAAGCCCGGCGACTCGTTCGTGCACGAGAGCATCATCGGCTCCCTGTTCGAGGGGCAGGTGGAAGCGGCCACCGAGCTTTCCGGGGTGGCGGCGATCGTGCCGTCGATCGCCGGCTGGGCGCGCACCACCGGGTACAACACGATCCTGGTCGACGACCGCGACCCGTTCTGGCGGGGCTTTTCGGTGGTGTGAGCCCGCCCGGGTTCGATTGTGTAACGAAGAGGTCGATCCGCCTCGGGCTGCCCGGGTTCGTTCGGCAAGGCAGGCGCTTGCGGCGCGCCTCGGGTTCGTTCGCGCAATATGGCCGATCCTCTCCCCATGGCTTGGGTTCGTTCGTGCAGGACATGCGCTGACCCCGCCTGGGCCGCTCGGGTTCATTGGGCGGGGCAGGCGCTTGCGGCGCGCCTCGGGTTCGTTCGTGCACATCGGCCGATCTTCTCTCCGGATGGCTCGGGTTCGTTCGTGCAGAACGTGCGCTGACCCCGCCTGGGCCGCTCGGGTTCGTTTGGCGGGGCGGGTGATCCCGGCGCGTCTCGGGTTCGTTCGTGCACATCGGCCGATCTTCTCTCCGGATGGCTCGGGTTCGTTCGTGCAGGACATGCGCTGACCCCGCCTGGGCCGCTCGGGTTCGTTGGGCGGGGCAGGCGCTTGCGGCGCGCCTCGGGTTCGTTCGTGCAAATCGGCCGATCTTCTCTCCATGGCTCGGGTTCGTTCGTGCAGAACGTGCGCTGACTCCGCTTGGGCCGCTCGGGTTCGTTTGATGGGGCAGGTGATCCGGACGCGCTTCGGGTTCGTTCGTGCGAATTTGCTGAACCTTCTGCGGATGGCTCGGGTTTGTGCGTGCCGGTTGGGGACAGCGGGCAGGGGGCATGGCGGGATCCGGGCGCCGGGAGGGCGGCTCGATCCTAGCAGAAAATAGGATCAAAGTCCGTTTGTTGTCCGGCGGGCGGGCGAAGGTGATGCGTATCACGTTGCGCGGGGACAGGACCTGCTAGTCGTGCTATCAGACCAGATCGATGGCGATGCAGATGCGCATGGAGATTGTCATGACGGCACTTCGCCTGTTCGTGCTGCTGACTTGCCTGATCCTTGCCGGCCCGGCGCTGGCGGAATGTCCGGAGGGACAGGTCGACTGCGGCGGGGGACTGTGCTGCTCGCCATGAGCCGGAGCCGCCCGCCCTGAGCAAAGGCAGCGCACCATGTCCTGGAAGATCATCACTCCCCTGGTCCTGGCCTTCGTGATCCTGTGCACGGCGCTGGTCGTGTCGCTCGCCACGGTCACCTTCGACGACGTGCCCCTGGCCCTGCGCATGGATGACGGCCGCACCGAACCGGACGCCCGGCCGGGCGAGTTCTACCGGATCGAGGCCGACGGCCGCTTCTACGGCCCCTTGTGCCACATCGCGAGCCAGCCGCCGCCGCCGCGCGAGCTGACCCTGGTGATGCAGAACACCATCGGCCGCAACGTGCCGGCCGCGGTGAGCCTGGCCAGCGTGGTCTACGCCACCGAGGTCGACGAGTATTCCGGCCGGGCGATCGACCAGCTGCCCTTCGAATTGCGCCTGGAGGGGATCAAGCGCTGGAAGGAGGGCATCCTGGAGATGACCCGGGTCAACCTTGCCCAGAACCCCGGCTGCGTGGAGCGGCTCGCCTTCGAGATCTCGCGCGGCTACTGCGTGGTGAAGATCCGCGAGGCCTGGAGCTATGCGGAGAACACCATCGCCTTCGACTTCGACCCGACCTGCATGAGCGTCTGCTCCGACGCCAGCTGCGCACAGCAGGAGCCGCAGCGCCCGCCGGAGCGGCCGATGCCGCCGATCATGTCGATGATCAAGGTGACGCTGGGGATCAACACCTGGCGGCTGGAGCAGCAGACGGCGCTGGCGCAGCCCTGAAGAGGGCCTCCCGGGCCGCAAGGGAGCCGGACGATGTCAGCCTCGGACAAGGTCTTTGCCGGGTCGATGCCGGCTGCCTACGACACCTGGCTGGTGCCGCTGATCTTCGAGGACTTCGCCGCCGACCTGGCCCGCCGGGTCGTGGACGGCGATCCGGTGCGGATCCTGGAGACCGCCGCCGGGAGTGGGGTCGTTCCCCGGGCGCTGGCGCCGCGTTTGCGCGCCGATGCCAGCTACACCATCACCGACCTGAACCAGCCGATGCTGGACTGGGCCGCCAGCCGGCAGCCGGTCGACCACCGCCTGGCCTGGCAGCAAGCCGACGCGCTGGACCTGCCTTTCGCCGACGGCAGCTTCGACGTGGTCTGCTGCCAGTTCGGCGTGATGTTCTATCCGGACCGGGTCGCCGGCTACCGGGAGGCCCGCCGCGTCCTGAAGCAGGGCGGCCGGTTCCTGTTCAACACCTGGGACCGGATCCAGGCCAACGACCTGCCCCGCGACATCACCGCGGTGCTGGCGGCGATGTTTCCCGAGGACCCGCCGCAATTCCTGGCGCGCACGCCGCATGGCTACCACGACACGGCGAAGATCGAGGCGGATGTGCGCGCAAGCGGGTTCGGCGACGTCGCGATCGAGACGCTTGCCCGGGAGTCCCGGGCGGCACGGGCGCGCGACCCGGCGCTGGCCTACTGCCAGGGCACGCCGCTGCGCGCCGAGATCGAGGCGCGGGCGCCCGGCCGGCTGGAGCAAGTCACCGACCAGGTCGCGGCCATCCTCGCCACGCTTCACGGCGAGGGGCCGGTCTCGGGCCGGATCCAGGCGCATGTGGTGGTGGCACGGAGGTCTTGATGTTCCTGCACACGATCGGCGAGGAGGAGGCGACCGGCCGGGTCGCGGAGATCTATGCGGCGCAGCGCCAGCAGCTGGGCTTCGTCATGGAGGCGATGAAAAGCTTCACCACCCGGCCGGATCTGCTGCCGGCCTACACGGATTTTTCCGACAAGGTCCGGGCCGGCTTCTCGCTGGGGCAAAGGGCCTGGCGGCTGATCACGCTGATCGCGGCTAGGCAGGTGCCCTCCAGCTACTGCTCGCATGTCTATAGAAAGCAGCTGGTCGCGGACCTGGGCTCACCGGCGGCGGTGCTGGCGGTGCAGCGCGACTTCCGCAGCGCCGGGCTGCCGGCGCGCGAGGTCGAGATGCTGGCCTATGCCGAGAAGGTCGCGACCGATGCGTCCAAGGTGACCCTGGCCGATATCGATCAGCTGCGCGCGGCGGGCTTCACCGACCAGGAGATCGGCGACATCGCGCTGTGCGCGGCGTTCCGCTGCTTTGTCGGCCGGTTCTTCGACGCGGTGGGTGCCGGGGTGGAGCCGGCCTTCCTGGCGGAGGACGAGTCGTTCCGCAGCGCGATGACGGTGGGCCGGGCGGTGTAGCCGGCGGCCGGGCGTCGACAGGAAGGCGGGGCCGGGCGAAAGTCCGCCGGCCGTCCCGGCGCCAGGAGCCCCGCCCCTTGCCGATCGACCACGACCTGTTCTCCCGCCTGAGCGTGGCGCTGGCCATCGGCCTGCTGGTCGGGCTGGAGCGCGGCTGGCAGGCGCGCGACCTGGACGAGGGAAGGCGGGCGGCCGGCTTTCGCACCTTCGCGATCACCGGCCTGCTGGGCGGGCTGTGCGCGGCGCTGGTGCCGCTGGCGGGCGGGCTGGTGCTGGCGGTGGGGCTTCTGGCCTTCACGATCGCGTTCACCGTCTTCTACCGGCTGGAAGCCGAAGCCGACCTGGACGTCAGCGCCACCGGGGTGGTCTCGGGCATGCTGACCTTCGTGCTCGGCGCCTATGCGGTGCTGGGCGACCTGCAGGTCGCGGTGGGCTCCGCGGTGGCGCTGGCAGCACTCCTGGCGCTGAAGCAGCCGCTGCATGACTGGCTGCGCCGGCTGCGCTGGGTGGAGATCCGGGCGGGCCTGGTGCTGCTGGCGATGACCTTCCTGCTGCTGCCGCTGCTCCCCGACCGGACCGTCGACCCCTGGGACGCGCTCAATCCGAGGGAAATCTGGCTGTTGGCGATCATCATCGCCGCCCTGTCGTTCGTGGGCTACGGCGCGGTGCGGATCATGGGCGAGCGCGCCGGGATCGCCCTGGTGGCGCTGGCCGGCGGGCTGGCTTCCTCCACCGCGACCACCCTGACGCTCTCACGCCTCGGCCGGGGCAACGCGGCCGGGACGCCGGTGCTGGCCGGCGGGATCCTGCTGGCCGGGGCGGTGATGGTCGGGCGGGTGGTGGCGGTGGCCTTTGCCCTGAACCCGGCCTTGCTGCCGCTGCTGGCCTGGCCGCTGGGCGTCGCGATCCTGGTCCTGCTGGCGGGCGCGGCCTTGTGGCTGATGCGCCGCCCGAAAGCGGGCGGGCAGGGGCCTCTCCTGCAGCTGCAGAACCCTTTGGAGCTGGCGGTGACCTTCAAGCTGGTGGCGATCATCGCCCTGGTGATGCTGCTCTCCAAGATCGTGGGCGACCGCTTCGGCGAGGCCGGGATCTACGTGCTGGCCGCCGTGTCCGGCCTGGCCGACGTGGACGCCCTGACCCTGACCATGGCGCGCCAGGGCGGCGGCACCACCCCGCTGCCGACGGCGGCCACCGCCATCCTGATCGTGGTGGCGGTCAATTCCCTGGTGAAGGGCGCCATGGCCGCCGGGTTCGGCACGCCGCGCCTGGGCCTGGCGGTGACCGGGACCAGCCTGGCCGCGATCGCCGCCGGCGGGCTGGCCTATCTGCTGGGCTGAGGCAGGGCTCAGGCTGGGCTGCCGTCCAAAGCCTGATGGAGGCCCGGATCCGAGATCCAGCCCTCGCGCCGGTCGGCCTGGGCGGGAATGCCGTAGTTCCGGTCCCGCTCCCGCCAGGCCCAGGCGGCCTGCACGGCACAGAGAAGCGCATCCAGCCGGTCGCCGCTTGGATCCTCGGCCAGGGCGGCCGGGGCCTCGACCCGCACGCCGCACCCATGCGCCAGGGACGGGGACAGGAGTTTCTCCAGCAGGCCGGCGCGGGCATCCTTCTGCTCCGCGGTCTGCTTGCGGCGATCATCGCTCTTGTACGACCGCTTCCCGATCAGGCGGCGGGCCAGCACGCCGGGATAGGCTTCCACGACCACCCGGGGGTCGCCGGTGGCGTGCAGGAGCGGGACATGGACGCCCGCCTGGATCAGGCGGACGGCGCCCTCGAAGAACATCAGGGCGACCGGGACGCCGTACAGCTTCTGCGGGCTGATCGAGCGGGCCGCCTGGTCGGCGGCGCGGCGATGCTCCTTGTCGCCGACGGGCCGAGGCGCCTTGTAGCGCTCCAAGGCGTCGCGAAAGCCGCTCCGCCCCAGGGAACGGGCATGGGCGACATAGTCCGGCCAGGGCCGGCGCCACTCGTCCGCCTCCACCGTGTCGAGGAAGCGGAGCGGCATGCCGAACGGAAAGTCGATGCCCGCGATCCACGGACCGGGGCTGGACAGGACAGCCTCGAAATCGGCGAACGACGGCAGGTCGAGAAAGGCTTCGAAGCGCAGGAGGCCGCCAGCCAGATGGCATGAGGCACAGGTGATGGGCTTTCGCTTCGACGGGCGGCTGGTGAAATCGACGCCGATGATCTTCATGCGTTCGTCGCCACCTTGCCCTGGCCGCCCCCCCCCGCGCCGCATGCTCCCTTGGGAGCCTGGCGCGGGGGGCGGTGGACAGCTGCTACCCCTGGAGCGGCGATCCCTGCCTCACTTCGCCCAGCTGCCGCCCAGCTCGTCGTCGATATGGGCCTGGATCATTTCCTCCAGGCTGGAATCGCGCTCGAAGCCCAGCTTCTCGGCGCGCGGCGTGGTGAAGGTGGTGGGCCAGCCGGACACGATCTTCTGCACGAACGGGTCAGCCTTCCACTCGACCCGGTCGACCACCTTCTTCGAGGTGACCCGCTCCAGCGCCGCCATCATCTCGGCCTGGCTGTAGGTCAGGCCGGGCAAGGTGAGGGAGCGGACCTGGCCGATCTCCTCGGACGGGATGGTGATGGCGTGGATCAGCGCGTCGACCACCCGGCGCGGCGACAGGCTGTACATCTTGGCCTCGGGCGCCACCGGGCAGACCACCTGCTCGCCGGCCAGCGGCTCGCGCACGATCGAGCTGGCGAAGCTGGACGCCGCGGCGTTGGGCCGGCCCGGGCGGACCACGATGGTGGGCAGGCGCAAGGAGCGGCCGTCGATCATGCCCTTGCGGCTGTAATCGGCGACGAACAGCTCGCAGGCGGCCTTCTGGGCGCCGTACGAGGTCTGCGGGGTGAGGATCTGGCTGTCGGGGATCGGATCGGGCAGCGGCCCGCCGAAGGCGGCCACCGAGGAGGTGAAGATCATCTTCGGCACGTTGCCGGCGCGGCGCGCGGCGTCCAGCACGTTGAGCGTGCCGGTCAGGTTGACTCGATACCCTAAGTCGAAGTCCTGCTCGCACTCGCCGCTCACCGCCGAGGCCAGGTGCCAGATCGCGTCCTGGCCCTTGCCGACCAGGATGCCGACCTGGGTGGGCGAGGACAAATCGCCGGTGACGATCTCCAGCCGCTCGTCGGCCGGCAGGCCCTGGGCGGCCACCACGTCGAAGCAGGTGATCTTGCTGATGGCGGTCCCGCCGACCTGCCCGTCCTTGAGAAGCCTTGCGATCAGCTTTCTGCCAATGAAACCTGCCCCACCGGTGACCAGAACGCGCATCATGCTCTCCCTGCCGCGCTTGCCTCGTGGCGACCTCCTAGCCCCTGTCACGTCCCGTGACCATGCCAGCCTTGACCGATCTTCCGGGGTTCCCCATGACAGGTCGGGGAACAAAGATGATTAATGCCGACTGGGAGGCAAGCAACATGCGGTGGATGACCCGTAGGTCGACGCTCGGGCTGATGGCCGGAGTGGCGGGCGGCGCGCTGATGAGCCGTGGCGCGTTTGCCGAGGTGCAGGTGGCGGACGTGCCGGCCCCCGACTACCAGATCGAGGAAGGCGCGGAACTGCGCATCCTGCGCCCGTCGAAGTTCGTCGCCGGCGACGAGGAACTGTTCCTCGCCAACGCGAAGAAGTTCACCGAGCAGACCGGCGTGCCGGTCCGGGTCGACCAGGAAAGCTGGCAGGACCTGCGCCCGAAGACCGCGGTGGCCGCCAATGTCGGCACCGGACCGGACATCGTGCTGGCCTGGAACGACGACCCGCACCAGTACCCGGAGAAGATCCTCGATCTGACCGAGCTCGCCGAGTACCTGGGCAAGAAGTACGGCGGCTGGACCCCGCTGGCCGAGACCATGGGCAAGGGACCGGACGGCAACTGGATCTGCATCCCCGTCGGCGGCTCCGGCGGCAAGATGGTGTATCGCCAGTCCTGGCTGAAGGAAGCCGGCTACGACGAGTTCCCCAAGGACACGGCGGGCTTCCTGGAACTGGCCAAGAAGATGAAGGAGATCGGCCATCCGGTCGGCTTCACGCTGGGCCAGGCCGAGGGCGACGGCAACACGTTCGCCCACTGGCTGCTCTGGTCGCACGGCGCCTCGCTGGTCGACGAGGAAGGCAACGTCACCATCGATTCGCCGGAGACCCGCCAGGCGCTGGAATACGGCAAGGAGCTGTACCCGACCTTCATCCCGGGCACGCTGTCCTGGCTGGACCCGTCCAACAACAAGGCGTTCCTGGCCGGCGAGGTGTCGGTGGTCGCCAACGGCATCTCGGTCTACTACGCCGCCAAGACCTCCGACGACCCGAACGTCCAGGCGATCGCCGAGGACATCCAGCACGCGCCGATGCCGATCGGCCCGGCCGGCAAGCCGACCGAGACCGCGCTGGTGGTCAACGCGATGATCTTCCAGCACACCAAGTATCCGAACGCCGCCAAGGAATATGTCCGGTTCATCATGGAGAAGGACCAGTACGAGCCCTGGCAGGCCGCCAGCATCGGCTACTGGGCGCACTCGCTGAACGCCTATGACGGCAACCCGATCTGGACCGACGACCCCAAGCACACCCCCTACCAGAAGGTGATGACCGAGGCGCTGCCCTATGGCTGGAAGGGGCCGCTGGGCTACGCCAGCGCCGGCGCGCTCGCCGACTACATCGTGGTGACCATGGTGTCCTCCGCGATGAGCGGCAGCGCCTCGATCGACGACGCGATCGCCGAGGCGGAAAAGCGCGCGAAGCGCTATTATCGCTGACCCCATCCGGGTTTCGACGCGGCGGCTCCTGGGCTGAAGGCCCAGGAGCCGCCGCTGCTCCCAGTTTGCGTTCCCCCACGGGAGGAAACTCATGGCCAGCACCGCCGCCGCCTGGTCCGGCCAACGGCCGGAACAGTCCTGGCTCTCGCGGAAGCTCGACGATCGCCGCGTGCTCGCCTTTCTCTTCATGATGCCGGTCACCATCCTGCTGGTGACCTTTCTGAGCTATCCCCTGGGCCTGGGCGTCTGGCTGGGCTTCACCGACACGCGGATCGGCCGGGACGGGATCTGGATCGGGCTGGAGAACTACGCCTACCTGTTCGACGATTCGGTGTTCTGGCTCTCGGTCTTCAACACCATCGTCTACACCACCCTGGCGACGGTGTTCAAATTCGGCTTAGGTCTGTGGCTGGCGCTGCTGCTCAACCATGCCCTGCCGTTCAAGAGCCTGATCCGCGCGATCGTGCTGCTGCCCTGGATCGTGCCGACCGTGCTCTCGGCGATCGCGTTCTGGTGGATCTACGACCCGCAGTTCTCGATCATCTCCTATGTCCTCACCAAGATGGGGATCATCGACACCAACATCGACTTTCTGGGCACCGCCTGGAACGCGCGCTTCTCGCTGATCGCGGCCAATGTCTGGCGCGGCATCCCGTTCGTGGCGATCTCGCTGCTGGCAGGCCTGCAGACCATCTCGCCCTCGCTCTACGAGGCGGCGATGATCGACGGCGCCACCGCCTGGGAGCGGTTCGTGCACGTCACCGTGCCGATGCTGATGCCGATCCTGGCGGTGGTGCTGACCTTCTCGGTGCTGTTCACCTTCACCGACTTCCAGCTGGTCTACGCCATCACCCGCGGCGGACCCAACAACGCCACCCATCTGATGGCGACGCTGGCGTTCCAGCGCGCGATCCCGGGCGGCTACTTAGGCGAGGGTGCCGCGATCGCGGTGGCGATGATCCCGTTCCTGGTGGCGTCCACCATCTTCAGCTACGTCGCCCTGGCGCGGCGCAAGTGGCAGCAGGGAGGCAGCGATGACTGAGGCCTCGACCGAGAAGGCGCCGGTGATCACCGCCGAACGCTCCGGCGTGATCAACTGGGATTCCCTCCCGCGCAGGATGATGGTGGTCTACGTGCCGCTGATCCTGTTCCTCCTGACGCTCCTGTTCCCGTTCTACTGGATGGTGGTCACCGCCTTCAAATCGAACGCGGAACTGTACAACTACACCGACTACAGCCCGTTCTGGATCCACTCGCCGACGCTGGAGCACATCAACCGGCTCCTGTTCGAGACCGACTATCCGCAATGGCTGTGGACGACCATGCTGGTCGCCGTGTGCAGCACGGTGCTCTCGCTGTTCGTCTCGGTGCTGGCGGCCTATGCGGTGCAGCGCCTGCGCTTCAAGGGCAGCCAGTGGGTGGGCCTCGCCATCTACCTGGCCTACCTGGTGCCGCCCTCGATCCTGTTCATCCCGCTGGCCACGATGATCTTCAAGATGGGCCTGTACGACAGCCCCTTGGCGCTCATCCTGACCTACCCGACCTTCCTGGTGCCGTTCTGCACCTGGCTCCTGATCGGCTACTTCAAGTCGATCCCCTACGAGCTGGAGGAGTGCGCGCTGATCGACGGCGCCACCCGCCTGCAGATCATGTGGAAGGTGACGCTGCCCCTGGCGGTGCCGGGGCTGATCTCGGCCGGGATCTTCGCCTTCACCCTGTCCTGGAACGAGTTCATCTACGCGCTGGCCTTCATCCAGAGCTCGGAGAAGAAGACCGTGCCGGTCGCGGTGTTGACCCAGCTGGTGGAGGGCGACGTCTACCACTGGGGCTCGCTGATGGCTGGCGCGCTCTTGGGCTCGATCCCGGTGGCGCTGATCTACTCGTTCTTCGTCGACTACTACGTGTCCAGCCTCACCGGCGCGGTGAAGGAGTAGCGGCAGGACGGCAGGCCGGAAGGCCGGCGCGTCAGCGCCGGCGCCGGTCGGAAAAGCCGATCGGCTTGATCGAGGACGGCCGGATGCCCGGCCGCTCCCCACCCGCCGCCCCCGGGCCGCCGTCCGGGGGCGGTTCCTCGTTCTCGGGCGGGCGCGCCTTGCTCAGCACCCGGGCGAAGCGGTTGAGCGGCCGCTCGTTCTGGTCGCCCTGGGTGGTGCCCGGGCGGCGCAGCCGGAACATGAACGAGGTCTCCTCCCCGGCCGATCCCTCCGACGGCCCGGCCGCCGGGGGTGGCGGCGCCGGGGGCGGCGTCGGCTCGGGCGGCGGGCGCTGCTCCGGCCGGGGCGCTTCCGGCACGGCGGGAGTTCGGCCGGCCGGCGCCGTCGCAGGCGGCGGGGGCGGCAGGACCGGGTGCCGCGGCCGCAAAGGCGGCGCCGCCTGGCCCGGCTGCTCGCCCGGACCCGGGCCAGAGCGAAGCGGCACCGGCGGCAGCGGCGGGATCGGCGGCGGCACCGCCAGCCGCTCGACGATCGGCAGGCGCCGCCAGCCCTTGGCCGGCGTCTCGTCCAGATAGGCGATCGGCGGCCGGTCGACATCCTCCAGCCTGGGCCGGGGCGAGGCCGGCGGAGGCGGCGCTGCCGGGGGTGGCGGGGGCGGCGGGGGCGCCTCGGGCACCGGCGGCGCCGGCTGCTCCTCGGCCTGCTCGGCCACCTCCGGCAGGACCAGGTGGCTGGCGATCTCCGGCAGCGCCGGGGCGGCCGCGGCGCCGGCCTCGGCCATCCACGCCCGCAGCGCCGGCAGGGCGTCCAGGGCCTGCAGATAGGCGGCGCAGCTCCGCTCGTCCGCCAGCGCCCGGGCGGTGAGCGGGCCGGCCAGAGCCGCCATCATCGCATCGGCGCCGCAAAAGCCGCCGAACAGGAACGGGCCCCTGGCCGGCGGGCAGGCGGCGCGCAGGCCGCCGATCATTGCCCGCAGCCGCTGGATCTCGCCGGCCAGCGGGCGGCGCAGGCGCTCCGGGATCTCCGCCGGCGGCGGCCGGGCCGCCAGCAGCCCGCGCAGCACCGCAAAGCCGCTGGCCAGCTCGGCGGCCACCGCCCGCGCCTGCGCCCGCGCGCCGGGCTCGGCCGGCCAGATCTTCGCGTGCCCCTCGGCCAGCGCCTCGAGCACCGGCAGCGGCCCCCAGATCGCCCCGCCCGCCCGGTACAGAACCGGGCCATGCTCGGGCGCCAGGGCCCGGGCGCGCGGTTCCTGAGGCTCCGGTGCCGCGGCGATCTCGGTGAAGCTGAGACCGAACTGGTGCAGCGCCAGCCAGACCGGCAGGGCCGGCGAGCCGCAGACCCGCTCGCCGAGCAGCAGGCGGGGAGGCGGTCCGGCGCCTTTCGGCTGCCCTGGGACCGCCGGCACCGTCACCCCACCTTCCCGGGCATCGGCAGGGCGGCTGCCCGCGCCTCGATCTCGGCCAGGCCGGGCTGGGCGCTCTGCGCGCCAAGCCGCTCGCAGGCCAGGGCGGCGCCGACCGCGGCGCGATGCAGCGCCAGGTCCAGCCCCGCACCCCGGTCCAGATAGGCGGCCAGCACCCCGGTGAACGCGTCGCCGGCCCCGGTGGTGTCGACCGGGTCGACCGGCAGCGCCTGGACCTGGAGCAGCCGTTCGCCATCGGCGGCGATGGCGCCCTTCGCCCCCAGCGTGACCACCACGGTCAGGCCGTGGCGCCGCGCCAGCCCGGTCGCCAGCTCGTCCGGCGCGCCCTGGCCGCCGGCGGCCGCCTGCGCCTCCAGCTCGTTGACCACCAGCAGGTCGAGGCGGTCCAGCACGTCGTTGGGGACCGGGGCGGCCGGCGCCAGGTTCAGGATGGTGCGCACGCCGTGCTCATGGGCCAGCTTCAGCGCGGCGAAGCTTTCCTCGGTGCGGATCTCGTTCTGGCAGAGCAGGGTGTTGCCCGGCACCAGCAGGGCTTGCGGCACCTGGCCGGCATGGGTGTCGAGATTGGCGCCGGACGCCACGATGATCTGGTTCTCGCCCTTCTGGTCGACCCCGATCACCGCGATCGCGGTCGGCCGGTCGGAATCGATCAGGCCCGCCACGTCGACCCCGGCCTCGGCCAACAGGCCGCGCACCACCGGGCCGTAGGCGTCCTTGCCGACATGGCCCACGAAATGGACCCTGGCACCGGCCTTGGCGGCCGCTGCGGCCTGGTTGGCGCCCTTGCCGCCGGGCGCCATGGTGTAGGAGGGGCACAGCACCGTCTCGCCCGGGGCGGGCAGCTCCCGCACCGGGAACAGAAGGTCGGCGTTGATCGACCCGGGAACGATGATCATGGACGCGGGCCTCCCTGCGATGGGCCTGATCGGCGCTGTGCCGGTGATGCCGCCAAGCGGCCGGCCTGTCCAGCCCGGCCTCGGGGGAGCGGGAAGGCGCGGCGCCGTTAACCTTTGTGCAACCGGTGCCGGTGCATGATCGGCGCCATGCCAGGACCGCCCGACCATGCCCGTGTCCATGCCGCGCCGCTCCGGCCGGGAGCGCGGTGCTGTGCTGCCGGCGCCTGGCTGGAATGGCTGCTGGCGGTCGCCTGGCTGCCGGTTGCGCCGCTGGCGGCCCGGCTGGCGGCGCTCCTTGGGCGCGCGCTTCCTGCAAGAACCGGCCGCCCCGGCGCACCCGGGAGCGCCGCCGTCCGCGCCGCCCGGCCCTGCGGCGGTGGCGGTCGCCCTGCCGGCCCGGCTCGGCTACCATCCGCCCCGGCCGCGCCGCCCGGCGCCGCCGCGGCAACAGGGGACGAGGACCGGCAACGTGATCGCGCGACAGCGGCAGCTTGGGGATGCGGAACTGCAGGCGGCGGGCTTCGGCCGGGTGCGGCACGCCCACCGCACCGAGATCGCCGAGGACTATGTGGAGCTGGTGGCCGACCTGATCGAGGCCCGCGGCGAGGCCCGCGCGGTCGACCTGGCCCTGCGGCTGGGGGTGAGCCAGGCCACGGTGACCACCCAGATCAACCGGCTGGTGCGCGAGGGCCTGCTCACCTCGGAACCCTACCGGGCGGTGTTCCTGACCCCGGCCGGGCGAGCCCTGGCCGAGGCCTGCCGGCGCCGCCACCGGATCGTGCTGGCCTTTCTGGACGCGATCGGCGTTCCGCCGCAGGTCGCCCATGTGGATGCCGAGGGCATCGAGCACCACGTGAGCCAGGAAACCCTGGCGGCGCTCGAACGGGCGACCCGCCGCCTCGTCGAAGGAGAATGACCATCGTGCTCGACCGACGCCGCTTCCTCGCCGGCTCCACCCGCCTGAGCATGGGCGGTGCCGCGCTCGCCAGCGGCGCCCTTTCCACGGGCGCGCTCGCCCTGGCCGGGACCACGGCGCTGCCAAGCCCGGCCAGGGCGCGGGACGGGTTCCGCCTGTTCGACGCCACCCGCTTCGTCGGCAAGCCGGACGACCTGGAGGCCTGCGGACTGGAATGGATCCGGGTGGTCTATGCCTACGAGTTCTGGCCGAGCGGCAACCGCGACCGCAACGACCCCGACCTGGACTATATCGAGCGGAACCTGGTGCCCAAGCTGCTGGCCGAGAACCGCGACCGCTACGTGCTCGACATCGAGCACTGGGAGGTCGACGAGATCGACAAGCTGGTGGCGATCATCCAGCACATGCGGTCGCTGATGCCGAACGTGCGGCTGGGCTACTACTCGATGGTGCCGGTGCGCGACTACTGGGCGTTCCAGCCGGGCAAGGAGGGGCGGCGGATCGTCTACGGCCAGCAGGTCCAGCAATGGCAGAAGCTGGCCGACGTGGTCGACGACCTCTACCCGACCCTGTACGCCTACTACACCGACCGCGACGGCTGGCTGCGCATGGCCGACGGGATCATCGCGGCGGCCCAGGCGATCGGCAAGCCGACCTATCCCTTTCTCTGGCCGCAATATCACGAGCACAACAAGAAGCTGGAGCTCGGGATCATCGACGGCGCGTTCTGGCTGGAGCAGCTGGACACGGTCTATGGCAAGGGCTGCGACGGCGCGGTGATCTGGGGGACGATCGCCCCGGAACGGCGCACGCCCGAGGGCCGGATCGCCCGGCTGACCTGGGATCCCGCGGCGGACTGGTGGCTGCAGACCCAGGCCTTCGCCAAGGAGGCAGGCCTGGCCGACGGGACCTGCACGTGACCGCCTACCGGTTCGACCCGGCGGTGCGGGCCTGGATGGAGGAAGGCGAGCGGATCGCCCGCCAGGCCGACGTTGCCGGTTCCCTTGCGCCTGCCGGCGCTGCCAGCTCCCTTGCGCCTGCCGGCGCTGCCGGCGCTGCCGGCTCGCCCGCGCCTGCCGGCTCCGCCGATCCTGCAGGCGTTGCCGGCCCTGGGGACGCGGCGCTGGTGCAGGCCAGGGCCGGCTACCGCCGGGCCTGCCGGCATTTCGCCGCCCCCCATCCGGCCGGGCTCACCACCGAGGACCGGACGATCGCCGGGGTGGCCTGCCGGATCTACCGGCCGGCCCGCACCGGTGGCGCCGGCATTCTCTGGTTCCATGGCGGCGGCTGGACGGTGGGCGACCTCGACACCCATGACAGCGTGGTCGCCGACCTGGCGGACGGGGCCGGGGCGGTGGCGATCGCGGTGGACTACCGGCTGGCGCCGGAGCACCCGTTCCCGGCCGCGTTCGACGACGCGCTGGCGGTGTTCCGGGCGGTGCGCGCGTCACCGCCGGCAGCCGCGATCGACCCCGGCCGGATCCTGGTCGCCGGCGACAGCGCCGGCGGCAACCTGGCCGCGGCGGTGGCGCAGAACTGCCGCGACCGGGGCGAGCCGGGCCCCCACGGGCAGCTGCTGGTCTACCCGGCCCTGTCCGGCGACGAGGCCCTGCCGTCGCGCCGCCTGATGGCGGACGCGCCGGGGCTGAGCAGCGCCGACATGCGGCATTTCCTGGAAGTCTATCTGGGCCGCCCGCCGGTGCCGGCCGATTTGGCGGACGCCCGGCTGTTCCCGGCCGGGGCCGCCGACCTGCGCGGGCTGCCGCCCACCTTCCTGACCGCCGCCGAGTACGACCCGCTCGCCTCCGACGTGACCGCCCATGCCGCCGGCCTGCGCGCTGCCGGGGTCACGGTCGAGGCGATCGTGGAGGCGGGCCTGCCCCATGCCTGGCTGCGCGCCCGCCACCATGCCCGCCCGGCCGCCGCCGCCTTCGCCCGCCTGGTCGACGCCGCCCGCCGCCTCGGCCAGGCCCGCTGACGGGCGCCGGCGCGGCCACGGGAACAGCCGGGACGGGCATCACAGGTTCTTGCGGGTTCGGACGGCAGGATGACGCAGAAGCGTCTTGAGCTTGGCGAAGACCTGCTTGCTTCCTCGTCCTGCTGGACCGGTCCCTGATGGGGTGCGGATGATCCGGCTGCTGCCAGATCATGGGTTGGGGGCGGGCGAACAGGGCGGCAGCTGCAGGAGGCTGGCGTCGACAGCGGCGGTAGCTTCTTCGATGCCCGCCACCTCGTCGGCAGCCAGGTTGTCCATGAAGCCGCAGCGGGCGCTTCATCCGATCCCTGCAGGAGACGCGTGCAGGAGCACGCGGCGGCACCATTAGAGCGTCTGGGGACAGCGCCGGCACCAGGAACTGCTCGACGCAGGCGCGAAAGGTTGAGCCGGTCATCGGCCCATTCACAACGGGCGGAGCGATGATGCCGCGGGAGCCCAGCCGGGCGAGGAAAGTCGCGATCTTCCATTGACCGTGCGGTGTGGCATCACTTGGGCGCCGGCTCGTCGGCCATCAACCATGGCGGCTGGCCAGGCTGGCGCTGGTTTCGTTGACGGCCAGAAAGGTGGTGGGGATCGAGATGGCGCTGCCATACCCGCCAGGGTTGGCGGTGCCTAGCTATGTCCGGCCGATCCTGCTCGGCTGCCTTCAGCGTCTCGTTTCCCGCGACAGCCCGAGCCGGCGCAGGGCCGACGAGATCGTCGTCAGGAGCCGGCTCGATGCCGCGGACCAGCTGGGCCTGGATCTGCACTCACGTGATGCCCTGGCTGCAGGTCACGAGTGTCCGCAGCAGGTCCGCTTGCCCGGCCAGCAAGGGCTTGCAGCAGCCGCCGATCCTGGCCGGCCGGGTGCTCCCGCTCACTCCCACCCGCCGCATCAGCCGGTGCGCCGCCATCGGCCTCGCTGCAGAGCGGGCCGCCGCCTGATGGGCCGAAGTACTGGCTTCCATCGCCTGCACCAGCCGACGACGCAGATCCTGGATAGAGGTGCCGCCATAGGTGTCGCCTCCGCTCCGACAGCACAGCCTCCAGCCAAGCAAGCATCCGCTCAGAGCTACAATGATCAAGGGGGCTGAGATCAGGGGAGCTGACAGCGCCGCCGGTGGCGTTGGCAGGGGCGCGAAGGGAGGCGGCCATCCCGGAAGCAGGGGCAAGGGCGGCCGGACCTGGGGTGGGAGCTTTCGTGGACACAGGGGCGCCGGTGGCGTGGATGCAGGGGAGAGCACCGGCCGTTCCGGGTGGGGCGGGAACGGCCGGGCTTTGGGTGGGGCTTATTGCGGGCGCTGGAGCATGCCGCCGACCAGGTTGCGGTCGAACAGGTCGCCGGTGTTGGGGTCGCACAGGCCGGCCGGGTAGCCGCCGCGGCCGACCGGCAGGAGGCGCAGGCTGTCGTCCTTGGCGCGGCCGCGGGAACTGCCGGCGACATGGCCGTCGGTGACCAGCAGCTCGGGATGGTCGAAGGGAGCTGCGTGGCAGGCGACCCGCTGGTCGGTGAGGCTCTTCAGGAAGGCGACCAGGGCGTTGACCTCGCCGTTGCTGAGGTTGAGCGGCACGATGTCGGGCGCCAGATTGCTGCCGCCCTGGTTGGGGCCGACCGGGCTGGAGCGGCCGAGCGGGCCGGTGCCGCTGGTGTCGCCGTTAGCCAGGTCGCGCCGGTTGCCGCCGCGGTTGTAGAACTCGACTACGCCCTTCAGGGTCGCCTCGCCGCCATTGTGGAAATAGGGAGCGGTCAGTGCGACGTTGCGCAGGGTGGGCGTCTTGAAGGCGCCGTCCACGGCCAGGCGGCTGCTGCGGTCGCCCTCGGGGTTGGGGAAGGAGTCGACCTTGCGCCGCTCCACATACTGGCGGGCGAACGACAAGGGCGCGCCGCCGACCTCGGCGCCCAGGCCGATATCCTCGAAGGTCGGGCGCACGCCGATATTGTAGAAGCCGCCGTCATAGAGCGCCGTGCCGCCATCGCCCATCGGCATGGTTTCCACCAGTTCCTGGCGCTGGCGCGGCGGGACGGCGGCGCTGCTGAACAGCGGGCCGGCATGGCAGCTCGCGCATTTCGCCTTACCCTGGAACAGCTCCAGGCCCTGCTTCTGCCGGTCGTTCAGGGCCTCGGTCTTCCCCTCCGCATAGCGGTCGAACGGCGTGCGATCGGAAACCAGGGTGCGCTCGTAGGCGTCGATCGCCAGGCCGAAGAACAGGGAGAAGTTCAGCTCGTCCTGGCTGTAGCCGGCCTGGTCGGCGACCAGCTCGCCCCCGGGCGAGATCCGGTAGGTGCCGGCGCCGGCCCACAGATGGTCGGCGAACGCCTTTTGCACCAGCATCCGGTAGCTCTGCTTCAGCCCCTTGCCGGAATTGCGGATCTGGTTGCCGATCGCAGACTGGTTGCCGAACACGCTGTCGGTGGCGTCGATCTGCTGGGCGGTCAGCGCCGCCTGGGTCAGAAGCTTGCGGCCGATCTTGGCGAAGCTGTTGTCGGCGCATGCCATTTCCACCGTGCTGTTGGGCGGGCCGGCCGCCTGGGAGGCCAGGCTCATGTTGCGCAGCTCCAGGGCCTCCAGGCGCGGGCTGCCGCCCCCGTCCAGCACCACGATCCGCGCGGCGGGGTCGTTCTGGACCTCGCGCCTTCCGAGCACGCCCACGCCGTTGAACACGTTGCTGGCGCGCCCGTCCCAGAAGTTGCGGAAGTAATAGGCGGCGTTGATCACGGTCGGGCTGTTGCGCGGCTCGACCTTGCGGACCTGCCGGACCTGGCCCTTGATCTGCGCCTGGAAGATGTCGTCCAGGCCGTCGACGCAGAAGTCGCGGGTGCGGGTGCGGAACTTGAGCTTGCGGGGCAGGCTCAGCAGCTGGCCGTCGAAGGCGCCCTGCGAGGAGACCACGTCGTTGCTCTCGTAGAGGATGGCTGAGTTGCGGTCGCGGATGTTGGCCAGCTGGTGGAACGGGAAGTCGGAGGCTTCCAGCGCCATGTTCGGCTGGGCCTTCTTGCCGGTGCCGTCCAGAAGGCCGCCGCGGGTCAGCCCGGCGCCGCTGCCAAGGCCGCCGAACTTGTCGTCGGCGAACGGCTGGCCGAGCAAGCCGGGATTGAGCTGGTTGACCAGGCGCGGGTCGGCGCCGGCATGGAAATGGCAGCTGGCGCAGGCCAGGCCGTCGCTGCCGACCGCGTTGTCCCAGAACAGCGCCTTGCCCAGCGCCGCCAGCCAGGCCTTGTCCTTGACCAGGGCGTCATACTCGGCGGCGGGCGGGGCCGGCGGCCGGATCCCGCGCAGGGAGCCGAGGGTGGCTTCGCCCTCCTGGGTCCGGCCGGGCCCCGGCAGGAGGAGGAGGGTCATGGCGGCGAGCAGCAGGCCCGCCCGGGGGACGTATCGGATCACGGCTTTGGGTCCTGTCGCAGCGGGTCGCGGGCGCGCCCTCCTCCCCCCGAGGCGGCGCGCCCGCGAGGGGGTGGCTCAGCGGCCGTCCATGTCGGCGGTGACGGTCGCCCGGTTGAGGGTGCCGTTCATCGACGCCCGCACTCGGGTCGGGCAGACGCCGCCTGCGATGGTCAGGCCGCGGAAGTCGGCACGGAACTCGCCCTGCATCGGTTCGCCGGTCGCCGGGTTGCCGGTGGCCGGATCGGGCACCGCGGTGACGAGACCGACCTGCTCCCAGCCGTTGGTAGGGCGGGGGATGCTGATCACCACCACGCCGTCGGCGGGCAGAACCACGCCGCCACGCACCGAGATCTCGTCGCGCCCGCCGCCGCGCACCCGGCAGTCGGCACGCAGGATTGCGACCTGGCTTCGGTCCCAGCGGGCCAGCGGCGCGCCGTCGGCCTCCAGCGTGTGGTACCAGAGGACATCCTGCCTGGAGGAATAATAGCCCTCCGCGGCGACCAGCGTGCCGGTGGTGATGGCGTTCGCCTTGATCTTCAGGCCGAGGCCGTTGATGGCCGGCCCGGCCGGCATCCGCGCGTCCTTCAGCGGGCGGATTTCCATTTCATTAACCTTGGATCGCGTAACCGTGTCATTGACGATCAGCGGATTGGTCGCCTCGCCGACCACCACATGCTCGGACAGGTCGCTGAACACGTCATGGACATAGACCTGGCCGCCGATGCTCTCGCCGACCACGATGGCGGTGCCGCCGATGAACCCGCCCTCGGTGCGGCCCGGCAGTTTCGCCGCGCTGGCGGCAAAGTCGGCCAGCGTCACGCTCTCGGCATTGGTGGGGGTGTGGATCAGGGCTCCTTCCAGCACCCGCACGGTCACCCCCAGCACCTTGATCGAGCCGATCCACTTGCGCAGGCCCTGGGTGGTGGTCTCCGAGCCGGGCTGGAGGCTGACCTCCGACATCGGCCCCTCGATCTCGACGTCGCCCGGCGCCAGCTGGGCGCTGGCCGGGGCGGACAAGGCGAGGGGCGCGGCGAACGCGGCGCCCAGCAACAAGTTGCGAGCCAACATGAAGGGCCTCCTCCAGGCACAAGACTATCCTCGGGCCCGGCAGGGCTGCCGGGCGCAAATATCGAGAAAATGAATCGGGGTGGGCCGGCGCCGGGCCGGGGGGCTAGGCCACGATGTTCCAGGTTGCCATCATGGCGTGGTCCTCATGCATCGTGTTGTGGCAATGCATGACGTAGCGGCCGGTGTCGGGAGTCGTCTTTCCGTAGGCAGGGTCGGGGAAGTCGCGGAAGCGCAGGAATATTTCCATCTCGTCGATCCGCTGGGTGCCCCCCAGGCGATAGATGTCCGTGCGATAGCGATCTGCTTCGGGAACGGCCCGCCCGTTCTGGGTCAGGATGATGCCTTCCTCGAGATGGATGTGCATCGGATGATCCCAGCCCCCCGAGGTGCTGCGGATCTTCCAGATCTCTGCGGAGTTGCGCTTCACCTTGTTGGTCGGGTTGAGCATGAACTCCGGGCTGTGGTCGATGTCCGGATCCCACAGCTTGCCGTTGATGGCCCACATGCCGTTCTGGCGGCCCAGCACCCATTCGCGGATCTTGACCACCTCGTTCAGGTTGATCGAAGGCAGCGGGCGGAACGCATTGGGAACCCGGCTGGGATCCTCGGCGGCCCCGGTCACCCGGAACTCCAGGATCTGGTTGCTCACCGAGTCAGGATTGGTGGACCGGCCGCGATCGATGCCGCGGCCGTCCGCCATCATCACCAGGTTGTTGGACAGGTAGAGCTTGTCGCCCTTCTTGTAGTTCCTGAAGTCGATGACGATGTCGGAGCGCTCCGCCACCCACAGATCGACGCTGGTGACGTCCTGCAGGGTGCGCGGCAGCAGGTTGCCGCTCTTGGTGATCTGGTCGAAGGGCTGGTTGGCGCCGTCCTTGCGCAGGAGCAGGTTGTAGAAGCGCGACGGGCCGCCGTTCAGGATGCGGAACCGGTACTTGCGCCGCTTCACCTCCATGTAGGGCTGGACCTTGCCGTTGACGGTGAGCTTGTCGCCCAGCCAGCCGTCGACCGAGAACTCGTTGAAGGCCAGCTCGCCGCTGTCCGGATCGAACTGCTTGTCCGCCAGGATCAGCGGCACGTCGTACTCGCCGCTGGGCAGGCGCCAGCCGGTGGTCTCGTCGCCGGTGTCGTCGTCGTCGAAGTTGCGCACCATCGCCACCATGCCCTTGTAGACGTTGGCGGCGGTGAACTCCGGGCGGTGGTCGTGGATGAACAGCGTGGTCAGGGCCTCGCGCTTGTCGCCGCCGGTGACCGGGTCGATCCACTTGGCCGGGATGCCCTTCTTCAGGTCGAACCCGGCATAGGCCATGCAGTAGTGCTGGTTGCGGGTGTTCGGATGGCCGCCGATGTTGCCCTTGGGGTGGGTCCAGTTCCAGGGACCGCCATCGCTTTCCGAGGCGGTGTGGAAGTTGTGCAGGTGCGGCGCGATCTCCGGGTGGCCGAACCCGACATGCTCCTCGGAGGTGGGCAGGTCGTTCTCGATGTGCAGCACGGCCGGCTGGCCGTAGCGGAAGTCGATCAGCGGGCCGCCGAAATCCTCGCCATAGCTCCAGACCTTGCTCCGCAGGTCCTTGGCGAACCGGTGCTCGCGCTCCTTGACCCGCAGGTGGTAGATCCGGTTCGGCAGGAACCGGTTGCTGCAGTACTGGTAGTCGGACGGATCGTAGGGATAGTCGTCCTCGAGCTCCGCCGGCCCGGGAATCGGCAAGGGCTCGTCCCAGGGCGTGGTGCGCGGGCTGGCCGAGCTGGCGGCCAGGGCCCGGCGCAGCGACGCGCCCTTCAGCCAGTAGGCTCCCCCTGCGATCAGGCCGAGCTTCGCGAGATCGCGGCGGCCGAATTTGGCAGCGCTCAGCTGGTTGCGGAGTTCGATCGCCCTTCTGGCGGCAAGCTTGGTGGAAGTCATGTTTCCGCCCCCGTCTCGATGAACCGCGTCAAGTCCCATCGGTGGGCCATTCAGGCGGATGCCTGGCCGGCGATGGAGGTGACCGCCTTGGCGATCCAGGCCGGCCGCGCCAGCGCCGGCGTCGCCGCCCAGCGGTCGATCCTGGCATTGCCGTAGCGCAGGGTGCCGGTGTGGTTGTCGAGGATCAGGTCGTAGAGCGGGTCGCTGCTGGCGAACCCCATGGCCCGGCGCAGGCGCTCGATGTCCTCGAACGCCCCGGTCAGGAACGACCAGCCGGGCTGGGCATCCCATTGCCGCGCATAGGCCTTGAGGATGTGCGGCTGGTCGAACTCCGGCTGCAGCGTGATCGAGTACATGAAGATGTCCCGACCCATCCGGTCCGCCAGCAGATCCTGCACCTCGCGCAGGTTCTGCGAAACCAGCGGACAGATGTCCCCGCAGGTCTGGAAGAAGAAATTGACCAGGACGATGCGGTTCGCGACCAGGTCGCTGTAGAAGAGATGCGGGTTGCCGTCCTGGTCGACGACCTCGACGTCAGGGATCTTCGGATGGCCGCGGCGCGCCTCGGCAACGCGCCCGCCCAGTGCCGCAGCGACGGCTGTGCCGGCCAGGGCGCCGGCTCCCCCAGTGAAGAGCAGTCTGCGATGCATGTTCTTGTTCCACGACAATGAGGCGCATCGAAAAGATCAATGATCGGATAGGGCGGTGCTCCGTGGATGGGCTGCCCGTTCATGAAATAGGCTTATCGATGTCATTGCTCATTCATGGGAATTACGCAATTTAACTCTAGATAGAAGGGTTATAGCCCGCTTTTTGCTGAGGCGTATTCCTTCCCGGCGAGGGTATAGGGGCCGTTCTAACTTTGGATATAAAGGACGGATCCGGCCGGGCACGCCGGGAGAACATCCTGGGCGGCGGCGGAAGCCCGGCAGTCTGCCAAACGATATACAGTACATTACATCTTACGATGAATTGTGACTCCGGAGAATTGTTCTAGCATTTCCGCCCATGCGCGGTGCCAAACACATCATGAATACATCGGTGACCGATTTCGCGCGGCATGTCGTCGAGCTGCCGATCCGCTTCGACCAAGGGTCGGGGCGGACCAGGGTGGTCAGCCGCGAGGAGGTCGAGTTCACCACCCAGGCGCCGCTGGCCGCGGGCGACCGCATCGCCGGCAGCCTGCGCTTCCAGGGCAAGCATGGCCGGGACACGGTGTTCCACTACGTGGCGCTGGTTCTGGGCGCCAAGCTCAAGGGCCGGGATCGGCTGGAGGTGCGGGCCCGGTTCGAGCAGATCCAGCTGGCGGCAGCGGACTGAAGGCGCGGCTCCGGCCTCAGCCGAGCTCGCGCCGCGCATAGTTCGCCAGCTCGATCCGGCTGCTCACCCGCAGCTTCTCGTAGATCCGGTGCAGGTGGATCTTGACGGTGCCCTCGGTGATGCCCAGCCGGAACGCCACCTCCTTGTTGCGCAGCCCCTCGGCGACCAGACGGGCCAGCTCGATCTCCCGCTGCGACAAGGTCTTGGTCACCTGCTGCCGAGCGGCCTCGCGCTCCAGCAGGCGGTCGAAGGTCCAGCCGGCCAGATGGGCCTCCAGCCACTGGCCGCCGCCATGCACGGTCCGGATGCAGCGCACCAGCTGTTCCGGCGCCATGTCCTTCAGGATCACCCCGCGCACCCCCAGCCGCACCGCCTCGAACAGATCGTCCTCGTGCAGGTCGGCGGTGAGCAGGACCACCCGGATGCGCAGGCCCTCCTGGGCGGCCAGGCGCAGCACCTCCATGCCGCTCACCTGCGGCATGTTGAGGTCGAGCACCAGGATATCCGGCTGGTGGGCGCGGACCGCCTCCAGGGCGGCGTCGCCGCTGCCGCAGCGCGCGACCACCTCCAGGTCGCCCGCCTGGTCCAGCAGCCACGCTACCCCCTGGAGCACCAGCGGATGGTCGTCGGCCACCACGACCCGCACCGTCTGGTCCATTCGGGCTCTCGCGCCTCCTGCCTGAGCGTCGCCCATGACCCCGCCCGGCGTGGGGCGGGCGGGGTGGGCGGTGGTTTCCGATGGGGCTGTGGTCATGGCACCGGCGCTCCCTGGGGCAGGGCGGCGCGCCCGGCCGCCGGGCCGGCTGGCGGCGACGGCGCGGCTTCCGGGGCCGGCTCCGCCACCGGCTCGACCAGGCCGGCCAGCTGCAGCTCGGTGCGGGTCGCCGCCACCGCCCGGGCCAGGCTGTCCAGCGCCTCGCGGCTGTCCAGGCCGCGGCTGGACGCGTCCAGGAGCCGGTCGGCCGCCTCGCGGATCCGCTTCAGCCCGAACAGGCCGGAACTGCCTTTCAGCTTGTGGGCCTCGGCGGCCTGGACCTCGGCGGGCAGCGGCCCCTCGGCCAGCCGCGCCCAGATCCGCTCGGCATCCTCGATCACCTGCTGCAGCAGGTCCTCGGCGTGGGCGTCGACCGCCAGATGCACGCCGAACCGGTCGAACAGCGGCAGGCTCGCCTCGCTCACCGGGGCTGCCGGCGCGCTTTCCGGGGCGGATGCGCTGACCTGGGCGATCGCGGTGAACAGTTCCGCCCAGGCGAACGGCTTGCCCAGGCAGCGTTCCATGCCGGCCTCCAGGCATCGCCCGCGCTGCGCCTCGACCACCCCGGCGGTCAGCCCCAGGATCGGCACCCGGCCGCCCGGCGCCGGCAGGGACCGGATCCGCCGGGTCGCCTCGAACCCGTCCATCACCGGCATCTGCAGGTCCATCAGGACCACGTCGAACCGCTGCTCCGAGGCCAGCTGCACCGCCTGCGCGCCATCGGCCGCCCCCACCGTCTCGTGGCCCTGCAGCGCCAGCATCTTGGCGAGCAGGGCCCGGGTCGGCGCGGCATCGTCGACCACCAGGATCCGCCGCGGCGGGCAGCTGGCCGGGCCGAACACCAGCTGCTCCTCGACCAGGCGGCGATCGCCGGCCTCGAACGGGATGGCGAAGCGGAACCGGCTGCCCTCGCCGATCCGGCTCTCCAGCTCGATGCTGCCGCCCATCGCCTCCACCAGCCGCCGGCAGATCGCCAGGCCCAGGCCGGTGCCGCCCCGGTCGCGCCGGCCCGCCGCATGGCCGGCCTGGCAGAAGGGCTGGAACAGCCGGGCCTGCTCCTCCGGGCGGATGCCGATCCCGGTATCGGTCACCGCGACCTGCAGGACCAGGCCGTGCCGGCCCTGCGGGCGGATCGTGGTCTCGACCCGCACCTCGCCCTCCACGGTGAACTTGATCGCGTTGCCGACCAGGTTGAGCAGGACCTGGCGCAGCCGGGTGGGATCGCCGCGCAGCACCGGCCCCGCCGCGATCTCGCTGTCGAAGCGCAGCCCGATCCCGCGCTCCGCCGCGGCCGGCGCGGTCAGCCACTCGACCTGCTCCAAAACCTCCGCGACCCGGAAGTCCACCGGCTCCAGGCGGAACTCCCCGGCCTCCAGCCGGGAGAAATCGAGGATGTCCTGGACGATCGCCATCAGGTGCCGGCCGGAAGTCTGCAGCGCCCGCACCGTGGCGCGGGTCTCCTCGGGCAGCTTCGCCGCGGCGATCAGGTCGGCGCTGCCCAGCACGGCGGTGAGCGGCGTGCCGATCTCGTGGCTGACCAGGGCCAGGAACACCGACTTCGCCCGGTTCGAGGCATCCGCGGCGTCGCGCGCCTCGGCCAGGCTCGCCGAGTAGCGCTCCAGCTTTTCCTCGTCGACCTGCAGCTTCTGCACGATCTTGTAGCCGTAGAAGGTCATGCCCACGACCATGGCCACCACCAGGCCGCCGATCACCAGCTCCAGGACATCCAGGCGCCGCATCGCCGCGATCTGCTCGCCGAACTCGTGGGTCTGGATCTGGCCGACCTGCCGGTTGAGCCCGGCCATCACCTCGGCGAAGTCGCCATAGGCCCGGTCCATGCTGGCCATCCGGGCGGCGGCCTGCGCCGGCTCGTCCCGCGCCAGATGGTCGAACAGCTGGTCGGACACCGATACCATCCGCGCCATCACCGCCTCGGCCTCGTCCAGCCAGGCCAGGAGCGGTACCGCCCGCTCCGGCTGGACATGGCCGATCAGCTCGGCGCGCGCCTCCGCCAGTTCCTGGTCGAAGGCGGTGCGCGCCCGGTCGCGCAGCTGGATCTCCTGGTCGAGCCGGAGGCTGTCGAACACGTCGTTGCCGGGCGCGTTCACCGCCCCGGCCAGCCTGGCCAGGTCGGAATAGCTGGCCAGCCGCTCCACCCAGCGATGGTTGGCCTGGACCGACTGGTCATGATTCTGCTTGATCGTCCGGCCCAAATAGGCGCCGCCGACAATCACCGCAATATTCAGCGTGACCAGCAGAATATATACCCGGAACCATCCGGACTTTTCTTCGGGAGGCCGCAAGTTTATCAGTCGCTCCAGCCGGAAATTAACCAAATATAAAAATCAACAAGAAAACCGCAGAAAATCCCAAGTATCATGCATGAAGATGCGTCCGCCGTACAGCGCCGATTGCGCCGAAGCGCATCCTGCCGGCCGCACCGCCGCAGATCGGCCGGGCTTGTGCTCCAACCCGCGGGCACCTAAGGGCGTGGCAGCGACCCGGGGGGTGCCGGCCGACCGGGCCGGCTGAGACGCCCATGGCGAACCCCAGGAACCTGATCCGGATCATGCCGGCGTAGGGAACGGGCGGCAGCAGCCCAGAACACTGGCGGCGCTGCGCCTCTTCCCCCCGCGCTTGGGGAGGTGGAACGAATGAGGCATCTCAAGGGCGGGCTGGCGGCGTTTCTGCTGCTGGCCGCCGGGCCGGCTTGGGCGAAGCCGGTGCTGGACGTCTATACCTATGCGTCCTTCACCAGCGAGTGGGGGCCGGGGCCGGAGCTGGAGCGCCGGTTCGAGGCACAATGCGGCTGCGACCTGGTCTGGACCTCGGTCGATGACGGCGTGGCGATGCTGGCCCGGCTGAAGCTGGAGGGCGACAGCTCCAAGGCCGACGTGATCCTGGGGCTGGACACCAGCCTCACCGACAGCGCGCGCTCCATGGTGCAGGTGGCGCCGCACCAACTGGACCTGGCCGGGCTGGACCTGCCGGTGGCCTACGACGACCCGGACTTCGTGCCCTATGACTGGGGCTACTTCGCGTTCGTCTACGACCGGACCCGCCTGGCGGAGCCGCCCAAGAGCCTGGCGGAGCTGGCCGAGGCCGACCCGTCGCTCACCGTGGTGCTGCAGGACCCGCGCACCAGCACGCCGGGCCTGGGCCTGCTGCTTTGGGTCAAGGCCGTCTTTGGCGACGATGCGAAAGCCTACTGGGAGAAGCTCTCTCCCCGGATCCTGACCGTCACCAAGGGCTGGAGCGAGGCCTACGACCTGTTCCTGAAGGGCGAGGCGACCATGGCGCTGAGCTACACGACCTCGCCCGCCTACCACATGGTCGCGGAGGGCAAGGACGACATCCGGGCGGCACCGTTCGCCGAGGGGCACTATTTGCAGATCGAGGTGGCGGCGCGCACCGCGAACGCCCAGGAGCCGGAGCTGGCCCAGCAGTTCCTCCGCTTCCTGGTCTCGCCCGAGGCGCAAGCGATCCTGCCGACCAGCAACTGGATGTACCCGGCCGACCGGGACGGGGTGGAGCTGCCGGACGCGTTCGAGGAACTGGTCCAGCCGGAGCGGGCGCTGTTGACCGACGCCGCGACCGTGAGCGCCAACCGGGCCGCCTGGGTGGACGAGTGGCTGGCAAGCCTGGCGCGCTGATCGGCTGGGCCACCGCCGGCCTGGTGGCCACCGCGCTGCTCCTGCCGATCCTGACCCTGTTGGCGACGGGGCTGGCCGAGGGCGGCGCGTCCCGGGCGCTGCTTGACGCGCGCACGCTTGGCATCCTGCGCTTCACCCTCTTCCAGGCGCTGCTCTCTACCCTCCTGGCGGTGCTGCCGGCGGTGCTGGTGGCCCGCGCCCTGGCCAGGCGAAGCTTTTCCGGGCGGCTGGTCCTGGAGCGGCTTTTGGCGCTGCCGGTGCTGGTGCCGGCCTTGGTGGCGGGCAGCGCGCTGCTGGTGCTGTTCGGCCGGCGCGGCTTCATGGCCGGCCTGTTCGAGGCGCTGGGTCTCACCTGGCCCTCGGTCTACGGCCTGGCCGGGATCGTGCTGGGCCATGTGTTCCTCAACCTGCCGCTGGCGGTGCGCATCCTCCTGCCGGCCTGGGCGGCGGTGCCGGCCGAGCAGTGGCGGCTGGCCCGCCAGCTGGGCCTGGGCGACCTGGCCCGGCTGCGCCTGATCGAGGCGCCGGTCCTGGCCCCACGGATCGCCCGGGCGTGCGGGATCGTGTTCATGCTCTGCTTCACCAGCTTCGCCCTGCCGATGACGCTGGGCGGGGGACCTCGTGGCGCCACGCTGGAAGTCGCGATCTACGAGGCGCTCAGGGTCGAGGCCGATTTGGTGCGCGCGGCCCTGCTCTCGCTGGTGCAGATCGCGATCTGCGTGGCGCTGGTGGGGCTCGGCAGCAGCGTCGGCGTGGCCCGCACCGGGTTGTCCGCCGGGGCGCCGGTGCGGGTCCGGGTCGAAGACGGCCGGCTGGCCAAGGCCCTGGACGGGCTGGTGCTGGCGCTGGCGCTCCTGTTCCTGCTCTCGCCGCTCGCAGCCCTGCTGCAGGCCGCCGCCGGCGGGCCCTGGGGTGCCGTGCTGTCCAGCCCGATGTTCTGGCTGGCCCTGCGCAACAGCGTGCTGGTGGCCCTGGGTGCTGCGCTGCTGGCGCTGGTCGCCGGGACGCTGCTGGTGCTGGGCGGGCGCGGCCAGCGCGGGCTTTCCGGCCGGATCGGCGAGCTGGTGGGCTCGGTGCCGCTGGTGACCCCGGCTTTAGCGCTGGGGGCCGGACTGTTCCTGCTGCTGCGCCATCTGGTCGATCCCGCCGAGGTGGCGCTGCCGGCGATCGCACTGGCCAACGGCCTGCTGGGCCTGCCCTACGTGGTGGCGATCCTGGCCCCGGAAGTGGCGCGGCGCGAGTTGGAGCATGGCCGGCTGTGCCAGGCGCTGGGGATAAGCGGCTGGACCCGGCTGCGCCTGGTCGACCTGCCGACCGTGCTGCCGGTGGCGGGCCTGGCCGGCGGGCTGGTCGCCGCCTTCTCCCTGGGCGATTTCGGGGTGGTGGCGCTGTTCGGCGCCGACCAGGCGCGCACCCTGCCGATGCATCTTTATCTGCAGGCAGGCTCGTACCGTTCCGACGACGCGGCGGTGACCGCGGTGGTGCTGGTGGCGCTGGCGGCGTCCTTGATGTGGCTGGTGGAACGGGGATTGGCGCGTGCTGCAGGTCGATGACGTCCGCTTCCGCCACGAGGGCAGCGAGTTCCACTACGACCTGCAGGTGCCGCAGGGCTCGATCACCGCGCTGATCGGCCCATCCGGCGGCGGCAAGTCGACCCTGCTCGACCTGGTGGCGGGCTTCCTGGAGCCCACGTCCGGGCGGATCCGGATCGAGGGGCGGGACGTGACCGGGCTGCCGCCGGCCGGGCGCCCGGTCACCAGCCTGTTCCAGGACCACAATCTGTTCGGCCACCTGGACGTCGCCACCAACGTGGCCTTGGGCATCCGGCCGAGCGGGCGGCTGGCCCCGCCGGAGCGCGCCACGGTCACGGCCGCCCTGGAGCGGCTGCAGATCGGCGCCCTGGCCGGGCGGCGCCCCTACGAGCTCAGCGGCGGCGAGCGCCAGCGCGCGGCCTTGGCCCGCTGCCTGGTGCGCCACCGGCCGCTCCTTTTGCTGGACGAGCCGTTCGCAGCCCTGGGGCCGGCCATGCGCCGGGACTTTTTGGACCTGGTCGCCCAGCTGCGCACCGAGCAGGGCCTGACCGTGCTGCTGGTGACCCACCAGCCGGAGGATGCCGCCCGGATCGCCGACCGCCTGGCGGTGCTGGCGGAGGGAAAGATCGTGGCGGCCGGCCCGCGCGACGCGATCCTGGCCGATCCGCCGCCGGTGCTGGCTTCGTATCTGGGCTAGCGATCCGGGGCCGGCCGCGCCATCTTCAAGAATCCTGGGGCCGGGCCAGGGACCGGACCCGGCATGAGGCAACGGAACGACGCGATGGACCAGGTGGCGACGGCACTGCTGCTGCCGGCTCTTTCCTCGATCTCGGCGCGGGCGGAGATGGCGCCGCTGGCCAGGCGGCTGGAAGGCCGGCTGCGCTGCGTCACCGCCGACTGGCCGGGCTTCGGCGACCGGGCGCGCGGCCGGCCCCAGCTCAAGCCCGACACGATGCGGGCGTTCCTGGAGGGGCTGCTGGCGGAGACCGGGCCGCCGCCGGTGATCGGCATCGCCGCCGGCCATGCCGCCACCTACCTGGTCGAGGCGGCCGGGCGCCATCCGGGCCTGTTCCACCGGCTGGCCCTGGTGGCGCCGACCTGGCGCGGGCCGTTGCCGACCATGCTGGGCGACGCCCGCCAGGCCTGGCGCGGCCGGGTCCGCCGGGCGATCGAGCTGCCGGCGGTGGGCGAACTGCTCTACCGGGCCAATGTCGGCCGGCCGATGCTGGCCAAGATGATGCGCGCCCATGTCTATGCCGATCCCGGCAACGTCACCGAGGCGGTGATCCAGGCCAAGCGCGCGATCACCCGGCATCGCGACGCCCGCTTCGGCACCGCCGCGTTCGTCAGCGGCGGGCTGGACCCGGTGGGCTCGCGCGAGGCGTTCCTGAAGCTGTTCGAGCGGGAGCTGCCGCCGACCCTGATGCTGCGGCCGGAAGGCGCGCCCCGGCGCTCGGCGGCGGAGATGGACGCCCTGGCGCAGACCGGGCGGGTGAGCACAGTCCGGGTGCCGGGCGCGCTGGCCGCGCACGAGGAATATCCGGACGAGGTGGCGGCGGCGATCCAGGCGTTCCTGGACCAGGCGTCGGTTGCGGAGGCGGGCGCCGGCCCCGATCCGGCCACCGGCCCGGCCGGGCCTCCAGCACCGGCCTGAGCAATCAGGCCAGCGCCCGGGTCTCGCCCACCGCCATCACCCAGCCCCAGTCCGGCGCCTGGCCGACCCCGGCGATGGCGTCGCGGAAACGGGCGGGCGGCTCGAACGGCGGCTCGTCGGTCAGCCGGACCACGCCCCAGTGCATCCCGACCACGTTGTTCGCCCGGAACAGCCGGCCGATCTCCACCGCCTCCTCGGGGGTGCAGTGCGAGGCCTGCATCAGCTTGCGCGGCTCGTAGGCGCCGATCGGCACCAGCGCCAGGTCGACCGGGCCGTAGGCGCGGCCAAGCTCCTCGAACACCGGGCCGAACGCGGTGTCGCCCACGAAATAGACCCGCCGCTTGGGCGTGGTCAGCAAAAAGCCGCTCCACAAGGACTGGTTGCGGTCCCACAGCGTGCGGGCGGAGAAATGGATCGAGGGCAGGGCGGTGATGGAGAGGCCCGGCATCTCGGTGGCCTCGTGCCAGTCCAGCTCCACCACCCGGCCGAAACGGCCGGTGTCCAGATACCCTGAGACCTTCAGCGGGCAGACCAGGGTGGCGTCGCCGGAAAGCGGCAGGCGCTCCAGGGTCGCCAGGTCCAGATGGTCGTAATGGTTGTGCGACAGGAGCAGCACGTCGATCGGCGGCAGGTCGGCCGCGGCCAGGGAGGGCGGCGAGAAGCGCTTGGGCCCGAACGGCGCCACCGGCGAGGCATAGTCCGACAGGAACGGGTCGCAGGCGATCCAGCGCCCGTTCAGCCGCATCAAGAAGCCGGCATGGCCAAGCCAGGTGACCAGGTCGCCGTCCTTCGCGGCGGCGAGGCGGACCTTCGCCTGGCCCGGGTCCAGCACATGGCCGTCCTCCAGTTCCACCGGGCTGCGCCGGGAGAAGCCTCGCCACATGAACGCCCACCACTCGCCGCGCTCGCCGGCGCGCACCGGGCTGCCCGGCGGGTTGCGGAAGCCGCCTTCGACATGATGCCAGGGCATAAACGGGATCTGCCTCGGTTCGGCCCGGCCGGCGCAACCGGCCAGCAGGAGCGGGGCTCCGGCCAGAACCGAGAGGAGATCGCGGCGGGTCTTGGTCATGGATCCGGAGAATGTCGGCCTGGACGGGCTACGTCCAGGGCGGCAGCCCGGATCATCCGGACCTGCAGTCATGCAGCCAACGCAAGGTTGCCTTGAAACCGTCGCAGGAGGGGTCTACCCAGATCAGGCAGTCGAGGAAACCCGAGCCAAAGGGGGGCGTGCCGCAACCACGCAGACCTTCAGCCCCAGGCGCTTCGCATCGGTCGCGGAGAATGCCCACCTCGCCGCGTCGGCCTTTCCGGCGCTTGTTCTCAATGCGGACTTCCAGCCGCTCAGCTGGTATCCCCTGTCGGTGTGGAGCTGGCAGGACACCGTGCGGGCGATGTTCCTGGACCGCGTTTCGGTTCTTTCCCATTACGACCGGGTGATCCGCTCGCCCGGACAGGAACTGCGGCTGCCGAGCGTGGTGGCGCTCAAGCAATATGTCCCGCAGGAGCGGCGCCCGCCGTTCACCCGCTTCAACCTGTTCCTGCGCGATTCGTTCACCTGCCAGTATTGCAGCACGACCGCGCCCACCCACGAGCTGACCTTCGACCACGTGATCCCGCGCTCGCGGGGCGGCCGGACCTCCTGGGACAACATCACCACCGCCTGCACCCGCTGCAATCTGCGCAAGGGCAACCGGATGCCGCACGAATGCGGCATGCACCCGATGACCCGGCCGCAGCAGCCGACCACCTTCCACCTGCGCCGCAACGGCCGGCAGTTCCCGCCCAACTACCTGCACCAGAGCTGGCGCGACTTCCTGTACTGGGACAGCGAACTGGAGCCGTGATCGGCGGGTTCGGGCCGCGTCCGATCGCGCTGAAGGCCTTCGGGTGCACGGTGACGTTCCCGACCTGCCTGGTGCGGACGCCGATCCTCAGCTCCTTCAGCAGATCGCAGAGCGCCTCGCCGTCGATCCGTCCGACGGGAGGCGCTCCGTCGCGGGCGGTTTTGCGGCGGGCGTCCGGGGTGAAGCGGCTGGTGGCGATGAACAGGTCCTGGTCGCAACGCCCGGCCATGGCGCCGCGAACGTCGCGGATTGCCGATGCGCCGACGACATCGCGGCATCTCTGGCGCCGGCAGCTCATCGCGCTGTCCGGCAAGCCGAGGATTGTCGGGATCTTGCCAACAGGTTCCGCGATGTCGGCGGAGCCGGCCCGAGCCTGAAGCGCCTGGATCGACAGGGTCATTGACTGGCCGATTGCCCGAGTATTGTCCGAGGCCGGTAGTGCATCTTCGCTTGTCCTGGCCGGAAGCCTCGCCAATGCTGCCGCTACATCCGGGAACCGGCCAGCAGGTGGCCGCGCCTGTTCCGGGACGCTGCCTTCATGGGGGCGTGTCTTTGGCCGGCATGGCGGGTGCCTTGATCTGCGGCTTTGAGCGTGGACCTGCCTGATCGGGCCTAGCCAAGCTTGGGATGGCTGCGCATAGTGCCTCCCGGACGGCCGCCAAAGAACAGGCCGCTACAGATCAGGGGGTTCATCCCATGCGCATGACCAGCGTTCTTCTGGGCGCTTCGGCGTTACTTGCGCTGTCGGTCGGACAGGCGTCCGCCGAGGGCCAGGTGACGTGGAACGACGACGACACCGTCTCCATCCAGATGGGGCCGGAATACGACAACCAGGTCATCACCGTCACCCGCGAGGAGCTGGGGACGATCTTCGGGCCCGACGAGAAGCCGTTCGAGGGCGTCGAGATCAGCGTCACGGTGAACAGCGGCGGGCCCAAGGGCGGCATTTCCGGGCCGCTGTTCTCCTTCCGGCCGATCTGGGAGGAACTGTCCGGCGGCAAGATGAACATCGTCGAGCTGCCGTTCGGCGAGCACTACACCAAGATGATGCTCGACCTGCGCAACGGCACCGGCCAGTACGACGCGTTCATGGCGGGCGCGTTCTGGTACGGCGACGTGGCGCCGGTGGGGCTGCTCTACCCGATCGACGAGCTGATGGCGTCGGGCGAGTACCCGCAATGGTCCTACGACGCCATGCCGCCCAGCCTGAAGACCCTGCACCACTGGCAGGAGACGCCCTACGGCGTGCTGAACGACGCGGACGGCCAGGTGCTCTACTACCGCAAGAGCGTGCTGGAGAACCCGGAGCACCAGGAAGCGTTCAAGGCCGAGTACGGCTACGACCTGCCGTCGCCGCCCAAGACCTGGCAGCAGCTGCTGGACATCGCGAAGTTCTTCAACGGCAAGAACTGGGACGACAGCGACGCCGAGCCGGACAACGGCGCGGTGCTGCATCTCAAGGTCGGCGAGCAGGGCCACTACCATTTCCAGACGCTCTCGGCCTCGTTCGCGATGACGCCCGGCGAGAAGCTGGACCGCTACCACAACGTGTACTGGTTCGACCCGACCGACATGACCCCGCTGATCAACATGCCGGGTCACGTCAAGGCGCTGGAGTTCCTGCAGGAGCTGCACAAGACCGGCCCGGCCGCCCAGGTCGGCTGGTCGCTCGGCGAGGCCTGGGACTATTTCCTGCGCGGCAAGGCGGTGTTCGCCTATTCCTGGGGTGACCTGGGCGCGCTCTGCCAGGACGAGACCCGCTCCAAGGTCAAGGGCGACTGCGCGTCGGCGATGATCCCGTCGTCCAACGAATATTACGACATGGAGAAGAAGGAGTTCGTCCAGACCGACAACCCGCAGCCGATCGGCAACACCACCGGCGGCTCCTGGCACGGCATCATCTCCAACTTCTCCGCCAATCCCGAGGCGACCTATTCGCTGCTGGCGCTGATGGCGATGCCGCCGGTCAGCAAGATGATGGCGATGTATGGCTGGGACGGCGTCGACCCGGGCTTCAGCTACCAGTTCCTGCCCGAGGACGGCGGCACCGCCAGCGTCGAGGACTACGAGAAGGCCGGCTGGGACGCCGAGGACGCCAAGGCCTACACCCATGCCTACCACGAGACCTTCTACGCGCCGGTGAGCCTGCCCTACCTGCGCATTCCCGGCACCTTCGAGTACTGGGACATCCTCGACAAGAACCTGTCCTCCACCATGTCCGGCTCGAAGTCCGCCCAGCAGGCGCTGGACGACACCGCGGCGGCCTGGGAGCAGGTGACCGACCGGATCGGCCGCGACAAGCAGCTGGCCGACTACAAGGCCGCGATCGGCTACCAGGACTGATCCACGCCCCTCGACCCCGCCGGGACCCAGCCGGGCCCGGCGGGACGGTCAGGTTCGTTTGGACGACTGGAGCGGACGCATGCGCTGGACGAGCCGGGTACGGTTCCTGTTCCTCGCACCCGCCGTCGTGTGGGTGCTGCTGTTCACGATTTTCCCCTTGGGCTATTCGCTCTTCATCGCCTTCAACAAGATCGAGCAGACCATGCAGGTCGAGCGGGTCAAGGAACCCGTGCTCAACGAGGCCGGCGAGCCGGTCCTCAACTCCAAGGGCGAGCCGCGCACCCGCAACGTGGTGATCCGCAACTCGGTCACCACCACCGAGTTCGTCGGCTGGAGCAACTTCACCCGGCTGTTCTCCGACCCGCAGGTCCGCGAGGCGATCCAGGTCACCTCGGTGTTCGTGTTCATCGCGGTGCCGATCGAGCTGGGCCTGGGCTTCATGATAGCCTTGCTGTTCAACCGGCCGATCATGGGCCGCTCGGCCCTGCGCGCGATCATGATCCTGCCGATCTTCGCGACCCCGATCGCGATGGGCTATTCCTTCTTCACGATCTTCTACGAGGAGGGCGGGCCGCTCTCCTTCACCGGGATCCCCTGGCTGTCCGATCCCGGCTGGGCGCTGTTCTCGGTGGCGGTGGTCGACATCTGGCAATGGACGCCGTTCTGCTTCCTGGTGTTCCTGGCAGCCCTGCAGGGCGTGCCCGACGAATTGCTGGAGGCCGCCCGGATCGACGGCGCCTCCGCGGTCGACATCCTGACCAAGGTGCTGCTGCCGCTCCTGCAGCCGACCATCATCATCGTGCTGCTCCTGCGCATCGCCGAGGCGGTGAAGCTGTTCGACATCCCGTTCGCGCTGACCGGCGGGGGGCCGGGCGTCGCCACGCAGTCCTACTCGTTCCTGGCGTTCCGCACCGGGCTCCGGTTCTTCGATCTGGGCTACGCCAGCGCCATGGCCTACGGGCTGCTCGCGGTGGTCATGGTGATCGTGCTGTTCTTCTTCCGGAGGCTGCGTCAGAACTATGGGTGAACGCGGTGCCGCAGCCCAGCTGCGCTGGGCCATCTTCTCGATCATCGCGATCGCGGTGACGATGGCCTTCCTGTTTCCGATCTACTGGTCGTTCTCCCAGTCGCTGCGCAACCCGGCCGACACCTTCACCGTGGCCGGGTTCGGCATCCCCTGGGTGAACTTCGACCCGACGCTCGAGAACTGGCTGGACCAGGTCGGCACGCCGGAGACCACCAGGGCGCTCTACAACAGCACGGTGATCTCGGTCTCGGCGGCGATCCTGGCGCTGGTGCTGGGCACGCCCGCCGCCTACGCCATCGCGCGCTTCCAGTTCCGGACCTGGAAGAACCAGGACATCACCATCTGGTTTCTGTCGCAGCGCATCCTGCCGCCGGTGGCGACCGTGATCCCGTTCTACCTGATCATGCGCAGCCTGAACCTGCTGGACACCCACCTGGCGCTGATCCTGATCAACGCCACCTTCATCCTGCCGTTCGTGGTGGTGATCCTGCGCCAGACCTTCCTGGAGCTCCCCGTGGAGCTGGAGGAATCGGCGCTGGTGGACGGGGCGAACTACTGGGTGGCCTTCTGGCGGGTGGCGCTGCCGCTGGCGGCCCCCACCATGGCGGCGACCGGCCTGATCATCTTCGCGTTCAGCTGGAACGAGTTCCTGTTCGCGGTGGCGATCAGCAGCCAGAACGTGATCACCATCCCGGTGCACATCGCAGGTGCTGTCGATACACGGGGGGTGCAGTTCTGGTTCATGGGCGTGCGCGCGATGGTGGCGGTGATCCCGCCGGTCCTGATTGCGCTGATCGCGCAGCGCTATATCGTGCGCGGATTGACGCTGGGGGCGGTCAAGGGCTGAGCGGGAAGGGGTGGCGCTTGACGGCCCCTGAACGATGCCGTTAGCTTTTCTTACGAATGATAAAACGGTCTACACAAAACAGACCGATGATCAGGGCAATACGGGCGGAACAGCCCGGCTGCAAACGGCGGTGAGCTTGGGCATGTCCGGAAAAACGGACGTGTGCTTCGACTTGGACCGTCGATCACGACGACAGGGGAGGCTGCTCGATGTTCTATGTTCCGAAGAATGCCATCTATAAGAGGATCCCGCGGCGCCGGTTCCTGGAACTGGGCGGCGGGGTCGCGACCGCGCTCGGCGCCGGCTCGATCGCGGTCGGGCTGAGCTCGGTGGTGACGCGCAGCCCGGTGCAGGCCGCCTCGTCCGACGACGGCAAGTGGAAGCAGTATTCCGGCACCAAGCTCGTGTTCATGAGCGAGAACACGCCGCCGTCCTTCGCGATCCGCGAGAACCTGAAGCCGTTCTACGACCTGACCGGCATCGAGGTGGAAATTCTCACCGACGATTTGCCGGTGGTGCAGCAGAAGGTCGGCATCGACCTGCGCAGCGGCCAGGCCGACTTCCACCTGAACTATGTGCAGGACAAGCCGATCGGCGCGCCGTTCGCCGACTACTTCGCGAACCTGAACGACTTCGTCAACGACGACACCCTGCCCCAGGATCCGGACGGGATGGGGGCGGACGCCTGGTTCGAGAACTTCCTCGATGCCTGCGGGACCATGTACACCCGCGACCGCCTGATCGCCTTCCCCTACGATTCGGCGGTGGCCTGCACCTTCTACCGGCAGGACCTGTTCGAACAGCACAGCCCGGACTTCGAGAAGGAGTACGGCTACCGGATGGAGTTCACCAACGACACCACCTGGAAGAACGTCTACGACTTCGCCGACTTCTTCAAGAAGCTGCGCGCCTCCGGCCAGGACGTGCCCTACGGCTATGCCCAGCACCAGGGCTCGTTCGCCTGGACCGCCCAGCTCGACATCCAGCGCCTGATGTTCGCGCACGGCCGCTGGACCGAGTTCAACATCGACGACAAGCTGGGCTCCAAGGAGCCGGGTCCCACCAACTGGGGCGACGAGAGCTCGGTGTTCCTGATGGAGAAGTGGAAGGAACTGGCGGACGTCGCCCATCCGGACAACCTCGCCAACGACACCCTGCAGCTGAACACGGTCTACCAGGCCGGCCAGATCGCGATGCAGGTCCAGTACCACGAGTTCGCGGCGTCGATCGAGGACGAGAACACCAGCCGTGCGGCCGGTGGCAAGACCGCCTACGCCGCCTGCCCGAAGGGCGAGGCCAGCTGGATCAAGAACGGTGGCGAGGCGGTCAACGGCACCAATTGCGGCATCGGCGGCATCGGCATCAACAACAACGCCTCCGACGACCTGAAGCGCGCCGCCTATCTGTTCGCGATCTGGTCGACCTCGAAGAACACCCAGTACAACGTGCTCAAGGGCGTGGGCGGCACGCCGACCCGCAAGGCGGTGATGGACATGCCGGGCGTGAAGGAGGCGCGCCAGCGTCCGACCGACATGCCGAACGCGCTGACCTTCGACGCGGTCTATGACTACGGCATCCGGGACCCGCACTTCGTGCTGGGGCCGAAGATCCCGGAAGCGAACGAGTACTACCAGATCATCCTGACCGAGGTGCAGAAATGCATCTCCGGCCAGACCGAGCCCGCGGAAGCCTGCGAGGCGATCCGCGATCAAGTCGACGATCTGAACGACATCTGAGCATCGGCAGCGCCTGCCGGCCGCGTTGGGCCGGCAGGCGCGCCTGGAGCACCGGCATGGCCACCCAAGTCTTTTCCGGCGGCGAGGCGCTGCGTGGCGGCGGGCCGGGCGGCATCAACCCGGTCGGCATCATGCCCGGCTTCGTCACCCGCGACGGCGTCACCGTGCTGGAAGCCGAGCCGGCCGCCCGCAACCCCGAGCCGTCGCGCCGCTACTATTTCTACATGATGGCCCCGGCGATCATCACGCTGGCGGCGATCTCGCTCTATCCGTTCTTCTGGCTGATCTGGATGAGCCTGCACGATGTCGACATCATGGCGGGCGACAAATGGATCGGGCTGAAGAACTTCGAGCGGCTGTTCACCCGCGACACCAAGTTCTCCAACGGCTGGTGGCTGCTGATCCAGTACAGCGCCATGTGCCTGTTCTTCGAGGTGCTCCTGGGCGTGCTGATCGCAGTGCTGCTCAACCGGTCGCGCTACGAGAAGATCCTGGTCACGGTCTTCCTGATGCCGATGATGATGGCCCCGGCGATCGCCGGCCTGGTCTGGTACTACCTCTATAACGGCACGTTCGGCTGGTACCACTGGTTCATGCAGAGCGTGGGCCTGCTGGGCGAGACCTCGATCCTGGGCTCGCCGGACACCGCGATGATCGGCCTGGTGCTGGTCGACGTCTGGCAGTGGACGCCGCTGATCATCCTGATCACCCTGGCCGGCCTCAAGCGGGTGCCGCGCGACCAGCTGGAAGCCAACATGGTCGACGGGGCAGGGGAGATCCGCAACTTCTTCCAGGTGATCCTGCCCAATCTCTATCCGTTCCTGCTGATCGGCATCCTGCTGCGCTTCATGGACAATTTCCGCTTCATCGACTCGGTGCTGATCCTGACCGGCGGCGGCCCGGCGGACGCCACCAACATCCTGCCGGTCTACCTGTTCGACGTCTCGTTCCAGTACTTCAAGCTCGGCCGCGGTGCGGCGATCGCGCTGACCCTGCTGGTGGTGACGATCATCCTGGGCATGATCCTGGTGAAGATCTTCGACAGTCCCGCCGCGCGCAATGTCGGCCGGACGGAGGGCTGAGCCATGGCTTCCAAGGATGTGGTCGAGTACCAGTCGCCGGCGCGGCGGGTCGCTGGCGTGGCGGTGGTGGCCTTTCTCGTCCTGTACCTGATCTGGACGATCCTGCCGATCTTCGTGATGTTCGTGTCGTCCCTGAAGGACCTGCTGGAGGCGTTCCGGATCCCGGCCGTGGGCGACTGGAGCGGCATCGCGCTGTTCTTCGACTTCGCGCCGACGTTCAAGCATTACGCCAACCTGTTCGTGAACCTGAACTTCGGCGTCTACTTCATGAACAGCGTGCTGGCCGCGCTGGGCTCGGCGCTGGTGTCGGTGGTGCTGGGCGCGACCTGCGCCTACGCGCTCTCGCGCACCGAGTTCCGCGGCAAGAACGACCTGTTCTTCTGGATCATCAGCACGCGCATGGCGCCGGTGGTGGCGGTGATGGTGCCGCTCTACGCGATCTTCCGCTCGCTGGAACTGGTGGGCTCGCTGTGGGGCCTGATCCTGGCCTACACCACTTTCAACCTGCCGTTCGCGATCTGGATCCTCAAAGGCTTCTTCGACAACGTGCCCTACGCCATCGAGGAAGCGCAGATGGTGGACGGCGCCACAAGGATGCAGGCGTTCCGCTCGATCCTGCCGCTGGTGGCCCCCGGGATCGGCGCGTTCCTGGTGTTGTGCGTGCTGTTCGCCTGGAACGACTTCCTGTTCGCCTCGATCATCGGCTCGGGCGGCGCGAAGACCCTGCCGGTCGCCACCAAGGAACTGGTGCAGCCGCAGAACATCCAGTGGGGCAGCATCATGGCCGCGGGCGTGGTCACCACCCTGCCGATGATGCTCCTGGGCCTCCTGATCCGGCGCTACCTGGTCACCGGCCTCACCATGGGGGCCGTGCGCGAATGACCTCCCCTACTTATCAAAAGAAGAGCGGTGCGAGCATGAGGATGTCCCCATGGCCTCGGTGAGTGTCGACAAGGTCTGGAAGTATTACGGCTCCACCGCGGCGGTGAAGGAACTGCACCTGGAGGTCGCCGACGGCGAGTTCGTCGCGGTGCTGGGCCCGTCCGGCTGCGGCAAGTCCTCGACCCTGCGGATGCTGGCGGGGCTGGAGCATATCAGCGCCGGCGAGATCCGGTTCGGGGCGAAGCGGGTCAACGACCTGCCGCCGCGCGACCGCGACATCGCCATGGTGTTCGAGAACTACGCGCTCTACCCGCACAAGACCGTGTTCGACAACATGGCCAACCCGCTCAAGCTGCGCGGGGTGGAGCGCCGGGTGATCGAGGAGCGGGTCAAGAAGGCGGCCGCCACCCTGGAGATCGGCCACCTGCTCGACCGCCGGCCGGGCGAACTGTCCGGCGGGCAGAAGCAGCGCACCGCGATCGGGCGGGCGATCGTGCGCGAGCCGGCCCTGTTCCTGTTCGACGAGCCGATCGCGCACCTGGACGCCAAGCTGCGCGCGCACATGCGCGGCGAGCTGAAGCTGATGCAGCGCCGGCTCGGCACCACCATGATCTACGTCACCCACGACCAGCTGGAAGCGCTGTCGATGGCCGACCGGATCGCGGTGATGAACGACGGGGTGCTCCAGCAGCTGGGCACGCCCCGGCAGATCTACGACCATCCGGTCAATGCCTGGGTGGCGGGGTTTGTGGGTGAGCCGCCGATCAACTTCCTGGACGGCCGGCTGGTGGAGCAGGACGGGCGGCTGCAGTTCGTCCATCCGAGCTTCGCCCTGCCGCTCTTGCCCGAGCAGGAGGCGATCGTCCGGCAGCACTACCGCCAGGCCGAGATCCGCATGGGCATCCGCCCGGACCAGGTCGCGATCGCCACGGGCGGGTCGGCCGATTCCTTCGGCGGCACCATCCTGGTGACCGAGCCGATCGGCGGCGACATGCTGGTCGACGTGCGGCTCGGCGAGGACAAGGTGCTGGTGAAGACCCGCCCGGATTTCGAGGGCCGCATGGACGAGCCATGCCACTTGACCCTGGACCGGAGCCGATGGCACCTGTTCGGGAAAGACGACGGCGTGGCTCTGTTCTGACCGTCCACAACATGGACAGGGGGGAACGGACCGGCGGCGATCGTCCGGGTTCGTCCACGTCACGCTCAAGCACGCAGAGCGGTCGTGAAACGGTTCGCCGGAAAAGGCGACAGGGAGGCAAGAAGTGCAGTTGAGTCGCGAGGACCTGCTCAAGGCTTATCGCCGCATGGTGATGATCCGCGAGTTCGAAGAAGCCGTGCACGAGGAGTTCTCGGCCGGCGGCATCCCGGGCTTCGTTCATCTCTATGCCGGCGAGGAAGCCTCGGGCGTCGGCATCTGCATGCATCTGAACGACGACGACTACATCGCGTCGACGCATCGCGGCCACGGCCACTGCCTGGCCAAGGACTGCGACGAGCACGCCATGATGCTGGAGATCTTCGGCAAGAAGGACGGCCTTTGCGGCGGCAAGGGCGGCTCGATGCACATCGCCGACCTGTCCAAGGGCATGATGGGCGCCAACGGCATCGTCGGCGGCGGCCCGCCCCTGATCTGCGGCGCGGCGCTCACCGCCAAGACCCTCAAGACCGGCGGCGTGGCGGTGGCCTTCGTCGGCGACGGCGCGTCCAACCAGGGCACCGTGTTCGAGAGCTACAACCTGGCCAAGGTCCTGAACCTGCCCGCGATCTTCGTGGTCGAGGACAACGGCTACGCCGAGGCGACCTCGTCCAAGTACTCGGTCGCCGGCAGCCAGGTGAACCGCGGCAAGGGCTTCGACATCCCCTCGGTCGAGGTCGACGGCAGCGACTTCTTCGCGGTCTGGGAGGCTGCCCGCGAGGCGGTCGAGCGCGCCCGCGCCGGTGGCGGCCCCTCGCTGATCCACAGCCGGGTGCTGCGCTACTACGGCCATTTCGAGGGCGACGCGATGACCTATCGCCCGGGCGACGAGGTCTCCAAGTACCGCGCCGAGAAGGACCCGCTGATGCTGTTTCGCCGCCGGGTCACCGAGGCGGGCCTGCTGGAGAGCGGCGACCTGGACGAGATCGAGCGCAAGACCAAGGACCGCATCGCCCAGTGCGTGGTCGAGGCGAAGGCGGCGCCGCAGCCGACCGAGGCCGACCTGCTCACCGACGTCTACATCTCCTACTGAGCGATACAGAACCATGGCCAAGAAGAGCTATCGGCAGGCGATCAGCGAGGCGCTCCGTCAGGAGATGGAGCGCGACCACCGGGTGATCGTGATGGGCGAGGACGTCGCCGGCGGTGCGGGCGCCGCCGGCGAGCAGGACGCCTGGGGCGGCCCGCTCGGCGTGACCAAGGGCCTGCTTCCGCAGTTCGGCCGCGAGCGGGTGATCGACACGCCGATCACCGAGAGCGGCTTCATCGGCGCCGCGGTGGGTGCTGCCGCGACCGGCCTGCGTCCGGTCGCCGATTTGATGTTCGTCGACTTCATGGGGGTCTGTTTCGACCAGATCTTCAACCAGGCGGCGAAGTTCAAGTACATGTTCGGCGGCAAGGCCACCACGCCGGTGGTGATCCGCACCATGTACGGCGCCGGCTTCCGCGCCGCCTCGCAGCACAGCCAGTGCCTCTACAACATCTTCACCCACATCCCCGGGCTGAAGGTGGCGCTCCCCTCCAACCCCTATGAAGCCAAGGGGCTGATGATCCAGGCGATCCGCGACGACGACCCGGTCATCTTCTTCGAGCACAAGGCGATGTACGACATGGAAGGCGAGGTGCCCGACGAGGCCTACGCCATCCCGTTCGGCCAGGCCAACGTCACCCGCGAGGGCGACGACGCCACCATCATCGCGTTCGGCCGGATGGTGAACTTCGCCAACGACGTGGCCGACAAGCTGAGCAAGGAGGGGATCTCCTGCACGGTGGTCGACCCGCGCACCACCTCGCCGCTCGACACCGAGACGATCCTGGAGACCGCCGCCGAGACCGGCCGGGTGGTCGTGGTCGACGAGGCGCATCCGCGCTGCAACATGGCCACCGACGTCTCCGCGCTGATCTGCCAGGAGGCGTTCGACAAGCTGAAGGCGCCGATCAAGATGGTCACCGCGCCGCACGCGCCGGTGCCGTTCTCGGCAGCACTCGAGGACCTCTACATTCCGAGCATGGACAAGATCGAAGCCGCCGTGCGCGCGGTGACGGGGAAGTCGCACTGATGGCAGAAATCCAGACGATCGTGATGCCCAAATGGGGCCTCGCGATGCAGGAAGGAATGCTGGCCGCCTGGCACGTGGAAGAGGGTGCCGAGATCAAGAAGGGCCAGGAGATCGCCGACATCGAGACGTCGAAGATCGCCAACGCCTTCGAGAGCCCGATCGGCGGCAAGCTGCGCAAGATCCTGGTGACCGGCGGCGAGACCGTGCCGGTGGGCGCGCTTTTGGGCGTGGTCGCGGACGCCTCGGTGAGCGACGACGAGATCGCCACCTTCGTCGACGACTTCCAGACCAAGTTCGCCGAGCAGCTGGCCGCGGCGGTGACCGAGACCGGCCCGGAGCCGGAGACGGTCGAGGTCGGCGGCCAGCGCATCCGCTTCCTCGCCATGGGCGAGGGAGCAGGCGCGCCGGTGGTGATGATCCACGGCTATGGTGGTGACCTGAACAACTTCCTGTTCAACCAGCCGCCGCTGGCCGAGAAGCACACCACCTACGCCATCGACCTGCCGGGCCATGGCGGCTCGACCAAGGAGGTGGGCGAGGCCGATATCGCCTCGATGGCCAAGACCGTGCTGGGCTTCCTGGACGCCAAGAGCGCCACCAAGGCCCATCTGGTCGGCCATTCCATGGGCGGCGCCGTCAGCCTCTACCTGGCGCTGAACCATCCCGACCGGGTGGCCTCGGCGACCCTGCTGGCCCCGGCCGGCCTGGGTTCCGACATCTCCATGGAGTACATCAACGGCTTCATCGAGATGTCGCGCCGCAAGAAGCTGGAGCCGATCCTGCAGATGCTGGTCGCCAAGCCCGAGATGGTGACCGGCGACATGGTCGAGGACGTCCTGAAGTTCAAGCGCCTGGACGGGGTCGACGCGGCGCTGAAGAAGATCCGCGACACGATCTTTGCCGGCGGCAGCCAGCAGCTGCAGATGCGCGACCAGCTGGGCGACGCCAAGGTCCCGGTGCAGGTGATCTGGGGCAACCAGGATCAGATCGTCCCGGCCAAGCATGCCGACGGCCTGCCGGGCTCGGTCAAGGTCACCCGCTTCGACGAGGCCGGCCACCTGATCCACATGGAGAAGGCGCCCGAGGTCAACGAGGCGATCCTGGCGTTCACCGCGGCCGACTGAGCCGCGACACAAGGCCTTGAGAAGGGAGGCACGCGCCGCGTGCCTCCCTTTTTTCATGCCGGTCCGGTACATACGGGCACCGCCCCCTGCCGCCCTGCCCAACAAGCCGCCGATGCCGATCCCCGCGAGCCGCCCATGCGCCTGATCCACACTTCCGACTGGCATCTCGGCCACGAGATCCTGGGCTTCGACCGGGGGCTGGAGCACGACGCCTTCCTCGACTGGCTGCTGGACCAGGTCGAAGTGCTGGGCGCCGATGTCCTGCTGGTGACCGGCGACATCTATGATTCGGTGAATCCCTCCACCGCGGCGCAGCGGCGCTTCTACCGGTTCGTGGCGCGTGTCCTCGACAAGGTGCCGGGGCTGCAGCTGCTCCTGACCGGCGGCAACCACGATTCGCCCAGCCGGCTGGAACTGCCGGCGGATCTCCTGGACGCGCAGCGGGTGGCGATCATGGGCTCGGTGCCGCGCACCGGCGGCCGGCCGGACCCGGCGCGGCTGGCCGTGCCGCTGCGCGACCGGGGTGGTGCGATCCGGGCGGTGTGCGCGGCGATCCCCTACCTGCGGCCAGGCGACCTGCCCGATGACGTCGGCGGCGACGGGCCGGTGGCGGAACTGCACCGCCAGGCGGTGGCGGCGGCCGACGCGATGCGCGGCGACCTGCCGCTGGTGGTGACCGGGCATCTGCATGTGTCCGGCGGCGAGGTCTCCGACCTGAGCGAGCGGCGGGTGCTGATCGGCGGGGCGGAGGTGGTGCCGGCTTCGGTGTATCCGGCCCATGCCGCCTATGTGGCGCTGGGCCATCTGCACCGGCCGCAGCAGATCAAGGGGCCGACCGCGATCCGCTATGCCGGCTCGCCCTTTCCCCTTTCGGTGACCGAGCGGGACTATCGCCACGGGATTGTGGTGGTCGACCTGGACGGCGGAGGGGAGGCGCGGATCGAGACGGTGCAGGCGCCGCGCACCGTGCCGTTCCTGCGGGTGCCGCGGACCGGTGCGGTGCCGCTGGACCAGGTGGAGGCGGCGCTGCGGGAACTTTCGCTGGAGGATCCGGGGCCGGAGCGCCGGGCGTTCCTGGAGGTCGCGGTAAGGCTGGACGGGCCGGAGCCGGATCTGCGCCGCCGGATCGAGCAGGCGCTGGACGGCAAGCCGGTGCGCCTGGTGCGGGTGGCGCGCGAGGTCGCGGCGGCAGCGCCGGGCGGCGGGCAGGTCGTTCCGGCGGAACTGGCCGAGCTGGCCGAAATCGAGGTGTTCCAGCGGATGCATGCCCAGGAGCATGGCGGCCACCCGCCGGCCGAGGACCTGTTGCAGGCGTTCCGCCAGCTTTTGAGCGACGTGCGCGATGCCGAAGGCCGGGAGGCGGCGCCATGAGGATCCAGGCGATCCGGGGCCAGAACCTCGCCAGCCTCGCCCAGCCCTTCGAGGTCGACTTCGAGGCGGAGCCGATCCGCACCGCCGGGATCCTGGCGATCGCCGGGCCGACCGGGGCCGGCAAGTCGACCCTCTTGGACGCGATGTGCCTGGCGCTGTTCGACGAGCTGCCGCGCTTCGACCATGCCGACAAGCAGGCAAGGATCGGCCAGGCGGGCGGCGACGAGGCCGGGGCGCAGGCCTACAACGACGTGCGCAATGTCCTGCGCCACGGTGCTGCCGAGGGCTTTGCCGAGGTCGATTTCGTGGGCCAGGACCGGCGCTCCTACCGGGCGCGCTGGCAGGTGCGCCGCGCGCGCGGCAAGGCGGACGGCAAGCTTCAGCAGCAGACCGTCACCCTGACCGATCTGCAGACCGGCCAGCCGATCGGCGACAAGAAGACCGACACGCTGGCCGAGATCGCCAGGCGGGTCGGGCTGAGCTTCCAGCAGTTCCGCCGCTCGGTGCTGCTGGCCCAGGGCGATTTCGACACCTTCATCAAGGCGGACGCCAAGTCGCGCGCTGAGCTCCTGGAGCGGATCACCGGCACCCAGATCTATGCCGAGCTGTCCAGGGCGGCGTTCGAGCGCAGGAAGGCGGAGCAGCAGGCGATCAAGCTGCTGGAGGACCGGGGTGCGGAGATCCGGCCGCTGGAGCCGGACGCGCGCATAGCACTGGAGGCGGCCGAGCAGGAGGCCGCCGCCGCGCTGGCGGCGCTCGACCGGGAGCGGAGCGAGCTGTCCAAGGCCTCGGCCTGGCACGGAGCCTGTGCCCGGCTGAAGGCCCGGGTGGCCGAGGCCGAGGAAGCGCTGCGCGCCGCCGTCCAGGCGGACGAGGCCCTGGCCCCGGCCCGGGCGGAGCTGGAGGCCGGCGAGCGCGCCTTCGCGCTGCGGGCGGAATGGGACGATGCCGGGCGCTGCGCTGCCGAGCTGCGGGAACGGCAGGAGGCCATGGAGGCGGCTGGACAGGCCGCCCGGACCGCCGCTGCCGGCGAGGCGGCGGCCAATGCCGCGCGCGGGCAGGCGGAGCGGGAGCTGGCGGAGCGGCGCACCGAGGCCCAGCGGTTGGCACCCTTGCTGCAGCAAGCGCTGGGCCTGGACCAGCAGCTGGCGGCGGCGCTGGCCGAGACGGCCGAGGCCACCGCGGAGCATTGTCGGCGCCAGGACGCGCTCGGGGCCGGCGAGGCGGAGGCGGAAAGGATCCGGGCTGCTGAAGGCGAGGCGGCAGCCCGGCGCGACGAGCACCAGGCCTGGCTGGAGCAGCACGGCGCGCTGGCGCTCCTGGCGCCGCGCCTGGACGAGGTGCTGCGCGACCTGGAGACGGCGGCCGGGCTGGAGGCAGGCATCGCCAAGCTGGCCGGCCAGGCGCTGGCCGGGCAGGAGGCGAGCGCGGCCCGGGCGGCGGAACGCGCCCATAAAGAGGACGAGGCGCGGCTTCTGGAGAACCAGGCCCTAGCGCTGGGCCGGGAGATCCAGGCCGCGCGCGCGCAGGCCAGGGAGATCGACCGTGCCCGGGTGCAGGCGCGGCTGGAGCAGGCGGGTAGCGCGGTCCACCAGCTGGAGGCGCTGGCCGAGGCCGGGCAGGGGGTGCGCCGTGCCGACGAGGCGCTGGCGCAGCTCCAGGCCAGCGCTGCGCGCGATGCCGGGCGCGCGGACAAGGCGCAGGCGGAGCTGGGCAAGGCGCAGGCGGAGCTGCCGGTCGCCAAGGCGCGGCTGGACGAGGCGCGGCGCGGCCGCGACCTGTCCGAGGCCGCCGCCGGGCAGCAGGCCGAGCATCTGCGCACCCTGCTGGTGCCGGGCCAGCCCTGCCCGGTCTGCGGGTCGCGCAAGCATGGCGAGGTGCAGATCGACGCGGTGCTGGCGATGCTGGCGGAGGCCGACCGGGTGCGGGTGCAAGAGCTGGAGGAGGCGGTCGGGGAACTGCAGCGCCTCGGCAGCGCGGCCACGGCCCGGCTGGAGGAGATCGCCGCGGGTGAGGCCGAGCGGGCTGCGCGCGCCGAGGCCGCGACGAGCGACCGGCAGCGGGCAGAAGCGCGCTTTGCCGCGGCGCGCCTGGAGCTGGAGCCGATCCTGCGGGCACTGGACGGCGCCCTGCCGGAGCCGCCGGGGGAGCCCGCCGCGTGCGATGCCGACAGCCTGGCGCCGCACTTGGCCGCGGCCAGGCGGCTGCGCCAGGAGGCCGCCGCGGGACTGGAACGGCTGGAGGAGCTGGAGGAGGCGCTGCGCGCCCGCCAGGGGGAACAGGAGGCCTGCCGCTCGGCGAAGGAGGCGGTCGACCAGTGGCTGCGCCAGGACAGCGAGCGGAGCCAGAGCCTGCTGCTGGAGGAGAGGGCGGTCCAGGAACGGCTGCAGGCCGCGCGGGACCGCCAGACCCTGCTGCTCGACCGGCTGGACGGGATCCTGCTGGGACCGGTGCCGGACTGGCGGGAGCACTGCCGCCAGGATCCGGCGGCCCTGGCGGAGAACTGCCGGCAGCAGGTGCTGGAATGGGGGCAGCGCAGCCTGGCGCTGCGGGAGCTGGAGGGCGAGATCGCGAAGCTCGGCGCGGAGCTTCGTGCCTGCGAGGCGGTGCTGGTCCACCAGCGCCAGGCGGTGACGGAGGCGGGGGGCCTGCGGGAGCGGGCGGAGCGGCATGAGGCAGCGACCCGCGCCGCGCGGGCCCAGCTGCTTGACGGGCGGAAGGTGGCCGAGGTCGAGGCGGAGCGGGACGAGAAGCTGGCCCGGGCGGAGCAGGCGGTGAGCCTGGCCGCGGCGCAGGCGAGCCAGGCGGTGCAGGTCCGCGCCACGTGCGCCGAGGCAGAGAGCCAGGCCGGACGCGCCCTGGAGGCGGCGCGCTCGGCCTGCACGACCGCTGAGGCCAGGCTGGAGGCAGCACTCGCCGCGCGCGGGCTTGGCCGCGACCAGGTGCAGGCGGCGCTGGCCAAAGGCGAGGGCTGGCTGGCGGACGAGCGGGCGCGGCTGGAGGCGGCCAGGCGCACGCTGGAGGGTTGCCAGATGGCGCTGTCCGAGCGGGCGGACGCGCTGGCCGAGCATGAGCGCTCCGAGCCGCCCGCCTGGAACGCCGAGGAGGTCGAGGAAGCCACGGTCCTGCTGGAGGCCAGGCGCGGCTCGGCCGAGAGCGCCTACCATGCGCACCGGGCGGAACTGGAGCGCGACCGGCGGGTCCGGGCCGAGCAGGCCGATCTTCTGGCGCAGATCGAGGCGCGTCGGGCCGAGGCCGATGTCTGGCTGCGCCTGGCCGACCTGATCGGCTCGGCGGACGGCACGAGGTTCCGCCGCTATGCCCAGAACCTGACCCTGGTCCAGCTCCTGCATCTCGCCAACCGGCACCTGGCCGAACTGAACCCGCGCTACGAGCTGGAGCGGGCGCCGGGCGGGGACCTGGTGCTGCAGGTGGTCGACCGCTACATGGCCGACGAGGTGCGCGGCGTGCACAGCCTGTCGGGCGGCGAGCGCTTCCTGGTCAGCCTGGCCCTGGCGCTGGGCCTGGCCAGCCTGTCGTCCGGCCACGGCATCCAGGTGGAGAGCCTGTTCATCGACGAGGGCTTTGGCGCGCTGGACGCCAACAGCCTGAGCCTGGCGGTCTCGGTCCTGGAGCGCCTCCAGGCGACCGGGCGCCGGGTCGCGGTGATCAGCCATGTCGAGGAGCTGAAGGAGCGGATCGCGGTCAAGGTCCAGGTGCTGCCCCAGGGGGGAGGGCGGAGCACGGTGGAGGTGACGGCGTCCTGAGCCGGCTCAGTCGAGGATCGCCACGGCCCGGGTCCAGCCGGCCGAGGCGGCGCGGATCTTGACCGGGAAGCAGCTCACCACAAAGCCGGTGGCGGGCAGCGCCTCCAGGTTGTGCAGCTTCTCCAGGTGGCAGTAGCCGATCTCCCGCCCGGCCTTGTGGCCCTCCCAGATCAGGCCGGCGTCGCCGGTCTCCTGGTAGCGCTGCTTGGTGTGCACGAACGGCGCGTCCCAGCTCCAGCCGTCGGTGCCGGTCACCCGCACCCCCTGTTCCAGCAGGAACAGGGTGGCCTCGCGGCCCATGCCGCAGCCGGCCGCGACATAGTCCGGGCTGCCATAGGCGGCGCCGGCGCGGGTGTTGACCACCACGATCTCCAGCGGGGCCAGGCGGTGGCCGATCCGCTCCAGTTCCGCCGCCACTTCCGCGGCGCCGACCACGTGCCCGTCGGGCAGGTGGCGGAAGTCGAGCTTCACGCCCGGCTGGAAGCACCAGTCCAGCGGCACCTCGTCGATGGTGATCGCGCGCCTGCCGCCATCCATGGTCGAGGCGAAGTGATAGGGCGCGTCCAGATGGGTGGCGTTGTGGGTGGAGAGGCGGATCCATTCCAGCGCCCAGCCCTCGCCATCGGGCAGCTCGTCCTCGCGCAGGCCCGGGAAGAACCGGACGACATCCGCGGCGGTCTGGCGGTGGTCCAGATAGTCGATGCGCGGCTCGTAGCCCGGAGGATCGGCGGCGACGTCGTTCTCCAGGGGCACCGACAGGTCGATGATCCGGCGTGGCATGAAGCGGCGACCTTTCCTGGCCATGCCCGGAGGGTAGCGCCGGCGCGGGCGGACGCCCAGCTGGCGCATGGCAGATAACCGTCCTGTGCATGTTGAAAAGACCCGCAGGCACCATATATCGCATTGCAGCAAGGCGGCCGTCCGGGACGCCTCGCAGGCCGGCAGGGTCGAGCGCAGCTCTCCTGGCGGCAGGTCCGATCTGATCGGGCCGGCGGGCTTCGGTCCGTTTTCCGGGCATTTAGCCTCCCTGATCTACTCGGCCGGGTCTTCGGACCCGGCCACTTTTTTTGCGCCGCGTTCCGGGGGAGGGACGGGAGGTCAAGGAGTGTCGGGGCAGCGGTGCTGGATCAGGTCCCAGCGGTTGCCGAACGGGTCGGACCAGACCACGACCCGGCCATAGTCCTCGTCGCGCGGGTCTTCCTCGATGCGGGCGCCAGCCGCCCGGAGCCGCGCCAGATCCGCCTCGAAATCGTCGGTTTCCAGGAACAGCCAGACGCGGCCGCCGCCCTGGGCGCCGATCGCCGCTTCCTGCCGGTCCCCGACCGCGCGGGCCAGGAGGATCTCGGTCTCGGCACCGGGCGGGGCGATGCGGACCCAGCGCTTGTCGTCGCCAAGGTGAGTGTCCTCGCGGCACTCGAAGCCGATCTGCCGGAAGAAGGCCAGCGCCTGGTCGTAGTCCGGGACCAGCAAGGCGAGATGGGCGATCCGCTCCGGCATGGACGCCGGTCCCGCCCGGTCCCCCTGGGTCAGGCGGCGGCGGCCATGGACGGCGGGACCAGATGGAGGTTGCAGCGGCCGAGCAGGCGGCAGACCGCGAGCGTCAGGTCAGCGCGGTTCAGCGCGTAGAGATGCAGCGCGTCGAACCCCTCGGCGACCAGCCGGCGGCACTGCTCGGCGGCGACCGTGGTGGCGACCATCCGGGCCAGGTCGGGCTGGTCGTCCAGGCCGTGGAACAGTTCCGCCAGCCAGGCCGGGATCGAGGCGCCGCACATGGAGCTGAAACGGCGGATCTGGGCAAAGGAATGGATCGGCATCACGCCCGGCACGATCGGCACGGTGATCCCGGCGGCCTGGCAGGCGTCGCGGAAGCGCAGGACCCGGTCGGTGTCGAAGCAGTACTGGGTGATCAGCTGGGTGGCGCCGGCCTCGACCTTGGCGGCCAGGTGGCGCAGGTCGGTGGCGGCGTCGGCGGCCTCGGGATGGGTCTCGGGATAGCAGCCGGCGGCGATCGCGAACCGGCCGGCCGAGGACAGGCTGCGGATCAGCTCGGCGGCATAGGCATGGCCGTCCGGGCGCGGCCGGTAGGCCTTGCCGACGCCGTCGGCGGAATCGCCGCGCAGCGCCACCACCCGGTCGATGCCCAGCGCCGCGTAGCGCTCGGCCAGCGGCACCACCTGGTCGCGGGCCAGGGCGGCCGCGGTGATGTGCGGGGCAACCGGCACGTCGAAGCGGGCGCGCAGCTCGGACACGGTCTGGAAGGTCGCCTCGACCTGGTCGCCGCCGCCAGCCCCGGAGGTGACGGTCAGGTGGTCGGGGGCGACCGCCACCAGCCGGCCGACCTCGGTGAAGAAGGCCTCGGTGGCGGGGCCGGTGCGCGGCGGGAACAGCTCGATCGACAGGCGCGGCTGCGGCAGGGGCTCGCCCAGCATCGGGAAGCGGCGGGCGAGCACGGGCTCCCGGTCGAACCGGGCGGCGGTGTTCTGGTCGGACATGCGCTGTTCCAGTTCGTGGGCGTCGATGATTCGGACGGCGCCGGGAGCGCCGGGGATGCGGACGGCGCCGGGGGCGCCGGCGGGACCGGCCGCCGGAGGGGTCGGGTTCATGCGATGGCCTCCGTGCGGCTCTGCGATGGCGGGAAGGGAAGGACCTGGGCGTCGTCCAGGCGCGCCGACCACAGGACGGTGGTCAGGTCCTTGCCCTGGATGCGCACCGGCTCGTCGACGGCAAGGCCCAGCTCGGCCAGCCAGCCGGTCATCTCCGTGTCGGAGAACCCTAGGCGGCGGTGCTGGCGGTCCTGGCGCAAATCCTCGCGCTCGTGGCGGGCCAGGTCGACCACCACGATCCGGCCTTCGGGCGCCAGCACCCGGCGGGCCTCGGCCAGGGCCGCGAACGGGTCGTCGGCGAAATGCAGGACCTGGTGGAAGGTCACCGCCTTGAACGAGGCGTCGGGCAGGGGCAGCTGGTACATGTCGCCGTGGCGGACCTGGCAGTTGCGCGCCTCGCGGCGGTCCAGGTTGGCCCTCGCGATCTTCAGCATGTCCTGGGCGACGTCGACCCCCAGCCCGTAGCCGATCCGGCTGGCCAGGAGTTGCAGGACCCTGCCGGTGCCGGTACCGATGTCGAGCAGGGACGGGGTGCTGACCCCCTCGAAGGTCTTCTGCAGGGCGGCATCGATCGCCTGGGTCCCGGCCGGGTCGAGCTCGCGCTCCTCGTCCCAGGCCTTGGCGCGATGGTCGAACCAGGCCTCGGCGGCGCGGCGCCGGGCGGCGCGGACCACTTCCAGGCGGCGGCGGTCGAGCTGGAGCAGGCTGTCGTCGGCGGGCAGCAGCCGGCAGATCGAGCGGGCGAGCCTGGCGCCCTCGCCGTCCTGGGCGCGGCGGTAGAACACCCAGCTGCCCTCGCGGAACCGGTCGAGCAGGCCGGCCTCGGCCAGGATCTTGAGGTGGCGGGAGATGCGCGGCTGCGACTGGCCCATCACCTGGACCAGCTCGCTGACCGTCCACTCGCCCTGGGCGCACACCGCCAGGAGGCGCAGGCGCGAGGGATCGGCCGCGGCGGCGAGGCCGTCGAGCAGTCGGGCGAGTTCAGGGCCGGAAGCATCCATCTCAGGTCTCCTGAGACATATCTACATTTCTTTATATGCTCTGGTCAAGCTGCCCGCACGGCCCCAGCCAACCATCGGGGCTGGAACGTCCAAGACGGCCTGCGCCAGGCGCGGCAGGATCAGGGACGCTGGCCAGGCGCGGCCGGCTGCCGCCCTGCGCCGGACCGCGGGTGGCAGGGCACACCCGCATCCCGAACCGGGCCAGTCCGACGCCCCCGCCTTGAAACCAGCGTAAGCCGCCCGTACTTCTGCCACGGGTCGGCGTGTAGCAATGACCCGACGATATCCTGCGTGTATGAGGCAATGATGAGCCACCGTTGGCGTGTGACCAGGTCCGCCGCGATCCTGGCGGTTTCGGTCACTTTGGCCGGCTGTGCCACCGCCGCCGACCCGGATCCCTGGGAGCCGGTCAACCGCGCGATCTTCAGCTTCAACGAAGTCACCGACCAGATGTTCCTGGAGCCGGCGGCCAGGGGCTACCGCGCCGCCCTGCCGCAGCCGGTCCGCGACAGCATCGGCAACGTGCTGCACAACCTGCGCGAGCCGGCCTATGCGGTGAACGCGGCGCTGCAGGGCGAGCGCGACCAGTTCGGCACCTCGGTGGGGCGCCTGATCATCAACTCCACCCTGGGCATTGGCGGCCTGTTCGACGTGGCCTCGGCGTTCGGCTACCAGAAGGTCGAGACCCGCTTCGACAAGACCCTGCAGACCTGGGGAGTCGACCAGGGGCCCTACGTGGTCCTGCCGTTCTGGGGGCCGGACACGCTGCGCGGCGCGCTCGGCCGCATCCCCGACGCCTACATGAACCCGATCCAGTACCTGGACGGCGAGTGGCCCTGGATCACCCAGAACATCATGGAAGGGCTGGACTTCCGCTATCGCAACATCGAGACGATCGACGATCTGCGCCGCGGCAGCATCGACATGTACGCCACGGTCCGCTCGATCTACCTGCAGCGGCTCAAGGCGGGCACGCTCGCCGACGGGCCGGATGCCCAGTACGACGCCATCTTCGAGGAAGACCAGAATGTCGAATGAGCAGGTCCGCCTGGCCGGGCTGAGCCGTCGCCTGCTGCTGTCGGGCGCCGCGGCGCTGGCCGTGCTGGCGACGCTGCCGATCGGGCCGGCCCGGGCGCAGGACGCCGCGCAGGCCTTCATGGACGATGTCGGCCAGCAGGTCGTCCAGATCTTCCAGACGCCGGACCTGAACGACAAGCAGCGGCTCGACCGGCTGGTGGAGATCCTGGACGCCAGCGTCGACTTCGAGATCGTGGCGCGGCTGGTGACCGGGCGCTACTGGCGCCAGGCGACGCCCGAGCAGCAGGCGGAATATGTCGAGCTGTTCCGCGAGTTCACCATCCAGACCATCGCCTCGCAGCTGCGCAACTATGGCGGCGAGACCTACCAGATCACCGGCGGCCGGGCAGTCGACGACCGCGACACCGTGGTGTCCAGCAAGATCGTGCGCGGAGCGGGCCAGCCGCCCGCCAATGTCGACTGGCGGATCCGGCAGACCGACAACGGTTTGAAGATCATCGACGTGGTGGGCGAGGGCGTCTCGGCGGTGGTGACCTGGCGCCAGGAATATGGCGAGATCCTGGACCGCAGCGGCTTCGACGGGCTGATCGCGCGGCTCAAGGAGCAGATCGCGGCGCGCAGCCAGACGGGCCTGCCGCCCCGAGAACTTTGACCATCCGCAGCGATTCCGGCCGGAAGCCGCAGCGCTCGTAGAAGCGCAGCGCGCGCTGGTTGGTGGCGAACACGTCCAGGCTGAGCAGGCGAAAGCCGGCCAGCACCGCCCAGTCCTCTACCGCCGCCATCAGGGCGGCGGCGATGCCCTGGCCCTCGGCGGCCAGGTCCAGCGCCAGCAGGCTGACATAACCGCAGGCCTCGTCGGTGACGCCGTCCCGGCCGGGCAGCGCCTGGACGAAGCCCAGCCGCTGTCCCGCGCCATCCACGGCCACCAAGAGCGCGGCAACCGGGGGCGGGTCGCCCAGCATCGCCGTCATGAAGCGGCCCTGAAAGGCGCGCATCGCCGCCAGGTCGTGCCAGTCCGGCCGGGGAACGTCGGAAAGGCGCTGGCTCAGGCCATGGATGAAGGCCATGTCAGACTCATCGGCCGGGCGGATCCGGATAACCGGCCCGGTCATGGCGCCCGGGCTTCCAGCTCGGCGATCCGGGCCCGGGCGGCGGCAAGCTCAGCGCGCAGTCCGGCCGTCTCGTCGGCGCCGGGCGGCGGCTCGACCTGCAGCATCTCGCCCTCGGCCACCGCGCTCAGCACCGCATGGCCGGCCTCCAGCCCGCCCAGCAGCCCGGAGATCCGCTCCAGTTCCGCGCGGGCTTCGGCCAGCTGCTCCACCGCCGCCGGCACCCCGTCCAGCCGCGCCTTGGACAGTTCCGCCAGGCTGCGCACTTCCTCTTCCAGACGGGCGGCCTTGCGCACCGCCTCCTCCAGATCCTGCTCGAGCTGGCCGTTGCGCTCGCGCAGCCCCTCGTTCTCGCCCTCCAGCGCCGCCAGATGCCCGACCAGCCGGTCCAGCTCGGCCGAGCGCTCCGCCGCGTCGCCGGCGGTCCGGCCGGTGGCGGCGCGCTGCGCCTCCACCTTGGCGCGGATGCCCTCGATCGCCTTCTCCAGCTCGTCGGCGCTGCGGTCCGGGCCGCTGTCCTGCGCTGCCGCCGGCAGGGGCAGCAGCAGGACCGCGCCCAGCAGCAGCGCTCGGATCAAGCCGGATCCTCCACCTCGGTGGCGACCCCGGCCACGCCGCGCGCCAAGGACGCCTCCAGGAACTGGTCGAGATCGCCGTCCAGCACGCCCTGGGTGTCGGAGGTCTCCACCGAGGTGCGCAGGTCCTTCACCATCCGGTAGGGCTGCAGCACGTAGGAGCGGATCTGGTGGCCCCAGCCGATATCGGTCTTGGCGGCCTCGGTCGCATCCGCGGCGGCCCGGCGCTTTTGCAGTTCCAGCTCGTAGAGACGCGCGCGCAGCATGCCGAACGCGGTGTCGCGGTTGCGGTGCTGGGAGCGGTCGCTCTGGCAGCTCACCACGATGCCGGTGGGCATGTGGGTGATCCGGATCGCCGATTCGGTCCGGTTGACGTGCTGGCCGCCGGCCCCCGACGCCCGGTAGGTGTCGATCCGCAGGTCCTTGTCCTGGATGTCGATCTCGATCGAATCGTCGATCTCGGGATAGACCCAGACGCTGGCGAAGCTGGTGTGCCGGCGCGCCTGGCTGTCATAGGGCGAGATCCGCACCAGCCGGTGCACGCCGGCCTCGGTCTTCAGCCAGCCATAAGCGTTCTCGCCGTCCAGCTTGAGGGTCGCCGACTTGATCCCGGCTTCCTCGCCCTCGGTCTCCTGGATCAGGCTGACCTTGTAGCCGTGCTGCTCGGCCCAGCGCGTGTACATGCGCATGAGCATCTCGGCCCAGTCCTGGCTCTCGGTGCCGCCGGCCCCGGCGTTGAGCTCGACAAAGGCGTTGTTGCGGTCGGCCTCGCCGGAGAGCAGGGCCTCCAGCTGCAGGCGGCGCACCGTGTCGCGCAGGGTGCCAAGCTCGGCCTGGACCTCGGCGATGGTGGCCTCGTCGTCCTCGGCCTCAGCCAGCTCGGCCAGTTCCACCCCATCGTTCAGCCGGGTCTCGATGTCGCGGACCTGGTCGATCCGCGCCGCCAGGCCGTTGCGCTCGCGCATGATCTTCTGCGCGCGCTCGGCATCGTTCCAAAGGGTCGGGTCCTCGGAGAGCGCGTTCAGCTCGTCCAGGCGGATAAGGGCTTCATCCCAGTCAAAGATGCCTCCGGAGCAGGGTGACACCTTCTTTCAGCTCGTCGGCGAGGTTCGCGATTTCGGCGCGCATGGAAATCTCCGGGAAAGGAAAGACGTAGGGTCAGTACAGGCCGTCGCCGGTGACGGGCGGGGTGGCCGGGACGGCGGGCGCCGCCGGGCGGCCCTGGCCCGGCGGGTCGTAGAAGGCGGTCTCGCCGCCCACCACCTCGCCGCTGGCATATTCGCTGGTGGGCGCCGTGCCCGGCAAAAACGCCTCCAGGATCACGTCCTTGGTGCTGGGGCCGGGCAGGGCGCCGGAGGCCGCGTCGATCCGCACCAGCTGCACGCCGGGCGGCACCCGGAACGGGTTGGGCGGCGTGTCGGCCAGCGCCTTCTCCATGATCTCGGTCCAGATCGGCAAGGCCAGCGTGCTGCCGCTCTCATGGTCGCCCATGCTCTTGGGCTGGTCGTAGCCGACGAATACCCCGGTCACCAGGTCGGGGGAGAAGCCCACGAACCAGGCGTCCTTGAAGTCGTTGGAGGTGCCGGTCTTGCCGGCCAGCGGCCGGCCGAGCCTGGCGGCGCTGGAGGCGGTGCCGCGCTCGACCACGCCGGCCAGCATGTTGGTCATCTGGTAGGCGTAGCGCGGGTCGGTCACCGCCGGGCGGGTGTCCGGCAGAAGCGGCGGCAGCCCGCCGTCATAGGATTCCACCGCGCAGCCCTCGCAGGCGCGGTCGTCGCGGCGCATCAGCGTGTCGCCATAGCGGTCCTGGATCCGCTCGATCAGCACCGGGGTGAGCTTCTTGCCGCCGTTGACCAGCTCGGCATAGGCCGAGGTCAGCCCCAGCAGGGTCACCTCGTTGGAGCCGAGCGAGCCGGCCAGGAAGCCCTGCAGGTTGCGGTCGATGCCGAACCGGTGGGCGACGTCGATCACGTCGTCCATGCCGATCGCCTGGGCGAGGCGCACCGTCATCAGGTTGCGCGACTTCTCCAGGCCCAGGCGCAGGGTGGAGGGGCCGTAGAAGCGCTGGCTGTAGTTCTCCGGCTTCCATTTCGGCTGGTCCGGCCCCTGGTCGACCACGATCGGCGCGTCCAGCACGATCGATGCCGGGGTATAGCCGTTCTCCAGCGCCGCCAGATAGACGAACGGCTTGAACGAGGAGCCCGGCTGGCGCCAAGCCTGGGTGGCGCGGTTGAAGCTGCTCTGCCGGAAGTCGAACCCGCCGGTCATCGCCAGGACCCGGCCGGTGTTGGGGTCCAGCACCACCACCGCGCCCTCGAGCGCCGGGCGCTGGCGCAGCGCGAAGCGCGGCGCTTCGTCCGGCCCGGCGATGTCCTCGACCAGGATCACATCGCCCGCGGCCAGCACCTGGTCGGCGCGGGTCGGCTCCGGGCCGAGCTTGCCCTCGGCATCCGCAGGGCGCGCCCATTTCAGGTCGGCGGCCTGGATCATGCCCGTATCGCCGTCGGCAAAGCCAATCTCGGCGCGCTCCGCGCCGGCCGCCAGCACCACTGCCTTCTGCCAGTTCAGCAGGGCGATGCCGGGATCCACCGTCGCCAGCGCCTCCTGCCAGGGCTGGTCCGGGCCGATGCCGGGCAGGCTGGCCAGCGGGCCGCGCCAGCCGGTGCGCCGGTCATAGGTGGACAGGCCGCGGCGCAGCGCCAGGTCGGCGATCCGCTGGATCTCCGGCTGCACGGTGGTGCGCACCGACAGGCCGCCCTCATAGAAGCCGGCCTCGCCCAGCTCGCCCACCAGCTTGCGGCGGACCTCCTCCAGGAAATAGTCGGCGCTGGCGACGTCGGCCTGGCCGCCGCGGGCGCGCAGCACGAACGGCTCGGCCCGTGCGGCCTCGGCCTCCTCGGCGGTGATGTAGCCGTCATCGAGCATCCGGCCGATCACGTAGTCGCGCCGGGCGCGGGCGACCTCGGCGTTGCGGGCCGGATCGTAGCGCGACGGCGCCTTGGGCAGGCCGGCGATGAACGCGATCTCGCCGAGCGTCAGGTCGTCCAGGGACTTGTCGAAATAATTCAGGGCCGCCGCGGCGATGCCATAGGCGCGATACCCCAGGAAGATCTCGTTCAGGTAGAGCTCGAGGATCCGCTCCTTGCTCAGGACCCGCTCCATCCGGATCGCCAGGATCGCTTCCTTGATCTTGCGATCCAGCGACATCTCGTTGGTCAAGAGGAAGTTCTTGGCGACCTGCTGGGTGATGGTCGAGGCGCCGCGCGGCCGCTCGTCGTTGACCACCCGGCGCAGGTTGTCGATCACCGCCGAGGCCACGCCCTGCGGGTCGATGCCGTGATGGTGCCAGAAATTCTGGTCCTCGGCGGCGACGAAGGCCTGCTGCATCCGGATCGGGATCGCGTGGATCGGGATCCAGACCCGGCGTTCCTTGGCGAATTCGGCGAGCAGGCGGCCGTCGCCGGCATGGACCCGGGTGACGGTGGGCGGCTCGTAGGTGGCCAGCTGGCGCACGTCCGGCAGATCCTGGCCGTAGCGCCACCATGCGTAGCCCAGCACCCCCACACCGACCAGGACCGCCAGCAGCACCAGGTTGAACAGCACGCCGAGCGCGCGCAGGAACGACGTCAAGTTCTTAGCCTTTCCGTGCCTGGCGGACGCCGGCAGCGGTCGAACGAGGTCCAAACCGGCGCGGAGACTAGCCGATCCGCCCCGCCGGCTCAATTCCGCTCGCGCCTTCGTGCACGCGGGCAGGGCTGCTCAGTCGTGGCGGGCCTTGAAATAGGAATCCAGCGCGTCGCGCACCGCCCGGGCCACCTTGCGCTGGTGCGCCGGGTCCTTGAGCAGCTTTTCGTCGCTGGCGTTGGACAAAAAGCCCAGCTCCAGCAGCACGCTCGGCGTGTCCGGCGACTTCAGCACGACAAAGCCGGCGAACCGGCGGGTCCGCTTGACCAGGCGGGTCACCTTGCCGAGTTCCTGGACCAGATAGTCGGCAAAGCCGATCGAGCGGTTGGTGGCGTCGCGCAGGGCCAGGTCGATCAGGATCTCGCTGACGATCGGGTCCTGGTCGGTCAGGTCCAGGCCGGACACGATGTCGGCCTTGTTCTCCTTCTGGGCGAGGGTGGCCGCCTCGCGGTCGGAGGCGCGGTCGGACAGGGTGTAGACCGAGGCGCCGCGCATCTCCGAATTGTTGCCGAGGCTGTCGGCATGGATCGAGATGAACAGGGCGCCGCCGGCCTCGCGGGCGATCGCCTGGCGCTGGCGCAGCGGCACCGCCTGGTCGCCGTCCCGGGTCAGGGTCACCCGGTAGCGCCCGGACTTCTCCAGTTCGGCCCGGATCGCCCGGGCCACCGCCAGGGTGATGTTCTTCTCGTAGGTGCCGCGCCGGCCGATCGTGCCCGGGTCCTTGCCGCCATGGCCCGGGTCCAGCACGATCATCGGCTTCAGCCCGACCGGTGGCGCCAGCGGGTCGCGGGCCGGCCGCTGCAGCGCGTCGGGCATCGACAGGATCGAGCCGGCGCCGGCCAGCGCCTGCGGCGGCCCAGCCGGCTGGAGCTTGGGAAAGCTCTTGGGCGTGGGCACCGGCGGCAGGTTCGCCTGGATCACGGCAGGCGGCGCCGGCGGCTCGGGCGGATCCTCGGCGGCGACCACCGGCGGCGGGGGCGGCGGGGCCAGGGCCGGCGCCCGGCCGGGCGTCAGGTCGATCACCAGCCGGTAGAAGCGCGAATCGGCGGACGGCAGCAGCAGCTCGGCCTTGATCACCCGCGCCACGCCCTTGAGCTCCACCGACAGGCTGGCGGCGCCGGGCGAGGTGCTGGTGTACCAGGAATCCACTAGGCCGCGCGGCTGGGGCAACCGTCCGATCGGCAGGGCCCAGCGCGCCTGCGGCACGATCACCTCGAGCTGGGTGCGGTCCGGCGACAGGTTGGTCTCGGTGGGGACATTCGCGTCCAGGTCGAGAACGATCCGCGTCTGGGCGTCGCGCATGCCAAAGCGCAGGCCGGAGATCCGGGTCTCCGCGGCCTGGACCGGAAGCGCGGCCAGGACGAACGCGAGCAAGGCCAGGATGAAACCCAGCGTCGCCAGCATTTTTACACGTACCGGGGCGCATCTTGCGCTTCCGATGTCCGTCCAATGTCTTGGTGATTGAGACAGCGGATCGATGGTTCTATAGTCCCGTGCGTGTGAGCGGATCCGGTGCCGTTCGTCGTGGCCTGCGATCGCTTGCAGCCCGATGCTTCGGATAGCGCCGATCCCGCCGCATCTCAACCAACAGGCTCACCCGCTGGAGCACTCCCGGGTCGGCCCTCATTTCCTGAACGCAATGCACCACGTTGGAAGCCAGCCGTACGACGAACCCCGCAGAAGTGCGATGGTCGATTCGTCGGCTCGGAACAGCGTGGCCCCCCTCGTCTCGCAGGCGGCGCCGCCCGCGAGCCAACCCGTTTCGCGCGCCGGTCGGCGCGCGGACCTAGAACAGCATGTGCCTGGCGGAAGCGCGCGCGCGCCGCGCCGGATGCGTGCGGAGATTCCACTCGATGACGCGACGTATGTTGATCGATGCGGGCCACCCGGAGGAGACCCGGGTCGTCGTTCTCAATGACGAGCAATTGGTCGATTTCGATTTTGAATCGTCCACCAAGAAGCAGATCAAGGGCAATGTCTATCTCGCGAAGGTGACGCGCGTGGAGCCCTCGCTCCAGGCGGCCTTCATCGAGTATGGCGGCAACCGGCACGGCTTCTTGGCCTTTTCCGAGATCCATCCGGACTACTTCCAGATCCCGCAGGCCGACCGCGCCATGCTCGACGAGGTGGCGCGCGCCGACGAGGACGACGCCAACGGCTCGGACGACGACGACGACGACGCCGATCTGGCCCGCAAGCGCGCGCGCCTGCTGCGCAGCTACAAGATCCAGGAAGTGATCAAGCGCCGGCAGATCATGCTGGTGCAGGTCGTCAAGGAGGAGCGCGGCACCAAGGGCGCGGCGCTGACCACCTACCTGTCGCTGGCCGGCCGCTACTGCGTGCTGATGCCCAACACCCCGCGCGGCGGCGGGATCAGCCGCAAGATCGAGGACGCCGAGGACCGCAAGCGCCTCAAGGAAGCCGCCGCGGAACTGGACGTGCCGAAGGGCATGGGCCTGATCATCCGCACCGCCGGCCAGGAGCGGACCAAGGCCGAGATCCGCCGCGACTACGAATATCTCCTGCGCCAGTGGGAGGACATCCGCGAGACCACGCTCAAGAGCATGGCGCCGTCCCTGATCTACGAGGAAGGCGACCTCGTGAAGCGGGCGATGCGCGACCTCTACAGCCGCGACATCGAGGAAGTGCTGGTCGAGGGCGACGAGGCCTACAAGCAGGCCAAGCGCATCATGACCATGCTGATGCCGTCGCGCTCGCGCCGGGTGAAGCAGTATCGCGACGAGGTGCCGCTGTTCTTCCGCCACGGCGTCGAGGACCAGCTGGACGCGATGCACCTGCCCAAGGTCGAGCTGCCGTCGGGCGGCACGATCGTGATCCACACCACCGAGGCGCTCACCGCGATCGACGTCAATTCCGGGCGCGCCACCCGCGAGCGGCATATCGACGAGACCGCGCTCAAGACCAACCTGGAGGCCGCCGACGAGGTGGCGCGCCAGATGCGGCTGCGCGACCTGGCCGGCCTGATCGTGATCGACTTCATCGACATGGCCGACCAGCGCCATGAGCGCCAGGTCGAGCGCCGGCTGCGCGACGCGCTGAAGATGGACCGCGCCCGGCTGCAGATCGGCAAGATCAGCCAGTTCGGCCTGCTGGAGCTGTCGCGCCAGCGGATGCGCCCGTCGCTGCAGGAGCTGTCGACCCAGACCTGCCCGGTCTGCCATGGCCTGGGCGTGGTCCGCTCCACCGAATCCTGCGCCCTGCACGCGCTGCGCCGCATCCAGGAGGTCGGCATCGCCGGCGAGACCGCGGTGATGCGCGTGGTGGTGCCGGGCAGTGCCGCCTACTACCTGCTCAACCAGAAGCGCGACGCCCTGTTCCGCATGGAGCAGCGCTACCAGATGCGGGTGTTCGTCGACAGCGACGACCAGATGATCCCGGGCGAGATCGGCGTGGAGCGCCTGGAGCGGCGCGAGAAGCCGATCGACGTGCCGGCCCCGGTGGCGGCACCGGTCCTGGAGGAGGAGCCGGCCGAGGAGCCGGAGATCGAAGACGAGGACGAGGAGCTGGTCGAGCGTCCCGCCAGCCGTGGCGGCGACGAGCGCCGCGGCGAGGGCCGTCGCGGCCGGCGCGGCGATCGCCGCGGCCGTCGCGACGAGCGCACCGAGGACCGTGCGGCGGAAGCCCCGGCAATCGAGCAGCCGGCCTATCGCGAGCCGGTCGAGGCGGCCGAGGGCGCCGAGGACGCGCCGGACGAGGCCATGGCCGCCCCGGTCGCGGCGGCGCCGTCCGCCGAGGACGGCGAGGACGGCGGCAAGAAGCGCCGCCGCCGGCGCCGTCGTCGCCGTCGTGGCGGCGATCGCGGCGGCGAGCAGCAGTTCGGCGCCGAGCAGAACCTCGACGATTCCGGCGACGAGGGCGACGAGGAAGGCGAGGGCGAGGCGGTGGCCGAGCCGGCGTCCTTCGCCGCGCCGCAGCCGGCCGAGGCCGTGCCCGACCAGGTGCCGGCCGACAGCCCGGTGGTGCCGCTGCCGGCCGAGCTGGTGGCGCCGCTGCCGGTCGAGGTCCCGCAGGTCGAGGTGAGCGACGAGGAGGACGCGGCCGAAGAGGTCGCGGCTGCCGAGGAGGCGCCGGCCGAGGCGCCCGCCCCGGAAAAGCCGAAGCGGCGCAGCCGGGCCAAGAAGCCGGTCGCCGAGGCGGCCGAGGAGGCCCCGGCCAAGCCTGCGGCCAAGGCCAAGAAGGCGCCGGCCCGCTCGCGCGCCAAGGCGGCGCCCGCCGCGGCCGAGGCGGCGGCACCGGAGGCCGAGGAAAAGCCGAAGCGTCGCCGCGCCCCGGCCAAGAAGGCGGCCGCGCCCAAGGCCCAGCCTGCCGAGGCCGAGGCGGCGCCCGCGCCGGCCGAGACTGCACCGGCAGCGAGCGAGGCGCCGGCCACGCCGGCTCCCGCCGCTCCGGAGCCGGCCGCGCAGCCGGCGCCCGAGCCCGCGAACGAGCCGGCCGCTCCCGAGCCGGCCGCTCCCGAGCCGGCTGCCGCCGAGGCGCCGGCCCGTCCGGTGCGGCGCGGCTGGTGGAACCGGCTTACCGGGAGCTGAGGCCAGGCCGGTCCAGGATCGGGGCGAGGGCGGCCTGCAGCCGCTCCGCCCCGAGCCGGATCCGCTCGGTGGGGCCGGCGAACGACAGCCGGATCCAGTGCTGGCCGTCCACCGGGTCGAAATCCATGCCCGGGGTGACGGCGACATGGGCCTCGTGCAGCAGCCGGCTGGCCAGCGTGCCGGCCGGCAGCCCGGTGGCGCGGATGTCGATCCACAGATAGAATGCCCCGTCCGGCGGCGCGATCCGGTCCAGCCCGATCGCGGCCATGGCGTTCTTGAGGATGTCGCGGTTGTGCCGGTAGGTCTGCACCCGCGGGCGCAGCTCCTCGTCGGCGTCCAAGGCTGCGGCCGCCGCGATCTGCGCGATGGTCGGGGTGGAGATGAACAGGTTCTGCGCCAGGCGCTCGACCGGGCGGACCAGGGGTTCGGGCAGCACCAGCCAGCCGACTCGCCAGCCGGTCATCGACCAGAATTTCGAGAAGCTGTTGACGACGACCGCCTCCGGCTCGACCTTGAGCACGGTGGTAGGGGACGCCTCGTAGGTGATGCCTTGATAGATCTCGTCGACGATCAGCCGCACGCCGCGTTCCCTCGCCCAGCGGGCCAGGGCCGCCAGCCGCGCGTCGTCCAGCATCGTGCCGGTGGGATTGGCGGGGCTTTGCAGGACCAGGCCGTCGATCCGGCCCGGCACCGCGTCGAGCTCGGCAGGTGTCGGCTGGAACCCGTCGGCCGGGCCGGTGGCGACCCGGACCGCCTCGATGCCGAGGCCGGCCATGACGTTGCGGTAGCAGGGATAGCTGGGATCGGCGACCAGGACCCTGGCGCCCGCATCGAACGAGGCCAAAAAGGCCAGCACGAACCCGCCGGACGCGCCGGTGGTGACCGCGATCCGGCCCGGGTCCACGGTGACGCCGTACCAGTCCTGGTAGTGGCGGGCGATCCGCTGGCGCAGCCGGGCCATGCCCAGGGCCGGGGTGTAGCCGAGGCCGCCAGCGACCAGGGCGGCGGTCGCCGCCGCCACGGCCAGGCCGGGCGGGCCGCCGCCGGGCTCGCCGACCTCCATGTGGACGATGTCGTGCCCGGCCGCCTCCAGGCGCCCGGCCTCCGCCACGACGTCCATGACCAGGAAGGGCGGAATGGCGCTGCGCCGCGACGCCGGCAGGCTCATCGATGGGTCTCCCGGCACATGCTCTCCTGCCGTTTCATGGCTGTCCTCGCGCTGGTTCTGCTGCTGGCGGCCCTGCCGCTGCGGGCCGCGCAGGCCTTGGTACTGCTGCGCGACGTCGAGATCGAGACGACCATCCGCGAGCTGGCCGACCCGATCTTCCTGGCCGCCGGGCTCGATCCCTCCTCCATCGCGATCTACATCGTCAACGACAACACGCTGAACGCCTTTGTCGCGGGCGGGCAGAACCTGTTCCTGAACTCCGGCCTGCTGATCCGCACCGAGACCCCCGACCAGCTGGCCGGGGTGATCGCGCACGAGGCCGGCCACATCGCCGGCGGCCATCTGAGCCGCGCCCGGGTTGCCATGGAGGATGCCGGCACCCAGGCGATCCTGGGCACCCTGCTGGGCCTGGCCGCGGCGGTCGCGGGCGCGCCGCAGGTGGGCGTGGCGGCGATGGCGGGCGGGCTGACCGTCGCGCAAAGCGGCTTCCTCAAGTTCAGCCGCGGCCAGGAACAGGCCGCCGACCAGGCGGCGGTGCGCTACATGGGCGAGCTCGGCCAGAGCCCCGAGGGCCTGCTGCAGTTCTTCGAGATCCTGGATTCCGACGACCTGCACCTGAGCGGCCGGGCCAATCCCTGGCTGCAGACCCACCCGCTGACCGGGTCGCGCATCAACTTCCTGGCAAACCAGGTGGCGAAGTCGCCCTATGCCGGCAAGGCCATCACCGGTGCCGCGGTGGAGCGCCATGCCAGGATGCGCGCCAAGCTGGACGCGTTCCTTTCCGAGCCCAGCGACGCGCTGCGCCGCTGGCAGGACGACCCGTCGGTGCCCGGGCGCTACGCCACCTCGATCGCGCTCTACCGCATCCCCCGGCTGGACGACGCGCTGATCGCGATCCGGGCCCTGATCGCCGAGCATCCCGACGACCCGTACTTCCACGAGCTGGAAGGGCAGATGCTCTACGAGAACGGGCGGATCGCCGAGGCGGCGGGCCCGTACCGCGAGGCCCTGGCGCTGCTGCCGGCCAGCGGGCTGCTCAAGCTGGGCCTGGCCAAGACGCTGATCGGCTCCGACGACCCGGCCGACCTGCGCGAGGCCCGCCAGCAGCTGGTCGACACCACGGTCACCGAGCCCGACAATGCCGAGGCGTTCCGGCTGCTGGCCACCGCCGAGGGCCGGCTCGACAACGAGGGCGCCGCCGCCATCGCCATGGCGGAGTTCAGCCTCCTGGTGCGCCACTACGACGATGCAAGGCGCTACGCGATGCGTGCCACCCAGATCATCCAGCCGGGCGACCCCGACTTCCTCAAGCTGCAGGACCTGCAGGCCGCCATCGACGCGCTGCCGCCCGGCTCGCGCAACCCGCGCCGCCGCTGATGCCGACGACCGGCCCCTTTGGAGTGAAAACCTTGACGATCCGAACCATCCTCCTCGCCGGCCTGATGCTGACGGCGGCGGTGCCCGCCCTGGCCCAGGAGGGCGCCGCCCCGGACCGCGCCGCGATCGAGGAGGTGGTGCGCGACCTGCTCCGCCGCGAGCCGGAACTGGTGATGGAGGCGCTGCAGGCCCTGCAGGCCAAGCGCGAGTCCGAGGAAGCCGCGCAGGCCAAGATGGCGGTGAGCAGCAACGCCGAGGCCTTGAAGGGGACCCCGGCCGAGGTGGTCGCTAATCCCGAGGGCGACGTCACCCTGGTCGAGTTCATGGACTATAACTGCGGCTACTGCCGGCGGATGACGCCGACGCTGCGCGATCTGGTCGAGCAGGACAAGGGCGTGCGCTTCGTGCTCAAGGAGTTCCCGATCCTGGGGCCGGAATCGGTGGTGGCCGCCCGCGCCGCGGTCGCCGCGCGCAACCAGGACCGCTACTGGGACATGCACCTGGCGCTGATGGAGAGCGAGGACATCTCGATGGAGGGGGTGCGGGTGATCGCGCAGCAGCTGGGCCTCGACATGGCCAAGCTGGAGGCGGACATGAACGCGCCGGAGACCGACCAGGTCCTGGCCGAGGACATGCAGCTCGCCCGCGAGCTCGGCCTGCGCGGCACCCCGGCCTTCGTGCTGGGCGGCGAGATCATCCCGGGCGCGGTGCCGCCCGAGCAGCTCCAGGACATGATCGGCGCGGTGCGCGAGCGCAGCTGACACGAAGCGCCGCGGTGGCCGGGCGCCGCCGCGGGCGTCCTAGCGGCGGCGGCGCAAGAGGGTCAGGCCGTCGCCCACCGGCAGCAGCACCACCGCAAGGTCCGGGTCGGCGTGGATCGCCCGGTTCAGCTCGCGCATGGTGCGGGCCTGGCGGCTGTCGTCGGAGGGGTCGGCGACCCCGCCGCGCCAGAGCGTGTTGTCCAGCACGATCAGCCCGCCCGGGCGGACCAGCCGGCGGCAGCGCTGCAGATAGGCCGGGTAGGACTTCTTGTCGGCGTCCACCAGGGCCAGGTCGAAGCCGTCGGCCAGGCCGTCCGCCAGCAGGGCGTCCAGGCTGTCCAAAGCCGGGCCCTCGCGGAACTCGATGCGGCTCTCGACCCCGGCGGACCGCCAGTGGCGGCGGCCGATCTCCTGCCAGTCGCGGTTGACGTCCAGGGTGGTGACACTGCCGCCGTCCGGCAGGGCCAGCGCCATGGCCAGGGTGGCGTGGCCGGTGAAGCAGCCGACCTCCAGCACGCGCGCAGCCCCGATCGTCTCGATCAGGAACGCCACCAGCGCCGCCGCCTCCGGCGAGGTGCGCATGTCGCCATGCTCCAGCCGGTCGGTCTCGGCGCGCAGCGCCCGCTGGGCCGGGTGCTCGCGCAGCCCGACCGCGGCGACATAGTCGGAGAGCCCTTCGGACAGGCCGATCGTGCGCGCGGTCAGCGTCGGAGCTCCTTCGCGGCGTCCAGCACCTCCTCGACATGACCCGGGACCTTGACGCTGCGCCAGGCGCGCACCACCCGGCCGTCGGCGTCGACCAGGAAGGTCGAGCGGTCGATGCCCATGTATTTCTTGCCGTACATCGACTTCTCGACCCAGGCGCCGACCCGCTCGACGAAGCTGCCCTCCTCGTCGGAGGCGAGCGGGAAGGTCAGGCAGTATTTCTGCTTGAACTTGTCGTGGCTGGCGGTGCCGTCCTTGGACACGCCGATCACCTCGACCCCGGCCTCCTGGAACTCCGGGTAGAGCGAGGCAAAGCCCTGCGCCTGCTTGGTGCAGCCGGGCGTGTCGTCCTTGGGATAGAAATAGAGGACGTAGGGCCGCCCGCGCAGCTCCAGCGACGAAATCCGCCCACCGCCATCGGCGGGCAGGTCGAAATCGGGAACGGCGTCCCCGGCGGCAAGGGTCACGGTCAGGCTCCTTCGGTGGGGACCAGGCGGTCGAAGATCTGGCGCACGGCCTCCTGGCTTTCAACGAGCCGGAGCTGCAGCAGCGCGATGTCGTTGGGCACCCCGGCCAGGCCCTGCGGATCCGTGGCGCGCAGCAGCGCCTCCTGCATCGCCTGGGGCGCGTTCTTCGGCATGGTCTTCTCCTCCTGCGACAGGCGCAGGGTCGCGAACAGCCGGATCATCAGCCGCCAGGCCTCGTCCAGGCGCACCGCCTCGTCGGCGGGCAGGATGCCGGTGGACGCGGCCCTGGCGAACACGGAAGGGGTGGAGCGGTCGCGGATCGCGGGCTCGGCGGCCAGATGGGCCAGCTGCAGGAACTGCGCCAGGAACTCGATCTCGACGATCCCGCCGCGCACATGCTTGAGGTTCCAGGGATCCTCGTTGCCGTGCTCCTTGAAGATCCGCATCCGCATGGCGCGCACGTCCTTGGCCAGCGCGTCCACCGGGCGCGGCCGGCGCAGCACCGCCTCGATCGCGGCCTCGACCTCGGCGGCGAGGCCGGGCTCGCCCGCCACGACCCGGGCGCGGGTCAGGGCCTGGTGCTCCCAGGTGGCCGCGGCCTCCTCCTGGTAGCGCACGAACCGGGTCAGCCGGGTCGCCACCGGGCCGGCATTGCCGGAGGGGCGCAGGCGCATGTCGATCTCGAACAGGGTGCCCTCGCCGGTGCGCGCCGAGAGGGCGCTGGTCAGCCGGTTGGCCAGCCGGGCGAAGTACACGTCGGCCGAGACCGGGCGGGCGCCGTCGGAACTGGCCTCCTCGGGCGCGTCGTAGACGAAGATCAGGTCCAGGTCGGAGCCGATGGTGAGCTCGCGCGAGCCGAACTTGCCCAGGCCCACCACGCAAAAACGCGATCCCTGGATCTGCCCGTGCTGGGAGACCAGCCACTCTTCCGCCTCGGGCAGGAGCTCGACCACCGCGACCTCGGCGATCTGCGAGAGCATCAGGCAGGCGCGCTCGGCGGGCGTCACTCCCAAAAGGATGTGCAGCCCGGCCTGGAACTGCCGGCCGTGCGCCCAGCGCCGCATCATGTCGAGCTTGTCCTGCAGGTCGCGGGCGTCCTGCAGCCGGCTGGCCATCTCGGCCACCAGCTGCCCGGGCTCGGGCAGGGGCTCGAAGAAGTCCGGCTCCAGCAGCGCGTCGAGCAGGTCGGTATGCGCCGCCAGGTGCGAGGCGAGCTTGGGCGCCGCCCCGGTCAGGTCGACGATCAGGCGCAACAGCTTGGGGTTGGCGCGCAAGAGCGAGAAGATCTGCACGCCGGACGGCAGGTTGCTGACGAAGCGGTCGAACAGGGCGAAGGCGGCGTTGACGTCGGGGGTGCGCCCGAACGCCTGCAGCAGCGCCGGGATCAGCTCGGTGAGCAGCTCGCGGGCGCGCACCGTGCGGGTCGCCCGGACATGGCCGTGGTGCCAGCCGCGGATCCGCCGGCTGACCGCGGCCGGATCGGAAAAGCCCAGGGCCGCCAGATGCTCCAGCGTGGCCGGATCGTCCTCGGTCCCGGTGAACACTAAGGAGGCGCCGGCACCCAGGTCCGGGCTGGTCTCGAACAGGGCGGCGTAATGGCGCTCGACGGTACGGAAGGTCTCGTCCAGGTCGCGCACCAGGGTCCCGGCGCCGTCGTGGCCGGCAAAGGCGGCGAAGGCCTCGAAGCGGTCCTCCCGCTCGGGCAGGCGCTGGGTCTGCTGGTCGGCCACCATCTGCAGGCGGTGCTCGACCTGGCGCAGGTAGCGGTAGCAGGCGATCATCTCGGCGGCCGCCTCGTCCTCCACCCAGCGCGATTCGGCCAGCGCCTCCAGCGCCTCCACAGTGCGCGGGTTGCGCAGCACCGGGTCGCGCCCGCCCAGGATCAGCTGCTGGGTCTGGGCGAAGAACTCGACCTCGCGGATGCCGCCCCGGCCGACCTTCACGTCGTGGCCGTGCACCGCGATCTCGGAAAAGCCGCGATGGGCGTTGATCTGGCGCTTGATCGAGTGGATGTCGGCGATCGCGGCGAAGTCCAGGTACTTGCGCCACAGATAGGGGCGCAGGTTGGCCAGGAACCGCTCGCCGGCGGCAAGGTCGCCGCCCACCGGGCGTGCCTTGATCATGGCGGCGCGTTCCCAGTTCTGGCCGTGCCGCTCGTAGTAGAGCTCGGCGGCCTCCACCGGCAGGGCGAGCGGATGGCCCGGCGGGTGCGGGCGCAGGCGGAAGTCGACCCGGAAGACATAGCCTTCCTTGGTCTTCTCCTGCAGGACATATTCCAGCCCGCGCACCAGCCTGGACGCCAGCCCCATCGGGGTGGCGCCGCCCTGCACCCGGAAGCGCTCGGGCTCGTACAGCACGATCAGGTCGATGTCGGAGCTGTAGTTGAGCTCGCCGGCCCCGTACTTGCCCATGCCCAGCACGATCAGGCCGGAGCGGCCGACCGGATCGTCCGGGTCGAGCTGCATCTCGCGCCGGTCGGCGGCGTCCAGCAGCAGGCGGTGCAGGGTGCAGTCGATCACCAGGTCGGCGAAGCGGGTGAGCGTGCCGGTGACCTGCTCCAGCGACCAGGCGTCGGCCAGATCGGCCAGCCCGACCGCCAGGGCCAGCCGCTTGCGCGCCCGGCGCAGCGCCGCCATCAGGCGCGGCCGCTCCGGAGGGGCGCCCGGCTCGGACAGCTCGGCGAACACCTGGTCCACCACCGCCTGCGCCCCCTCGTCCAGGGTCCGCACCAGGCTGAAGGGGGCTTCCAGTGCCACCTCGGTCAAAAACGGGCTGCCGGACAGCACGCCGTCGATCAGGGCGCGGTGGCGGTCGTCGTCCAGCACCGCCAGGGCATGGGCACGGCGCGTCGCGTCGGGTTCGGCCTCGACGGCGCGCTTCAACCGTGCACGATGCCGCGCAACCGCCTGGGAGTCGGTGCTGCGTGGAGGGTAGAGGAGTGGCAAGGGACGTCGATGCCCATCCTGGTGCGCGCCCCGGGCCGGACAATTCCGCCCCGGAGGATGCGCAGGTTGCTGGCGCAAGGGCGGGCAGATTGACCGCAGCACCGCCCGGCCGCAAGCGGCCCGGCCGCTGGCACCGCCTTCTGCGCGGCGTGGCGGCGGTGGTGGCGGTGCTGGTGGTGCTGCTGACGCTTACCGGGTTCGGCGCCTACCAGCGCCTGGCGCAGGGACCGGTCTCGCTGCAGCCGCTGGTGCCCTGGCTGAAGGCGCCGGTCGAGCAGCGCCTGGGCATGCCGGTCGACATCGAGGGGCTGCAGCTGGCGTTCGCCGACGGCCAGGAGGACGGGCTGGTGCTGAGCGCCGGGCCGGTCACCGTCAGCGGCGATGCCCCCGCCCGGGCCGAGAGCCTGCGCTTCTGGATGGGGCTGCCGTTCCGGATGCAGGCCGTCCAGCTTTCGGTCGACAACACCGAGGCGCGCACCCTGCTCGCCGCCTGGCCGACCTATCTCCTGCCGGAGGTGCGCGAGCAGCTGCTGGAGCTGATCGCGGGCGGGCGGATCCGCACCGGGGAACTGCACTACCGCTTCCATCCCGACCGCGACGACGACCTGACCCTGCGGATCCAGGCCGAGGACGCGCAGGTCCGCCTGCCGGACGGGCTGCCCGAGGTGGCGGCCAAGACCGCCGAGGTGGCGATGGATGGCGGCGACCTGCAGGTGCGCTCGCCGGCCGCTACCGGCGCCGGCCTGACCGTCACCGATCTTGCTGTCACCATCGACCACCTGACCGACGAGCAGCCCTCGCGCCTGACCCTGGCCGGGGGCGTCCAGGGCAAAGGCGGGGCGCTCTACGATCTGCTGGCCCATCCGCCGCTGGCGCTGATTCCGCCGGACCTGGTCGAGGCCGGCAGCCTGCGCGGGCAGATGAACGCGAAGCTCGACCTCGCCCTGCCGCTGGCCGACGACATCCCGGCGGACAGCGTCGACCTGCGGGTGGACGGCAGCTTCAGCGACGTGGCCGGGCGCCTGCACCTGCCGGTGCCGCTCGACCTGACCAAGACCGCTGGCGGGGTGAAGATCGCGGACGGTGCCATCGAGCTGAACGCGAAGGGGCTGCTGTTCGGCTCGCCCTTGTCGATCGCGCTGCACGACCGCTGGCGCAACCGCGGCGAGGGGCGGCGGATCGAGCTGCAGGGCCCGGTGACCGGCGAGCTGCTGGCGCGGTTCGACGTGCCGGTGCCGGAGCAGGTCGGTGGCCGGGCCGTGGTGGTGGCCAAGCTGCACGAGAAGCCGGCCGGGCGCTGGAACGTCGAGCTGGACGCCGACCTGGCGGAGGCCCGGATCGACGAGCCGGTGTCCGGCTTATCCAAGGCGGTGGGGCAGCCGGGCCGCCTCAGCCTGTCCGGGCAGGCCAGCGATGCCGCCTCCTGGGCGATCGAGCGCTTTGCCCTGGAGGCGGGCGACCAGAAGGCCGAAGGCAGCGTCGCCCCGGCCGAAGCGGGCCATCTGATGAAGCTGGACCGGCTGGTGACCGCCACCATGGACCTGTCGGCCGCCCTGGTGCTGGGCAGCGAGAACAGCGTGCGCGGCCGGATCGAGGGCAAGCGGGCGGGGCTGCCGGACGGGGCGGCGAGCGCGGCGAGTGCGGCGGGCGCGGCGCCGGCCGTAGGGGCGGGCGAGCCGGCCGATCCGCCCACCGCCCTGGCCCTGGAACTCGACCTGGAGCGGTTCGATACCGGGCGCGGCGTGCTGAACCAGCTGCAGGGCCATGTCGAGCACGGCGCCCAGGGCTTCCACGATGTCCGGCTCGGCTTCGACCTGGGCGGGCCGGCCTCGCTCACCATCGCGCCCATCCAGCCAGCGAGCCCGCAGACGCTGGAGCTGCTGGCGCCCGATGCCGGGCGGCTGATCGAGGTGCTGGGCGCCGGCAAAGCCGTCACCGGCGGCAAGCTCAAGCTGGAGGCCGTGCTGGCGCAGCAGGTCCCCGCGATGCAGGCCAAGGGCCGCATCGACCTGTCGGACACGCGGATCAACATGAGCGGCGAGCAGCCAATGCCGTTCGCCAAGATCGTGATCCCGTTCCAGATCGACGGGCCGGTGGTGACGATCGACCAGGCGCGCATGACCGGCGGTCCGCTCGGGCTGCGGGTGAGCGGGACGATCCATCGCCAGACCGGGGTGCTGAACATGTCCGGGCAGGTCACCCCGCTCTACCCGGTCAACCGCCTGATCGGGCAGATCCCGATCATCGGCGGGCTCCTGGGCGGGTCGAAGGGGCTGGGCGCCATCAACGCCGACTTCACCCTGAGCGGCACGCTGGACGACCCCAAGGCCAAGCTGGCGGCAAGCTCGGTGCTGGTGCCGGGGGTGGTGAAGGAGCTGCTGCGCCTGTTCGAGCCGCGCTGACAGGCGCCGGCGTCGCCTTGTTCCCGGCACCGGGCGGCCGCTGCCGCCCGGGCAGGCCGGCCCGGCTCAGCCGGCCAGGCGCACCAGCACGTGGCGCTTCTTGCCGGCCGACAGCTTCAGGCCCTCGGCCAAGGCCGCGCGGGCCACCGATTGCTGCGGGTCGGCGACCGCCTGGTCGTCCAGCCTTGCGCCACCGCCCTGGATCAGCCGGCGCGCCTCGCCGTTGCTGGCGGCAAGGCCGGCCAGGCGGAACAAATCGGGCAGGGCCACCTGATCGCCCAGGCCGTCGGCGGCGATCTCGACCAGCGGCAGCGAGGCGCGGTCGCCGCCGCCGAACACGCCGGACGCCTGGGCGCGCGCCTTCTCGGCGGCTTCCCGGCCATGGCAGAGTGCGGTGGCCTCGGTCGCCAGGATCGCCTTGGCCTCGTTCAGCTCGGCTCCTTCCAGCCGCTCCAGCCGGGCGACCTCGTCGAGCGGCATCTCGGTGTAGAGCCGGAGGAAGCGGCCGACGTCGCGGTCCTCGGTGTTGCGCCAGAACTGCCAGTAGTCGAACGGCGCCAGCATGGCGTCGTTCAGCCAGATGGCGTTGCCGGCCGACTTGCCCATCTTCTCGCCGGACGCGGTGGTGATCAGCGGCGTGGTCAGGCCGAACAGCTGCACGCCGTCGACCCGGCGGCCGAGCTCCACGCCGTTGACGATGTTGCCCCACTGGTCGGAGCCGCCCATCTGCAGGCGCACGTCCAGGCGGCGCGACAGCTCCAGGAAGTCGTAGGCCTGCAGCAGCATGTAGTTGAATTCGAGGAAGGTCAGCGGCTGCTCGCGCTCCAGGCGCAGGCGCACGCTGTCGAAGGTCAGCATCCGGTTGATGGTGAAGTGGCGGCCGTACTCGCGCAGGAAGTCCATGTAGCCGAGGCCCAGGAGCCAGTCGGCATTGTCGACCATGGTGGCCTTGCCGGGGCCGAACTCCAAAAAGCGGCCGAGCGACGAGCGGATGCCGGCCTTGTTGGCCTCCAGGCTCTCGGCGGTCTGCATCTTGCGCAGCTCGTCCTTGCCCGAGGGATCGCCCACCAGGGTGGTGCCGCCGCCGACCAATGCTATCGGGCGATGGCCGAAGCGCTGCAGGGTGCGCAGCAGCATGATCGAGACCAGGTTGCCGACATGCAGGCTCTGGGCGGTGCAGTCGAAGCCGATATAGCCGGTGATCGCCTTGGCCGCGGTGGCCTCGTCGAAGGCCGCCTCGTCGGTACACTGGTGGACGAACCCACGGGCGTGGAGCTCGCGCAGGAGCTCGAAGCGATGACCGGTCACGTGTTCTGGCTTCATCAGATCGGGGAACGGGGAAGGGCGGCCGCCTCCCGGCCCGGGCAGGCCCGGCCGGGAGGGCGGCGGGTCAGCGGGCGGTGAGCAGGGCCTCGCCCGGGATGCGGTTCATGCGGCGGTCCATGTAGTGCTCGCAGGCACCCATGAACCGCTCCATGTTCTGGCCGAACGCGTGGTCGGCATTCTCGATCAGGTCGAAGTCGATCGTGATGCCGCGCTGCTGGCTGAGCTTGTTGACCAGCTTGTGCACCGATTCGGTGGGGGTGACCGTGTCGCGCTCGCCATGGACGATCAGCCCGGACGAGGGGCAGGGGGCCAGGAAGCCGAAATCGTAGATGTTGGCCGGCAGGCCGGCGGAGATGAACCCCACCACCTCGGGCCGGCGCATCAGGAGCTGCATGGCGATCCAGGCGCCAAAGCCGAACCCGGCCACCCAGACGCCCGAGGCGTTCGGGTTGTGCAGCTGCATCCAGTCCAGCGCCGCCGCGGCATCGCGCAGCTCGCCCTGGCCATGGTCGAACTGTCCCTGCGAGCGGCCGACCCCCCGGAAGTTGAAGCGCAGCACCGAGAAGCCGCGCCGCACATACATCTGGAACAGCGAATAGACGATGCGGTTGTTCATCGTCCCGCCGTGCAGCGGGTGAGGGTGCAGGATGACCGCGAGCGGGGAGGTCGGTCCTTCACCGTGAACGTAACGGCCCTCCAGCCGGCCATCCGAACCGTTGAAGATCACCTCGGGCATCGATTACTCCGCTACCACCGAATCGGCAGGCCAACTGCGCGCCCTGCTCGTCACCGAGCCGCGGGGGCGGAACATTGCTGCCGTCTTGGGACGTCCCTATACTTTGTCGGGCGTGGTCCACACGCTCGGATCGGTGCCGGATCATGCCGCGGTACGCATCGTGCCGCACCAGACGTGAACACGAGCGCCGCGCGGCGGGCATCCCGGCGCACGATCGCAGGTCGTTTAGCGCGAGGAGAGTGCCGTGTTCAAGAGAATGCTCACGGCCGATGCCGGCTGAGCCGCGCATCTATCTGGATCATGCCGCCACCAGCCCGGTCCGGCCGGAGGTGGTGGCGCGGGTCGCCGAGGTGCTGGCGATGGTCGGCAACCCGTCCTCGGTGCACGCGGAGGGCCGCGCCGCCCGCCGGGTGCTGGAGGATGCGCGCGCGGTGCTGGCCGAGGCCACGGGTGCTGGGCCGGACGAGATCATCTTCACCTCCGGGGGCACCGAGGCCAACGACCTGGCCTTAAGCGTCGCCGCTGGGGGGGCCGTGCTGGTGTCGGCGATCGAGCATGCCTCGGTGCTGGAGGCGGCGCCGGAGGCGCTCCGCCTGCCGGTGGACCGGAACGGCCTGGTCGACCTGGCGGTGCTGGAACGGCTCCTGGCGGCAGCGCGGCCGGCCCTGGTCTCGGTGATGCTGGTCAACAACGAGACCGGGGTGGTGCAGGACATCGCCGCCATCGCTTCCTGCTGCCGCAAGGCGGGGGCGCTCTTGCATGTCGACGCGGTGCAGGGGTTCGGCAAGCTGGAGGGGGTGCGGGTCGATCGCCTGGGCTGCGACCTGATGACGGTCTCCGCCCACAAGCTCGGCGGCCCGCCCGGCACCGGCGCCCTGCTGACCCGCCCGGGGCTGGCGGTGCCGGCCAGGCTGCGCGGCGGCGGCCAGGAGGGCCGGCGGCGGGCGGGAACCCACCACCTGGCCGGCATTGCCGGGTTCGCGGAAGCGATCCGCCGCCTGGACCCGGCCGAGCCTGGCCGCCTGGAAGGGCTGCGGGCGCGGCTGGAGGAAGGGGTGCGCCGGCTGGGCGACGCCACCTGGGTCGCCGCGGCCCGCGCGGCGCGGGCACCGCACATCGCCTGCCTGGTCACGCCCGGGCGGCCGGCCGAGATGCAGGTGATCCGCATGGACCTCGCAGGCGTGGCCATCAGCGCCGGGGCGGCCTGCTCGTCGGGCAAGGTCGCCGCCTCGCACGTGCTGGCGGCGATGGGGCTGGGGGCGGATGCCGGCTGCGGGATCCGGGTCAGCCTGGGCTGGTCCAGCGGGATCACCGAGGTCGACCGCTTCCTCCAGGCGTTCGCGGCACAGCACGGTACAGCTTCGAACATGTCCAATCGGACGGGTTCACCCTTGCCGAACCCTTCCGCAGTTGCGACATGAACGGTTGGCCGGGACCTGCTCCCGGACGAATGGCAAGTGGCGAGACGGATGGCACAGGCACTCAGCATCACCCCGCGTGCGGCGGAGCGGGCCAAGGAACTGCTGGCGACCCAGGCGGACGTGGCCGGGATCAAGCTCGCGGTGAAGCCGCGCGGCTGCTCGGGCTGGAGCTACTCGCTGGACTTCGCCAAGGAAGTGGCCGCGGCCGACCAGACCATCGAGGTGGGCGGGGTGACCTTCGTGATCGATGCCAAGGCGCTGGAATACGTGAACGGCACCGAGGTCGACTTCGTCGAGGACAAGCTCGGCGCCTCGTTCGTGTTCAACAACCCGAACGAGAAGGGCCGCTGCGGCTGCGGCGAGAGCTTCCACGTCTGAGCTGAAGGCCGGCCATGGTCGAGATCCTGTTCCGCCTGCCCGACGGCAGCGAACGCCGGGCTCATGTCGCCGCGGGCAGCACCCTTTTGGAGGCGTCGCGCGACGCCAGGGTGGAGCTGGAAGGCGCTTGCGGCGGCAGCATGGCCTGTGCCACCTGCCATGTCCGCATCGACGACGCCTGGTTCGACCGGCTGCCGGTTCCCTCGCCCGAGGAAGAGGACATGCTGGACCTGGCCCCGGACTGGCAGCCGACCTCGCGGCTGGGCTGCCAGATCGCCCTGGACGAGTCCCTGAGCGGCATCGTCGTGCATGTGCCCAAGTCCAGCCTGCTGGACGGTTGACTCCCGCCGCTTCGCCCATCGAGTTGCCCTGCCCGTGACCGCTGACCATCTCGCCGATCTCGACCTGCCCCCCGGCGCCCGGGTGGTGGTCGCCATGTCCGGGGGCGTGGACAGCTCGGTCTGCGCCGGGCTTCTGGCCGAGGCCGGCTACGATGTGGTCGGCATCACCCTGCAACTCTACGACCACGGCCAGGCCACCGGGCGAGCCGGGAGCTGCTGTGCCGGCCGCGACATCCGCGACGCCCGGGCGGTGGCCGACCATCTGGGCATCCCGCATTTCGTGCTGGACTACGAGGAGCGCTTCCGCCGGGCGGTGATCGACGAGTTCGCCAACAGCTACGCGGAAGGGCGCACCCCGATCCCCTGCGTGCGCTGCAACGAGCGGATCAAGTTCGGCGACCTGCTCGACAATGCGATGGAGCTGGGGGCCGTGGCGCTGGCGACCGGCCATTACGTGCGGCGGGTGCCGGCCGGCGGCCAGGCCGAGCTGCATCGCGGCCAGGACGCGGCCAAGGACCAGAGCTATTTCCTGTTCGCCACCACCGACGAGCAGCTCGACCGGCTGCGCTTCCCGCTGGGCGGGATGACCAAGGCCGAGACCCGCGCCCATGCGGCACGGCTGCGCCTGCCGGTGGCGGACAAGCCGGAGAGCCAGGACATCTGCTTCGTCCCGCATGGCGACCATACCAGCGTGGTGACCGCGATCCGGCCGGACGCCGGCCTGTCCGGCGAGATCGTCGACGACCAGGGCCGGGTGCTGGGACGGCACAGGGGCATTGCCGGGGTCACGGTCGGCCAGCGCCGCGGCCTGGGCGTGGCGGCGGCGGAGCGGATGTACGTCACCGAGGTCGACCCGCAGACCCGGCGAGTGCGGATAGCGCCCAAGGCCCGCGCCGCCATGCGCGCGGCGGTGCTGGACCGGCTCCACCTGGTCGGTCGGGCGGAAGCCGGGCTGCCCGACCAGGTGCTGGCCAAGCACCGCTACAACGAGCCGGCCCAGCCGGCCACGATCGACCGCGACCCGGACGGCCGGATCCAGGTCCGGTTCCAGACCCCGCAGATCGGGATCGCCCGCGGCCAGGCCTGCGTGCTCTATGACGGCACCCGGCTGGTGGGCGGCGGCTGGATCGAGCAGGCGCTTACTTGAGCGCCAGCGCCCCGGCCGTGATGGCCGGGGCGTCGGGTCCGCAAGGGACCGGCGTCAGGCGATCCCGGTCCAGGCCTGGCCGTTCCAGCCGAGCGTCTGGTCGGTGAACTGGATGATCTCGATCGAGGTGAAGCGGTCGCTGCCCTGGTCGGGCAGGGCGATGCCCAGATCAGTCAGGCTGCCTGCCTCATCGTCGCCCTCCAGGCGGAAATGGGCGAGCAGGCCGTCGACCACGATGGTGTCGCTGCCAAGGCCGCCCTCCAGCAGGTCGTCGCCCTTGCCGCCGGCCAGGATGTCGTCGCCCTCGCCGCCCTGCAGCACGTCGTTGCCGGCAAAGCCGTAGAGCGTGTCGTCGCCGGCACCGCCGCCGACCGTGTCGTTGCCGCGCCCGCCGGACAGGAGCGAGCCGCCGGCGCCATCCAGGAGGATGTCGTCGCCGTCATGGCCGAACAGGCGGTCGATGCCGTCGCCGCCATCCAGCCGGTCGTTGCCGGCACCGCCTTCCAGGCGGTCGTTGCCAGCTTCGCCCGACAGGACGTCGTCGCCGCGCATCCCGCGCAGCCAGTTGTTCTCGTTGCTGCCGCCGATCCGGTCGGCGCCGTCGCCGCCGATGGCGTGCTCGATCCGGATGTTCGGCGCCGGGCCCCAGGCGGCGTCGCCAACCGACCCTTGCGAGCCGTCCAGGAAGATCTCCAGGTCCGAGGTGAGCGCCGCGAAGTTGACGGTGTCCTGGCCGCCATTGCGGTCGGCCAGGAGCTGGCGCGACGGGTCGTCTGCCGCCAGTCCGGCATATTCGTCGGTGAACAGATAGAGGTCGTCGGTGCTGGCGGCGCCGCCCTGCACGGTCAGGGTGAGGCTTTCGACGGTGACGGTTTCGTTCTTGCCGCTGTTGTTGGCGATCTCCACCGTCCAGACCTGATCGGCCGCCTCGCCCCAGTGCTGGGTGGTGCCGAGCTGCAGCTCGAGCGTGTCCTCGTCCGTGCGCTCCGTGAGGTCGGCGTCCGCCTCGAAGGCAGACCAAATGTTGGCGTCGAACCCGGTCAGGAGGTAGCTGACCGTGCCGTCCTCGGAGGTGAGCGTGATGTCGAGCGCGTCGTAGATGTCGAGCACGTCGGCCAAGGTCGCGTCGGTCGCCAGCGCCAGCTCCAGCCGCAGCGTCAGGTGCTCCACGGCGACGCCGTCGGCATCGGCGAAGCTGATGGCGTAGTCCACGCTGCTTCCGGCTTCCAGCGTGGTGGATTCCGTGTCGGTGACGGCGATCTCGCGGTCGTTGCCGAAGGTCTGGGCGTCCTTGCCCCAGCTTTCCGCCATGCGCACCGCGGCGCGTGCGTCGACCAGGCCCATGCCGTAGTCGTGGCTGACCTGGCGGCCACCGCCGTTCCAGTCGGCGGCGCCGTTGACCTGCCAGTCCCACGGCTTGACGTAGAGCTGGGCCAGGGCCTCCGAGAACCCCTCGATATGCGGACCCATCACCTCCATGACCTGGTCGGCCGACTTCATCCAGCTGTCGGCGCCGTCCGGCTTCCAGGCCGAGGCCGCCAGGATGTTCTGGACGTCGCGGGCGCCCAGGAGCGGGTTCGCCTCCAGCATCAGGGCGACCACGCCGCTCACCATCGGGGCGGAGAACGAGGTGCCGTTGTCGGCGCTGTAGTCGCTGGTCGGGTCGTATCCGTTCGGAGGTACACGATCGGTCGACAGCACATTCTCACCGGGCGCGGTGACCAGCAGCGACGAGCCGGGATTGCTGAACCAGGTGGCCCGGCCGTCATGGTCGACCGCGGCCACGGAGATCACATAGGGCTGGGACTGGTGCTCGTCGCCGCTGGTCAGCGTCGTCTCATCGCGCTCGTTGCCGCCGGCGAACACGATGGCGGTGCCGAGACCGTCGCGGCCCTCCGTGGCCAGACGGATGATCGCCTCCAGCGAGTCGGGATCAGGCGCCTCCATCAGGACGCCGCCCCAGGAATTGCTGGAGACGTCGACGCCCTGCAGAAGCTGCTGCTCGAAGCCGATCCGCTCGAAGCGGTTCTGGGTGGCCTCCGGATCGGGATCATCCTCGTCATCGTCGCCCAGGGGCATGCGGTAGGCGACGAGGGTGGCTTCATGGGCGACGCCCACGCCGCCGATGCCGTTGCCGGCAACCTCGCCGATGAACCCCGCGACCATGGTGCCATGGTTGTCGTCCGGGAGGACCGGCAGGCCCGGTCCGGCCTTGCCGCTCGACGTGTCGTAGCCGTCGGTGCGGTCGAAGTTCGCGGCGAGGTCCGGATGATCGCCCTCGACCCCCTCGTCGAACACGGCGACGCGGACGCCCCTGCCGGTATAGTCCTCCCAGACCTCGGTCACCCGGACGTCGATGCCGGAGGTGCCGCCGGACTGGCCGGTGTTGAGGAGATGCCACTGCTGATCGAACAGTGGATCCCTGGGCAGGGTCGTCATGGCTTCTCTTCCTATAGAAACACGGCAGTACTGTAATTTTTTTTTAGCCGTGTTTTCCGAGGAATAGTAAATACAGATCCGATTGGGCAAGCATTGATTCGCTCCTACACTGTGGCGTGGAACGATCGCGTCTCCGTATTTCAACCAGGGACTGGCCAAGAAAAAGGGCCGTCCACCTTGCGGTCGACGGCCCTCGATCAGACGCGCGAAGGTCAGGCGGCGGCCTTCGGCGTGTCCTTCACATGGTCCAGGTCAGGCGCGTTGCCGTAGGACATCCGGCGCATCTGCTCGATCACCCGGTCCATCTCCTCGGCGGACAGATGCGGCGGCTCGCCGATCGCCAGGGCGTGGACATACATCTTCGCCAGGGTCTCGACCTCGATCGCCAGGCCCAGCGCCTTGTCCAGGCTCTTGCCGGTGGTCAGCATGCCATGGTGGCCCATGATGCAGGCGTAGCGGTCCTTGAGCGCCACCAGGATGGCGTCGGACAGTTCCTGGGTGCCGAAGGTCGCGTACTGGCTGACCCGGATGTCGTGGCCGCCGGCCACCGCGGTCATGTAGTGGAACGGCGGGATGCCGCGCTCGTGGGTCGCCAGCACGGTGGTGTAGGTGGCGTGGTTGTGCAGGACCACGTTGACGTCCTCGCGGTTCTTGAGGATGTCGCGGTGGAACCGCCATTCCGAGGACGGCCGGTGCCGGCCCTCATAGCTGCCGTCCCACTTCATCGTGACGATGTCCTCCGGGGTCATCGCCTCGTAGGGCAGGCTGGTCGGCGTGATCAGCAGGCCGCCCTCGATGCGGTAGGAGATGTTCCCGGCCGTGCCCTGGTTGATGCCCTGGCGGGTCATCTCCAGGCAGGTCGCGATGATCTTCTGGCGGATGTCCAGATGGGCGAGCTCACTCAACGGATGCTACTCCTGGTCGTTCGAGGGGGAAAGGCCACTGCAGGATGGCGGCAGCGGCCGCTGGATATGGGCCGCCACCGCCTGGCGCCAGCGGCGCCGGTAGGCGGCAAGGCCGGAAAGGCCGGAAAGGGGAAGGGGGCTGACGGGCTCGATGCCCAGCCGGACCGGCTGGCCGCGGTGGACATGGGTCCAAAGCTGCGCCGCCCCGGCAGCGGTGCCGCCGCCCAGGCGATTGACCAGCACCTCCTGGCCGGGCCGCAGCGCCGCCACCAATGCGGCGAAGGCCGGATCGGCGGTGAACCCGCCATCCACCACCACCTGGCCGGTGCTGCGCATCAGGTCCAGAAAGATGTCGGCCACCAGGGCGTTGTAGAGTGTGGCCAGCGCGATCCGGCCGTCCTGGCCGCCAGGCTCGCCCTCGATCCGGCCGCGCCCGGCGCTGCCCGGGAAGATCCCGTCATAGTCGACGAAGCCCGGCAGGGCGAGGCAGCCCCGCCCGATCAGGCCCTCCAGGGCTTGGGCCGAGGTGGTCCCGGCAAGGCCGCCGGTGATCGCGGCATATTCGCGGCCGCCCATGCCCAGCACCCCGGCGACCGGCCGCCCGGCTGCGTCGTTGGTGACGGTCATCCCGAACGCCGCGTCCAGCGCCTCCACCGGCGTGGTCGGGCACATCCCGACCAGCCAAGTGCCGGTGGACAGGAGCGCGAAGTCGACAAGGCCGGCCGCCTGGTAGCCGAACAGGTTGGCGGTGCTGTCGTGGATCCCGGCCAGGACCTGGAGGCCCTCGGGCAGGCCCAGGCCCGGCCGGACGGTGCCGACGACCTCGGAGGGCGCCACCACCGGCGCCATCAGATGCTGCCAGCCGCAGGCCTCGACGATCCCGGTGGAACTGCGGTCGAGCGGGTTGATCAGCTGCGACTGGGCGCCCAGCATGGTCGGCTCGTGCACCGCGCAGCCGGTCATCCGCCAGGCCCAGTATTGCGGCAGGGGCAGGAAATGCCGGGCCCTGGCGAACGCAGCGGGATCGGAGCGCTGCATCAGCAGCATCTGCTGGGCGAAATGGCCGGCGCGGACCTGGATCGGCGCGCCGCAGGCCGGAAACGGCGGGATCAGCGCGCGGTACTCGCGGGCGATCTCGGCCGGCACCTCGTTCTCGTAGTCGATCGCCGGCAGCACCGGCCCGTCCGCGTCCACCAGCACCCCGCCCGAGCCGTGGCAGGCCGCGACGAACGCTGCGACCGGGTGCTCGCGGGCAAAGCCGGCCAGGGTCGCGAACAGCCAGTCCTCGATGGCGCCCAGATCGTAATGGCGCCAGGGCGGGCCCGGCAGCGACCGGTTCGGCCGGCTGCGCTCCGCCACCAGCCCGCCCCGGTCGTCGAACAGGTGGATCTTGAGGTTGGTCTTGCCGATGTCGAGGACGGCGACGCTCATCCGCGCCTCGGCTCGGGAGCGGGCAATCGCGGCTGGGGAAGGGGCGGCACCACGGTCAGCGCGGGTCTCCGGATCGGGGCGGCAAGAACCGGCACGGGCCGGCCGGGACGGCAAGGGCCGGAGGCGGCGCCAGGCGGGGGAAACCGGGCGGGAGGCAAGCCGGCCGGCCAGCTCGTGAAACCTTTCACGACGGCGGTATACATCGGCGCCGCTGCGTGGCAAGCCTGAAGCCACCAAGTCCGATGGACAGAACCGTCGATGTACTGGATTGCTCGGTCCGCCCTTTCCACGATCCAAGGCAGCAGGCGCCTGTGAGTCTCCGCCAGCCCCCGGGCACGACCCCCCGCGTGACCATCCGCCATGTCGCCTCCGCGGCCGGGGTGTCGATCGCCACCGTTTCCAACGTCCTGAACGGACGCTCCAGCGTGGCGCCGGAACTGTCGGCCCGGGTGCGCCGGGCGATGGAGGAACTGGGCTACCAGCGCGACCAGGTCGCCTCGACCCTGCGCCGGCGGCAGACCTCGGTGGTGGGACTGGTGCTGCCCTCCCTGATGAGCCCGTTCCTGGCGGCTCTCGCCACCAAGCTGGAAGGGCTGGCGCACAGCCAGGGCTACCAGCTCCTGCTGGGCAGCGCCGACGAGGACCCCGACCAGGAACTGAGCCGGGTCCAGGCGATGCTGTCCTGGCGGGTCGCCGGCATGATCGTGGCGCCGGTCGACTATCGCTTCCTGTCGCACAAGCTGATCCGCAGCCAGGGGATCCGCTGCGTGATCGTCGACCGGACCAGCGAGGTCGATGACCTGGATTCGGTGGGGGTCGACAATTTCGAGGCAGCGCATACCGGGGCGCGCCGGCTGATCGAGGCCGGGCACCGGCGGATCCTGGCGGTCGGCAGCAGCCGGGCGATCCCGAACATGCTGGAGCGGATCACCGGCTTCGAGGCCGCGGTCAGCGAGGCCGGGCTCGCCGCCAACTGCGAGGCGCTTTGCGGCGGCGGCGACGTGCAGGCGATCGGCCAGGCCCTGCGCCAGCGCCTGCAGAACGGCCCGCTGCCGAGCGCGGTGTTCGCCCTGTCGGACGTGTCGACGCTCGCTGCCCTGCGCGAACTGGGCGAACTCGGCGTGCGGATGCCCGACGACGTGTCGCTGCTGGGCTTCGACGACCATGAATGGATGCAGGTGCTGCGCCCGCCGATCAGCGCGGTGCGCCAGCCGATCGAGGACCTGGCCCGCCATGCCTGGTCGCGGATGCTGCAGCGGATCGAGGGCGATGTCTCGCCGGTCTCGCGCATCCAGCTGGCCTGCTCCCTGCAATGGCGGGGATCGACGGCCGCGCCGAAGGACTGAGCGCATCCCGGTCAGCCGCCGTCGAAGATCACCCCGCCGCACACGTTGAGCGACTGGCCGGTGATGAAGGCGGAAGCGTCCGAGGCGAAGAAGCAGACCGCGCCGGCGATGTCGTCCGGCTGGCCGATCCGGCGCAGGGCGGTGGCCGCCTCCCATTTCTCGATGCTGGCCTGGTCGCCCAGGTTCACCTTGCCCATCTCGGTCATGATGATGCCCGGACACACCGAGTTGGCCGTGATGCCGCTGTCCTCCAGCTCCATCGCCAGCACCCGGGTGAACTCCAGCACGGCGGCCTTGGTGGCGCAGTAATGGGCCTGGCCCGGCCCGCCGCGCTTGCCGCCGATCGAGGCGATGTTGACGATCCGGCCGGAGCGGCGTCGGCGCATGTGCGGCAGGACCGCCTGGGTGACCAGGAACACGCCCTTGGCGTTGACCGCGAACACGTCGTCCCACTGCGCTTCGGTGATGTCCTCGATCCTGGCACTGGTCAGGATCCCGGCATTGTTGACCAGCACGTCGACCTGGCCCAGCCCCTCGATCGCCTGCCCGACCATGCCGTGGACGGCCGTCTTGTCGCGCACGTCGGCGGTCACCAGCAGGCTGCGCCGGCCGATCGCCTGGACCTCGGCGGCCACCTCGTGCAGGTCAGAAATCTGCCGGTCGATGTCGTTCAGCGCCAGGTCGAACCCGTCCCTGGCCAGCCCCAGCGCGATGCTGCGGCCGATGCCCCGGCTGGCGCCGGTGACCAGCGCTACCTTGCCCATGCCCGTTCCTTTCCCGTTACTTGACCGCACCCATGGTCATCCCGGCCACGATGTGGCGCTGTACGAAGAAGGTCAGGATCACCGGGGGCACCAGCTGGATGATCGAGGCGGCCGCCATCTGCTCCCAGACGGTCTGCGCCTGGCCGGAGAACGAGGTCAGGATCACCGGGAAGGTCCGCGCGTTGCGGTTGGTCAGGAACAGGGCGATCAGCAGCTCGTTCCAGGCGAACAGGAACACGAACACCGCCACGGTCATCAGCCCGCCGGCGGCCATCGGCACCATCACCTTGACCAGGACCTGGACCCAGTTGCAGCCGTCGATCCGCGCCGCCTCCAGCACCTCGACCGGGGCGCTGCGGAAGAACGACATCGCCATCCAGATTGCGAACGGCAGGTTGAAGCCGGTATAGATCAGCACCATGCCGGTCCAGGTGTCGAGCAGGCCGACCCCGCGCAGGGCGAGGTAGAGGGGCACGGCGGCCGCGATCGGCGGCATCATCCGGTTGCTCAGCACCCACATCTTCAGGTCCTCGCGGCCCTTGAAGGCGAACACGGTCAGCCCGAACGCGCAGGGGACCGCGATCAGCAGGCAGAGCGCGGTGCTGCACAGGGTGATCACCACCGAGTTCAGGAGGAACGGCCAGTAGCCCTCCAGCACCGCCGCGAAATTGGCGAGATAGGTGAAGTCGGGGATCCAGACCGGCGGGACCTGGTAGATCTCCGCCCGGGTCTTGAACGCGGTCAGCCCCATCCAGACCAGCGGCGCCAGGTTCAGCAGGGTGAATACCAGGGCCGCCAAATAGAGGAAGGCGTGCCTGCGCCGGGAGCTAGGCATTCTCCACCCTCCGCAGGTAGCGCATCGCCAGCGTGGTGACGAACAGGGTGAGAAACAGGATCAGCACCGCCGCGGCGGAGCCGTAGCCCATGTTGAAGAACTGGAAGGACTGCCGGTAGGCGAACATGCTGATCACCTCGGTGGCGTCGCCGGGCCCGCCGCGGGTCGCGATGTAGACCACGTCGAAGAAGCGCAGATTGTCGATCAGCCGGATGATCGCCCCGACCAGCAGCACGTCGCGCAGGGCCGGCAGCTCGATATGCCAGGAGATCTGGTACCACTTGGCGCCGTCCAGGGCGCTGGCCTCGTGGAGCTCGCGCGGCACCGACATCAGCCCGGCCAGCATGATCAGCATCAAGAACGGCGTCCACTGCCAGACATTGACCATGATGATCGAGAGCAGCGCCACGTCGGTGGAGCCAAACCAGCCGGATTCCGGCAGGCCCACGCTGCGCAGCAGGTAGTTGGCGACGCCGAGCGTCGGGTTGAGGATGTAGGTGAACAGGAGGCCGGTGATCACCGGGGTGACCATCATCGGCAAAATGAACAGGGTGCGCAGCCAGTTGACGGTGGGCAGGTGGGCGATCTCGTAGAAGATCTTGGCGATCATGAAGCCGATGATCACCTCGATCGCGATCGAGCCGCCCGCCAGGATCGCGGTGTTGAGGATCGCCTTCTGGAACAAGGGATCGCTCAGGAGCTGGACGTAGTTGTCCAGCCCGACGAACTGGCTGCGCCGTGGCCGGGTCAGGTTCAGGGACGTCGTGCTCATGTAGAGCGAGTAGAAGAACGGAAACAGCCCGATGATCGCGAGGTAGGCCACGCCCGGGCCGATGAAGAACAGCTTCGTTGTTCGAGTGACGACCATCCGCTTCCCCGTGCGGGATCGACCGGGCCCTGGCGGGCCCGGCCGTCCGGTGCTGACGCCTGTTACTGCTCGACCGTGTAGCCGCCCTTGACCATCAGGTCGGCGATCCCGGTCTGCAGCTCTCCCAGGGCCTCATCCACGCTGGCCTGGTCCTGCAGGGCGCGGGAGAACTGGAAGCCGACCGTGTCGATGATCTCGAAGGATTCGGGGATGCGCGGCCGGCAGTCGGCGAACACGTTCTTCTGGGTCTCGTAGATCGTGTCGACCCACGGCATCTTCTCGCGGACCTCGGGATCCTGCATCGTCGAGATCCGGCTGGGCGGCCCGCCCAGGAGGACGAACTGCTTGTGCACGTCCTTGCTGGTGAACCACTTGATGTAGTCCCAGGCCAGGTCCTTCTGGTTGCTGTTGCTGTTGATGCCCATCACCCAGCCGCCCAGCGGCGGGGTACCGTCGATGCCGTCCTTGTGCGGGAACACCGCGGTGCCGACCTTGTCCGAGATGCTGCTGATCTTGGGGTCGTGGAACAGGGGCGTGCGCACCGACCAGGCGGTGATCATCGCGGTCTTGCCGGTGGTGAAGGTGGCGGCGCGCTGCTCCCAGTCGATCGATTCCGCGCCCGGCGGCTGGAAGGCCAGCATGTCCTTGAAGAACTGGAACACCTCCTGGCTTTCCGCCGAGGTGAATTGCGGGGTCATGTCGGCATACGGGTCCTCGCTGCCCGGATAGCTCGACACGAACGGCTTGCCGCCGAAATTGTAGATCCACTCGAAATAGGACTGGCCGATCGCCGAGCCGCGCGCGTTGTTGAGCGCCGTGCCGTACATGCCCGGGAAGTCGGGGTTGTCGGTGAAGTGCTTGGCGGCCGCCTTGTACTCGTCGATGGTCCTGGGCGGCTGCATGCCGGCCTGCTCGAACAGGTCCTTGCGGTAGTGCATCAGCATGAAATACGCGCCGAACGGCACGCCGACGATGGTGTCCTCCCATTCCGCGACCTGCTGGAAGGCCGGGACGAAGTCGTCCCAGGCGAGCACGTCCGGGTTGGTCTTCTCGATATAGGGCTTCAGGTCCTCGACGAACTCGCCGCTCCAGAACTCGCCCACCCAGGGCGAATCCAGCACGATGATGTCGTACTCCGACGACTGCGAGGTGCCTTCCAGCACCTCCTTCTCATGGGTCTGGTCGTAGCCGAATGCGTCGATCACCACCTTGGTGCCGGTCAGCTTCTCGAAGGTCGGGTTGAGCTGCTCGAACCCGCTCACCCAGGGGTCCTGGATCATCAGGATGCGCAGGGTGGTGTCGGGATGCTTGCCGAGTTCCTGCTCCCAGTCGATCGCCGCCTGGGCGCGGGCCAGGAGCGGCCAGGTCGCGGCGATCGTGCCGGCCATCAGCAGCGCGGTTCTACGTTTCATGGTCAAGCCTCCACCGGATTGTTCTTGTTCGAGCGGGACGTGATCCGGCACCACGCCGCCGGTGCGGAGGGTGCCGCGACCTGGAAAACGACAAGAGACGTTTGGCCGTCCTCCTGGACGGCCTCGGTCCGGACCGGGGACCGGCCGGCGATCACGCTCCCCTCGTGAATCGTTACACGGAAAGCATAGCCGCGTCGTCCCGACTGACAAGCGGCAATGACACGAGCGCACTGTGGGACACGGGCGCACGGGCGACACGAGCGCGCCGTGGATGCTTTGCCGAACCGGCGCTGTGGAACCCGGCCATGGCGCAGGCTGTTCTTCCGCCCAAGGGCAGCAGGGAGGCAGCGAGGTGGACATCGAGGAGATCCTGATCCGGATCGGGATGGCGACCGGTGCCGGCCTCTTGCTGGGGCTGGACCGGGAACTGCGCGGGATCTCGGCGGGGATCCGCACCCATGCCCTGGTAGCGATGAGCTCCGCCCTGATCACCGTCTCGGCGCTGCTGCTCTACCAGGAACTGCGCGAGCAGCACGGCACCAGCATCGATCCCCTGCGCGTCGTCCAGGGCCTGGCGCAGGCGATCGGCTTCGTCGCCGCCGGCGCGATCTTCGTGTCCAAGACCGATGTCCACAACCTGACGTCTGCCGCCAACATCTGGCTGGCCGCCGCGATCGGGATCGCGGCAGGCGCCGGGCAGGAGGAGCTGGTCGCGATCGGCGTGGGCTTCGGCGTGGTGATCGTCACCTTCGTGCGGGTGCTCGAGCGCTACATCCCAGGCAGCGACAAGATCGACCGGGATTAGGCGCTTGTGCCGGCCTAGCCGCCGTCCTTGGGCGCCAGCAGGTAGGTCACGATCGCGGCGCGCGCCTCCGGGGTGATCATCCCGGTGGCGTTCTCGATCACCTTGGCCATCTCGCCGCCCACGAAGTCGCCCTCGGGCGTCATGCCGAGCGTGAGGAAGGTGTCCAGGTCGTCGGCGCTCCAGCCGCCGATGCCCTGCTCCGGGTCGGCGGTGATGTTGGGCGCCCGGCCGGTGACCAGGTCGCCGGGATTGCCGGACAAAGGCTGCGCCGGATCGGCCACCCCGAAGCCCCAGAAGGTGCGGGGGCTGTGGCACTCGGCGCAATGGCCGGGCCCCTGGACCAGGTAGGCGCCCTCGTTCCAGGCGGCGTCGCGCTCAGGATCGGGGACGATCGGCTGCGGGTCGAAGAACAGCCAGCGCCACGGCCACAGGCCCCAGCGCTGCGAGGCCGGGAAGATCAGCTCGTGCGGTTGCGACGGCTCGGCGGACGGCGCGATCTCGGTCTTGAGGTAGGACCACAGCGCCAAAAGGTCGTCCCGGCTCATCCGGGCATAGCTGGTGAAGGGAAAGGAAGGGTAGTAGGGCCGGCCGTCTGGCGAGAGGCCTTCGCTCATGGCGCGCAGGAAGTCCTCGTCGCTCCAGGCGCCGATCCCGGCCTGCGGGTCCGGGGTGATGTTCGGCGGCAGGAAGGTGCCGAGCGGGGTCTTCAGCGGCTCGCCGCCGGCCAGCGGCGCGCCGTCCTTGGCGGTATGGCAGGACTGGCAGCCGCCCATGTGGAACAGGAGCTCGCCCCGTTCCATGGCATGCGCCGCACCGAAGGGTGCGGCGATGCCCATCGCCAGGACCAGTTGCCGCAAGGCCAGGGTCAGCTGCCGCAAGCGCTCAGTCCTGCGGCTTCCGGTAGGTCTGGTGGCAGCCGCCGCAGCCCTCCTTGCCCAGGGTGGCGAACGCCGCCGTCACCTGCTTGGCGTCGCCGCTGTCCGACGAGGCGGCCAGCGCGTCGGCCAGCTCGCCCATCCGGGTCGCGGCCGCCTCGAAGCCCGCAGGATCCGACCAGACCGCGGGCAGGGCGTCGGTCTTGCCCTGGTCGCTGCCCTCGGGGAACATCGCCGGGATTTCCGGGGCGGTGGCGCTGATCTTGAGCGCGTGCTCGCGGACCTGGGCCAGTTCCTCGGGCGAGCCGGTCAAGAGCTCCTTGATGGCGCCCATCTCCTTGCCCAACGCCTTCATGGTGGCCTGCCGCTTCGCGATGATGTCATCATCCTGGGCGAGAAGCGCGGTCGTCGCGGAAAGAGCCGAGACCGCGACGATCACGACTGCAGCGATCCGATGAAGTTGCATCCTGAAGCCCCCCTGGGAGATCATGGATGTTCTCTAGAATCATTCCGCCCGGCGGAAAAGGCATCGGATGGCGGCAGACGTGAGAAATGAGCTGGACAGTCGTGGAGGTCCCGTGATCCAGTTGCGGGAAATGCAGAAGAATGCCAGGGTAGCTGGAATCCTGTTCGATAAGGACGGGACGCTGGTGGATTTCAGGCGTACCTGGATGCCCGCCTACCAGGGCCTTGTCCTCGACTTGGCGCAAGCGGCCGGGCAGGACGGTTCGATGGCAGCCGAACTCGCCGATCTGCTCCTGGCAAGGCTGGGCTATGACGGCGCCAGCGACCGCTTCACGCCGGCCAGCCCGCTGCTCTGGGCGACCAACGACCATCTGGCGAGCCTGCTCCGCCAGCAGCCGGAACTGGGCCACCTGGATGTCGGCGCGATCGCCCACGCGCATTTCGCCGACGCGGAGCGCTACCCGGCAGCACCGGTGGGCGATCTGGCCGGGCTGTTCGCCCGTTTGCGCGGCCACGGCCTGATGCTGGGGATCGCCACCATGGATGCGACCAGCTCGGCGCTGGCGCTGGCGGAGCGTTTCGCCCTGGCGCCGCATCTTTCCTACGTGGCGGGCTACGATGCCGGGCATGGCGCCAAGCCGGAGCCGACCATGGTCCAGGGCTTCTGCGCCGCCACCGGGCTGGAGCCCGGCCAGGTCGCCGTGGTCGGCGACACCCTGGCCGATCTGCAGATGGCCAGGGCCGCCAATGCCGGCCTGGCGGTGGCGGTGCTGACCGGGGCGCTGCCGGCGGAAACCCTGGCGGAGGCGGCCGATCATGTCCTGGAAAGCGTCCAGGATCTGGAAGCTTGGCTGATCGCCACAGGAAGGCTTGCCAGCCGCGCCGAGCGCCGCTAACAACCCGCCACCGAACGGGCGCCCAGGTAGCTCAGTTGGTAGAGCAGCGGACTGAAAATCCGCGTGTCGGCGGTTCAAATCCGTCCCTGGGCACCATCCTTCCCCTCCTGTCAGAACGTCTCGCCGGCCCGGCTTCCCGGCCGCCGCGCATCCGCCACGCGTTGTGTCGCAGGGGCGGGGGCGCTGACGAACCTGCCCGGTCATGGCATGATGAGCCTTGAGCGTGGTCGGCAGGACCGGAGGCCGGCATGACCTTGATGCGATGGCTCAAGCAGCTGGGCGAGCCGCCGATGACCCGGGTGGCGGCCTGGGTCGACGAGCTGACCCAGGACCCGGACGCCAGCGAGGTCGAGACCGAGCTCGATCTCGGCAGCCGGGTCCGGCGCCGCTACCACCTGCTGGCGCGCGACCGGGACCTGCCGCGCCCGGGCTGCCCGGCCTGGATCGTCGGCATCGAGAAGACCGGCAAGCAGCTGGTGGGCTGGCAGGGCGGCAAGGACGCCTGGCCGCTGGGCGGGCGCGGCATGGCCCTGCGCCTGCCCGCCGACGCCGAGCCCGACTTCGTGCGCAATGTCCGCGACCTGATGGACGACCAGGACGGGATGTTCGTCTCGCACATCGCCCATGTGGGCGGGGAGGGGCGTCCCTGGGAGCTGGTCTACGACCTGTTCGACGACATGGAGCAGGGCCGGCACGTGCCGGGCCAGGCCTGGCTGACCGGCTGGGAGGCCATGGAGACCACCCTGGTGTCCGGGGTCACCGCCACCATCCGCGCCGCCGCCGCCGCGCGCCGCCCGGTCACCCACCTGATCCTGGGCGCCATGGGCTGGGACAACGACCAGGCCGAGGCTTTGGCCAACTACCGTCTCCTGATCGCCAAGACCGCCGCGGGCGCTGATGCCGCCGGGCTGCCGTTCCGGCCGCTGTTCGTGGGGATCACCTGGCCCTCGGTGTGGCGGCCGGGCAGCGGGCTGCGCGACGAGGTCGCCAAGCTGGTGGGCTATGCCGCCAAGGCCGACGATGCCGACGAGGTCGGCCTGACCTACTTTGCCTGGCTGTCGCACCGCCTGGTGGAGGCGGCCCAGGCGCAGGCGGCGGAATCCCAGGCGCCGCTGCGGGCCCTCGCGATCGGCCACAGCTTTGGCGGGCGGATCGTCACCCGGGCCGCCTTCACCGGCGCGCTGCTGGAGCCCAAGCCCCCGGCTCCCGGCCTGGACGCGGTGGTCGGCCTGCAGCCGGCCTTCAGCGTCAACCGGTTCCTGGCCGGCCAGGGCGACGAGGGCGCGCCCTATTCCGGCTGGAAGGACGTGCTGGGCAGCGGCTGCCGGCTGGTGTTCACCACCTCCGACCACGACATGGCCAACCCGCAGGCGCGGCTTTTGAGCTTTGCCGAGCATCTGGGCGGGTTCACCGGGCGCAACGACGCGATGCGCCATGCCGGGGTGTTCGTGATCCATGCCGGCGACGCCGACGGGGTGCTGCCCGAGGCGGCGTTTGCCGGCCGGGACCGGATCATCCTGGTGGACGCCACCGCCTTCGTCGCCGAGCATTCCGACGTGTTCCACGAGCCGGTCGGCCGGCTGATGGCCGGCCTGCTGCGCGCCATCGAGGCCGACAACCAGGCCTGAGGCGGGGGCTCTGCGCGAGGCATGGCGCGGTGGCGGCGGTGCGGGCTACCGCGCCCGGCGTTTCCCGGTTACGGAAAAGCCGATGAACACCGACCTCGCCCCGCCGATCGCGGCGCTGGCCGAACGGCTGCTGGCCGGCGAGCGCGCGGCCCTGGCCCGCGCCATCACCCTGATCGAGAGCAGCCGCGCCGACCACCAGGCCGATGCCCAGGCCCTGCTGCGCCGGCTCCTGCCGCATACCGGCCAGGCCGAGCGGATCGGCATCACCGGGGTGCCGGGGGTCGGCAAGAGCAGCTTCATCGAGGCGCTCGGCACCATGCTGACCGGGCAGGGCCACCAGGTGGCGGTGCTGGCGGTGGACCCCTCCAGCTCCCGCAGCGGCGGCTCGATCCTGGGCGACAAGACCCGGATGGCCAGGCTCGCCGCCGATCCCAGGGCGTTCGTCCGCCCGTCCCCTTCCTCCGGAGCGCTGGGCGGCGTGGCGCGCGCCACCCGCGAATCCGGGCTGCTATGCGAGGCGGCCGGCTACGACATCATCCTGGTGGAAACGGTCGGGGTCGGGCAGTCGGAGACCGCGGTCGCCGACATGGTCGACCTGTTCCTGGTGCTGATGCTGCCCGGTGCCGGCGACGAGCTGCAGGGGATCAAGAAGGGCCTGGTCGAGCTGGCCGACCTGATCGCGGTCAACAAGGCCGACGGCGAGCAGATGCTCGCCGCCGAGCAGGCCCGGCGGCACTACCGCAACGCCCTGCGGATCATCGCGCCCGAGGCGGCACCCTGGCGCCCGGACGTGCTGACCGTCTCGGCGCTCACCGGCCAGGGCCTGGCCGAGCTGTGGGCGACCGTGCTGCGCTTTCGCGAGGCGATGGAGGCGGCGGGGCAGCGCCAGGCCAAGCGGCAGGCCCAGCAGGTCCGCTGGATGGACAGCCTGCTGCAGGACCGCCTGCTGGGCCGGCTGGCGCGGCACCGGGAAGCCGCGGCCGAACTCGCCGCCTGCCGCCGCGAGGTCGCCGCCGGGCAGGAGACCCCGCTGCGGGCGGTGGAGCGGGTGCTGGGCGCCTTCCAGGGCGGCTGAGGCCGGGACGTCTTGCTCAGAAGCCGAAGCCGATCCCGACACCGACCGAACTGCCGGACGTGCCGAAGCTGCCATAGCCGCCATAGCCGTAGCCGCCATAGCGGTCGTAGCTGTAGCGCTCGGCATACGGGTCGGGGAACAGGTTGTGGCCGGTGCGGCGCAGGAGCTCGCTGACGTCGCCCTCGCTGTCGCTGGCCGCCGCGGCGCGCAGATGCGCCACCGTGCTGGGGCCGTCGCAGACCAGGGCCATCAGCCGGCTGGTGTCGCCAAAGCCGGAGCCCAGCACCGCCTCCGGCCCGCAGGCCCGCCAGGGCGACAGCTGCTCGGGCGGGCCGAACAGCAGGATCACCCGCGCCGCCTCGGCCGAAGCCTCGGGCTGGGCGACGAACTGCGCGGAGGTGCCGACCACCTCGGCGCCCAGCGCCTGCGCGACCTGGGCGGGATCCAGCCCGCCGGGAACCGGGCCCTGCACCACCACCGCCATCGGCCCGGAGCTGTTCACCTCCTGGAGCAGCATGCGGGCGGAGCGGGGGTCGCCGTCGGCATAGCGGCCGATTTCCGGGCTCGAGGCGCAGGCGCCGAGCCCCAGGACCGATGCGGCCAGCGCCAGCCGGAGCGCCCGCCATCCGCCCGTCTTTCCGATCCGCGCCATCCTCGACCCCTCGTCATCGTTGCACCGGGCCTGCATCCGCAGTGTAGAGATGCATTCCGTCGATGCGACCTTACATGAGGAGCAACGCCGGAACGTCCCTCCGGCTCCGGCCGCCATGCCGGCGCATTCCGATTTCCGAGGCCATCGATGACCCTCTACGACCAGCTCAAAGCCGACCGCCTTTCCGCCATGAAGGCCCGCGACGAGGTGGCCAAGAACCTGCTGGGCACCCTGCTTGCGGCGGCCGGCAAGGACAGCAAGTCGCCGGACGACGACACGGTGGTGCGGACCATCCGGGCCTTCCTGAAGAGCGTCGAGGAAACCATCGGCCACCTGGCCGGCCGCGATATTTCGGTCCAGGAGCGCGAGAAGGCGATCCTGGAATCCTACCTGCCGACCGTGCTGGACGAGGACGCCACCCGTGCTTCGGTGGAAGCGATCGTGGCCGGGCTCCCGGACCGCTCGCCCAGGCAGATGGGCAAGGTGATGGCGGAACTGAAGGCGCGCCACGGCTCCGCCATCGACCTGAAGCTCGCCAACCCCATGGTCAAGGACGCGCTGAGCGGCTGACCGGCGGCGCGCGCGCAGGCGGGCGCCGTTCAGGCGGCCTGGCTGCGCCCGGGCCGGCAGAACCGGGCGTTGCGCGAGCGCAGCATCGGCGGGGTGGGCTCGAAGGCGGCAAGCTCGCCGCGACGGCGCGCCACCAGCTGGCGGCGGCGCTCCAGTTCGGGCGAGAAATGCGCGGAACTCCGGTGCAGGGTGAGGGCCGGGTGGAGCAGGTCGCCGGCCATGAAGCTGGAATGCGCCATCAGCCGGCCCATCGTGTCGAGCAGCGACAGGGCCAGCCAGTCGGCCTCGACCGTGCCGGGCTCGTGCACCGGCGGAACGGCCGGGCCCGGCCCGCCGCCGTCTTCGCCGCCGCCGCCGCCGCCGCCATCGAACGGCCGGGCGATCGCCAGGGCGGGCTCGTCCAGCGCCAGCCGGCCGGACTGCAGCAGGTGCAGGAGCGGCCGCAGCGCCTCCAGGGCGGTGGTGCGGGCGCCGGTGGCGGCGAGCAGGCGGACCAGGGCGATCAGCCGGGCGGGATGGTGGATCAGGTCGACGAAGTCGCGCAGCCCGCCAAGCCAGGCGGTGGCCAGGGTCTCGGCCCGGGCGATCCGCGCCGCCAGCGGCAGGCCCTCGCCCAGACAGGCGGCGATCCCGGCGCAGGCCTCCGGCCAGTTCCGGGTGAACGGGTCCGGCGGCGGGGCCCGGTCCCGGACGCGCGCCGCCGCGATTGCCGCCGGGGTCGCCAGCAGCCCGCGCGCAGCCAGTTCGGCAGCCCGCTCCGGCGGGCAGGCGATCAGGTTCAGGGTGAAGTCGTCCAGAAAGCCGGCATCGAGCGGCGCCGCCGCGTCGAACCCCGGCAGGAGATGGTAGAGCTGGAATCCCGCCGCCTGCAGGATCTCGCCGGCCACAAGCCCGGCGGCCGGGTCGCCCGGGTCCAGGCGGACCAGCAGAATCGGCGTGTTGTCCCGCCGCCCGGAACCGGCGGCACTCAGGCCAGGCACCGCCTGCGCATCGAGCCGGACCAGGTCGAACGGGCCCTCGGCCATGAGCAGGCGGCCGATCGTCCAGCCGGGCCGGCGGACTTGGCCGGACGCGGGCGCCTGTCCCGGCCCGGCTGTCTGGTCCGGGCCCGCGGCCAGGGCGATCCGCTGCGGGTCCAGCCAGGGAAGGTCGTTGATGCGCCGGGTGAGCTGCAGGCGCTCATGGAGGTCCGGGGCGGCCTCGCAGACAAGCATGCGCCCGCCGGGCCCGGCGGCGCGGGCGAGGCTCGCCGCAAGCACGCCGCAGCCAGCCGCGCTGTCCAAAACCCTCCAGCCCGGCCGGACCGCCCGGCGCAGCCAGGCAAGTTCCGGCTCGAACCAGTCCTCCTGCTCGAACAGGACCCAGGACGGCATCGCCGACAGGTCGTTGGCGGCGGCGACCCGCACGCCGTCCACCAGCTCGATCTCGACCGGCAGGTCGCGGGGGCGGCCAGGGTCGAGCCGCATGTCCCGCCGCTGCCTGGAACCGTTCATCCACGACGCCCCTTCGATCCTGCCGCCGGCCGAGCATAGCCCAGCCGGGTTAACGGGATCCTAACGGGGCCCGGTCATTCCTCGATCGCCGAGGCCAGGATCGCGCCGCGCGACGCCATCACGTAGAGGCCCAGATGATGGGTCAGCGCCTGGGGATGGGCGGCGGTGTCGGGCAGGCCCAGGCTGCGCGCGGTCTCCAGCGGCATGTCGTAGGTGGCGCAGGCCGGCTCCAGGACCACGATGTCGCGCAGGGTCGGCACGAGGCCGTGGTTGCGGGCGGAGAGCAGGGTCACCACCAGGTCCAGCACGCAGATGTCGGTGCAGATCCCGGTCACCACCACCGAGTGCAGCCGGTGCAGCGCCACCCAGTCGGCCATGCGGTTGTGGCTGACGCCGTGGCCGGGATGGGCGGCCTCGACCGCGCCGATGAAGCCGTTGATGCAGTCCTTGCGCAGCAAGGTGGTCAGGATCTCGGATTCCAGCCAGGCCAGCTCGTCGACCAGGTTCTCCTGGCCGGTGCCGCGCTCGCAATGGGGCGGGTAGGGCGGCTCGGCCTTGCCGGGCTCATGGGTGTCCAGCAGGGCCATGATCGGACGCCCGGCGGCGACGAACCTCCTGGCCAGCCGGTCGATCTCGCCGACCATCCGGGCGACCTGGGCATTGGGCGAGGCCGGTGCCAGCGGCCCGGCGCCGACCGTGCAGAAGCCGTGGACTGCATCCACGATCACCAGACCGGTTGGCCGGTCCCCGGGCGACCAGCTCGATGTCGCGACCGGCAGCTGATCCTGGAGCGCTGGGGTTCCGTGGGTCACTTGCTCCCCCTGTTCCTTGTTGGGCCCTGATCCTTGTCGAGCACGCAACCGTTCTAGCCGCTTCGGCGGCCGCCGTCGCCCCGCCAGCGGCGGCACCGCTTGCAGCCCCTCGCCGAAACAGGCAGGACCGTGCGCGCCACAAGCGGCGGGGAGGCGGATCATGGGTGACATCGCAGTCGGGATCATCGGATGCGCCGGCCGGATGGGCCGGCACAATCTGGAGGTCGTGCTGGCGAGCCCCGGGCTGCGGCTGGCCGGCGGGGTGGAGCGGGCCGGGCATCCGGCACTGGGCCAGGACCTGGGCATCCTGGCCGGGCGGGAGCCCGCCGGCAGCGTCGCCACCGACGACCTCGCCGGGCTGATCCAGGCCTCGGACGTGCTGATCGAGTTTTCCGCGCCGGAGCCGACCCTGGAACATCTCCGCCAGGTGGCAAAGGCCGGCAAGGCTTTGGTGATCGGCACCACCGGCTTCTCCGCCGAGCAGGTCCAGGTCCTGGAGGAGCTGGCCAGGAGCTGCCCGGTGGTGTGGGCGGCCAACATGAGCCTGGGGGTCAACCTCCTGCTGGGCCTGGCCCAGCGGGTGGCGGCGTCGCTGGACGTCGAGTGGGACATCGAGATCCTGGAGATGCACCACCGCCACAAGGTCGACGCGCCGTCGGGCACCGCGCTGGCGCTTGGGCGGGCGGTGGCCGCCGGGCGGCTGGTGGCGCTGGACGAGGTGGCGGTGCGCAGCCGGGACGGCATCACCGGCGCCCGGCCGGAAGGCTCGATCGGCTTTGCCACCCTGCGCGGCGGCGACGTGATCGGCGACCATGTGGTGATGTTCGCCGGGGAGGGCGAGCGGATCGAGCTGGCGCATCGCGCCAGCGACCGCAAGCTGTTCGCGCGCGGTGCTGTGCGAGCGGCGCGCTGGCTGGCCGGCCGGCCGGCGGGGCTCTACGGGATGTCGGACGTGCTGGGGCTGTGAGGGCGCGACACGGGCGCGGCGGCCGGGTCCCAGGCCCGCCAGCCCGCGGGCGGCGCTAGAAGGCGGCGGACATGCCGCCGTGATAGGTGGCCGGGCCGGCCGGGTCGTCCTCGACCCGGGGCGGCAGAAGGCGCGCCTGGGAAACCCAGTGCGCCACCTCGTCGGGCGTGGGGGAGCGGCGGGAGATCCGCTCGCGCCGGTTGTGCTCGCGGACCCGGACGTGCAGGTCGGCCGGGTCCTCGGCGGCCAGGCGCTCGACCGTGGCGATGCCCAGCTCCTCCAGGATCAGGCCGAACACGGCGCCCAGCCCGTCGATGCGGGCCATGTCGGCGCGATGCAGGATGACGCGCAGCTCGTCGCCGTCGATGCGGCTCTGGGCCAGGAGCTGGCGGCGTCCGGCATGGCTGCCGGCGACCCGCAGCAATTGTTCACAGGTGGTGATCCGGCGCGCCTTGAGGGCGACGCGCAACGGCGAAGGAAGGCCCCGTAACTTGCTGAGGGGCAGGTCACCCGTTGGCCGGGCGCTTTTCGGCGATGTCGCCGTTACTTGATCCATTAGTGCATCGCCCGTCACGTACCACGAAGGTGGACCCCGCACTCCAAAAGCCGTGCGGCGGTCGCTACACCCATAACGCGAAAATCGTCGGATGATATGCGCCTAGGTAAGCAGAACATTGCGTACGGTCCATATTCCGGAACGTCGCACCTCACAATCCGTCACAAGTCGAGGAGCGCATCCTCAAAACGACAGGCGGCTCAAACTGGATCAGATGTGTGCCGTGGGTCACATTGGCCGGAGTTCATCAATATCGGCTCCGGAGCATCCGTGGTGAAACTGCGGCTGGTTCTGCCTGGGGCGCCTCTCCCGTCCATCCCGCCAACCCTCCAGCATGTCACAGAGGGGCGAGCTTCTTGGTTTCACCCACCGCTTCCCGAAGCGCCCGCGCCAGGTCCGCCCGCTCGGTCGGGGTCAGGAACCCGCCGATCCGCACGTTGGTGACATGGTCGCGGACCCGCACCAGGCTCGCGCGCTGCAGCTGCTGCTCGAACTCGACCCGCGTGAAGTAAGGGATCAGCCGCCACTCGCGGCTGCGGCCATGCTGGTCGACCCGGCGGATGGTCAGCCGTTCCCGCTCCAGGCGCACCGCCTCGAACGCCCGGGCCCGGTGGCGCACCGCCGCGAACGCCGCCCACAGCAGCAGGACGTCCAGCCCGAGAAAGCCCACCACCGGCCAGGCCCCGGCCAGGAAGCTCGCCAGCCCGATCACCGAGGAAAGCAGGGCAAACCCGCCGATGACCAGCGCGGCGCCGCGCCGGGACAATGGCGGGTTGGGATAGATCACCGCCTCGAACAACGCCTTGGTCGTGCCGGACGCTTCGCTCATTCTGACCTCGATTGGCGGGCAGTTTCGGATATATCACGCCGCGACCATGAAAACAGCCTCGGGTGAACAGCCGGCATGAGCGACACCATGACGCCCGAGTGCGTCGAAGCGATCTTCGCCCATCTGGCCGCGGCCGATCCGGAGCCAAAGACCGAGCTCGTCTATCGCGACCCGTTCAGCCTGCTGGTGGCGGTGGTGCTGTCCGCCCAGTCCACCGATGTCGGGGTGAACAAGGCCACGGTCGGGCTGTTCGCCGAAGCCCCCGACGCCGCCGCGATGGCCCGGATGAGCGAGGAGGCGGTCGGCAGGCATATCCGGACCCTGGGGCTGTGGCGGAACAAGGCCAAGAACGTCGTGGCGCTGGCGCGGATCCTGGTGGAGCGCCACGGCGGCGAGGTGCCGCATGACCGCGCGGCCCTGGAGGCCCTTCCCGGGGTCGGCCGCAAAACCGCCAACGTCGTGCTGAACGTGGCGTTTGGCGAGGGCACCATCGCGGTCGACACCCATATCTTCCGGGTCGCCAACCGCACCGGCCTGGCGCCGGGCAAGACGGTCGAGAAGGTGGAGCAGGAGCTGCTCCGGGTGGTGCCGGACACGTACCTGCTGGGCGCCCACCACTGGCTGATCCTGCACGGCCGCCATGTCTGCAAGGCGCGCCGGCCGGAATGCGGCCGCTGCGTGATCGAGCCCTGGTGCCTGTTCCCCGACAAGCAGCTCTATTCGAAGCGGCCGATCGGGCCGGACGGCGTGAGCAGCCCGGACGAGAGCCGCCGCTCGGCATAGCGCATCCGCCAGGACAGCATCGCCGACGCCATCTCCGCCCGCACCCCGGCGCAGGCGGGATCGGCGGCCCGGTCGACCAGCCAGTCCGGGTCGGCCGCATGGTCGAACAGCAGCGGCGGCAGGGCCGCGAACTGGACCAACGCATGGCGCCGGTCGAGGCGGACCGCCACGCCGCAGGCATGGTCGTCCAGGCCCAGCGCCGTGCGGTGCCAGCCGGTTTCCAGGTCGCCGACATCGTGCTCGTAATGGACCGCCTGGCGCCAGGCCCGCGGTTCCAGGCCGCGCAGGAAGCCGGTCAGCGCATGGCCGTCGCACTGCAGCGGCACCGGCAGCCCGGCGGCCTCCAGCAGGCTCGGCATCAGGTCGACATGCTCGGTGAAGGCCTCGACCCGGCGGCCGCGCGCCCCGCCCGGCAGGCGCGCGATCAGCGGCACGTGGAAGGCTTGCGGGAAGAAGCCGGACTTGCCGATCATCCAGTGGTCGCCGGCCATCTCGCCATGGTCGGCGGTGAACACCACCAGCGTGTCGTCGAGCCGCCCGGTGGCGGCCAGATGGTCGAGAAGGCGGCCGACATGGTGGTCGACCTCCTCGACCAGGCCCAGATAGACCGCGCGCATCCGGTCCAGCGCCAGGCCGTCCAGATCGGCGCTGCCCGCGAAATGCCGGCGGAACCAGGCCCCCAGCGGCCGCTCCAGATGGGCGGCCAGCCAGGGATGCAGGCGGCCCTCCAGCGCCGGGCTGGGCTGGCGCCGCAGCGGCGGCAGGTTTGCCGGATCGACCGAGGCATGCCAGGGGGCGGCCGCCACGAAGGGCGGGTGCGGCTTGATGTAGGACAGGTGCATCACGAACGGGTGCGGCTGCCGCTCGTCCAGATAGGCGATCGCCCGGTCGGTCAGAAAGGCGGTCTCGCTGTCTTCCGCGCGAAAGCGCGCCGGCTCGCCCAGGTGGCCCTGGTAGACCTCGTCCACCGACAGGTCGCCATAGCCTTTGGCCCGCAGGTGGTCGAGCCACGGCCGGTTGTCCTCCAGCAGCAGGCAGACCGGCCGGTAGCCGGGCGCCACCCCCTCGTAGCTGGTCAGGCGCGGGTCGGTGGCGGCAAGGCCGCGGGGGTCGACGCTGGTGTCGGTGTAGCCCAGCAGGACCGGATCGGCCCCGGCCCGGCGCAGTTCTTCGGCCAGGGTGGCATGACGCCGGTCCAAAGGCGTGCCGTTGCGGATCGAGCGGTGGTTGAAGCCGTACATGCCGGTGTGCAGGCAGGCGCGGGACGGGCCGCACGGCGTCATGTTGGAGAAATGCCGGGTGAACATCACCCCGTCGGCGGCCAGCCGGTCGAGGTTCGGCGTGCGGACCGCCGGATGGCCCAGCGCCGACAGGCAGTCGCCCCGCCACTGGTCGGCGGTGATGAACAGAATGTTCAAGTCGAACGTCCCCCAGACTTGCCGCGGCGATGGTGGCGGCAGATTTCAACCTGGACAATGCGGCGGCTCAAGGGTCACCCTTGGGTCCAATGAGGCAGACGGGAGGAAGACGATGCTGAGGCTGGCGACGCTCACGGCCGTGATCGGCCTGTCGATCGGCGGGGCCGCGCAGGCGGCGACCATCTCCATATCCTGCGGCGCGGTCGGCGCAGAGCTGGAATACTGCCAGAGCGGCGCCCAGGCATGGGCGCAGCAGACCGGCAACGAGGTCCAGATCGTTTCCACCCCGAACTCGGCTACGGAGCGGCTGGCGCTGTACCAGCAATTGCTGGCGGCCGGATCCGGCGACGTCGACGTCTTCCAGATCGACGTGGTCTGGCCGGGCCTGCTCGGCAGCCATTTCATCGACCTGTCCGGCGACTTCTCCGCGGACGAGGTGAGCGCGCATTTCCCGGCGATCGTCGAGAACAACACCGTCGACGGCAAGCTGGTGGCGATGCCGTGGTTCACCGATGCCGGGCTGCTCTACTACCGCAAGGACCTGCTGGAGAAGCACGGCTTCCAACCGCCCCAGACCTGGGCGGAACTGTCCACGATCGCCCAGAAGATCCAGGACGAGGAGCGCGCCGCCGGCAACGACAAGATGTGGGGCTATGTCTACCAGGCGAAGGCCTATGAGGGCCTGACCTGCAACGCCTTGGAATGGGTCGACAGCTTCGGCGGCGGCCAGATCGTCGACGACGAGGGCAAGATCACCATCGCCAACGAGAAGGCGGCCGAGGCGCTGACCTTCGCGGCCTCGACGGTGGGCACGATCTCGCCCGAGGGCGTGCTGAACTACCAGGAGGAGGAGGCCCGCGGCGTCTGGCAGGCGGGCAACGCCGTGTTCATGCGCAACTGGCCCTATGCCTGGAGCCTGGGCCAGGCGCCGGACAGCCCGATCAAGGACAAGATCGGCGTGGCGGCGCTGCCCAAGGGCGGCGAGGACGGCAAGTCCACCGGCACGCTCGGCGGCTGGCAGCTGGCGGTCAGCAAGTATTCGGACAACCCGGCCGAGGCGATCGACCTGGTCCGCTACCTGACCTCGCCCACCGAGCAGAAGCGCCGCGCCATCGGCGGCGCCTACAACCCGACCATCACGGCGCTCTACCAGGACACCGACGTGCTGGAGGCAGCACCGTTCATGGGCGACCTGTTCGACACCTTCACCAACGCGGTGGCGCGTCCGGCGCGGGTCACCGGGGCCAAGTACAACCAGGTCAGCGCCGAGTTCTTCAACACGAGCCACCAGATCCTGAGCGGCCAGGCCAAGGCCGACGAGGCGCTGGGCGCGCTGGCCGACAAGCTCGACCGGCTGAGCCGCGGCGGCCGCTGGTGAACGACCGGCCGGCGCCGCAGCCCCCGCGGCTGCAGCACCGGCCGCTTCCCCCTGTGCGACGAGGATCAGGGCGATGAGCACGGCCTCCCGGTTGACCCGATCGCGCACCCGTTCGGCCTGGGCGTTCCTGGCGCCGATGCTGGTGGTGCTGGCGCTGGTGGCGGCCTGGCCGCTGGCCCGCACCATCTGGTTCTCGTTCACCGACGCCAACCTGTCGGACATGAGCGCCGCCCAGTTCGTCGGCCTCGCCAATTTCGAGTACCTGCTGACCGATCCCGACTGGTGGCGCTCGGTCTGGAACACGCTGTTCTTCACCCTGGTCTCGGTGTCGCTGGAGACGGCCCTCGGCCTGGCCATCGCGCTGGCGCTGAACATGCACATGCCCGGGCGCGGCCTCCTGCGCACCGCCGTGCTGATCCCCTGGGCGATCCCGACCATCGTCTCGGCGCAGATGTGGGCCTGGATGCTCAACGACGTGTTCGGGGTCATCAACGAGATGCTGATCCTGATCGGGGTGATCGACCAGGGCATCGCCTGGACGGCCAACCCGGACACCGCGATCTGGGCGGTGATCATGGTCGACGTCTGGAAGACCACGCCGTTCATGGCGCTGCTGCTCCTGGCCGGCCTGCAGATGCTGCCCTCGGAATGCTACGAGGCCGCCAAGATCGACGGCATCCACCCGGTCGAGGTGTTCTGGAAGGTCACCTTGCCGCTATTGATGCCGGCCCTGCTGGTGGCGGTGATCTTCCGGCTCCTGGACGCGCTCCGGATCTTCGACGCGATCTACGTGCTGACCGGCAACAACCAGGCGACCATGTCGATGTCGATCTATGCCCGGCAGCAGCTGGTCGACTTCCAGGACGTCGGCTTCGGCTCGGCCGCCTCGACGCTCCTGTTCCTGACCATCGCGGTGTTCACCACCGTCTACCTGACCCTGGCCCGGATCGGCGACAGCGGGGGAGACCATCCATGACTCGCGCCAATCGCCGCCGGCTCGGCCGGGTCGGCTTCTACCTGCTGATGGCCGTGATCGTGTTCTACGCGGTCTTCCCGTTCTACTGGGCGATCGTCAGCTCGTTCAAGCCGGGCTCGGAGATGTTCCGGGTCGACTTCCTGCCGCCGCCGAACCTCGACAACTACCAGGCGGTGTTCGCCGAGCAGCCGTTCGGCCAGAACATCCTGAACTCGCTGATCGTCGCGGTCTCGGTGGTGCTGCTGTCCCTGGCGCTGGGCCTGCTGGCCGCCTTCGCGCTCGGGCGGATCCGCTTTCGCGGCCGCTCGCTGCTGCTGTTCACCATCCTGGGCGTGTCGATGTTTCCGCAGGTGGCGGTGCTGTCCGGCATGTTCGAGCTGGTCCGCTCGCTGGGCCTCTACAACCGGCTGCCGGCCCTGGTGCTGTCCTACATGATCTTCACCCTGCCGTTCACCGTCTGGGTGCTGACCACCTTCATCCGGGCGCTGCCCAAGGAACTGGAGGAGGCGGCGATCGTGGACGGCGCCAAGCCGCTCACCATCGTCACCAAGGTGTTCCTGCCGCTGCTGACCCCGGCGCTGATCACCACCGGCCTGCTGGCCTTCATCGCCGCCTGGAACGAGTTCCTGTTCGCGCTGACCTTCACCCTGTCCGGCGAGCAGCGCACCGTGCCGGTGGCGATAGCGTTGATCTCGGGCGCCTCGGCCTACGAGCTGCCCTGGGGCAACATCATGGCGGCCAGCGTGATCGTCACCGTGCCGCTGATCGTGCTGGTGCTGTTCTTCCAGCGCCGGATCGTGTCGGGGCTCACCGCCGGCGCGGTGAAGGGCTGAGCCATGTTCGAGCCCACCACCCACCGCACCCCCAGGGTGGGGCCGCGCCAGGACCACTGGTGGCGCGGCGCGGTGATCTACCAGGTCTATCCGCGCAGCTTCCAGGACAGCAACGGCGACGGGGTCGGCGACCTGCCGGGCATCGCAAGGCGGCTGGAGCATATTGCGGATCTTGGCGCCGACGCGGTCTGGATCTCGCCGTTCATGCGCTCGCCGATGAAGGATTTCGGCTACGACGTCGCCGACTACTGCGACGTCGACCCCTTGTTCGGCACGCTGGCCGACTTCGACGCGCTCCTGGACAAGGCCCACCGGCTGGGCCTGAAGCTGCTGATCGACCTGGTGTTCAGCCATACCAGCGACGAGCATCCCTGGTTCGCCGAGAGCCGCCGATCGCGGGATGACGCGAAAGCCGACTGGTATGTCTGGGCCGACCCGAAGCCGGACGGCACCCCGCCCAACAACTGGCTGGCGCATTTCGGTGGCGCTGCCTGGAGCTGGGAGCCGCGCCGGGGCCAGTACTACCTGCACAACTTCCTGGCCGAGCAGCCGCAGCTCAACCTGTGGAACGACCAGGTCCTGGCGGCGGTGCTGGAGGTGGCGCGGTTCTGGCTGGACCGGGGCGTCGACGGGTTCCGCCTGGACGCGATCGACGTCGCCCTGCACGACCGGAAACTGCGCGACAACCCGGTGCGGCCCCATGGCCTGCGCCATCTGGGCGGGCCGCCGGCGACGCCGTTCTCCATGCAGGTCCAGCTCTACAACAAGGCCCGCCCGGAACTGTCCGACCGGGTCCTCAAGCCGCTCTGGCAGCTCACCGAGAGCTATGACGCGCGGATGCTCCTGGGCGAGCTCGGCTCCGACATCGGCCTGACCCGCGCCGCCGAGCATACCAGCGGCGGCGGGCTGGACATCGCCTACACCTTCGACCTGCTCCAGCCGAACCCCAGCGCCGCCGGGATCCGGGCGATCCTGGAGGCGGCCGAGGAGGCGGTGGGCGAGGGCTGGATGTGCTGGTCGTTCTCCAACCACGACGTGGTGCGCGCGGTCACCCGCTTCGCCCATGGCAGGCCGCCCAGCCCGGCGCTGCGCCGGCTGGTCCCGGTGATGCTGGCCTGCCTGCGCGGCACGGTCTGCCTCTACCAGGGCGACGAGCTGGGGCTGGAGGAGGCCGAGCTGGCGTTCGAGGACCTGCGCGACCCGTTCGGGATCGCGTTCTGGCCGAGCTTCAAGGGGCGCGACGGCTGCCGCACGCCGATGCCCTGGGAGAGCGGTGCGCCGGCCGGCGGGTTCACCGACGGTGCCCCCTGGCTGCCGCTGCCGTCCGACCATCTGGAGCTCGCGGTCGACCGGCAGGCGGGCGACCCGGCCTCGGTGCTGGAACATACCCGCGGCTTCCTGCGCTGGCGCAGGACCCAGCCGGCCTTGATCCAGGGCGACAAGCGGTTCCTGGACCTGGGTGCCCCGGCCGTCCTGGCGCTGGAGCGCAGCGACCCGGACACGCGCCTGCTCACCCTGTTCAACCTGTCGCCGGAGCCGGTGACGCTGGCGCTGCCCTACCCGGTGCTGGACGGCGGCTGCCCGTCGGGCTGCGACCGGCCGGACGGCGACGAACTCCACCTTGGCGGGCATGGCTTCGCGATCCTGCGGGCAAAGGAGGTCTGATGGCCACGATCGAACTGGCAAAGGTGAGCAAGCGGTTCGGCTCGGTCGAAACCATCCGCGGGGTCGACCTGCACCTCAATGACCGGGAGTTCGTGGTGTTCGTCGGCCCCTCGGGCTGCGGCAAGTCCACCCTGCTGCGCCTGATCGCCGGGCTGGAGGACGTGTCCAGCGGCGAGATCCGCTTCGACAACCAGGTGGTCAACGAGATGACGCCGCCTGAGCGCGGCATCGCCATGGTGTTCCAGTCCTACGCGCTCTACCCGCACATGAGCGTGTACGAGAACATGATGTTCGGCCTGAAGCTGGCGAAGACCGACCGGCCCGAGGCCGAGCGGCGCGTCCAGGAGGCGGCGCGGATCCTGCAGCTCGACCAGCTCCTGCAGCGCAAGCCGCGGGAACTGTCCGGCGGCCAGCGCCAGCGGGTCGCGATCGGCCGGGCGATCACCCGCAACCCCAAGGTGTTCCTGTTCGACGAGCCGCTCTCCAACCTGGACGCGGCGCTGCGCGTGCAGATGCGCATCGAGATCGCCCGGCTGCACCAGCGGCTGGACGCGACCATGATCTACGTCACCCACGACCAGGTCGAGGCGATGACCCTGGCCGACCGGATCGTGGTCCTGGAGACGGGCGAGGTCCGCCAGGTCGGCAGCCCGATCGAGCTCTACCAGCACCCGGCCAACCGGTTCGTCGCCGGGTTCATCGGCTCGCCCCGGATGAACTTCCTGCCGGCAAGCCTGCCCAAGGGCATCGCGATCCCGCCGGAGATCGTGGAGGTCGGGGTCCGCCCGGAACATCTGCAGCTGGGCGAGGGCGGCGACGCCACCATCGAGGGCCGGGTGCTGACGGTGGAGCGGCTGGGGGCGGAGAGCTGGGTCTATCTCGACCTGGGGCTGGAGGATCCGGTGGTGGTCAAGCATGGCGGAGCGGTGGATGTCGCCGTGGACGGCACGGCGCGGGCGGGGCTGCCGGCGGGGGCGCTCTACCTGTTCGACGCGCAGGGACGCTGCCTGCCCCGCGAGGTGTATGGCTGAAGCCTGCGCCGGGCCCCATCTGCCGCGACGGAACAAGGGGCCCGGCCGGCCATCTACTGGCTGCCAGCCGCCGGTTCGGCCGGAATGCCGGCTCCCGGCATGGCTTCCTGCTCCTGCTGCATCTGCTGCTGGCTGGCGGCCGCGGCGGCCTCGGCTTCCTTTTCCTCCAGCGTCCTGAATTCGGGCATCGCTTCCAGCTGCTCCCGGGTGGCGCTGACCACGAAGAAGCGCTCGTTGTCCTGCCGGGTCATCTGGACGCTGTCCCAGGCCAGCGCCACGCGCTTCTGGCCGATTCCGAGAAAGCCGCCGATGCCGACCACGATCGCCTCGACCTGCCCGTCCTCGGTGACGACCAGGTCGGAGATCTTGCCGATCGTCTCCTGGCCGTTGGTCACGTCGACCCCGAGCAGGCTCTGGGCGCGGACCTGATGCTCGCCCTGCTCGGGCACCGGCTCCGGGGCGCTGCCCGTCGCCATCGGCGCGTCGCCGGCTGCGGCCGGAGCATCGGCGGCAGGGGCCGGCATCGTCGCGTCATCGGTCTGCTGGGCAAGGCCTGGTGCCGCCGCCAGGGCAAGCATGGTCGTGGAAACGAGAAGCATGCGTCTCATGGCTCTCACTCCCTAGAGGTGTCCTAGTTCAGATGAACAGACGCTCCTGCATATGCAAGTACGCGGCCGAAAATAGCTCGGTCGATGGATGTCAGTTCACAATTCTGATGAATATGAACTCCGCGTGGACACATGGTGATCTGCTGGTGGTTGACTGGAACTTCTCCGCCTGATTTTGGATTGCGATCGGTGTCCCGAAGTCATCCGCCGCAAGGCAGCCGGCAAAAACCCTCATCGGCTCGATGCGGGCCAGGTCTTTCCCATGGTTACAGCACCCGAAATCTCGCCGCTCCTGGCGATGAGCTTCGGTGGTTCCGGCTGAGGTGGGGGCTTTCGGAGGATTACCGGTCCTGCCCATTGAACAGCAGGCGCGCCGGCCCCGTGAATCGTGGTCCGGTCTTGGGGATGCCGCCATGACGGGGCAGAGGCATCCTCTGGCGCCGGATGGTCGCCGGTTCTAGGCTGGCGGCCAGGGCCAGGATGGAGGGCGGCGATGGTTCGGCAGAACGAGCGGATGGCGTGGTTCAACGGCGAGATCATGCCGGAACGCGAGGTGCGCATCCCGTTTCGCGATTCCAGCTGGCTCTACGGTGACGGCTGCTTCGACATGACCCGCAGCTTCGGCGGCAAGCTCTTCAAGGTGAAGGAGCATGTCGCCCGGCTGTACCGCTCCCTGAAATACCTGCGGATCGACCCGGGCTTCGGGCCGGAGCGGATGTGCGCGATCAGCGAGGAACTGTTCGAGGTCAACCGGCACCTGCTCGGGCCGGACGAGGATTTCTGGCTCGGCCAGCGGATCAGCCGCGGCGTGCGCGAGGTGGAGGGCTATCAGGTCGAGCATCACGGGCCGAACGTGGTGGTCGAGTGCATGCCGCTGCCGTTCCGCCAGCGGGCCAAGCTGTTCATCGACGGGATCAGCGTGCTGGTGCCCTCGCAGCGGCGGGTGCCGCCGGATTCGCTGAGCCCGCGGGTCAAGTCGCACAACTACCTGAACCTGATCGTCGCCAGCCAGGAAGTGCATGCCCAGGACCCGTCCGCCTGGCCGATCCTCCTGGACATGAACGGCAACCTCGCCGAGGGGCTGGGGTCGAACATCTTCGTGGTCAAGGACGGGATCATCCTGACGCCGCGCGACAAGTACGTGCTGCCGGGGGTCTCGCGGCAGACCGCGATCGACCTGGCGCGGGCCGAGGGGATCCAGGTGCGGGAGACCGACATCGATCTCTACGACGCCTACAACGCCGAGGAGATCTTCATCACCTCGACCTCGCTGTGCCTGTGCCCGGCGACCCGGTTCAACGGCGTCGAGGTCGGCCCGAAGGGCCAGGTATGGGGGCCGGTATCCCGCCGGCTGGCCGACGCTTACTGCCGGCTGGTCGACTTCGACTATGTCGACCAGTACCGCCGGCACTACGACAACGAAGCGCCGTCCCGCCCGTTCTGAGGCGGCCGGAGAAGCGATCGTTCCGTCGGCGGGCCCTTGAAGCACGAGGCCGCCGACGGTCGGCGGCTGGCTGCGGCTCCACCAAACAAGGGCGGCCATGCTTGCGCACGACCGCCCTGGTCTGGGAGCCCTGAGGACCAGTCATCAATGACCTTGTCCCGAGGTTCGGGTCGAGACCCGATAGCACGAAAAAAGTGCCTGAAGAGTTTTGTGACCAATCCGACTGTATCTTAAATAAGTAACGTTCTGTCTCGCGCAGAGCCAAGACACCTTCCGGGCTGCCTGCAGTATCGTGGCAGGTGATGAGCCTGGGGGTGGAATTATCTTGGTATCCGATGCGATCCGTATCTTCGTCCATGGAGCAAGACGTCGGCGGCGGAGGTCCACCGCTGGCTCCCTGCTCTCGAACGGCCGTACGTGTGAAATGCTTCTTTTTCAAAGTTCCAAACTGTCGGCTCGTTCACCATGCCATAGGCATGAGCGCCCGATCAACACTTTGATCCGGGCGGGTCGGACAAATTATAGCTTTTCCTGGAAAAGCCAGCCTGCCAGTCGCGGCAAGGCTACAAGCCGGACGCCCAAGGTGATGCAAGGAAAAGAGGTGGTGGACGATCGGGCCGACCGGCGGATCTCACCACGGGCCCAGCCGAATCAGCGGGAAATGTCCTTGCCCGAGCGCCGTTCTAGTTTCCGGAAGCTTATATCTTCGCTCGAGGGGTGACAGGCCTGTTACTGCAGGGTTGCAATCGTTACTCCGGACGCTCCTGGAGCGAGTTGGGGCCCTGTCCCGACTTTCCGGCCGGTCCCGCTGGCCGGGCGGAAGCGCCGCTGGTACCACCGTCGCCGGTTGTTTCCGCCTGGAGTTGCCGCACGTGACCAAGCTCGATGTCGTCCCTGTTCTCGCCGAAGCGGAGCGCCAGTTCCCGGAGACGATCGAGCGGCTGAAGGCGTTCCTGCGCTTCCCCTCGATCGGCACCGCCCCGGCCTACCACGCCGCCACCAAGGACTGCGCGGCCTGGCTTGCCGAGGAACTCGCGGGGCTCGGGTTCGACGCCTCGGTCCGGCCGACCGGCGGCATGCCGATGGTGGTCGCCCATCACCCGGGACCCGCCGGCCAGGACGTGCCGCACCTGCTCTATTACGGCCATTACGACGTCCAGCCGGTCGACCCGATCGAGCTGTGGGACAGCCCGCCGTTCGAGCCGACGGTGGTGGAGGACGCGAAGGGCGGACGGATCGTCGCCCGCGGGGCCGTGGACGACAAGGGCCAGGTGATGACCTTCGTCGAGGCGTTCCGCGCCTGGCTGAAGGTCCACGGCACCCTGCCGTGCCGGGTCACCGTGTTCATCGAGGGCGAGGAGGAAGGCTCGTCGCCGTCCCTGGAGCCGTTCATGCACGCGCACAAGGACGAGCTGCGCGCGGACGTGTGCATCGTGTCCGACACCGGAATGGTCGACGCCGACACCCCGGCGATCACCACCTCGCTGCGCGGCCTGGCCTATGTCGAGGTGACGGTGCAGGGCCCGAGCATGGACCTGCATTCCGGGATGTATGGCGGGGTCGCGGTGAACCCCAACAACCTGCTGGTGCGGATCCTGGCCGAGATGGTGGATGCCGACGGCAGGGTCGCCATTCCCGGCTTCTATGACGGGATCCTGGAGCCGAGCGCGGCCGTGACCGAATCCTGGAAGGCCTTTCCCGTCACCGAGGCGCAGTTCCTGGACGGGGTCGGCCTGACCGGGCCGCATGGCGAGAAGGGCCGCTCGTTCCTGGAACGCAACTGGACAAGGCCGACCCTCGACATCAACGGGATCTGGGGCGGCTATACCGGCCAGGGCTCCAAGACGGTCATTCCCTCCAAGGCCTCGGCCAAGATCAGCGCGCGGCTGGTGCCCGGCCAGCAATGGGAGAAGATCGCCCCGGCGATCCTGAAGTTCGTGCAGGACCGGCTGCCGGCGGACTGCCGCATGACCTACCAGGATTTCGGCTCGTCGCCCGGCATCACCGTGCCGGCGGAAGGGCCCTGGATCGAGGCAGCGCGGGCCGGGATCGCCCAGGTGTTCGGCAAGGAGCCGGTCCTGATGGGCTGCGGCGGCTCGATCCCGGTGGTCGGCAGCTTCAAGGAGATCCTGGGGATGGACACGCTGCTGGTGGGCTTCGGCCTGGACGACGACCGGGTGCACAGCCCGAACGAGAAGTTCGACCTGATCTGCCTGCGGCGCGGCGTCCAGACCCATGTGGCGATGCTGGCGCGGCTGGCGGACGTCTCAGCCTGACGGCCGGGGCGGGCCGGCTTCCAGGAAGATCGCTTCCAGGGCGCGCGCGGCCCGCGACGGCTGGCGTTCCCGGTGGCGCAGCATCGAGAACGCCCGGGGCGGCAGGGACAGGCCGGCCTGGACCAGGCGGCCGGCTGCCAGGTCGGGCGCTGCCACCAGTTCCGACATCACCGCCGCGAGCGGCCCGGCCTGGACCGCCGAGCGCACCGATTCGTTGGAGGGCAGCTCCAGGACGACCTGGAGCTGGCCCGGCTCCAGGCCCAGGCCGCGCAGCGCGTCCTCGAAGACGGAGCGCGTGCCGGAGCCCGGCTCCCGCATCACCCAGCGCCCCGCCGCCAGCTCTTCCGCCCCGAGCGGGCGGCCGTCCGACCAGGGATGGCCCTGCGGCACTACTACCATCAGCCGGTCGGTGGCCACGGCCCGGCGATGCAGTTCCGGCATGTCGGTGTCGTCCTCGACCAGCCCCAGATCGGCGCTGCCCTCCATGATCGCCGCAGCCACGCCCTGGCTGTTGCCGATCTCGATCTGGACCTCCACGGCCGGGTAGCGCTCACGGAACGCGACCAGCCGCGGCGGCGCCCAGTAGCTGGCGATGGTCTGGCTGGCATGGATCCGCAGGCAGCCCCGCAGCATGCCCCCCAGTTCGGCCAGGGCCTGCTCTGCTGCCCTCGCGGCCGCAAGGGTGGCCCGTGCCTCCGGGACCAGGGTGCGGCCGGTCTCGGTGAGCTCGATCCGGCGGCCGACCCGGTGGAACAGGGTGATGCCGTAGCGCTGCTCCAGCGACCGCACGGCGGCGCTGACCGCCGACGGCGACAGATTGAGCTTCGCCGCTGCCTGGGTCAGATGCTCCAGTTCCGCCACGACCAGGAAGATGCGGAGCTGCTCTAAGGTCATGGGCGCCCACTGTTCAATTTTCTAGAACGATCGATCCGAAGATTCGCGATGGACCGAACGGACCGGGAGGCGCGAGGTTCCGCTCCCGTGACGTGGAGTTCCCGATGCGCTGCCGTTCTCCGGCCGACATGGCCATTCTTCTTCCGGGCCTCGCCTGGTGCGCGGGCGTCGCGGCGGTCGCCCTCCTGGTCGAGCGGGCGGAGCTCCATCTGGCCGGCCGGGCCTGGCTGGACGGGCTGGTGCTGGCGATCCTGCTGGGCATGGCGGTCCGCAGCCTGGTCCGGCCTGGCCCGGCCTGCGCCGCCGGCATCGCCTTCGGGGCCAAGCCCGTGCTGGAAGCGGCGATCGTGCTGCTCGGCGCCTCGGTGAGCAGTGCCGCCCTGGTCGCGGCCGGGCCGCTCCTGATCCTGGGCATCGCCGGGGTGGTCCTGGCCTCGCTGCTTGCCAGCTACGGGATCGGCCGGATGGCCGGGCTCGGGCATCGGCCGGCAATGCTGGTGGCCTGCGGCAACTCGATCTGCGGCAACTCGGCGATCGCGGCGGCGGCTCCGGTGCTGGGCGCGGAGGGCGACGAGGTCGCGTCGGCGATCGCGCTCACCGCGGTGCTGGGGGTGCTGGTGGTGCTGGGCCTGCCGCTGCTGGCGCCGCTGCTCGGCCTGTCGCCGGCGCAGTACGGGATCTTCGCCGGCCTGACCGTGTACGCGGTGCCGCAGGTGGTCGTGGCCACGGCACCGGTGTCGGTGCTGAGCGTCCAGCTCGGGACGCTGGTCAAGCTGGTGCGCGTCCTGATGCTGGGCCCGGTCGTGCTGGGGCTGGCGCTGAGCCGCGGGACGACGGCCGGCCGGCCGCCGCTGCACCGGATGGTGCCCTGGTTCATCACCGGCTTCCTGGCGATGATGCTGCTGCGCTCCCTGGGATGGATCCCGGCGGCGGCGCTGGCGCCGATGGCGCAGATGGCCGACATCCTGACCGTGACCGCCATGGCGGCCCTGGGGCTGATGGTGGATGTCCGGGCGGTGGCCGGGGCCAGCGGGCGGGTCGCCCTGGCGGTCGTGCTGTCGCTTCTGACGCTGGCCGCGATCAGCCTTGGCCTGCTTCGCCTGCTGGCGATCAGCTGACGCGGCGGATTCTACAGGCTCTGCTGGTGCTCCCGCCTCTATTGCACTGCAAACAACATCCTCGTCGATCCAACCCCTTGTCGAATCTGCTCATCTTGCCTAAGGCGCCGTGCGTGGGTGCGACAAGAAAGCATCCGCGCCACACTTGGCGGGCGGGGAAGAGCGTCTAATGCAGATCGGGGTGCCGAGAGAGCACGCTGCGCACGAGCGTCGTGTCGCGGCAACACCAGAGACGGTCAAGAAGCTGAAGGCGCTTGGCGTCGACGTGCTGGTGGAGGCCGGAGCCGGCGCCGGATGCGACTTCGCTGACCAGCTCTATGCCGATGCCGGCGCCACCATCGTGCCGGACCCGGCCGCGGTGTTCGCCGCCGACATCGTGCTCAAGGTCAAGCGGCCGGACGAGCGCGAGATGGAACTGCTCCGTCCGGGCCAGGTGCTGGTGGGCCAGCTCGACCCCTACATGAACAAGGAGCAGGTCCAGGCCTATGCCGGCAAGAAGGTGTCCAGCTTCGCGCTGGAACTCCTGCCGCGCACGACCCGGGGCCAGGCCATGGACGTGCTGTCCAGCCAGGCGAACCTCGCCGGCTACAAGGCGGTCCTGGACGCGCTCGAGCACTATAGCCGCGTCATGCCGATGATGATGACCGCGGCCGGCACGGTCACCGCCGCCAAGGTGTTCGTGATGGGGGCGGGCGTGGCCGGCCTGCAGGCGATCGCCACCGCGCGGCGCCTGGGCTCGGTGGTGACCGCCACCGACGTGCGGCCCGCCGCCAAGGAAGAGATCGCCTCGCTCGGTGCCAAGTTCGTGGGCTTCATTCCCGAGGGGGCCGCCACCGCCGGCGGCTATGCCCGGGCGCTCACGCCCGAGGAGCAGGCCGAGCAGAAGAAGGTGGTCGCCGACCACATCAAGAACCAGGACATCGTGATCACCACCGCCCTGATCCCGGGCCGCAAGGCCCCGGTGCTGGTGACCGAGGCCATGGTGGCATCGATGAAGCCGGGCTCGGTGATCGTCGACCTGGCGGTCGAGACCGGCGGCAATGTCGAGGGCTCCAGGGTCGGCGAGGTGGTGGTGAAGAACGGCGTGAAGATCGTCGGCAACCCCAACGTGCCCTCGCGCCTGGCTCCCGCCGCCTCGCTGCTCTACGCCCGCAACCTGCTGAACTTCGTGACCCTGCTGGTCGACAAGGAGAGCAAGGGGCTGGTGATCAACCGCGACGACGAGCTGATCAAGGGCACCCAGCTCACCGATGCCGAGGGCGCGGTCGTGCACGATGCCTTCAAGGCCGCCTGAGGACGCTGGAGAGAAGCAATGGAACTGATCGATCACAGCGTCTTCAACCTGATCATCTTCGTGCTGGCGATCTTCGTCGGCTACTACGTGGTCTGGTCGGTGACCCCGGCGCTGCACACCCCGCTCATGGCGGTCACCAACGCGATCAGCTCGGTGATCATCGTCGGCGCCCTGGTCGCCAGCGGCTCCGGCAGCACGGTGGCCCTGGTGTTCGGCTTCATCGCGGTCGTGCTGGCGGCGGTGAACATCTTCGGCGGCTTCGCGGTGACCCACCGCATGCTCGCCATGTTCAAGAAGCGCGGCTGAGGAACCTACCATGAGCCCGAACCTCGCCGCCATCGGCTATCTGATCGCCGCGATCTGCTTCATCGTCAGCCTGCGCGGCCTGTCCTCGCCGGCGACCTCCCAGCGCGGCCTGCAGGCCGGCATCCTGGGCATGGGGCTGGCGATCGTCATCACCCTGCTCTCGCTGGCCGAGCCGTCCTTCCTGGCCTATGTCCTGATCTTCCTGGCGCTGGCGATCGGCGGCGGTGCCGGCTTCTACATCGCCCGCACCGTGGCGATGACCGCGATGCCGCAGCTGGTCGCGGCCTTCCACTCGCTGGTGGGCCTGGCCGCGGTGTTCGTCGCCGCCGGCGCGTTCGCCAGCCCGGAAGCCTTCCACATCCTGGTGCCCGGCAGCGTCGACACCATCAAGGGCCTGTCCCTGGTCGAGATGGGCCTGGGCGCGGTGGTGGGTGCGATCACCTTCACCGGCTCGATCATCGCGTTCGCCAAGCTGCAGGCGATCATGGGCTCGGCCCCGATCATGCTGCCGGCCCGGCACCTCATCAACATCGCCATCGGCGTGATCATCGTCCTGCTACTGGTCTGGCTGATCGCCGCGCAGAGCACGGCGGCCTTCGTGCTGCTGATCCTGTTCTCGCTGCTGATCGGCGTGCTGCTGATCATCCCGATCGGCGGCGCGGACATGCCGGTCGTGGTCTCGATGCTGAACAGCTATTCGGGCTGGGCGGCGGCCGGCATCGGCTTCACCCTGAACAACCAGGCGCTGATCATCACCGGCGCCCTGGTCGGCAGCTCCGGCGCCATCCTCAGCTACATCATGTGCAAGGCGATGAACCGCTCGTTCATCTCCGTGATCCTGGGCGGCTTTGGCGAGAGCGGCGGGGCGGCGGCTGCCGGCGGCGCCGAGCAGAAGCCGGTCAAGGCGGGCTCGGCCGAGGATGCCGCGTTCATGATGCAGAACGCCCAGAAGGTCATCATCGTGCCGGGCTACGGCATGGCGGTGGCGCAGGCGCAGCATTCGGTCCGCGAGCTCTACGACGCGCTGACCAAGGAGGGCGTCGAGGTCAAGTTCGCGATCCACCCGGTCGCGGGCCGCATGCCCGGCCACATGAACGTGCTGCTGGCCGAGGCCAACATCCCCTACGACGTCGTCTACGAGATGGAGGACATCAACAGCGAGTTCGGCCAGGCCGACGTCGCCTACGTGATCGGCGCCAACGACATCACCAACCCGTCCGCCAAGACCGACAAGGCCTCGCCGATCTACGGCATGCCGGTTTTGGACGTCGACCGGGCCAAGGCGGTGTTCTTCGTGAAGCGCTCGATGGCGGCGGGCTATGCCGGCATCGACAACACGCTGTTCTTCCAGGACAACACGATGATGCTGTTCGGCGACGCCAAGAAGATGACCGAGACCATCGTCAAGTCGATGACCGGCGCGGGGCACTGAGGCCCAGCCGATCGGACCGGTCGTGACGGAACGGCGCTGGGGGCAACCCCGGCGCCGTTTTCTTGTGGGCCGGCCGGATTGGTCCTACATCTTGCCCAGGATGTAGGACGGAGGCGGACATGCGGAAGGTGTCGGCGCGGGAGGCCAACCAGAACTTCTCCCGGCTGCTTGCCGAGGCCGAGGCCGGCGAGACGATCGTGATCACCAAGCGCGGATCCGAGGTGGCGGAACTCGTGCCGGCCTCTACCCGCGCCCAGCGGCGCTCGTTGCAGGAGCAGGCGGAGCGCCGGGCCAGGATCGACGAACTTGTCGCATGGCTGAAGGAAGGCGTGGAGTTCACGGAGCCCGCGGAGTTCAAGCGGGAGGAGATCTACGACCGGTGATCGGCATCGACACCAATGTCCTGGTTTATGCCGCCCAGCAATCGGACGATCCCCGCCATCTCCGGTCGGCGCGGATCATCGAGGTGCTGATCACCACCGACCAATTGTTCATCCCGCTCCAGGCCCTGGGCGAAATGTACCACGTCCTGCGCCGCAAGACCCGGATGCAGCCTGGTGATCTGGCAGGTCTGGTCCGGCGATACCTGGACCTGGCAGACACGGAAGCCTACCGGCCGTCGGACTTGGCGAGGGCCATGGCGGCGGTAGCCGATCATGGGCTGCCGTTCTGGGATGCCCTGATCTGGTCGGTCTGCGACCGGATGGCGGTGCCGATCCTCCTGACCGAGGACCTGCAGGAAGGACGGACGCTGGGCTCGGTCACCTTCACCAACCCGTTCGGCGATCGAGCCGGCAGGATCCTGGCGATCTAGCCGGCGCCGCCGCTCAGTCGTGGTCCTTCGGCCGGCCGCGCATCGACTTGATCCCGGAGCGCTGCGACTTGGCCGCCAGCCGCCGTTCCTTGGAGCCCTTGGTCGGCCGGGTAGCCCGGCGGGTTTTCGGGCGGACCGCGGCGGCGCGGATCAGCGCCACCAGGCGGGCCAGGGCGTCCTCGCGGTTGCGCGGCTGGTCGCGGAAGTCCTGCGCTTGGATGATCAGGATGCCGTCCTGGGTCATCCGCGACCCGGCCAGGTGGATCAGCCGCTGGCGGATGTCCTCGGGCAGGGAGGGCGAGTTCAGGACGTCGAAGCGCAGCTGCACCGCCGAGGACACCTTGTTGACGTTCTGCCCGCCGGGCCCGGACGCGCGCACGAAGCTCTCGTCCAGTTCGCGGGGATCCAGCTGGATGGATTTGGTGACGGGGATCATCGAAGGCTTCCAGAACGGCTCGCGGCCTTCTTAGCGCAACCAAGCGCGTTGACCACCGCCTCGTCACCCCGGAAGGATCGGGCGACCCCAGCTGCGACCGGAACCGCCCATGTCCCTTTCAACGAAGTCCATCCTGGTCACCGGCGCCACCGCGGGCATCGGCCAGGCCATCGCCCGGGTGCTAGCCGGACGCGGCGCGCGCCTGCTGATCACCGGCCGCAACGCCGAGGCGGGCAGGGCGCTCGAGGAGGAACTGGCGAAGGCCGGTGCGACGGTCAGGTTCGTTCGTGCCGACGTGACGGACACCGATGCGCCCAGGCTGCTGGTGGACGCGGCGGTGGACGCCTTTGGCGGGATCGACGTGCTGGTCAACAATGCCGGGATCGTCGCCCGCGGCGATGCCGAGCACTGCAACGACGAGCAGTTCGAGCGGATCATGGCGACCAACGTCACCGCCCTGTTCCGGCTGAGCCGTCAGGTCCTGCCGGTGATGCGCCGGGGCGGCGGCGGCTCGATCGTCAACATCGCCTCGGACTGGGGGCTGGTCGGCGCGGTCGGCGCGGTCGCCTATGGCGCCAGCAAGGGGGCGGTGGTGCAGATCACCCGCTCCATGGCGATCGACCATGCCCGGGACGGGATCCGGGTCAACGCGGTCTGCCCGGGCGACACCGACACCACCATGCTCGACGGCGCCATGACCGGCGGGGACCGGGCGGCGGAGCTGGCGAAGATGGGGCAGGCGCTGCCGCTCGGCCGGGTCGGCCAGCCCGACGAGATCGCCAAGGTGGTGGCGTTCCTGGCCTCCGACGACGCCAGCTTCATCACGGGCGCCTGCCTGCCGGTGGATGGCGGCAACACCGCCCAGTGAGCGTCAGCAAGCTCCGTCGAGCGTCAGCGCCGGCGGACCATGCCGGCCGCCAGCATCAGGATGATCCCGGCCAGGGTCAGGACGCCCAGCGCACCGGCCAGGCCGATCGCCTTGGCCAGGAAGCCGATCAGGGGCGGGCCGGCCAGGAAGCCGACATAGCCGATGGTCGCGACCGCCGCCACGCCGGCGCCGGGCGCAGTCCCGGGCAGCCGGGCGGCCTGGCCCAGCAGGACCGGCACGATGTTGGCAGCACCCAGGCCGATCAGGCCGAACCCGGCGGCGGCCACGAACGGCATCGGCACCAGGGTGGTGATCAGGAACCCGGCGGTGATCAGGAAGCCGCCGGCGCGCAGGACCATGACCCGGCCGAACCGGTCGGTGACCGCGTCGCCGATGAAGCGGCAGCTGGCCATCGCCAGGGAAAAGGCGGCAAAGCCCGCCGCCGCGACCGCGGGGGTGGCGCCGGTGTTCTGCACCAGGTGCAAAGCGCTCCAGTCGGCGGCGGCACCCTCGACCACCATCACCATCATCGCCAGCAGGCCCAGCACCAGGGCGGCGCCGTGCGGCAGGGCGAAGTGCGGGCCGCCGGCCTGGTGGGCCGGGTCGGGCAGGGGCAAGAGCCAGTTCCAGACAAAGGCGATGATGGCGGCGGCCAGGCAGGCTGCCAGCAGCAGGCCGGACCCATCGCCCCAGCCGGCCCCGATCATGACGCCGCCGATGGCAGCGCCGGTCAGGCCGCCCAGGCTCCAGAAGCCGTGGAAGGAGGACATGGTCGCCCGGCCACGGGCGCGCTCGACATCGGTCGCCTGGGCGTTCATCGCGACATCGAGGCCGCCATTGAGCATGCCGAACAGCAGGGCCGCCACGAACAGCAGCGGCAGGTTCGGCGCCAGCACTGGCAGCGCCATCACCAGCACGAACCCGGCAATGAAGAAGCGGGTCGCCCGGTCGCTGCCGAACCGGCCGGCGGCCCAGCCGGCGAGCGGCATGGTCGCCATGGCGCCGCCGGCGACCGTGAGCAGCACCAGCCCCAGCACGAACTCGTCGATGCCGTGGACGGCGCCGATGATCGGGATGTGCACGGCCCACAGCCCGATGGCGGTGCCGTTGACCATGAACACGGTCGAGACGGCCGCCCGGTTGCGGTCGACCGCGCCGCGACGGTCGGCGGTGGTGGCGGTCATCGCGTTTCTCCGGGTGCGCGCAGGATCTCGGGTCCCTCGTCGCCGACGATCCGCTCGACCAGGGCGGCGGGCGCGTCGGCCTCGATCACCAGCTGGTCCAGGGCCGCCAGGGGGGCGATGGTGAAGGGGGCGGAGGCGCCGAGCTTGTCGTTCAGCACCGCCGTGACCACCCGCCCGCTCACCTCGATCATGGTGCGCTTGACCACGGCGTCGTCGGCGAACACGGAGGCCAGCCCGTCATCGGCCGACAGGCTGCAGGCGCCGAGCAGGCAGAGATCCGCCCGGATCTGCCGGATCGCGTCGGTCACGCCGGTTCCGGTGACCGCACCGGCCCGATGGCTGAGGCTGCCGCCCAGCAGGATCACCTCGATGGAGTTCCGGCCGAGCAGGGCGCTGGCGATCGCCGGGCTGTTGGTGACGATGGTCGCCTCGAGGGCAGCCGGCAGGCAGTGCATCACCGCGAGGTTGGTGGAGCCGGCATCCACGATCACCACCTCGCCCGGCCGGATCAGCCCGGCGGCTACCCGTGCTATCGCCTGCTTGCGCGGCCGCTCGGCCTGCTCGCGCTCCAGATAGGGGCGGGGTGCGGTGATCTGGCGGACGGCACCGCCATGGACCCGCTGCACCCTTCCGGTGGCGGCGAGTTCGCGCAGGTCGCGGCGGATGGTGTCCTCGGAGGTGCCGAAGTCACGGGCGAGCTCGGCGGCAAGCACGCGGCCGTCGCGCTCGATCAGGGTGAGGATCGCCCGCTGGCGCTCCTCCGGCAGGACAATGGCAGTGACGGTCATGGCAGGCCCAGAAGTTCGTGCACGTTCGGGTACACGAACATGCACGAGCGTGCAATGCGGATCTGCCGGCGTTGTTCAGGCAGGGAAGATCCGGGCGCTGGCTGCACGAACATGCACGCTGTCGCCCCTGGCCAGCCCCAGCTCCCTCCAGCGCGAGGGCGGCAAGGAGGCCTCGACCGGGTCGGCCCGCCCCTCCACGTCCAGGTCGACCCGGATCACCGAGCCCAGCGCGGTGACGTGCCGGATCCGGGCAAGCGCGCCGTCCTGCCCGGCGACCCGGCTCATCTCGATCTCCTCCGGCCGGACATAGGCGATGCCCTGCGCAGCCGGGGTCTCCAGGCGGAAGGGGCGGCCCAGGACATGGGCGACGCTGTCCTTGGCCTCGAACGGGATGCGGTTCACCTGGCCCAGGAACTCGTAGACGAACGGGTTGGCGGGATGCTCGTAGATGTCGGCCGGCGCGCCGACCTGCTCGATCCGCCCCTTGTTCATCACCACCACCCGGTCGGCCAGCTCCAGCGCCTCTTCCTGGTCGTGAGTCACGAACACCGAGGTCAGCCCCATCTCGTGGTGCAGCCGGCGCAGCCAGCGGCGCAGGTCCTTGCGCACCTGGGCGTCCAGGGCGCCGAACGGCTCGTCCAGCAGCAGCACCTTCGGCTCGATGGCGAGTGCCCGCGCCAGCGCCACGCGCTGGCGCTGGCCGCCGGAAAGCTGGGTCGGGTAGCGATGGGAGAGGCCGTCCAGCTGGACCAGCTGGAGCAGCTCGTGGACCCGCCGCGCGATCTCCGCCTTGTCCGGCCGCTGGGCGCGCGGCTTCACGCGCAGGCCGAACGCCACGTTCTCGAACACGGTCATGTGCCGGAACAGGGCATAGTGCTGGAACACGAAGCCTACCGCGCGCTCGCCCACCGCCCGGGTGGTCGCGTCGTCGCCGTTGAACAGGACCTGGCCGCGATCGGCGAACTCCAGGCCGGCGATGATCCGCAGCAGCGTGGTCTTGCCGGAGCCGGAGGGGCCCAGCAGCGCCACCAGCTCGCCCTGCGACACCGTCAGGTCGACGTCGTGCACGGCCACGAAGCCGTTGAATTCCTTGGTCAGTCCCTTGACCGTGATCGTCATCGAAGGGGCTCCAGCATGAAGCGGGGTCAGTGGCGGCGGGTCGCGGCCAGCTCGGCGCCGTAGCGCCATTCCAGCAGGTGCTTGATCACCAGGGTGACCAGGCCCAGCAGGGCCAGCAGGCTGGCGACCGCGAAGGCGGCCACCGACTGGTACTCGTTGTAGAGGATCTCGACATGGAGCGGGATCGTGTTGGTGAGGCCGCGGATATGGCCGGACACCACCGACACCGCGCCGAACTCGCCCATCGCCCGGGCGTTGCAGAGCAGGACCCCGTAGAGCAGGCCCCACTTCACGTTCGGCAGGGTCACCCGGCGGAAGGTCTGCCAGCCGGACGCGCCCAGGGACAGCGCCGCTTCTTCCGAATCGCGCCCCTGCTCGGCCATCAGCGGGATGAGCTCGCGGGCGATGAAGGGAAAGGTGACGAAGATGGTCGCCAGCACGATGCCCGGCACCGCGAACACGATCTTCACGCCCATCGCGTCCAGCCAGGGGCCGAAATAGCCGCTGCCGCCGAACAGCAGCACCCAGACCAGGCCGGAGATCACCGGGGAAACCGAGAAGGGCAGGTCGATCAGGGTGGTGAGCAGCGCCTTGCCGCGGAAGTCGAACTTGGCGATCGCCCAGGCGGCGCACAGCCCGAACACGAGGTTGGCCGGCACCGCGATCGCCGCGATCAGCAGGGTCAGGCGGATTGCCGCCAGGGCGTCGGGTTCGGTGATCGCCGCGGCATAGGCGCCCCAGCCCTCCCGGAACGCCTCGATCAGCACCACCAGCAGCGGCAGGACCAGGAAGCCCAGCAGGAACAGGACGGCGATGGCGGTGAGCGTCCAGCGCGCCCAGCGGCCTTCGCCGGGTGAAGCGGGCGGGCGGGGAGCCGCCACGGCAGGAAGGCTCGCGATCATCGCCGTTCGTAGCTCCGGGTCCAGGCCTGCAGCAGGTTGATCAGCAGGAGGAGGAGAAAGGAGGCCAGCAGCATCAGGACGCCCACGGTGGCCGCACCGGCATAGTCGAACTCTTCCAGCCGGATCACGATCAGCAGCGGGGCGATCTCCGATTCGTAAGGCATGTTGCCGGCGATGAAGATCACCGAGCCGTACTCGCCGACCGCGCGGGCGAAGGCCAAGGCGAAGCCGGTGAGGGCGGCCGGCAGGATGCTCGGCACGATCACCCGCCAGACGGTCTGCAGCCGGCTGGCGCCCAGCGTCGCCGCGGCCTCCTCGACCTCCTTCTCGAAGTCCGCCAGGATCGGCTCGACGGTCCGCACCACGAAGGGCAGGCCGATGAACACCATGGCGACCACCACGCCGGCCGGGGTGAAGGCGATCTCGATGCCGAGCGGCTCCAGCAGACCGCCGATCCAGCCGTCGCCGGCGAACAGGGCCGTGAGGGTGATGCCGGCCACGGCGGTCGGCAGCGCGAAGGGCAGGTCCACCGCGGCGTCGAGCAGGCGCTTGCCGGGAAAGCGGTAGCGGACCAGCACCCAGGCGACCAGCACCCCCATCACCAGGTTCACCAGAGCGGCGATCAGCGCGCCGCCGAAACTCAGGCGCAGGGCGGCAAGGGTGCGGGGGTCGGTGGCGACCTCGATGAAATGGCCGATCCCGTCGCCGAAGCTGCGCAGGAACATCGCGGCCAGCGGGATCAGGACGATCAGCGACAGATAGGTGACGGTCAGGCCCAGGGTCGGGCCGAAGCCCGGCAGGACCATGCGGCGGACCGGCCGGAGACCGGCCGGCGCCGGGGCGGCCAGGCCGCTCATCGGAACGGGCGCATCGGAACGGGGAGCAGACTGGTCGGCATGACCGTACCCTTGGCGACGCGCCTGGAAGGCGCAGAGGAGGCAGGTTGGACGGAGGCCGCCCCGTTCAGTCGGCGACCACCAGATGCAGGCCGGCCGGAGGCGTCATGGGATCGGCCTCGACCGGCAGCCCTTCCGGTTCGGACATCGCCTCGGCAACGGCGGCGGGAGCGACCGCGGCGGGGGCGACGATGGCGGGCGGGGGTTGATGGAGGGCTTGGGTGGATACGAGGTTGTCGGTGCCGGAACCGAGGTGGAGGAAGGGAACGAGGGCGACCAGGGCGCCCAGAAACAGGATACCTCGGGCTAGGTGACGGCTCGGTCCACCCATGGGCAGGCTCCATTTGATAAACACTATGGATTTTATAAACTATCCGTCCCGAGGTTGCACGCGAAACTTTTAAGCGCCCGCCGGCCGCCTCAGCCGGCCACCACCGCCGCCGGCGGCCACAGGCCTTCCGGGCCGATGGCGGGCTGACGACGCCCTGCCGGAGCCGCCTCCTCCGCCGCCCGGTCGAACCCGATCGCCACGACCAGCGCATCGCCGGCGAGCTCGTCCAGCCGCGCATGCACCAGGCCCGGATCGCCGCCGGGACTGCCGCCCAGCTCCACGAACAGGGTGACCCGGCCCAGCCGGCGCAGCATCCGTGCCCGGCCCGTCTCCAGCGCGGCCGGCCGCTGCCGGGTGCCGGCCAGGGAGGAGGCCAGGTCAACAAGGCGCGGGTCGCGCGCCAGGCTCGCCAGCGGCGAGTTCTCCTCGATCCCGACCGTGCCCACCGGCCGGCCGGCGGCGCGCAGCCGGGCGGCGGCCTCGACCGCCAGCCAGGCCACCTCGTCCCGGGGGAACAGGCGCACTGGCCCCGGACCCTGCGCCGGCTCGGGCGCAGCCTTGGCGGAACTCGGGCGGATCGGCAGGTCGAGCATGGTCATATGCCACCTCCATGGGACACGTGGATCCCGCATTCGCTTTTCGACGATCCCGACCAGCGGCCGGCGCGCGGATCCTCGCCCTCGGCCACCGGGCGGGTGCAGGGCGCGCAGCCGATCGAGCGGAAGCCTTCCGCGACCAGCGGATGGGCCGGCAGGTCGTAGCTGGCCCGGTACGCCTCCAGGTCCTCCGCCGACCACTCCGCCAGCGGGTTGATCTTGATCCGGCCGCTGTTTCGCTCAGGCTCGAACAACGGCAGGACCTGCCGGGCGCCACCCTGGAACCGCTTGCGCCCGGTGATCCACGCGTCGAAGCCGGACAGCGCCTCGTCGAGCGGCTCGGTCTTGCGGAAATGGCAGCAGACGTCCGGATCGCGGCTGTGCAGGTCGGCCCGCGGATCGATCCGGCCGAGCATCCGCAGGTTCGGGGTGGCGCTGCGGACATCGCGCAGGCCCAGCAGCTTCACGAGCTGGTCGCGATAGGCGAGGGTCGCCGGGAAATGGGCGAGGGTGTCCAGGAAGATCACCGGGATATCCGGGTCGACCGACGCCACCATGTGCAGCAGCACGACGCTCTCGGCGCCGAACGACGAGACCAGGGCGATGCGGCCGCGCAGGCTGCCGCCCTGGCCGAGCACGGCGGCGAGCAGGTCGCGGCCGCACAGATGGCCGTGAAGCCGGTTCAGTTCGCCGCTCATCGTCTCGATGGAGCCGGGCAGCTCGGCGCGGACGGCCCCGATGGCTGGTTGCGGCATGAGGATCCTCCGGACGCAACGATGCGGGAGGTGAAACTACATGCTCGGCCCGGGTGCTCCAGCCATATTTCATGAATCCGGGTGTTATGTTTCCTATATATCAATTATTATTTGTAAATTGACGGCGGCGGCCAAGCGCAACGAGCCCGCCGAGTTGCCCCGGCGGGCTCAGATCGCTTGCTGCATGGCGACGCTCCAACGTGACGAGACCGCGGGAAAATCCCGGCGATCGCTCAAGTCAGGGCGACGAGCTTGAACTCAGAGTTCGTCGCGCTCGGCGCGCTTGCGCATCAGCTTGCGGAAACGGCGCACGGCTTCCGCCTTCTCGCGGGCACGGCGCTCGGAAGGCTTCTCGTAATGCCTGCGCATGCGCAGCTCACGGTACAGACCCTCGCGCTGCATCTTCTTCTTCAGTGCGCGCAGAGCCTGGTCGACATTGTTGTCGCGGACCTGGACCTCGACGATGACCGTTCTCCTCGGCATAAAACCATACGACACGCGCCGCGGCCGCGGTTCCGACCGACGCGGCCGGGCCTATATCACCGTCCGCGGGCAGGGGCAACATGGTCGCGCCGTCCGGCGGCCAGCCGATCGGCCGGCGTGACGCCGCCGGCAGGACGGTCTAGATCTCCGGGCATGACCATACTTCCCGTCCTGCGCATGGGCCACCCCACGCTCCTGGCGGTCGCCGAACCGGTCGGCGACCCGACGACGCCCCAGATCCGCCGCCTGGCCCTGGACATGATCGAGACCATGCATGCCGAGGAGGGAATCGGCATCGCGGCCCCCCAGGTCGGCCGCTCGCTGCGCCTGATCGTGGTGCTGCCGATCGAGGAGCGCGGCGCGGCCGGGGACGTGGACGCGATCGAGCCGCTGGTGCTGGCGGACCCGGTGCTGGAGCCGGTGGGCGACGCCGTCGAGGAGGCGGTGGAAGGCTGCCTCTCCATCCCGGGCCTGCGCGGGCAGGTGCCCCGGCCGGCCCGGGTGCGCTGGCGCGCGCGCGACCTGGACGGCGAGGAACTCGGCGGCGAGGCGGGCGGCCTGTTCGCCCGGATCCTGCAGCACGAGGTCGACCATCTGGACGGTATCCTCTACCCGATGCGGATGAACGACCTACGTTCTCTGGCATTCGTGGACGCCGTGGAGGCGGCCGGGAGCAACGAAGCGGGAGCGCCGGAAGGGGCGAAACCATGAAGTCCGATGAGGCCCTGGCCCTGAAGGCCGCCGAGAAGGACCGCCTGTTCGAGATGGTCCTGCAGCATGTCCCGTTCGACGGCTGGGGCATCAAGAGCCTGAACGCGGCGGCCCAGGACCTGGGCATGACCACGATCACCGCAAGGCGGCTGTTCCCGCAGGGCCAGGAGAGCCTGCTGGCCTGGCTGGGCGACTGGCTGGACCGGCGCGCCGCCGAGCGGCTGGCCGACGTCGCCCTGGACCGGCTGCGCATCCGCCAGCGGATCGCCAAGCTGGTCTCGGTGCGGCTGGAGGTCCTGCAGGGCCACAAGGAGGCGATGCGCCGGGCGGTCGCCGCCGGGGCGCTGCCGCGCAACCTGTTCGCCACCGGCCGCCGGATCTGGTCCGGCGCCGACGGGATGTGGCGTGCGGCCGGCGACCGTGGCACCTCCTCGGAGTTCGACTACTGGACCAGGCGGGGCCTGCTTTCGGCGGTCTGGGTGTCGACCTTCCTGTTCTGGCTGGAGGACCGCAGCGAGAACGACGCCGAGACCCTGGCCTTTTTGGACCGGCGCATCGAGAACGTGATGGGCATCGCCATGCTCAAGGGCCGGGTCGAGGGCATGGTGCGCAGCATCCCGGGCCTGCGCATGTTCCTGCCCGAAAAGCCGGCCGGCAGCCGGCGCGGCTGACGATTCCGAGGCCGTTCGATGCTTCCCATGTGACACGGCGCCGTTTTATCAATCGGCCCCCGTGTCCCGTCGGGACCATCCACGAAGCTTGCGCGCGCCCTCCGGGATTGAATGATGATCGTCTATGTCGCGACCTGGCCGCGCTGCGGCAACAGCGTGCTCCGCGACCTGTTCTGGCTCAACTGGGGCATCACCGTCACCGATCCCTACATGCCGGCGGCCGGCCAGGAAACGTGGCAGCGGATCATGACGGGCAAGCACGGCATCGTCATCGACCAGGACGAGCCGCAGATCTTCCGCCTGGGCCAGAAGGTCGGCCTGGTGCCGGGCTGGCTGTCCTGGCTGACCGAGGAGCGCCGCCGCGAGCTCGCCGGCCAGCCGGTCACCTACTACCTCAAGACCCATGAGCCGCCCTACGCCAGCTACCTGCCGGGCGAGACGGTGGTGCAGATGATCCGCCACCCGCTCCCCGCCTGCTGGTCCTGGCACTGCCTGAGCAAGCAGGACAAGGAGCTGGCGCCCGAGTTCGTCGCGACCCGCGGCAACGGCACGACCCTGCCGGGCTATGTCGAGTTCCACGAGCGCTGGCTGGAGGCCCGGGTGCCGCTGATCCGGGTCGCCTACGAGCATCATTTCCGCCATCCCGAGGCGACCGTGCGCACCCTCGCGGCCTATCTGCGCCTGGAACTGCAGACGCCCAAGGTCACCAGCTTCAACACGATGAACACCATGAACCCGGTGCGCTACCGGGCCGGCAAGGTCGCCGGCTGGCAGGGCACCGACGAGCAGGCGGCGGCGATCTGGGAAGCCTGCGCCCCCGTGGCGGGGCGGCTGGGCTACCGCTCGATGACCCCGGAGCCGCCCGTCCGGGGGCCGGCCCCCGGCTGAGCCGCCCGCGCGCCGGGCGGCTCAGCCGGCCGTCTGCCGGCTCAGGCCTCCTCGAGCTGCTCCTGGCGGACTTCCTCCTCCTGGGCCTCGCGCCGCACGGCGCTGGCTTCCTGCGCCAGCACCGTGCTGTAGGGGCTGCCGGTCGGGATCGCCTGCACGGGCCCGCGCTCCGCGGCGGTCGGCGCCGGGCGGCGGGTCATCCGCCAGAGAGCGAAGGCGCCGATCGCGGCATGGGCGGCCGCCAGCATCAGCGGGAAGGCGTAGACCCCGGCCTGCTCCATGATGAAGGAGGTGAGGGTCGGGCCGATCGCGGCGCCCAGCCCGTTCGCCAGCAGCAGCGCGCCGCTCACGCCCACCAGCTGGTCGGCGCGCATGAAGTCGTTGGTGTGGGCGACGCCCAAGGAATACATCGGCAGGCTCAGGCCGCCGAACAGGAAGAACAGCACCAGCACCAGCGTCTCCGCCGAGGGCTGCGCGGTCAGCACCATGGCCGAGGCCAGCGCCGCGCCGAAGCTCACCGCGGCCAGCACGATGCGCCGGTCCATCCAGTCGGACAGCCGCCCGATCGGCATCTGGAACAAAGCACCGCCGATCAGCGTCACCGCCATGAAGATTGACACGGTGCCGACCGACATGCCGAACTCGCGCGCCCAGATTGGGCCCATGGCGTAGAGCCCGCCCTGGGCGATCCCGATCCCGAAGATGGTGACCAGGCCCAGGGGCGAGAGCCGCCAGAGCTCCCGGAACCCGACATGGGTCGGCCGCGACGGCGGCGGCGCCTGGTTGTCGGCCAGCAGGATCGGGATCAGCCCCACCGAGAACAGCACCGACACGCCCACGAACAGCTGCCAGGAGTTCACCGGCGCCAGGTTCAGCAGGAAGTTGCCGCCGGCGAACCCGCCGGTCTGGATCACCATGTAGAATGAGAACAGCCCGCCCCGGGTGCGGTTGTCCGCCTTGCTGTTCAGCCAGCTCTCCGCGGTCATGTAGACCCCGCAAAGGGCCATGCCGGTCAGAAAGCGCAGCAGCGCCCAGACGATCGGGTTCACCCACAGGATGTGCGCCAGGATGATGCCCGAGGCGAGCGACGCCAGGGCGGCGAACACCCGGACATGCCCCACCGAGCCCACGAAATGCGGCACGATGAAGGGCGCCACCACCAGGCCCAGGTAATAGCTGGACATCACGATGCCGGTGCTGGACAGGGCGAACCCCTCGGCCGCCGCGCGCAGGGGCAGGAGCGTGCCCTGCAGGCCGTGCCCGAGCATCAGCACCGCCATGCCCAGCAGCAGCGACCAGGCGGATAATATCGTACGGGTCATGATCGTCCTGCGTTGATGCGCGCCGAGTCGTTGCTGGCTTGATGGCCCTGGTTTCCGATCCCTCTAGCCTTCCTTTGGGCTGTTCGGCCACGGTCATGCGTCACGGGACGCACTGGAAGCGGCCTGTTGCAGCATTTCCGGCTCATTCCCGCCGCGGCGGCATCGAGGCCGCTTCCTTCCGTGGTGCGGCGTGCTACGCCCACGGCCGGGCAGCGGCGGGGGATCACGCTTGAGTTTCCGGCTCGGGATCGACACGGGCGGCACCTATACCGACGCGGTGCTGTTCGACCCTGACAAGGGGGTGGTGCGCGCCGCCAAGGCGCTGACCACCAAGCACGACCTCACGATCGGCGTGCGCGCGGCGGTATCGGAAGCCCTGGGCGACACGCCGCCCCCGATCGGCCTGATCGGCCTGTCCACGACGCTGGCGACCAATGCCCTGGTGGAGGGCCATGGCGGGCCGGTGGCCCTGGTGCTGATCGGCTTTGGCGCCGATGCCCTGGAGCGGGCCGACCTGAAGGAGGCACTGCGCGGCGACCCGGTGCTGTTCATCGCGGGCGGGCACGACGCCAATGGCCGGGAACAGGCGCCGCTGGACGAGGCCCGGCTGCTGGAGGAGGCGGCCCGCGTGGCCCCCGGCATCGACGCCTTCGCGATCACCGGCCATTTCGCGGTGCGCAATCCCGGCCACGAGCGGCGCGCCGCCGAACTGCTGGCAACCGCCACCGGCAAGCCCGCCACCGCCTCGCACGAGCTCACCGCCCGCCTCGACGGCACCCGCCGGGCACTCACCACCCTGCTCAACGCCCGCCTGATCGGCGACATCCACCGCCTGATCGGCGGGGTGCGCGGCTTTTTGGCCGAGCGCGGCATCGACGCGCCGCTGATGGTGACCAAGGGCGACGGCTCGCTGGTCACCGCCGCCACGGCGCTGCTCCGCCCGGTGGAGACGATCCTGTCCGGGCCGGCGGCGAGCGTGGTGGGGGCGGCCCACCTGTCGCGCCTGCAGGACGTGATGGTGTCCGACATCGGCGGCACCACCACCGACATCGCCTTCCTGCGCGGCGGCCGGCCGGAACTCGACCCGAACGGGGCCAGGGTCGGCCGCTTCCGCACCATGGTGGAAGCGATCGCGGTCCATACCTCGGGCCTGGGCGGGGACAGCGAGGTCCGCCGCGACGAGCTGAAGCGCCTGGTCCTGGGCCCACGCCGCGCGGTGCCGCTCTCGCTCCTGGCGCGGCAGCACCCGGGAGTGCTGGCGGAGATGGAGGCGCAGCTGGAGCGGCCGTTCTGGCGCCCGCTGGACGGGATGTTCGCCGTGCGGATGCGCGCGTTGGACGATCCGGCCGCCCTGCCGCGCCTGCAGCGCGAGGTCTGGGAATGGCTGGCCGAGGGGCCGATGGCGCTGGACGAGATCTGCGAGCGCCGCCACGCCGCCCGCCAGCTGGAGCGCCTGGTCGACCGCGGCCTGGTCGCCCGCGCCGCCTTCACCCCGTCGGATGCCGCCCATGTCCTGGGGCTGCAGGACAATTGGGACCCGGCCGGCGCACGGCTCGGCGCCCGGCTGCGCGGCCGCTACGAATCCCTTGTCGCCAAGGACGAGCGCCTGCTGGATCCGGAGCATTTCGCGCGCCTGGTGGTGGAGCTCGCCATCCGCCAGACCGCCTGCGCGTTGCTGGGTGCGGCGTTCGCGGAGGACGGCGCCGCCGCGACCGAGACATCGGCGGTGCGGGACCTCCTGGAGCGGGCGGTCTCCGGCGACGGTGCCGGGGGCTTGGTGCGGCCACGCATGGAGCTGCGCCTGCCGGTGGTGGCGATCGGCGCGCCGGCCCGGCTGTTCTATCCCGAAGCCTGCGCGCGCCTTGCCACCGAGGCGGTGATCCCGCCCTTTGCCGAGGTCAGCAACGCGATCGGGGCGGTGGCCGGCGACGTGGTACAGCATGCGAGGGTCACGATCGGGCTGGTCGAGCAGCAGCGGATGCGGGTGCACGGCTCAAACGGCCCGTTCGACACCTTCGTCCTGGCCGAGGCGCTGGCCCATGCCCGAATCGATGCGGAGCGGCAGGCGCGGGCGCGAGCCCAGGCGGCCGGTGCGGTCGAGATCGCGGTGGTGCTGGACGAGAAGGTGACCATGGTCGACGGGATCGAAGGCGGGTCGATCTTCGTCGAGGCGGTGGTCACCGCCACCGCCTCCGGGCGCCCGGGCCTCGTGGCCTGAGCTGCCCGCTCAGCCCGGGCGGGAGCCGGTCGGCGGCGCCCGCCACCAGCGCAGGCCCGGCTCCGAGAGCATTGCCAGGAGCCCCAGCAGGCAGCCGGACAGCAGGAGGGCGGCATGGGTCGCCAGCGCCACGGTGATCGCCTCGCGGGTCGGCACGCCGGCCTGCACCGCCGCCCAGGCGAACGCCGCCTGGACCGGTCCCAGGCCGGCGATCCCCTGGAACGGCAGGGCGAAGGCCAAGTTGGCGCAGGCGCCGGCGAACACGGCCGTGGCCAGGTCCACCGGCTGGCCCAGCGCGGCGAACGCCAGCCAGGCCACCCCGGCATGGCAGGCCCATACCAGCAGCGACAAGAGCGTCACCTGGCCGAAGATGTGCCGGGCCTGGGCGCGCGCCAGCACCTCGCCGATCGAGGCCAGGACGGGGATGCGCCGCTGGACGAAACGGGCTCCGACCAGCAGCGCCAGGGGCGCCAGCAGGGCCGCGGCCGCGGCCAGGAGCGACAGCCAGCGCCAGGACGCCAAGGACGGGACGGCGAAGCTGGCCGAGACCGCCAGGAAGGCGAACAGGGTGCCGAGATCCAGGATGCGCACCGTCAGGAGCGTGCTGGTGCCGGCGGCAAGCTCGACGCCCATCAGCCGCCGCGCCAGAAGCGGGAACGCCGCCTCGCCCAGCTTGAACGGCAGGAGGAAGTTCAGCGCGATATGGACGCAGGAGATCCGGAAGCTCGCCATCAGGCCGCCCTGGCGCATCCGCTCCAGCAGCAGCACGAACCGGCCGGCCCGCGCGAACTGCAGGACCACCACCAGCGGCAGCACCAGCGCCAGGATGCGCAAATCGGCGGCGCCAAGGCCGGCCAGCACTGGCGCCAGCTGGTCGGTGGCGACCAGCCACCACAGGCTGGCCGCGGTCAGCAGCACGGCGGCCAGGGTGCCGAGGACGCGACGGTTCATTCGGGGGATGCGTCGGTCCGTGCGCGGATCAGCCGGCCGGTCTCGGCCGGGCGGGTCCGGGCGTTGATCAGCTCGGCCAGCATCCCGAACAAAACGGTCTGCACGCCGACGATCACCAGCAGCATGCCGAGTTGCAGCAGCGGCCGGTGCCCGATCAGCGCGCCGGTGAACAGCTTGAGGCAGAACAGGTAGAACAGGATCAGCGAGCCCACCGTCCCGATCGCGACCCCGGCCCCGCCGAACAGATGGCCCGGGCGCTGGTCGTAGCGGGTGATGGTCAGCACGGTCAAAAGGTCGACAGCCCCGCGCAACAGGCGCTTCAGCCCGTATTTGGACTTGCCGTGCCGGCGCGGATGGTGGGTCACCACCAGCTCGCCCACCTCGAAGCCCAACCCGTGGGCCAGCAGCGGCACGAAGCGGTGCAGCTCGCCATAAAGGCGGATGTCGGCGAACACCTCGCGGCGATAGGCCTTGAAGCCGCAGTTGAAGTCGTGCAGCGGCACGCCGGAGACCTTGGCGGTCACCTTGTTGAACAGCTTGCTGGGCCAGGTCTTGTGCGCCGGGTCGTGGCGGATCTGCTTCCAGCCCGACACCACGTCCAGGCCGGTCGCGATCGCCGCCATGAAGCGCGGCAGCTCGTCCGGGTCGTCCTGCAGGTCGGCGTCCATGGTGACGATCACCTGCGCCGAGGAGGCCCGGATGCCCAGGTCCAGTGCGGTGGCCTTGCCGAAATTGCGGCGCAGGCGCAGGCCCTGGACACAGGGCCGGGCAGCCGCCAGCCGCTCGATCGCCGCCCAGGAGCCGTCGGTGGAGCCGTCATCCACCAGGATGATCTCGCGCAGCGGCAGGTCGTGGCCGGCGCACACCGCCTCGATCCGCGCGACCAGCTCGTCCAGGGTCGCCGCCTCGTCCCGCACCGGCACGATCACCGCGAGGTCGAGCGCCGCCGGGGCCTTGGCAGGTTCCGCGGTCAGATCCGGGGCCAGACGGTAGTAGGACGTCATCGACACTCGCCGTTGGGACCGTCGAACAGAATGTATCCGACCGACTGGCGCTTGTAGCTGGCGCCTTCCAGCAGCGCGCTCACGGCTCCTCGCATGGCCGCGGCCTCCATGTCGATGCCGAGCTTGGCGACCGCGCCGCTCAGCAGCCGCTCGGGCGGCACGTAGCCGAACACGTCGGCGTTCCAGGCGAGCAGGCACTGGGCCTGGCCAACCGGCGGGCCGAACACTCCGGCGGGTGCGGTGACGTCGACCACCCGCGACGCGGCGAACCGCACCCGCAGGTTGCCGCCCAGATGCAGGTCGTCGACCACGATCGTGCCCTGCTGGAAGCCGCGCTCGCGCAGGCTCTCCGACAGCTCGGCGAACGGCGACAGGATCCGGCAGCGGCCGGGGCAGCTGTCGCCGCCCAAGAGATGCATGCCGGTGCGGATCCCGAGCGCCAGCACCACCACCAGGACCATCACGGTCAGCCAGCGGTCCACGGGCAGGTCGCGCGGATCCAGGAGTGCCGCGAACAGGATCGGCAGGGGCAGGAGCGGCACGATCATCCAGCGCTCGCTGAAATTGACCCCGCCGAAGGGGAGGATCAGCAGGGCGTGCAGCAGGAGCGCCACCAGCACATAGGTGCCGAGGATCCGGAAGGCCGGGTCGGCGCGCAGCCGGCCGCGGCGGCGCAGCAGCGCCGGAAGGAACACGATCAGCCCGAGGATCAGCCAGGGCTGCGGGAAGGCCAGCACCGCCAGGAGCAGGTCGAGCAGGCTGCCGAGCGCGCTCTTCTCGCCCCGGATCAGCACGGCGCTGCCGGCCGCCCCGATCGACTTGTGCGCCAGCAGCCACAACGCGTTGGGCAGGACGATCAGGGCGGCGACGGCCGCGGCCACCAGCGTGCCCGGATGCAGCACCGCCCGGCGCATCTCCGGCAGGATCAGCCCGGTCAGCAGGAGCGCCGCCCCGGCCATGGCGAGGTTCCACTTGCCCAGGATGCCCAGGCCCAGCACCACGCCCAGCACGACATAGTCGACCATGGCCGGCCGCCCGGCCAGGCGCGCCGCCAGCCACAGGATCACCGCCACCGCGGTGGCGAGTACCGTGGAGTGGGTCAGGTCGACCTGGGCGTACCAGCCGAAGGTGTAGATGGTGGGCAGCGCCGACACCGCGATCGCGGCCCGGGCGTCGTCGCCGAGCCAGGCCTTGGCCGCCTTCCAGAACGCGAAGCAGAGCAGGCCCAAAAAGGCGTAGCGCAGCACGGTGATGGCGACGTAGCCGGTGCCGAACACCGGCTCGATCAGCAGCAGCAGCCAGGTGAACAGGGGGGGCTGCTCGGTGCGGTAGCCCCAGGACCAGGCCTGGGCGGCCAGGGCCTGCTCGGCGTCGTCCATGCCCAGGGTCGGGCCGATCAGGAGGCGCAGGAGGGCATGCAGGGCCAGCCAGCCGACGATCACGCTGGCGATCACCGCCGGTTCGGCAAGTCGGTTCCTGAGACTGGGAGCGCTCGGAGAGGTGTTCAGGGCGTCGGGCACGGCCCGCCTTCTGGTACGAGGGACGCCCGCACCCTAGCCATGGTCCCGCGAAGAACAACCGGCTTCGTCATGTCTCAGGCGGCACCGGGCATGATGGTCATCCGAGCACCGCGGCCAGCCGTCCGGCCAGCGGGTCCAGCTCCTCCGAGCCAAGGCAGATCGGATTCACCACCAGCCGGCCGGAGCGATGCTGCTCGACATCCAGGCGGACCGACGGCGTGCCGCCCTCCAGCGCCATCACCACCGGCCAGGCCTCGCGCTCCAGGTCGAGCCGGAGCAGGGGCACCGTGCCCGGCAGGATCGTCGTGGCCATCCCGGCGATCCCCGCCAGGCGCGCCTGCAGCGCCTCGAGCAGCTGGAGCCAGCGCTGGCTGCGCTCCCGGTCGTCTTCGGCCAGGAACAGGTCGAGGGCGGTCAGCAGGCCGACGATCTGCTCCTTGCCGACCTTGCAGGGCCGGCCGATCCCATGGGGTGGCAGGCCGCGCAGCCTGGAAAGGTCGATGAAGTCGGGGTTTGGGCGGAACTGCTCCAGCCAGACGTCGAGGTCGAGCATCTGCAGTGCAGCGGCCATGATCAGGTCGCGCCGGCCGGCCAGGATGCCCGAAGCCTGCGGGCCGCCCAGCGCCTTGCCGCCGGAAAACGCCACCAGGTCGGCGCCCTCGTCGGTGAACCGGCGCAGGTTGGCGGACGGCGGCAGCTGGGCGGCCGCGTCGACGATCACCGGGACGCCGGCCGCGTGGGCGACCTCGGCCAGCTGGGCCAGGCCCGGCTGGGCCTGGGCATCGGCCACCCACAGCACCGCCGCGGTGTCCGGGCCGATCGCGTCGGCAAACTCCCAGGGCTCGGCGTCGCGCACCCCGGCCCCGGCATAGCGGTCGGGCAGGCCGACCTCGACCAGCCGCACCCCGGCGGTCCGCACCGCATGGTCGTAGAAATTGCGCTGCGAGCGGGCGACCACCACCTCGCCGGGCATGCCGGCGATCTGCGGCAACCGCGCCATCCGGCCGGGATCCAGTCCGGTCACGCAGGCCGCGGTCGCCAGCAGCAGCCCGGCCGCAGCACCGCTGGTCACCAGGCCCGCCTCCGCGCCGGTGGCCTGCGCGATCCGCCGGGACGCCGCCGCCTGCAGGTCGGCCATGTCCACGCAGCTGCCGGCGGCCTCGGCCATCGCCGCCAGCACCTCCGGCCGGATCCTTCCCCCGGACAGCCGCGTGGCCGGGCCCTTGCCGTTGATGACCGGCCGGACCCCGAGCCTGGCGTAGACCGACGTCATCGCTTGTCAGTACTGGTTGGGATTGCCCGGGACGATCGTCCCGGTGCCGCTGTCCTGCCCGTCCTTCATCCAGGTCACGGAATCGCCGTCGACCTCGGCCTGGTAGCAGGTGGCCGGCTCCTCGCCATACTTGAAGCACATCTCGTTGTCGCGGATCCGCCAGCGGCCCTCATAGTCCTTGCTGTGGATGCTGCCGTCCTCGGCGTAGAACTCGGAATAGGCGCCGGTGAGCGCCATGTCCCCCTGGACGGTGTTGCCGATCAGCGCGCTGCGGATGGCGTCGCCGTCCGCCGTCGCGGCCCGGGCGGCCGGCACGGTCAGGAGGAGACAGGCAAGGGCGGCGGACATCCTGAGCATCCAGGGCAACTCCGGTCGTGGACTTGACCTGCACAGCTAGGCCGCGGCCGGTGCCGCGGCAAGCGGGCAGCCCTGTCGCGATCGCGCACGTGATCGGGACAGGCGAGGCGAGCCTTTGCCGTTTGGATCCTCTATAGGGCTGGCATCCCTGGATGTCCGGTGCCTCGTCATGTCGATCAGCGTCTTCGACCTCTTCAAGATCGGGATCGGTCCCTCCTCCTCCCACACCGTGGGCCCGATGCGGGCCGCGCGCACCTTTGCGGAAGGCCTGGCCCGGGACGGGCTGTTGGAGCGCACCGGCTCGGTGAAGGCGGAGCTGTTCGGCTCGCTGGGCGCCACCGGCGTCGGCCATGGTTCCAACAAGGCGGTGATGCTGGGGCTGGAGGGCGAGGCGCCGGAAAGCGTCGCGGTGGAGACGGCGGCGGGCCGGGTGGCGGCGATCCGCGCGGACAAGCGCCTGAACCTGATGGGCAGCCGGGCCATCCCGTTCGAGGAGGGCGTGCACCTGGTCCTCCATCGCAAGAAGTCGCTGCCCTTCCATCCCAACGGGATGCGGTTCACCGCCCTCGACACAGCAGGCCAGCCCCTGCGCGCGGCGGTTTATTATTCGGTGGGCGGCGGCTTCGTGGTCGACGAGGCGGAGGCCGGGGCCGACCGGATCAAGCCGGACCGGACGCCCTTGCGCCACCCATTCACCACCGGCGACCGGCTGCTGGCGATCTGCGCCGAGACCGGGCTTCGGGTCAGCGACGTGATGCTGCAGAACGAGCTGGCCTGGCGCGACGAGGCGGAGATCCGCCGCCGGCTCCTGGAGATCTGGTCAGTGATGCAGGAATGCGTGCGCAACGGCTGCGCGCGCGAGGGCATCCTGCCGGGCGGGCTGAAGGTGCGCCGCCGCGCGCGCGTTTTGTACGAGAAGCTGCAGTCCGAGCCGGAGCGGGCGCTGACCGACCCGCTCACCATCATCGACTGGGTGAACCTCTACGCGCTGGCGGTGAACGAGGAGAACGCGGCGGGCGGCCGGGTGGTGACGGCGCCCACCAATGGTGCCGCCGGCATCATTCCGGCGGTGATGCACTATTATGCCCGTTTCGTGCCCAGCCGCTCCGACGACGGGATCGTCCGCTTCCTGCTGACCGCGGGCGCCATCGGCATCCTGTTCAAGGAGAACGCCTCGATCTCCGGCGCCGAGGTCGGCTGCCAGGGCGAGGTCGGCTCGGCCTGCTCGATGGCGGCGGCGGGCCTGGCCGAAGTTTTGGGCGGCTGCCCCCGCCAGGTGGAGAACGCCGCCGAGATCGCCATGGAGCACAATCTCGGTCTGACCTGCGACCCGATTGGCGGGCTGGTCCAGATCCCTTGCATCGAGCGCAACGCCATGGCCTCGGTCAAGGCGATCAACGCCGCCCGCATGGCGCTACGCGGCGACGGTGAGCATTTCGTCAGCCTGGACAAGGTGATCCGCACCATGCGCGACACCGGCGCCGACATGAAGACCAAGTACAAGGAAACCGCCCGGGGCGGGTTGGCGGTGAACGTGGTCGAGGTGCCGGTCAGCGTGGTGGACTGCTGAGGGTAGGTCTGCCCGACAACGCCGGATGCGACCGTTGGCGGGTTTGCCTGCGCGATTCCGTCCAGCCTTAACCAGATCTTCAGGACCGGATGGCATGGTCCTGCAAGGGGCTGGACGGGATCGAAGGTGACGGAACGGATCTATCTCATCGACGGCGCCAGTCGGCTGACGGAACTTCATCGCTCCGACTACAGCTCGGAAGACCTTTTCCAGAGTCTCCTGGGCGAGCACCCGGCTTTGCTGCGGCTGGCGGCAGGCCCCCTAAGGCGCACTGCTCCTGGTGAAGCGGGAGCAGGCCAGGGACACCCGGGCGCGCCGCGAGGTCACTAGTTCGGCGGGTGATTACGTTCGTTGACCCAGTTGCGCCGGGTGATCCTCGTCACGGCCTCGGCTTGACGGAATAGGCATCTCGCTGCCCATACAAGTGAGGGCAGGGGCCGCGCCCGGCGAAAAGGCGGCGCAACAGAGAGGTTGACGATGTACGGTGCTGCCCTAGCGATCATGATCATGCTGGGCCTATCGGCGTGCACCACTGCATCCCAACCAGACCGAGCGCAGTACGAGTTGCTAAGGACTAGGTTGCAGGAAGACCCGGCCCTGCGACAGGCGATGTTTCAGGATTGCACCGAACGCATGGACGCCTTCGCTCTCAAGGAGCGTGAGATGGCCGCAGCTGTTCTACAGACCGATGTGGGCACATTCCCGAGTCTCTTCTGCCGCCGGCTCCTTGATGGATTCGCGAGCGGGCGGGTCAGTATTGATGACGTCAAGGCCATGGAGCGGGGTGCCCTGGCCACCGATCCTGATGTGATGCGCCGGGTCTTGCCCGTAATGCTGGGGCAGGAGCCGCCCGGGATTTAGGCGACGATCAGGACGCCCGCCGCCGCCTGAAGTCTTCCTGCTCCGCCTCGCGGAGAATGTCCTGGGGACATCCGAGCGCGGCGGGGGGCAAATGCTCGATTATGCCGCCAACGGGATTGCCTACTGGTCGATCGAGCAGATCATCGCCGCGTTTCATGCGACCGCCCAGCGCGATGGAAAGGAGCCGGACGAACTGCTGTCATCGTTCCTGGAGGGTGCCGACCCCGAAGCCTACTGGCGGCAGGTCGAGGCCAACTTGCGGTCGGGTCGCATCCGGATGCTGTTCGTCGCCGACCGGATCCCCAAGGAACTGGCCCGGATCGTCGAGTTCCTCAACGAACAGATGCGCCCGGCCGAGGTGCTTGCCGTCGAGGTGGAGCAGTTCGTGAACGCTGCCGGTGTCCGCACCCTGGTGCCGCGGCTGGTCGGCGCCACCGAACGGGCCCGTACCGCTAAGGCGGTTGGCGGTCCGCGGAGCCTGCCGTCCGAGGCCGAGTGGCTGGATGAGCTGGAAGGCAGCTTCGGCAGCCGGTCGCGCCAGGGCGCGGAGCGTGCCATCGCCTGGTTCCGTGCCGGGCAGTGCGAGGTGGGTCCGACCGATACCGGCGATTCGATGGTCGCCCGTCTCCTTAGGACCGACGGCAAGCCGACCTGGCCGTTCTTCCTCCGCAAGAGCACGGGACGGCTGGAGATCTCGTTCCAGCGGCTGGCGAGCGTGCCCCAGTTCCGGGACGAGGAGGTCCGGCAGGAACTGCTGGCCAGGTTCGCGCTTCTGCCCACGCAGACCTTCACCACCGGCAAGACGACCGGCTGGCCGGCCCTGGCGCTGGAAGACCTGCTGGACGACGATCTCTGGCATGCCTTCACCGACCTGGCCGTGGAAATCCTCGCCGGCATCGGCGGCGGCCGGACAGGTCGCGGCGCGGGGTAAGGCCAGGGGGGCGACGGGCAGCCGGACGGTTGGCCTGAACAAGGATCCGGCCGCGCCTCGGCCATTTCAGATGAATGGCCCGGTCTGTTCGTGCTATGCTCCCTGCATGGCGCGCCAAGACGCCAACACCGGATGAGACGCCCGGATCGGCCTGTTGTCGGGCCGGCGGCGGTGGTGCCGCGCGCCACCGCCGTCTCGACGGCCAGAATGGCTTGTGTACAATCTCCCGCATGAACGACGAAGCCTCGCCCGTGGAGCGCGTCCGGCAGCTGCTGGGCCCGGATCACCCCGTGATCGAGTTCGATGCCAGCACGGCGACCTCCGCCGAGGCGGCGCAGGCGATCGGCTGCGACGTGGCGCAGATCGCCAAGTCGCTGATCTTCAAGAGCCGGAGCGGCCGGCCGGTGCTGGTGGTGGCGTCCGGGGCGAACCGGGTCGACGAGAAGAAGGTCGGCGCGATCCTGGGCGAGAAGGTCGGCCGGGCCGACCCGGACTTCGTGCTGGCCGCCACCGGCTATCCGGTGGGCGGCGTGGCGCCGGTGGGCCACCTCCAGGCCGTGGTTGTCCTGCTCGACGCGGACCTGCAGGGCTTTGCCGAGATCTGGGCGGCGGCAGGGGCGCCCAACGCCGTGTTCCGGCTGACCCCGGCCGGGCTGGCCCGCCTGACCGGCGGCCGGTTCGCCGAGGTGGCGCGCCGCTGAGCGGGCCTCGCCGGCGTCCCGGCCGGGGCGAACCCGGGGGATCAGGCCAAAACGATCAGGGTTTGCGGCGTTGGCTCCAGCGGCACGAACTCCACTGTCCCGAACCCGGCCTTGTGAGCCATGTCGGCGAATTCCGCCCGGGTATGGGCCTGGCCGGCCGGGGTGTTGTTCAGCATCAGGTAGCTGAACAGGCCGGCAAACGGCGGCGTCACCCGGTCCTCCCCGGCCACGAACTCCGGGAGAAGCGCCCGTCCGCCCGGCGCCAGCGCCGCCTTCGCCTTCTCCAGCAGGCGGATGCAGGCCGGCGCATCGAAGTGATGCAGGAGATGCGCCATCATCACGAGGTCGAAGGAATCGCCGAACGGCACCTCGAACGCGTCGCCGGGCAGCGTCCGGTAGCGCTCGGAAAGGCCAGCCTCGGCGGCGTTGCGGCGGGCGACGTCCAGAACCGGTGCGCCGTCGATGGCGGTCACCACCGCGCCTGGCGCCTGCCGGGCAAGGGCGATGCCCCACATCCCGTGGCCGGCCGCCACATCGAGGATCGCCGCCGGCTTCAGGTTCCAGCCTGCCACGATCCCGGCGGTCATCGCGGCCGCCGGGCCCATGAACGGCACCATGCTCTCGGCGAAGCGGACCCAGAGCGGGTTGTCGGGCGTGGCGGTGGCGCGGCCGTCCGCACCGCCCCGGCGGACATTGCCGGCCGGATCGGTCAGCGAGAGGGCGGTCATCTCCGGGGCGGCCAGGAACCCGGTCACCGAGCCCAGGAACATCGGCGAGCGCCGGTCGAGGAACGCCGCCGAAGGCTCGGCAAGCCCGTAGCTCTCCCCGTCCTTGGTGAGCAGGCCCAGCACGACCAGGTAGTCGGCCAGCGCCCGAATGCCGCGCTCCGACGCCTGCGTGCGCGCGGCCAGCGCCGGGATGGTCTGAGCTCCGGCGCCGATTTCCGTGAACAGGTCGAGCTCGACCGCGGCGGACACCGCCGCGGTCTTGGTGAAGCCGAGGATCGCGTCGATCACCAGATCGGGTGAGGCAGGCATGGTCGCACGCTCCACGAATATAGTTGTGGCCGATCTGGACGCTGCTCCATCGCAGGATGCCGGTCAACGGCCAGGGCCATGGCTTGCGGGCGCGGCGCAAGCCCGGCACTGATCGGGGCAACCACAGGGAGGCGAGGGCGGTGCCGGTGGATCTGGGCGAGTTCGACTATGTCATCATCGGCGCCGGTTCGGCCGGCTGCGCGCTTGCCAACCGGCTGTCCGCCGACCCGTCGGCCCGGGTCTGCCTGCTGGAGGCGGGCGGCCAGGACAACTGGATCTGGATCCACATCCCGATCGGCTATCTCTACACCCAGGGCCATCCGCGCACCGACTGGTGCCTGAAGACCGAGGCGGAGCCGGGCCTGAACGGCCGCGTCCTGAACTATCCGCGCGGCAAGGTGCTGGGCGGCTGCTCGGCGATCAACGGCATGATCTACATGCGCGGCCAGGCGGCCGACTACGACCACTGGCGCCAGCTGGGCAATCCCGGCTGGGGCTGGGACGAGGTGCTGCCCCTGTTCAAGCGCTCCGAGGACCATGTCGACGGCGCTTCCGAGGCGCATGGGGCCGGCGGCGAGTGGCGGGTCGAGAACCAGCGGCTGTCCTGGCCGATCCTGGACGCGTTCCGCGAGGCCTGCGCCCAGGTCGGCATCCCCCCGACCGACGACTTCAACAAAGGCGACAACGACGGCTGCGGCTATTTCCAGGTCAACCAGAAGAAGGGCGTGCGCTGGACCAGCGCCAAGGCGTTCCTGCGCCCGGTCAAGGCGCGGCAAAACCTGAGCGTGGTCACCCAGGCGGAGGCGCGCTCCTTGCTGTTCTCCGGCCGGCGCTGCATCGGGGTGGCGCTGGTCGACGGGCGCACCGTGCGGGCGCGCCGCGAGGTGATCTCCTGTGCCGGCGCCGTGATGAGCCCGCTTCTCCTGCAGCGCTCCGGGATCGGCCCCGCACCCCTGCTCAAGGAGCTCGGCATCGACGTCCGCCACGACCTGCCGGGCGTCGGCCGCAACCTCCAGGACCATCTGCAGATCCGGCTGGTCTACGGGGTGAGGGGGATCGGCACGCTCAACGAGCGGGTCGGCTCGATGCTGGGCAAGGGCCGGATGGGCCTGGAGTACCTCCTGTTCCGCAAGGGCCCGCTCACCATGGCGCCCTCGCAGCTGGGCGCCTTCACCCGCACCGACCCGCGCTACGCCACCCCGAACATCGAGTACCATGTCCAGCCTTTGTCCCTGGACAAGTTCGGCGACCCGCTCCACCCCTATCCGGCCTTCACCGCCTCGGTCTGCAACGTCCGCCCGACCAGCCGCGGCGAGATCCGCCTGAGGAGCCCGGACCCCTCCGTGCCGCCGGCGATCGCGCCGAACTACCTGTCCACCGACGAGGACCGCCAGGTCGCCGCCGATTCGATCCGGGTGACCCGGCGGATCTGCGCCGCCCCGGCCCTGGCCCGCTACGTGACCGCCGAGCTTAGGCCAGGCCCCGCCGCCCAGGACGAGGCCGAGCTGGTGCGGGCCGCGGGCGATCTGGGCACCACGATCTTCCACCCGGCCGGCAGCTGCAGGATGGGCCCGGATTCGGATATGGGTGCGGTCGTTTCGCCGACGCTGCGGGTGCACGGCGTGGATGGCCTGCGCATCGCCGACGCCTCGATCATGCCCACCATCACGTCTGGCAACACCAACAGCCCGAGCATCATGATCGCCGAGAAGGCCGCGGAGATGATCCTTGCCCGCTGATCCGGCGCTGCTGGTCCGGGACGAGCGCCCAGGGGACCAGGCACCGCTTCGGGCCCTGGTCACGGCCGCCTTCACCGGGCACCCGCACAGCGACGGCAGCGAGCCCGGGATCGTCGACGCCTTGCGCGCCGACGGGGCGCTGGCCATCTCGCTGGTCGCCGAGCTTGGGGGCGACATGGTGGGGCAGGCCGCCTTCTCTCCGGTGCGGATCGGCGACGGCAGCACCGGCTGGTACGGGCTGGGCCCGGTCGCGGTGGCCCCGGAGCGGCAGGGGCAGGGGATCGGCAGCGCCCTGATCGAGGAGGGGCTGCGCCGGCTGCGCGCCCAGGGTGCTTCCGGCTGCGTGGTGCTGGGCGAGCCCGGCTACTACCGGCGCTTCGGGTTCGCCCAGGATCCGGCCCTGACCCTGGAAGGGCCGCCGGCCGAGTACTTCCTGGCGCTGCGCTTCCAGCCGACGCCGGCTCAGGGCGCCGTGGCCTATCATGCCGCTTTCGGTGGCCCGGAATAAACTATCGTAAGAATAGGGGGCGCTTTTCCCGAAAGTTTCCGGATCCGGGCTGCAAGCCTGTTGCAGGAAGGCGGCAGTCTGCTCCACTTGTCCCAGGCGGTTCACGGGACATGTCATGCTGACAGCAGTTGCCTTCCTGGCCGGACTGGCCCTCGCGGGCTACGGCGTCGCCCGGTGGTTTCGCGAGCGCGAGGATGCGCTCCTGGCCGAGATCGGCGCCCATTACGAGCGCCGCCAGCAGCTGATGATGGGCCGGATCGAGGAAGGCGACCAGGCGCTGCTCGCCGCCTATGCCGATCTGGACCGGCTGGAGCAGCAGAAGAGCCTGGTCGACCTGCGGCTGGCCGAGGCGCGCGCCGAGCTGGACGCCGCCCTGGCTGCCAGGTCGGCGGCCGAGCAGGCGCTGGAGCGCCGGCAGGCGGCGCTGGCGACCGCGGAGGTCCAGCTCGAGCTCGCGCGCCGGCAGGCGGAGGCCCATGGGGAGGCTCAGGGGGAAACGGTGCCGAGCGCGGCGTTCGCCTACCCGCCCGAAGCCGTCGGCCGCCATGAGATGGCATGCAGCAACTGAGGATGGGCATCCACGGGCCCGGCGATTGGCGGCAATCGGGTTGTACCTACATCTGATTGAACATGAACTATGGTTAATGTGCGGGATTTCGCCCCCTTGCCATTCGGGCGCCCCTGCGCGAATCTCAGCCTGACCCATCTGTACCGACAAACGCCTCGATCATCCCCTCTCGCGGCCTCGACAGCGAGCAGGACCGGGCTGGAGCCAGCACCTTGAAGCAATCCATCCAGACGCTGCGCGGCCTGGCATGTATCTTTCTGGTCGCCTATCACACGATCGGCAGCGCTCCCGATCGTGGCCTGATGATGGGCGACGGGACGGTGTTCCGTCACTTGGCGGAATCGTTCGTCTACCTGCGCATGCCGCTGTTCGCCTTCGTCGCGGGACTTGTCTACACCTTCCGCAGTGTATCACCCGGCCAACATGTCGGCGGGTTCATGTTGGGCAAGGCGCGGCGCCTGCTGATTCCGTTGCTGGTGGTCGGCTCCTGCCAGTTCATTGTTTCCGGTCTCTCGAAAGGCATGGACCCGGCCCAGCTGGCCGAGATCGCCTGGCTGCCGATCTTCCCCTACGAGCATTTCTGGTTCCTGCAGGCGGCCTTCCTGCTGTTCGCGCTGATCGCCGTGCTGGACAGTTTCGGGCTGCTGGTGAAGCGCGCCGCCCTGGTAGGCGCCCTGGTGTTCGCCGCGGTGCTGGCCGCCACCGACATCGTCACCACCGAGTTCTTCTCGCTCCGGGGCGCCATCTACCTGCTGCCGTTCTTCCTGCTGGGCGTGTATTTCGGCCGGTTCGGCGACCCGCTGGCCCGCCCGGGCGGCGTGCCGATCGCCTGGGCGCTGGTCGCCATCGGCGTGGTGGTCACCCAGGCGGGGCTGCTGGGCTACATGGACGGCCCGGTGCCGCGGGAGGCCGCGATCGGGCTCCTGTTCGGCGCGGCGTTCTGCATGCTGATCATGCGCACCGGCTGGACCAATGGCGGGCTGGAGTTCCTCGGCAAGTACTCCTACGCGATCTACCTGTTCCACATGTTCGGGGTGGCCGGGCTGCGCATGGTCCTGCCCAAGCTCGGCATCACCGACCCCTATCTGATGTTCGTCATCATGCTGGCGGCGGGGCTGGGCCTGCCGATCCTGGTGGAGATGGTGGCCGGCCGCTTCAACCTGACCCGGATGCTGCTGCTCGGGCAGAAGCCGCTGCGGCCTGCCCAGGAGCCCCGGCCGGCGGCGGCGATGCTCCAGGAGCGTACCGACAGCGGCGTCGGCGAGAAGCGGTTCGCGGCGCGCTGAGCGCCTCGGAGCCTCAGCCCGCCTCGGCCACGATCCGCGCCGCGAACGCCTTCAGGAAGGCGACCCGCTCGGCGGCGATCGCCCGGGCGGGCGCGGTGTGCAGCGTCTCGGCGATCCGGTAGAGCTTGACCGGCAGGTGGTCGAGGGCGAACGCCCGGTCGTCCAGCTCCCGGTGCTGCCCCAGCGGATCGGCCGGATCGAACAGCTGCGCATCCATCCGGCCGGCGGTGTAGAAGCACCGGGCCAGCCCGATCGCCCCAAGGGCGTCCATCCGGTCGGCGTCCTGCAGCACCTTGGCCTCGATGGTTTGGCAGGGAACGCCCGCCGAGAAGCTGTGGGCCAGGATGGCGTGGTGCACCGCCGCCAGCCGCTCCTCGGGAAAGCCGTGCCGGCGCAGCTTCGCCACCGCCTCGTCCGCCGAGCGGGCCGACGCCCGGGCGCGGTCGGGGTCGGATTTCGGCAGGCTCACCAGGTCGTGCAGCCAGGCCGCCGCGCAAAGCACCAGGGGATCGCAGGGATGCCCCAGCTCGCGATCGATCCGCGCCGCCATCCGCACCACCCGGCCGACATGGGCCAGGTCATGGGCGCCGTCGCCGTCGCCGTCGTCCTGCGCCTGCAGGATCAGGCGTGCCTGTTCTTCCACCCGGGCGGGCGTGTCGAGGATCATGACGAATTCCTGGAGGGGAGGGGCCTGGACGGGCAGCGTTGCCGCCAGGGCCGCATGGTGCACTCGGGTCTGCCCCCCGTCCATGGCGGGTATCAGGGGATGACTGTGCGGGCTGTCGAAAACGATCGCAGACGACTTCAAGTTGAACAGCCCGCTCCGCCCACGCCGTTCCTGCCGCCGAACATGACAAGTATGTCATCTCCTGCCATTGCGCAAATGATCGAGATGCAACACCAGGGGAGGCCGCCTTAGAGCTTCACCAGTGCTGGAGCCGCCGGCACGGCACGTTTGGGCCGTTCGGGGCGCGGCATTCGGCAACTCGACTGGCCCTGCGATTACTTCGATATTGCTAGCGATATATAAGAAGAGAATCGAACCTGTCGCAGCCCGCTCTAGAAGAGTTGCTTGCTGGACTTGGGATCCGGCAATCCCGGTCACTATAGACCCGTGCGACGAGCTGCCGCATCCGGAGCCGGCTCCGGGCTGGCCGACCCGCTTTCCCAGCGCTGGCGCGGCTTTGCCGGGTCCACCGTGGTACAGAGGGCACGGCTTGTTGCATCGGCTCCGTTTTTGCCGTTGTCATGGGTGCGAAGATGGATTAGCTGTCACGTCGGCGGCGCTGCGGACGTGCATTCCCCCCCAGGACACCAGGCAGAGCCGAAAGTTTCTCCCCCAGAGAGTAAAGAGGGCGGTCTTCCAGGGCCGCCCTCTTTTCTTTTGGGGCAAATGGTGCGGCATCGGCAGAACCACCACCAAAAGAAAGCGGCCCCGTTGCGGGGGGCCGCTCCTACCGAACCGAAAAGCCCGGTCGAACCGAAAGATCGGGCGATTACTTGTTCATCCGGTTCGCCACCAGGTCATCCACCACCGACGGGTCGGCCAGCGTGCTGGTGTCGCCCAGCTGGCCATAGTCGTTGGCCGCGATCTTGCGCAGGATCCGCCGCATGATCTTGCCCGAGCGGGTCTTGGGCAGGCCCGGCGCCCACTGGATGAAGTCCGGGGTGGCGATCGGGCCGATCTCCTTGCGCACCCACTTCACGAGGTCCGCACGCAGCGCGTCGGACGGCTCGATGTCCTTTTGCAGGGTGACGTAGCAGTAGATGCCCTGGCCCTTGATGTCGTGCGGGAAGCCCACCACCGCGCTCTCGGCCACCGCGGGATGGGCCACCAGCGCGCTCTCCACTTCCGCCGTGCCCATCCGGTGCCCGGACACGTTCAGCACGTCGTCGACCCGGCCGGTGATCCACCAGTAGCCGTCCTCGTCGCAGCGGGCGCCGTCGCCGGTGAAGTACATGCCCTTGAAGGTGGAGAAATAGGTCTGCACGAACCGCTCATGGTCGCCATAGACCGTGCGCATCTGGCCGGGCCAGCTGTCCAGGATCACCAGGTTGCCTTCCCCGGCACCCTCGATCCGCTTGCCCTCGTTGTCCACCAGGGCCGGCCGCACGCCGAAGAACGGCCGGGTCGCCGAGCCCGGCTTCAGCACGGTGGCGCCGGGCAAAGGCGAGATCAGGATCCCGCCGGTCTCGGTCTGCCACCAGGTGTCGACGATCGGGCAGCGGCCGTCGCCGACCACCCGGTGATACCAGAGCCAGGCTTCGGGATTGATCGGCTCGCCCACCGAGCCCAGCAGGCGCAAGGACGCCCGCGAGGTCCGCTTCACCGGATCGTCGCCCTGCTGCATCAGCGCGCGGATCGCGGTGGGGGCGGTATAGAAGATCGTGACGTGGTGCTTGTCGATCACCTCCCAGAACCGCGACACGTTCGGATAGTTCGGCACGCCCTCGAACATCAGGGTCGTGGCGGCGTTGGAGAGCGGGCCGTAGAGGATGTAGCTGTGCCCGGTCACCCAGCCGACATCGGCGGTGCACCAGTAGACGTCGCCGTCCTGGTAGTCGAAGACGTATTTGTGGGTCACCGAGGCATAGACCAGGTACCCGCCGGTGGTGTGCAGCACGCCCTTGGGCTTCCCGGTGGAGCCCGAGGTGTAGAGGATGAACAGCGGGTCTTCCGCGTTCATCGGCTCGCAGGCGCATTCCGGGCTGGCCTCGCGGGCCTCGGCGGATGCGTCGAAGTCGCGACCCTCCTTCATGTCGACCGCGATGCCGGTGTGCCGGAACATCAGCACCCGCACGTCGTCCTGGCACTTCTTCAGGGCCTCGTCGACATTGCCCTTGAGCAGCACCGGCTTGCCGCCGCGCAGGCCGCCATCGGCGGTCACCACCAGCTTGCTCTGGCAGTCGTTGATCCGGTCGGCCAGGGCGTCCGGCGAGAACCCGCCGAACACCACCGAGTGCACCGCGCCGATCCGGGCACAGGCCAGCATGGTGTAGGCCGCTTCCGGGATCATCGGCATGTAGATGGTGACCCGGTCGCCCTTCTGGACGCCGTGCGCCTTGAGCACGTTGGCGATCCGGCAGACCCGGTCCAGGAGCTCGCGGTAGGTGACCTTGCGGTCATGCTCGGGATTGTCGGCTTCCCAGATGATCGCCACGCGGTTGGCGTGCCTGGGCAGGTGCCGGTCGATGCAGTTGTAGGCGACGTTGAGCTCGCCGTCCTCGTACCACTTGATCGAGACGTCGCCCTCGAACGAGGTGTTCTTCACCCGGGTGAAGGGCTTGCTCCAGTGGATGCGCTGGCCGATCTCGCCCCAGAACGCCTCCGGCTCCTCGACCGAGCGCGCATACATGGTGCGGTAGGTCAGATCGTCGAGCAACGCCGTCTTCGCGAACGAAGCGGAAACCGGAATCAGTTCGGACATCGAAAACCACCTTCTTGGTGCCCAGCGGCCCGGGCCCCCGCACGTGGCGAGCCTCCCGGACCGGAGTCGGCGACGCGGTCGCCGGCCTCCCTTTCGGCAAGTCTCGCGCCTGCTGGCCCTTGGTGCAACCGCGATGCGTCCGGGCAGGGCAGGCAGGCGGGCCGATCTCGGAACTATCCACGTATTCCCCATACTTCTCCACAGTCCAGGAACGGCCCGAACCGGCTTGGGCAAGCTGTGGGGCGGGGGCATCAAGGTCGGGCACAGAACCAGCGCCCGGAACCTTCCGGGAACGGCGGTCAGGAAACCTTGTCGAGCCAGTCGACGACTGTGGGGGTGATGCGCTCGACCATGATCTCGATACCTTGGGCGGTGGGATGAATACCATCGCTCTGGTTGAGAGCCTGCTCGCCGGCCACCCCATCCAGGAAGAACGGGTAGAGCGGCACGTCGTGGCGGGCCGCAACCTGCCGGTAAACCTCGGCAAACGATTTTCCGTAGGCTGCGCCGAGATTGGGCGGCGCCAGCATTCCGGCCAGCAATACTGGCACGCCGGCGTCCTGGGCCTTGCCGACGATCGCGTCGAGATTGCGTTCGAGCTGGTCGGTCGGCAGCGCGCGCAGGGCGTCGTTGGCGCCCAGCGCCACGATCATGTGGGTCGGGCGGTCGCCCAGCACCCAGTCGACCCGGCTGAGCCCGCCGGCCGAGGTGTCGCCGGACACCCCGGCGTCGATCACGCTGCAGTCACGGCCTTGGGAACGTAACGCCTGTTCGAGACGGGCGGGAAATCCTTCGTTTACCGACAGCCCATAGGCTGCTGTCAGGGAATCGCCGAGCACAGCGATGCGGCAGGCCGGATCGGCCGCCACCGCAGGAGCGCTGGCCGTGGCCGCCATGGCGGCCACGGCCCCACCCAGCAGGGTCCGCCTTACCGTTGCGACCATCTTGCTGAGGGTGGAGAGGTTGTCGCCATGGTGGGGGCCGGCCATGTTCCCATGAACTGCGTGGTGTGAGGATCGGATGATCAATCTCGTGGACCTCCGTCTCGAGCTGAGGGGTGCCGCCGGGCGGGTATCGATCCTCAAGGGCGTCGACCTGCATATCCCGGCCGGGGCTGCGGTAAGCGTGGTCGGTCCGTCCGGTTCCGGCAAGTCGAGCCTGATCGCGGTGATCGCCGGGATCGAGCGGCCGAGCGGTGGCCAGGCGATCGTGGACGGAACCGACATCGCGACCCTGGACGAGGATGGCCTGGCCCGGTTCCGCCGCGGCCGCCTCTCGATCCTGTTCCAGTCCTTCCACCTGATCCCGACCCTGTCGGCGCTGGAGAACGTCGCAGTGCCGCTGGAGCTGATGGGCCAGCGCGACGCGCTGGACCGCGCGGCCGCGGCCCTGGAGGAGGTCGGCCTGGGCCACCGGATCGACCATTATCCCGGGCAGATGTCCGGCGGCGAGCAGCAGCGCACCGCACTGGCCCGTGCGCTGGTCACCGAGCCGTCGATCCTGCTGGCCGACGAGCCCACCGGCAACCTCGACCGCGCCAACGGCGCCCATGTCATGGAACTGCTGTTCGACCTGCGCAAGAAGCGCGGCAGCACCCTGCTGCTGGTCACCCACGACCCGGCCCTGGCCGAGGCCTGCGACTGGATCTGCCGGATGGAGGACGGCCGCCTGGTGTCGCCGCCCGAGACGGTGGCGAACGATGCCCAGGCACGGGCGCGGGTGCCGGCATGAGCGGTCCCGGCATGACGGATTCGGGCATGACGGGCATGCGCCTGCCGTTCGCCCTGTCCTTCGCGCTGCGCGACCTGCGCGGCGGCCTGCGCGGCTTCTGGCTGCTGCTGCTCTGTCTGGCGCTGGGGGTCGCCGCCATCGGCGCGGTCGGCCTGCTGTCCTCCGCGGTCGACCAGGCGGTGGAGCGCGATGCCCGCAGCCTGCTGGGCGGCGACCTGGTGGCCGAGGCCTCGGGCAGCGAGATCGCCCTGGCCGAGATCGGCGATGCCCTGCCGCCCGGCAGCGTCACCCGCTCCTCGGTCCGGATGAGCGGGCTGGTCACCAGCGACGTTCCCGGCGCCAGCGGCGCGCCGCGCAGCCTCGCCATCTCCCTGAAAGGCGTGGAACAGCCGTGGCCGCTGGTGGGCGAGGTCGTGCTCGACCCGCCGATCCCCGTGGAGGAAGCCCTGGCCGATAACGGGGCGGTGGTGGAGCGCACCCTGCTGCCGCGCCTGGGCGTCGAGGTCGGCGACCAGCTGAACCTGGGCGAGGGCCAGGTGACCATCCGCGCGGTGCTGGTGAGCGAGCCGGAGCGGGTCCAGGGCATCTACGGCCTGGGGCCCCGCGTGGTCGCGAGCATCGACACGATCGAGGCCGCCGGCATCCTCCTGCCGGGCGCGGTGACCACCTGGAGCCGCGCGATCGCGCTGCCCCCGGGCACCGACGCCGCGGCGGTCCAGGCGGCGGTCCGCAACGACAATCCCGGCGCGCGCTACCGCCTGCAGGGCATCGAGGAGATCCAGCCGCAGGTCGCCCGCTTCACCGACCGGCTCGCCAGCTACCTCACCATCGCAGCACTGGCCGCCCTGCTGACCGGCGGGATCGGCATCGGCCTGGCGGTGCAGGGCTGGCTGGTCCAGCGCCGGGCGGGCATCGCCACCCTGAAGGCCCTGGGCGCCACGCCCGGCCAGGTGCTGCTCGTCTATGGCCTGCAGGTGGCACTCGTCGCCACCGTCGCGGCGCTCCTGGGCATGATCGGCGCCTACGCCCTGGCCTCGCTGGCGCGGCTCCTGCCGAGCGAACTGATCCCGTTCGCCTTGGGCGACGTGTTCCAGCCCTGGCCGCTCCTGCGCGCGGCACTGCTGGGCATCGCCACCGCGCTCCTGTTCGCGGCGCTGCCGCTCCTGGACGCCCGCGACCTGCCGGTGGCCGCGCTGTTGCGCCCGGCCGCCGCCGAGCACCGCCATGGCGACTGGAAGCTGCGGGCCGCCGTGATCGCCGGCGGGGTCGTCCTGGTGGGCGGGCTGGCCGCGCTGACCACGCCCCGGCCGGAGATCGGCGCCAGCTTCGCCCTGGCCGCCATGGTCGCCGCCCTTCTGCTGACTTTGCTGGGCAAGGCGGTGCTGGCGCTGGTGGCGCTGGTCGCCAAGAACGGCCCGCTGGTGCTGCGCCTGTCCCTGGCCCGCCTGAACCGCCCGGGCTCCACCGCCCTGCCGGTGGTGGTGGCGACCGGCACCGCGCTCTCGGTGCTGGCGACGGTGCTGTTCGTCCAGCAATCCCTGGATTCGGAGCTGCAGAGCGCCCTGCCGGAACGGGCGCCCTCGGTCGTGTTCATCGACATCCAGCCGGACCAGGTCGCGGCGTTCGACCAGGTCCTGGCCGGGTTCCCCGAGGCGAGCCTGGACCAGCGCGCGCCGGTGCTGCGCGCCCGGGTGTCGGGGATCAAGGGCGTGCCGGTGGAGGAAGCCGCCATCGGCGAGAACGTCCGCTGGACGGTGCGCCGCGACCGCGGCCTGTCCTGGACCGACCAGAAGCCCGACAACGCGCCGCTGGTGGCCGGCTCCTGGTGGGAGCCCGGCTATGACGGCCCGCCCCTGGTGTCGGTCGAGGACGACGTGGCGGAAGGCTACGGGGTCGGGGTCGGCGACACCCTGTCCTTCAACGTGATGGGTCGGACCGTGGAGGCGACCATCGCCAACCTGCGCGAGGAGATCGACTGGTCGCGCGCCCGGATCGACTTCGTGTTCCTGTTCAGCCCGGGCGTGATCGACAAGGCGCCGCACACCCTGATCTCCACCGTGCGGGTGCCGCCCGACCGGGAGCCGGCCCTGCTGGACGCCATGGCCCAGGCGCTGCCGAACGTCACGCCGATCTCGATCAGCGAGGTCAGCCGGCAGATCGGCGAGGTGCTGGGCAAGATCGGCTTCGCGGTGCAGGCGGTGGCCTCGGTCACGCTGGGCGCCGGCCTGCTGGTGCTGCTGGGGGCGCTCGCCGCCTCGCGCCGCCAGCGCCTGCACCAGGCCGCGCTGATGAAGGTCCTGGGCGCCACCCGCGCCGACCTGCTGCGCCACTTCCTGATCGAGCACGCCGCCACCGGCTTGCTGTCGGCGCTGGTCGGGCTGCTGGTGGGCGGGATCGCGGCCTTTGTCCTGGTCGGGCCGTTCATGAACCTGGTGTTCACGCCTGACCCGGGCAGCGCCAGCCTGCTGGCGCTGGGGGCGGTCGTGGTGACCGGGCTGGTCGGCGCGGTGTCGACCTGGCGCCTGCTGGCAAGGCCGGTGGCCCCGGTGCTGCGCTCCTCCTGACCGCCCGCTCGCCGGGTCTGGCGCGCCTCGTCAGACCCCGCGACAGTCCCGGTGCGGAGCAAACAATACAAGCCACGGGCCCGATCGCGTTCTTCTTCGGCAGCCGTCGACGATGCCCGCCGAGGACTTGGCCGCGCGAACAAGCACCGGCCGCGATCTCGTGGCTGGCGAGGGATATTCAGTATCCGGCCGCGGCTGACCGGATTGTAACGATATGTATCACTTCGCAGCCGGGTGCGCCCCCGCCCGTCTGGTCTTGAAGCGCCCGGCCATATCGCTATATCTTCGATGTACGAGCGACGGCCGGGCAAGGTCGTCGTCCCCCTTGAGGAGGTTACATGGCATTCGGCACGGATCCCCGCTTGGCCCGCATGGGCGGACGTGTAGCGGTCGACCAGGTCGACGCGGGCCTGCGCCGCTACATGCTGTCGATCTACAACTACATGGGTCTCGGCCTGGCGCTCACCGGCATCATCGCGATGTTCGTGGCGGCCACGCCTGCGATCTACGTCCCGATCTTCACCTCGCCGCTCAAGTGGGTGGTGATGCTGGCGCCGCTGGGCTTCATCTTTTTCCTGGGCTTCCGCGTCCAGCAGATGAGCGCCTCCGCGGTCCAGATGACCTTCTGGGCGTTCTGCGCCGTGATGGGCCTGTCCATGGCCTCGATCTTCCTGGTGTTCACCGGTGAGAGCGTGGCGCGGACCTTCTTCATCACCGCCGCCGCGTTCGGTGCCTTGTCGCTGTACGGCTACACCACCAAGCGCGACCTCTCGGCGATGGGCACGTTCCTGGTGGTCGGCCTGTTCGGCCTGATCATCGCGAGCGTGGTGAACATCTTCATCGGCTCCAGCGCGATCCAGTTCATGGTCAGCGTGGCGGGCGTGCTGATCTTCGCCGGCCTGACCGCCTGGGACACCCAGCGGCTGAAGGAGATGTACCTGGACAACATGGAGCCGGGTGCGCAGACCAAGATGGCGGTCATGGGTGCGCTGACCCTGTACCTGGACTTCATCAACATGTTCCAGTTCCTGCTGCAGTTCATGGGCGTGCGCACCAACAGCGAGTGATGCATGGCTGATTGACGCGCTCGACTGACGCGAGGGGCCGGTTGCCTGCTAAGGGTGGCCGGCCCTTTTTCTTGTCCTGCCTTTATCTGCGAGACCGCCGCCCCGTGTCGAAGATGTCGTCCGCCGCTGTTCTGGCGCTGCTGCTGGCCGCCTGCGCCGCCGATCCCCCGGCCGCGATCGCGGTCGCCGACGAGGCCCGGGTGCGCCGGGTGCCGGTTCCCGACCTCGACCTGCCCCAGGTCCTGCCCGGCGGCGCCGTCCTGGACGATGCCTGGGAACTGCGCTCCGCCCTGCCGATCACCGGGCTCTCGGCGATGGCGCTCCACGGCGAGCGCCTGCTGCTCGCGACCGATGCCGGGGAGATGTTTGAGACCAGCTGCCCGGCTGGCCTACCCCTGTCCGGCTGCGCCGAGCGCTGGCGCTATGGCGGGCGGCTGGTGGCAAGGGGTGCGCCGCGGGCCGATGTGGAGGCCCTGGCGATCCGCCCGGACGGCAGCGTGATCCTGGGGCTGGAGAACCTGCCGCGCCTGGCGCTGCTCGCCGGGGAGGGGCAGGGTGGCTACCGGATCGAGCGGCTGGCGGATGCGCCGGACCTGGGCTTCCTGCCGAAGAACGACGGGCCTGAGGCGATGACGTCGCTGCCGGATGGGCGGCTGATCGTTTTGCCCGAGGGCGGGGTCGACCAGGACGCCCGGGCGCTGGTGCTCCTGCAGGACCGGAACGGGGCCTGGAAGCGCCACCGGATCGCCCTGCCCGATGCCAGCCTGCGCCCGGTGGAGGCGGCGGTGGCCGGCGATCATCTGTTCGTGCTGCTGCGCAGCTTCGGCCTGCTGGCCGGCTGGCATGGCGAGATCCTGGCGCTGCCGCTGGCGGGGCTGGAAGCCCCGGGCGAGATGCTGCCGGAGCCGCGCTCGATCGCCACGATCACCGACCAGCCAATCGCCGACAACCACGAGGCCATGGCCGTGCGGCGCCTGGCCGACGGCAGCTATTCGATCCTGGTGGCGAGCGACGACAATGCCCTGATGCTGCAGCGCAAGCTGCTGCTGGCGCTCAGCTGGAGTGAAGAGCAGGCCCAGGCAGGGCGGGCGCTCGGAGATTCATGATCGCCCGGAACGGGACGAGCAGGATCAGCGCCATGGCGAGCTTGGCGCCCAGATCGCCCACCGCCCAGCTCACCCAGGGCAGGCCGGTGAACGCGAAGGCGCCGGCGAAGAACACGCCGGTGTCCCAGGTGGACGCCAGCAGCGAGCCGATCAGCGGCGCCTTCCACCACGACGCGCGGCGCATCCGGTCGAAGATCGCGATGTCGAGGAGCTGCGAAGTCAGGAACGCGGCGCCGGACGCCAGGGCGATCCGGACATCGGCCAGGATCAGCGACAGGACGACGCCCAGCGCGAAGCCGACATAGGCAACGTGCCGGGCCCGCTTCGGGCCGTACCAGCGATTGGTGAGGTCGGTGACCAGGAACGCCAGCGGGTAGCTGAACGCGCCCCAGGTCAGCCAGTCATTGATCGGGAACTGGACCAGCCAGTTGGAGGCGACCACCACGACCACCATGGCCGCGACCGCTTCCATGGGCAGCGTGCGGAGGAATGCAGGCATGGCAGGTCGCCTTCAGCAGCGAAGAATGCGTCCGCGGGTGAGGCTCAGGCCTCGGCGGCGCTGGCGCGCACGGCCAGGATGCGCTCCTGGACCCGCGCCAGTTCGGCCGGCAGGTCCTTGCGCGCGGCCTCGACCAGGAAGCCGTCCAGGCCGCCATGCTTGTCCAGGGTCCGCATCGCCGCCACGGTGAGGCGGATACGGAACTGCTGCTTCAGCGTTTCGCTGTAGAGGCGGCGATACTGCAGGTTCGGCAGGTACCGGCGACGGGTCTTGTTGTTCGCGTGGCTGACATTGTTGCCGACGAGAACGCCCTTGCCCGAAACGGCGCAGCGACGTGCCATGGGAAGATCCTCAATAAAACTCGTGACCGATCGGACGAACGGGGCCCGCAGGTGGCGGAAGCCCGGCACGCAGTGCGGGCGCATCTAGCCGGGTGCGGGCCCGGCGTCAAGCTGGCGGGTCCCGCTGGCTTCCCCGCGAGCCGGATCAGGCCGGCGCGCCGGGCCGATCCGGGTTTATGCTGCGCTGCACAAAAATGCCCCTTGCATCAGGTTCGAATGACTCTTATCTAGCGATTGTGCGATGCAGCATAACAAGAATTCGTGCCAAGCCCGTCGTCATGTCGCCATAAAGGAGAGTTCACCCGTGGCTCAGTTTGCATTTCCTGCCCCGAAGTTCGATGCCGACCTGTTCGCCGCCGCCCAGAAGCGCAATGTCGAGGCCTTCACCGGCGCGACCCAGATCTTCGCCGACGGCATGCGCACCCTGGCGCAGCGCCAGTCCGAGATCGCCCAGGCGTCCATGAAGCAGTTCATGGCTGACAGCCAGGCCTTCCTGACCACCAAGCCCACCGAGGTGAAGCCCGCCGACGTCGCCGGCAAGGTCAAGACCGCCTACGAGTCGGCCATCGCCAACGTGCAGGAACTCGGCAACATCGTGGTGAAGGCCCAGACCGACGCCCTGAACGTGCTGAACAACGCCGCGGTCGCCAATTTCGACGACATGAAGAAGGTCGGCGCCTGAACCCAGGCCCGGGTGCCGACTGGCAGGTCCTCACGCGGACTGGCCAGGTAGCACCGTCGATCTGCACGAAGGGGCAGCGCGAGCGATCGCGCTGCCCCTTCGTCGTTGGCCGTACCGCTCAGCCCTGCCGCGCGCTGGCGGTCCACCGGCTCGTGATGGCGGCCGGGTCCTTCTTGGCGCTGGCCGGGTGCTCCTCGACATAGGAGCCCACGTACAGAAAGCCGGTGATCACGTCGTCGCCGGCGAGGCCCAGGCCGTCCCGCACCATCGGGTCGTAGGCGTTCTTGCCGGTGACCCACTTGCTGGCGAAGCCGGCGGCATGCGCTGCCAGCAGCATGTTCTGCATCGCGGCCGCCCCGGCGCTCAGTTGCTCCACCGCCGGGATCTTCGGATGGTCGGCGCGGACCTGGGTCACCACCACGATCACCACCGCGGCGCGCTGCGGGTTGCGGCGCTGCTTGTCCAGGTCGGCCTCGGCGACCTGCGGGTCGGCCTGGCGCGCGGCCCGCACGAACAGGTCGCCCAGCTCAGCGCGCGCCTCGCCCTCCACCACCAGGAACCGGAACGGCGCCAGCCTGCCATGGTCGGGGGCGGCGGCGCCGGCCGCCAGGATCGCCTCCAGTTCCGCCCGATCCGGCCCGGGCGCGCCCATCTTGAGCGGCGGTATGCTGGTCCGGCCCATGATCGCGCTCACAACATCCATGGAGTCATCCCCTGCTTCCCGCTGGCCCCGCTGCCGGCCGGTCGGGCCGTCTCCTAGCGCGAAACCGGAAGGCAGCGAAGGCGTACCCGGAACATGTGGGGCGACAGGCGCTGCTTGCGCCGCCCGATCCGGAAAGGCTAGGGCGGTGCGCCGGTCGGGCGCCTTCGGGTGGCCGCCGGGCAGAACAGGACAACTGGAACGGCCACAGGACGGGCATGTCGGAGCAGGGCTATTATCTCGAGGATCTGCAGCCGGGCATGTCGGCCGCGTTCGGCAAGACCGTGACCGATGCCGACCTGATCCTGTTCGCCGGCGTGTCCGGCGACACCAACCCCGTCCACCTGGACGAGGAGTTCGCCGCCCAGACCATCTTCAAGGGGCGGATCGCCCACGGCATGCTGATCGCCGGGGTGATCTCGGCGGTGCTGGGCACGCGGCTGCCGGGTCCGGGCGCCATCTATGTCAGCCAGTCGATGAAGTTCCTGGCGCCGGTCCGGGTCGGCGACACGCTGAAGGCTTCCGTGACCGTGCGCGCCGTCGACTATGAGCGGCGCCGGGTGACCCTCGACACCGAATGCCGGGTGCGCGAGACCAAGGTCGTGGTGGGCGAGGCGGTCCTGATGGTCCAGCGCCGCCCGGCGTGAGCGCGAATCCGGTCCGGTGGGAACGGCTCGGCTTGACCCGGCGGCGGGCGTCGCGCATCTGCCGCTCATGCAGGTCCACCGTCATCTCGACCGTCTGCCGAGCGCCGCCCGCGGCCTGGCCCTGGCCATCGGCAATTTCGACGGCGTCCATCTCGGGCACCGCGCCATTCTCGGCCGGGCCGCCGCCGAGGCGCGCGACCTGGGCGTTCCGGCCGGCGTGCTCACCTTCGAGCCGCATCCCCGCGAGCTGTTCCGCCCGGAAAGCGCGCCCAGGCGACTGACACCGCTGCGCCGCAAGCTGGAACTCCTGCAGGACATCGGCGTCAGCCATGTGGTGGTGCCCCGCTTCACCCGGCCGTTCGCCGCGCGCACCGCCGCCGAGTTCGTGGACGATGTGCTGGTCGGCCAGCTGGCCGTCCGGGTGGTGGTGGTCGGCGCCGATTTCTGCTTCGGCAAGGGCCGCAGCGGCGACGCCGCCTTTCTGGCCGGGCGCCTGGCCGAGCACGGCGTTGCCGCGGTGGTGCATTGCAAGGTCTCGATCGCGGGCGCGGTCTGCTCCTCCACCACGATCCGCGACCTGCTGGCCGAGGGCGACGTCCGGGGTGCCACCGCCCTGCTCGGCCGGCCGCACGTGGTCGAGGGGATGGTCCGCCAGGGGGCGGGGCTTGGCCGCCAGATCGGCTTTCCCACCGCCAACATCGCGCCCTTGAGCCGCCGCGCCCTCCTGCCTGCCCATGGCGTCTATGCGGCCAGGGTCGGCATCGTCGGCGAGGACCAGAACGAGCCGCGCCCGGCGGTGCTGAACTGGGGCAAACGGCCGACGGTGGATGGGCTCCAGGAGGTCCTGGAGGTGCATCTGTTCGACATGGCCCGAGACCTCTATGGTAAGCGCCTGCGGGTGGGCTTCGTCGAGCGTCTGCGCGGCGAGATCCGTTTCCCGAACCTGGACGCGCTGGTGGCCCGGATCCGCGAGGATGCCGATGCCGCCCGCGCGCTGCTGTCGTCTCCCCTCTCGCCGGTCGAATGATGAGCCAGGATCTGAAGAGCACGGTCTTCCTGCCGAAGACCGATTTCCCGATGCGGGCCGCCTTGCCCGAGCGTGAGCCGGCGATCGTCCAGCGCTGGATCGACACCGGGCTGTGGGAGCAGATCCGGGCGCAGTCCAAGGGCCGGCCCCTGTTCGTCCTGCACGACGGCCCGCCTTACGCCAACGGCAATATCCACATGGGCACGACGTTGAACAAGGTCCTCAAAGACCTGATCAACCGCTCGCGCCAGATGCTGGGCTATGACGCCAACTACGTGCCCGGCTGGGACTGCCACGGTTTGCCGATCGAGTGGCAGATCGAGCAGGAATACCGCAAGCGGGGCGCCGACAAGGACGCCGTGCCGATCGTGCAGTTCCGCGAGGAGTGCCGCAAGCACGCCGCCAAATACATCGACGTCCAGCGCAAGGAGTTCCAGCGCCTGGGCTGCTTAGGGGACTGGAACAACCCCTACACCACCATGGCGTTCTCCTCCGAGGCGGCGATTTTCGAGGAGCTGGCGAAGTTCCTGGAGAACGGCTCGCTGTATCGCGGCCTGAAGTCGGTGATGTGGTCCACGGTCGAGAAGACCGCGCTGGCCGAGGCCGAGGTCGAGTATCACGACCACACCTCGACCACGATCTGGGTGCGCTTCCCGCTGGCCCGGGCGGTCGACCCCGCGCTCGAGGGCGCCGCGGCGGTGATCTGGACCACCACGCCCTGGACGATCCCGGCCAACCGCGCAATCGCCTATGGGCCCGAGATCGCCTACGTGCTGGTCGAGCCCACCACGGTGGCCGAGCAGTCCACCGTGCGGGTCGGCGACCGGCTGGTGGTCGCCGAGGACCTGCTCCCATCCTTCCTGGAGACCGCCGGGATCACCGGTCACACCCTGCGCGGGCGCTTTCCCGGCGCCACGCTGGCCGGTGCGGTGGCCGAGCATCCGCTGCGCGGGCTGGCCGACGGCTACGGCTTCGACGTGCCGCTCCTGGCCGGCGACTTCGTCACCACCGAGCAGGGCACCGGCCTCGTCCACATCGCGCCCTCCCATGGCGAGGACGACTTCAACCTGGGCGCGGCGCACGGCATTCCCGCCGAGGACACCGTGGCCGCGGACGGCACCTACACCGCGACCGTGCCGGGCTTCACCGGCACCCATGTGTTCAAGGCGCACGAGCCGGTGATCCAGGCGCTGACCGAGCGCGGCGCCCTGATCGGCCGCGCCAGCCTGGTGCATTCCTACCCGCATAGCTGGCGCTCCAAGGCGCCCCTGATCTTCCGCGCCACCGCCCAGTGGTTCATCGCGATGGATGACGACATCCGCCTGCGCGAAAAGGCGCTGGCGTCGATCGCCGCCACCACCTTCGTGCCGGAAAAGGGCCGCAACCGGATCGGCTCGATGGTGGAGGGCCGCCCGGACTGGTGCGTCAGCCGCCAGCGCGCCTGGGGCGTGCCGATCGCGGTGTTCGTCGACAAGGCGAGCGGCGAGCCGCTCCGCGACCCGGAGGTGTGCCGGCGGATCGCCGACGCGTTTCGGGCCGAGGGTGCGGATGCCTGGTGGTCGCGCGACCCGCAGGACTTTTTGGGCGAGAAGTACCGGGCGGAGGACTTCGAGAAGGTCGACGACATCCTGGACGTCTGGTTCGACAGTGGTTCGACCCACGCCTTCACCCTGGAAGGCCGCGACGACCTGCGCTGGCCGGCCGACCTTTATCTGGAAGGCTCTGACCAGCACCGCGGCTGGTTCCAGTCCTCGCTGCTGGAGAGCTGCGGCACCCGCGGCCGGGCCCCCTTCGACACCGTGCTGACCCACGGCTTCGTGGTGGACGCCAACGGCCGCAAGATGTCGAAGTCGCTGGGCAACACGCTCTCGCCCATGGACCTGATGAAGACCCAGGGCGCGGACATCCTGCGCCTGTGGGTGGTGTCCACCGACTTCTCCGAGGACATCCGGATCAGCAAGGACATCCTGGAGCGCACCGCCGACAGCTACCGCAAGGCGCGCAACAGCCTGCGCTACCTTCTGGCCAACCTGGACGGCTTCACCGACGCCGAGAAGCTGCCCGACGCGGAACTGCCCGAGCTCGAGCAGTGGGTGCTGCACCGGCTGGCCGAGATCGACCGGGCGGTGCGCGCCGGCAACGAGGCCTATGACTTCCTGGGTCCCTACAAGGAGGTCCTGGAGTTCGCGGCGATCGATCTCTCGGCGTTCTATTTCGACGTGCGCAAGGATGCGCTCTACTGCGACCATCCGGACGACCTTCGCCGCCGCGCCGCCCGCACCGTGCTCGACCGGGTGTTCGACTGCCTGGTGCGCTGGCTGGCGCCGGTTCTGGTGTTCACCACCGAGGAAGCCTGGCGCTACCGTCATGGCGAGGCTGCCGCGAGCATCCATCTGGAGCAGTTCGCGCCGGTGCCGGAAGCCTGGTTGCGGCCGGATCTGGGCGAACGCTGGGAGAAGGTCCGCGACCTCCGCCGGGTGGTGACCGGCGCCTTGGAGATCGAGCGGCGCGACAAGCGGATCCGCAGCTCCCTGGAGGCGGCGCCGGTTCTCTTCCTGACCGAGGCTCAGGCGGCGGTACTGGAGGGGCTGGACATGGCCGAGCTGTGCATCACCTCCGCTCTCGACCTGCAGACCGGCCTGGCCCCGGCCGAGGCGTTCCGGCTGGACGACGTGCCGGGTGCCGCGGTGCTGCCGCGGCCAGCGCCGGGCGGCAAGTGCCTGCGCTGCTGGAGGGTGCTGCCCGAGGCGGAGAGCTCCCCTGAGCATGTCTGCGACCGCTGCGCCGGGGTGCTTGGCCGGCTGCGGATCGCCGCATGACCCATGTCCGCCCGGCGCTGATCCTGGCCGTGCTCGTTTTCGCCCTGGATCAGGCGACCAAGGAAGTGGTGCTGGCGGTCCAGGACAGCCTGCCGGTGGTCGTGCTGCCGTTCTTCAACCTGGTCCTGGTCTGGAACCCGGGCGTCAGCTTCGGGATGTTCGGCGGCGACAAGGCCCTGGAGCCCTGGATCCTGGTGGGCCTGGCCCTGGCCATCTCGATCGGGCTCCTGGTCTGGCTGGCGCGCGAGCGGGACCGGGTGACGGCGCTCGCGATCGGCCTGGTGCTGGGCGGGGCGGTCGGCAACGTGGTCGACCGGCTGCGCCATGGCGCGGTGGTCGACTTCCTCGACTTCCACGTGTCCGGCTATCACTGGCCGGCATTCAACGTCGCCGACGCGGCGATCGTGGTGGGCGCGCTGCTGCTCGTGGCGGAGAGCTTCATGGTCAGGAAGAAGGAGGCCGCGTCGTGAGGAATCCCGGGACCCGGAGCGCCGGCTGGATCGCGGCCGTGACGGCGGCGGCGGCGCTGCTGGCCGGCTGCGACACCACCGTCCAGGAGCAGCTGGGCTTCAGCAAGAACTCGCCCGACGAGTTCCAGGTCCTGCGCCGCGCGCCGCTGGAGATGCCGGCTTCGCTGGCGGAACTGCCGCCGCCGCGCCCGGGCGCGCCGCCGATCAGCGATGCCGACCCCTCCCAGGACGCGCGCAACGTGCTGCTCGGCAGCGTCGCGACCGCCGGGGTAGCCGGCACGGCAAGCGCCGGGGCGGCCAGCACGGCGCCCCCGGGGTCGGCCGGCACGATGACGGCCAGCGCGGCGCCTTCTGGGGCCGCCGGTGCGGCGCCGCCCGGCGCGGCCGGCACGCCAGGCGATCTGGCGGTGGTGGGTGCCGGCAACAGCTCGGACGGCTCGATGGAGGCGGTCACCGCCGAACTCAGCCCGGGCCAGCAGGCGCTGCTGAACCAGACCGGCGAGATTCCGGTCGATCCGAATATCCGGCAGCAGTTGAACCAGGAGGAGCAGGACGCCACTTCGATCAGCAACCAGACCTTCCTGTATATCGCGTCGTGGCAGCGGACCGATCCGGAGGACCAGCCGGGCGTGGTGCTGGACCCGGTCGCCGAATCCAAGCGCCTGCAGGAAGCGGGGATCACCGCACCCACCCGGTCGATGACCACCAGGGTGGGCAGCGTCCCGCTCGCCGCACCGCCGATCAATTAAGGGGATCCGCCTTGTCGACCGCCGGTCTCGAACCCGCTGAAGTGGTCCCGGCCAAGAAGGGCCTGTTCCATCCCACCACCTTCACCCTCGACAACGGCATGCAGGTGGTGGTGGTCGAGAACCACCGCGCCCCGGTCGTGGCGCACTGGGTCTGGTACAAGGTCGGCTGCGCGGACAGCCCGGTCGGCAAGTCCGGCCTGCCGCACTTCCTCGAGCACCTGATGTTCAAGGGCACCGACAAGATCCCGCCCGGCGCCTTCAGCAAGGAGGTCGCCCGCCAGGGCGGCAACGACAACGCCCAGACCAGCCTGGACTACACCGCCTATTTCCAGCTGATCGCCAAGGACCGCCTGCCTCTCATGATGGAGATGGAGGCCGACCGGATGGCCAACCTCCGGCTGGTCGATGAGATCGTTTATCCCGAGCGCGACGTGATCGTGGAGGAGCGCCGCCAGCGCACCGACAACGACCCGGCGGCGCAGCTCAGCGAGCAGATGGGCGCCCTGCAGTACCTGCACCATCCTTACCGCCTGCCGGTGATCGGCTGGATGCACGAGATCCAGAGCTACACCCGCGAGGACGCGCTGGCCTTCTACGAGCGCTGGTACGCGCCGGGCAACGCCGTCTTGGTGGTGGCCGGCGACATCACCGCCGAGGAACTGCGCCCGCTGGCCGAGGCCACCTACGGCAAGGTCGCCCCGCGCGGCATTCCCGAGCGCGTGCGCCTGGGCGAGCCGCCGCAGCTGGCCGAGCGCCGCCTGGAGCTGGCCGACGAGCGGGTCGGCCAGCCGATGCTGATCCGTTCCTACCTGGTCCCGTCGTTCGCCAGCGAGGGCAGGGAGCACGCCTACGCGCTGGAAGTGCTGATGGAATGGCTGGGCTCGGGCGGCACCTCCGAACTGTTCCGCGAGCTGGTGGTGGAGAAGGGCCTGGCGTCGAACGCCGGCGGCTTTTACCGGGGCGTGTCGCTCGACCCGACCCTCTTGCGCCTCTACGCGATCCCGCGGCCGGGCGTCGGCCTGGACACGGTCGAGGAGGAGCTGGACGAGGTCCTGGCCCGGGTGATGCGCGACGGCATCCCCCAGGATGCCCTGGAGCGCGTGCAGAAGCGCATGCTCGCCGAGGCGGTCTACGATCGCGACAGCCTGATGGGCGCGTCCCGCTATTTCGGGGCGTGCCTGTGCAGCGGCCTGACCGTCGAGGAGGCCGAGGAGTGGCCCGACCGGATCGCCTCGGTCGGCCGCGACGAGATCCTGGCCGCCGCCGCGCTGGCGTTCGACAAGCGCAAGGCCGTGACCGGCCGGCTCGTCCACGCCGCATGAGCGGCCGTCGCCCCATCGACGTGCCGAACCCCATCCACGTGCAGAAGAGGAGTGCCGGATCTTGATCCCCGTCCAGGAGGTGAAGACCGCGGCTGGCATCCGCGCCTATCTCGTCACCGAGCGCGCCGTGCCGTTCCTGTCCCTGGGCTTCCATGTCCGAGGCGGGGCCAGGCTCGACCCGTTCGGCAAGGAGGGCCTTGCCAACTTCACCTCGGGCGTGATCGACGAGGGGGCCGGCCCCTACGACACCCAGGCGTTCCGCCGCGAGCTGGAGGACAATGTCATCCGGCTGGGCTTCGATGCCGACCGGGAGGGGTTCAGCGGCCACCTGAAGACGCTCACCGCCACCCGCGACCATGCCTTCGAGCTCCTGCGCCTGTCGATCCGCGAGGCCCGGCTGGATGAAGAGCCGATGGAGCGGGTCCGCGCCCAGGTCCAGGCGGATCTCGCCCGCCGCGCCAAGGACCCGGGCGCCCAGGCGCGCCGCCATTTCTACCAGGGCATCTTCGGCGCGCATCCCTTTGGCCGGCCGGTGCGCGGCACCACCGAAACGGTCGCGACGCTGAGTGCTGAGGACGTCCGCGCCTATGTCGCGGGCTCGCTGCGCAAGGACGACCTGGTGGTCGGCGTGTGCGGCGACATCGACGCCGACACGCTGGCGCCGCTCCTGGACCTGGTGTTCGGCGACCTGCCGGCCGGCAGCGCCTGGACCGAGGAGGCCTCTGTTCCCCTGGCCGGGCCGGGCACCCAGATCGTCGAGATCGACAACCCGCAGACCGTGGCGATGTTCGGCCATGCCGGCATCGCCCGCCGCGATCCGGGCTACCACGCCGCCTTTGTCGCCAACCACATCCTGGCCGGCGGCGGGTTCTCCTCGCGGCTGATGGAGGAGGTCCGCGAGAAGCGCGGCCTGGCCTACGGGGTCGGTGCCTCGCTGGTGGAGCTGGAGGGTGCCCCGCTCTGGGTCGGCCATGTCGCGACCAGCAACGACCGGGTCGCCCAGTCGCTGGAGATCATCGCCGCCGAGGCGGCCAAGCTGGCGGAAGGCATGCTGGATTCGCCGGAGCTGGAGGATGCGCGCACCTACATCACCGGCTCGTTCCCGCTGCGCCTGACCAGCAACGACCAGGTCGCCAGCATGCTGACCGGCATGCTGATGCTGGATCTGGGCCGGGACTATCTGGACCGGCGCAACCAGCTGATCGAGGCGGTGACCCTGGACGATGTCCGCGCCGCCGCGGCCCGGCTGTTCCATCCCGACGCCATGCGGATCGTCGCGGTCGGCAAGCCGCAGGGCCTGACCGCCACCGGCTGAGGCGACAAAGGAGCCCACTTGCCCGTCTGCCGCCTGCCCGACCATCTGGTCAACCGGATCGCCGCGGGCGAGGTCGTCGAGCGGCCGAGCTCGGCGATGAAGGAGCTGGTCGAGAACGCGCTGGACGCTGGTGCCCGGCGGATCGACGTCGCGGTCGAGAAGGGCGGGCGCAGCCTGATCCGGGTGGTGGACGACGGCGCCGGCATGGACGAGGCCGACCTGGCCTTGTGCGTGGAGCGCCATGCGACCAGCAAGCTGGCGCCGGACGCGGACCTAGTGCGCATCGCGACCCTTGGCTTTCGCGGCGAGGCGCTGGCCTCGATCGGGGCGGTGGCGCGGCTGACCATCACCACCCGCACCGCGACGGCGCCGCATGCGATCGCCCTGGATGTGGAGGCGGGCCGGGTGGCGCCGATCCGGCCGGCCTCGGCCGGGCCCGGCACCCGGATCGAGGTCCGCGACCTGTTCTTCGCCACCCCGGCGCGGCTGGCCTTCCTGAAGTCGGAGCGCGCCGAGACCGCCGCCATCGTCGACCAGCTCGACCGGCTGGCCCTGGCCCGGCCGGACCTCGCCTTCAGCCTGACCGTGGACGGCCAGGAGCGCCGCCGCTTCGAGCCGGCCCGCCAGCTGGAGCGGCAGCTGGAGGCGCGGGTGGCCGAGGTGCTGGGGGCGGAGTTCCTGGACGACGCCCGGCCGGTGACGGTGGAGCGCGAGGGCGTGACGCTGGAAGGGTTTCTCGGCCTGCCCACCGAGGCCGCCCGGGGGCGCCGGCCGTTCCTGATCGTGGTGAACGGACGCCCGGTGCGCGACCGGCTGGTCGAGACCGGCTTGCGGGTCGGCTATGGCGACACGCTGGCGAAGAACCGGCTGCCGGGGGCGGCAGTGATCCTGCGCCTCGATCCCGAGCGGGTCGACGTGAACGTCCACCCCGCCAAGACCGAGCTGCGCTTCCGCGAGCCGGACCTGGTGCGCAGCCTGGTGATCGGCGCGGTCCGCCGCCACCTGGACGGCGCCGGCACGGCCACCGCCGGCTCGCTGGCCGCGGCGACGCTGGCGACCTTCAGCACGGCGCCGGCCGCGGAGCGATCGCCGCCCGTCTGGCAGCCGGCCTGGGGCGGCGGCGGCCGGCACGGCGCGCCACGCCCGGCTTTGGCCGAGGCGGCGGCCGCCTTTGCCTATCAGGGCCGCCTGGACACCGGCCCGCCCTCCGCGCGCGCGGAGCCGGTGCAGGCGCCAGCCCCGCAGGCGGCCAGGCATCCCCTGGGAGCGGCCCGGGCGCAGCTGTTCGACGCCTATGTGCTGGCCGAGACCGAGGACGGCTTCATCCTGGTCGACCAGCACGCCGCCCATGAGCGGATCGTGTACGAGCGGCTGAAGGCCGAACTCGCGCGCGGCGGCGTCGCCCGCCAGGGGCAGCTGGTGCCGGTGGTGGTCGATCTGGCCGAGCATGAGGTCGAGCTGCTGGCGGCGGCCACCGCGGAGCTGGCCGAGCTCGGCCTGCTCCTGGAGCCGTTCGGGACCCGGGCGGTGCTGGTGCGGGAAAGCCCGGCCATGCTGGGTGCTGCGGACCTGCCGGGCCTGGTGCACGATCTGGTGAGCGGCCTCGCCGAGGAGGGCGGGGCCGGCGCGCTGGTCGCGTCGCTGCACCGGGTGGCGGCGACCATGGCCTGCCACGGCAGCGTGCGCGCCGGCCGGCGGCTGGCGCTGGCCGAGATGGATGCCTTGCTGCGCCAGATCGAGACCACGCCCAATGGCGGGACCTGCAACCACGGCCGGCCGACCTGGGTGCGGATCGGCCGCGACGCCCTGGACCGCCTGTTCGGACGCTGACCGGCCAGGACGGGAGGCGGCCATGATCCCGGCGCATGCGCCGGTACGCCGCACCTGCTCGACTTAGCGGGTATTTTCCGATATATATCGCCGAACGCGTTGGCGAGCGCCTGCAGCGCGCCTGCGCAGTCGGGCCGGTGACAGGCATGTCCCCGGCCTTTTCCGTGGGGAACGTCGGAGTCTCTATGGCCTACGTGGTCACCGAAGCCTGCATCAAGTGCAAGTACACCGATTGTGTCGAGGTCTGCCCGGTAGATTGCTTCTACGAGGGCGAGAACATGCTCGTCATCAATCCGGACGAGTGCATCGATTGCGGCGTGTGCGAGCCGGAATGCCCGGCCGAAGCTATCCGTCCCGACATGGAAGCGGAGGGTGAGAAGTGGGCTGAGCTCAATCGCGAGTTCTCGGGCCAGTGGCCCAACCTCACCAAGAAGCGTCCGCCGCCAGAAGACGCCGACAGCTTCAAGAACACGAAGGACAAGTACGAGCAGTTCTTCAGTCCAAACTCCGGTGCGGGGAATGGTTAGCGAGATTGCTCACACGTAATGACGCAGGGGTGCCAACAGTTGTGGCATTCTTAGCTAAAATGTGGTATGAATACCGCCATCACAGTTAATTCGCCTGCTTCCATAGTCGTTTGGCGCGATTTTCCTTGTCCTCCAAGGACAACTTGGCGCTGACGACGTCGTAGCGTTCGCAGCAAAGTGAAACGTCGGGTTGATCGGATGCGGTCAGCCCGGACGAGACGCGAGGGAAAGTGCCGGATGGCCAAGAAAGAACTGGCTTTTGAGCCTGGTGATCACATCGTCTATCCTTCCCACGGGGTAGGAAGAGTCCGCAGCGTGGAGACCGAGATCATCGCCGGTTTCGAGCTGGAGATGTATGTCGTCGGCTTCGAGAACGAGCGCCTGACCTTGCGGGTCCCGGTCGGCAAGGCCGCTAAGGCCGGCATGCGCAAGCTCAGCTCGCGCGAGAAGATCCAGTCGGCCCTGGAAGCGCTCAAGATCAAGACCAAGCCGCGTCGCTCGGTCATGTGGAGCCGTCGCGCCCAGGAATACGAAGCGAAGATCAATTCCGGCGATCCCGTCGCCATCGCCGAGGTCGTCCGCGAGCTGCACCGGGCCGAGGACGCCGAGCAGTCCTATTCCGAGCGGCAGATGTACCGCGCCGCCCTGGAGCGTCTCGCCCGCGAGGTCGCGGCGATCGACAAGGTCGACGAGGCGGAAGCGACCCGCCGCCTGGAGAAGGTGCTGTCCGCCGCGGCGTGAGCAGCCTTTCATCGCCGGATCGAAACGACGGGGGCCCTTCCAGGCCCCCGTTTCGTTTTGGCGGCGCGCCTGCCTTGCCCGCTTGCACGAACGAACCCGGCAATCCAGCCGGCGGCCACGGCCAATCCCGCTCCCGTCCGGGCATGGCGCGGGCCGGGGCGGTGTGACGCCGCGCGTCGGCCCGCTGGGTTTTGCACGAACGAACCCGGGAGCGCCCGCGCCCCGGCCGGCCAAGCCCACGGTGCCGGTCATGCGCCCGCGTTTGCACGAACGAACCCGGGATCGGTCACGATAGAACCCGTCGGGCGAAGGGCTTTGCGTCCCCGGCCGCCCGGATCCACCGGGACGAGCCCGGGGAGCCGCGCCGGGACGAATGCCTCAGACGGTCGAGCCGCGGCTTTCCGCCACCCGCTCCTCGATCACGTCCCAGATCTGGCCCTCGATCGAGACCCTGTCGAACCGGTCGATCTCCTGGATGCCGGTGGGCGAGGTGACGTTGATCTCGGTGAGATAGTCGCCGATCACGTCGATGCCCACGAAGATCAGGCCGCGCTGCTTGAGCGCCGGGCCGATCGCCTCGCAGATCTCGTGCTCGCGGTGGGTGAGCGTGCTCTTCTCCGCCCGGCCGCCGACATGCATGTTGGCGCGCGCCTCGCCATCGGCCGGCACCCGGTTCAGGGCGCCCGCGACCTTGCCGTTGACCAGGATGATGCGCTTGTCGCCGGCGCGCACCGCCGGCAGGTAGCGCTGGATCATCAGCGGCTCGTTCAAGAAGCGCGCGAACATCTCGTGCAGGCTGACCAGGTTGGTGTCGTCCGGCTTGATGTGGAACACCCCGGCCCCGCCATTGCCGTAGAGCGGCTTCACGATGATGTCGCCGTGCTCCTTGCGGAACTCCCGGATCTCGTTGAGATCGTAGGTGATCAGGCTGGGCGGCATCAGTTCCGAGAACTGGGTGACGAACAGCTTTTCCGGTGCGTTGCGCACATGGTGCGGGTCGTTGACCACCAGGGTCTGCGGATGGATCCGGTCCAGCAGGTGCGTGGTCGAGATGTAGTTCAGGTCGAACGGCGGGTCCTGGCGCAGCAGCACCACGTCGACCCCGGCCAGGTCCAGCTGCTCGGCCTGGCCGAACTGGACATGGTCGCCCTTGACGCGCTGCACCTGGAACGGCCTCGCCTTGGCAAGAACCCGCCCCTCCTTCCAGGACAGGTCGCGCGGCTGGTAGTGGTAGAGGCCGAAGCCGCGGCGCTGCGCTTCCAGCGCCAGCGCGAACGTGCTGTCGGCGTCGATCGCGACGGTTTCCAGCGGATCCATCTGGATTGCCACCGCTAGTGACATCTACCTACTCCTCGACTTGACAGGGATGGCCCCAAGGGGCTCCGGAAGCGGACATGCTAACCGCGAACGGCTGAGGGTAACGATGGCCTATGACCCGAACAACATCTTCGCGCGGATCCTGCGGGGCGAGATCCCCAACCGGACGGTGTATGACGACGATTTCGCCCTGGCCTTCCACGACATCAACCCCCAGGCGCCGATCCACGTGCTGGTGATCCCCAAGGGCGCCTACACCGACCTCGCCGATTTCGGGGCACGGGCGACACCCGACGAGCTGGCCGGGTTCTTCCGGGCGGTCGCCGCGGTGGCGGCGCAGCTCGGCATCGTCGAGCCCGGTTTCCGGGCCTTGTGCAACACCGGCTCGGACGCCCATCAGGAAGTGCCGCACTTTCATGTGCACCTGTTCGCCGGCGCTCCGCTCGGGCCGATGCTGGCGCGCTAGGAACGCCTCACTCGCGGTTCTGCTCGGCCATCTCGGCCGTGGTGCTCGGCAGGTTGAGCGTGCAGGCGGAAAGAACCCCACTGGCCAGGACCGCGACAAGCAGGGTGCGAAGAAGCGCGCGCATCAGGATCTGATCCCTTCGGGCATCCGGCATCGGGCCGTGGCTTCGACCTGCCCCAACGCCATGCGGCCGGTCAAGCCGGCCACATGGGTTGTTCGAGCAGGCGTGTCAGGCCACCGCGGCGAACGGCGGCCGGATGGGGCTGCGGGCGTCGCCCGCCGACCACCAGGTCGCCACCGGGCCCAGCCACAGGCCGGCCAGGATCGGCGCCAGCCAGGGCAGGGCCGGCGGGGAGAACCACAAGGCCAGGCCCAGCAGGACGGCACCCACCCCGATCGGCAGCATGTGGGTCTCCAGCACCTCGCCCCAGCTCAGCCGCCGGGCGCCGCGCGCCTGGGCGCCCCAGGCATCCACCTGGCCGCGCAGGGTCTGGATCAGGAAGCGGGTGTGCCAAACCATGAACAGGGGCGCGATCAGCGAGGAGAAGATCTGCTCGCCCACCACGTCGCGCCAGAAGCGGAAGCTCGACCGCTCGCGGCCCTCGGCCAGGGCATGCACGATGCCCAGGACCTTCTGGGCGAACAGCAGCACCAGGGTCATCATCAGGATCGACGGCAGCACCGTGCCGGCGGTCCCGCCGCCCGGGCTGACGATCAGGCTGGTGACCACCAGGGCGAACCACACGGCCGAGACCATGTAGGCCCAGGCACCCATGAAGAAATGCAGGCGGCTGAGCGGGTGCAGGCCCTTCATGCCCAAGAGGCGCAGATGCTGCAGATTGCCCTGCATCCAGCGACGGTCGCGCTTGACCTCGTCCACCACGGTGGGCGGACTGTCCTCCACGGCGCCGTCCAGCTCATAGGCCAGCCAGACCCGCCAGCCGCTGCGCCGGACCAGGGCGGCCTCGACGAAGTCGTGGCTCATGATCGGCCCGCCCAGCGGCGCCTTGCCCGGCAGTTCCGGCAGGCCGCAATTCTCGGTGAAGGCGCGCACCCGGATGATGGCGTGGTGGCCGTAATAATTGGCCTCGCTGCCGGCGAAGATCGACAGGCCGGCCGAGGCGATCGGGCCGTACAGCCGGGTCGCCAGCGCCCGGTAGCGGGTGAAGCGGGTGTCGCCCTCGGTCAGGCCCGGCGAGACCTGGATGATCCCGGCATCAGGGTTGGCGTCCATCAGCCGCGAGAGCGAGGCCAGGGTGCGGCCGCTCATCAGGCTGTCTGCGTCCAGGATCAGCATGTAGTCGTAGCGGCCGCCATGGCTGCGGCAGAACTCGGCGATGTTGCCGGCCTTCTTGCCGTAGTTGTCGGTGCGGACCCGCCACATGATGCGGAACTGCGGCCACGAGTGGACCAGGCGCTGCCACTCGCGCCGCTCCTTCTCGATCACCGCGTCGATGTTGCTGTCAGAAAGGATGTGGAACGCGAAGCGGCCGTCCATCTTCAGGGCGGCCAGGTCGCGGATCAGGCTTTCCAGCTTGGCCAGGCTCTCGCTCGGATCCTCGTTGCGCAGCGGCATCAGCACCGCGGTGCGGCCGCGCGGGGGCAGGAGCGAGGCGGTGCTGGTCGGCCGGTTCATGCCGGCAGGCGGCACGCCGCGCTTGAGCGCCAGGAACCCGGCCACGGTCAGCGCGAAGCCGAAGGCCAGCCAGCCGAAGCACAAGGTGAACAGGGTCAGCAGCACGATCTCGCCGACCGACAACCCGTCGGCCGCGAGGCCGCCGCCGAACCACCAGACCGCACTGCCGGTCAGGGCCAGCCAGATGCCGATCACCAGGATCCGCCAGCCGAACGAATGGGGGTGCGACGGGAGCGCGATGCGTCGGGGAAGCGGCTCTGTGAACCCCTTGACCGGCATGTCGGTTGGTGCGGGATCCAGGGCCAAAGCCAAGCTCTCTCGATCAATGACACGGTCCATGGTCGAATCCAGCCTCGCTACGTGCGTCGACGGCGTAAGGGGGGACGGGCAGACGCCGCGAAGAAACGTGCGGCCATCCCAGAGCATCGCGCAGCAGATCAATCCGACGCTTCTGGCGGATAAGCTGCGTTACCTGACCAACACACGATACCCCAAAACGTTCCGCAGCCGCCCCTTTAGATTTGTTCACAAAGGACATCCGTGCGATCGGCATTCCTGCCCATGCGTGGACGCGCTTTGCAGCGGTATCGGCCGGATCAGGGCCTCTGCCGGCGCCAGGGGCTGGGGGCGGTCGGGCCTGCCTGGCGCTTCCTGCATGTAAGCTTCTCCATCGTGCCGCGCCACGCTCCGCGCGTGCGCTGCGCCATGCGTTTTGGCATGGGAGCCATGTCGAAAATCGATGGCGGCTCGATGCGGCCCCTATGGCCCATCTTCGTCGTGGTGAGGCGGCACTCCCCGGCTCTTCGCCGGCCCCGGCGGGATCGACGATCGCCGGATGGAACCCATCGCCGTTGAACGATACAAGTCGGCCGTTCGGCACGCATGGCGATCAGGGACTTCTCGGGCACCCGCATGAATCATGGACGCAAGATCTCGGTGGTCGGCCTGGGCTATGTGGGCCTGCCGGTCGCCGCCGCCTTTGGCACCAGCGGCAGCGGCGAGGTCGTGGCTTTCGACATCGACCAGCGCCGCATCGACGAATTGCGGCAGCGCCATGACCGCACCGGCGAGGTGGAGCCGGACAAGCTTGCCCGGGCACGCATCCGTTTCACCGCCGAACCCGCCGACCTTCGCCGGGCCGACTTCCACATCGTGACGGTGCCGACCCCGATCACCCGCACCAAGCAGCCCGATTTGGGGCCGGTGGTCGCCGCGTCGCGCACGGTCGGCCGGCAGCTCAAGCGGGGCGACATCGTCGTCTACGAATCGACCGTCTATCCCGGGGTCACCGAGGAGATCTGCGCCCCGATCCTGGAGCAGGAATCCGGCCTGGTCTTCGGCTCCGACTTCACCCTCGGCTACAGCCCGGAGCGGATCAACCCGGGCGACAAGGCGCACCGGCTGGAGACAATCGTGAAGGTGGTGGCGGGCAGCGATCCGGCCACCCGGGACATCCTGGCCGAGGTCTACGGGTCGGTGGTCACGGCGGGGATCCACGTGGCGCCGTCGATCGTCACCGCCGAGGCCGCCAAGGTGATCGAGAACACCCAGCGCGACCTCAACATCGCCCTGATGAACGAGCTGGCGATCATCTTCGGCCGGCTGGGCATCGACACCAGCGACGTGCTCGCCGCCGCCAACACCAAGTGGAACTTCCTGCGCTTCCAGCCGGGCCTGGTCGGCGGGCACTGCATCGGCGTCGACCCCTACTACCTGACCAGCCGCGCCGAGCAGACCGGCTACATTCCCCACGTCATCCTGGCCGGGCGGCGGATCAATGACGGGCTTGGCCAGCACATCGCCGACGAGGCGATCAAGCGGCTGGTCCGCCACCACCGCGCCAACGACGCCACCGTCACCGTGCTGGGCTTCACCTTCAAGGAGGACGTTCCCGACGTCCGCAACACCAGGGTGATCGACATCGTCGAGCGGCTGCGCGAGTTCGGGATCCGCGTCCAGGTGCACGACCCGGTCGCCGACGCCGAGGAAGCCCGCCGCGAGTACGGCATCGAGCTGCTTCCGGCCGACCAGCTTCAGCCGGCCGATGCCCTGGTGCTCGCCGTCCGCCACCGGCCGTTCGCCGAGGGCGGCTGGTCGTTGGTGGCGCCGCTGCTGAAGGAACGGCGTGGCCCGGTGATGGACGTCAAGGGAATGCTGGACCGCGACGAGGCCCCCGATGGCGTGGATCTCTGGCGGCTGTGACCCGCGGCGGCCCCTGGCCGTCCTCCGCCTGCCGGCCGTGGCCCTGGCCCTGGCGCTGCTGGCCGCCCCGCCGGTGCTGGCCGACCAGCGCGACCCGGCCCTGGCGCCCTTGTTCGAGCGGCTGAAGCGGGCCGACGCGGTGGAGGGGCCCGGGATCGAGGACCAGATCTGGGCGATCTGGTTCCGTTATCCCGACCGGGTCGTCGCCAGCCTGCTCGACGAGGGCACCGTCCTGATGAGCCGGCGACGCTGGGCCGAGGCGCTGGACCGGTTCGACCAGATCGTCGCCCGCGCCCCGGACTTCGCCGAGGGCTGGAACAAGCGCGCCACCGTGCGCTTCCTGCTGGACGATCTGGAGGGCTCGGTGGCGGACATCCAGCGCACCTTGCTGCTGGAGCCGCGCCATTTCGGGGCGCTGGCCGGGCTCGGCCAGGTCTATCTGCGCCTGGAGCGGCCGGCAGCGGCGCTGCGGGCCTTTCAGGCGGCGCTGGACCTCAATCCGGCCATGGCCGGCGTGCGACGGCAGGTGGAAGAACTGCGCGCGTGGCTGGACGGCAGCGACATCTGACGTTCCTTCCTGTGGTTTCCGCGGCTACCCTTACCGGCGTGGACGTGCGCTAAAGGAACATCGACGGGTGACGGCTTCGATCCGCGCCGAACGGGAGGACGACGCTGCCCTGGTGACCGCGGCCGGAAGCTGGCTGGTCGACCAGGCCGCCATGCTGTCGACGAGGCTCGGCCGGCTGCCGCTCCGCCTGGCCGGTGCCGGCACCGTGACGCTGGACCTGCGGGCGATCGAGCGCTTGGACACCACCGGCGCCTGGCTTCTCGCCCGCACCGAGCGCAGCCTGGAGCAGGCGGGCTTCCGGGTGACCACCCGGCCGCCGGAAGGGGCGGGCGACGCCGAACTCCTGCGGCATGTCCGCGACCTGAACCTGACCGAGACCCAGCTTGCCCGTCCGGCGGGCGCGCTGGTGACCCTGCTGGCGCGCACCGGCGCCTGGGTCACCGATGCCCTGCACCAGGCCGTGGGGGTCCTGGGCTTTTTCGGTGCGATCGTGCTGCGCACCCTGTCCGCCCTGGTGCGTCCGCGCGAGATCCGCTGGACCGCTCTGGTCCACCACCTGGAGCAGACCGGGCTGGGTGCGATCGGCATCACCGCGCTGCTCTCCTTCCTGATCGGGCTGGTGATGGCCTGGCAGGGTGCCGCGCAGCTGGTGCGGTTCGGCGCCGACATCTTCACCGTCGACCTCCTGTCGATCTCCGTGCTGCGCGAGCTCGGCGTGCTGCTCACCGCGATCATCGTGGCCGGCCGCACCGCCAGCGCCTTCACCGCCCAGATCGGCTCGATGGTGCTGAACGAGGAGATCGACGCGATGCGGGTGATCGGGCTGGACCCGGTCGACACGCTGGTGCTGCCCCGGTTCTTCGCGCTCCTGCTGGCGCTGCCGATCCTCACCTTCATCGCCGATGCCGCCGCGCTGGCCGGCGGTGCCGTGGTGGTGCTGTTCGACCTGGACATTCCCTGGACCCAGATGATCTCGCGGTTTGGCGAGGTCGCCACCTTCACCCATTTCGCGGTGGGCATGGTCAAGGCGCCGGTGTTCGCCTTCGCGATCGCCCTGATCGGCTGCTGGAACGGCCTACGCGTCGAGCGCAACTCGGAAAGCGTCGGCAGGATGACCACCCAGTCGGTGGTGGCGTCGATCTTCCTGGTAATCGTGGTCGACGCGATGTTCTCGATCCTGTTCGTCCGGCTGGGCGTCTGAGATGGAAGGCAGTCCGCCGCCGATCGACGTCCAGGGCCTGGTCACCCGGTTCGGCGACACGACCATCCATGACGGGCTGGACCTGGCCGTGCGCCGGGGCGAGGTGCTGGGGCTGGTCGGCGGCTCCGGCACCGGCAAGTCGGTGCTGATGCGCACCATCCTGGGCCTGATCCGGCCCGCGGGCGGCACCGTGCGCCTGCTCGGCGCCGATCTGGCCGCCCTGCCGCGCGACCGGCTGGTCGACCTGCGCGGCCGCACCGGCGTCCTGTTCCAGGATGCCGCGCTGTTCAGCACGCTCACCGTCGCCGAGAACGCCCAGGTGCCGATGCGAGAGCGCTTCCGCCTGCCCAGGCGGCTGATGGACGAGCTGGCCTGCCTGAAGATCGCCCTGGTGGGCCTGCCGCGCGACGCCCGAGACAAGTATCCGTCGGAACTGTCGGGCGGGATGCGCAAGCGCGCCGGCCTCGCCCGCGCCATCGCGATCGACCCGGAGATCCTGTTCCTCGACGAGCCCACCGCCGGGCTGGACCCGATCGCCGCCGCGGCGTTCGACGATCTGATCCTGCAATTGTCCAAGACGCTGGGGCTGACCGTGGTGATGATCACCCATGACCTGGACTCGCTGATGCGGATCACCGACCGGGTTGCCGCCCTGATCGACGGCAAGGCGGTGGTCGCACCGATTGATGAACTGCGCAGGCTCGACGACCCCTGGTTGCGCCAGTACTTTGGTGGACCTCGAGGTCGCGCCGCGCTTGCTGCCGGCATGGCCGCCGTCTGAACGGGAGATTCATGGAGACGCGGGCGCATCATGTCGTGGTGGGGGCGTTCGTCCTGTTGGGACTGGTCGCCATCGCCGCGTTCGCCGTCTGGCTCGGCCGGGCCTCGCTCGACCGCAAGGTCGACCGGTACGAGATCGTCTTCAGCGGGGCGGTGACCGGCCTGCAGGCCGGCAGCGGCGTCCGCTATCGCGGCATTCCGGTGGGCCGCGTGGCCGACCTGCGCATTGATCCGCAGGACGTCAGCCGCATCCTCACCCTGGTGGAGCTCGACGCCGGCACCCCGGTCAAGACCGATACGGTCGCCTCGGTGGAAGCCCAGGGCATCACCGGCCTGTCGCTGATCCAGCTGGAGGGCGGCACCCAGAGCGCGCCGCCGCTGACCTCCGATGATCCCGACCACCCGCCGCGCATTCCCTCCCGCCCGGGCGCCTTCCAGCAGCTGGTCCAGACCACGCCGGAGCTGCTGGCGAGGGGGGTGGTGCTGGTCGAGCGGGCCTCGGCGCTGCTGAACCCGGATACCGTGGCTGCGGTCGGCCAGACGGTGGAGAACCTCGCCAAGCTGACCGACGCGCTGGCGACCCGCAGCGACGGCATTGAGCAGACCCTGGCGGACGTCCAGGTGATGGCGTCGGACCTCCGGGTGGCCGGGAGCGCCATCGCCGACCTGTCGGTCGACGCCAAGAGCGTGCTGCAGACCGCCGACGGTGCGTTCGCGACCCTGGGCAACGAGGGCAAGATCACGCTGGAGGCCCTGGCCAAGGCCAGCGTGGCCCTGGAGCGGGTCAGCACCCGGCTGGACACCTTCCTGGACGACACCACCGTGCCGATCGCGGATTTCTCGCGCACCGGCCTCTACGAACTGACCCAGCTCGTGGTCGAGTTCCGTGACCTCACCGCGACCCTCTCCAGGGTCGTCAACCGGTTCGATCGTGATCCGGCCGGCTACGTGTTCGGCGGGACAAGGCGGGGAATTCCAACCGAATGAACGACCCGCTCCGCCTTGGCCGCCTTGGTCGTCGCAGCCTGTTCGGGGCTTTGGGCAGTGCCGGCCTTGCCGGCTGCACCGGGCTGGACATCCTGAACGCGCCGCCGCCGCGGATCTTCGAGCTTACCCCCAAGAGCTCGTTCCCGCCGGACCTGCCGACGACCCGCGTGTCGATCGTGGTGGACATCCCCACCGCGTCCAGCGGCCTGAACACGTCCCGGATCGCGGTCAGGCCCCTGCCGACCTCGATCGACTATTATGCCGACGTGATCTGGGTCGACGTCGTGCCGGTGATGGTGCGCACGCTGATGGTCGAGACGCTGGAGAACAGCGGCAAGATCGACGTGTACAGCCGCAGCGACCTGGCCTCCCGGGCCGACTTCGCCCTGATCTGCCACATCCGCGAGTTCCAGGCGGAGATCCAGCAGCAGTCCGAGACGCCCCTGGCCCATATCCGCCTGCAGTTCCGGCTCCTGCGCATGCCGCAGCGCGTGTCGATCGGCTCCAGCTACGCCGACTTCCGGGTTCCCGCCGCCAGCAACGCCATCGAGGACGTCGTCGCGGCCCATGACGATGCCTTGGGCGCCTGCCTGAAGCAGATGGCGGTCTGGGTCATCGAAACCGCGGCGGCCAACCGGCCGCCCAAGCAGGCCTGAGCCTTTCACCGAACCGAACGAGACCGATCTTGCTGCCTGTCCTGCTGCATCTCCACGTTCCGCGCGCCTCCGGCTCCAGCCTGCACGCCTGGTTCCGCCAGGGCCTGGGCCAGGGCGGCGTCGCCCGGGCCAATGCCACCGAGGCGGTCCGCAAGATCGTGGCGGAACGCCAGGAGCCGCGGCGTCCGGCCGTGATCAGCGGCCACTTTGCCTATGGGGTGCACCAGAACCTGGAGGGGCATCCCTACCGCTACGCGCTCCTCCTGCGCGATCCCGTGCGCCGGGTCCTGTCCCTGTTCCGCTACATCCGCGGACTGCCGGCCCACGACCTGCACGAGGTGCTGAACGGTCCGGACATGACCATCGCCCGGTTCTACGCGGAGCGCCTGCCCGGCAGCGGGCCGCGCAACGCCATGGTGGCGCAGCTGGCAGGCGTGCTCGGTTCCGGCGTCACGCTGGCGCCGGAGCATCTGGAGCAGGCCTGCGCCAACCTGTTCGCCCAGGACATGATGTACGGCCTGGCCGAGGACCCGGCGCCGTTCCTGGCGCGGGCCGCCGGCCTTTTGGGCATCGAGCAGCCCCCGCCGTTTCCCGAGGTGAACCGGCCGGGTGCGCGCGAGAGCTGGGGCGGCAGCGAGGCCGACCTTGCGGCCATTGCCCAGGCCAACCAGCTGGACATCGCCTTCTATGAGCGGGCGCGCGCCCGGCTTAAAGCCGCCGCGGCCTAGATCATCGAGGGCAGGACCCGGTCGGGCGGGCGGTGGCCGTCGACAAAGGTCTTGATGTTGACGATCACCTTCTCGCCCATGTCGACCCGCCCCTCGATGGTGGCTGAGCCCATGTGCGGCAGCAGCACGACGTTGGGCAGGTCGCGCAGCTTGGGATTGATCGCCGGCTCGTGCTCGAACACGTCCAGCCCAGCGCCGGCCAGCTCGCCTGCGCGCAGCATCCGGGTCAGCGCCGCCTCGTCGATCACCTCGCCGCGGCTGGTGTTCACCACGATGGCGTGGCGGCGCAGCAGCTTGAGGCGGCGGGCCGAGAGCAGGTGGTAGGTGGCGGGGGTGTGCGGGCAGTTGGTGGAGATCACGTCCATCCGCGCCAGCATCTGGTCGAGGCTGTCCCAGTAGGTCGCCTCCAGCTCCTGCTCCAGCGAGGGATGCACCCGGTTGCGGTTGTGGTAGTGCACCGCCAGCCCGAAGCCGCGCGCCCGCCTGGCCACCGCCGTGCCGATCCGGCCCATGCCGACAATGCCGATCCGCTTGCCCCAGATCCGGTGGCCCAGCATGCCGGTCGGGCTCCAGCCGGCCCAGTCGCCGGACCGCGCCAGCCGCTCGCCCTCCACCAGCCGCCGCGACACCGCCAGGATCAGCGCCATGGTCATGTCGGCGGTGTCCTCGGTGAGGACGCCCGGGGTGTTGGTGACGGTGATGCCGCGCTCGTGGGCGGCCTCCACGTCGATATGGTCGACGCCGGTGCCGTAGTTGGCGATCAGCTTCAGCTGCGGCCCGGCTTCGGCCAGGACGCTGCTGTCCAGGCGGTCGGTCACCGTCGGCACCAGGACCTCGGCGACCCTGACCGCCTCGATCAGCTCCGCCTTGGTCATCGGGCGGTCCTCGGTGATCAGCCGCGCATCGAACAGCTCCCTCATGCGCGTCTCGATCACGTCCGGCAGGGTGCGCGTGACGATCACGAGTGGGCGGATGCGGATCATCGATCGGTCCCTTTCGCCGCATGGATCGCGGCGCTCAGCTTTGCGGCGGACCTTGGCAGAAACCGGCGCGCGCCTCAAACAGGATGGACGCGCCACGGTTTCGCTGTTGCCGCGCTGGCCTTCGGATGGGTATCGAGCCACCGTCCATGGAGTGACGGATGAAGTCCTTGATTCGCGCCTTTGTTCTCATGACCGGCCTGCTGGCCGCTGTTCCGGTGGCTCTCGCCCAGGACGGCGGGCCGCGCAGCACCGGCCAGCCGCTGCCACGCTTCGTCAGCCTGGGTGCCGGAGTCGTGAACATGCGCACCGGTCCCGGCGAGCAGCATCCCGTGCTCTGGGTCTACCGGCGCGACGGGCTGCCGGTGAAGGTGATCGGCGAGTTCTACCAGTGGCGGAAGGTGGTCGATCACGAAGGCGCGGTCGGCTGGATCAAGTCCAACCTTCTGTCGAACCGGCGCAAGCTCATGGTGGTCGGCAGCGGGCTGGTCGACATCAAGCGCAACGCGGCGATCGAGGGGCGGATCGTGGCCCGGGCGGAGCCTGGCGTGATCGGCGACCTGGAGACCTGCGACGCTGCCTGGTGCCTGATCGAACTCGAGGCGGCCGAAGGCTGGATCCCGCGCTCGAGTGTCTGGGGGCTGCTGGAAGGGGAGCAGATCAACTGAGCCGGACGGCCGCGAAACGCAACAAAGCCCCGTGTCGCCACGGGGCTTTGTCTCTTTCTGTCCCGGATCTGCCTGGCCGGCTCGTCAGTCGCGGGTGCGGCTGTTGTGGCCGCGGACGTCGCGAACCCGGATGATCACGTCGATCCGGTCGATGACCTTGCCGACCGGCGGATCCGGCAGCTTCTTGAACTCGATGGCGTCCTCGGGGACGTCGATGATCTCGCCGGTGTTCTTGTCGAAATAGTGCCAGTGCGAGGTCGGGTTGGTGTCGAAATAGGACTGGCCGGACCCGACCACCACCTCGGTCAGGAGGCCGGCGGCGGTGAACTGGTGCAGCGTATTGTAGATCGTCGCCAGCGACACCGGGATCGCGTTGGCGCGGGCTTCCTGGAACAGGTCCTCGGCGCTCACGTGGCGGGGGCCGTTCTCCAGCAGCAGCTTCGCCAGCGCCAGGCGCTGGCGGGTCGGGCGAAGCCCGCAGGCTTTGAGCTGCCGAAGGGCGGTTGCATAAGGACGCTGCATAACAATCCACTACAGGCTGACGGGCCAGGACACCGGGCGGCGCCGACTGCTATACCGGACCAAAGCGGTCCGGATCAATCCACGTGTGCGGCAAGAACCGCGCGAAATCTGCGTTTTTGCCGATTTGCGCGGTCCTGCCTCACTCCCCGGTGAGGATCCGCTGCACCAGCTGCTTCACTGTCGGAATGAAGCCGCCCTTGTAGAACGGGTCCTGACCGAACCGATACGCGTTGTGGCCACTGAACATGAGCTGGTTGTCGATCGGGTCGCCCCGGCCGTGCGCGATCTCCTGCAGGGTCTTCTGGATGCAGAAGCTGCGCGGATCGGGCTGGTAGCCGGTGGTGAACTTGTCGCGGTCCTTCCAGGAGCTGAACCGGCAATGGCTGAGGCAGCCCATGCAGTCGGCCTGGTCGCGGCGGATCTGGCGGGCGCGGTCGGGCGCCACGAAGATCAGGGTGCCGTCGGGGGTGCGCATGGGCTGGGTGAAGCCCTCGAGCATCCAGGCGGTCGCCCGCGCATGGTCGGCCGCGGTCAGGTAGACGCCGTGGTTGGAGCGGCCATAGGGCAGGAACGAGGTCTGGCCGGTATTGTCCGACGCTTCCTCGGCGAACGCCACCTGCCGGTCCGAACGGGCATAAAGCTCCTCCAGGAAGCTGTTGCGCACCGCGGAGCTGTAGAAGCCGGTCGGGCTGAACTGGTGCAGGGCCACGCCGCCGGGCGTCACCTCGAACAGCTGCTCCTTCCAGGCCTGCGGGATCGGGCTTTCCTGGGTGAGGAGAGGGCGGGTGCCGAACTGGAAGGCGATCGGACCGAGCTCCTTGTTGCCGATCCAGTTCATCCATTCCTTGAGATGCCAGACGCCGCCGGCCATCACGATCGGGATCTGCTCCAGGCCCATCTCGCGCATCATCTTGCGCAGCTCCAGGACCCGCGGGAACGGGTTCTCCGGATTGTCCGGGCTCTCGGCGTTGGACAGGCCGTTATGGCCGCCGGCCCGCCACGGATCCTCGTAGACCACCGCGCCCAGCCAGTCGCCGAACTTGTGGTAGGTGCGCTTCCACAAGGCGCGGAAGGCGCGCGCCGAGCTGATGATCGGGTAGTAGTTGACCTCGTGCTTCGCGCAGATCTCGGCCAGCCGGTAGGGCATCCCCGCCCCGCAGGTGACGCCGTGGATCAGGCCCTTGGCGCCTTCCAGCACCCCGGTCAGGACCCGCTCGCAGCCGCCCATCTCCCAGAGCACGTTGAGGTGGATGCGGCCCTCGCCGTTGCGCAGCTCATGCGCGATCCGCGCCTGGCTGATGGCGCCCCTGGTGGAATACTCCACCAGTTCCTCGTGGCGCGCCTGGCGGTCGCGGCCCTTGTAGATGAGCGGGACGTACTCGCCGTTGTCGTCGATGAGGTCGGCATTCACGCCGGAGATCGTGCCGACACCGCCGGCCGCCGCCCAGGCGCCGGCACTGGTGCCGTTGGATGCGGCCACGCCTTTGCCGCCTTCCACCAGCGGCCATACCGACGCTCCGGACAGGAACATCGGCTCGACGATCGAAGCTGCGGTCATCTAACGCCTACCTGGGATCTTTCGGCCTGCTCTTGCCATCCTGCCACAATTCGGGCGCCACGCCTCGAACTATGCGGGTCCGGAGCGCCATGAGCGCTCTCGGCCATGTGAGCAGCAATGATAGTATGGAGATGGAGCGGCCCGGCAACAAGACAAGCCGGTCACCATGCGTGGCCGACCGGATCGGATCACCGGGCCCCGTCCATCAGTCGTCGCGGGAGCGGCGCGGGCGGTCGTCGCCGCCGCGGCGGCGGAAGCCGCCTTCGCGCTCGCCACCACGATCAGGGCGATCACCGCCCGAGCGCTCGCCGCGGTCCGGACGGTATTCGCCGTCATCCTCGCGCCGCGGGCGACGCTCGACCTCGATGCGCTCGCCGGTCTCCTGGTCGACGGCACGCATCGACAGCTTGACCTTGCCGCGATCGTCGATCGCCAGGATCACCACCTTGACCTGGTCGCCCTCCTTGAGGACGTCGGTCACCTTGGCGATCCGCTCGTTCTTGATCTCGGAGATGTGCAGGAGACCGTCATGGTTGCCCATGAAGTTCACGAACGCTCCGAAATCGACGATCCGGACGACCTTGCCGTTGTAGATCGCGCCGATCTCCGGCGTCGCGGTCAGCCCGCGCACCCAGTCGACCGCCTGCTGGCCCTTGACCGCGTCGGAGGAGGCGATCTTGACGGTGCCGTCGTCGCTGATGTCGATCTTGGCGCCGGTGACCTCGCAGATCTCGCGGATCATCTTGCCGCCCGGCCCGATCACCGCGCCGATCTTGTCGGTCGGGATCTGGATCTGCACGACCCTCGGCACGGTGTCGCGCATCTCCTCGCGGACCTGCCCGATCCCCTTGGCCATCTCGCCCAGGATGTGCAGCCGGCCACCCTTCGCCTGCTCCAAGGCGATCTTCATGATCTCCTCGGTGATGCCGGCGATCTTGATGTCCATCTGCAGCGCGGTCACGCCGGCATCGGTGCCCGCGACCTTGAAGTCCATGTCGCCGAGATGGTCCTCGTCGCCCAGGATGTCGGAAAGCACCGCGAAGCGCTCGCCTTCCTTGATCAGGCCCATCGCGATGCCGGCCACCGGCCGCGCCAGCGGCACGCCCGCGTCCATCATCGCCAGCGACGCGCCGCAGACCGACGCCATCGAGGACGAGCCGTTGCTCTCGGTGATCTCCGAGACCACGCGGATCGTGTAGGGGAACTGGTCCTTGGCCGGCAGGACCGGGTGCGTCGCGCGCCAGGCCAGCTTGCCATGGCCGATCTCGCGGCGTCCGGGCGACCCCATGCGGCCGGTCTCGCCCACCGAGTAAGGCGGGAAGTTGTAGTGCAGCATGTAATGGTTGCGCGAATCGCCGGTCAGGTCGTCGACGATCTGCTCGTCCTGGCCGGTGCCGAGCGTGGCGACCACGATCGCCTGGGTCTCGCCGCGGGTGAACAGCGCCGATCCGTGGACGCGCGGCAGGACGCCGACTTCCGCGGAGATCGGGCGGACGGTGACGAGGTCACGCCCGTCGATGCGCTGCTTGGTGTCGAGGATGCTGCCGCGGACGATCTTGGCCTCGAGATCCTTGAACAGGCTCTTGAGCTGCGCCTTCTGGTCGATGTCGGCGTCCGGCCACTGCGCCGCGATCTTGGCGCGGGCGGCGGCGACCTTCTCGTGGCGGGCCTGCTTGCCCTTCTCGGAGTAGGCGGCGCGCAGGTCGGCGGCGACCAGCTTCTCGAGCTCCGAGGACAGGGCGGCGTTGTCCGCCTCGACCAAGTCCCAGGGCTCCTTGGCGCACTGCTCGGCGAACGAGATGATCAGGTCGATGATCGCCTGCATCTCCTGGTGGCCGCGCATCACGGCGCCCAGCATGACCTCCTCGGACAGCTCCTTGGCTTCCGATTCGACCATCATCACCGCGTCGGAGGTGCCGGCGACGACCAGGTCGAGCTCGGAGGTCTTCAGCTGCTCGACGGTCGGGTTCACGATATAGGCGCCGTCGGCATAGCCGATCTTGGCGGCCGCGATCGGGCCCAGGAACGGCACGCCGGAAATGGTGAGCGCCGCGGACGCGCCGATCATCGAGATGATGTCGGTGTCGGTCTCGCCGTCATGCGCCAGCACGGTGCAGACGACCTGGATCTCGTTCTTGAACTCGGCCGGGAACAGCGGGCGGATCGGCCGGTCGATGAGACGACAGAGCAGCGTCTCCTTTTCCGACGGCCGGCCCTCGCGCTTGAAGAAGCCGCCCGGGATCTTGCCCGCGGCGAAGGCCTTCTCCTGGTAATTCACGGTCAGCGGGAAGAAATCCTGACCGGGCTTCTTCTCTTTCGCTGCGACAACCGTGCAGAGCACGACGGTCTCGCCATGGGTGGCCAGCACCGCGCCGTCCGCCTGGCGGGCGATCTTGCCGCTTTCCAGCGAGATCGGCTTGCCGGCCCAGGTCGTCGATTTGCGGGTAAGGTTGAACATATCCCCAATTTCCCTTCGTCGCCCCGAACCGTCACGTTCGGCCGGGGTCTACTCCCGCCATCCGGCATCCATACACGTAGCTGGATGGGGGAGGGCCGGGCCGTCCGCACCTCGCAGAACAGCCCGCCTCCGGCGGCTCCCGTCCTCCCGGGTGAACCCGGGGGAACGAGAGCGCCGGACGCAGTGGCGCCTAGCTGGCGCCTGCAATCACTTGCGCAGGCCGAGACGCTCGATGAGCGCCTTGTAGCGGTTCACGTCCTTCTTCTTCAGATAGTCGAGAAGGCTGCGCCGCTGGCCGACCATCATGAGGAGACCACGACGGGAATGGAAATCCTTGTGGTGGATCTTCAGATGCTCGGTCAGGTTGGTGACCCGCTCCGACAGGATCGACACCTGGACTTCCGGCGAACCGGTGTCGCCCTCATGGGTGGCGAATTCCTTGATCAGCTCGGTCTTGCGCGCTGCAGTGATCGTCATCGTCTCTTTTCCATCGGCATCGATGTCAGGAAAACCCGCACGGGCTGCAGCTCCCCTTCCTCGAAACGAGTAAGCGCCACCAGCCGCCCTTCCCACATCGCCCGGACCATCGGCTCCTCTCCCAGCTCGCCCTCGATCATGTGAGGGAGAGCCACGATCGGCTGGCCGGCGGACAGGCGGTGGGCCTGCGGTTCCGTGACGGCGAGCGCCGGGATGCCGGCCAGCGCCGTCGTCACAGGAACGAGAACCTGCGGCAGGCTCTCTTCGGCGATCAGCGCCTCGAGATCGTCCAGCCGCACGGAATCTTCAATCTTGAATGGCCCCACCGCGATGCGGCGGAGCTGGGTGACGTGCGCGCGGGTGCCCAGCGCCTCGCCGAGATCCCGCGCCACGGCCCGCACATAGGCGCCCTTGCCGGACGTCATCGTCATCACGGCATGGTCCGGGTCGGGCATGTCGACCAGTTCCAGCGTGTCGATCCGGATCGGCCGCGGCTCGAGCACGACCTCCTCGCCGCGCCTGGCCATGTCGTAGGCGCGCTCGCCGTCGATCTTCACCGCGGCATAGATCGGCGGGCGCTGCATGATCTCGCCCAGGAACTGCGGCAGCACCGCCTCGATCTGCTCGCGGGTCGGGCGCAGCTCGGAGGTGGCGATCACCACCCCGTCGCTGTCGTCGGTGTCGGTGGCCTCACCGAAGCGGACCGTGAACTCGTAGCCCTTGCGCGCGTCCATCACGTACATGACGGTCTTGGTCGCGTCGCCCATCGCGATCGGCAGGACGCCGGTCGCCAGCGGGTCGAGCGTGCCGCCATGGCCGACCTTCTGCGCGTTGGTCGCCCGCTTGATGACGTTGACCACATGGGTCGAGGTCATGCCGGTGGGCTTGTCCACGCACAGCCAGCCATGGATCGGGATGCCCTTGGCGCGCCTGCGGCTCATTCTTCCGTCTCCTCGGCGTCACGAGGGGGAAGGGCGGCCACCTCTTTCGCGATCAGGGTCTCGACCCGCGAGGCCTCACCGAACGTCTCGTCGGGAACGATGCGCAGGCGGGGCGCATATTTCAGGTCCATCTCTCGGCCGAGCCGGGAGGTCATGTAGGTGGATGCCCGGATCAGCGCCTTCATCACCTCCGGCCGGAGCTTGTCCTGGCCGAGCTCGGCGACGAACACCGTGGCCTGCTTGAGGTCCGGGCTCATCCGGACCTCGGACACGGTGACCTCGACGTTCTGCAGGTCCGGATCGTGTAGCTCGCGGCGCATGAACATGTCGGCGAGGCGGTGTCTTACCGCCTCGCCGACACGCATCTGACGCTGCGAGGGTTCATGGGAGCGGCCGCGCTCGGAGGCGGACGTCCCGTGGGAACGGGATCGGCCGCTCACAGGCTCCGCGCGACCTCCTGGACCTCGTAGGTTTCCACGACATCGCCGGTGCGGATGTCGTTGTAGCCCTCGAGCGACAGGCCGCACTCAAAGCCCTCGCGCACCTCGCGGACATCGTCCTTGAAGCGCTTGAGCGAGCCCAGCGACCCTTCGTGGATGACCACGTCGTCGCGCAGGAGGCGGATCTTCGAGTTGCGACGGATGAGGCCGTCGGTGACCCGGCAACCCGCGATCTTGCCGATCCGCTGCACCGAGAAGATCTCGCGGATCTCCGCGTGACCCAGGATGACCTCCTTCGCTTCCGGCGCCAGCAGGCCGGAGAGCAGGGCCTTCATCTCGTCGAGCAGCTCGTAGATGATCGAGTAGTAGCGGATCTCGATGCCGTCGCGCTTGGCCAGGTCCCGTGCCGGCGCGTTGGCCCGCACGTTGAAGCCGAGGATGACGCCGCCCGAGGCCGCGGCCAGGGTCACGTCGCTCTCGGTGATGGCGCCCACGCCGCCGTGCAGGATCCGGACCGACACCTCGTCGGTGCCGAGCTTCTGCAGGCCGGCCGAGACCGCCTCCAGCGAGCCGTGCACGTCGGTCTTGATCACCACCGGCAGCTCTTTCAGCTCGCCGACCTTGATCTTCGAGAACATGTCCTCGAGCGAGCCGCGGGCGCCGGCGGTGGCGACGAGCTGCGCTTCGCGCTTCTTGCGCTGGCGGTACTCGGCGATCTCGCGGGCGCGATCGGCATCGTCGGTGGCCGAGAGCAGGTCGCCGGCGCTGGGCACGCCGTCCAGGCCCAGGATCTCGACCGGGACGGACGGGCCGGCCTCGGTCACGTTCTGGCCATGGTCGTCGACCAGGGCGCGGACGCGGCCCGAGGTGGTGCCGCAGACGACGGTGTCGCCGACCCGCAGCGTGCCCTTCTGGATCAGCGCGGTCGCGACCACGCCGCGGCCGCGGTCCAGCCGCGCCTCGATGATGGTGCCCTGGGCCTCGCGGTCCGGGTTGGCCTTCAGGTCGAGGAGCTCGGCCTGGAGCTGCACCGCCTCGATCAAGGTCTCCAGGCCGGTCCGCTTGATCGCGGAGACCTGGACAGCCTGGACCTCGCCGCCGAACTCCTCGGTGATGACGTCGTAGTTCAGCAGTTCGCTCTTCACCCGGTTCGGATCGGCTTCCGGCCGGTCGATCTTGTTGATCGCCACCACCAGCGGCACGTTGGCCGCCTGGGCATGGCGGATCGCCTCGATCGTCTGCGGCATGACGCCGTCATCGGCCGCGACCACCAGGATCACGATGTCGGTCACCGAGGCGCCGCGGGCGCGCATCTGCGTGAACGCCGCGTGGCCGGGGGTGTCGATGAAGGTGACCGGCATGCCCGAGCCGATGTCGACCCGGTAGGCGCCGATATGCTGGGTGATGCCGCCCGCCTCGTGCGAGGCGACGCTGGCATTGCGCAGCGCGTCCAGCAGCGAGGTCTTGCCGTGGTCGACATGGCCCATGACCGTGACCACCGGCGAGCGCGGCTGCAGGTTGGTGTCCTCGTCGATCGCAAGGCCCTCCAGGCCCTCCTCGATCAGCGATTCAGACACCCGCTTCACCCGGTGGCCGAACTCGGACACCACCAGCTCCGCGGTGTCCGCGTCGATGGTCTGCGCCGGCGTGGCCAGGATCTTGTTCTTCATCAGAACCTTGATCACCTCGCCGGAGCGCACCGCCATGCGGGCGGCCAGGTCCTGCACGGTGATCACGTCCGGGATCGCCACGTCGCGGACGATCAGCTCGGTGGGCTGCTGGACCTGCTGGCGGCCCTTCTGCTGGCGACGGCGCATCGCCGCCACGGAAGGTGCCCGGCGCTCCTCGAGGTCGCCCTCGGCGCTGATGACGACCCGGCCCTTGGCCTTGCCGACATCGTCCTTGCGCGCGGCCGGAGCCATGAGCTTGGGCGCCTTGGCGGCGGCCTTGCCCTTGACCGGGCGCTTCTCATCGACCGATTCGAAGCCGAACTTCGCGGTGGGCTGCGGGGCACGCGGCGCCTGGGGCGCCTGCGGGGCAGGGGCCGGCTCGGCGCGGGCGGGACGACGCTCCTCGACCTGCTCGGGCTCCGGCGCCTGCGGGGCGCGAGCACCCGGCGCCTGCATGGCGGCCTTGCGCTCCTGCTCGTCGAGCAGGCGGCGCGCCTGTTCCTCGGCCTTGCGGCGGATCTCCTCCTCCGCCTTGCGGCGGGTCTCCTCCTCGGCGCGGCGCTTCGCCTCGGCCTCGGCCTCGACCCGGCGGCGCTCCTCCTCGATGGCGCGCAGGCGCGCCTCTTCCTCGAGGCGCTTGCGGTCCTCTTCGGCGCGGCGCTGGTTGATGATGACCGCCTTGAGGCGGGCATTGTGTTCGGCCTCGGTCAGCGCGCGCAGGCGCACCGGGCCGCGGTTGCCGCCGCCGCCGCCGGCCGGACGCGCTTCGTTGCCGACCGGACGCTGTCCGCCCGGAGCCGGCGGACGGCCGGACTGGTCGGTGGTCTCGGTGGGCGCCATCCGCGGCACCGCCTGGGCGTGGCCCGGGGCGCGCGACTTGCGCACCTCGACCTGGACCGGCTTGCTCAACACCCCGTGCGAGCGCGCCTGCTTGACCGTGCCGACGTCGACCGTCTTGCGCGGAAGATCCATGCGACCGGCGCTGCCGCCGGTGCCAGACGGGCGGAGGCCGATCCGGGCTTTGTTGTCCTGACCCTTCGGATCGTTCATGAGGCGAGCCGTTCCTGTCGTTCGATCGATGTCATCGTTGCACTTGGATCCTGCGGCGCCGGCCGGAATCCGGCCAGACGTCGCACGATCGTCATTAGCGGCGTGGCATGGCTCTCGTGGGTCACCACAAGATGGACGGCCTCGTCGCGGCCGAGTGCCCGGCCGAGTTCCAAGCGGTCGAACAGCCGGACCGTAGGAAGGTCCTTGGCGATGCGACCGAGTTTTTGCAGCCCGTCCTCGGCTGCGTCCAGAGCCTGGATCAAGAGCTTCGCCCGGCCGGAGCGCAGGCTGCGCTCGACCTCGTCGAAACCGTTGACCACGGCGCCGGCCCGGCGGGCAAGACCGATCCGGTCCAGCCCGCGGCGCACCAGCGCCTCTTCGATATGCACCATGAGGTCGGGCGCCACCCGGGAACCGGGACCCGCCGCACGGGTGAGCGCCTGGCGCTTGACCGCCAGGGCGACGCTGCCGCGATCCGCCTCCAGCCAGAAGCCACGGCCGGGCAGGCGTGCATCCACGTCGAACACGACCTGGCCTTGCGGATCGCGCACGAAACGCAGCATGCCGTCACGATCCTGGCGCGTACGCGACAAGACGGAACGCCGCGGATTCCGCTCCGCGCCGACCGGCTCCTCGATGATCGCGACCGTCGTCTCGCTCAAGCGTGCTCCGCCTCCGTCACGTCTTCGTCCGCAGGCTGCTCCGGCGCCTCGATCCAGCCGAGGGCGACACGGGCCGCCATGATGATCTCGCCCGCCGAGGCGGCGGTCATGCCGGCATCCGGCAGGAGCTCGACCAGTTCGTCCCCGGACAGGTCCGCCAGGTCCTCCAGCGTCTTGATGCCCTTGCGGCCGAGCTCGACCGTGTTGGACAGCTCGATCGGCTCGAACTGCAGCAGGTCATCGGCGATGCCGAGTTCCACCGCCTCGGCGGCCAGCGCCTCGCGCTGCTCGTCCAGCCAGGACACCGCGCGCTCGATCAGGGCCTGGGCGATCTCCTCGTCGAAGCCCTCGATCGCCGCCAGTTCGTCCGGCGGGCAGTAGGCGACATCGGCGACCGAATCGAACTCCTCGGTGGCGAGCAGCTCGGCGATCACCGTCTCGACGTTGAGCGCCTCGGTGAACAGCTCGATGCGGCGGCGGAAGATCGCCGAACGCTTCTCGCTGTCCTCGGTCTCCGAGACGATGTCGATCTCCCAGCCGGTCAGCTGGCTGGCCAGGCGCACGTTCTGGCCGCGCCGGCCGATCGCGATGTGCTGCATGTGGTCGGGGACGACCACCTCGATCCGGTTGTTGTCCGGATCCAGCACCACGCGGGCGACCTCGGCCGGGGCCAGGGCGTTCACCACGAAGTTCGCCGGGTCGGACGACCACGGGATGATGTCGATCTTCTCGCCGGCCAGTTCCTGGACCACGGCCTGGACGCGCGAGCCGCGCATGCCGACGCAGGCGCCGACCGGGTCGATGCCGCCCTCGCGGGAATACACGGCGATCTTGGCGCGGCTGCCCGGATCACGGGCGCAGCCCTTGATCTCGATGATGCCGTCGTAGATCTCCGGCACTTCCTGCTCGAACAGCTTCGCCATGAACATGGGATGGGTGCGCGACAGGAAGATCTGCGGGCCGCGGGTCTGGTGGCTCACGTCGTAGAGATAGGCGCGGATCCGGTCCTTGTTGCGGAACAGCTCCCTCGGAATCAGGTCGTCGCGCCGGCAGATGGCTTCCGCCTTGCCGAGGTCGACCAGCACGTTGCCATGCTCGATCCGCTTGATCTCGCCGACCACGATCTCGCCGATCCGGTCCTTGAACTCGTTGTACTGCCGCTCGCGCTCCGCCTCGCGGACGCGCTGCACGATCACCTGCTTGGCCGACTGCGCGGCAATCCGGCCATAGTCGATCGGCGGCAGCGGGTCCTCGATCACGTCGCCTTCCTGGGCGGCCGGATTGAGGCGCTTGGCGTCGGACAGGGCGATCTGCAGGGTGGGCTCGGAAACGTCCTCGACGACCTGCATCACCCGGAAGATCCCGATCTCGCCGGACTTGCGGTCGATCTCGGCGCGGATCTCGAGCTCCTGGCCGTACTTGCGGCGCGCGGCAGTGCCGATCGCCTGCTCCATCGCCTCGATGACCTCGGTCGGCGCGATGCCCTTCTCCTGCGCCACCGCTTCCGCGATTCGCAGGAGTTCGGCCCGGCCGAACACTGGACCCATCGCTTCCATCAGACGCCTCCCTCGGGGCTCGCTTCGTCCGTGGCCGCCTGCGCGCCGTGGTTGCGCGCCTGCGCCTCTTGTGCCGCCTTGATCAATGCGTCGGTCAGGACCAGACGCGCCTTGCGGATCGTCGAAAACGGCACTCGGAACTCCTGCCCGTCCTGCTCGATCAGAATGTCGTCGCCGTCCACCGCGGCGATCGTGGCCTTGAAGCGCTTGCGACCCTCGATGTCCGGCTCGACCTCCAGCTTCGCCAGATGGCCGGTGAAGCGGGCGTAATCGTTGAGGCGGACCAGCGGCCGGTCGATCCCGGGCGAGGAAACCTCCAGCGTGTAGGCCCCGGGGATGGGGTCGTGCACGTCGAGGATCGCGGAGATCGCACGGCTGATGTCGGCGCAGTCTTCCACGTCCATGACCCGGTCCGGGTCGGCGGGTTCGGCCATCACCTGGAGCGTCCTGCGGACCTGGCCGAGAAGCCGGACCTGGACGAGCTCGAAGCCCATTCCACGCAGGCTAGGTTCGATCAGATCGACGAGGGTGCTGATGGTGATGCTCCCGGAAAAACGGCATGCCAAAGGGAGCGGGTAACTACCCACTCACCTCGCATCGGCGCGGTAGTGAACGTGCCGGTAGATACTCGCCCGGCCGGCGAAGTTCAAGGGGTATTGCGTCGACAACCGACGCAGGTGCCGGTTCGCGCCCCTGGAGGGTCTTGCGGCGGATGCATCTTCGTCCGGCCCGGCGGCCGGATCAAGAGGCCGCGCGAAACCGCAGGAAGGTAGCCGGCCGGCCCTCCCGCTCAGCCTTGGCCTGGTAGCGGGTGGGCACATGGTCCGGCGGGGCGATCCGCCAGTCGTCGGCGCGCTCGGCCATCCAGGCGAGCCGCGGCTCGGCCAGGGTGGCGTCGAGCATCCACCGCGCATAGTCGACGATGTCGGTGGCCAGCCGCAACTCGCCGCCCGGCCGCAGCACCCGCGCCATTTCGGGCACGGTCTGGCGGTTGACGATCCGGCGCTTGTTGTGGCGCAGCTTCGGCCAGGGGTCCGGGAACAGCACGTCGATGCGCTCCAGGCAGGCGTCGGGGAGCACGCGCAGCAGGAGCCGGGCGTCGTCGGCCAGGATCCGCACGTTGTCCGTCCCGCTGGCGTCCAGTTCCGCCACCAGCTTGCCGACGCCGTCCATGAACGGCTCGACCCCCAGAAAGCCGAGATGGGGATTGGCTTTGGCCTGCGCCGCCAGATGCTCGCCGCCGCCAAAGCCGATCTCGAGCCGGAAGCCCTGCATCCGCCCAGGGAACAGGCTGGCCGGATCGAGCCGTCCCTGTTCGGGCAGCTCGATCTGCAGGCCGGGCAGGCGCTCTTCCAGGAGCTTGCGGCGGGCGGGCTTCAGCCCGGGCCCCAGCCGCCGGCCCCAGATCTGGCGGCGGACCGGGCCGTCCCCGGTCGCGCCGTCGTCGCGCACGCTCAGAAGGCCCGCTTGAGCTCGTCGACCAGGTTGCGGGCTTCCCAGGAGAAGCCGCCATCCGCCTCGGGCGGGCGGCCGAAATGGCCATAGGCCGCGGTGCGGGCATAGGTCGGCCTGTTCAGGCCGAGATGCTCGCGGATGCCGCGCGGGCTGAGGTTCATCACCTCGTTGAGGACGCGGGCCAGCTTGGACTCGTCCACCTCGCCCGTGCCGAACGTGTCGACATAGATCGAGAGCGGCTTGGACACGCCGATCGCGTAGGAGAGCTGGATCACGCATTTGCGCGCGAGACCCGCCGCCACCACGTTCTTGGCGAGATAGCGGGCGGCATAGGCGGCCGAACGGTCGACCTTGGTCGGATCCTTGCCTGAGAAGGCGCCGCCGCCATGCGGCGCGGCGCCGCCATAGGTGTCGACGATGATCTTGCGGCCGGTCAGGCCGGCATCGCCGTCGGGACCGCCGATCACGAAGTTTCCGGTCGGGTTGACGTAGAACTCGGCTTCCGGCGGGAACCAGCCCTCGGGCAGCACCGACTGCACGTAGGGCCGCACCAGCTCGCGCACGTCGGCGGGCTTCAGGCCCTCGTCATGCTGGGTGGACACCACCACCGAGGTGGCGCCGACCGGCTTGCCGTCGACATAGCGCAGAGTGACCTGGCTCTTCGCGTCCGGCTGGAAGCCCTTGGTGGCGCCGGAATGACGGTCGGCCGCCATGCGGCGCAGGATCTCGTGGGCGTAGTAGATCGGCGCCGGCATCAGTTCCGGGGTCTCGTCCACCGCAAAGCCGAACATGATGCCCTGGTCGCCGGCACCCTCGTCCTTGCTCTCGCCGGCATCGACGCCCTGGGCGATGTCGGGCGACTGCTCGTGCAGGAGCACGTCGACCCGGGCCTTCTCCCAGTGGAAGCCGTCCTGCTCGTAGCCGATCGCGCGGATCGCCTTGCGGGCAGTCTGGGTGATCAGGTCGCTGTCGATCTTGCTGTCGGCCCCTGGGCGGACCTCACCGGCGATCACCACGCGGTTGGTGGTGGCGAGCGTCTCGCACGCCACGCGCGCGAACGGATACTCGGCCAGATAGAGATCGACGATCTCGTCGGAGATCCGGTCGCACACCTTGTCCGGATGTCCCTCGGACACGGATTCGCTGGTGAAAAGATAGTCCTTGGAGGCCATAGCCTGCCCACTCTCCAAAAAACGGGGCCCACCCAGACGCGAGGCATGCACAGGATCCACGCCAGCCCGAAGCGACCCAGGCCATCCTGTGGTCAGGTCGATCGCACGCCATAGTGACGGTGCATGCTTCTGAACGGCGCGGACCTGCGGGTCAAGAAGAGCGGGGGGAGCGCGGCAGCGACCATTCGCCCGCGTTGCGGGCGGGGAACGGTGGCTCGGCGACCGGCCGCTGCTCCGGCAGCTCCGCCAGGGCCCGGGCCACCTCGAACAGGCGCCGGCGAATGACCGGGTCGTCGATCCGGAGAAAGGCGCGCACCAGTTCCAGGGTCTCGCGGTTCTCCACCGGGGAGCGGCCCTGGGGCACAGGTCGCGGTGCTGGCGCATAGCGGAACGCGCTGCGCTCCTCGGAGAGGCCAGATGCCGGCTTGGACGGTCCGGGCGCTTCGTCCATCTCGTCGAAGAACCAGGCGATCGGGGTGTCCAGGATCCGGCTGATCGCGAACAGGCGCGAACTGCCCATCCGGTTGGCGCCGCGCTCGTATTTCTGGATCTGCTGGAAGGTCACCCCCAGCAGTTCGCCCAGCCGCTCCTGGCTCATGCCCACCAGCATGCGGCGGAGCTTGAGTCGCCTGCCCACGTGGATGTCGATCGGGTCCGGATGCTCGACGGTCATGGCGGTCCGCGGTCCGCTCGCTCAGGAGGTGTACCCACGTGAACGATACTCAACGAACAGGCAACCCGCGGCAATAGCAATGATGGCAACCCAACCCCATAGTGAACCAAGTTGGCCGCCCAGGGGTCGCTCGGGCAGGGCGGCCGGCAGCCGGCCGTCGATCACGCCGCGCTCGCCGGTGCCGAGTTCCGCCAGGATGCGGCCATAGCTGTCGGTCACCACCGAGATGCCGGTATTGGCCGCGCGGACCAGCGGAAGGCCCTCCTCGACGCTGCGCATCCTGGCCAGGGCCAGATGCTGCCAGGGGCCGGCGCTGTTGCCGAACCAGGCGTCGTTGGTGATGTTCAGGAGCCACCGGGCGCGGCCCTGGCCATCGGTGGCGCTGGCCGGGAAGGCCACCTCGTAGCAGATCAGCGGGCTGAAGGGCGGGATGCCCGGCAGCTCCACCGTGGTCCGCTCCGGTCCCGCCTGGAAGTCGCCGCGGGCGGCGACCGCCTGGAGGCCCAGCGCGCCCAGGAGCCCGCGCATCGGCAGGTATTCGCCGAAGGGGACCAGATTGACCTTGTCGTAGCGGCTGCTGATCTGTCCCTCCGGATCGATCACGTACACGCTGTTGTGGGCGACCAGCTGGTCCTGCCGGTCGCGGGTGACGTGGTTCGAGCCGGTCACGACATAGCCGCCGGCCTTGGCGGCGAGCCTGGCCAGGTAAGTCCGGGCGACCTCGTCGGCCTCCAGCGAGAAGGGCACCGCGCTTTCCGGCCAGATGATGATCCGGGGCTGGACCGGCGCGTCCTGCTCGGACAGCTCGAGATGGCCCAGGAAGTTCTCCCGCAGCCGGGACGGGTCCCATTTGTGGTTCTGCGCGACGTTCGCCTGGACTAGGCGCAGCTCCAGCCCGGTCGGCTCCGGCAGCGGCACGGACACCCGCCAGGCTCCATAGCCGAAGGCCAGCCCGCCCAGGAGCAGCGGCGCCGCAACCCCGGCGATCCGCAGGCCCGGCCGCCGCTCGAGGAAGGCCAGGGCCACCGCGCCGGCGGCGATGGCGGTGAGCACGGAGAGGGCGGCGGTGCCGGTGAGCGCCACCAGCTGGAGGCTGACCTCGCTGATCGACCAGACCACCGCCAGCGGGTTCCAGGGGAAGCCGACGATGGCGCCGCGCGCCCATTCGCCGACACCCCAGAGGGCCGCCAGGCCCAGCAGCACCGCCAGCGGACGGCGGATGCGGGCAAGGTTCAGGATCAGGGCGTAGCCTGCCTGGAACAGGCCGCAGACCAAGGCGAGCAGGACGGTCGCCGGGACCGCCAGGGCGCCGAACTTCTCGGGCTCCGCGGAAAAGGCGATGGCGACCCAGTACAGTCCGACCAGGTTGAAGGGCAGCCCGAAGGCTAGGCCGCGGAGGAAGGCGGAGCCGGGCCCGGGTGCGCGGGCGATCGCCGCCACCAGGACCGCCAGGCCCAGCAGGCCCGGCAGGACGTGCCAGGGCGGCAGGGCCAGGGCGGCGACGATGCCCGCCACCGCGCAGGCGACCAGCGGGCGGCGAAGGAGGACGGTTTCGATCCGGCTCCCAAGAGCCGGTTCAGTCACCCATCACCTCGGTTTCCGCGATCTGCTCGGCGCGCTGGTCGTGGATCTTCACCCGCTCGATCCGCCGCGACGAGGCGTCCAGGATCTCGAAGGTGAACCCGGCCGGGTGCGGAATCCTCTCGCCGGTGGCGGGGATCCGGTCGACCAGGCTGGAGATCAGGCCGCTCACCGTGTCGACCTCCTCGCGGGTCTCCTCGTCGAGCAGCTCGGCGCCCAGGATCTGCTCCAGGTCGTCGAGATAGGCCCGTCCGTCCACGTCGATCGTGCCGTCCGGCTGGCGGACGATCTGCGCCTCGGTGGCCGGGTCGTGCTCGTCGGGGATCTCGCCGATGATCTCGCCGACCAGGTCCTCCATGGTGGCCAGCCCGTCGGTGCCGCCGAACTCGTCGACCACCACCGCCATGTGCACGCGGGTGTCCCGCATCTCGCGCACCAGGGCCAGGACGCTCATCGAGGGCGGCACCACCAGCACCCGCCGGGTGACCTTGGCCAAGTCGAAACCGTCCGGATTGGCGAAGTAGGGCAGCAGGTCCTTGACGTGGACCATGCCCACCACGTCGTCCAGGGCGGTCCCGTAGACCGGCAGGCGGGTGTGCATGCCGGCCTGCATCGTTTCCAGCACCTTGGCGAGCGAGGCGTCCTTCGGCACCGCCTTGATGTCGGGACGCTGCACCATCACGTCCGCGACCTGCAGCTCGCCGAACGCCAGCGCGTTCAGCACCAGCTCGCGCACGGCCGGAACCAGCTTCTCGCTGTTCTCGTCGCCGATGTCGCCTTCGATGATGTTCTCGATGCGCGTGCGGATGCTGCCTTCGCCATTGTCGACGGCGCCCGCGAAACTGCGCAGCCGGCGCATCAGATCCCCGAACAGCGACGGGTTCTGTTCCGCCCGCCGTTGCAACTGCCTCACCGAACTGCCTCCGCATAGGGATTGGCGACGCCAAATCCCGAAAGGATCCTTGCCTCCAGCGCTTCCATGGCCTGCGCGTCGGCCTCGCCGGTCTCGTGATCCATGCCCAGGAGATGCAGGATCCCGTGGACGATCATGTGACGCAGGTGATGGTCGACCGGACGGTCGTCCGCCCGGGCGTCACGCAGCACCGTCTCCAGCGCCACGACGATGTCGCCGAGCTCGGCCTGCATGCCGGGGGGTAGGGGGATGTCCGGGTCGTAGGCCGGGAACGACAGGACGTCGGTCGGCTTGTCCTTGCCGCGCCAGTCGCGGTTGAGGACCTGGATGCGCGCATCGTCGGTCAGAACGACCGAGACATGTGCGTCGCGGAGATGGGGAGGGGCCGCTTGTGCCAGGGCACGTCCAGCGGTGTCACGAATGAGCCCGATCGGGTCGGTGACGGTCGTTTGCCAGGCTTCCGCCTCAACCGTCACCTCGATCGGGTGACTACTGTCGTCGTTCATTGGTCCTGAACCGGATGGGGGCGTCCGCGACCGAGCGTCCGCGCCACGCCGCCATCGACGTCGGTCGCGGGCGCATCGTCGGCCTCATAGGCGCGGACGATCTTCTGCACCAGCGGATGGCGCACGATGTCTGTCTGGTCGAACCGCACGATCGCGATGCCTTCAATGCCGGCGAGCCGGTCGACCGCGTCCTGCAGGCCGGACTTCACCCCAGGCGGCAGGTCGGACTGGCTGGCGTCGCCGGTCACCACCATACGCGAATTCTCGCCCAGGCGCGTCAAGAACATCTTCATCTGCATGGGCGTGGCGTTCTGCGCCTCGTCCAGGATGACCGCGGCGTTGCGCAGGGTGCGGCCGCGCATGAAGGCCAGGGGCGCGATCTCGATCTGGCCGCTCTCGATCGCGCGCTCCAGCCGGCCCTCGGGCAGGAGGTCGTGCAGCGCGTCGTAGATCGGGCGCAGATAGGGATCGACCTTCTCGCGCATGTCGCCCGGCAGGAAGCCCAGCCGCTCGCCGGCCTCCACCGCCGGCCGAGACAGGATCAGCCGCTCGACGGTGCGCGCCTTCATGGCCGCCACCGCGGCGGCGACCGCAAGGTAGGTCTTGCCGGTGCCGGCGGGGCCCAGGCCCAGCACCAGGTCGTTCTTCTGCAAGGCCTCGAGGTAGCGGGCCTGGTTGGGCGTGCGCGGCACCACCAGCTTGCGCTCGGTACGCACCGCCGACTGCTGGCCGCGATAACCGTCGGTGGGCAGCGGCTCGCCCGCCGTCACCATCCGCACCGCGGCGTCGACCTCGTCGCGGCCGACATCCTCGCCGCCCTTGGCCCGCATGTAGAGTTCCTGAAGCACGGTCGCGGCGGAATTGACCGCGTCCGGATCGTCGCCATGAACGATCACCTCGTTGCCGCGCGCCACCAGGTTGACGGGGAGCTGCTGCTCGATCCGGGCGAGATGACTGTGGTGCTGGCCGAAGACCGTGGCACAGAGCCGATTGTCCGGCAGGACGACCCGGCGATCCGCCTGATCGAGTTCCGCCATCGGCAGGAGCGGCTTCAAGCGGCGCGTCCTCGCTTCTCAGGTGGGGAGACCAGCCGGCCGGCCAGGCTGCGCGGATGCGACCCGGTGATCTCCACGGTGACCAGGTCGCCCACCGAGAGATCGGGGCCATCCAGGTGGACGATCTGCAGCCAGGGCGAGCGGCCGACCTTGCTGCCGGGATCCCGGCCGTCGCGCTCGATCAGGACGTCCATCCGCACACCCACGCTGTTCTCGTCGAACGAACGCCGCTGCCGCTCCAGGAGTTCCTGGAGAGCGGCCAGTCTTTCGGCTTTCACCGACTCCTTGACCTGCTTCTTCATCAGGCTGGCCGGGGTGCCCGGGCGCGGGCTGTACTTGAACGAGAAGGCCTGGGCGAAGCGGACCTGCTCGACCAGCCGCAGCGTCGCCTCGAAGTCCTGGTCGGTCTCGCCGGGGAAGCCCACGATGAAGTCGGACGACAGCGCCAGGTCCGGCCGCGCTTCCCGGAGCCGGTCGACGATCCGCAGATAGTCCTCGGCGCGATGCTTGCGGTTCATGGCGGCCAGAATCGTGTCGGAGCCCGACTGCACCGGCAGGTGCAGGAACGGCATGAGCTGCGGCACGTCGCGATGGGCGGCGATCAGCTCGTCGTCGACATCGCGGGGGTGGGAGGTGGTGTAGCGGATCCGCGCCAGCCCCTCGATCTCGGCCAGCGAGCGGATCAGCCGGCCCAGGCCCCAGGTCCCGCCGTCCGCGGCCTGGCCGTGGAAGGCGTTGACGTTCTGGCCGAGCAGGGTGATCTCGCAGGCGCCCTGGTCGGCCAGCTGGCGGGCCTCCGCCAGGATTGCGGCCACCGGGCGCGAGGTCTCCGCGCCGCGGGTGTAGGGGACCACGCAGAAGGTGCAGAACTTGTCGCAGCCTTCCTGCACGGTGAGGAAGGCCGACGGACCGGACGGTGTCGAGACTGCCGGCAGCTCGTCGAACTTGCTTTCCACGGGAAAGTCGGTGTCGACGATGCCGCTGGCGACGCGGCCGCGCTGGGCGAGCATCTCCGGCAGGCGGTGATAGGCCTGCGGTCCGACCACCACGTCGATGAACGGGGCGCGCTGCAGCATCGCCTCGCCCTCGGCCTGGGCGACGCAGCCGGCCACGGCGATGGTGAGATCGCTGCCGCCGGCACGTCGCTGGTCACGCAGGAGGCGCATCCGGCCGAGCTCGGAATAGACCTTCTCGGCGGCCTTTTCACGGATGTGACACGTGTTGAGGACGACGAGGTCCGCGTCCTCGATCTGGTCGGTGGCGGCATACCCATGGGCTGAAAGCGCTCCGGCCATGCGCTCGGAGTCGTAGACGTTCATCTGACAGCCATAGGTCTTGATGAAGAGCTTTTTCGTCACCCGCCAACCAGGGATGGTTCCAATGCGGCGAGTTATTCCCAGCGCCGCCTGAGCCGTCAAGTTACGCTTCGTTCCCAAAGGGACTTCGGCGCTTCCCGAGGAAGCGCCGTCGCACGCTCCGGGAACGACCGGACCGGTTCAGCCGGCCCGGCGGCCACGCGCACGCGGCTTGGTGCCGAGACCGATCTTCTTCGCCAGCGAGGAGCGCTGCTCCGCATAGGCCGGTGCGACCATCGGGTAGTCGTCGGGCAGGCCCCAGCGCTTGCGGTAGTCCTCGGGCGACATGTTGTAACGGGTCTTCAGATGCCGCTTGAGCATCTTCAGCTTCTTTCCGTCCTCAAGGCAGATGATATATTCCGGCGTCACCGACTTCTTGACCGGAACGGCAGGAGTCAGCTTTTCCTGGGGCTCTTCTTTGATCTCGACGCCCTGGGTCGACAGCGAGGAATATACGAGCCTGATGAGGTCGGGGAGTTCGGTGGACGACACCGTATTGTTCGACACGTGTGCCGCGACGATCTCCGTCGTGAGCGACAGGAGTTCGTTCTGGGTCAACTGTTCCGCCATCTCTGCGTGAGGGCTCCCGGCCTACTTGGTAATACACGAGCCACTACTATATTTCCTCAACCACCGTCTGCAAGGGGGCTTTTCAAAAAGTCCTCACAAAAAAAGGTAGATGAAATGGCCTCTTCTGAAGCAACCCTCGACATCACCGCCGACACCTGCCCGATCACCTTCGTGCGAGCCAAGCTCGCGCTGGAAAGAATGTCTCCCGGCGACATGCTGCGCATTCGGCTTCGCGAAGGTGAACCGCTCGTTAACGTTCCGTTTTCCCTTACGGATCACGGTCACGAGATCGTCAGCCGCAAGGCTGTGGATGACGGGATCTTTGAGCTGCTGGTCCGGCGCGGCGCCGACTAGCTCTGGCCGGGCAGCGACCTTGGCCCATGCAGCGAGGCCTTCATCGTATATGCGCTGATCTTTCGGCCATCCGGGCGATGATAATAGTCCAGCCGCGTCCCGACCCGTTTGAAATTGTATCTTTCATACAAGCTCTGTGCGGCTACATTGTCGACCGCGACCTCCAGGAACATCGCGTCGGCGCCCGCCTGATGGGCACGGACCATCGAGGCTTCCAGTAACGTCCCGGCGACGCCCCGGTGACGCCAAGACTGCAGCACTCCGATCGACAGTAGTTCACTCTCGTCGCGCACCACCCGGCAAATCGCGAACCCGACCCCGCGCAGCCCGTCGATCGCCGAGAACCCGCGATCGAAGCAGCGGGCGATCAGGCCGAACCCTCCCGGCAGCGACAGCAGGTGGGCGATGTCGGAGCGCGACCAGCCGTCCTCGAAGCAGCCGCGGTGCAGGCGCGCAAGTCGACCAAGATCAAAAGGGCCGATGTTCTTGACAGCGATCTGGCCGGGACGGGGCAGGTCCATCAGGGCCATGGTCAGGGATCCACCCGGTCGAGCAGCGACCGGCCCGCACCTTCACGGGCATCGGCACCGCGCAAATAAAGCGGCACCAGCTCGCTTCCCGGCGATCCGCCGGCACCGGCCGCATGGCGGCCAAAGGCCACGTGCGCCACGTCGCTCGCATCCGCCACCAGTTCGACCATTCCCTCGCATCCGGAGCCGACCAGGGTCCTGTCCGGCAATACGCCGGGAGGGGCCGCGAGGATCTCTGGTTCGCCGTGATGGCCCCGCTCGTCGAAGTCCTGGATGAACCAGTTGCCGCGCCCGCCCGGAACCACCACCCGCAACGGGCCGGAAACGCCCTCGCGGCGCGCCCGGTCCGCCAGGGCCTGGAAGGAGGTGACCGCCAGGACCGGCAGGCTGGCCGCCAGGGCCAGGCCCCGCGCCAGCGCCACCGCGACCCGGATGCTGGTGAAGCCGCCGGGACCGATCCCGCAGGCGATCAGGTCGACCTGGCCGCTCCGCCAGCTTGCCTGCTGCAGGCACCGCTCCACGAGCAGCGGCAGGCCATCGGCATCGGCGCCGGCCGCCCGCCTAGCCGATCCCGCGATCAGCGGGCCGTCCGGCCCGCGGCCGCAGGCCGCCACGGCGACCGGCCCGGCTCCGTCGATCGCGAGGATCCGCAACCTCGTCGTCCCTGGCCCTAAGTCAGTCGATAGCCCGGACCTCGACCACGTCCGGCACGTAATAGCGCAGGAGGTTCTCGATGCCGTTCTTGAGCGTGACCACCGAGGACGGGCAGCCGGCGCAGGCGCCCTTCATGTGCAGGTACACGACCCCGCGCTCGAACCCGTGGAACACGATGTCGCCGCCATCGTTGGCGACCGCCGGGCGCACCCGGGTCTCCAGGAGTTCCTTGATCTTGGCGACGGTCTCGTCGTCCTCGGCCTCGACGGCCGGCTCGGGCGACGCCTGCTGGATGACCGCGTCCTCGCCGGACATGAAATGCTCGACCATGGCGCCGAGCACGGCCGGCTTGAGCAGGTACCAGTCGGCGGCGGCCTGCTTGGTCACCGCGACGAAGTCCTTGGTGATGAACACCGAGCGGACGCCGTCCACGCCGAACACGCGGCGCGCCAGCGGCGAGACCCGCTCGGCCTCGTCAGCGTCCAGGACTTCGACCTGGCCGCCCTCGATGATGGTCTGGCCGGGAAGGAACTTGAGCGTCGCCGGGTTCGGCGTCTGCTCGGTCTGAATGAACATGGTATTGCTCTCCGTGCGGCTGAAGTGGCGAGGCCGGGACGTCATCGCAAGAGGATGTTGGTCACTTCCCGCAACTGGGTGCGCGCGCGCAGAAGAAGGAAGCCCTGGGCAGCCAGATGATTGGGCTTCACCTGGCTGTCCAGGCCACCGTTCACCACCACCCAGGGCTGGAGGATCGCGGCCATCCGGAAGCTGTCCAGCATCTCCGCCCAGTTCGAGGCAGCACCCCGCTCGGCGATCACGTCGGCATAGTCCAGACCCAACTCGCGCAGGAGGATGTAGTAGGCGTAGAGCTGGCCCTTGTCGGTATAGAACAGGTCGTCGGCCGAGAAGTCGAACCAGCGGTTCTGGCTGAGGTCGATGGCCTGGTAGATCGCGGCGGAGGTCGAGCCCAGATCGGCGGCGATCGCGTCCAGGCTGTCCAGCAGATTGTCGGCCCGCTTTTCCAGGACGGCCTCGCCAGCGGCAAGCCGCTGGTTGTAGGCGCGCAGCGCCTGGACCGCCTGGCGGTACTGGCTTTCGCTGGTGGCGGTGGGGGCCCAGGAGGTGGTCGGGTTCCAGACCCAGACATTGCCCGGATAGGCCAGCAGGCCCATCGCCCGGGTCAGGTCGGCATCGGCCTGGGAGGAGCCGCGGGCCCGCGCCAGCCGGTCGCGCACCGACACGCCGAAGCGCTGCACCGCCGCCAGGAGCCCGGTCTGGTAGTTGGGCATGTTGTCGAGCAGCACGCCCGGCTTGAAGAACGGCTCGTTGGGCGTCCACTCGTTGACGTCGATCTCGCGCTCGACCAGGTCGGCCATCGCGGCGATCGCCCGGGATCCGTTCTCCGGCGCGCTGGTGGCGATGGCGAAGTCCGGGTCGTCGTCGATCCGGTTCACCACCGCCATGCCGATCAGGTACCAGCCGGCGACCGCCAGCACGATCAGGGCCGGCAGGCCGAACAGGACCCGGCGCAGCAAGGGGCGCCGGGCAGGGGGGTGCACGTCCGATACGGCCATCATCGATCCTCTGGCGGGGGCAACTGCCTGGGAGATGGCGCGTCGGCCCCGCCATCGAAAGGCTCAGGTGAAAGGTTCACCCCTGCCGGAAGCCGACAATGTCGTAGACCTGCCGCAGGATCGGCCCCGCGATCGCGTCGGCCCGGCCGGCACCCTGGTCCAGGATCCGGTCGATTTCGGCCGGATCGGCCAGGAGGCGGCGCATCTCGGTGGTGATCGGCGAGAGCTTCTCCACGCACAGCTCGGCCAGGCGGTTCTTGAAGGTCGAGAAGTTGGCGGAGGCGAACTCGTCCTCGACGGCCTGGCGCGGCCGGTCGGCCAGGGCCGCGTAGATCGTCAGCAGGTTGGAGGCTTCCGGCCGCTTCTCCGGGTCGAAGCTCACGCCCTCGATCGGGTCGGACTTCGCCTTGCGGATCTTCTGCGCCAGCGTGTCGGCATCGTCGGTCAGGTTGATGCGACTATAGTCCGAGGTGTCGGACTTGCTCATCTTCTTGGTGCCGTCGCGCAGCGACATCACCCGGGTGGCCTCGCCCAGGATCATCGGCTCGGGCAGGGTGAAGAACTCCACCCCGAACTGCCGGTTGAAGGCGCCGGCGGTGTCGCGCGCCAGCTCCAGATGCTGCTTCTGGTCCTCGCCCACCGGCACGTGGGTGGCGTTGTAGGCCAGGATGTCGGCCGACATCAGCACGGGATAGGTATAGAGCCCGGCCGACGCGTTCTCGCGCTGCTTGCCGGCCTTCTCCTTGAACTGGGTCATCCGGTTCAGCCAGCCGATCGGCGTCTGGCACATCAGCACCCAGGCCAGCTGGGAGTGGGCGGTGACGGTCGACTGGTTGAACAGGATCGAGTGCGTGGGGTCGATGCCGCAGGCGATCAGCGCCGCGGCCACCTCGCGGGTCGCCCCGCGCAGTTCCTTCGGGTCCTGCGGCAGGGTGATCGCGTGCTGGTCGACGATGCAGTAGATCGCCTCGTAGTCCTGCTGCAGACGTACCCAATGCCGGATCGCGCCCAGATAGTTGCCGAGATGCAGGGCGCCGGTCGGCTGGACGCCGGAGAAGATACGGCCGGACATGGACGAGCCTTCGGATCGGGATCGGGTATAGCTGAGCGCGGTTGGATGGCCGGTCGGGGCTGTTCCGTCAAGCGCGGTCCCGGAAAAGAGCGACGAGTTCCCGCGGCCGGACCACCCGCACCACCGTGACCATCGCGAAGAAGGCCAGCCCGCCCACCAGGATGGCGCTGGCGAGCCCGGTCAGCCGGCCGATATGGTGAAGCTCGGTGAAGGCCTGATGGGCCATCGACCCGGCAAACACCGCGCAGGCCAGGGCGCCCAGCGCGCGCAGCTTGGTGCGCCGGGAAAAGGCGCGTCCCTCGATCCCGCGCAAACGCCAGGCCAGCACCGTCAGGTTCGCCCAGTTGGCGAGGCTGGCCGCCACCGCCAGGCCCAGATGGCCGAGCGGGCGCAGTGTGGCGAGCCCCACCAGCAGCGTGACCACCAGCGCCACCGACGCGCCCACCAGCGGGGTGCGCATGTCGCCGCGCGCGAACAGGCTGGCCGCGAGGATGCGGACCAGCACGGCGGCCGGCAGGCCCAGGGCGAAGGCCTGCAGCGCGCTCGCGGTGGCCGCGGCGTCCAGCGCGTCGAAGGCGCCCCGCTCGAACAGAATCCGCACGATCGGCAGGGCCAGGGCGGTGAGGCCGGCGGCGGCCGGCAGGGTCAGCAGGAGCGCCACCTCGGCGGCCTGGTCGCGCAGCGCGCGCGCCGCCTCCAGGCGGCCCTCGGCGATCCGCCGGGCCACGATCGGCAGGAGCGCCGTGGAGATCGCCACCCCGATCAGCCCCAGCGGCAGCTGGGCCAGCCGGTCGGCGAAGTAAAGGAACGACACCGCTCCCGGGGCCAGGGCGGTCGCCATGATCGTCACGATCACCACGTTGACCTGGTAGATCCCGGCCCCGGCAAGGCCCGGCAGGATCCGCCGCCCCAGCGGGCGCAGGTGGCGGTCGCGCAGGTCCGGCCGCAGGGAGACCGCCATGCCGGCCCGCCGGCAGGCCAGCCAGAGCATCGCCAGCTGCAGCACCCCGGCCACCGGCAGCGCCAGCGCCAGCAGGCGCGCCTGGGCGACCGGGTCGTCGCCGCCCGTCAGCAGGGCGCCGATCATCACGAGGTTGAGGATCACCGGGGCGAGCGACGCCACCGCGAACCGGCCGAGCACGTTCAGCACCCCGGCCAGCAGCGCGGTGAGCGAAACGAACAGCGCGTAGGAAAAGGTGCGCCTGGCCAGTTCGACGGCCAGGTCGTGGCGCGGGTCGGCCAGGTCGAAGCCCGGCGCCAGCACGGTGATCACCAAGGGCATCGCCAGCAGCGCCAGCCCGGTCAAAAGCGTGAGCAGCACGCCCAGAATGGTGAAGGCGCGGCTGGCGAACGCCCGGGCAGCCTGCTCGCCCTCCATGGAATGGACCTGGCTGAACAGCGGCACGAACGCCGCGCCGAACGCGCCCTCGGCGAACAGCCGGCGCAGGAGGTTGGGGATCTTCAGCGCCACCAGGAACGCGTCGGCCGCCACGCCCGCGCCCAGCGCCTGCGCCATCAGCACGTCGCGCAGGAAGCCCAGGAGACGGGAGGCGAGGGTCGCCGAGGCGACGACCGAGGATGCACGCAGCCAGCTCAAGCCCTGCTCCCGCTCAGGTCAGGCTGAGCGCCTCGGTGAGCTGCTTTTGCACCTTCATGACCTTGCTGCGCACGGTGACCTTCATGCCGAACACGTCCTTGACGTAGAAGACGTCGACGACGCGCTCGCCATAGGTGCTGATATGCGCGGAGCTGATCACGAGGCCCGATTCCTTCAGCGCCTTGGCCAGGTCGAACAGGAGGCCCGGCCGGTCGCGCCCGTTCACTTCGATCACGGTATGCGTGCGGCTGGCGTTGTTGTCGAGCAGCACGCGCGGCTCGACCCGGAACACGTCGGCGCGGGCCGGCAGGCTGCGCCGTCCGGCCAGGGCCTTCTCCAGCCAGATCTCGCCGGAGAGAGCCTTGATCAGGTTGGTGCGGATCCGCTGCAGGCGCTCGGGATCGTCCACGGCGACATGCTTCTCGGCGTCCTGGAAGCCCAGCATGTCCAGGGCGGTGCCGTCGGTGGTGGTGAAGATGTGCGCGTCGACGATGCTCGCACCACCCAGCGCGATGGCGCCGGCCACCTTCATGAACAGGCCCGGATGGTCGGGGGCGTAGAGCAGCAGTTCGGAGCGGTCGCGGAACGTGTCGACCCGAAAGTCGATGCCGATCGGCATCGCCTGGCTTTCGGTCTGCCGGATCAGCTCGGCGTGGCGGACCAGTTCCTCGGTGGAGAAGCCCAGCCAGTAGCGCGGGTCGTGGCGGGCGATGTGCCGGTCGATCCGCTCGCGGGTCCACCAGCCGTCCGGGGCTGTCAGGAGCGCCTGTTCCAGCTCGCCCTTGGCCCGGTTGGTGCGGGCGCTGCGCCGGCCGCGCGGGTCGCCGGACTGCAGCGCCGCCTCGGCCTCGTGGTGCAGCTCGCGCAAGAGCTGGCCCTTCCAGCCGTTCCACACGTTCGGGCCGACCGCGCGGATGTCGCAGACCGTCAGCACCAGGAGCAGCTTCAGCCGTTCCGGCGACTGCACCACGTCGACGAAGTCCTGGATGGTCTTGGGATCCTCCAGGTCGCGCCGGAACGCGGTGTCGCTCATCAGGAGATGGTGGCGGACCAGCCAGACCACCGTCTCGGTCTCCTCCGGCGCCAGGCCGAAGCGCGGGCAGAGCCGGCGGGCGATCGTGGCGCCCACCTCCGAGTGGCGGCCGCCGCGGCCCTTGCCGATGTCGTGCAGGAACGCCGCCACGAACAGGGCGCGGCGCGAGAGCAGCTTAGGGAACAGCTCGGTCGCCAGCGGCACCTCGCCGCCGATCCGGCCATCCTCGATCTGGCGCAGGATGTCGATCGCCCGGATCGTGTGCTCGTCGGTGGTGTAGACGTGGTAGAGGTTGTGCTGCATCTGGGCGACGATCCGCCCGAAATCCGGCACGAACTTGCCGAGCACGCCCGCCTCGTTCATCCGGGTCAGCCCAAGCGCGGGATCCCGGCGCGAGGTCAGGATCTCCATGAACAGCCGGTTGGCATGCGGGTCGTCGCGCAGCGCCGCGTCGATGCGCGGCAAGGCGTGGCCGACCGCGGCCAGGGTGGCCGGGTGGATGTCCAGGCCGCGGGCGTCGGCGGTCTGGAACAGCTGCAGGATCCGCACCGGCTCGTTCTGGAAGGTGGCCGGGTCATCCAGCGCCAGCCGATTGCCCTGGATGATGAACCCGTCGACCCGCTTGCGGCTCAAACCGAAGCGCGGGAGCGCGAATTTCGGCCGGCGGCGATGCTGTTCCTCCAGGGCGGCGCACACGATCCGGGTCAGGTTGCCGACCTCGCGCGCCGCCAGGTAGTAGCGCTTCATGAAGCGCTCGACGCCCTTGGCCCGCACCCGGGCGCGAAAGCCCATCCGGCTGGCGATCTCCGGCTGCACGTCCAGGGTCAGCCGGTCCTCCGCCCGCCCGGTCAGCCAGTGCAGGTGGCAGCGCACCGCCAGGAGAAAGGCGTGCGAGCGCTTGAAGGTGGCGAGGTCGCGCCGGGTCAGCAGCCCCGACTGGACCAGGGCGGTCAGGTCGGAGGCGCCATAGACGAAGCGCGCCAGCCAGCCCAGCGTGTGGAGGTCGCGCAAGCCACCCTTGCCCTCCTTGACGTTGGGCTCGAGCAGGTAGCGGCTGTCGCCGACCCGCAGGTGGCGGTCGTCGCGCTCGGCCAGCTTCGCCTCGATGAAGGCGGCCTCGTGGCCCTGGACGATCTCCTTGCGGTAGCGGTCGCGCAGTTCGCCGATCGAGCCCTCGTCGCCCCAGAGCGGCCGGGCCTCCAGGAGTGCCGTGGAGACCGAGAGGTCCTGCTGGGCGAGCTTGATGCATTCCGCGGTAGAGCGGGTGGCGTGGCCAACCTTCAGGCCCAGGTCCCAGAGCCGGTAGAGCACGAACTCGGCGATCTGCTCGGCGACCGGGGTGCGCTTGTAGGGGACCAGGAACAGCAGATCGACGTCGGAATGCGGGCAGAGCTCGCTGCGCCCGTAGCCGCCCACCGCCAGGACCGCGAACTCCTCGCCCTTGGTCGGGTTGGGGGTCGGGTAGACATGCGCGCTGGCAAGGTCGAGCAGGCCCTGGATCAGCCCGTCCATCACCCCGCTCAGGGCGCCGACCGTGGCGCTGGCCTTGCCGCCTGCCTCGAAGCTGTCCCGGATCGCGCGCCTGGCGTCGTCGTGGATGCGCTTCAGCGCGCCCAGGAGGGCCGGGAAGTCGGAGATCCCGTCCACGCCCAGCGCCTGGACCGCCGCCCGGATCGAGGCCGCATCGGGCAGCGATGGAGCTTCCGCCCGAGGCATGCTAGGCGCAGTTTCGGCTCGCCGGCGATCCGCTTCCGGACCGCGCCCCGGCCGCGCTGCGTTGTCATGACCTCCGACCGGAGCTCCGGTGCTCGCGTCCAAATCCGACTACCTTCCACCAAGCCCGCCATATCCCGATGCGGCTTACCGTGCCCTGTGCTTGCGGGAAAGCCCGGCTTCCCGGACGATCCGCCCATGAGCGAGTTCCTGCGCATGAGCGGCTATGCAGTCTATGTATGGCCGGCGTTCGGATTCACCATCCTGGTGCTGGGTGGACTCTGGTTGCTGTCGCTGCGCCGGATGCGGGCCAAGGAGGCCGAGCTCGAGGAACTGCGCGGCCGGATGCGCGCGCAGCGGCCGGCCCGGCAGCCCGCGGTGATCCGCCCGCGCCGGGAGACAACCCCTCCGCCGGATGCGTGAACCGCTCCTTCAACGAGGAAGGGCGTCAGGCGAAGCGGTCGCGCAGCTTGTAGTAGAGCAGGGAGGGGGCGAGGAACCAGGGCGTGCCGCGGTAGAGCGGCCGGGTCTGGAACTCCAGCGGGTCGAGTTCGCTCGCACCCTCCGGCCGGCCAAGGACCTTCAGCGCCGCCTTGTGCCCGTAATAGGTCGAGCGCGGCACCCCGTTGCCGCAATAGCCCATGGCATGGTGGACGCCGTCCTGGCTGCCGACATGGGGCAGGTGGTCGAAGGTGAACGCCACGAACCCCATCCAGCTGTGGCTCACCTTGACGCCCTGCAGTTCCGGCCAGACCCGCACCATCGCTTCGTGCAGCCTGGGCGCGCTGATCCTGGGGTCGGTCTCCGACAGCGCCACCCGCCCGCCAAACAGGATGCGCTTCTGGTCGGGCGAGGGCCGGTAGTAATAGACCACCTTGCGGGTCTCGTGCAGCATCCGCCGCTTCGGGCAGATCTTCGCCATCAGCGCCGGGTCGATCTCCTCGGTGGCGATGATGTAGCTGCCGATCGGGATGATCCGCCGCTGCCACCAGGGCGTGGCGTCGCCGGTATAGCCGTTGGTGGCCAGCACCACGTCGCGGGCGCGGATCGTGCGCCCGGGCAGCGCCACGGCGAAGTCCTGGCCGTCCCGCTCGACGCCCAGCACCTTCTGCCCGGCGAACAGCATGGCCCCGGCCGCCATCACCCGGCCCAGCAGGCCCCGATGGTAGCGCATCGGGTCGAGGGCGCCGCCGCCGGGAAACAGGATCACGCCGTGGAACGCGTCCGAGCCGACCTCGCGATGCTGCTCGCTCTTCGGGATCACCTGCGCCTCGATCCCGAACGCCTTCTGCTCGGCCTCGGCCGCCTTCGCCGCCGGTCCGAACCGCCCGGGCGCGTGGACGCAGAGTAGGTGGCCGCTGGTCTCGAAGCTGCACTCGATCGCCTCGTCGCGGATCAGGGCGGTGAGGTAGTCGTAGGCGTTGTGGCCCTCGCGCTTGAGCCGGGTCGCCCGCTCGACGCCGTAGCTGGCGCTGAGTTCGGCAAAGGATGGGCCGAACCTGGGGCCGACCTGGCCGCCGTTGCGGGTGGAACAGCCGAACCCGGGCTGCTCGGCGTCCAGGATCACCACCTGGCGCCCGGCCCGGGCCAGGGTCAGCGCCGCCGACAGGCCGGTGAACCCGCTGCCGACCACCACCACGTCGGCCCGGTCCGGCGGGCTGCCCTCGCTCTGCTGCAGGGAAGCCTGGTCATGGCCCTCCCACCAGAACGAGGTGGACTTGGCATCGGGCGCCAGAACGGAAGAAGCCATGATTGCCGTCTACTTCCTGCAGCGGTGGATCTGGGAGGGCGCCGGTCAGTTGGCCCGGGCGGGCTTGCCCGCCGCCCGTTCGACGAACACGAACAGGATCACCGCGATCAGCGACACGCCGATCAGCAGCGTCGAGATCGCGGCGATGGTCGGGTCGACCTGGTCGCGCAGCGACATGAACATCATCCGGGTGAGCACCGTGTTGGAGCCGCCGGCCACCAGCAGGCCGATCACCACCTCGTCCAGCGAGCTGACGAAGGCGAACAGGGCGCCGGCTATCACCGACATCTTCACCTGCGGCAGCACCACGTCGACGATCGCGCGCAGGCGCGATGCGCCCAGGCTGCGGGCGGCGTGCTCCAGGTTGCGGTCGAACCGGCTGAGGCCCGCCACCACGGTGGTGACCACGAACGGGATGGCCAGCGCCACGTGGGCCAGCACCACCCCGGGAAACGTGTCGACCAGGCCCAGCTGGATGTAGAAGAAGAACACCCCGATCGCGAGCAGGATCACCGGCATCAGCTGCGGCGACAGGAGCAGGCCCATCAGCGCGTTGCGGGCCGTGCCCTGCAGCTTGTCGATGCAGTAGGCGCCGGCAAATCCGATCGGCGTGGCGATGATCACCGTGCACACCGCCGCCGCCAGCGAGGTGCGGGTCGCGGCCATCCATTCGATCGAGCCGAAATATTCCTGGTACCAGCGCAGCGACCAGGCGCGCGGCGGGAACTCCAGGTAGCTGGCGTCGGAAAAGCTCATCGGCACCACGATGAACACCGGCACCAGCAGGAAGATCAGCACTGCAGTGGCGAGGACGCCCAGCCAGAGCCGTTTCATGAGCGCAGCCTCCGGGGCACGATCCATTGCGAGACCAGGAAGCAGGCCAGCACCAGGACCAGCAGCACCAGGCCCAGGGCGCTGGAGGCGCCCCACTCGGCATACATCGTGACGTTCTGCTGGATCTTCATGGAGATGGTGGTGACGTTGCCGCCGCCCAAGAGCTGCGGGGTCACGTAGAAGCCCAGGCAAAGGACGAAGGACAACAGCCCGCCGGCCATGATGCCGGGGGTGGAGAGCGGCAGGAACACGCTCCAGAATGCCCGGGTCCGGCTGGCGCCCAGGCTGCGCGCCGCCTTCACCATGTCCGGGTCGATCTGGCGCATCGCCGAGAAGAGCGGGAAGATGAAGAACGGCAGCATGATGTGGACCATGCCGATCGTGGTGCCGGTGAAGCTGTTGGCCATCCGCAGCGGCCGGTCGACGATGCCCAGGTCCAGGAGCCAGGTGTTGATCAGCCCCTTGCGCTGCAGCAGCACCATCCAGGCGTAGGTGCGCACCAGGAGCGAGGTCCAGAACGGGATCGCCACGCAGCCCAGCAGCACCAGGGAAAGGAGCGGGGGCTGGCGCACGATGAAATAGGTGGTCGGGATCCCCAGGACGATGACGATCGCGGTCACCAGCAGGCTGAGCAGGACCGTGTCCGCCAGGATGCTGGCATAGCTCTGGTTCTCCAGCATCCGCTGGTAGTGGACCAGCGACAGGCTGCCCTGGTCGACGAAGGACAGCAGCGCCAGCCACAGGAACGGCAGCAGCACGACCAGCGTCACGATCACCGCCGGGACCGCGAACGGCCAGTGGAGCGGGCGGAACGGCCGGACCGCCGCCTCGCGCGAAGGCGCGGCCGTGCCCGTGGCAGCATAGCCGGTCATGGCAGCTCGTCGTCGACGACGATGGCGTCGTCCTCGTGGACCGCCAGGCGCACCGGACTGCCCCGCGGCGGGATCGCCGCCAGCGTGGTCCGCCTGGTGCCGCGCTGCAGGCGGACGACCTCGCCGTTGCCCAGCCTGGCGAACACGATCACCAGGTCGCCCTGGAACAGCACCTCGCCGACGGTGGCGTCGATGTAGAACGAGCCCGGTTCGCGATGGCCGGGGGGGACGATCTCCATCTTCTCCGGGCGGATCACCAGGAGCGGCCGGCGATGGCCGTCCAGGCTGCGCTGGCGGTAGCCATGAGATACGGCCGGCTCGACAGTGGCGGCGCTTGGTCCGTGCAGCGGCAGGAAGCTGGCATTGCCGATGAAGTCGGCGACGAAGCGGCTGGCCGGCTGCTCGTAGATGTCGCGGGGGCTGTCCTTCTGGACGATCCGGCCCCGGTTCATCACCACCACCTGGTCGGCCAGGGTCAGGGCCTCCTTCTGGTCGTGGGTGACGTAGACGATGGTCCGGCCGAGCGTCTGGTGCAGCGCCTTCAGCTCGATCTGCATCTCTTCGCGCAGCTTCTTGTCCAGGGCGGACAGGGGCTCGTCCATCAGGATGATGCGCGGCTCGAACACGATGGCCCGGGCCACCGCGATGCGCTGGCGCTGCCCGCCGGACAATTCGTGGATCCGGCGGCGGCCGAACCCGTCCATCTGCACCGCCTGCAGGGCGCGCTCGACCCGCGCCGCCCGCTCCTGGCCACCGATCCGACGCAGCTTCAAGGGATAGGCGACGTTCTCCTCGACCGACATGTGCGGGAACAGCGCGTAGTTCTGGAACACCACCCCGATGTCGCGCTTGTCCGGCTCCAGGCCCAGGATCTCCTGGTCGTCGATCCGGATGCTGCCGCGATCGGGGTGGGAGAACCCGGCGATGCTCATCAGGAGCGTCGTCTTGCCCGAGCCCGAAGGCCCGAGCAGGGTCACGAACTGGCCGGCCTGGATGTCGATCGAGACGTCGGCGAGTGCGGCGAACGCGCCGTAGTTCTTGGACAGATCGCGAATCGTGATCGACGAAGCCATGAAGGTTTGGCTCTGTGCTGGAAGAAGGGGGCAGGGCGGATCGGGGTGGCGCAGCTCACTGCTGCTTGAAGTTCTGCCAGCGCTCCATCATCTCGGCGCCGTGCTCGCCCCACCAGGCGACGTCCAGGACGATCTGCCTGGCGGCGTTCTCGGGCGAAGAGTTGATCTTGGCCTTGAGTTCGTCGGTCAGGACCGGCTGGTCGAAGGCCTTCTGGTTGATCGGGCCATAGGCGATGTGCAGGGGCAGGAGGGCCTGCTGCTCCGGCGCGATGAACAGGGCCAGGGCCTTCATCGCCAGGTCCTTGTTGGGCGCGCCCTTGGGGATGACGAAGCAGTCGGCCATCAGGATGCCCTGGTCGAACGTGAAGTCGGCCTTGGCGCCGTCCGCGATCGCCGCGGCGACCCGGCCGTTCCAGATCTGGATCAGGTCGACCTCGCCGTCCTTGATCAGCTGCGCCGACTGCGCGCCGGAATTCCACCAGACGGTGATGTCGGGCTTGAGCTCCTTCATCTTGGCGAACGCGCGCTCCACATCCAGCGGGTAGAGCTGGTCGGCCGGCACGCCGTCGGCGAGCAGGGCGGCCTCCAGGTTGCCGCGGGGATGATCGTAGATCGCCCGGTCGCCCGGGAACTTCTCGGTGTCGAAGAAGTCCGCCCAGCCCTGCGGCACCTGGCCGTCCTCGCCGATCGTGTCGGTGTTCCAGGCGATCACCGTCGAATAATACAGGTTGGCGACCCAGTCCTCGCCGACCAGCTTCGGGTCGATCCCGGAGGTGTCGACCACGCTGGTGTCGAGCGGCTCGAACAGGCCCTCCTTGTGGCCGATCGCGCATTCTTCGGCAGCGGTGTTGGCAATGTCCCAGGTGACCGAGCCGCTCTGCACCTGCACCCGGATCTCCGGGATTCCGCTGGTGGTGGCTTCCTTGATGGTGATACCGAGCTTTTCGGCGGTCGGGTCGAAGAAGGCGGCGCGCTGGGCATCCTGGTAGACCCCGCCACCCGATGCCACTGTAATCTCGTCGGCCAGCGCGGTGCAGGCGACAGCAATGCCCAGCATTCCAGGCAGCAGGTGATACAGTTTCATCGGGTTTCTCCAGATGGTTCTGATGGTACTGCGGGCGCTTGTTTTGACTGTTTTCAGTCAGTGCGCATCAGATCTCCAGCCAGGGTCATGCCATGACCAGCCGAATACATTACAGAAACATGATTGCCGAGTGCGAAATCGATTACAGGTCGTGGCGCGGTTGGTGTCAAGACCGCCGGCCGGACATTCCTGGCCCACCCATTCCACCGCAATTTCGTGATTGACTTAATTAAGTGATTGCCAAAATAATGCGGCATGGACAGCCTGACCGCCCTTGCCGATCCGACGCGGCGGCAGATCGTCGAACTGCTGGCCAAGGGTGAGCGCGCCGCCGGCGAGATCACCGAGCAGTTCGCGATCTCCGCGCCGGCCATCTCGCAGCATCTCAAGATCCTGCGCGAGGCCGGGCTGGTGACGGTGCGGGTCGACCGCCAGCGCCGCATCTATCGCCTCGACCCGGCCGGGCTCGGCGCGATCGATGCCTGGCTGCACCAGGTCCGGCAGTTCTGGAACGCCAGCCTCGACGACCTGGAGCGGGAACTGCGCGAGGCAGCGATGCACGATCGGGAAAGGGACAGGCAATGAACGACTATGGCACGCTGATCGCCCCCGACACCCTGCGCTTCGAGCGCCGGCTGCCCGGGCCCATCCAGCGGATCTGGGCCTATCTGACCGAGCCGGACAAGCGCGCGCGCTGGCTGGCGGGCGGGCCGATGGAGCTGCGCCAGGGCGGCGGCGTCACGCTGGAGTTCCGCCACGCCGACCTGTCGGCGACCGTCGACGATGGGGCGGCCCAGGCAGGAAGATGCGACGGCACCGCGACCGTGCATGGCCGCGTCACCCGCTGCGACCCGCCACGCCTGCTGGCCTATACCTGGGGCGAGGACAGCGGGCAGGATTCGGAGGTGACCTTCGAGCTGAGCGAGCAGGACGAGCTGGTGCATCTCGTGCTGACCCATCGCCGCCTGCGGTCCGCGTCCGGCCGGCTCAGCGTCGCTGGCGGCTGGCATGCCCATCTCGCGGTCCTGCAGGACCGGCTGGCCGGCCGCGAGCCGCCGCCGTTCTGGCGGACCCACCAGCGCCTGGAGGCCGAGTACCGGGACCGGCTGGGCTCGGCGGCCAGCGCCGCCTGACAGGGGGCTTGCGCCGCCCCGCGGCCGGCAGGTGGCCGGGGAGCGGTGGTCGCCGGCGGATCCTCAGCCTAGTTGATGATCGTTCCTCGCCCTGCCGCCCGATGCGACGGTCGGCGAGGTGAGGGAAGATCCTTCCATGGCAAAGGACCGCTTGTCCCCATGCTGCTCCGATCCCTCGTGCTGGCGCTCCTGCTTCTGCTGGTTGGCCCGCCGCAGGGGCTGGCCCAGCCGGCGCCCGTGGCCGGGCCGGGGACGGCCGACCTCCAGGCGATCGACCGGGTGCTGCGGCTCCTGAAGGACGATGCCGGCCGGGCGGCGCTGATCGCCGACCTGGAGAGCCTGCGCGCAGCACTGCCGGCAGCCGAGCCGCCGGCCTCCGACCCGCCCCCGCCACCCGAAGCGCCTCCGGCCGACGCCGCGCCGGCCCCGGAGGAGGTGATCCTGACCGAGACCGGGCTGATGGCGGCGGTCACCGCGTGGGTGGGCGATATCGGCGCCGACCTGCCGCGCGCGGCCCTGGGCGTGCCGATCGACCAAATGGTCGGGATCGCCGGCCAGCAGATCCAGGAACGCCTGGCCGAGCCGGGCAGTGCGCAGGCGCTGCAGGCGTTTGCGATCCGCGCCGCCTCCGGTTGGGCGCTGGCGCTCCTGGCGCTCTTCGGGCTCGCGGCACTGCCCTTCGTGCGCCGGCGCACCGTCCCGGACGAACGCGCCGGCGACGCCGGCTTCTGGCGCGGCGTGGCGATGCGCACCCTGTTCGGCCTCCTGCCGGTGGCGGTCGCGGCGGTGGTGCTGGTTCTGTGGCCGGTGGTCATGGGCATGCGCCTGCTGGCCCAGCCGGTGTTCCTGCTGCTGGCTGCGCCGGTATGGGCCGCCATCCTGGCCCGGCGGCTGTTCCACCACCTCCTGGAACTCGCGGCCCCCAGCCGCGGCTGGCGGCTGGTCGTCTACGCGCAGCGCCGCCTTGGCCCCTGGATCGGCGCGCTGGCGGGCCTCGCCACCGTCAGCCTGGTGCTGCGCGACCCCAGCCTGCGCATCGTGCTGGGCGCCGCCACCGTCGACCTCGCCTCGCTCCTGGTCGACCTGTTCTTCAACCTCGTGGCGCTGCTGTTCGTGCTCAGGCACAAGGTGGCAGTGCGCACCCTGCTGATCCGCGACCGGCTCGGCCATCATGCGCCGGAAGCGGGGCCGCTCGAGGCGGCCGTGGTCGCCCTGGCGCGGCGCTGGCACCTGATCGCCATCGTGTTCCTGGCGCTGAACGTGGTCGCCCGCTTGTTCGGGACGCAGAGCCAGGGCTTCGTGCTGCAGGCCTTGCTATCCATGCTGTTCCTGGTGATCGGCACCATGCTCGCCGCATGGCTGCGCAAGCGCGCCGGCCTGTTCGAGGCGCAGATGCGCCGGCGTCGCGCCAGCACGCGGACCGCCATCCTGTGCCGGGCCGCCCGTCTGGTCACCCTGATCGGCCAGGTGGCGATCGCGATCGCCGTGGTGGCGGCGTCCCTGAGCCTTTGGGGGTTCGACCTCGCCGCCTGGCTGGCCACCGAGCCCGGCCGCGCGATCCTTGGCTCCCTCGCGGGGATCGCACTGGCCATCCTGGCGGCCTGGGCGATCTGGATCCTGATCGACGGCTGGATCGAGCACACGCTCACCCCGGTCGATCAGCTTGGCGAGCCCCGGCCGATGTCGAACCGGGTCCGCACCCTGCTGCCGCTCCTGCGCAACTTCGTGTTCGTGACCCTGACCGTGCTGACCGGGATCGCCGTGCTCGCCAATCTCGGCGTCAACGTGGCGCCGTTCCTCGCCGGCGCCGGCGTGGTCGGGCTGGCGATCGGCTTCGGCTCGCAGCAGCTCGTCCAGGACGTGATCACCGGCCTGTTCATCCTGCTGGAGGACACGATCTCGATCGGTGACGTGATCGATACCGGCGACCGGGCCGGCGTGGTGGAGGCGCTGACCATCCGCACCGTGCGCATCCGCGACGGCGAGGGCGCCCTCCACTCGATCCCGTTCTCCAGCATCAAGGCGCTCAAGAACCGTTCGCGCGACTTCGGCGTCTACATGGTCAGCGTGATGGTCGCCCACCACACCGACCTGCAGAAGGCGCTGGACACGATGCGCGAGGTCGGCGGCGCGATGCTGGCGGACCCGGCCTTCGCGCCGCTCATCCTCCTGCCGCTGGACGTGTGGGGCGTGGACGAGTTCACGCCGGACGGCATCGTGCTCAAGGGCGCCATCCGCACCCGGCCGCTGCAGCAGTGGGTGGTCGGCCGCGAGCTCAACCGGCGCCTGCAGGTCCGCTTCGACGAACTCGGCATCGAGCTCGCCCACCGCCAGGTCCTGCCTCCCGGCCAGGGCCAGCCGGCCTGATCCGCCGGAGCCTCGACCGGCGCGGCGCTGCCGTGCGCCAGGGGCTTTGTCAGGCCCCGTCGAGCTCCAGCTTCATGCCAACATGGCTGGCGACGAAACCCAGGCGTTCATAGAAGCGGTGGGCGTCGTGGCGGCGGGTGTCGGTGGTGAGCTGGACCATCCGGCAGCCGGCCGCGCGGGCCAGCCCAAGGGCGTGCCCGATCATCTCCTGGCCCAGGCCCTGGCCGCGCCGGTCCCTTGCCACCCGCACCGCCTCGATCTGGCCGCGGCTGGCGCCGGCGCGGCCGAGGCCGTGGATGACGGTCAGCTGCATGCAGCCGACCACCCGGCCACCCTCCACCGCCACGAGCATGCGGTTGCCGTCCTGCCGCTCCATCGCCCGGAACGCCTCCCGGTATACCGAAAGCTGGGCGTCGCCCGCGTTCTCCCGGCTGCGGCCCAGATCGTCGTCGGCCAGCAGCGCCACGATTGCCGGCAGGTCGGCCTCGGTGGCGTCCCGAAACTCAGCCATGCAGCATTCCCCGCAGCAGCGGCACCAGCGCCGCCTGCGCCTGCACCAGCGCACCGCCATCCCTGGCCAGCATCCGCACCAGCAGCCCGCTGCCCTGGCGCAGCGGCGTCGCTCCGCCGGCCACTTCCTGTCCGTCAAGCACCGCCTGGATCTCCCTGCACCGGCGGCGCGCGTCCGCCGCATCGATCGTCCCGACCAGCAGGAGGCTGCCCAGCGCCTGCTCCGCCCCGGTCACCCCCGGCAGGCCGTCCAGCACCGTCTGGCCCAAGGCCTCCATGCGGTCCAGCATCACCAGCCGCCCGTCCGGCCGCTCCAGCCGGAGCGTCCCCCGGAACCGCTCGAACGACCCGCCGCTCCGGGCCGGACCGTGCATCATGAACCCGTCGGCCACCAGCAGGCGCGCCTCCGGGTCGGCCACCACCCGGACCTCCTGGTCCAGCCGGCTGTCCGGGAACAGGATCAGCGGCAGCGGCAGGAACTCCAGCCGGCTGCCGGCCTCGGCCACCAGCTCGACCCGCTGGCTGCTCGATCCGCCGTCGCGCATGGCATGGACCACCATCGCCGCCGGCATCTCGACCCGCAGCTCGGCGCCCGCCAGCGCCGCGACCCGCTGGTTGATCCGGTCGCCCGAAAAGATCCCGCCCGAGGTGGACTGGATGAACACGCGGGCGCAGGCCGGCCGCCCGCGCACGTCCCAGAGCGGCGCCTGCACCGAGAACGGGTGCCGCACCCGCCGTCCGGCCAGCACGGTCCGGCCATCCGAACCGAGCCGGAAGGAAAGGTCGAGGGCAGGGGTCATGCGTCGCGGAACAGGACCGCATGGCAGATCGCGTCCGCGACCTGGTCGACGCCCTCGCCCTTGCGGCAGTTGGTGGCTAGGATCGGCCGGCCGCCGCGCACGGCCTTTGCCTCGGCCAGCATCCGCTCCAGGTCGACGCCGACATGGGCGTGCAGGTCGACCTTGTTGATGACCAGCAGGTCGCATTGCAGGATGCCCGGTCCGCGCTTGCGGGGAATGTCGTCGCCCCCGGCCACGTCGATCACGAACAGCCAGTAGTCGACCAGGTCCAGGGAGAAGGTCGAGGCCAGGTTGTCGCCGCCGCTCTCGATCAGGATCAGCTCCAGGCCGGGAAAGTCCCGGTCCAGGCTGTCGGCGGCCTCCATGTTGAGGGTCGGGTCCTCGCGGATCACCGTGTGCGGGCAGGCGCCGGCCTCCACCGCCAGGATCCGCGCCGGGTCGAGCAGGTCGGCGCGGCGCAGCCGCTCGGCATCCTCGTGGGTCACGAGGTCGTTGGTGATCACCGCAAGATCGACGCCGCGCTGGAGCAGGCGCGGGATCAGTGCCTCCAGGAGCGCCGTCTTGCCCGATCCCACCGGGCCGCCGATCCCGACCCTGGCGGCACCCCGGCCCATCTCCTGGCCGCTCATCGCAGCATGTAGCGGCGGTTGAGCGGCACCCTCCTTGCCGGCTCGCACATCAGGAGCCTGCCGTCGGCGCGCACCTCGAAGGTCTGCGGGTCGACCTCGATCTTCGGCATCGCGTCGTTGCGCAGCATGTGCTTCTTGCCGAGCGCCCGCAGCGGCTTGATCGCCAGGATCGGCTTCTCCACGCCGAGCTTCCTCTGCACGTCGGCCTCGATCGCCAGCTTCGAGGCGAAGGTCACGCCCAGGTTCAGGGGCGAGCGCCCATAGGCGCCCCACATCGGCCGCTGCACGATCGGCTCCGAATCGATCTGGCTGGCATTGCCGTCGCCCATCGCCGCCCAGGCGATGATGCCGCTCTTGATCACCATCCAGGGCTTGGCCCCGAACGAAGCGCGCGGCCACAGCACCAGGTCGGCCATCTTGCCGGGCTCGATCGAGCCGACATGGTCGTCCATGCCCGAGGCGATCGCCGGGTTGATCGTGTATTTCGCGATGTAGCGCTTGATCCGCTCGTTGTCGGCGCGGGCGGTGGTCTCCTCGGGCAGCCGGCCGACCCGCTCCTTCATGATGCTGGCCAGCTGCCAGCACTTGGCGACGTTCTCGGCCAGCCGGCCCATGCCCTGGGTGTCGGTGGCGAAGATCGAGATCGCCCCCATGTCGTGCAGGAAGTCCTCGGCCGCCATGCTCTGCGCACGCACACGGGATTCCGCGAACGCCAGGTCCTCGGGCAGGCGCCAGTTCATCATGTGGGCCAGCATGGTCATCGGCAGGCCCTCGTTCAGCGCGTAGGCGGTGAACGGGTTGGTCGGGTTGGTCGAGGACGGCAGCACGTTGGCGTGGCTGTTGACCACCAGCAGGTCGGGGGCATGGCCGCCGCCCGCACCCTCCACGTGGTACATGTGGATGGTCCGCCCGCCGATCGAGCGCAGCGTGTCCTCGCAATAGCCGTATTCGTTGATCGTGTCGGTGTGCAGGTTGACCTGGAAGTCGTGGCGGTCCGCCGCGGTCAGGCTGCCGTCGATCACCGCCGGCTGGGCGCCCAGGTCCTCGTGGATCTTCACCCCCAGGCAGCCGCCCGCCACCGATTCCTCCACCGCGCCCGGATCGGAGCAGCCCCGTCCCAGGAAGCCGAAATTGAGCGGGAAGGCGTCGCAGGCCTGGATCATCTGGCCGACGATGTTGGGCCCGGCGCAGCTCGTGTCGAAATGGGGGCCCGGCGACATCCCGATCATGGTGGTGCAGCCGCCGGCCAGCGCATGCTCCCATTGCTGCGGGCAAAGGAAATGCGCGTGCGCCTCGATGGCGCCGGCGGTGCAGATGAACATGTCGCCGTGGATCACGGTGGTGTTCGGCCCGCAGCGCAGGGCCGGGTCGACCCCGTCCATGATGTCCGGGTTGCCGGCCTTGCCCACGCCCACGATCCTGCCATCGCGGATGCCGATGTCGGCCTTCACGATGCCGATCACCGCGTCGATGATGGTGGCATTGTGGATCACGGTGTCGAGCGCGCCCGACGCGTAGGTCCCGGTGGTCTGGAAGCCTTCGCCGTCGCGCATCGACTTGCCGGCGCCGGTGGTCAGCTCCTCGCCATAGACCGTGAAGTCCTTCTCGATCTCGGCCAGGAGCTCGGTATCGCCCAGGCGCACCATGTCGCCGGTGGTGGGGCCGTAGACCTCGGCATAGTGACGTCGGCTGAGGACCGCCATGTTCCGTTCCTTCTCTGCGTCGGGTGGGCGGGCGTCAGGCGCCGCGATAGTTCTGGGCGCGCGCCAGGGCCAGCGCCGCCTGGCGGCTGTCCTCCGTGCGGGTGGTCCCGTTCACCAGCCCGGCCTGGCCGAACACCAGGCCCTGGCCGCCGATCGACACCAGCTCCACCGACTTGCGCAGGCCCGGCTCGAACCGCACGCCCTGGCCGGACGGCACGTCCAGCCGCATCCCGAACGCTTTGGCCCGGTCGAACTCCAGGGCGCGGTTGGTTTCGAAGAAATGGGCGTGGCTGCGCACCTGGATGTCGCGGTCGCCGGTGTTGACCACCTCGACCGTCACCTTGGCCCGGCCGGCATTGACCTCGATGTCCTCGTCCGGGGTGATGATCTCGCCGGCGGCCCGGTGCTCGGCGACCGGCTCCTGGCCTGGGCCGACCGGGCGGAACACGATCACCATCTTGGTGCCTTCCTCGAAATCGGCCTCCACCGAGACCATCTCGATCATCGCCGCGACACCCGGCATCACGTCGTCGGTGCTGAGCAGCTGGCCGGCCATGTCGACGATCGCCGCGTACTCCATGCCTGCCCGGGCAGCCAGCAGCATCTCGTCGGCGATCAGCGCCACCGCCTCGGGATGGGAGAGCCGGATGCCGCGCGCCTTGTGCCGCCTGGCGAACTCCGCGGCGGTGAAGATCCACAGCCGCTCCATTTCGGTCGGGGTGAGGTTCATCATGGCATCGGCCTCACTTGCTCAGCCTCGTTCGCTCAATTGGAGAACAGCCGCAGGTCCTGCCCGGCATGGCGCATCATCGCGATCTCGGCGGCCGGGGTGAAGGCGTGGATCTGGTCCAGGGCAGGCAAGGGGCGTGCCGCCAGTTCGGCGATCAGCGGCCGCAGCTGGCCGATCGCCCGCTGCGCGTCCAGGTGGCTGGCCAGCCCCAGGCGGATGGCGGCGGTGCAGAATGCCGTCGCCATGGCGTGGGCCGCCACCGCCAGCGCCTGGTCCCGCGCCAGCCCGACGCCTGCCAGCACCATGCCCTGCACCACCGGGACATGGCCGTGCGCCTGGTCCGCCTGCACCTTGGCGCGCAGCGCCTGGGCGCCCGCGGTGCCGAGCCTGGCATGCACGCCCAGCAGCGCGTTGCCGGCGCGCCTGGAGCCTTCCCTGGCCGCGGCGGCGGGCGTCGCGGCATCGGTGAGATCGTCCAGCGCCACTAGCCCGTCCAGGTCGCCCGCCAGATCGTGCGCGTGCGCGATCACCACCCGGTCGAAGCTGCTCCAGCGATGCCGGAACTGCCCCTCGATGAAGCCGGCCAGGTCCCGCCTCGCCACCAGCCGGTCGGCCAGCAGGCCTTCCAGTCCCCAGGAGAACGCGAACCCGCCGCTCGGGAACTGGCTGTCGCCGTGCTGCAGCGCCGCCAGCAGTGCTGCGATCTCAGCCATCGACGACCGCCACCCGGCCGGCCGCCAGATGGTCCTCGATCCGGGCGAGATAGCGCTCCTTCGGCACATCCATGGCGACCAGCAGCAGCCCCTCGCTGAAGCGGACCCGCCAGTGCAGGTTGCCGGCCAGATAGCCCAGCTCCAGCGCGAAGCCCGGGGCCGGGCGCAGCTTCAGCCACTCTTCCTGGCCGACCTTCACCACGATGGCGCGTTCGTCGTCGAGGAGCAGCACCGCCCCGTCGAACAGGGCCGTGTCGCGCGGCAGCATCACGGCGCAGTCGGTGCCGCGGTCGGTAGTCGCCCGGAAGCGGCGGCGGGGCAGGTCCGTCACCGGGACCGACAGGACCTCCAGCCGGCAGTCATGGGCCAGGTGATGGAGGCGGTGTCCGAGGGCGGGGTCGGCCCGGTCGCCGATGATCCGCTCGAGGCGGCAGAGCTGCTCGGTCATTCCGGCGCGGTCGCTCGATGGGAGGAGGGCGCTTCCGGCTTAATCCCGATCCAGGGCCTGTTCAACGACGTTGACCCGGGCGGCCGGACCGCCCAGTTCGCTTGGAAGGAGGCTGTTCTCGGCCGCGATCCACGCCACGGGAGGCACCACACATGCTGCGTCGGACCTTCATTGCCTCGCCCGCGTTCGCAGCAATGGCGTCGCTGCCGCTGGCCAGGACCATGCTCGCGGGCAGGCCGGCCCAGGCCCAGGCCCGCGAGTTGGAGGGGAGCTGGATCGCCACCGAGGCGCTGCGCGCGGGCCTGGCCGCGCCGGACCTGGTCGGGCACGAGCTCGCCCTGGGCGGCGACCGCTTCCAGATCTCGAAGGCCGGCATCGTCCAGTATGGCGGGACCTACACCGCCGATCCGATCCCGAACCCGCCCTGGATGGATCTCGAGCACCAGATGGGCGAGGTGGTGGGCATGACCTGGTCGGGGATCTACCGCCTGGAGATCGACCACCTGATCCTGTGCCTGAACGCCGCCGACCCGAATGCGGTCCGCCCGTCGGACTTCGTGGCCGGGTCCGGCTACGTGCTGATCACCTACAGAGCCTTGCGCTGAGGCGGCGGGGGAGCGGGCGGGAAGGGAAATACAACATCGGCCCGTGCCGATGTTGTACTGGCCAATGTTCTTGTCGCTGTTGCCACGTAACTTGCATGGCAGCAGTCGAGCCTGCGCGATGTTCTTGGCTCTCCGGTCGTCGGCCGGCTTTCGAGGAAGCGACGACCTGGGCGATCGCCGGGCGCATCACCGTTTGACAGGCTAGGGCCGGCTCGATAGCGTCCGCGGATGAAAGCTTCAGCATTCGCTGACAAAAAATCATGATCATGGGAAGCGGATGGCCGACGACATCATCCTGTCCGCAACCGGGCTGACCAAGGAATTCAAGGGGTTCGTCGCGGTCAACGATGTCGACCTGAAGGTCGCCCGCGGCTCGATCCACGCGCTGATCGGCCCGAACGGCGCCGGCAAGACCACCTGCTTCAACCTGCTCACCAAGTTCCTGCAGCCGACCCGCGGCGCGATCGTCTACCAGGGCCGCGACATCACCCGGATGCAGCCGGCCGACATCGCGCGGCTGGGCCTGGTTCGCTCCTTCCAGATCTCGGCGGTGTTCCCGCACATGACCGCCCTGGAAAACGTGCGGATCGCCCTGCAGCGCCAGCGCGGCGACAGCTTCGACTTCTGGCGCTCCGAACGGGTCCTGACCCGGTTCGACGACGCGGCTGCCGCCCTCTTGGACGATGTCGGCCTCGCCAGCTTCGCCGCGACCTCCGCCGGCGAGCTGCCCTATGGCCGCAAGCGCGCCCTGGAGATCGCCACCACCCTGGCGCTCGAGCCCGAGATGCTCCTGCTCGACGAGCCGATGGCCGGCATGGGCCACGAGGATGTCGACCGCATCGCCGAGCTGATCCGGCGGATCGCCCGGACCCGCACCGTGCTGATGGTCGAGCACAATCTCTCGGTGGTGGCCTCCCTGTCGGACCGCATCACCGTGCTGGCGCGCGGCAAGGTCCTGGCGGAGGGCGACTATCCCACGGTTTCCGCCAATCCCGACGTCATCGACGCCTATATCGGAGCCGGTCATGACTGAGGCCGCCCTGCTGGAGCGTGGCGCCGTCGCCGGCCAGGCGAGCCTTCTCGCGGTCCGCGACCTGCATGGCTGGTACGGCGAGAGCCATGTCCTGCATGGCATCGAGTTCGACGTGCGCAAGGGCGAGGTGGTCACCCTGCTCGGCCGCAACGGCGCCGGCAAGACCACCACGCTGAAGGCGGTGATGGGCATCCTGGCCAGGCGCCAGGGCTCGATCACCTTCGAGGGCCAGGAGACGATCGGCCTGCCCGCCCGCACCATCGCCCGGGCCGGCATCGCGTTCTGCCCCGAGGAGCGCGGCATCTTCGCCAGCCTCTCGGTGGAAGAAAACCTGATGCTGCCGCCCAAGGTGCAGGAGGGCGGCCTGTCGGTGCAGCGGATCTACGAGCTGTTCCCCAATCTGAAGGAACGGCTGTCCAGCCAGGGCACCAAGCTGTCGGGCGGCGAGCAGCAGATGCTGGCGATCGCCCGGATCCTGCGCACCGGGGCGAAGCTCCTGCTGCTCGACGAGCCGACCGAGGGCCTGGCCCCGGTGATCGTCCAGCAGATCGGCCGTACCATCGCCCGCCTGAAGAGCGAGGGCTTCACCATCGTCCTGGTGGAGCAGAACTTCCGCTTCGCCGCCTCGGTCGCCGACCGGCACTATGTGGTGGAGCAGGGCCGGGTGATCGACGAGATCCGCAACGAGGATCTCGAAGCGAACATGGACAAGCTGCACGCCTATCTCGGGGTGTAGGATCGATGATCGGCGGGCGGCGCAGCACCGCGGGTCGGACAGGGAGGTAGAGAAGATGAGGCTTGGCAAATTCGTGCTCGCGGCCATGGCGACGGCGCTGCTCTCCGGCACCGCGCTGGCGGAGACCAACGTCAAGATTGGCGTGCTGAACGACCGTTCCGGCGTCTATGCCGACCTGTCCGGCGAGGGCTCGGTGGTGGCCGCGCGCATGGCGGTGGAAGACTTCGACGCAGAGGCGAAGGGGATCAACGTCGAGATCGTCTCGGCCGACCACCAGAACAAGCCGGACGTCGCGTCCACCATCGCCCGGCAGTGGTACGACCAGGACGGCGTCGACATGATCGTCGACGTGCCGACCTCCTCCGCGGCGCTGGCGGTGAGCGACATCACCCGCGAGAAGAACAAGGTGTTCGTGAACTCAGGGGCGGCCACCTCCGACCTGACCGGGTCGAAATGCTCGCCCAACACCGTCCACTGGACCTACGACACCTACGCCCTGGCCCACGGCACCGGCGGCGCCATGGTCGAGGCCGGCGGCAAGACCTGGTTCTTCCTGACCGCGGACTACGCCTTCGGCCATGCGCTGGAGCGCGACACCACCGCGGTGGTCGAGGCCGCCGGCGGCGAGGTCCTGGGCAGCGTCCGCCATCCGTTCCCCGGCACCGACTTCTCCTCCTTCCTGCTCCAGGCCCAGGCGTCCGGCTCCGACGTGATCGGCCTGGCCAATGCCGGCGGCGACACCATCAACTCCATCAAGCAGGCCTCCGAGTTCGGGATCACCCAGGCCGGGCAGTCCCTGGCCGGCCTGCTGGTGTTCCTCACCGACGTCCACGCGCTGGGCCTGCAGACCGCCCAGGGCCTGGTGCTGACCGAGAGCTTCTACTGGGACCTGAACGACGAGACCCGCGCCTGGTCCGAGCGCTTCGCTGAAGCCCATGACGGCGACATGCCGACCATGGTGCAGGCGGGCGTCTATGCCGGCGTGCTCCACTATCTCAAGGCGGTGGAAGCGGCCGGCGGCACCGATGCCGAGCAGGTGGTCGCCAAGATGAAGGAGATGCCGACCGACGATCCCCTGTTTGGCCAGGGCTCGATCCGCGAGGACGGCCGCAAGCTCCACGACATGTACCTGTTCCGGGTGAAGACCCCCGAGCAGTCGGAAGGCCCCTGGGATTATTACGAGCTGGTCGCGACCATTCCGCCGGAGAAGGCGTGGCGGCCCCTGGAAGAGGGCGGCTGCGAGTTCGTGAAGTAGTTTCGGCCATGGAACGGGGCATGTGCTTGCGCGGCGGCATGCCCCGCCTTCCGCTTCTCCTACCCTGACCGCAGGACGGGCTCATGTTCGAGCTACTGGGTATCCCGCCGCAGGCATTGTTCGGCCAGCTCCTGCTCGGCCTGATCAACGGCTCGTTCTACGCCCTGCTCAGCCTGGGCCTCGCGATCATCTTCGGCCTGCTCAACATCATCAACTTCACCCACGGCGCCCAGTACATGATGGGCGCGTTCGTCGCCTGGATGCTGCTGGACTATCTGGGCATCAACTACTGGGTGGCCCTGGTGCTGGCGCCGGTGGTGGTCGGCATCACCGGCGTGATCATCGAGCGGCTCCTGATCTCCAGGCTCTACCACCTGGACCATCTCTACGGCCTCTTGCTCACCTTCGGCCTGGCGCTGATCATCCAGGGCCTGTTCCGCAACCAGTACGGCATCTCCGGGCTGCCCTACCAGATCCCGCCGCTGCTCTCGGGCGGGCAGAACCTGGGCTTCATGTTCCTGCCGAACTATCGCGGCTGGGTGGTGGTGGCGTCGCTGGTGGTCTGCCTCGCCACCTGGTTCGTGATCGAGAAGACCCGGCTTGGCGCCTATCTGCGCGCCGCCACCGAGAACCCGGTGCTGGTCGGCGCCTTCGGCATCAACGTGCCGCGGCTGATCACCGTCACCTACGGCTTCGGCGTGGGCCTGGCCGCGTTCGCCGGCGTGCTGGCAGCACCGATCTACTCGGTCAACCCGAACATGGGGGCCGACCTGATCATCGTGGTGTTCGCGGTGGTGGTGATCGGCGGGATGGGCTCGATCCTGGGCTCGATCGTCACCGGCTTCGGCCTCGGCATCGTCGAGGGGCTGACCCGGGTGTTCTACCCGGAGGGATCGGCGGTGGTGATCTTCGTGATCATGGCGATCGTGCTGCTGGTGAAGCCCGCCGGCCTGTTCGGGAGGGCAGCGTGATGGCGACCGATTCCCGCGCGGACGCCCCGGGCGCGCCGGCCCACCCCATCTCCATGGGGATGATGCGCCATCACCTGGTGATCTTCGTGGCCCTGCTGGCCCTGGGCCTGGTCGGCCCGTTCTTCCTCTACCCGATCTTCCTGATGAAGATCCTGTGCTTCGCCCTGTTCGCCTGCGCCTTCAACCTGCTGCTGGGCTATGGCGGGCTCCTGTCGTTCGGCCACGCCGCCTTCTTCGGCTCGGCCAGCTATGTCAGCGCCCATGCCGCCAAGGAATGGGGTCTGAACCCGGAGTTCGCGATCCTGCTCGGCACCGCCGCCGCGGCCGTGCTGGGGCTGGTGATCGGCGCGCTGGCGATCCGCCGCCAGGGCATCTACTTCGCGATGGTGACGCTGGCCTTCGCCCAGATGGTGTTCTTCTTCTCGGTGCAGGCGCCGTTCACCGGCGGCGAGGACGGCATCCAGGCGGTGCCGCGCGGCCATCTGTTCGGCCTGCTCGACCTCGGCGCTGACATCAACCTCTATTACGTCGTGCTGGCGATCGTGTTCGCCGGCCTTTTGCTGATCTACCGGATCATCCACTCGCCGTTCGGCCAGGTGCTGAAGGCGATCCGGGACAACGAGCCGCGCTCGGTGTCGCTGGGCTACCGGGTCAACCAGTACAAGCTGGCGGTGTTCGTGCTTTCCGCCAGCCTGGCCGGCCTGGCCGGCGCCACCAAGGCCCTGGTGTTCCAGCTGGCATCGCTCACCGACGTCTACTGGACCATGTCCGGCGAGGTGGTGCTGATGACCCTGCTGGGCGGCATGGGCACCGTGTTCGGCCCCCTGGTGGGTGCCGCGGTGATCGTCACCATGCAGAACTATTTCGCCACGTTCGGCGCCTGGGTGACGATCATCCAGGGCGTGATCTTCGTGATCAGCGTGCTCCTGTTCCGCGAAGGCATCGTCGGCGTGCTGGGCAGATGGCTGAAGAAGCCACTTTGACCGTTGGTCGGAAATCGATGGGTCCGGCTACTCTCCGGCGGGTACGGACGCCGGCAAGTCCTGATCAGTGCTGACCGCCTGGCAGGCCAGGTTCCGGTGGAACCCGGATCCGGCTGACGGCGTTTGCACAGCATCGGGCCGGAATGATCATTAGGCAGGCATCTGCCGGCTCCCAAGGGAGCTGGCTCGGCTGCTGCCGGCTCCCACAGGATGGAGAATTGCCATGCCGACCAGGTCGCGCAGGACTGTGCCTGCCATCGCCTCAGCCGTGACAATGATGGTGCTGGGCGCCTGCGCAGGCACGCCGCCACCCGACGATGCGATGGCCACCGCCCGATTGGCCGTACAGCGTGCCGAGGCCAGCGAGGCCCCGCGCGAGGCGCCGTTGGAACTGCAGGAAGCGCGCGACAAGCTCACCGAGGCGGAGAAGGCGCTCACCGCCGAGGAATATGCGAGCGCGCGCCGGTTGGCACAGGAGGCCGCCGCGGACGCCGCTTATGCCGAGGCCCAGGCCGAGCGGGCCGTCGCGCAGCGTAACCGGGAACAGGTGGAAACCGCCATCGATGCGCTGGCGCCTGGGGGCTCGGCGGTGACGACGTCGGCACCGGCCGGATCCGCGCCCCCCGCGGCTGCGCAGGACCCGTCCGCGCCCATCGCCACCACGCCGCTTGCCACCCCGGCCACCGGAGGGACCCAGTGATGCGTTCCATCAGGACCGCGACCCTGCTGGCATGCAGCGCCCTGGCGCTTGCCGCCTGCGCCACGCCCACCAGCCCGAACGTCGAGCAGGCTCGGGCGGCGGTGGCGGAGGCCCGCGCGAACCCGGACGTGGTGAGCTATGCGCGGCCGGAGCTCAGTGCTGCCGAGGAGGCGCTGGCCCGCAGTGAGCGGGCGCTCAGCGAGGAAGGCGAGGTCGAGGAGGCCGACTCCCTCGCCTATGTCGCGACCCGGCGTGCGGCCACCGCCACGGAGCTGGCTGCGGCGCGCGCCGACATCGAGGCAGTGCAGGGAGCCGGCGAGGCCCGCGAGCGCGCCATCCGGCAGACCCTGGAGCAGCGCCTGGCCGAGCTGCAGACCGAGCGGACCGACCGCGGCCTCGTGGTGAACATGGAAGGCGACGTGCTCTTCCCGGTGGACCAGGCGCGGCTGAGCCCGGGTGGGCTGCGCGAGGTGGACCGGCTCGCCGCTGCCCTGCGCGACTTTCCCGAAGCACATGCGATCATCGAGGGCCATACCGACAGCACCGGCTCGGACAGCTACAATCTCGATCTGTCCGAGCGCCGGGCCGAGGCGGTGCGTACCGAGCTGATCGCCGCCGGTATCGACCCGTCCCGGCTGGCCGCGCGCGGCCTGGGTGAGGACTATCCCAAGGCGCCGAACGACACAGCCGCCGGCCGGCAGGAGAACCGCCGCGTCGATGTGATCGTGCAGGAAGGCGGGGCGTGACCTTGCCTTCGTGACTCTCCGCCACTGACACCGCCATCCTGCGCCGGTCGGCCTCAGGCCGCCGGCCGCCACGCCAGGAGCCGCATCGCGTTGGCCGTCACCAGCACGGTGGCCCCGGTATCCGCCAGGATCGCCGGCCACAGCCCGGTGACGCCCAGCACGGTGGTCGCCAGGAACACCGCCTTGAGCCCGAGGGCCATCGTGATGTTCTGGGTGATGTTGGCCATGGCGCTGCGCGACAGGCCGATCATCGCGGCCACGTCGCCGACCCGGCCGTGCAGCACCGCCGCGTCCGCCGTCTCCAGCGCCACGTCGGTGCCGCCGCCCATGGCGATGCCGACATCGGCGGTCGCGAGCGCCGGGGCGTCGTTGATGCCGTCGCCGACCTTGGCGACCTTGCACCCGCCCTGCTGCAGCGCCGCCACGATCCGCCGCTTGTCGTCGGGCAGCAGTTCCGCCTGCACCTCGATGCCGAGCTCCTGGCCGACCGCATCCGCGGCGCGCCGGTTGTCGCCGGTCAGCATCACCGCCCGGACCCCCGCCCGGTGCAGGGCCGCCAGGCCAGACTTGGCATCGGCGCGCGGCTGGTCGCTCATGGCGATCAGCCCGGCCACCGCCCCGTCGGTCACCAGCACCGCCACGGTCTTGCCCGCCTCGTTCAGCGCGTCGATCCGCGCCGACACCTGCGCGTCCATCGCCACCAGCTCCCGCGCCATCCGCGGCGAGCCCAGGAACAGGCCTAGCCCGTCGACGCTGCCCATGACCCCCTTGCCGTTCAGCGCCCGGCCGCCCTCCACGGCAGGCAGGTCCTGCCCGGCCGCCCGCTCCCCGATCGCGCGCGCCAGCGGGTGGCTGGATCCGGCTTCCAGGGCGGCGGCGAGCCGGAGCACCCGGTCGGCGTCCAGCGCGATCCCGATCACGTCGGTGACCTCCGGCCGGCCCCGGGTGAGCGTGCCGGTCTTGTCGAAGGCGACGGTGTCGACCCGCCCGACCTGCTCCAGCACCGCGCCGCCCTTGAGCAGGAGGCCGCGCCTGGCCCCGGCGCTGAGCGCTGCCGCGATCGCGGCCGGGGTCGAGATCACCAGCGCGCAGGGGCAGCCGATCAGCAGGATCGCTAGGCCCTTGTAGATCCACTCCTGCCAATCCTCTCCACCGAACAGCGGCGGCAGCACGGCGACCAGCGCCGCCACCGCCACCACGCCCGGCGTGTACCAGCGCGAGAAGCGCTGGATAAACCGCTCGGTCGGCGCCTTCTTCTCCTGGGCCTCCTCCACCAGCTTCACGATCCGGGCGATGGTGTTGTCGGCGGCTGTCGCGGTGACCTCGATGCGCAGCACCGAGCCGCCGTTGACCGTGCCGGCGAACACCTGGTCGCCCGGCTCCTTGGGCTTCGGCACGCTCTCGCCGGTGACCGGCGCCTCGTCGATCTCGCCGCTGCCGGACAGGACCAGCCCGTCGGCCGCCACCCGGTCGCCCGGCCGCACCTGCACGACCGAACCCACGGCCAGGCGCTCGACCGGTACCTCCCGGAACGTGCCGCCCGGCCCCTCGACCCGCGCGGTGGCGGGAACCAAGCTGGCGAGCCCCTGGATGCTGGCGCGCGCCCGGCCGGCCGCCACGCCCTCCAGCAGTTCGCCGACCATGAACAGGAACACCACCGCGGCCGCCTCCTCGGCCGCGCCGATCAGGACCGCACCGATCGCGGCGATGGTCATCAGCATTTCGATCGAGAACGGCGTCCCGGTGACCGCCGCGGCGAACGCCCGGCGCGCGATCGGCACCAGCCCCACCAGCATGGCCGGAATGAAGATCCAGCCTGCCACCGCCGGGACCAGCCAGGCCAGCAGGAACGCCGCCAGGAAAGCCAGCCCGGCGCCCGCGGTCAGGATCGCCCGGCGCTGCTTCCACCATGGCCCCTCGGCCAGGCCACCGTCGTGCCCATGGTCGTGCCCATGGTCATGCCCATGGTCATGCATTGCCGCCTCGGCCTGGACGGCATGCGGCCGGTCGCCGCCGGCGGCTGCATCGCCATGCCCGCAGCATCCACCGCAGGCCCTGTCCGGTCCGCCGGATGCCTCGCCCAGGGCGGACGCCCGGAAGCCCAGCCGGGTCACCTGCCGGACGATCGCCTCGGCGAGCGTCGCGGCCCCGGCATGGGTCACCGTCATCGTACCGGCGGTCACCGAAACGCTGACATCCTCGACGCCCTCCACCCGGCGCACCGCCGTGTCGATCTTCTGGGCGCAGGACGCGCAGTCCATTCCCTGGACGCGGAAGCGGCTCTGGGCGGCTGGGGCGGGCATGCGGGACTCCTTGTGACGCGGCACCCCGGACCATAACTTCTCTAGCGGCTAGAGGAGCAAACGGAAAATGACGGCGCTTTCGATCGGCGAAGTGTCCCGCCGGACCAGCGTGAAGATCCCGACCATCCGCTTCTACGAGCAGATCGGCCTGCTGCCGTCGCCGCCGCGCAGCGACGGCAACCGGCGCCGCTATGGCGAGGAGGACGTCCGCCGGCTGGCCTTCATCCGCCATGCCCGCGAGCTGGGCTTCGAGGTCGACGACATCCGCGAGCTCCTGAGCATGACCGCCCAGCCGAACAGGTCCTGCCACGAGGCGGACAGCATCGCGCGCCGCCACCTGGACGAGATCGAGCAGCGGATCCTGCGCCTGACCGCGCTGCGCGGCGAGTTGCAGCGCATGGTCGCCGAATGTGGCCATGGCCGGGTCTGCGACTGCCGGGTCATCCAGGTCCTGGCCGACCACGGCCACTGCACCCACGAGCAGCATTGAGGACTTCTCGTAGGACGGCGGTGGGCAGGGCCAGGATGGTGTCACAGACATAGTTCCCGGATCTCTTGGCCGGATGACCGTAAAGCGGGCATGACGATTGGCAGCGTTCAAGGCGCCGCTGCACGTCAGGAATGGGCAGTGGCTGGTGAAGCGGCTTCTCCTGGCAGAAGCATCCGGTCGATGAGCCTGGAGCGGCGACGGCGGGTGATCGACCCGGCCCGTCCAAGGCTGTCGATCCTGCGCCTGTGCGCGTTGTGTTCGATCGATCGCCCTACCGTTCCTGGAGACGCCCACGCGCCAATCTCCAGTTCGGCAAAGCGCCCATTCTTCGAGACATGCGCTGCACCTTCAGGTGGCCGTGCCCGCTGCCCGGCAGTGGCAAGCCCGGGAGGGCTTTCGCACAGGCCGCCCAGGATCTGATTGAGCGGCAGGAGGGTCGCGTCGCCGGAATGCAACGGCCACCGCCGCCTCCACCTCGGCCAGGACAACAAGCCATAGGGTCGCGATGATCCCCTTGGCTGATCGTTGGCGGTGGCCCGCCGCCATCGCTTGGTGACGGCCGTCGGATCCGGTCCGTACCGGCTGGCCAAGGTCCCGGTCATTTCTTGCGTCACGCCAAGGACGGCGGAATGGCGGTGGCCGGCGCGGCCAGGGCATCATGGCGCATCCTTCCCGAGGGGCCTGGACGCCGACGTGCTGGCTGCAGCAAGTGTTCTTGTTGCGGTGCGCGCGGTCAGGGGCCGGGAGAAGGGTGCAGCGCCGTGCACACGGAAGAGTCGATCGCAAGAAACCTCCGCGACCTGGGCATCCTGGCCGGCGACCTGGTGATGGTGCACGCCTCCTTGAAGGCGCTGGGCCCGGTCGAGGGAGGTGCGGCGACCGTGCTGGCCTGCCTGCTCCAGGCGGTGGGGCCCGCCGGCACGCTGATGGGATATGCCTCCTGGGACCGCTCGCCCTACGAGGAAACCCTCGACGGTGCGCGGCTGGACGAGGCGTCGCGCCGGTCCTGGCCGGGGTTCGACCCGGCAACCTCCGGGACCTATCGCGGGTTCGGCCTGCTCAACCAGTTCCTGGCCGAACATCCCGGAGCCCGGCGCAGCGCCCATCCGGATGCCTCGATGGTCGCGGTCGGCCCGCTCGCCCAGGCCCTGACCGAGCCGCACGAGCTGGGGCAGGCGCTTGGCGAAGGCTCGCCCCTGGAGCGCTTCGTCCGCCTCGGCGGGAAGATCCTGCTCCTGGGCGCGCCGCTCGATGCCGTCACCGCCCTGCACTACGCCGAGGCGATCGCCAACATCCCCGACAAGCGCCGCGTGACCTACGAGATGCCGATCCGGGGCAAGGATGGGCAGGTCGCCTGGGAGAGGTGCGAGGACTTCGATTCCAACGGCATTCTCGACTGCTACGCCGCCGAAGGAAGGCCGGACGCGGTCGAGACAATCGCCCGCGCCTATGTCCGGCTGGGCCGCCACCAAGAGGGCTTCGTCGCCTCGGCGCGCTGCCGGCTGCTCGATGCGCGGGATGTCGTGGCGTTCGGGGTCGCCTATCTCGAGCGGCATCATGGCGCCGCCGTGCCCGAGGCGAGGAAGCCAGCGGACCTGTCCCGTGCCGGCCGCGCCAGGGCCCCCAAGGGAGGTGCTCGGCCATGATCATCTGGATCAACGGCCCGTTCGGCGCCGGCAAGACCACGCTTGCCCGGAAACTCCAGGAACGGCGGCCGGCCTTCCTGATCCTCGATCCCGAGGAGATCGGCTTCGTGGTGAAGGCGACCGTGCCCCGTTCCGCGAGCGGCGACTACCAGGACCTGCCGGTTTGGCGGAGTCTGACCATCGCCGCGCTGGCCGAGATCCGCCGGCACTACCCGCAGGACATCCTCGTGCCGATGACGGTGGTGCGGCCGGACTATCTGGACGAACTCCTGGCCGGCGCCAGGGCCGTGGACGACCGCCTGGTCCACGTCTTCCTGCATCTCGACGCCAGCCTGCTGCGCGCCCGGATCCAGCGCCAGGCCATGCACCCGGACCCGGTGCGCAACGCCCAGATCCAGCAGTGGCGGACATCGAACATCGACCGCTGCCTGACCGCCAGGGCGCGGATGCCGCCGGACACGTTGTTCCTCGACAGCGGGATCCACGACCCCGATGACCTTGCCGGCATCATCCTGGACAAGCTCGCCCACGCTCCGCCGCAATGCCGTGGGCGGTGAGCCAGGCGAGGACGCGGGAAAGGAAGGCGAGCGCGCGCTCGTTGCCTTCGCTGGGTAGCCGTTCCGTCTAGGCGAGGTGTCAGGCGTCATCGACGGCAACAGGGGGACGGTCCCAGCCGATGCCGCGGTTGCGCCCCATGCCGGCATGGCGGCCCGCTGGGCGGTGCGTCACGCCTGTGCTGCGGCCGAGCTTCCTGGTGTCAAGTTGGATCAGCCCGCTTGGCCTCGCGCGCCTGCAGCGGAGGATCGCCCGGGGTGGATCCAGGGCTGCCAGCCGCCCAGGGCCGTGGCGGCACGACACCGGCCGTCGAGTGGGTGCCCCAGGCGGCTTGCCATGGCCGGACCCGTCAGCCGTTCGCGCCGCAGTGCCACGACCTGAGCCTCTGCCTCCGTGTCCAGGCGGGCCGGGCGGCGGTGCGGCCGGGAGGCGCAGCCCCGCAGCACCGCCTCACCCCCTCGACATGGCGGTCGCGCCCCTTGCGGACGATGCGTTCCAAGACGCCAAAGCGCGGCCGCGACTGCAAAAAACCGTCCAGCCCTCCGCCAACCGCCCCACGAGCAGCCTTCGACGATGCGGCGTCGTGCGCGCCTTTGGATGAACCTCCATCCGGCGCTCCCGGTCGAGTAGGGAGGCTGTGGCAACACAGCCTCCCTCCCTGGCCTCGGGGGGCAACCTCCATGGCAGCGACAGCTAGGTCCCCGGGTCGAGCTGGCCGGCCTCCGCTCGGTTCCGCCGGGCCGGGGGCGGCTGCGTGTCCGTGCGGTCGGCGTGGATCCTGCCCGAAGGCGCCGGAACGATCTGCGTCCATGATTGAGCAGCCGTCCGGTTGCCCTGAAGCGTTCGATCGAGCAAGGACCGGAGGACGGGAAGCGGCGATGGGGCCGCCAGCATGCTGCCGCTGGGCCCGGTCTGCTCTGTCCGCGGACATGGTGAGCGTCTCAGGAAGCCGTGGGGACTTCCGAGCCGGACAAGAGGGAGCACGAACTCCTTCAGGGGAATGCTGGCATCTCAGGTGACTTTATTCGGTGTTTCCGGAGAATTTAAAGCATCTTGTCAGAACCTCGGTCCGCATGTTCCGGTGCGCCCGCGCCTTCGGGGAAAAGAGGGGCCGGTCGACACCTGGCCTGGCGGGGCGCCGCCTGGCTGGTGCCGCCCGGCAGGAAACGGCCCCGCCGGGACAAGCCGGGCGGGAGGGGAGGAAGCATGCGATCGTGGTGGAAGGCCGGCCTGCTCGGCGGCGTCCTGGTGCTGACCGGCCTGGCGCCGGAGGCGGGCCTGGCCGGGCAGGTGCCCGGGTTCGAGGCTGATTCCCGGCCGCTGGTCGCGGCGATCACCGCCAGGGGCGTGGTTGCCCACATGAACGAGCTGCAGTGGATCGCCGACTATTATGGCGGCCACCGCTCGGCGGCCAGCGCCGGCTATGCCGCCTCGGTCAGCTATGTGCGGCGCCGGCTGGAAGCGGCCGGCTACGCGACCCGGACCCAGAGCTTCCTGTTTCCCCTCTTCCAGGAGCGGGCGAAGCCGATCCTCGCCGCCGGCGCCACCAGTTTCGTTCCGGGCCGCGACGTCGAAACCTTCGAGCTGTCCGGATCGGCCGACGTCACCGGCCGGCTGGTGGCCATCCCCGGGCGGACGCCGCCCGCCGGCCCGGATCCCTCCGACCAGGGCTGTGAGCAAAGCGACTTTCCACGGGCCGGCGCCGCTGCCGCGATCGCGGTGATCCAGCGCGGCGGCTGCACCTTCGACAGCAAGGTGCAGCACGCCGTCGCGGCCGGCTACGACGCGGTGGTGATCTTCAACGACGGCCAGCCCGGCCGCACCGAGGCGGTGCACGGCGCGCTCGGCAGCCCCGGCCTGGTTCCGGTGGTGGGCGCCAGCCATGCGGCCGGGACGAAGCTGGCGGCCGCCGCCGCCCGGAGCGCCAGCGGCCGGGTCCGTGTCCATGCGCGCCTGGCGATGCGCCGCAGCTACAACCTCCTGGCGGAAACCCGCTCGGGCAGGTCCGACCGGACGGTCATGGTCGGCGCGCACCTGGATTCGGTGCGGGAAGGGCCGGGGATCAACGACAATGGCAGCGGCAGCGCCGCCGTGCTGGAACTGGCCCTGCAGATGGCGCGCCTGAAGATTCGGCCGGCCAACCGCGTCCGCTTCGCCTGGTGGGGCGCCGAGGAACTCGGCCTGTACGGCTCGCAGCACTATGTCGACCGGCTGTCCCCGGCCGAGCGGGCGGCGATCCTGGCCTATCTCAACTTCGACATGATCGCCTCGCCCAACTATGTCTGGATGATCCAGCAGGGCGATCCGGCCAGTTCGGCCGACGCGCTGATCGAGAAGCTGTTCGCCACCCATTTCCAGCGCTCCGGCCTGCCCTGGGAAACCACCGCCGGCGGCGCTTCCGACTACTTGCCGTTCATGGAGGCTGGGATCCCGGTGGGCGGCCTGTACAGCGGCTCCAGCGAGATCAAGACCCGCGCCCAGGCAGCCCGGTTCGGCGGCTGGGCCGGCCATGCCCTCGACCCCTGCTACCACCGCCCCTGCGACACCAACCGCCGCATCAGCCGGCGCTCCACCCTGGTCCTGAGCCGGGCGATCGCCGACACCGTCCACAAGCTCGCCATGACCGGCCGAGATCTCCGCACGCCGCCCGCAGCACCCGCCAGCGCAACCCGCGCCGCCATCGCCAGCCCCCCGCCGCTTGCGGAAGCACGGGGCCGTCACCTGATCCGCTGAGCCGCTGCAGGGGGCTTGCGGCACCTGCCGGGCCGGGACCCGGCCCACTGCTGGCGCGAGCCGCTTCCAGATCGGGCCAAGGCCTGCCGCCTCCGGCCCATCCACGCGGCTGCCGCTGCTCCGGCGCCCTGCCGGGCATGTCTCGCCGCACTTGCTCTCGCCCCACCAAACCTCGGCGCCAATCCACGGCCTGCCCGTCCGGTCACCTTTCTGCCCGCCCGAGACGAAAGCCGCCCGGACCACCCTGCCGAGCCCTTCCGATCACAAAACCGCGCCAGGCCCTGCCGGACCGACCCAGGGCTCCGGCCTCACCGAATCACACGAACGAACCCGAGCCTCCCAAAAAGATCGCCGGACCAGAGCGGTGACCGCAGGTTCATCGATCCCCGGCCCCGCCGCCCCCGCGGGACCAGTGTCTCGACTTTTGGCCAACCGTCCCGCCGCTGCGCCTCCGCACATCTCGTGGCCGCGATTTTACACGGACGAACCCAAGCCTGATGCCCGGTGCTCCCACCTCCGTGCCGCACCTCGCTTCCCCGCGACCCTGCAGGGTCGGGCTGGCCGGTTCGCAGGCAGGATCCGGTGTCTCCGCATTCCGGATGCCGGCGCAGGACAAGGAGCGGACCGCCACGGCCCGGTCTCGTCGCAGAGAGTCATTCCATGGATGCAGCGGTCCGGGCGCCGCTATCTCGATCTGCATGTCTCCATAGGCCTGCGCCATCTGTTCTGCCGCCACCTGTCTGCCTCGTCCTGCCGCTCGCTCCTCCTGCCCGGTCCGCCGCTGGATCCACTCTACCCGCCGCGCCGTTAACGACCGGTGAAGACCTGCCGGATTTTTTGGGGTCGCCGCCTGTTCCGGCGAAGATGGGCCGGCAGCCCCTCGGCCCCCCCAATCGTCTCGCCCGCCTGTGCGGGATCGGCTACATGGAGGCCGGGCACCCGAGGGTGCACGATCCATCTCCAGGCAAGCGGCCGATGCCGTCCGGACAAGAGGAGCGAAGGGCCATGAAAGAGATCGGGCATCTGATCGGCGGCAAGCGCGTTGCCGGCACCTCCGGCCGGTTCGGCAAGCTGTTCGATCCGGCCATCGGCGAGGTGACCGGCCAGGTCGCCTTTGCCGACGAGCGCGAGGTCGACCAGGTCGTCGCCAATGCCAAGGCCGCCTTCGCCAGCTGGTCGACCACCCCGGTGACCCGCCGGGCGCGCGTGATGTTCCGCCTGAAGGAGCTGATCGAGCGGGACATGGAGAAGCTGGCCCACCTGGTCACGGGCGAGCACGGCAAGACCATCGAGGACGCCAAGGGGTCGATCACCCGCGGCCTGGAGGTGGTCGAGTTCGCCTGTGGCATCCCGCAGCTCCTCAAGGGCGAGATCAACGTCCAGGTCGCCACCGGGGTCGACATCGCCTCGGTGCGCTACCCGCTGGGGGTCTGCGCCGGGATCACCCCGTTCAACTTCCCGGCCATGGTGCCGCTGTGGATGGCGCCGATGGCGATCGCCACCGGCAACGTCTTCATCCACAAGCCCTCGGAAAAGGTGCCCTCGGCCAGCCTGCACCTGGCCGAGCTGGCCCTGGAGGCCGGCCTGCCGGAGGGCGTGTGGAACGTCGTCAACGGCGACAAGGTCGTGGTCGACCGGCTGCTCTCCCACCCCGACATCGCCGCGGTCAGCTTCGTGGGCTCCACCCCGATCGCCGAGTATGTGTTCAAGACCGGCACCGCCAACGGCAAGCGCGTCCAGGCGCTGGGCGGGGCCAAGAACCACATGCTCATCATGCCCGACGCCGACATGGACCAGGCGGTCGATGCGCTGATGGGGGCGGGCTACGGCTCGGCCGGAGAGCGCTGCATGGCGGTGTCGGTGGCGGTGCCGGTCGGCGAGCAGACCGCTGACATGCTGATCGAGAAGCTGGCGCCCAAGGTCCGCCAGCTCGAGATCGGCCCCGGCACCCAGGCCGGCGCCGAGATGGGGCCGCTGGTGACCGGCGAGCACTTGGCCAAGGTGCGCGGCTATGTCGACCTAGGCGTCCAGGAAGGCGCGGAGCTCGTCGTCGACGGGCGCGACTTCAAGATGCAGGGCTACGAGAACGGCTTCTTCATCGGCGGCTGCCTGTTCGACCGGGTCACCACCGACATGCGGATCTACAAGGAGGAGATCTTCGGGCCGGTGCTCTCGGTGGTCCGCCAGCCGGACTTCGACAGCGCGCTGAAGATCGTCAACGACCACGAGTTCGGCAACGGCACCGCGATCTTCACCCGCGACGGCGACGCGGCGCGCACCTTCGTCAACAACGTGCAGGTCGGGATGGTCGGGGTGAACGTGCCGATCCCCGTGCCGCTGGCCTTCCACAGCTTCGGTGGCTGGAAGCGCTCCCTGTTCGGCGACCACCACGCCTACGGGCCGGAAGGCGTGCGCTTCTACACCAAGGCCAAGGCCACCACCTCGCGCTGGCCGACCGGGATCCGGGCCGGCGCCGAGTTCGTCATGCCGACCATGCGCTGAGAGGGGCGTCTGGCGCGGGCGGGCTCTCCCGCCCGCGCCGGCACCGCCCAGGGGCCTTGTGGAACAACGGGCTGCGGGCCGCAGCATCTCTCCGGCCAGGGGCGGATCCGCCCCTGCATCGGCGCATGGCCCACATGCGCCGCTCGCCCAGGCCTCCCCAGCCGCGACGCCGGCGTTATTGAAGATGCAACTGTCACGACGCTATGAGCGTTACGCGCGTACCCGCCGGTGCAAAAGCACCCTCGGGAGGATGAACCATCAGGCGCCCGTTCCCATGGGCGAGCGAGGATCAATGGCACGTATCCGTACCGCGGTATTTCCGGTGGCGGGGCAGGGCACCCGCATGCTGCCCGCCACCAAGGTCCTGCCGAAGGAAATGCTCCCGGTCGTCGACAAGCCGGTGATCCAGTATGCCTTCGAGGAGGCGGCCGCTGCCGGGATCGAGCGCTTCGTGTTCGTGACGGGGCGCGGCAAGGTGCTGATCGAGGACCATTTCGACCGCGCCTACGAGCTGTTCGACACGCTGCAGCGCAAGAACAAGGCCGAGCAGCTGGAAGAGCTGGAGAAGGCGGTCCCCACCGCCGGCGAGGTCATCTACACCCGCCAGCAGGAGCCCAAGGGGCTGGGCCACGCGGTCTGGTGCGCCCGCCACATCGTCGGCGACGAGGCGTTCGCCGTGCTGCTGGTCGACGAATTGCTGCTGTCCGACCCGGCCCCGCTGGTCGACCTCTGCCGCCTGCACGAGAAGACCGGCGGCAGCGTGATCTCGGTGGTCGAGGTCCCGGCCGAGCACACCAGCCGCTACGGCATCATCGCCACCGGCAAGGAAGACGGCGAGCTGATCGAGGTCACCGGGATGGTCGAGAAGCCCAAGCCCGAGGACGCGCCGTCGAGGCTCTCGATCATCGGCCGCTACGTGCTGGTGCCGGAGGTGTTCGAGCATCTGGCAAGGGGCGAGCGCGGGGCCGGCAACGAGATCCAGCTGACCGACGCCATGCAGAAGCTGATCGGCCATTCGCCGTTCCACGCTGCGGTATATCGCGGCGGCCGCTATGACTGTGGCGACAAACTGGGCTACGTCGAGGCGGTGGTCGCTGCTGCACTGCAGCGTCCCGAACTGGCCGACGGCGTCCGCGCCATCCTGTCCCGCTATCGCTGACCGCCGGCCGGTCGACCTGCATTCTTGACCCTATCTGGAGACGTGCATGCGCATCGCGATGATCGGCGTGGGCTATGTCGGCCTCGTGTCTGGTGCTTGCTTCGCCGAGTTCGGCCACGATGTGACCTGCATCGACGTGGACCCCAAGAAGATCGCCATGCTCGAGGCAGGCGGCATCCCGATCTATGAGCCGGGCCTCGACGCCATGGTCGAGAAGAACGTCAAGGCGGGCCGCCTGACCTTCACGACCTCGCTGGAAGAGGGCGTGCTCGACAAGGAGGCGATCTTCATCGCCGTGGGCACCCCCACCCGGCGCGGCGACGGCCATGCCGACCTGACCTATGTGTTCGCCGCCGGCGAGGCGATCGCCAAGGCGCTCAAGGAGCCCACCGTCGTCGTCACCAAGTCGACCGTCCCGGTCGGCACCGGCCGCAAGCTCAAGGAGCTGTTCCAGCGGGTCCGCCCGGACCTGCAGATCGACATCGCCTCCAATCCCGAGTTCCTGCGCGAGGGCTCGGCGATCGAGGACTTCATGCGTCCGGACCGGGTGGTCTGCGGCGTGGAGAGCGCCGCCGCGCGCGAGGCGATGGTCGGCTGCTACCGGCCGCTGAACACGATCGAGGTGCCGATCCTGTTCACCAGCCTCGAGACCTCGGAGCTGATCAAGTACGCCACCAACAGCTTCCTGGCGACCAAGATCACCTTCATCAACGAGATGGCGGACCTGTGCGAGCGGGTCGGCGCCGACGTGAACGAGGTGGCGCGCGGCATGGGGCTGGACGGCCGGATCGGCCGCAAGTTCCTGCATGCCGGCCCGGGCTATGGCGGCTCCTGCTTTCCCAAGGACACGCTGGCGCTGGTGCGCACCGCCGAGCAGAACGGCGTCGACCTGCGGATCGTCGAGAACACCATCACCGTCAACGAGATGCGCAAGCGCAAGATGGTGCGCAAGATCGTCGACGCGATGGGCGGCACCGTCGCCGGCAAGACCATCGCGGTGCTGGGGGTGACCTTCAAGCCCAACACCGACGACATGCGCGACGCGCCCTCCCTGGTCGTGCTGCCGTCGCTGAAAGGCGAGGGGGCGGTGATCCGCGCCTACGACCCCGAGGGCAAGAAGGAGGCCGAGAAGCTGCTGCCCGAGGTGACCTGGGCGCAGGACCCTTACGACGCGGTCGAGGGGGCGGATGCGATCGTGGTGCTGACCGAGTGGAACGAGTTCCGCGGCCTCGACCTGGACCGGGTCCGCGAACTGGTCGCGCACCCGCGGATCATCGACCTGCGCAACATCTTCAACCCGGCCGAGGTCGCCCAGCGCGGCTTCTCCTACACCAGCATCGGCCGGCCCCAGGTCGGTCCCGCCTGAGCCCACGCCTCAAGAAAATCAGGAGCCTGTCATGGCCGGACACAAGCTGCATCCGTCGATCCTGCGCGAGTACGACATTCGCGGGATCGTTGGGGAAACCCTGTTCCCGCAGGATGCCGAGGCGATCGGCCGTGCCTTCGGCACGGTGGTGCGCCGCAAGGGCGGCCAGAAGGTCGCCGTCGGTTATGACGGGCGCCTGAGCTCGCCCGACATGGTCGCCGCGGTGATCCGCGGCATCACCGCGTCGGGCGTCGATGTCGCGGCGGTGGGGCTGGGCCCCACCCCGATGCTGTATTTCGCGGTCCATCATCTTGGCACCGATGGCGGCCTGCAGATCACCGGATCGCACAATCCGCCGACCCATAACGGGTTCAAGATGATGCTGGGCAAGCATTCCTTCTTCGGCGAGGGCATCCGCGAGCTCGGCCGCCTGATCGATGCGGGCGACTACGAGAGCGGCAAGGGCAGGATCGAGGAGGTCTCGATCTTCGACGACTATGTCGCGCGGCTCGCCAAGGACTATCAGGGCGACCGCCCGATCCATGCCGTCTGGGATGCCGGCAACGGCGCCGCCGGACCGGCCATGACCGCGCTGGTGGCGCGGCTGCCCGGCAAGCACGAATGCCTGTTCGCCGAGGTCGATGGCCGCTTCCCCAACCATCATCCCGACCCGACCGTGCCGGAGAACCTGGTCGACCTGATCGAGCGGGTGAATTCCTCCGGCGCCGAGATCGGCATCGGCTTCGATGGCGACGGCGACCGGATCGGCGTGGTCGATTCCACCGGCCGGATCGTCTGGGGCGACCAGATCCTGCAGATCCTGGCCGCCGACATCCTGCCCGAGATGCCCGGCGCCGCCGTGATCGCCGACATCAAGTCGTCCAAGGGCCTGTTCGACGAGATCACCCGGCTGGGTGGCCGGCCGATCATGTGGAAGACCGGCCATTCGCTGATCAAGGACAAGATGCTGGAGGAGGATGCCCCGCTGTCCGGCGAGATGAGCGGGCATATCTTCTACAAGCACAAGTTTTACGGCCATGACGACGCCCTCTACGTCGCCGTGCGCCTGCTCGACATCCTCTCGCGCAGCGGGCGGACCTTGAAGGACTGGCGGGACGCCATGCCGTCGGTGATCGCCACGCCCGAGATCCGCTTCGACTGCGAGGACGAGATCAAGTTCGGGGCGATCCAGCACGTCAAGCAGACGCTGGCCAGCAAGGGCGCCAAGGTGAACGACATCGACGGCGTGCGGGTGGACACCCCGGACGGCTGGTGGCTGCTGCGCGCCTCCAACACCCAGGCAGTGCTGGTGGCGCGCGCCGAGGCGACCTCGGAGGAGGGACTGCTGCGCCTGAAGGACGCGATCCGCGGGGCGCTGCAGGGCTCCGGCGTGGACGCTCCCGCCGACTTCTGAGCCTTATTCAGGAAAATGCGGCCGGGCGGGTCAGGGCAAAGGCTGGACCGCTCCGGCATCCCGGCCGCGATGGAAGGCGATCGACATCCGGAAGCTCTGGGCGATCCGCTCGGCATGGCCGGCCACGGCCGCCGCCGCCGGTGGATCGAATACCTGGGTGGCGGTGCGGCGGAACAGTTCCAGCCAGCGGGCAAAATGCGCATCCGCCAGCTCCGCCATCCGCAGATGCGGCGACAGGGGCCGTCCGTCATAGCGGTCGGTGCGCAGGAGGACCGACGACCAGAACGCGCACATCTTGTCCAGGTGGGCGGGCCAGCGCTCCGCCTGGATCTCGCGCAGGAACAGCGGGCCGATCAGGTCGTCGTCGCGCACGGCTGCGTAGAAGCCGTGGACGAGGCGGCGGATGCGCTCCTCGTCGATGCCAGGGCGGGGAATCGAACCGATCGGCATGGCCTCTCTTTGCATGTCGCTGATGCACCCGGCCGCTCTTGTGCATCTGGCCTCGCTCCCGGACAATGGCCGGGTCATGATGATGCGGCGATCGGCGCATGACGCGAACCTCGCCAAGAGCGGTTGCGTCGCGCCTCCAGTTCGGCTATCACCCGCCGCCACGGACGGTGGCGTTTTCGCCGCCGTGGCTTTTGTTGTGCCCGGAGCAGTTCATGCCGAAGATGAAGACCAAGCGGAGTGCCGCGAAGCGCTTTAGCTTCACCGCCTCTGGCAAGGTCAAGCATGGTGGTGCGAATCATCGCCACTGCCTGACCGCAAAGGCCAAGACCGCCAAGGTGCGCGCCCGTGCCACCGGCTACCTCGAGCCTGGCGACGCGCATCTCGTCAAGCTGATGATGCCGTACGCCTGATCCACTTTATTTCGTTGCGGAGTCGCTGAACATGGCGCGCGTCAAGCGGGGGGTCACCTCCCACGCCAGGACCAAGAAGGTCCTGGACCAGGTCAAGGGCCATCGCGGCCGGCGGTCCACCTGCATTCGTACCGCCATGCAGTCGATGGAGAAGGCGCTCCAGTACGCGTACCGCGACCGCCGGAACAAGAAGCGCGACTTCCGCGCTCTGTGGATCCAGCGGATCAACGCCGCGGCGCGTCAGGAAGGCCTGACCTACGGCAACCTGATCCATGGCCTGTCGCTGGCCGGCGTCGAGCTCGACCGCAAGGTTCTCTCCGACATCGCCGTGCACGATGCGGCCGCGTTTGCCGGCATCGTCGCTCAGGCGAAGGGTGCCCTCGCCGCCTGATGGCAGGGCGGCCCCTGGCGGGCCGCCTCGTCTGGCCGATGCACGCTTCATCGAGCGACCGAAGAGGGGCCATTGGCCCCTTTTTGCATTTCTTCCCGGATCAACGCCCCGGAACCGAACATGACCCTCGACGTCGAGAGCCTGCGCGATCAAGCCCTGGCCGCGATCGGCACCGCCGCCGACCTGCGTGCCCTGGACGAGGTCCGCGTCACCTATCTGGGCAAGAAGGGCGCCGTCACCAGCCTGCTCAAGCAGCTGGGTTCGATGGACGCCGACAGCCGCAGGGAGGCGGGCCGCCAGATCAACGAGCTGAAGGACCGGCTGGACGCGGAGATCGCCGGGCGCAAGGCCGGTCTCCAGGCCGCCGCTCTCGACGCCCGCCTGCAGGCCGAGCGGGTCGACGTGACCCTGCCGGTCCGCGAGGAGCAGCAGGGCCGCCTGCACCCGGTCAGCCAGGTCACCGACGAGATCGTCGCGATCTTCGCCGACATGGGCTTCTCGGTCGCCGAGGGGCCCGACGTCGAGGACGACTTCCACAATTTCGAGGCGCTCAATCTGCCGAAGGAGCATCCCGCCCGGCAGATGCACGACACGTTCTACCTCGAGGCCGAGCAGAACGGCGCGCCTCTCCTCCTGCGCACCCACACCAGCCCGGTGCAGATCCGCACCATGCTGGCGGGCAAGCCGCCGTTCCGGATCATCGCGCCCGGCCGCACCTACCGGGTCGACAGCGACATGACCCACACGCCGATGTTCCATCAGGTCGAAGGCCTGCTGATCGACCGGCGCACCCATATGGGCCATCTCAAGGGCTGCCTGATCGACTTCGTGCGCACCTATTTCGAGAGCGACCGGATCCCGGTGCGGTTCCGCCCGTCCTATTTCCCGTTCACCGAGCCGTCCGCCGAGATGGACATCGGCTGCAAGCGCGGCCAGGGCGAACTGGTCGTGGGCGAGGGCAGCGACTGGCTGGAGATCCTGGGCTGCGGCATGGTCCATCCCAAGGTCCTGCGCGCGGTGAACCTCGATCCCGACGAGTGGCAGGGCTTCGCGTTCGGCATGGGCATCGACCGGATCGCCATGCTCAAATACGGCATCCCCGACCTCCGTACCTTCTTCGAGGCCGATCTCCGCTGGCTGAAGCATTACGGCTTCCTGCCGCTCGATGTCCCCTCGCTCAGCGCCGGTCTGTCCCGATGAAGCTCACGCTCCCCTGGCTGAAAGAACATCTCGACACCGAGGCGGATGTCGAGACGATCGCCACCAAGCTCACCGATCTCGGCCTGGAGGTCGAGGCGATCAGCGATCCCGGCGCGGCGCTGGAAGGCTTCCAGGTCGCCGAGATCGTCGAGGCCGAGCGCCATCCGCAGGCGGACCGGCTCTGGGCGCTCAAGGTGCGCTCCGGCGCCGGCATGCACAGCGTGGTCTGCGGTGCCACCAACGTGCGCGCCGGCCTGCGCGGCATCCTGGCGACGCCTGGCCTGGTGGTGCCGGCCACCGGCGACACCCTAACCAAGGCCAGCATCCGCGGGGTGCCCTCCGAGGGCATGATGTGCTCCTGGCGCGAGCTGGGCCTGGGCGAGGACCATGACGGGATCATCGACCTGCCGGACGCCCCGGAGGTCGGGACGCCGGCCGTGGCGGCGCTCGGCATCGAGGGGCCGGTCATCGAGCTGAAGGTGACGCCGGACCGCGCCGACTGCTTCGGTGTCCTGGGCATTGCCCGCGACCTCGCCGCTGCCGGCCTCGGCCGCCTGAAGTCCCGCGACTTCGAGCCGGTGGCGCCGTCGACCGATGCTGCCACCCGCACCAGCTTCGACTTCGCGCCCGGCAATGAGCAGGCCTGCCCGCTGTTCGTCACCCGCACCATCCGGGGCGTCGCCAACGGCCCGAGCCCGGCCTGGCTGGCGCGCCGCCTGACCGCAATCGGCCTGCGCCCGATCTCCACCCTCGTGGACATCACCAACTACCTGACCTTCGACCTCGGCCGCCCGCTGCACGTGTTCGATCGCAACAAGCTCAAGGGCGAGCTGCGCCTGCGCGAGGCCGTCGACGGCGAGACCCTGGAAGGGCTGGACGGCAGGACCCACACGCTGGCCGCCGGCATGACGGTGATCTGCGACGACACCGGCGTGGTCAGCCTGGCCGGCGTGGTCGGCGGTGTCTCGACCAGCTGCGACGAGGCCACCACCGACGTGGTGCTCGAGGTCGCCCTGTTCGACCCGCTGCGCACCGCCGAGACCGGCCGCCGCCTGGGCATCGACAGCGACGCCCGCACCCGCTTCGAGCGCGGCATCGATCCTGAGCTGGTGCTGCCGTCCACCGAGTTCGCCACCCGTCTGATCCAGGAGCTCTGCGGCGGCCGGGCCGGCCCGGTCGAGGTCACCGGCAAGGTGCCGGAGACCCATGCCACCGTCGCCTTCCATACCGCGCAGATCGCGCGCTTGGCCGGAATCACGGTCGAGCGCGACGAGATGGAGCGAGGCCTGAAGGCGCTGGGCTTCACCATCGAGGGCGGCCCCGACCTCTACGAGATCGGCGTGCCGTCGTGGCGGCATGACGTGTCCACCGAGGCCTGCATCGTCGAGGAGGTCGCCCGCCTGCACGGCTACGACCATATCCCGCCGGTCTCGGTGCCGCGCACCGCCGCAGTCGCCGCGCCGGTGGTGACGCCGGAGCAGCGCCGCCGCACCGACGTGCGCCGGCTGGCTGCCGCGCGCGGCCTCCTGGAAGCGGTCACCTGGACGTTCATGCCGGAAGCACAGGCCAGGCGCTTTGGCGCCGAGGCCCCGATCCTCCTGCGCAACCCGATCCACGCCGACCTGGCGGCCCTGCGCCCCTCGATCCTGCCCAATCTGTTGGATGCGGTCCGCCGCAACGCGGATCGCGGCTTCCGCTCGGGCGGGCTGTTCGAGGTGGGGCCGCGCTTCATCGCCGCCGAGCCCGGGCAGCAGTGCCGGTCCTGCGCCGGCCTGCGCTTTGGGGAAATGCGCGGCCGGCACTGGGCGGAGCCGGCCCGCAACGTCGACCTGTTCGACGTGAAGGCCGATGTGCTGGCCCTGCTGGCCGCCGCCGGTGCCAAGGTCGACACGGCCCAGGTCAGCGCCGATGCGCCCGACTGGTTCCATCCGGGCCGCTCCGGCCGGGTGCGGCTCGGTCCCCAGGTGCTGGCGTCGTTCGGGGAGGTCCATCCGGCGATCCTGGCCAAGGCCGGGATCGACCTGCCGGTCATGGCCTTCGAGTTCGACCTGGACAGCCTGCCCAAGCCGCGTGCCAAGGCCGGGCGGAGCCGGGGACCTCTGCATGCCTCTCCCTACCAGGCGGTCGAGCGCGACTTCGCCTTCGTCGTCGACGAGGCGGTGGCGGTGGACGCCCTCCTCAAGGCGATCCGCCAGGCGGAGAAGCAGCTGGTGCGGGACGTGTCGGTGTTCGACGTCTATCGTGGCGCGGCGCTCGGGGATGGCCGCAAGTCGGTGGCGATCGGCGTGCGGCTGCAGTCGCAGGACCGTACCCTGACCGAGGAGATGATCGAGGCGGCTTCCCAGAAGATCGTCGCGAGCGTCGTCAAGGCGACCGGCGCCACCCTGCGCGGCTGACCGGAACGCTTCCTGGCCATGCGGTGTCTCGTCGTCGCGCGAGGCTGCTGCATGGCCGAAACCGCTTGCCGCCCGGAGCCATGGGCGTTTGGATGCCGCCCGCGCTCATAGGGCGCCAATCATGGTTTCGTCAGGGAAGCATCCAGAACATGAACGACAGGCTCCGTTTCGGCGTCTTCATGGCGCCGTTCCACGCCGCCGGCGTCAATCCTACGCTGGCACTGCAGCGCGACCTGCAACTGGTCGAGCACCTGGATGCCCTGGGCTATGACGAGGCGTGGTTCGGCGAGCATCATTCCGCCGGCAGCGAGATCATCGCCTCGCCGGAGATCTTCATCGCCGCCGCCGCCGAGCGGACCCGGCGGATCAAGCTCGGCACCGGCGTCGTCAGCCTGTCCTATCACAACCCGCTTTGGGTGGCCGAGCGCATCGTGATGCTGGATCACCTGACCCATGGCCGGGTGATGCTGGGGGTGGGGCCGGGAGCTCTGCCGACTGACGCCCAGATGATCGGCATCGACCAGGCCGACACCCGGCGGCTGCTCGAGGAGAGCCTGGACGTCATCATGCGCCTGCTCACCACCGAGGAGCCGGTGACCTTCAGGAACGAGCGCTGGGACCTGCGCGAGGCGCGCCTGCACCTGCGCCCCTATTCCAACCCGCTGTTCGATGTCGCGGTGGCGGCGGTGGCTTCGCCTTCCGGCCCGCGCCTGGCCGGCCGCTATGGCTGCGGCCTTCTGTCGATCGGTGCCACCATGGCGGCGGGCTATGACGCCCTGGCCCTCCACTGGGGCGTGATGGAGGAGTGCGCGGCGCGGGCCGGCACCACCGTCGACCGCTCCAAGTGGCGCCTGGTCGGCCTGGTCCATGCCGCGGAGACCACCGAGCAGGCCTACAAGGACGTCGAGTACGGCATCGAGCAGTGGTTCCACTACTTCCAGTCGGTGGCTGCCTTCCCGCAGATGGCGGTGCCCGGGCGCACCGTGCGCGAGATGATCGACCTCGTGAACGAGACCGGCCTGGGCGCGGTCGGCACGCCGGACATGGTGACCGGCCAGATCGAGCGGCTCTGGAAGCAGTCGAATGGCGGTTTCGGCGCCTATCTGATGCTGGCTCATGAATGGGCCAATCCGGTGGCCACCAAGCTCAGCTACGACCTGATCGCCCAGCACGTGATGCCGCGCTTCCAGGGCCAGGCGCACTCGACGCTGCAGGCCGCGGAGCGGGCAGGGGCGGTGCGCACCGAGCTGGCCGAGAAGCAGAGCCAGGCGGTGGATGCGATGCGGCAGAAATACGACGCGGAGCGTGCCGCCAGCCGCTGAACCGGCGAAATCGGGCCGGGCAGGACGTCTGCACGGCCCGATTTGGGGCGAGGGGCTTGGCTTGCGGCCGTTCCGCGTGCACATAGCGGCGGCCCCTCGTCTGCTCAGGCTTCCATGACCGACCTCGCCCGCATCCGCAACTTCGCCATCGTGGCTCACATCGACCACGGCAAGTCCACGCTCGCCGACCGCTTCATCGAGCTGTGCGGCGGGCTGCAGGCGCGCCAGATGACGAGCCAGGTGCTCGACAGCATGGACATCGAGCGCGAGCGCGGCATCACCATCAAGGCGCAGACCGTCCGCCTCGCCTACAAGGCGAAGGACGGCCTGGACTACGTCTTCAACCTCATCGACACGCCCGGCCATGTCGACTTCTCCTACGAGGTGTCGCGGTCGATGCGCGCCTGCGAGGGCGCCATCCTGCTGGTCGACGCCACCCAGGGGGTGGAAGCGCAGACGCTGGCCAACGCCTACCAGGCGATCGACGCCGACCTCGAACTGGTCCCGGTGCTCAACAAGGTCGACCTGCCGGCCTCCGAGCCCGACCGGGTCAAGGCGCAGATCGAGGACATCATCGGCCTTGACGCTTCCGAGGCGCTGATGATCTCGGCCAAGACCGGCCAGGGCGTGGGCGAGGTGCTGGAGGCGGTGGTCCGGCAGGTGCCGCCGCCGACCGGCGATGCCGAGGCGCCGCTGCGCGCGCTGGTCGTGGACAGCTGGTACGACGCTTATCTGGGCGTGGTGGTGCTGATCCGAATCCGCGAGGGCACCATCACCAAGGGCACCCGCATCCAGATGATGGGTACCCGCGCCGTACACCCGGTGGACCGGGTCGGCGTGTTCACGCCCAAGAAGGTCGAGGTCGCCTCGCTCGGGCCGGGCGAGGTCGGCTTCCTGACCGCCAGCATCAAGGAACTGGCGGACGCCCAGGTCGGCGACACCATCACCGAGGAGAAGCGGCCAGCAGCCGAGCCGCTGCCTGGCTTCCGGCCTTCCCAGCCGGTGGTCTGGTGCTCGATGTTCCCGACCGACACCGCCGAGTTCGGCAACCTGCGCGAGAGCCTGGCCAAGCTGCGCCTGAACGATTCCAGCTTCGCCTACGAGCCCGAGCAGTCCCTGGCGCTGGGGCCGGGCTTCCGCTGCGGCTTCCTGGGCCTGCTGCACCTGGAGATCGTCCAGGAGCGGCTGGACCGCGAGTTCGACCTCGACCTGATCGTCACCGCGCCCTCGGTCATCTACAAGGTCCACCTGACCGGCGGCGACGTGCACCAGATGCACAACCCGGCCGACTATCCGGAAGTGACCAAGATCGAGTTCATCGAGGAGCCCTGGATCAAGGCCACCATCTTGGTGCCGGACGAGTATCTGGGCGCGATCCTCGGCCTGTGCAGCGAGAAGCGCGGCCGTCAGGTGGAGCTGACCTATGTCGGCACCCGGGCGATGGTCGTCTACAACCTGCCGCTCGGCGAGGTGGTGTACGACTTCTACGACCGGCTGAAGTCGCTCAGCCGCGGCTATGCCAGCTTCGACTACCAGCTGGGTGACTACGAGGAGAGCGACCTCGTCAAGCTGTCGATCCTGATCAACGGCGATCCGGTCGACAGCCTGGCGCTGATCGTGCACCGCTCCGCTGCCGAGACCCGGGGCCGCGCCCTGTGCGAGCGGCTCAAGGAGCTGATCCCCAGGCAGAACATCCAGATCGCCATCCAGGCGGCGATCGGGGCGAAGGTGATCGCGCGCGAGACGATCAAGCCGTTCCGCAAGGACGTGATCGCCGGCTGCTACGGCGGTGACGTCACCCGCAAGCGCAAGCTGCTGGAGAAGCAGAAGGCCGGCAAGAAGCGCATGCGCTCCATTGGCAAGGTGGAGATCCCGCAGGCAGCCTTCCTGGCGGCGCTCAAGATGGAGGGCTGAGCCCTCCATCGCCAGCCATGCGCTGCGTTCAGGCCAGGGTTGCCTGATGCGGCTTTGTGGCCGTAGCGGCCTCGCACCTGTGGCCTGCCCCTGGTAGAGATCGCCCATGGCCGAGATCATGATCGCACCGCTGCCGCACGGGCAGGACAACGAGCCCGCGTTCCGCGTCCGCCCGCACAATCTGGAGGCGGAGCAGGCGGTTCTGGGCGGGATCCTCGTCGACAACGAGGCGTTCCACCGGGCCGCCGAGTTCCTGACCGCCGAGCATTTCTACGAGCCGGTCCATGCCCGGATCTGGGCGATGTGCGCCCAGCGGATCGAGCGCGGCCTGCTGGCCGACCCGGTGACCCTCAAGCTCCTGTTCGAGGACGACGAGGCGCTCAAGGGCATGGAGGGGGCCAAGTACCTCGCCAAGCTCGCGCGCGCCGCCGAGGCGGTGCTGGACGTCGGCCACTATGCCGAGCAGATCCACGACCTGGCGCTCAAGCGCGGCCTGATCGACGTCGGCACCGAGGTGGTCAACCGCGCCCACGACAAGTCGGAAACGGCGCCCGGGCGCGAGCAGATCGAGGAAGCCGAGCAGAAGCTGTTCCGCCTGGCCGAGGCGGGCGCCGCCGAAGGCGGTTTCCGGCCGTTCACCAACGTGATCACCGCCGCGGTCGACCTGGTCCAGGATGCCTTCAAGAAGGCCGGCCGGGTCACCGGCGTGCCGACCGGCCTGCAGGGGCTGGATGACAAGCTGGGCGGGCTGCAGCCATCCGACCTGCTGATCCTGGCCGGCCGTCCCTCCATGGGCAAGACCGCCCTGGCGGTCACCATCGCCGCCAATTCCGCGGCGACGTCGATGGACGACGAGGACGAGAACAAGCTCTACCCGGTCGGCGTGTTCTCGCTGGAGATGTCGGCCGAGCAGCTGGCGACCCGGCTTCTTTCCGCCGAATCCAGGATCCCGTCGGACGAGCTGCGCCGGGGCATGCTCGACGAGGATGCCTGGAAGCGCCTGGTGGTGGCCAGCCAGGAACTGGCCCGCCGCCCGCTCTATATCGACGACACGCCGGCGCTCAGCATCCAGGCAGTCCGCACCCGCGCCCGCCGCCTGAAGCGTCGCCACGGCCTGTCCGTGCTGGTGGTCGACTACCTGCAGCTTCTGCGCGGCAGCACGGCCTCGCAGGCCAATCGCGTCCAGGAGGTGAGCGAGATCACCCAGGGGCTGAAGGCGATCGCCAAGGAACTGAACATCCCGGTCCTGGCGCTCTCGCAGCTCTCCCGCGCCGTCGAGCAGCGCGAGGACAAGCGGCCGATGCTCTCGGACCTGCGCGAATCGGGATCGATCGAGCAGGATGCCGACGTGGTGATGTTCGTGTTCCGCGAGGAATATTACCTGTCCCGCTCCGAGCCGATGCAGCGGGAAGGCGAGGACCGCGACAAGTACAACGCCCGCTACGCCGAGTGGCACGAGCGGATGGAGAAGAGCGCCAACAAGGCCGACGTGATCGTCGCCAAGCACCGCCATGGCTCGATCGGCACGGTGACCCTGCAGTTCGACGCGCAGTACGGCCGGTTCCGCAACCCCGAGATGATCGACTACAGCGATGCGCCACCGTTCTGAGCCGGTCTTCACCAGCGACCGGCCCCTGCTCGAGGTGGATCTCGACGCGATCGTCGCCAACCGCCGGCTGCTGATGGACCTCGCTCCGTCGGCGGAAGTGGCGGGCGTGCTGAAGGCGGACGGCTACGGGCTGGGGGCCGTCCAGGTGGCGGGCGCGCTGGCGGCGGATGGCTGCCAGACCTTCTTCGTGGCCACCAGCGACGAGGCGCTGGCCTTACGCCAAAGCCAGCCGGACGCCCGGATCTTCCTGCTGGGCGGCCCTGGCTGGGGTGCCGAGCGCGAACTCGCCCAGGCCCGGATCCTGCCGGCGCTGAACGACCCGTCCCAGCTGGCGCGCTGGCGCGCAACCGCCGCTGACCTGGGACGCCGGCTGCCGGCGGCCATCCAGCTCGACACCGGCATGTGCCGGCTGGGGTTCGACGCGAAGGATCTGGGCGACCTGGACCTGGAAGGCATCGACCTCGTGCTGGTGCTGAGCCATCTGGGCGTGGCGGACGAGCCGGGCCATCCGCTGAACGAGACCCAGCACCAGGCCTTCCAGGCGATGCGCGCGCTGCTGCCGGCAGCCCCGGCCAGCTTGGCCGCGTCGTCGGGAATCCTTCTGGGCAAGCGCTTCCATTTCGACCTGGTCCGCCCGGGCATCGCGCTCTACGGCGCGCAGCCGGTGGCGGACAGGCCGGTCGCCCTGAAGCCGGTGGTCCGGCTGATGGTTAGGGTCATTCAGGTCCACGATGTTGAGGCGCCGGGCACCGTGGGCTACGGTGCCACGCATCAGGTCGCCAGGGGAACGCGCATCGCCACCCTGCCGATTGGTTACGCCGACGGCCTCCTGCGGGCCGCCGGCGGCAGGATCACCGTGAAAGTGGCGGGAATGGACGTGCCGGTCGTTGGCCGTATCTCGATGGATCTCGTCACGATCGACGTGACCGCGCTGGACGGCCAGGTGCGCCCCGGCACGCCGGTCGAGGTCCTGGCCGGTGCCGGGGCAGTCGACCGCTACGCCGCCGCGGCCGGGACGATTCCCTACGAGCTGCTGGTCAGGCTGGGGTCGCGCATCGAGCGCCGCTATGTTGGAGGTGGTGCTTGAATCCGTTGCGTCAGATCGGGGCGGCTGTTCTCGATCTCTGCCAGCATGTGGGTGCGCTCGTATCCTTTGCCCTCGTCTCCATCACCCGGGGATTGATCGGCCCCTGGTACCCGGCGCAGATCCTGCGCCAGATGGTGGATATCGGCTTCTACTCGCTGCCGGTGGTGGGGCTTACCGCGATCTTCACCGGCATGGTGCTGGCCCTGCAGTCGCACACCGGCTTCGCCCGGTTCGAGGCGGAATCGGCGGTGGCGACCATCGTCGTCGTCTCGCTCACCCGGGAGCTCGGGCCGGTGCTGGCCGGGCTGATGGTGGCTGGCCGGGTCGGCGCCGCCATGGCGGCCGAGCTCGGCACCATGCGGGTGACCGAGCAGATCGACGCGCTTACCACGCTCTCCACCGATCCCCAGCGCTACCTGATCTTCCCGCGCCTGCTGGCCGGCACCCTGATGCTGCCGCTGCTGGTGATGGTCGCCGACGTGATCGGCGTGTTCGGCGGCTTCCTGGTCGGGGTCAGCAAGCTGGGCTTCAGCCCCTACGCCTACATGGATCAGACCTGGCTCTACCTGGAAGCGCAGGACGTGCTGGTCGGCCTGGCCAAGGCCGCGGTGTTCGGCTTCATCGTCACGCTGATGGGCTGCTGGCACGGCTACCAGAGTCGCGGCGGCGCCCAGGGCGTCGGCCTCGCCACCACCCAGGCGGTGGTGACCGGCGCCATCCTGATCCTGGTCTTCGACTACATCATGACCGAGATCTTCTTCACCCGATGACCCAAGCACCCTCCAAGATCGCGGTTCGCGGCCTGTACAAGTCCTTCGGACCGAAGAAGGTGCTGCAGGGCGTCGACCTGGACGTCCCCGCCGGCAGTTCGGTGGTCGTCATCGGCGGCTCCGGCACCGGCAAATCGGTGCTCCTGAAATGCATCCTGGGCCTGATGTCCGCCGACTCCGGGTCGATCAAGGTCGACGGCACCGAGGTCGTCGGGGCCTCGGGGAAGGAACTGGCGGAGATCCGCCACAAGTTCGGGATGCTGTTCCAGGGCGGGGCGCTGTTCGACTCCCTGCCGGTCTGGCAGAACGTCAGCTTCGGGGTGCAGGCGCGCGAGAAGATCGGCAAGGCCGAGGCCAAGCGGATCGCCGTCGAAAACCTGGAGAAGGTCGGCCTGTCGCCCGACGTCGCCGACCTGATGCCGGCGGAACTGTCGGGCGGCATGCAGAAGCGGGTCGGCCTCGCCCGAGCCGTGGCGCTGAAGCCGGAAATCATCTTCTTCGACGAGCCGACCACCGGGCTCGACCCGATCATGGCCGACGTGATCAACGAACTGATCCGGACCATCACCCGCGCGATGGGCGCCACGGCCCTCTCGATCACCCACGACATGGCTTCGGTCCGCAAGATCGCGGACTATGTCGCCATGCTCTACCAGGGAAAGGTGATCTGGTTCGGGTCGGTCGACGATCTCGACCGGTCGGGCAACGAGCATGTCGACCAGTTCATCCATGGCCGCGCCGACGGGCCCATCGTGGTCGGCAAGCGCTGAGCATCGTCCGGCAGAGTCCGTCGGGAGGTTCGTGATGGCGCGCATCGAACGCCGCTTCGTGTGCCAGTCCTGCGGGGCGGTGACGGCGCGCTGGCATGGCCGCTGCGACGACTGCGGCGCCTGGGACAGCCTGGTCGAGGAGACCGTGCAGCCCAAGGGAACCGGCAGCGCCGCCGCGACCCGCGGTCGTGGCCGCCAGGTTGCCCTTGTCGGCCTGGATGGCGAGACGGCGCCACCGCCCCGGATCCTCTCCGGCATCGACGAACTCGACCGGGCGCTGGGCGGCGGGCTGGTGCCGGCATCTGCCCTCCTGATCGGCGGCGACCCCGGGATCGGCAAGTCCACCCTGGTGCTGCAGGCCGGGGCCAGGCTCGCGCAGGCCGGCAAGCGGGTCGTCTATGTCACCGGGGAGGAGTCGGTCGATCAGGTCCGCCTGCGAGCCGCGCGACTGGGGGTGACCCAGAGCAGCCTGGAACTGGCCGCCGAGAACGCGGTGGCCGATATCCTGACGACGCTGTCGGTCGGCCGGGCGCCCGACCTGCTGATCGTCGATTCCATCCAGACCATGTTCACCGCCGGTTTCGATCAGGCACCTGGCACCGTCACCCAGCTGCGCGCCTCCACCGACGCGCTGATCCGCTTCGCCAAGGCGCGGCACACGGCGGTGCTCCTGGTCGGTCACGTCACCAAGGACGGCCAGATCGCCGGGCCGCGCGTCCTGGAGCACATGGTCGACACCGTCCTCTACTTCGAGGGCGAGCGCGGCCATCAGTTCCGGATCCTGCGGGCGGTGAAGAACCGCTTCGGACCGGCCAACGAGATCGGCGTGTTCGAGATGCAGGAGAGCGGGCTGGTCCCGGTGGCGAACCCGTCCGCCCTGTTCCTGGCGGAGCGCGAGGAAGGGCTGGCCGGCTCGGCCGTCTATGCCGGGATCGAGGGCAGCCGTCCGGTCCTCCTGGAGGTCCAGGCCCTGGTCGGCAATGTCGCGCCCGGCAGTCCGCGGCGTGCCGTGGTCGGCTGGGACGGCAACCGGCTGGCGATGCTGCTGGCGGTTCTCGAGGCCCGGTGCGGGCTGGAGCTTTCCGGCCGGGACGTCTACCTGAACGTGGCGGGCGGGCTGCGGGTCGTCGAGCCGGCCGCCGACATGGCGGTGGCCGCCGCGCTGATCGGCTCGCTCCTGGACCGGCCAGCACCGGAGAAAGCCGTGTTCTTCGGCGAGGTCGGCCTGGGCGGCGAGGTGCGCAACGTGACGCAGAGCGAACTCCGGGTGCGCGAGGCGGCCAAGCTCGGCTTCACCCAGGTCATTGGCCCGGTTCCGGCCATGGCCAAGGGCGCTGGCGTCAGGACGGTGCCGGTGCGCCACGTGGGCGATCTGATGGCGATGTTCTCGCCGATGCCGGTGCGTGCGCGGACGGCGCGGGTCCGGAGCGGAGTCGAATGATGGACAGCCTCCCCGAACTGACCGCCCTCGATCTGGCGGTGATCGCGACCGTGCTGATCTCCGCCATCCTGGCCCTGGCCCGGGGCTTCATGCGCGAGCTGATGACCCTGCTGACCTGGGGCGGTGCCGTCCTTACCGCGTTCTGGCTGTGGACCCCGGTCCGGCCGATCATCGCGGATGCGGTCGCGCAGAGCCTGGTGGTCGACGCCATCACCCTGGTCCTTGTGTTTCTGGTTCCGCTCATCATTTACAAGCTCGTCGCCTCGATCGTCGTGCGCGGGGTCGACGACAGCGCGCTTTCCGGTGTTGATCGCCTGATCGGGCTGGTCTTCGGCGTGGCGCGCGGTGTGCTGGTGGTGGCGGTGGTCTATCTGGTCAGCATCCGGCTGGTGCCGGCGGAGGACCATCCCGAATGGGTCACCCAGGCCTGGCTGCTCCCGGAAGTGGAGACCGCGGCTAGATTGGTGGACGGGCTTCTCCCGGCGGACTTCGCCGACAAGAGCTTCAGCGCGATCGAGAAGGGGGCGGGAGCCGTGCAGGATCTCGCCGACCCGCGCCGCCTGCTCGACGGAAAGCCGTCGCAGGTGGCGGGTGAACAGGGTTATGGTGCTGCGTCACGATCCGCGATGGAGCGGCTGGTCGAGCAGCAGGAGAGCGAGTGAGTTGGCACCGATGTCCTTGCACGATCGCGCCGCACCTTTCGACGACGACAAGCTGCATGAGGAATGCGGCTGCTTTGGCGTCTGGGGCCATGCCGACGGCGCCGCCGTCACCGCCTTGGGCCTCCACGCCCTGCAGCACCGTGGCCAGGAAGCTGCCGGCATCGTCAGCCTGGACAAGGGCCGCTTCTACAGCCACCGGGCGATCGGCCTGGTCGACGACGACTTCAGCAAGCGCTCGGTGATCGACACCCTGCCCGGGCAGGCGGCGGTCGGCCATGTCCGCTATTCGACCACCGGTGCGTCGGAGCTGCGCAATGTCCAGCCGCTCTATGCCGACTATGCCTTCGGCGGCCTCGCGATCGCCCATAACGGCAACCTCACCAACGCCATGGTGCTCAAGAAGCGCCTGGTCAACGAGGGCTCCTTGTTCCAGTCGACTTCCGACACCGAGGTCCTGGTCCACCTGATCGCGCGGTCGCATCGCCAGGACGTGGTGGAGCGGATCACCGACGCGCTGTTCCAGATCGAGGGTGCCTGGTCGCTGGTGGCGCTCTCCGCCGACGCGCTGATCGGTGTGCGCGATCCACTGGGCATCCGCCCGCTGGTGCTGGGCCGGCTGGGATCCGGCTGGATGCTGGCCTCGGAGACGGTCGCGCTCGATATCATGGGCGCCGAGCTGGTCCGTGACGTGGCGCCGGGCGAACTCATCATCATCGACGACAAAGGCCCCCGCTCCCTCTTCCCGTTCCGCGAGCAGCCGCAGCGCTTCTGCGTGTTCGAGTATGTCTACTTTGCCCGGCCGGATTCGGTCCTGGAGAACCGTGGCGTTTACGAGGTCCGCAAGCGGATCGGCGAGGAACTGGCCAAGGAAAGCCCGGTCGAGGCCGACCTGGTGGTTCCGGTCCCAGACAGCGGCGTGCCGGCGGCAATCGGCTTTGCCCAGGCGAGCGGGGTCCCGTTCGAGCTCGGGATCATCCGAAACCACTATGTCGGCCGCACCTTCATCGAGCCCACCGATTCGATCCGGCACCTGGGGGTGAAGCTCAAGCACAACGCCAACCGCTCGATGTTGAACGGCAAACGCGTGGTGCTGGTCGACGATTCGATCGTGCGCGGCACCACCTCGACCAAGATCGTCGAGATGGTCCGGGCGGCCGGGGCCAGCGAGGTGCACATGCGCATCGCAAGCCCGCCCACGACCTATTCCTGCTTCTATGGCGTCGACACGCCGGAGCGCGAGAAGCTGCTGGCGGCCCGCTACGACGTGAAGGCGATGGCCGAGCTGATCGGCGTGGACAGCCTGGCCTTCCTGTCGATCGACGGGCTGTACCGGGCGACCGGCGAGGCCAGCCGTAACAATGCTGCTCCGCAATTCTGCGACGCCTGCTTCACCGGCGATTATCCCACGCCGCTGCGCGACGCGGTGAACCGGGGCGAGGGGCGTGCCGAGCATGCCGCGCCCGCTGCCGAATCGGCGGTGGAGCCGGTGGCTTGACCACGCCCGATCCGTCGAGCCTTCCCGATCTTTCCGGGCGTGTGGTGGTTGTCACCGGCGCCTCGCGCGGGATCGGGGCGGCGGTCGCCCTGGAGGCGGCGCGGCTGGGCGGCAGGGTCGTGCTGGTCGGCCGCACCCGGGGCGCCTTGGAGGAGCTGGACGACGAGATCCGGGCGCTTGGCAGGGAGCCTGCGGTGCTGGCCCCGGTCGACCTCACCAGGCGCGAGCATGTCGATGCCCTGGGCGGGATGCTGTTCGAGCGGTTCGGCCGCATCGACCTCCTGGTCCATGCCGCCGGCGAGCCCGGAACGCTGACACCCGTCTCCCACATCGATCCCACCGAGCTGCAGAAGGTCCTGGCGGTCGAGGTGATTGCGGCACAGCACCTGATCCGTTCCTTCGAGACGCTCCTGCGCGTCTCCGAGACGGGCCGGGCGATCTTCCTGACCTGCGACATCGCTGCCAGTGCCCCGGCCTATTTTGGGATGGCGGCCGCCGCCAAGGCCGGGCTGGAGGCGCTGGTGCGCAGCTGGGCCGCCGAACTGCGCCAGAGCCGGGTCGAGGTCGTGCTGGTGGATCCCGGCAGGGTCGCCGGCACCCGTACCGAGACGCGGCGCTACCCGGGCGGATCCAGGGAGAAGCTGCCGGGATCCGCCGAAGTGGCGGCTCTGATCCTCGCCACGCTCGCACAGCCCGCCGGCGGGAACGACGTCGTCCGGCTTCAGTCGTCGCCGCGGCTGTAGGGGTTCTCGCCGCGCCGGACATGCATCCGGATCGGCACGCCCGGCAGGTCCAGGGCCTTGCGCAGGCTGTTGCTCAGGAAGCGGAGATAATGGTCCGGCACGTCCGCCGGATCGAGATTCTGGAACAGGATGAAGGTCGGTGGCCGGCTGGCTGCCTGGGTGATGAACCGGATCTTCAGGCGCCTTCCGCCGACCTGCGGCGGCTGGTGATCCTGCAGGGCCATCTGCAGCCAGCGGTTCAGCTTGGCGGTGGTGGTCCGGCGGTTCCAGCGTTGCACCGTCTTGACCACCGCTGGCAGGAGCCGGTTCAGGCCGCTTCCGGTGCGCGCTGACAGGGTGACCATCTCGATGCCCGGGACCTGGGCCAGCTTGTCCTCCAGGCGGGCGCGGATGTTCTTCAGGGCCTCCGCCGGGTCGTCGATCAGGTCCCACTTGTTGATCGCCACCACCAGTGCCCGGCCTTCTCGGATCACCAAGTCGGCAATGGTCAGGTCCTGGACCTCCAGCGGCTGGGTCGCATCGACCACCAGCACCGCGGCATGGGCGAACTTGAGCGCCTGGACGGTCGCGGAGACCGACATCCGTTCCAGCCGCTCCTCGATCCGCGCCTTGCGCCGCATCCCGGCCGTGTCGATCAGCTCGAAGGAGCGCCCCTGGTGCGTCCAGGCCAGCGCCACCGAGTCGCGGGTGAGGCCGGGCTCCGGTCCGGTCAGCAGCCGGTCGTCGCCGATCAGCCGGTTGATGAGCGACGACTTGCCCGCATTCGGCCGACCGACGATGACCAGCTTGATGGCCTTGTCGGATCCAAGTTCCGGACCGCTGGCCGCTGCAGGCTCGTCCGCCAAGGAGGAGGGTAGAGGCAGCTGGTCCTCGCTCTCGCTTTCCTCGGCCGCTTCCTCCTCAGCAGTGGGCAGGTGCTTCAGGATCACCTGGAACAGATCGGCGATTCCCTCGCCATGTTCCGCGGAGATCGGCACCGGCTCGCCCAGGCCCAGGGACCATGCCTCGGCGGCCTCGATCTCCGCCTGACGCCCCTCGCACTTGTTGGCGAGCAGCACGATCGGCTTCCTAGTCCGGTGCAGCAGCTTGGCGACGTCATGGTCGAGGGGGGTGAGACCGGCACGGGCGTCGAACAGGAACAGGCCGAGATCGGCCTGCTCCAGCCCCGCTAGGGTCTGGGCCCGCAGGCGTCCCTCCAGGGTGTCCTCGGCGCCGACATCCAGTCCGGCCGTGTCGATCACCCGGAAGTGCAGATGGCCAAGCTTGCCTTCGCCTTCCAGGCGGTCGCGGGTCACGCCGGGCAGATCGTGGACGATCGCCTGCCGTCGGCCGACCAGCCGGTTGAACAGGGTGGACTTGCCGACATTGGGTCGGCCGAGGATGGCGATGGTAAACACGGCACTTCGTTTCCCGCCGGTCGATGCCGGCATCAGCGGTAGGCGTGCAGCGTACCGTCTTCGGTCAGGAGATAGATAGCGCCGTCCGCGACGATCGGTGGCTGCCGGATCGGCGCACCGACATCCAGCCTGCCGAGGATTTCGCCGGTGTAAGGCGACACCGATACCAGCATCCCGTCCGAACTGCCGACCAGGAGGCGGTCGCGGACCAGGACCGGACCGTACCACTCGATCACCGCATCCCCGGACGTATCCCCCTCGCGCTCGCGCGGCAGCGGGCTGACCCAGCGGATCTGGCCGGTGCTGCGCAGCATCGCGACGACCTCGCCCCGGTCGCTGAGCAGATAGACGATCTCGCCGGCCGGCCAGGCGCTCTGCTGGGTCGCGACGTTCAGCTCGTAGAGCCGAGCACCGGTCAGAAGGTCGAAGGCGGCGATCTCGCCGCCGGTGCCGCCGATGAACACCCGGTCCCGATCGATCACCGGCAAGCCGTCGATGTCGCTGATCGCGGCGATCGCCAGGGTGCGGCGGGGTCGCAGCACGGTCTCGGACCAGATCGGGATGCCGGTCTGCAGGGAGAGCGCGTTCACCTCGCCCGACGAGTAGGGGACGATCACGATCCCCTGCGCCGCGGCCGGCGTGGAACCGCCCAGGATGGCCGCGATCTCACCGGGGGCGGTGTGCTGCCAGACCGGTTCGCCAGTGGCAGCGTCCAGGGCGTAGGACTGGTTGTCGGCGCTGATGATCAGCACCAGCCCATCGGCCACCGCGGGCGCGCCGCGCAAGGGCGAGCGCAGGTCCCGGCGCCAGATCTCGTCGCCCGATGCGGCATCCAGGGCCAGCACGATGCCCTTGGTAGTCGCCAGGAACAGCCGGCCGCTGTCGAAGCCGATCCCGCCGCCATTCAGGCGGTCGGCATCCGGCAGTTCCTCCGGCGTCGTCGTCCAGAGCTTCCTGCCGGTGGCGGCGTCGATGGCCGAAACCTCCACGCTTCCGTCGACGGCATAGATCGTCCCGTTGGCGATCACCGGCGGGTTCAGGAACGCGCCTTCCTCAGCACCCTGTCCGATTGACGCTTCCCAGGCGGGAGCCAGGGCCTCGCCGGCGTCGAGATGATAGACGGCGTGGGCCGGGTTGCCGCCGGCCTGCGGCCAGTCGGTGTTGCGGACCGGCGCCGGCAGCGCGATCTGGTACTCCGCGAGGCTGGGATCGGCCTTCACGCCCTCGTCCAGCAGCAGGACCGGCTTGCGGTCCCCGGGCAGCCTGGGCTTCTCGTCCTCGTCGAACCAGCCGCAGCCGGATACCAGGCCGCTCAACAGAAGGCCGAAGGCCAGGAGAGTGCGTCGCGCCATGGGCCGGCGCTGGGCGGAGACGGAGTCGGCAAAGCTCACGCAGCAGCCTCCAACGCAGCCCGGTACTCGCTCAGGCGCATGCGGGCGCCGGCTGGAAGGCTGGGATCCTTGATCGCGTCGTCCAGCGTCGCCTTGGCGTCCTCGATGTTGCCGCCCCGGACCTGCGCCAGCGCCAGGAGTTCGCGCGCCTGGTGGCGGAACGGCCGGTCGGCCCCGGCGAGGGGCTGCAACTCGGCGATCAACGCCGCGGGATCACCGCTGTCGAGGCGCCGGCCGATCACGCCGATCAGCGCCGCTTCTTTGAGGATCGCGTCGTCGACGCTCCCGCTGGCGACCTGCTCCAGCGACTGGGTGGCCTCATCGGCCTCGTTCTCGCGCAGGGCCGCCTGAGCCGCCTGAAAGCGCGCGATCGCAGCCACGCCGTCGGAGCTGTCGGCGGCCAGCGCCTGGAAATCGGCCTGGGCCGCGGCTGCCTCGCCATCGTCCAGCTTGCTCAGTGCCGCGAACAGTCTGGATGATTCGTCCGCGCGGACGCTCGCCTGCCAGTTCTGCCAGCCGATATAGGCCGCGGTGCCGGCAATCACCAGGAACACCAGGCCGGCCACATAACCGCCATAGCGCTTCGCGAGCGCGATCGCACGGTCACGCTGCAGGTCTTCTTGAACCTCGCGGATCAATGCGTCGGACAAGGCGGTCGCTCTCCTGGAACGGGGCAGCGCGTGCGCGTTCCCCAGGTGGCCGGATCGAACCGGATTGCCGGTTGGTACGGATCGCCCCATCGTTTGGCAAGCGCCGAGCATTCCTCTAAAACCGGTGCACCTACATCTCGAAGGAGGTCGACCGATGCCGCGGATCTATGTGGCGATCGACCTGCCGGAGGACATCGCCGACCAGGTGGATCGCCTGTGCGTCGGCCTGCCGGATGTCCGCTGGACTGATGCCGACGACCTCCACATCACTTTGCGCTTCATCGGCGAGGTTGATGAGCCGACCTACGAGGAGATCGGCGAAGCCCTTGCCCATGTGACGGCGCCTCCGTTCGAACTCCAGCTCCGCGACATCGGGCACTTCCCGCCGCGCGGCGATCCGACGACCCTGTGGATCGGCGTCGCGCCCTCCGAGGGGCTGAACTCCCTCAAGCGCCGTGTCGACCGGCAGCTCGCCAGCCTGGGCGTCGCTGCGGAGCAGCGGAAATTCCAGCCGCATCTGACCATCGCCCGGATCCGCGGCGGGCTTCCGGAGAATCGTCTGGGTTCTTTTTTGAAACGGCTCAGCCTTTACCGGTCCGAGCCGTTCGTGGTCACGGGCTTCACGCTGTATTCCTCGCTCCTGCGGACCGATGGGGCGATCCACACCCCCGAAGCCACCTACGACTTCGTGCAGGGGATCGCCGAGCGGGTGTGATGGAGGTTCAGGTCTCCAGGGCAGCCGCATAGAGGGCGGGGTCGAACCCGACCAGCCGCCGCTCGCCCAGGTCCAGCACGGGCCGCCGGATCATCGAGGGCTGGTCCAGCATCAGGGCCAGCGCCCGGTCGGCGTCCAGGTTCTGCCGGGCTGCTTCGGGCAGGCTGCGAAAGGTCGTGCCCCTACGGTTCAGCACAGCCTCCCATCCGAGCTCGTCGAGCCAGCCCTGGAGCCTGGACCGGTCGATGCCGTCCTTCTTGTAGTCGTGGAAGGCGTGCTCCACCCCGATGTTGTCCAGCCAGGCCCTGGCTTTCCTGACCGTGTCGCACGTTTTGATCCCGTAGAGCGTTACCGCCAAGACCTTCACCTTCTACTGCAGCAGCGACGTTGCCCAACGACCCGGGGGGCGGCGTCATCGAATCGAATCGCCTCCCTACACGGGAACGGGCTCGGAGAACACGGCTTCAAGCAGGGGACCGCCAGGGGTGCGGAAGAACAGGCGGCGCTCGCCGATATCCGCCAGATCCATGGTCGAGTAGCGGATCCCCAGCCTGTCGAGCCGTCCACGGAAGGCGCCATATCCTTCCAGCCGGATGCCGACATGGTCGATTGCCTCGGCACCCTGGTCGAACCCGCTGCCGCCCGACCCGATGATATGGATCAGGGGCCGATCGCCGGCATAGAGCCAGCATCCCGGGATCCGACGGATCATTTCCGGCCGTTCTCCCGATTCGAGGCCGAACACCTCCTCGAAGAAGCGGCGCGTCCTCTCGATGTCGCGGGTCCGGATCGTCACATGATCGAGTTGCACCGGAATGCTCCTCCGCCCACGCAGGATGCAGCGCCCCGAGCATCTTGCCCGGGGTCGGAAGAAGACCTTTCAACCGGTCCTCCGCCCGCTCTTGGACGATCCTGCTCTGTCCCACGGGCCACCCCTGCGAGCGCGACGGTCACGGGCGGCAGATGGAACCGCCGCCCGGGCCGGGTCTTTCTCGGCCTTCGCCGCTTACTCCCACTCGATCGTGCCCGGGGGCTTCGAGGTATAGTCGTAGACCACCCGGTTGATGCCCTTCACGTCGTTCACGATCCGGTTCGCGACCCGCGCCAGGAACGAGGGCTCGAACAGGAACACGTCGGCGGTCATGCCGTCCTCGGAGGTCACTGCCCGCAACGCACAAACCCGCTCATAGGTGCGCGCATCGCCCATCACGCCCACCGTCTTGACCGGCAGCAGGACCGCAAAGGCCTGCCAGATCCGGTCGTAGAGGCCGGCCATCCGGATCTCCTCCAGATAGATCCGGTCGGCCTGCTGCAGGGTCTCCACTGCTTCGGGCGTGATCTCGCCCGGGATGCGCACGGCCAGGCCGGGGCCGGGGAAGGGGTGCCGGCCGACAAAGATCTCGGGCAGGCCGAGCTCGCGGCCGAGCACGCGCACCTCGTCCTTGAACAGCTCGCGCAGGGGCTCGACCAGCTTCATGCGCATCCGTTCCGGCAGCCCGCCGACATTGTGGTGCGACTTGATGGTGACCGAGGGCCCCCGGAACGAGACGCTCTCGATCACGTCGGGATAGAGGGTGCCCTGGGCCAGGAAGTCGGCCCCGCCCAGCTTCTTCGCCTCGCGGTCGAACACGTCGATGAAGGTGGCGCCGATGATCTTGCGCTTGCGCTCGGGATCGCTGACGTCCTTCAGCTTGCCGAGGAACTCCTCGCCGGCATCGACCGCGACCAACGGGATGTTGAAATGGCCGCGGAACAGGTCGACGACCTCCTTGGCCTCGCCGTGGCGAAGCAGGCCGGTGTCGACGAACACGCAGGTGAGCTGGTCGCCGATGGCTTCGTGCAGGAGCAGGGCGGCAACCGCGCTGTCGACTCCGCCGGACAGGCCGCACAGGACCCGAGCATCGCCGACCTGCTTGCGGATCTGCTCGATCGCCTGCTGCTTGTAGGCGCTCATCGACCAGTCGCCGGCCAAGCCGGCGATCCGATAGACGAAGTTCTCCAGGAGCTTGGCGCCAAACGGCGTGTGCACCACCTCCGGATGGAACTGCACGCCGTAGAAGCGGCGCTCCTCGTCGGCGACCGCGGCGAAGGGCGAGCCGTCCGAGATCGCCAGGGCCTGGAAGCCCTCAGGCAGGGCAGTGACCTTGTCGCCGTGGCTCATCCACACCTGGGCACTTTCCCCAGGCTCCAGGATCGCGTCGAACAGGGGCGACGCCTTCTCCAGCCGGATCGAGGCGCGGCCGAACTCCCGGGCGGCCGATGGCTCGACCCGGCCGCCCAGCTGGGCGGCCATGGTCTGTTCGCCATAGCAGATCCCCAGGACCGGCACGCCCAGGTCGAACACGGCATCGGGTGCCCGCGGGCTTGCCGCCTCATGGGTGGAGGCGGGTCCGCCCGAGAGAATCACCGCTCCGGCGCCGAACCCGCGGACCACGTCGTCCGAGACGGTGCAGGGAAGGATCTCGCAGTAGACCCGGGCCTCGCGCACGCGGCGCGCGATCAGCTGGGTCACCTGGGAGCCGAAATCGAGGATCAGTACGCGGTCGGTCATCGTCTTGCCCGGAAAAGCTGGCGGAGTGTCTAGCGCGGATCGCGGCCAAGGGGCAGCCTCGGGCTTGCCGGGCCGCCGCGCCCACGGCCGGGTTGAGCCGGAGGGCGAACACTGCTAAGGAGCCCCACCTTCGCGGCCAGCCGGCAGCGGGACTCCGTGTGCACGCCCGTGACGGGTCGAACCTCGCGGACGTGGTGGAATTGGTAGACACGCAGGATTTAGGTTCCTGTGGGGAAACTCGTGAGGGTTCGAGTCCCTCCGTCCGCACCAAGCTGGCCCGGTCGCGAATCCATGGAAGCCGGTGACCGAAACTGGTCGCCGGCATTGGTCGTTTCGAGGGCGCTCATGCAGGTCACGCAGGTTTCGGCCGACGGTCTGAAACATCATCTGAAGGTGGTGGTCCCAGCCGCCGACATCGAAACTCAGGTCAGCCAGCGGCTCGAGGGCCTGGCCAAGACCGCACGTCTGCCGGGCTTCCGGCCCGGCAAGGCGCCCGTGTCCCTGCTGCGCAAGCAGTATGGCCGGTCGGTCACCGGCGAGATCCTGGAGCGGAGCATCGACGAGGGCTCGAAGAAGGCCATCGCCGACAACCAGCTCCGTCCGGCGCTGCAGCCCAAGGTCGAGGTTACCTCATTCGACGACGGCAAGGACCTGGAATTCGACATCCATGTCGAGAACCTGCCGACCCCGCCCGAGGTTGACCTCTCGACGATCGAGCTGACCAGGTACGAGGCGGACGTTGCGCCGGAGACGGTGCAGAAGGCGCTGGACGACATCGTCAAGGGCAACCGCCCCTATGCCGAGCCGGCGGAGCCGCGCCCGGCGAAGCAGGACGACCGCGTCACCATCGACTTCGCCGGCAAGATCGACGGCGTGGCCTTTGATGGCGGCACCGGCACCGACATGCCGGTGGTGATCGGCTCGGGCATGCTGGTTCCGGGCTTCGAGGACCAGCTGGTCGGCGCCTCGGTGGGCGACGAGAAGACCATCGAGGTCACGTTCCCTGACGATTACGGCGCCGAGAACCTGCGCGGCAAGGCAGCGACCTTCGACATCAAGGTCACCAAGATCGAGGAGCCGGGCGAGGTCACGGTCAACGACGAGTTCGCCAAGAAGCTCGGCCAGGAGAACGTCGAGAAGCTGCACGACGCGATCCGGCAGCGCTTCTCCGCGGAGTACGGCCGGGCGACCCGCCTGAAGCTGAAGCGGGCGCTCCTGGACGTCTTGGCCGAGCGGCACGACTTCGAGGTCCCGCCGGGCATGGTCGAGCTGGAGTTCGACGCGATCTGGCGCCAGCTCACCGCCGAGATGCAGCGCCTGGGCCAGAGCTTCGCCGACGAGGACAAGTCGGAGGACGAGGCCAAGGAAGAATACCGCAAGATCGCCGAGCGGCGCGTCCGCCTGGGCCTGCTACTCTCCGACATCGGCACCAAGAACGAGGTCAAGGTCGAGAACAAGGAACTGCAGCAGGCGATGATCGCCCAGGCGCAGCGCTTTCCCGGCCAAGCCCGCCAGGTCTTCGAGTTCTACCAGAAGAACCCGGGGACGCTGGAGCAGCTCCGCGCGCCGATCTTCGAGGACAAGGTGGTCGACCTGATCATCGAGAAGGCCAAGGTCGAGACCAAGAAGGTCACGCCCGAGGAGCTGATGAAGGAGGCCGAGGAGGACGAGGACGAGGCGATCAGCTCGGCCGGCGTCGCCGACGAGCAAGCCGCTTCCTGATCATTGGTTGAATGCCGGCTGTTGGTCGGCTACCGATGCGCGAGAGACGTCCGCGCGAGCGCGAGCTCGGGCGGACGTTTTCTTATGCGGAGCAGCGGACGGAGGGCGACGAGGTCACGTTGCGCGCTGGTCGATGCTTCAACTTCGCGGATGACACGCTACATAAGCGCCTGACGAACGGTCAGACCAACGCGTCAGCGGCGCGGATCACGAGGGACGGGACATGCAGGGGCCGATGGCGCAGCTGGTGCCGATGGTGGTCGAGCAGACCAGCCGCGGCGAGCGCGCTTACGACATCTATTCGCGGATGCTCAAGGAGCGGATCATCTTCCTCATGGGGCCGGTCGACGACGGCTTGGCCAGTGTCGTGACCGCGCAGCTCCTCTTCCTCGAGGCGGAGAACCCCGAGAAGGACATTGCCATCTACATCAACTCGCCGGGCGGCGTGGTGACGGCGGGATTGGCGATCTACGACACCATGCAGTACATCAAGCCGGACGTCTCGACGATCTGCATCGGTCAGGCGGCCAGCATGGGGTCGCTGCTGCTGTGCGCTGGCGCACCCGGCAAGAGGTTCGCCCTGCCGCACGCTCGGGTGATGACCCACCAGCCGTCCGGCGGCTTCCAGGGGCAGGCGACCGACATCGAGATTCATGCCCGCGAGATCATCAGCATCCGCCAGCGGCTGAACGAGATCTATGTCCGCCATACCGGCCGGACGCTGCCCGAGGTTGAATCGCGCATGGAGCGCGATACCTTCATGAGTGCCGTCCAGGCCAAGGAGTTCGGCCTGATCGACGAGGTCTACGAGAAGAGGGATGTGAAGGCCGCGTGACATTAGGGCCACGATACGATTCCCGATCGATGCGCGTTTTGTGGTTGTCAATCCACGAGGCTGCATGTTGTCTGCCTGCGACGAGCCAGACGCTCAGGCGTCTGGCTGGATCGACGGTTGAACCAGCATCCACCGGCGCGTACCATCCAACCATGACAGCTACCGAGTCGCCTGACCAATGAGCAAAGCTGGCGGGGAATCCAAGAACACCCTCTACTGCTCGTTCTGCGGCAAGAGCCAGCACGAGGTCCGCAAACTTATCGCCGGCCCGACCGTGTTCATCTGCGACGAGTGCGTCGAGCTGTGCATGGACATCATTCGGGAAGAGAACAAATCCGCGGTGGCCAAGAGCCGCGCGGGCGTTCCTACCCCGGCTGAGATCTGCTCGATCCTGGACGATTACGTAATCGGCCAGGCCCAGGCCAAGAAGGTCCTCTCGGTCGCCGTGCACAACCACTACAAGCGGTTGGCCCACGGCACCAAGGGCGGCGATGTCGAGCTTGCCAAGTCCAACATCCTGCTGATCGGTCCGACCGGCTGCGGCAAGACGTTGCTGGCGCAGACCCTGGCGCGGACGCTGGACGTGCCGTTCACCATGGCGGACGCCACCACGCTGACCGAGGCGGGGTATGTCGGCGAGGATGTAGAGAACATCATCCTCAAGCTGCTGCAGGCCGCCGACTATAATGTGGAGCGGGCGCAGCGCGGCATCGTTTACATCGACGAGGTCGACAAGATCAGCCGCAAGTCCGAGAACCCGTCGATCACCCGCGACGTGTCGGGCGAGGGCGTGCAGCAGGCCTTGCTCAAGATCATCGAGGGCACGGTTGCGAGCGTGCCGCCGCAGGGCGGGCGCAAGCACCCGCAGCAGGAATTCCTGCAGGTCGACACCACCAACATCCTGTTCATCTGCGGCGGTGCCTTCGCCGGGCTGGACAAGATCATCTCGTCCCGCGGCAAGCCCCGCTCCATGGGCTTCGGTGCCGAGGTGAGGGGTCCGGACGATCGCCAGACCGGTGATCTCCTGCTCGAGGCGGAGCCGGACGACCTGCTGAAGTTCGGGTTGATCCCGGAGTTCATCGGCCGCCTCCCGGTGATCGCCACGCTCCATGACCTGGACGAGGCGGCTCTGGTTCAGATCCTGAAGGAGCCGAAGAACGCGCTGGTCAAGCAGTACCAGAAGCTCTTCGACATGGAGGGGGTGAAGCTGTCCTTCCAGGACGACTCCCTGAAGGCGATCGCCAACCGTGCCATCCAGCGCAAGACGGGTGCCCGCGGCCTGCGCTCGATCATGGAGCAGATCCTGCTCGACACCATGTTCGACCTTCCGTCGATGAGCGGGGTGAGCGAGGTGGTGATCAATCGGGAGGTCGCGGACGGGCGTTCCAAGCCGCTGACAGTGCATACCGAACAGCGCCAGGATGCTGCCGCATCGTGATTTTCTCGTCGGGTTTGGATCGATTTTGACGTCACGGCCACGTTCGCGTGGCCGTTTGACGTTCTTGAAACCTCTCTCTGCTATAGCCAAGTCTCTGGTCGTGATCGCATGGGGCGACGCGTTCGCCCCCGAGACGAGGTACCATGAGCGAGCAAGCGCTAGGCAATCTTTATCCCGTCCTGCCGTTGCGCGACATCGTCGTCTTCCCGCACATGATCGTGCCGCTCTTCGTTGGGCGCGAAAAGTCGATCAAGGCGCTCGAAGAGGTGATGAAGGACGACAAGCAGATCCTGCTCGTCGCTCAGAAGAACGCCAGTCAGGACGACCCCGGCAAGAACGACATCTACCGGGTCGGCACCGTCAGCTCCGTGCTGCAGCTCCTCAAGCTGCCGGACGGGACCGTGAAGGTGCTGGTCGAGGGTGTCGCGCGCGCGGAGGTCACCGGTTTCGAGGACAACCCGAACTTCTTCATGGTTCGCGCCGATGCCATCGATGACGATGCGTCCGAACCGCGCGAGCTGGAAGCCGTCGCGCGCGCCGTCGTGGGACAGTTCGAGCAGTACGTGAAGCTGAACAAGAAGGTCCCGCCCGAGGTCATGGTCTCTCTGAGCCAGACCGAGGATCCGGCCAAGCTTGCCGACACGATCGCTGCGCATCTCGCGCTGAAGATTTCGGACAAGCAGGAGCTGCTGGAGACCCGGTCGCTCGCCGAGCGGCTGGAGAAGCTTTACGGGTTCATGGAGGGGGAGATCTCGGTTCTCCAGGTGGAGAAGCGGATCCGCTCGCGCGTGAAGCGTCAGATGGAGAAGACGCAGCGCGAGTACTACCTCAACGAGCAGATGAAGGCGATCCAGAAGGAGCTGGGCGAGCTGGAGGACGGCCGCGACGAGGCGTCCGAGCTCGAGGATCGCATCAAGAAGACCAAGCTCTCCAAGGAAGCCCGCGACAAGGCGCTCACCGAGCTGAAGAAGCTGCGGACCATGAGCCCGATGTCGGCCGAGGCGACCGTGGTGCGGAACTACCTGGACTGGATGCTGTCCATCCCGTGGAAGAAGCGCTCCAAGGTCAACAAGGACCTCCGGCGCGCCCAGGAGATCCTCGACGCCGATCACTACGGCCTGGAGAAGGTCAAGGACCGGATCGTCGAGTATCTCGCGGTCCAGCATCGGGTCGACAAGATCCGCGGCCCCATCCTGTGCCTGGTCGGCCCTCCCGGCGTCGGCAAGACCTCGCTTGGCAAGTCGCTGGCCAAGGCCACCGGCCGCAACTTCGTGCGCTTCTCGCTGGGCGGGGTGCGTGACGAGGCGGAGATCCGCGGCCACCGGCGCACCTATATCGGCTCGATGCCCGGCAAGCTCATCCAGAGCATGAAGAAGGCGAAGACCAGCAACCCGCTGTTCATGCTGGATGAGATCGACAAGATGGGCGCGGACTTCCGCGGCGATCCGTCGGCGGCGCTGCTCGAGGTCCTGGACCCGGAGCAGAACGTCAACTTCAACGACCACTATCTTGAGGTCGACTACGACCTGTCCGACGTGATGTTCGTGTGCACGGCCAACACGCTGCGGATGCCGCAGCCGCTGCTGGACCGCATGGAGATCATCCGGATCCCCGGCTACACCGAGGACGAGAAGCTCGAGATCGCGAAGCGCCACCTCATCACCAAGCAGGCCGAGCAGAACGGGCTGAAGCCGGGCGAGTGGCAGCTGGAGGACGACGCCGTCATCGCGCTGGTGCGCTACTACACCCGCGAGGCCGGCGTCCGCAGCCTTGAGCGCGAGATCGCGAACCTGGCGCGCAAGTCCGCCAAGGAGATCGTCCTGGAGGGCGTCGCCTCGGTGCGGATCTCGGCCGAGAACATCGAGAAGTACGCGGGTGTGCGCAAGTTCCGCTATGGCGAGGCGGAGCTGGAGGATCAGATCGGCGCCACCACCGGGCTCGCCTGGACCGAGGTGGGCGGCGAACTGCTGACGATCGAGGCGGTCACCGTGCCCGGCAAGGGCAAGATGACCATCACCGGCAAGCTCGGCGACGTCATGCAGGAATCGATCCAGGCGGCTCGCTCCTACGTGCGCCATCGTTCTCCCGCGCTGGGGATCCAGCCCGACCTGTTCGAGAAGATCGACATCCACATCCACGTCCCGGAAGGCGCCACCCCCAAGGATGGCCCGTCGGCCGGCATCGCGATGGTGACCTCGATCGTCTCGGTGCTGACCCGGATCCCGGTCCACGCCGCCGTGGCGATGACCGGCGAGGTGACCCTGCGCGGCCGGGTCCTGCCGATCGGCGGCCTGAAGGAGAAGCTTCTGGCAGCCCTGCGCGGCGGCCTGAAGACGGTGCTGATCCCCAAGGACAACGAGAAGGACCTGGCGGACATCCCGGAGAACGTGAAGAAGCAGCTGGAGATCGTTCCGGTGGCGACGGTGGACGAGGTGCTGGCAAGGGCGCTCGTCCGCCTGCCCGACCCGCTGCCGGACGTCCCGTCGCCGGAAGCGATCGCGGCCGTTGCCGAGAAGTCCGGCACCGGCGCCCGTCCGAACTGACGGTCGACACCGAAGGAAAGGGCAGGGGCCCGTGGAGCAATCCACGGGCCCCTGCTCGTTTCCGACACGGACAGCCTGCGGCCAGCCGTGCCTTACCAGGTGTCGGCCAGGGCCAGGCGCACGGGCGTGCGCGGTCCCTCGGGCTGCCGGCGCACCGTCTGGTAGAGGTCGACGGTGCCGGCCTCGCCACGCGGCAGGTCCGCCTGCACGGGAGTGTAGGGCACCTCGTCGCTGCCGGCGGCAGCGGTGACGCGCCAGTCGATCAGCTCGGCGAAGTCGAGTTGCTGCGGCAGGTTGATCCAATTGTCGCCGGGTGCGGCAGGCGGCGCCGCTACGGCCCGGCAGGCGACGCAGACCCGGCAGATCGGCGGTTCCTTGGCCGTGCGGGCGGTCTGATTGAGGTGGAAGACCTCCAGGGGCGCCAGCCTTGCGAAGCGGAGCAGGTAGTCGAGGTTGGCCAGGGACGGGAGCCAGAAATTGTCTCCCTCGTAGAAGCGTGCTCCGCCGTTGAAGTAGGCCGCGTTCTCCACCGAGATGGTGGCCCCGGTCTCGATGATCAGGATGCCGCCGTCCCGTACCATGCTCCGGGCGAGCAGGAGCCCGCCGAGCGGGTCGAACATGTGGTAGAGCACCCCGGAGAACACGACGACGTCCAAGGGGCTGCTGCCCACGTGGCGGTCCCGGAACGCGCGCAGCGACATGCCGGAATGGTACTCGAAGGCAACCCCGAGCCGGTCCTGCAGGAAGGCCATCTTCTGTCCGAAGTCGAGCCGGTCGTAGCTCACCACCCGCCCGGCCCCGCGCCTTGCCAGGAGCAGCGGCACGAGCCCGTCCATCGAGCCGATGTCGAGGCAGGACCGCCCCTCGACCGCCGTCGCCGCCAGCGCCTTGCGCGTCATCGCCGTCGGCGCATAGTTCATGCCGGCAGTCCAGGCTCCCGGCGCATGCTCGATCGAATAGTACCAGCGACGTTCCAGCAGCGGGACGTCGCCGGCGCGCGGGTCCTCCACGAGGTATTTCCGCGCGAGGTCATCCCGGTTCTCGGGATTGGGAGGAAGATCCGGCCTGCTGGGCAGCACGACCGGTCGGGGCTGCGCCAGCCCGGCCCGCACGAGTAGGCGTCGCAGCCGATTGATCATTCCGTCGCTCCAGGCGGGCATGTTCTCGACGCCGGTGCCGGGCGCCCGTGCTCCGCGGCTCCTGGCACCCCCGTCGTCGCGCGAACAGCCTGCCGGGCGGGGAAGGGTCCCTCGGTCAGCCCCGAGGGGGGCGAGAGATGGTGCGGGCGGAGGGTTTCGAACCCCCGACATCGACGGTGTAAGCGTCGCGCTCTACCACTGAGCTACACCCGCATGCCTGCACGCTCTAAGGGCGGCGGTGCCGAAGTTCAAGCCGCGGATCGCTGCGCGACGGCAGCGTGATGAAAACATGAGAAATCTGCCGTCTATGCGTTGACACCTTCGGCGCTGGGCCTTAATCACCCGGCCACGGCACGGGGATGTAGCTCAGTTGGTTAGAGTGCCGGCCTGTCACGCCGGAGGTCGCGGGTTCAAGTCCCGTCATCCTCGCCATCCCGTACCCCTTCCAAGCAACGCCCGCTCGAACCGCCGCACTGCAGAACAGTGCGTCAGGTCGGCGCGCGCTTGCGTGCTTGGCGGATCGACAAGCCGCTACTATGTTCCGCCCGCGCTGCGGTGCGAAGAGCCGTGGCGAAGGACGAGTGGAGCGCATGCAAGGCTATCTGGCGGAATACTTTCCGATCCTGATCTTCATCGCGATCGCCGTGGGTCTTTCCCTGGTGATGATTGCCGCCTCGATGCTCACCGCGCGCCAGCGGCCGGACAGCGAGAAGCTGTCCGCCTACGAGTGCGGGTTCGAGCCCTTCGAGGATGCGCGCGGCCGGTTCGACGTGCGCTTCTACCTGGTCGCCATCCTGTTCATCATCTTCGATCTCGAGGTCGCCTTCCTGTTCCCCTGGGCGATCACCCTGGGTGAGACTGGCGCCTTCGGCTTCTGGTCGATGATGGTGTTCCTGGCCGTCCTGACCATCGGCTTCGTGTACGAATGGAAGAAAGGGGCATTGGAATGGGACTGAACACGGTGACCAACGCGCCTGCGAGCACCGTGCCCGCCACGCACTCGGGGGCTGCTTCCGCCGACCTGTTCGCCCGGGTCGACACAGCGCTGAAGGACGAAGGCTTCATCGTCACCAAGCTCGGCGACCTGGTGAACTGGGCGCGCTCCGGCTCGATGTGGCCGATGACCTTCGGTCTCGCCTGCTGCGCCGTCGAGATGATGCATGCCGCTGCCGCGCGCTACGACCTGGACCGCTTCGGCATGGTGTTCCGGCCGAGCCCGCGCCAGTCCGACGTGATGATCGTCGCCGGCACGCTGTGCAATAAGATGGCCCCCGCCCTGCGCAAGGTCTACGATCAGATGGCGGAGCCGCGCTACGTCATCTCCATGGGCAGCTGCGCGAACGGCGGCGGCTATTATCATTATTCTTATTCGGTGGTCCGCGGCTGCGACCGGATCGTACCGGTAGATATCTACGTTCCGGGCTGCCCGCCCACGGCCGAGGCACTGCTCTATGGTCTCCTGCAACTGCAGCGCAAGATCCGGCGCCGCGGCACCATCGATCGCTGAGCGGTGGTGTCCGTGACCGAAGAAACCACCGCTCCCGCCCATCCCCTCGACCAGCTCAAGGGACATTGCGCCTCGCTGCTCGGCGACCGCCTCCAGGACGCCCGCATCTCCTATGATGAGCTGACGCTGGAGGTCAGCACCGGGCGGATCGTCGACACGCTGACGATCCTGCGCGACGAGCCCGGCTGCCTGTTCAAGGTGCTGGTCGATGTCACCGCCGTGGACCGGCCGGACCGCGAGAAGCGCTTCACGGTGGTCTACCACCTGCTCTCGATGAAGCATAACCAGCGGATCCGCGTGGTGCTGGAGACCGACGAGTTCACCCCGGTGCCCTCGGTCGTCTCGGTGTTCTCCACCGCGAACTGGTTCGAGCGGGAGGCCTGGGACATGTACGGGATCCTGTTCGCCGACCATCCCGACCTGCGCCGGATCCTGACCGACTACGGCTTCGACGGGCATCCGTTGCGCAAGGATTTCCCGCTGACGGGCTATGTGGAACTGCGCTACGACCCGGAGCAGCAACGCGTGGTCTACGAGCCGGTGACGCTGCGCCAGGACTTCCGCAACTTCGACTTCCTCAGTCCCTGGGAGGGCAGTGGCTCGCTCCCCGGCGACGAGAAAGCAACGCACTGACCTGTCGCCGAACGGAGTGACCTGGGCCGATGCCCGAGATCCAGATGCGCAACTTCACCATGAACTTCGGCCCGCAGCATCCTGCGGCCCATGGTGTGTTGCGGCTCGTCCTCGAGATGGACGGCGAGGTCGTCGAACGCGCCGACCCGCATATCGGCCTGCTGCACCGCGGCACCGAGAAGCTGATCGAGTACCGGCCCTACCTGCAGAACATCCCGTATTTCGACCGGCTCGATTACTGCGCGATGATGATGCAGGAGCACTCCTACGTGCTCGCGGTCGAGAAGCTGCTCGAGGTCGAGGTGCCGATCCGGGCACAGTACATCCGTGTGCTGTTCTCGGAACTCACCCGGATCATGAACCATTTGCTCAACGTCACCACGATGGCCCTCGACGTCGGGGCGATGACCCCGCTGCTGTGGGGCTTCGAGGAACGCGAGAAGCTGATGGGCTTCTACGAAGAGGTTTCGGGCGCCCGGATGCACGCGAACTACTTCCGCTTCGGCGGGGTCAATCGCGACATGCCGGCGGGCCTCGCCGAACGGATCGCCGAGTGGTGCGAGACGTTCGTCAAGGTCATCGACGACATGGACAACCTCCTCACCGAGAACCGGATCTTCAAGCAGCGCACCGTCGACATCGGCATCTTCACGGTCGAGCAGTGCCTGGACTACGGCTTCTCCGGGCCGATGATCCGCGCGGTCGGGCTGCCCTGGGACCTGCGCAAGGCGCAGCCCTACGAGGTCTACGACCGGATGGACTTCGACATCCCGGTCGGCAAGAACGGCGACTGCTACGACCGCTATCTCGTGCGCATGGCCGAGATCCGCGAGTCGCTGAAGATCATGAAGCAGTGCCTGCGCGAGATGCCGGAGGGTCCCGTCCGGTCGCCGGACACCAAGGTCACCCCGCCGCGCCGGGGCGAGATGAAGCGCTCGATGGAGGCGCTCATCCATCACTTCAAGCTCTACACCGAGGGCGTGCACGTGCCGAGCGGCGAGGTCTACGCCGCGGTCGAGAGCGCCAAGGGCGAGTTCGGGGTCTACCTGGTCGGCGACGGCACCAACCGTCCCTACAAGTGCAAGATCCGCTCGCCGGGCTACGTGCATCTCCAGGCCCTGGACGCCATGAGCAAGGGCCACATGCTGGCCGACGTGGTGGCGATCATCGCGTCGATGGACATCGTGTTCGGGGAGATCGACCGATGAGCGGCCCGTCGCTCGTGACCCGGCCCTACGGCGCCATGGCGCCGGAGATCGACAGCTTCGCCTTCTCCGAGGCGAACCAGGCGGTCGTGAAGGACATCCTGGCCAAGTATCCGGAGGCCCGCCGCCAGAGCGCCACCCTGCCGCTGCTGATGCTGGCGCAGGAGCAGCATGGCGGATGGCTGCCCAAGGCGGCGATGGACCACGTGGCCGACCTGCTGGGCGTCGCCCGGATCCGGATCTACGAAGTCGCCACCTTCTACGACATGTACAACACCACCCCGGTCGGGCCGGTGCAGGTACGTGTCTGCACGACCACGCCGTGCTGGCTGTGCGGCTCGGACGACATCGTCCGCGCGGCGAAGGACGAGCTGCAGTGCGACATCGGCGAGAGTTCGCCGGACGGCCGCTTCTTCCTGCGCGAGTTCGAGTGCCTGGGCGCCTGCGCGAACGCGCCGGTGCTCTGGGTCGACGAGGACTTCTACGAGGACCTCGACTACGACAAGACCCGCGCGCTCCTGGCCGCGATGAAGCGCGGCGAGGCGCCCACGCCCGGGCCGCAGAACGGTCGGCAGGCGTCCATGCCGATCGGCGGCAAGACGACCCTGTTCGAGACGGCCAAGCCCGCTCCGGCGGAGGGACGCGCGGCGAGTGAAGAGGCAGGCAGCTGATGCTTCGTGACCAGGACCGCATCTTCACCAATCTCTATGGCGAGCACTCGCCGTGGATCGACGGTGCCCGGGCGCGAGGCGACTGGAGCAACACCAAGGACCTGATCCTGCTCGGCCGCGAGGCCATCGTCGACCAGCTCAAGAAGTCCGGGCTGCGCGGCCGCGGCGGCGCCGGTTTCCCGACCGGCATGAAATGGTCGTTCATGCCCAAGCAGTCGGACGGGCCGGTCTACCTGGTCGTCAACGCCGACGAATCGGAGCCCGGTACCTGCAAGGATCGCGAGATCCTGCGCCACGACCCGCACAAGCTGGTCGAGGGTTGCGTGGTCGCCGCCGCCGGCATGGGCTGCACGGCCGGCTACATCTTCGTGCGCGGCGAATTCGTGCGTGAGGCGCAGGCGCTGGAGCGGGCGGTCGCCGAGGCCTACGAGGCCGGCTATCTGGGCAAGGATTGCTGCGGGTCGGGCATGTCGTTCGACCTCTATGTCCACCGCGGGGCGGGCGCCTATATCTGCGGCGAGGAGACCGGCCTGCTGGAGGCGCTGGAAGGCCGGAAGGGCCAGCCGCGCCTGAAGCCGCCGTTCCCGGCCATGGTTGGCCTGTATGGCCGGCCGACCACGATCAACAATGTCGAGACGATCGCGGTCACGCCGACCATCCTGCGGCGCGGCGGGGAGTGGTTCGCGTCGCTCGGCCGGCCGAACAACACCGGCACCAAGATCTTCTGCATCTCCGGCCACGTGAACCGTCCCTGCACGGTCGAGGAGGAGATGGGCATCCCGCTGAAGGACCTGCTGGAGAAGCATGCCGGCGGCGTCCGCGGCGGCTGGAACAACCTGCTGGCGGTGATCCCGGGCGGGTCCTCGGTCCCGCTGCTGCCCAAGGACACCTGCGATTCGATCCTGATGGACTTCGATTCGCTCCGCGCGGTCACCTCCGGCCTGGGTACCGCCGGCGTGATCGTGATGGACAAGTCGACCGATGTGGTGAAAGCCATCGCGCGGCTTTCGAAGTTCTACATGCATGAATCTTGCGGGCAGTGCACGCCGTGCCGGGAAGGTACGGGCTGGCTGTGGCGGATGATGGAGCGGATGGTGAAGGGCGAGTGCCGCCTGGAGGACATCGACCTGCTCCAGGACGTGACCAAGGAAATCGAGGGCCACACCATCTGCGCCCTGGGCGATGCCGCGGCGTGGCCGGTGCAGGGGCTGATCCGGCATTTCCGGCCGGAACTGGAACGACGCATCCGCGAGCAGGGCGAAGCCCGCCGACTCGCGGCTTGAAGACGGGGATCGGAACGCGCGTATGCCGAAGCTGACCGTCGACGGTGTAGAAGTAGAGGTGCCGGCCGGTTCGACCGTCCTGCAGGCCTGCGAGGCAGCCGGCCGTGAGATTCCTGTCTTCTGCTATCACCCGCGGCTGAACATCGCCGGCAATTGCCGGATGTGCCTGGTCGAGATGGAGAAGTCGCCCAAGCCGATCGCGTCCTGCGCGATGCCGGCGGCCGACAACATGGTGATCAGGACCGACACGCCGACCGTGCACAAGGCGCGGCGCGGGGTGCTGGAACTCCTGCTCATCAACCACCCGCTCGACTGCCCGATCTGCGACCAGGGCGGCGAGTGCGACCTGCAGGACATCACGCTGTTCTACGGCCCGGACCATTCGCGGTTCGCCGAGAACAAGCGCCCGGTTCCGGACAAGAACCTGGGGCCGCTGGTCTCCACGCACATGACGCGCTGCATCCACTGCACGCGCTGCATCCGCTTCTTGGACGAGGTGGCGGGCGTGGAGGAACTCGGCGCGGTGAGCCGCGGCGAGCACATGGAGATCACCAACTGGGTCGAGGCCTCGCTCACCTCCGAGCTGCAGGGCAACATCGTCGACCTGTGCCCGGTGGGCGCGCTGAACTCCAAGCCGTACGAGTACCGGGCCCGCACCTGGGAACTGAAGAAGACCGAATCGATCGACGTCTCCGACGCGGTCGGCTGCAACATCCGCATCGACGTCCGCGGCAACGAGGTGATGCGGATCGTTCCCCGGCTGCACGAGGAGATCAACGAGGAATGGCTCTCGGACAAGGGGCGGTTCCTCTATGACGGCCTGAAGAAGCGCCGCCTCGACCGGCCGATGGTTCGGCAGGAGGGCCGGCTTCAGCCGACCGACTGGCGCTCGGCGCTGAACGCGGTGGCGTCCAAGGTCGGCTCGGTGGCTCCGGAGAAGATCGGGTTCGTGGTGGGCGACCTGGTCGAGGCCGAGACGATGGTGCTGGTCCGGGAACTGGCCGCGGCGCTGGGCACGCCCCACGTCGACTGCCGCCAGGACGGCAGCAAGCTCGGCTACGGCCCGCGCAGCTCCTGGCTGTTCAACAGCACGATCGCCGGGATCGAGGAGGCCGACGCGATCCTCCTGATCGGCACCGATCCCCGCCATGAGGCGGCGGTGCTGAACGCCCGGATCCGCAAGCGCTGGCGGCAGATCCGCCTGCCGGTGGGCCGGATCGGGGCGACCGGCATCGACCTGACCTATCCGGTCCAGGACCTGGGGGCAGGGGCGCAGACCCTGTCCGACCTGCTGTCGGGCGAGATCGGCTTTGCCGAGCAGCTTCGGGCCGCCAAGAACCCGATGGTGATCGTCGGCAATGCGGTGACGACCCGTCCGGACGGCCTGGCGGTGCTGGACCTGGCACGCCGGGTCGCCGAGGAGTTCGGCGCGATCGGCGAGGGCTGGAACGGCTTCAACGTCCTGCACACGGCGGCCTCGCGGGTTGCTGGCCTCGATCTCGGGCTCGTCCCGGGGCAGGGCGGCCAGGACGTCACCGCGATGATCGCCGGCGGCGTCGAGGTGCTGTTCCTGATCGGCGCTGACGAGCTGGACCTGAGCGGCCTGGGCGACACCTTCGTGGTGTATCAGGGCCATCATGGCGACCGCTCGGCGCCGCGCGCCGACGTGATCCTTCCGGGTGCTGCCTGGACGGAAAAGCACGGCACCTACGTCAACACCGAGGGGCGGCCCCAGCGCGCCAAGCTCGCGACCATGCCGCCCGGCGAGGCGCGCGAGGACTGGAAGATCCTGCGCGCCTTGTCCGACGCGCTCGGCTGCACCGTGCCCCTGGACTCGCTCTCCGCGGTGCGTGCCCGGATGGTCGAGCTGGCGCCGGTGCTGGAAGTGCCGGACGTGATCGTGCCGACCGCCTGGGAGACCTTCGGGCAGGATGGCGAGGTCGACCGGGCGCCGTTCGCCACGCCGGTCGGCGACTACTACCAGACGAACGCGATCGCCCGCGCTTCGGCCGTGATGTCGGAGTGCAGTGAGCTGCGACTGGCGGAACACTCGATGAAGGCGACCGGCACCCATGGGTGATCCCATCCTCGACAGCCTCCTGGCCGTCCTGATCATCGTCGGTCAGATCCTGCTGATCGTGGTGCCGCTGCTGGTGGCCGTGGCGTACCTCACCTATGCCGAGCGCAAGGTCATCGGCGCCATGCAGCTCCGCCAGGGGCCGATGACCACCGGGCCGTTCGGCCTGCTGCAGCCGCTGGCCGACGGGGCGAAGCTGTTCCTCAAGGAAACAGTGATCCCGGCGACCTCGAACAAGGTCGTCTTCATCCTGGCGCCGATGATCACCTTCACCCTGGCCATGATCGGCTGGGCGGTGATCCCGCTGGGCTTCGGCATGGTGATCGCCAACATCAATGTCGGCGTCCTGTACCTGCTCGCGGTCAGCTCGCTGGGCGTGTACGGCATCATCATGGCCGGCTGGGCCTCGAACTCGCGCTACGCCTTCCTGGGCGCACTGCGGAGTTCGGCGCAGATGGTCTCCTACGAGATCTCGATCGGCCTGATCATCGTGAACGTGCTGATCACGGCCGGCTCGCTGAACCTGAGCGAGATCGTGCTGGCGCAGTCGGGCCTGTGGTACTTCATCCCGCACTTCCCGATGTTCATGGTGTTCATCGTCTCGATCCTGGCCGAGACCAACCGCCATCCGTTCGACCTTCCCGAGGACGAGGCCAGCCTCGTCACCGGCTACAACGTCGAATACTCGTCGATGGCGTTCGCGCTGTTCTTCCTTGGCGAATACGCCAACATGATCCTGATGAGCGCGATCGCGGTGATCCTGTTCCTGGGAGGCTGGCTGCCGCCGCTGGACGTGGCGCCCCTCAACTGGATCCCGGGCCCGATCTGGTTCATCCTCAAGATCTGCCTGATGCTGTTCATCTTCATCTGGGCGCGCGCCACGCTGCCGCGCTACCGGTACGACCAGCTGATGCGGCTGGGCTGGAAGGTGTTCCTGCCGTTCTCGCTGATCTGGGTGGTGATCACCTCGGGCTTCCTGGTGGCATTCGACCTGCTGCCGAACTGATGCCGGTCGCCGTCACGACGACCGTTTGCCGGAATGACGCGATGCCGGTGGGCCAGATCGGCCACCGGCATCGCGATGTTGAATGTGGGGATCGATAGGACATGACCGCACTCGATCGGGCGGCTCGGACGTTCCTCTGGCAGGAGCTGGTCTCCGGCTTTGCGCTCACCTTCAAGTATATGTTCAAGAAGAAGGTGACGATCAACTATCCCTACGAGAAGGGGCCGCTGAGCCCGCGCTTCCGTGGCGAGCATGCGCTGCGGCGCTATCCGAACGGGGAGGAGCGCTGCATCGCCTGCAAGCTGTGCGAGGCGATCTGCCCGGCGCAGGCGATCACGATCGAATCGGAGCCGCGCAGCGACGGCAGCCGCCGCACGACCCGCTACGACATCGACATGACCAAGTGCATCTATTGCGGCTTCTGCGAGGAGGCCTGTCCGGTCGATGCGATCGTCGAGGGGCCGAACTTCGAGTTCGCGGCGGAGACGCGCGAAGAACTGTTCTACAACAAAGCCAAGCTGCTCGCGAACGGCGAGCGGTGGGAGCGCGAGATCGCGGCCAATCTCACCGCCGACGCGCCCTACCGCTGAGATGACGCGCCTGGAACGAATAGTGGCCGACGCAGGCTTCGTGGTTGGTAAGCGATGACGATCGAACTGGCTATTTTCTACCTGCTGGCAGCCGTGACGGTCGGATGCGCCGTGATGGTCGTCACCGCACGCAATCCGGTGCACTCCGTGCTGTTCCTGATCCTGGCCTTCTTCAACTCGGCCGGGCTCTTCCTGCTGCTGGGCGCCGAGTTCCTCGCGATGATCCTGGTGGTCGTCTACGTGGGCGCTGTCGCGGTCTTGTTCATGTTCGTCGTCATGATGCTCGACGTGAACTTCACCAAGATGCGCCAGGGTGCCGCGGTCTACCTGCCGATCGGCGCGCTGGTGGGGGTGATCCTGCTGGCCGAGCTGGTGCTGGTGGTCGGTGGCTGGGCGTTCGCGGGCGGGTTCGAGACGGCCTCGCCGGTGCCGGCCGATCTCACGGTCACCAACACCGAGGCGCTCGGCCGGATTCTCTACACGGACTATGTCTATCTGTTCCAGGCGGCCGGCGCGATCCTGCTGGTGGCGATCATCGGCGCCATCACGCTGACGCTGCGCTCGCGCGGCACCTCGCGGCGCCAGGACATCGGACGGCAGGTCCACCGTCGACCGCATCAGACGGTCGAGATCCGCAAGGTCGACACCGGGGCAGGCGTGTGATGGCGATACCTCTTTCCCACTTCCTCACCCTGGCCGCGATCCTGTTCACGCTGGGCGTGTTCGGCATCTTCCTGAACCGGAAGAACGTCATCATCATCATGATGTCGATCGAGCTGATCCTGCTGGCGGTGAACATCAACTTCGTCGCGTTCTCGGCGCACCTCAACGACTTGGTCGGGCAGGTGTTCTCCATGTTCATCCTGACCGTGGCCGCCGCGGAGGCGGCGATCGGTCTGGCGATCGTCGTGGTCTACTTCCGCAATCGCGGCAGTATCGAGGTCGACGACATCAACCTGATGCGGGGCTGATCCGGCGATGCTGTACACGATCCTGGTGTTCGCGCCGCTGGTCGGCGCGCTGATCGCCGGCCTGTTCGGGCGCCTGATCGGCGACCGCGCCTCGCAGGTGGTGACCTGCGGATTCATGGCCATCTCGGCCATCTGCGCGATCTCGAGCTTCTTCCTCAACATCTACGGCGAGCCGTTCAAGGTCGTCCTGTTCGACTGGATCGTAGTCGGCTCGTTCGACACCCAGTGGGCGCTCCGGATCGACGGGCTGTCCGCCACCATGATGCTGGTGGTGAGCTTCATCAGCTTCCTGATCCACGTCTATTCCGTGGGCTACATGTCCCACGACGCGTCGATCCCGCGCTTCATGTCGTACCTGTCGCTGTTCACCTTCGCGATGCTGATGCTGGTGACCAGCGACAACCTCCTGCAGCTGTTCTTCGGCTGGGAGGGGGTGGGCGTCGCCTCCTACCTGCTGATCGGCTTCTGGTACGAGAAGCCGTCCGCCTGCGCGGCCGCCATGAAGGCGTTCATCGTCAACCGGGTCGGCGACTTCGGCCTCATCCTGGGCCTGGCCGGTTGCTACCTGGTGTTCGACAGCATCCAGTATGACGTGATCTTCCCGCAGGTGGCGGAGTTCGCCGACAGCTCGATCGTGCTGTTCAGCTACGAGTTCAACACGCTCACCATCATCGGCGTGCTGCTGTTCATCGGCGCCATGGGCAAGTCGGCCCAGCTCGGGCTGCACACCTGGCTGCCCGACGCGATGGAAGGCCCGACCCCGGTCTCCGCGCTGATCCACGCGGCGACCATGGTGACCGCCGGCGTGTTCCTGGTGGCGCGCTTCAGCCCGCTCTACGAGTACGCACCGACCGCGCTCGCGATGGTGACCCTGGTCGGTGCCTCGACCGCGTTCTTCGCCGCCACGATCGGCACGGTGCAGAACGACATCAAGCGGGTGATCGCGTACTCAACCTGCTCGCAGCTGGGCTACATGTTCTTCGCCTGCGGCGTCTCCGCCTACAGCGCCGGCGTGTTCCACCTGTTCACCCACGCGTTCTTCAAGGCCCTCCTGTTCCTGAGCGCCGGCTCGGTGATCCATGCCATGTCCGACGAGCAGGACATGCGCAAGATGGGCGGCATCTGGCGCAAGATCCCGTACACCTACGCGATGATGTGGATCGGCTCGCTGGCGCTGATGGGCGTGCCGTTCTTCGCCGGCTACTACTCCAAGGACGCGATCCTGGAGGCGGCCTATGCCTCGCACGCACCTTTCGCCGGCTACGCATTCTGGCTGGGCCTCGCTGCCGCGTTCCTGACCGCGTTCTATTCCGGCCGGCTGCTGTGGATGACCTTCCACGGCAAGCCGCGCGCCGATCACCACACCATGGAGCACGTGCACGAGAGCCCGTGGGTGATGCTGGTCCCGCTGTTCTGCCTCGCCGCCGGCGCGGTGTTCGCGGGGTGGCTGGCCAAGGGCGCGCTCGACCCGGATGCGGCGTGGTGGGGCGGCGCCATCTTCATGGCGCATGAGCCGAACATCATGGAGGAGCTGCACCACGTGCCGGCTCTGGTGAAGTTCGCGCCGCTGATCGTCGGCATCGCCGGGTTCGGCCTGTCCTGGGTGTTCTACCTGATGATGCCCGGCATCCCCGGTCGCCTCGCCTCGGCCGCCCGTCCGGTCTACCTGTTCCTCCTGAACAAGTGGTACTTCGACGAGCTGTACGACCGCATCTTCGTCCGGCCGTCCAAGATGATCGGTAGCGCGCTCTGGCGGGGCGGCGACGTGTTCGTCATCGACGGGTTCGGCCCGGACGGGATCGCCGCCACCACGGCGCAGCTGGCCAAGCAGACCGCGCGGCTGCAGACCGGCTATGTCTACCACTATGCTTTTGCCATGCTGATCGGCGTCGCTGCGCTGGTCACCTGGTACCTGTTCTTCGTGAGCTGAGGGATCATGAGCGACTGGCCACTCCTCTCGCTGGTGACGTTCCTCCCGCTCCTGGGGGCAGCGATCATCCTGGTGATCCGCGGCGACAACGACGTCGTCATCCGCAATGCCCGCAGCGTGGCGCTGTGGACCTCGGGCGTCACCTTCCTCCTCTCCCTGTTCCTGATCGCCGGCTTCGATCCCGACCAGCCGGGCTTCCAGTTCGTCGAGCGGGCCGACTGGATGCCCGGGCTCGGCATTCAGTACCATATGGGGATCGACGGCATCTCCCTGTGGTTCGTGCCGCTGTCCGCCCTGCTGACCATCCTGTGCGTGGTGAGCTCCTGGTACTCGGTGGAACACCGGGTCAAGGAGTACATGGTCGCCTTCCTGGTGATGGACAGCCTGATGATCGGCGTGTTCTGCGCGCTCGACATGGTGCTGTTCTACGTGTTCTTCGAGGCGATCCTGATCCCAATGTACCTGATCATCGGGATCTGGGGCGGGCCCCGGCGGATCTACGCGTCGTTCAAGTTCTTCCTCTATACGCTGGCCGGCTCGGTCCTGTTCCTGATCGCGGTGCTCGCGATCTACCTGAACACCGGCACCACCGACATCGCGGTGCTGCAGACGGCGCAGATCCCCGAATCGCTGCAGTACTGGCTGTGGCTGGCCATGTTCGCATCGTTTGCGGTCAAGGTGCCGATGTGGCCGTTCCACACCTGGCTGCCCGACGCCCATGTCGAGGCGCCGACCGGCGGCTCGGTGCTGCTGGCGGGCGTGCTGCTGAAGCTCGGCGGCTACGGCTTCCTGCGCTTCTCGGTGCCGATGCTGCCCGAGGCGTCCGAGTACTTCACGCCGTTCATCTTCACGCTGTCCGCGGTCGCGGTGGTCTACACCTCGCTGGTCGCGCTGGTGCAGCAGGACATGAAGAAGCTGATCGCCTACTCGTCGGTGGCCCATATGGGCCTGGTCACGATCGGCTGCTTCACGCCCAACGCGCTGGGCATTCAGGGCAGCATCGTGCAGATGCTCTCGCACGGCGTGGTCTCGGCGGCGCTCTTCATGGTGGTGGGCGTGGTCTACGACCGGATCCACAGCCGCGAGATCTCCCGCTATGGCGGGCTGGCCGAGCGGATGCCGGTCTATGCCGTGATCTTCCTGTTCTTCACCATGGCTTCGATCGGCCTGCCCGGTACGTCCGGCTTCATCGGCGAGATCATGGTGATCGCGGGCGTCTTCCAGATGAACAGCTGGGTGGCGGCGCTGGCCGCGACCGGCATGATCCTGGGTGCGGGCTACATGCTCTGGCTCTATCGCCGCGTCGTGTTCGGCAAGATCACCCGCGACGACCTGAAGTCGATCAAGGACCTGCGCTGGAACGAGATGGTGGCCTTCGCGCCGCTGGTGTTCCTGGCGATCTGGCTCGGCATCTACCCGTCCTTCTTCACCCGTCCGATGGAACCGGCCGTGGCGCAGCTCCTGCAGCAGGCGCAGACGGTGGACACGGCCGCCGTGGCCGGCGAGTGAGCGGCAAGGAAAGCCAACGATGACCACACCGCTCCTCGACCTCACCCCGGCCCTTCCGGAACTCTTGCTGCTGATCGCCGGCCTGATCTTCCTGGTGGTCGGCGTGTTCCGCGAGCATGACGGGGTCCGCCTGATCAGCCCGCTGAGCGCCATGGCGCTGCTGATCGTCGCCGCCATCGTTCTGGCCTCGGACAAGACCGCGGCCGACACGTTCGGCGGCCATTTCCGGATGGACGCGTTCGCGGCCTACCTGAAGGTCCTGATCTTTGTCGGCGTCGCCGGGGCGATCCTGGTCGCGCAGAACTATCTTGAGGATGAGCGCATCGCCCGCTTCGAGTTCCCGCTGCTGGGCCTGTTCGGCGCGCTCGGCATGTCGATGATGGTCTCCTCCAACAGCTTTCTCGGCCTCTATATGGGCCTGGAGCTGCAGAGCCTGGCCGTCTACGTGCTGGCCGCGTCGCACCGGGACACGCTGCGCTCCACCGAGGCCGGCCTGAAGTACTTCGTGCTGGGCGCGCTCGCTTCCGGCCTGCTGCTGTACGGCATCTCGCTGGTCTACGGCTTCACCGGCACGGTGATGTTCGACCAGCTGGGCGACCTGCTGCGCGACGAGAACGCCTTCCTGTCGAAGGGCGCCCTGGTCGGCCTGGTGTTCATCGCGGCCGGCATCTGCTTCAAGCTGGGCGTGGTGCCGTTCCACATGTGGACCCCCGACGTCTACGAGGGGGCGCCCACGCCGGTGAGCGCGTACATCGCCTCGGCGCCGAAGCTGGCCGCGATGGGCCTCCTGCTGCGGGTGCTGATCGATCCGTTCGGCGCCTGGGTCGACCAGTGGCAGCAGATCATCGTGTTCGTCTCGGTCGCGTCCATGCTGCTTGGTGCGTTCGCCGCGATCATGCAGACCAACTTCAAGCGGCTGATGGCCTATTCCGGCATCGCCAACATCGGCTACGCCCTGGTCGGCCTGGCCGCTGGCACGCAGCAGGGCGTGAACGGCGTGCTGGTGTTCATGGCGATCTACATGGTCATGACGCTCGGCACCTTCGCCTGCATCCTGGCGATGCGCCGGGCCGGCACCTATGTCGAGGAGATCGACCAGCTGGCCGGCCTGTCGCGGCGCCAGCCGATGCTCGCCAGCATCCTGACCATCCTGATGTTCTCCCTGGCGGGCATCCCGCCGCTGGCCGGCTTCTTCGGCAAGTTCTACGTGTTCAAGGCGGCCGTGGACGCCGGCTTCGTGTCCCTGGCGGTGATCGGCCTGCTCTCCAGCGTGGTCGGGGCGTTCTACTACCTGCGGATCGTCAAGCTGGTGTGGTTCGACCAGCCGGCCGAGCCGTTCGACCTGCCGCTGCGGCCCAGCATCGGGGCGGTGGCCGGTGTCTCCGCGATCCTGCTGGTGGTGGCGGTCCTGGCGATCAACCCGCTGTTCGCGAGCGCCGAGGCGGCAGCGAGTGCCATCTTCCGCTGAGCCCGGCGAGGCCGGGCCGTTCTGGCGGATCGAGCATCACGCCACCCTGCCCAGCACCAGCGACCTGGTGCGGGCGCGGGCCCAGCAGGGCGCTGCCGAGGGCCTTGTGGTGGTGGCGGGCCAGCAGACCGCCGGGCGTGGCCGGCACGGGCGGGGCTGGACCTCGCCGCTTGGCAATCTCTACCTGACCCTGCTGCTGCGCCCGTCCGTCCCGGTCCAGGAAGCCGGCGGGCTGGCGCTGGTGGCCGGGCTGTCCCTGGCGGAAGCCTGCGTGGCGCTGGGCGCGCCCCACGGCCAGTTCCGCCTGAAATGGCCGAACGACCTGGTCCATGGCAGCGCCAAGGTCGCGGGCATCCTCCTGGAAGCCGAGCCCGACGGCGCGCAGCGCATCGCCTGGGTTTCGATCGGCATCGGGGTGAATGTCGCTGAAGCGCCGGCCGTTTCGGGACGGGAAAGTGCGGCGCTCGCTGACCTCCTGCCTGGCTGCAATGTCGCGGTGCTGCAGCAGCACCTGCTCGAACAGCTCTACCGGAACTATATGTCCTGGCAGCGCCTCGGGATGCCGGCGGTGATCGGCGCCTGGAGCAGCCATGGCCTGGAGCCGGGAACGGCGATCATGGTCAAGCCGGGGCGGGACCTCCTGGCCGGCCGCTATCTCGGCGTCGACAGCGACGGCGCCCTGCTGGTGGACACCGGCGACGTGCGGCGGATCACCACCGGCGAGGTCCTCTTTGCGGGGGAAGCGCTGGCCGCGACCGGTCCGACAGCGTAGAAGGCTCCAGGAGTTATCGTTCGCCCATGCTTCTCGCTCTTGACGCCGGCACGGCCTGCCCGTTCATCCCGCATCCCGGTGGATGCGGCGTGGCGCGGTCGCGGCGTCGGCCGGATGCGCCCGGACCGGGTGCGTCCCGCGCGCAAGGGCCGAGCCTTCCGGCACTCCTGGCCGGGCGTCCTTTGGACGACGCCGACCTGACCGACGAATTTCCTGCCGGCCCCGTGCGGGGCGCCGACCGTTGCCCCGAGCCGTCCGCCAGCGGCGGACGCAGGGCGATGCGCGCTCCCGGAGCCGGCCCAACCCACCATGTCGACCCGGACCTCATGCTGTCCGGGCTTGTTGAACACCACGGTGACCACCGTGAACGGAAGAGACGCGATACCAAGTGATGCAATCAACTGATACGACGCCGGGCCTGCGCTTCATCCCCCTGGGAGGCGTGGGCGAGATCGGCATGAACACCGCATTGTACGGTGTCGATGGCCGTTGGCTGATGGTGGACCTGGGCATCAGCTTTGCCGACGAGAGCCTGCCCGGCGTGGACATCGTCCTGCCCGACATCGGCTTTGCCGAGCGGCTGCCGGACATCGAGGGGCTGGTGATCACCCATGCCCACGAAGACCATTACGGCGCTGTCCCCTATCTGTGGCCGCGCCTGCGCTGCCCGATCTGGTGCACGCCGTTCGTGGCGGCGGCGCTGTCCCGCAAGTTGGACGACGTGCCGTTTGGCCGCGAGGTGCAGATCAACGTCGTCCAGCCGGGCGAAAACTTCAGGGTCGGCTCGTTCGACCTGTCCTTCATCCACGTCACCCACTCGGTGCCGGACGCCAACGCGGTGGTGCTGCGCACCTCCTACGGCAACGTCCTGCATACCGGCGACTGGAAGCTCGACCCGGAGCCGCTGGTCGGCGACAAGACCCCGGTCGACCAGCTGACCGCGCTTGGCCGCGACGGGGTGCTGGCCATGCTGGGCGACAGCACCAACGTGCTGCGCGCTGGCGACAGCGGCTCGGAAGCCGAGGTCCGCGACAGCCTGATCGAGCTGGTCAAGCAGCAGAAGAAGCGGGTCCTGATCACGACCTTCTCCTCCAACATCGCCCGGATCGGGTCGATGATGGAGGCGGCCAGGGCCAGTGGCCGCATCCCGGCGATCGTCGGCCGCTCGATGCTGCGGATGCTGGAGGCGGCCCGCGAGGTCGGCTTCCTCAAGGACGCGCCGCGCGCCATCGATGCCCGCGAGGCGGCCTCGCTGCCCCGCGAGAAGGTCCTGCTGATCTGCACCGGCAGCCAGGGCGAGCCGCGCTCGGCGCTGGCCCGCATCGCCGGCAAGAGCCATCCCTTCATCAAGCTGGAGGCGGGGGATTCGGCAATCTTCAGCTCGAAGATCATCCCCGGCAACGAGCGCAAGCTCTACGACATGCACAACCAGCTGGTGCGCAACGGGATCGAGGTGATCACCGAGGACGACCACTTCGTTCACGTCTCGGGCCATCCGTCCCGCGACGAGCTGGAGCGGATGCTGCGCTGGATCAAGCCGAAGGTCATGGTGCCGGTGCATGGCGAGCCGCGCCACCTGCGCGCCCACTACCAGCTCGCCAAGTCGGTGGGCGTGCCGAACCCGGTCCAGATCAACAACGGCGACGTGCTGCAGCTGGCGCCCGGCGAGGCGCGGGTGGTGGACACGGTGCCGGTCGGCCGGCTCGCCGTCGATTCCAACCGGATCCGCGGGGTCGGCGACGACCTGTTCCGAACCCGCCGCCGCCTGATGAACCACGGCACCATCGTGGTGAGCCTGGTGCTGGATGGCTATGGCAGCGTCCTGACCCAGCCGATCGTGGCGGATCTGGGAGCTGGCGACCATTCGGTGGAGAGCGCCGACCGCGCGGTGATCGACGCGGTGGTCAACGCCGTGGAGGCCCTGTCCGACGACGACGCGGCGGTGGACGAGCGGGTGCGCGACTGCGTGCGCACGGCGGTCCGGCAGGCCTTCGTGCTGCCGCGCGACCGGCGGCCGATCATCGAGGTGCAGGTGTCCCGCCTGGACAACCGCACCCTGGACGCTCTCGAGGACGACTGAACCGCCATGCTGGGCCGCCTGAACCACGTCGCCATCGCCGTTCCCGACCTGGAGACGGCGCGGGCGCGCTGGCGCGACATGCTGGGGGCGACCGTGTCGGCGGTGTCCGACCTGCCCGAGCATGGCGTGCAGGTGGTGTTCGTGGAGCTGCCCAACACCAAGATCGAGCTGCTGGGCGTGCTGGGCGAGGATTCCCCGATTGCCGGGTTCCTCGCCAAGAACCCGGCCGGGGGCATCCACCATGTCTGCCACGAGGTGGCCGACATCCTGGAGGCCCGCGACCGGCTGCTCGCTGGCGGCGCCCGCATCCTGGGCGACGGGAAGCCGAAGACCGGCGCGCACGGCAAGCCGGTCCTGTTCCTCCACCCCAAGGACTTCGACGGGACGCTGGTCGAGCTCGAAGAGGTCTGAGCCTCCTTCCAACCGGACGACAAGCTGCGTCATGACCCTTATGGAAATCCTCCTCAGCTACGTGATCGCCTGGTGGATGTTCTTCTTCATGGCGCTGCCGTTCGGTGCGGCGCCGCCCGAGGAGCCGGGGCGGGGCCATGCCGAAAGCGCACCGGCCAGGCCGCGCCTGTGGACCAAGGCGGCGGTCTCCAGCGTCCTTGCCGCCCTGGCGGTGTGGGGGTTCCACTGGTTCGTGACCTCCGGGATCATGACGATCCGGCCCTGATCTCCGGGAACGCTGCAAGGCGTTCCCCTCGAATCCCGTCCTGCCGGCCCTAGCTTGAAGGGCAGACAGACAACGCGGCAGCGCCACAGCCCTGGCGCGGCGCCGCGGGATCGGGAGATCGCTCGATGAAATTCGTGGCTTCGCTGCTCTCCGCCGCCTTCCTGATGAGTTGCGGCCCCGTCACCGTGAACGCGCAGGCGCAAGGGAACCCGGTGGAGCCCAAGCCGCCCAACGCGCCGAACCAGGAACCGGCCTTTCCCGGCCAGACCCGGGCACCGGCCGCGGAGCAGGTGCCGGTGCGCGCCGAGACGGTCGTGGAGGGGCTGGATCAGGCCTGGGCGTTCGAGTTCCTGCCCGACGGGCGGATGCTGGTGACCGAGAAGTCCGGGACCATGCGGATCATCGGCGCGGATGGAGATGGCCGCGTGACGGTGGAGGGCGTGCCGGAGGTCGACAGCCGCGGGCAGGGCGGGCTGCTCGACGTGGCGCTGGGGCCGGACTTCACCGATGATCGGATGGTCTATTTCAGCTTCTCCGAGCCGCGCGACGACGGCAACGGCACCACGCTCGCCCGCGCCCGGCTGGTGGAGCAGGGCGGCGGCGCGGCGCTGGAGAATGTCGAGATCCTGTTCCGGCAGATGCCGAGCTGGACGTCGACCAAGCATTTCGGCTCGCGGATCGTGTTCGCCCCGGACGGCAACATCTTCCTCACGGTCGGCGAGCGCGGGCAGCCCCAGTCGCGCGACCTGGTCCAGGACCTGGACAACCATTTCGGCAAGGTCATCCGGCTGCAGCCGGACGGCTCCGTGCCTCCCGACAACCCGTTCGTCGACACCGACGGCGCCCGTTCCGAGATCTGGTCCTACGGCCACCGCAACGTGCAGTCGGCGACGCTGGACGGCGAGGGGCAGTTCTGGCTGGTCGAGCATGGCCCCCGCGGCGGCGACGAGCTGAACCAGCCGGAAGCCGGCAAGAACTATGGCTGGCCGGTGATCACCTACGGGCTGGCCTATTCCGGCAAGCCGTTCGGCCAGGGAATCACCAAGAAGGAGGACATGGAGCAGCCGGTCTACTACTGGGACCCGGTGATCGCGCCGTCCGGCATGGACTTCTACGAAGGCGACCTGATCCCGGAATGGCAGGGCAGCTTCCTGATCGGCGGCCTGGTGAGCCACGGCGTGGTCCGGCTGGTGATGGAGGACGGGCGGGTCGCCGCCGAGGAGCGGATCGACCTGGGCGCGCGCATCCGGGACGTGAAGGTCGGGCCGGATGGTGCGGTCTACGCGGTGACCGACGGGGGCAGCGGGCGGATCCTGCGGATCGTGCCGGACGACTGAGGCGCCGCGGGAGGCCAGGCCTTGCCGCTGCCTGCCGCTTTCGTTGCAGCGCGGCACGGCCGCCCCTATGTTCCCGCCGTCACAGAAGTTCCAGCCTGCCGAGTATCCATGCGCCTTTCCCGCTACTTCTTGCCCGTTCTCAAAGAGGTTCCGGCCGAGGCCGAGATCGTCAGCCACCAGCTCATGCTGCGGGCCGGGATGATCCAGCAGCTCCAGGCCGGGATCTACAACTGGCTGCCGCTGGGCTTCGCGGTCCTGCAGAAGGTCGAGCAGATCGTGCGCGAGGAGCAGAACCGCGCCGGCGCCATCGAGATCCTGATGCCGACCATCCAGCCGGCGGCGCTGTGGCGGGAGAGTGGCCGCTACGAGGCCTACGGCAAGGAGATGCTGCGCATCGCCGACCGGCAGGACCGCGAGATGCTGTTCGGGCCGACCAACGAGGAGAATGTCACTGACATCTTCCGCCGGCACGTGAAGAGCTACCGGCAGCTGCCGCTGAACCTCTACCACATCCAGTGGAAGTTCCGCGACGAGGTGCGCCCGCGCTTCGGCGTGATGCGCGGCCGCGAGTTCCTGATGAAGGACGCCTACTCCTTCGACCTGGACTTCGAGAGCGCCGCCGCTTCGTTCGACCGGATGTTCGCCGCCTATCTGAAGACCTTCCAGCGGATGGGGCTGACCGCCATCCCGATGCGTGCCGAATCCGGGCCGATCGGCGGCAGCATGTCCTTCGAGTTCCAGATCCTGGCGCAGACCGGCGAGAGTGCCGTTTATTTCGACCAGGCGTTCGAGGAGATCGACTTCTCCGCCGACAACCTGGACGTGGCGCACCTCAAGACGCTCTACGCCGCCGCCGACGAGCTGCACGATCCGGCGAACTGCCCGGTCCCCGCGGAGCGGCTGCGCACCGGCCGGGGCATCGAGGTCGGCCACATCTTCTATTTCGGCACCAAGTACTCCCAGTCGATGGGGGCCACGGTGCTCGGGCCGGACGGCAAGGAAACGCCGGTCGAGATGGGCTCCTACGGCGTCGGGGTGTCCCGGCTGGTGGGCGCGCTGATCGAGGCGAACCATGACGAGAAGGGCATCATCTGGCCGGAAAGCGTGGCACCGTTCCGTGTCGGGCTGATCTGCCTGCGGGTCGACGACCAGGCCTGCCGCAGCATGGCCGACGACCTCTACGCCAGGCTGGAGGCCGCCAAGGTCGAGGTGCTCTACGACGACCGCGAGGAGCGTGCCGGAGCGAAGTTCGCCAGCATGGACCTGATCGGCCTGCCCTGGCAGGTGACGGTCGGCCCGCGCGGCGCCAAGGCCGGCACGGTGGAGCTGAAGTCGCGCCGCACCGGTGCGGTCGAGGAACTGTCGGTGGACGCCCTGCTCGCCCGCCTCGCCGCCTGATGTTCTCACCGGTCGAGCGGCTGATCGCGCGTCGCTACCTGCGCCCGACCAAGGGCGAGGGCTTCATCTCGCTGGTCGCGGGCTTCGCGTTTGTCGGCATCGCGCTTGGGGTCGGCACGCTGATCGTGGTGATGGCCGTGATGAACGGCTTCCGCTACGAGCTCCTGTCCCGCGTCCTGGGGGTGAACGGCCATGCCACCGTGGTCTCCCAGGGGCCGCCGATCGAGGGCTACCAGCCGCTGCTGGACCGGATCGGCCAGGCGCCCGGGGTCCAGATGGCGTTCCCCTACGTGGAAGGCCAGGTGATGGCCTCCGCGAACGGGGTGGCGTCGGGCGCCCTGGTGCGCGGCTTGCGCCTTTCGGACCTGGAGAAGCGGCCGTTCATCGCCGGCAACGTGCTGGCCGGCTCGCTCGACCAGCTGAACGGCGTCAACGTCGCCGCGGTGGGTTCGCGAATGGCGCAGCGGATGGGGCTGCGGGTCGGCTCGTCGCTGCAGCTGATCTCGCCGAACGGCACCGCGACCGGGATCGGCACCATCCCCCGGGTGGTGACGTTCAAGGTCGGGGCGGTCTTCGAAATCGGCATGTACGAGTACGACAACAGCTTCATCTACCTGAACCTTGCCGACGCGCAGCGCTACTTCCAGACCGGGGAGGGGGTGTCGGCGATCGAGGTCGATGTCGGCAACCCCGACACGGTCGGCCAGGTCCGCGGCGGGATCGACCCTTTGCTGCCGCCCGGCACCCATCTTCTGACCTGGCAGCAGGTGAACAGTCATTTCTTCACTGCGCTGCAGGTCGAGCGGAACGTGATGTTCCTGATCCTGACCCTGATCGTGCTGGTGGCGGCCTTCAACATCATCACCGGGCTCACCATGCTGGTGCGCTCCAAGGCGCGCGACATCGCGGTCCTGCGCAGCATGGGGGCGACCAAGTCCAACATCCTGCGGATCTTCCTCCTGGCCGGCACCGCGATCGGCATGGTCGGCACCGCGCTGGGGGCGGTGCTGGGGATCGCGTTCGCGTCCAACATCGAACCGATCCGTTTGTTCCTGGAGCGCATCACCGGCACCGAGCTGTTCGCGGCTGAGATCAGATTCCTATCACAGATGCCGGCCCGGATCGAGGTCGACGACGTGGTCTCGGTGCTGCTGATGGCGCTGGTGCTCTCGCTGCTGGCCACGCTCTATCCGTCGTTCCGGGCGGCCGCGACCGATCCGGTGGAAGCGCTGCGCAATGAGTGAGCCGGTTCTCCAGCTGGACGGGTTGGTCCGGACCTTCCGGCAGGGCTCCGCGCAGCTTCAGGTGCTGGCCGGCGTCGACCTGACCCTGCAGCGCGGCGAGATCGTGGCGCTGGTCGGCCCCTCGGGAGCGGGCAAGTCGACCCTGCTGCACCAGAGCGGGCTGCTGGAGCGCCCGGATGCCGGCCAGGTCCGGGTATTCGGCCGCGCCACCGCCAAGCTGAACGATGTCGAGCGCACCAAGCTGCGCCGGGAAGAGATCGGCTTCGTCTACCAGTCGCACCATCTGCTGGTGGATTTCAGCGCCCTGGAGAACGTGGTCCTGCCGCAGATGCTGGCCGGGCGCTCCAAGCGGGAGGCGGCCAAGCGGGCCGACGAACTCCTGGAGCAGGTCGGCCTGTCCGGGCGGCGCACGCACCGGCCGGGCAAGCTCTCGGGCGGCGAGCAGCAGCGGGTCGCGATCGCCCGCGCCCTGGCCAACCGCCCGGCTTTGCTGCTGGCCGACGAGCCCACCGGCAATCTCGACACCGCCACGGCGGAGATCGTGTTCGCGCTGCTCCTGGACGTGGTGCGGCGAACCGGCACCGCGGCCCTGATCGCCACGCACAATCCGGAGCTGGCGCTGCGGATGGACCGGGTGGTGCGGCTGGAGCGCGGCCTGCTCCGCCCGGTCACGCGGGTGCCGGACATGCCTCTCGCCCATGGGATCCCGGCGGGCGGCTGAACCCGCGGCCGGTCTTCCGGCTGGCCATCGGCACCGCCTTGTCCCAGAAGAGCTCATCCAGGCGGCGCGACGATCGCCGGGGCAAAGGATCCGGACGGCTGGGAGGCAGGGGGATGACACGCGGATGCCGCTGGTGGCTGGGGCTGGCGGCGCTGCTGCTACTTCTGCCGCTGCCCGTGGCCGAGGCCGAGGAGGCGCCCTGGGTGGTGCCGAGCGACGCTGCGCTGGCCCTGCGCGACCCAGACCGGTTCGCCTGGCGCCTGTTCGTGGCGATCAACTGGCCGGCCAGGGAGGACGAGAGCGCCCCGGACGAGACCGCTCCGCTGGGCGCGCCGCGGCCGGTGGTCTGGGAGACCTGGGCGCTTGCCTCGGACGTCTACCTGCCGGACGGCCGCAAGCCGCCGGCCTGGCCGGATGTGTCCCACCGGCTGGGCGACGAGCGCGATCCCGACGAGCGGCCGGTCCAGCAGACCCTGATCCGGGACACGCGGCCGACCCCGCCCGGCACGCAGGGGCACCAGAAGGACGAGGTGCGGATGAACCGCGCCGCCTTCGATTATGTCCGCGACCAGGGCCTCTACTCGATCGACGGGCAGGAGCGGCGCTTCTACCAGCGCCGGCCGGTGGCGTTCCCGCCCGACGCGATGGAGATCAAGGCGGTCTGGCGGCCGATCCCGGAAGGGCAGAAGGCGCGCTACCACTGGGCGGTGATCAGCGACGAGCCGGACGGCAAGGAGCGCCTCTACGGGCTGACCTCGCTGCACGTGATGGCCAAGGTGCTGCCGCGCTGGCTGTGGATGACCTTCGAGCATGTCGACAACCCGTTCCGGCACGGCATCCACGACGAGGGCTGGCTGATTCCCTCGCGGGACACGGTGGCCTGCCCGCAGGCGCCCCATGATTGCGGCGAGCTGCCGGCGGGGTTCGGGCTGGAGGGGACGGTGTTCGAGAACTACCGGCTGCGCGGCACCCAGACCGACTTCACCGACGATTACGGCCGGCCGGTGCATCTCGCCAACTCGGAGCTGGAGACCGGCTTCCAGCGCACCGCGTCCTGCATGACCTGCCATGTCCGCTCGACCATCGGGCCCAGGGTGAACGCCGCCGCCTCGTTCGAGTTCGGCGCGGGGTACAAGGACCATGAGCTGGCGCCGCCCGAGGCGACCCGGCTGCCGGTCTTCAGGCAGAACGAGGACGGGTCGTTCGAGAGCTATTACGGCGTGCCCGAGACCGCATGGTTCCGGCTGCCCGACACCGGGGTCTCCAGCTTCGACACCTACCTGCAGCTGGACTATGTCTACTCGATGATGCGTGCCGCGTTCGAGGCGCCGCCCTCTCCTTGAGCTTGAACCGTGCGGCAGGCTTCGACAGGGTGGCGCCGGCCTTCAAGCTTCGACCATGTCCCACCGAGAGGACCGACGAACTCCATGGCGCTCGCCTCCTTCGTACATCTGCGCGTCCATTCCTGCTTCTCGCTGCTGGAGGCCTCGATCAAGAACGCCGACCTGGCCAAGAAGGCGAAGGCCCTGGACATGCCGGCGGTGGCGGTGACCGACAGCTGCAACCTGTTCGGGGTGATGGAGTTCTGCAAGGAGGCGACCAAGGTTGGGGTGCAGCCGATCGTGGGGGCGCTCCTGGCGCTGGTGCCGGACGGTGAGCGCAAGGTCCAAGGCGGCCCGCCGCCGCTGCAGGAAACCGAGCAGCTGGTGTTCCTGGTCCAGAACGAGGCCGGCTACCTCAACCTCTGCCGGCTGATGACCTGCGCCTACCTGGCCGGCAAGGACCAGGTGGCGGTCACCATGGAGGAGCTGGAGCGGCACGCCGAGGGGCTGATCGTCCTCTCGGGCGGGGCGTTCGGGCCGATCGGGCAGCGCCTCCTGCGCGGCGACGCCAAGGGTGCCCGGGCCATGCTGGAGCGGATGAAGGCGATCTGGCCGGACCGGCTCTATGTCGAGATCCAGCGCCACGGCCTGGCCGAGGAGAACGCCACCGAGGAGCGGATGGTGGAGCTGGCCTATGAGCTCGACCTGCCGCTGGTCGCCACCAACGACTGCCATTTTCTCGAAGAATCGATGCACGAGGCGCATGACGCGCTGATCTGCATCGCCGATGGCCGCCTGCTGATCGAGGACGACCGCCGCCGCTTCACCAAGGACCACCGCTTCAAGTCTGCCCAGGAGATGGAGGCGCTGTTCGCCGACCTGCCGGAGGCGGTGCAGAACACGATGGTGATCGCGAAGCGCTGCGCCTACGAGGCGCCCAAGCGCAGGCCGATCCTGCCGACCTATGCCCTGGACGAGGAGGCGGAGATGCGCCGCCAGGCCGCCGAAGGGCTGGAGGAGCGGCTGCGCCAGGCGGTGTGGACCGAGGGGATGGACGACGCGGCCCGGGAGGAGGCGGCCAGGCCCTATCGCGAGCGCCTGGTGTTCGAGTGCGACGTCATTGCCCAGATGAAGTTCCCGGGCTACTTCCTGATCGTGTCGGACTTCATCAAGTGGGCGAAGGCGAACAGCATCCCGGTGGGCCCTGGCCGCGGCTCCGGCGCCGGCTCGGTGGTGGCCTGGTCGCTGTCGATCACCGATCTGGACCCGCTGCGCTTCGGCCTCCTGTTCGAGCGCTTCCTCAACCCTGAGCGCGTGTCGATGCCGGACTTCGACATCGACTTCTGCCAGGACCGGCGCGACGAGGTGATCCGCTATGTGCGCGACCGCTACGGCCATGACCGGGTGGCGGCGATCATCACCTTCGGGAAGCTGCAGGCCAAGGCGGTGATCCGCGACGTCGGCCGGGTGCTGGGGCTGCCCTATGGCCTGGTCGACAAGATCTCCAAGCTGATTCCGAACAACCCGGCCAACCCGCCCACGCTGGAACAGGCGATGGTGATGGAGCCGCGCTTGATCGAGGCGCGGGATAGCGACCCGCAGGTCGAGCGGATGATCGAGATCGCCCGCAAGCTGGAGGGGCTGCCCCGCCATGCCTCGACCCATGCCGCGGGCGTGGTGATCGGCGACCGGCCGCTCCAGGAGCTGGTGCCGCTCTACCGCGACCCGCGCTCGGACATGCCGGTCACCCAGTTCAACATGAAGGACGTGGAGACCGCGGGCCTGGTGAAGTTCGACTTCCTGGGCCTGACCACGCTCACCATGCTGACCATGGGCGAGCGGCTGGTGCGCGAGCGCGGCCGGGAGCTTGAGCTGGCCAAGCTGCCGCTGGACGACCGGCGCTCCTACGAGCTGCTGGCACGGGCCGAGACCGCTGGGGTGTTCCAGCTGGAAAGTGCCGGCATGCGCGACGCCCTGCGCAAGCTGAAGCCGGACGTGTTCGAGGACATCATCGCGATGGTGTCGCTCTACCGCCCGGGCCCGATGGACAACATCCCGCGCTACATCGCGGTCAAGCACAAGACCGAGGAAGCCGGCTACCTCCACCCGATGCTGGAGCCGATCTTAAGCGAGACCAACGGGGTCATCATCTACCAGGAACAGGTGATGCAGATCGCCCGGGAGCTGGCCGACTACTCCCTTGGCGGCGCCGACCTCTTGCGCCGGGCGATGGGCAAGAAGATCAAGGAGGAGATGGACGCCCAGGGCGCCATCTTCATCAAGGGCGCTGCCGCGCATGGCATCGACCAGGACCTGGCCCAGGTGATCTTCGACCAGGTGGCGAAGTTCGCCTCCTACGGGTTCAACAAGTCGCACGCCGCGGCTTATGCGCTGCTCGCCTACCACACGGCCTACCTCAAGGCGAACCACCCCCACGAGTTCTTCGCGTCCTGCATGACCATGGACATGGCCAACCAGGACAAGCTCTTGATGTTCCAGCAGGAGCTGCGCTCGGCCGGGATCACCCTCTTGCCGCCGGACGTGAACGCGTCGCAGGTCAAGTTCTCGGTGGAGGACCATGAGGGTGCGCCGGCGGTCCGCTATGCGCTGGCGGCGATCAAGGGGGTCGGCAGCGGCGCGGTGCAGGCGCTGGTCGAGGAGCGCGAGCGGGGCGGGCCGTTCCAGGACCCGTTCGACCTGGTCCGCCGGCTGGGCGGCAAGGTGCTCAACCGCCGCCTGCTCGAGGCGCTGGCCAAGGCCGGCGCCTTCGACCGGCTGCTGCCCAACCGCCGCCAGATCACCGAGGGCGCCGAGACCCTGCTGCGCGCCGCCCAGGCGGCGGCCGAGGAGGCCGAGAGCGGCCAGGAAAGCCTGTTCGGCGGGATGCCCTCGGTGCCGACCTCGCCCAAGCTGCCCGACGTCCCGGACTGGCCGGCCCTGGAGCGGCTGCAGGCCGAGATGGAGGCGATCGGCTTCTATCTCTCCGCGCACCCGCTGGACGGCTACACCGCCGCCATGGAGCAGTACGGGATCACCCGGTCCGACCGGATCGTCGAGCGGCTGACTTCCGGGCGGCCCGGCCGGCTGAAGCTGGCCGGCGTCGTGCTGTCCAAGCAGGAGCGGGCGACCGAGCGGGCGCGCTTCGCCCATGTCGCGATGAGCGACCCGTCCGGCCAGTTCGAGGTCACCCTGTTCTCCGAGCTGCTGGCGGCGACCCGCGAGCTGATCGAGAGCAAGGTGCCGCTGGTGATCGAGGCGGACGGCCGGGTCGACGGCGACATGGTGCGGCTCACCGCGCACAAGGTCGAGGCGCTGGAAGCCCTGCTGACCCCGCATGTCCCGGACCTGCTGATCCGCCTGTCCTCGGTCGAGGCCGCCCTGGCGATGCAGCCGCTGCTGGCACCCAAGACCACAAGGCAGGGCCGCCTGCGCCTGGTGCTGGCGCATCCCTGCGGCGAGGTGGTGCTGTCCCTGCCCGAGGGGCTGGGCCTGCCGCCGGCAAGACGGCCCGACCTGGAGCGGATGGCCGGCGTGGTCGAGGTGCGCGAGACGGCCACGGTGCACTGAGGGCCGGCCCGGGTTCGTTTGTGGAAGCGGGTGGCCCGGCAGACCCTGGAGGATGGGCTGCTCAGCCCTGCGCGGCGGTAACGTCCGCCTTGTGGGGCGCGATCTCGGGCCAGGGCAGGGCCATGTAGGCCGCCATGCTGCGCAGGTCCGCGTCCCATTGGCGGCGGAGGGCCACGTAGCGGTCGGCGCCGGATGCGGGATCGGCGGTGGTGGCGAGGCCGGCGGCCTGGAACTGGCGGAGCGCCTGCTCGAAGCGCTGCCGCCAGCGCTGCTCGTCGTCGCCGGAGCAGGCGAGCCCGTCCGGGCCCTCCTGCTCGGGCCGGCGGCGCGGGACGATCTGGCGGGAGCCTTCGAGCAGGCGCAGGCCGCTGCCCCACAGCGCCTCGAGCGGGGCGGAGCGCAGGAAGGCGGCGTGGCGCTCGTGATCCAGCGCGGTGCGGGCGAGGCTGGCGGTGTCCAGGGCCAGGAGCCCGACCCTTGCCATGGCGAACAGGGGCTCCCGGCGGCGAAAGTAATGCAGCGCCGGGTAGGCGTGGTGGGCCTCCAGGATCGAGAGCAGCTGGGTGGTGACCGAGAGCACCTCGGAGCGGGCCGAGCCGAACGCGCCGCCAGGCCCCAGATGGGCCAGCAGCATGGCCGGGTTCCCCGTCCGGCCCGACATCTGGTGGATCAGCAGGGCCGTGCTGTCGCGCTGCAGGAGGGCGCTGTAGAGCGACATGACATAGGTCAGGGTCAGGGTCAGGACCGAGAAGCCGATGCCGGCCTCGACCACAGTGAGGAGCCGGTAGAAGCTGGTCTTGGGCGTGAAGTCGCCCACGCCCAGCGTGGTGAGGTTGAAGCCGCTGAAATAGAGCGCGGCCCAGAAATCGGTGGGGGTCGGCCCCTGGCTGGCCTGGATGTTGGTGCCGAGGGCCGGCCAGCAGATCAGGGCGAAGCCGGCGGTCAGGAGGACCATCCAGCCAAGCACGGTCGCCACCAGCAGGCCGGGCCCGACATAGGACAGGAAGGCGCGGGCCTGCCCGCCCGGCAGCGTCCGCGCGCAGCGGCACGCCAGCCGCCACAGCCCGGCATTCAGGTTGCGGGAAATGAACCCGCCGGCACCGCGCGACTGGAGCACGGTCAGGAAGATGTCGGCGAGGGCGGCGGCGAGCAGGGCCAGCCCGGCCAGCGGCGCCAGCCAACTCATGGCCGCGCCCGGCAGGGCAGGAGGCCGGCGGTGGTGGGTGGCACGAGGCGGGGGTTCCTTTCTGGACGATCGGGAGCGGGCAGGGCGGCGGCGGGCCATGCCGGTTCCGGCCAGCGCGGCCTGCTTCCTGCCTGCAGCGAGGCGGCTCGGGTTCGTTCGTGTAAACGTCGCCCAGGCCCCGGGTTGCATCATCCGCGGCAGCCCGCTCCGGCCGGGCCACCTGGAGCGGCCGGGCTGTCTTGGGTTCGTTCGTGCAGGCCGCGCGGGGGGCGGGGGCTCGGGTTCGTTCGTGCAAGGGGCTGGCCGGATCATGCTCCGGTCCTGCCGAAACCCTCCGACGCCATGTCGACATGGTTCAACGTTTCCTGACAGGGGCGAATGGGCCCGAGCATCCGGCGGGCCTGGCCCCGGTGCTTGCCGGTAAGTCGCACATGAAGGATACTGCCGACGTTTTTCCCGCCTTGCGTCGGGGTGCTGCCATGACCGGTCCGCTGGCCGCGAGGTCGTCCGGACGCCGCCGCCTGCCGCGGCGGCCAGGCTGACGGCGGCCGCGATGTTCGGCGAACTGCCCAAGCTGTTCGACCGCAACTTCGCCGTGGGCTTCCTCCTGCCGGCCGCCCTCTTGTGCGTCCTGGTCTTCCTGCTGCTCGGCAGCTACGGGCTGGCCTACATTCCCTGGTCGGTGGAGGGCATCAACCGCCTGTCGGGCGCCGTCTCGGCGTTGCTGGTGATCTGGTTCGTGGCGCTGCTGCTGCTGGCGGTGAACGGGCTGGTCTACCGCTTCATGGAGGGCTACCCGCTCCTGGCGGCGATCCGCGGGCTCGGCCGGCTGTCGCCGCGAACGGAAACCCGGATCCGTCAGGCGATCACCCGGCGCTTCGAGCGCGACGCGGCTCCCGCCCACCGGCTGCAGGCCACCATCGACGACGCCCGCGCGCATGGCCGGCCGGAGCCGGCCATCCCGGCGGATCATGCCTATCGTCTGCTGCGGGCGGTGGAGCGGTTTCCGACCAGGGTGGAGGAGGTGCTGCCCACCCGGTTCGGCAACCGCTTCCGGGCGATCGAGGTCTATCCCCGCGTCCTCTACGGCCTGGACGCGGTGCCGGCCTGGCCGCGCCTGCACGCGCTGCTGCCCGAGCATGTCCGCCAGATGATCGCCGACAGCAAGGCCCAGCTCGATTTCTGCGCCAACGTCATGGTGGCCGGCCTGGTGGCGACGCTCGCCTGCCTGGGCCTCATTCTCTGGCATCAGCGGCTGCCGGAGTGGTGGCTGATCCTGGCCGGGCCGGCCGGCGCGGCGGCGGGCTACCTGCTGGCGCTGGGGGCCGCGATCCCGTTCGGGAACTACATCAAGACCAGCTTCGATCTCCACCGCGGCGACCTTGCCCGCGCGCTGGGCCTGGAGATGCCGCGGGCGAACGACCAGGAGCGGGTCATGTGGGTCATCGTCAGCCGGATGATGATCTACCGGTCGGCGGCCAGGGCCAGCGAACTGACCCGATTCCGGCCGCACCGGCCAAGGGAGATGCCCTAGATGCCGCAGCGGCCCGGCGGCTGCGCCGGTCTCTTTCCGGCTCGCAGATGAAAGGAGAAGCGCCATGACGGCTACAGCCCGACCGGTCCGGGGCAACGGCCCGGCGGAGCCCCACCCGAAGCCGCCCGATCCCAAACCGCCGATCATCAGCCCCTGGGGCGACCCGACCACGCCCCCTTGAGGCCAGAGCGGCGCTAGAAGCGCGAATCGTCGCCCCAGTCATTGAGTTCCGGCACCAGCAGGCCGGACCACACCCCGACCTCGCGGGCCTGGGCCACCGCCTGCAGGGCCTCGTATTCCGGCGGGGCGTAGCGCAGGGCGATCGCCATGCCCTCGTTGACCAGCCAGGCGCCCAGGTCCTGGCGGGGGCGGAAGCGGTCGCGGCCCTCGATGGTGCAGATGCCCTCGGCGACGCCGTCGCTGGCCTGGCGGACGATCTGGCAGTGGACGAAGCCGGTGATCTTGCGCTCCAGCATCCGCTTGACGTTGAAGTCGGAGCAGGTGCGGCCGCGCGCATCGTCGATGCACAGGATCCCGAGCTTTGGGATGGTGATTCCGTAGAGGCGGATGCGGGTGCCGCCGATCGCGAGCGTGCCGTCGTCGTTGACGATCGCCAGGCCGTCGACCTGCTTTTGCTGGGCCTGGCCGGCCCCGGGCAGGGCCAGCAGGAGGAGGAGGGCCAGCAGGGTCAGCGTACGCATGCGTCGAGGGCTCCCAGGGCCTTGGCGCGCGCGTCGATCCGCTGGCCGCGGGCCCGCATGTTGGCCGTCGCCGGCTCCGCCTTCCAGGTCCTGGGCGCCGGCAGGAGGGCGATGATCCGCGCCATCTGCCCCCTGGAAATGGCATCGAGATCCCGGTCGAACCAGTGGCGGGCGGCCGCGGCCACGCCATAGACCCCGGGCCCGGTCTCGGCGATGTTCAGATAGACCTCGATGATCCGGCGCTTGGGCCAGAGCAGTTCCAGCTGCAGCGTGTACCAGGCCTCCAGCGCCTTGCGCAGCCAGCTCCGGCCATCCCACAGGAACAGGTTCTTGGCGGTCTGCTGGCTGATCGTGGACGCCCCGCGGGTGGTCTCGCCGGCGCGCATCCGGTCGAACTGCCGCTCCAGCGCCTTCCAGTCGAAGCCGTGATGGGCGCAGAACAGCTGGTCTTCCGAGGCCAGCGCCATGGAGCGGATCGGCGGCGGGATCTCCTCCAGCGGCGTCCAGACCCGCTCCAGGCCCTCGCCCTCGGCCAGGCGCAGGGCCATCAGCGGGGTGTACCAGACCGGCAGGAACCGGCCGGCCAGCAGGAGGGGCACGGGCAGGAACGCCACCAGCAGGACCAGGACCAGCAGGGCCCGCCCGACGCGGCGCGGCCAGCCGGCGGACCCGACGGTCAGGCGCGGGCGCCACCAGCGCCTGGGCGGCAGTTCGGCCACCACCGGCGGCCTGGCGGCCGGCGGCCGTTTGGCCATCTTGCTGGTGCGGCGGGGGCTCGTTAAACGTGCCGGTTTGCTTTTGGGATCGGCCATCATCGAACGCTGGCGGCGCGGCTGCCGGGATGGCGGCCGCTCGGGATCAGGGAGAACAAGGTCGTGGGCAAGCCGGACAAGGACGCGCTCGTCGGGGTGGGTCTGCTCTTGCTGGCGTTCTCGATCCTGCCGATCCTGGACGGGATCGCCAAGATCATGGGCGAGCGGTTCCACCCGATGCACATCACCTGGGGCCGCTATGTCTTCAACATGCTGGTGCTCCTGCCGATCGTGGCACCGCGGTTCGGCTGGCGGATGTTCGCCCCGCCCAGGCTCGGGCTGCAGGTGATCCGCGGCGCCTGCCTCCTGGCGGCGACCATGCTGTTCTTCACAGCGCTGATGTACCTGACCATGGCGGAGACCCTGGCGCTGGCCTTCGTCTACCCCCTGATCGTGACGATCGCCGCCCCCTGGGTGCTGGGCGAGCGGCTGAGCGCCGCCAAGCTGGTCGCGGCGGTGGTCGGGCTGTGCGGGGCCATCCTGATCATCCGGCCGGGCGCCGCGGTGTTCCAGCCGGCCTCGCTCCTGGCGTTCTCCACCGCGTTCGTGTTCTCGGTCTACATCATGCTGACCCGCAAGCTGGCGGGCCTGGCGCCGCATCTGCAGTCCCTGTTCTTCACCGCCTTCGTCGGCACGGTGGTGATGACGCCGATCGCACCGTTTGTCTGGAACCACCTGTCCTGGCTGGACTGGCTGGGGTTCGCCGCGATCGGGACGATCGCCGCCACCGGGCACCTGATCATCCTGCGCGCCTATGAGCGGGCGCCGGCCAGCGTGCTGGCGCCCCTGGGCTATTTCGAGATCGTCAGCACGGTGGCACTCGGCTGGCTGCTGTTCGACGACCTGCCGGATGCCTGGACCTGGGCCGGCATCGTGGTGATCGTGGCGTCGGGCATCTTCGTGACGGTATGGACCAGCCAGCGGGAAAAGGCGGCGGAGGCGCCGCCGCCGGTCACGCGGACCGACGGGCAGGCGGCCGCCGGCTGACCAGCGCCACCCCCGCCGCCGCCACCGCCATGCCGGCCAGGTCGCCCGCCTCCAGCGCCTCGCCGAACAGGAGCCAGGCGAGCAGAGCGGTGACCGGCGGGACCAGGAAGAACAGGGCGGAGACCCGCGACACCTGGCCGTCGCGGATCATGGTGAACAGCAAGGAGATCGCCCCCAGCGACAGGACGATCACCAGCCAGGCCAGGGCGAACACCACCTCGCCGTTCCAGCCCATCCGGCCGTCCTCGAGTAGCCACGCAGCGGCGATCGAGACGATGGCGGAGGCGCCGAACTGGATCACCGAGCCGGTGCGCAGGTCCAGCGTCGGGCAGAAGCGCTTTTGCCAGAGCGTGCCGAGCGTGATCCCGAGCAGGCCGGCCAGGGCATAGCCGATGCCGGCGGCCGAGCCCGGTGCGAGCGAGCCCGCGACCACCATGACCACGCCCGCCACGCCAAGGGCGATCCCCAGCCATTGCCGGCGGGACAAGGGCTCGGCCAGGAGCGGCCCCGCCACCGCGGCCACCAGGACCGGCTGCATCGACGCGATCAGCGAGGTGGTCCCGGCGGAAAGCCCGTGCACCAGGGATTCGTAGACGCCGGCCAGGTAGATCGCTTGCAGGAAGATCCCGGCCAGGGCGACATGGCCAGCCTGCCGCCAGCTGGACGGCCAGGGTGCCCGGGTCGCCAGCGCCACCGCCAGCATCACCAGGGCGACGATCGCGAAGCGCCAGGCCAGGAAGGTCAGCGGCTCGGCATAGGGGGCCGCGTACTTCATGCCGATGAAGCCGGTGCTCCACAGGAACACGAACAGGGCCGGGGCGATGGCGGGCAGGAGGCGGCGCAGGATGGGTCTCGTCGCAAAGGAAGGGAAGGTGGGCGCCCGGCTCTACGGGAAGAGCGCGGCCACCGCCAGCGCGTCCCGACGAACGCCTTCGCGCCCTCAGCCGTCCCCGGCCACCTCGTGCAGCTCCCAGAAGCAGACCAGGTCCGGATCGACCATCTCGAGGTCGGCCTGGCGGGCCCGGTGGATGCCGGGTGGGGCCGGCCGGTAGTTGCCCGGCCAGGGCGGCAGCTGCCGCTGCTCGCCATCCGGCGCCTGCACCGTCACGCCGTGCTCCTCGCTGGCGGCGACGATCGTCCCGCCGAACTGGGTGCGGTCGTACTCGTCGCCGGCCTGGTCGTGGAAGGTGACGCCGATGAACACGGACTTGCCCGCCAGCATGGCGAGCGCGTCGCCGTCCCACTCCATGCCGGGCAGCGCCCGGTCGGGCTGGTCCGCCTCGGCGGGCCGGAACACCGCCCCGGTCGGGCGGAACACGAAGCCGGGCGGATCCCAGGGAGCGGCCATGCGCGCACCTCCTTGCGCCGGCTTGGGCAGCCGGCGGCGCGCCCGGCCAGGCCGGCAACCTAGCACGGGCCGGATGCCGCACCGAGCCTTGGATGGGGCCGCCACGGCTTGCGCAACCAGGCCTCCGCCTGTAAAGAGCGCGCCATCTCACACGCGGGCGTCGTCGTGCCGTCTTGGCACGCCCTCATTCGGTGCGTCGGGTCCTCCCGGCGTTCTCGCCCGCGGAGGTAGCAACCGACCCGAGGAATCTGGGCTCATGACCTTCCCGACCTTCACCATGCGCCAGCTGCTGGAAGCCGGCGTGCATTTCGGCCATCAGACCCGCCGCTGGAACCCGGCGATGGCGCCGTTCATCTTCGGCGTCCGCAACGGCATCCACATCCTGGATCTGACCCAGACCGTCCCGCAGCTGGACCGCGCCCTGCGCACCGTGCGCGACGTGGTCGCCGGCCGTGGCCGCGTCCTGTTTGTCGGCACCAAGCGCCAGGCGCAGGGCCCCGTCGCCGACGCCGCGCGTCGCTGCGGCCAGTATTTCGTGAACCATCGCTGGCTGGGCGGCACGCTCACCAACTGGAAGACCATCAGCCAGTCGATCAAGCGCCTGCGCGAGATCGAGGCGCGGGTCGAGGGCGGCCAGGGCCACCTGACCAAGAAGGAGTTCCTGAACCTCGGCCGCGAGCGCGATAATCTCGAGCGTTCGCTGGGCGGGATCAAGGACATGGGCGGGCTGCCCGACCTGATCTTCGTGATCGACACCAACAAGGAAGAGATCGCGATCGCCGAGGCCAACAAGCTCGGCATCCCGGTGGTGGCGATCTGCGACAGCAACAGCAACCCGAACAACGTCCGCTTCCCGGTTCCGGGCAACGACGACGCGGCGCGGGCGATCAACCTGTATCTCGACCTGGTGGTCGGGGCGGTCCTGGACGGCATCACCGCCGACCTGACCGCGTCGGGCACCGACATCGGCGAGGCGGTGGACCTGGGCGAGGGCGACATCGGCGAGGTCGAGCCGCTCGAGGCGAGCCCGTCGGTCGCCGAGCCGGACATGGACGCGCAGCGCGAGATCGAGCCGATCGCCACCACCGAGGACCCGGCCGCCGCCATGGGCAACCCGGACGCGATCTCCGAGCAGGCGCCCGCCGGCGACCATGCCACCACCGGCACCGAGCCTGCCGCCGCCGAGCCGGCCCAGGAGGAGGCTGCGGCTCCCGCCGCCAGCTGACCCGCCAAGCCAACGCCGACGTTCAGGAATCGAGATATCATGGCTGAGATTACCGCCGACCTCGTCAAGCGCCTGCGCGAGCAGACCGGGGCCGGCATGATGGACTGCAAGAAGGCCCTGCAGGCCACCGACGGCGACTACGAGGAAGCCGTCGACTGGCTGCGCAAGAAGGGCCTGGCCGCGGCCGCGAAGAAATCCGGGCGCACCGCCGCCGAGGGCCTGGTCGGCCTGGAGCTGGCCGGCACCAAGGGCGCCCTGGTCGAGATCAACGCCGAGACCGACTTCGTGTCGCGCAACGAGCAGTTCCAGGCGATCGTCCGCGAGGCGGCCAAGCTGACGCTGGATGCGGGCGACGACGTGGAGAAGCTCAAGGGCCTCACCGTGCAGTCGACCGGCCGCACCATCGCCGACGAGATCACCAACGGCATCGCGGTGATCGGCGAGAACATGACCCTGCGCCGCTCCACGACCGTTGCGGTCGAGGACGGCGTGGTCGCCGGCTACATGCACGGCCAGCTGGCGCCGGGCCTGGGCAAGATCGGTGTGCTGGTCGGCCTGCAGTCGAGCGGCGACAAGGACAAGCTCGCCGAGATCGGCAAGCAGATCGCCATGCACGTGGCGGCGACCAACCCGCAGTCGGTCTCCACCGACGACCTCGACCAGAACGTCGTGGCGCGCGAGCGGGCGATCTTCGCCGACCAGGCGGCCGCCTCGGGCAAGCCCGCCAACATCATCGAGAAGATGGTCGACGGTCGGATCCGCAAGTTCTACGAGGAAGTCGTGCTTCTGGAGCAGGTCTTCGTCGTGAACCCGGACCAGCGGGTCAAGGACGTGATCGCCCAGGCGTCCAAGGACGTGGGCGCGCCGGTGACGCTCACCGCGTTCGTGCGGATGCAGGTCGGCGAGGGCATCGAGAAGGGCCCGGGCGACGACCTCGCCGCCGAGGTGGCGAAGCTGGCCGGCGTCTGAATCATCTACTGGTGGCATCTATGGTCGACGGATGTCGGCGAGAGGGAGCGGCGACGCGATGAGCGAGGATAGCGTCACTTCCGACGAGACATCCGCGGCCGGAAGGCCGCGCTGGAAGCGGGTGCTGATGAAGATGTCCGGCGAGGCCCTCCTCGGCGGACAGGCTTCCGGCCACGACCGGGCAGTCCTGGAGCGGCTGGCCGCCGACATCGCGGCGGTGCAGGCGATGGGCGTCCAGCAATGCCTGGTGATCGGCGGCGGCAACATCGTGCGCGGCGCCAGCCTGGCCGGCTCCGGCATCGACCGGGCCAGCGCCGACTACATGGGCATGCTCGGCACCGTCATCAACGCGCTGGCGGTGCAGGCCTTCATCGAGCGGGCAGGCGTGCCGACCCGGGTGATGTCGGCGATCCCAATGGCGGCGGTGTGCGAGCCCTATATCCGCCGCCGGGCGATCCGCCACCTGGAGAAGGGGCGGGTCGTGCTGTTCGCGGCGGGCACCGGCAACCCGTTCTTCACCACCGACACCGGGGCGGCGCTGCGCGCGGCCGAGATGAACTGCGACGCCATCCTGAAGGGCACGCAGGTCGACGGCGTCTATTCCGCGGACCCGAAAAAGGATCCGCATGCGACCCGCTACGAGCGCCTGAGCTATCAGAAGGTGCTGGCGGACGATCTCAAGGTGATGGACGCTTCCGCGATCGCCCTGGCGCGCGAGAGCCGCATCCCGATCGTGGTGTTCCGGGTACGGGAGGCCGGCGCCTATGCGCAGGTGGTCGAGGGACGCGGACCGCATACGGTGATCGACGGGGAGGAGCAGAGATGAGCGTGAAGACTTTCGACCTCGAATCCGTCAACAAGCGGATGGACGGCGCCATCGAGGCGCTGAAGAAGGAATTGTCGGGCGTGCGCGCCGGGCGGGCCTCCACCGCGATGCTGGAGCCGGTGATCGTCGAGGCCTACGGCGCCGAGATGCCGCTGGCGCAGTGCGCCACCATCACGGTGTCGGACGCGCGCCTCCTGCAGGTGCAGGTCTGGGACCGCGGCCTGGTCAAGGCGGTGGAGAAGGCGATCCGCTCGGCCAATCTGGGCCTGAACCCGCAGGTCGAGGGCCAGGTGATGCGGCTGCCGCTGCCCGAGATGTCGCGTGAGCGGCGGCAGGAACTGGCCAAGCTGGCGCAGAAGTATGCGGAGAGCACGCGGATCGCGATCCGCAACGTGCGGCGCGACGGCATGGACCAGTTGAAGAAGCTGGAAAAGGACAGCCACATCTCGCAGGATGAGCAGTCCAAACATTCCGACGATATTCAGAAGCTGACCGACAAGCACATCGAATTGGTCGGGCAGTTGCTTGCGCAGAAAGAAAAGGACATCATGCAGGTCTGAGCGCCTCGGGGGCCATCGCGTTGTCCATCTTGCCGTCCACCGCACCGGGCACTCCGTCCTCCCTGCCCGTGCACGTCGCCATCATCATGGACGGGAACCGTCGCTGGGCCCGGGCGCGGGGCATGCCGGCCGTCATGGGCCATCGCCGCGGCGCCGATTCCGTACGCCGCGCCATCCGCGCCGCGGTGCGCGAGGGCGTGCGCTACCTGACCCTGTTCGCCTTCAGCTCGGAGAACTGGCGCCGGCCGGCCTTCGAGGTCGGCGAACTGATGAACCTCCTGCGCTTCTACCTGCGCAAGGAACTCTCCGAGCTGCACAAGGAGGGGGTCCGCATCCGGGTGATCGGCGACCGCACCCGGCTCGCCAACGACATCCAGCTGATGCTGGCCGAGGCCGAGGCGCTCACCGCCAGCAACGACCGGCTCGACCTGATCCTGGCGCTGAACTACGGCTCGCGCTGGGAGATCACCGAGGCGGTGCGCCGGATGGTCGACGACGCCCGGGCCGGCCGGCTGGAATCCGGTGCGGTGGACGAGGACCTGATCAGCCGGCACCTGAGCACCTTCGACATCCCCGACCCGGACCTCCTGATCCGCACCTCCGGCGAGCAGCGGATCAGCAACTTCCTGCTCTGGCAGCTGGCCTATACCGAGATCGTCTTCCTGGACGTCGCCTGGCCGGACTTCGACGAGCAGCATTTCCGCGCCGCGCTGCTCGAGTTCGCCCGCCGCGAACGCCGCTATGGAGCGTCCAGCAGCGCCCAGGTCGGCTGAGCCAAGGTGAAGGTGACCCGGGACTTCGATCCGGCCTTCTACAAGCGCCTGACCTCCGGCCTGGCGCTGGTGACCCTGGCGATCGCCGGGCTTTGGACCGGCGGCTGGGCGTTCGACCTGCTGGTGGTCGCCGCGGCCGCGTTCATGGCCTACGAGTATGGCCGGATCGTGGCGCGGCTGCGCGGCGACACCGGGCTGAACGAGCCGGCGATCCTGACCACCGCCGCGGCGACCCTTCTGGGCGTGGTCGGCCTCTACCGGGGCGGCGCCGCGGAAGGGATGGCCGCCATCGCCCTGGTGGCGCTGGCCGCGGTCGCGATCCGCGCCCTGTTCGGGCGCACCGACGGCAACCGCGCCGGGTTCGGCGCGGTCTACATCGCCCTGCCATGCCTGGTGATCATCGACCTGCGCCTGGTGGAGCCGCAGGGCTTCTCGATCGTGCTCTGGATGTTCGCGGTGATCTGGTCCACCGACACGGTGGCCTACCTGGTGGGCCGCAGCGTCGGCGGGCCCAAGGTCGCGCCGGCGATCAGCCCGGGCAAGACCTGGTCCGGCTGCATCGGCGGGGCGGTCGGCGGCGTCGTGGCCGGCATGGTGGTGGCGATGGCCACCGAGGGCAGCCCGGCAGCGGCGGGCGTGGCGGCCTTGTTCGTCTCGATCGCCGGCCAGATCGGCGACCTGTTCGAATCCCGCCTCAAGCGCGTCGCCGGCCTGAAGGATTCCGGCAGCCTGATCCCGGGCCATGGCGGCTTCCTGGACCGCCTGGATGCGGTGCTGTTCGCAGCGCCGGTCACCGCTTTGTTTGTCTACATCCTGGGCCCGGGCGTGCTGACATGACCGGGCTCACCGTGCTGGGCGCCACCGGCTCGATCGGCCAAAGCACGCTGTCGCTGGTCGACGAGCATCCCGACCGCTTCCGGATCCGGGCGCTGACCGCCCATTCCCGGCCGGACGAGCTGGCCGAGCTCGCCCTGCGCCACCGGCCCGACCTCACCGTGATCGGCGACGACGCCCATCATGCCCGGCTCAAGGAACGCCTGGCCGGCAGCGGGCTTGCCACCGCGGCCGGGCTGGACGGGCTGCTGGCCGCGGCGGAACTGCCGGCCGAGCGGGTGGTGGCCGGGATCGTCGGGATCGCCGGGCTGGCGCCGACCCTGGCCGCGGTGCGCCGGGGAGCAGTGGTGGCGCTGGCCAACAAGGAATGCCTGGTGGCGGCGGGAGACCTGTTCCGCGCCGCCGTGGCGCGCCATGGTGCAAAGCTGCTGCCGCTGGATTCCGAGCACAACGCCCTGTTCCAGGCGATGGTCGGCAGCGACGGCGCCGATGTCGAGAAGCTGACCATCACCGCGTCCGGCGGGCCGTTCCGCACGGCACCCCTGGCGGAGATGCGCGCCGCCAGCCCCGAGACCGCGCTACGCCACCCCAACTGGTCGATGGGGGCGAAGATCAGCATCGACAGCGCCACCATGATCAACAAGGGCCTGGAGCTGATCGAGGCGCACCAGCTGTTCGGCCTGCCCGACGACCGCCTGGACGTGCTGGTGCACCCGCAATCGGTGGTGCACGGGATGGTGCATTATCGTGATGGCTCGGTGATCGCCCAGCTGGGATGCTCCGACATGCGGGTGCCGATCGCCTATTGCCTGGGCCATCCGGCCCGGCTGCCTTCCTCGGTGCCGCGCCTGGACCTGGCCCGGCTGGCCACCCTGACCTTCCAGGCGCCCGACCACGAGCGCTTCCCGGCGCTGCCGCTCGCCAGGGCGTGCTTGCGGGCGGGCGGTGCCGCACCTACGATCCTCAATGCCGCCGATGAGGTGGCGGTCGCAGCCTTCCTGGACCGGCGCATCGGCTTTCTCGACATCGTCGCGGTGATCGAGGAGGTGCTGGCGGGGTCCGATGCCGGTGCGCCCGCCGATCTCGACGCGGTCTATGCCATCGACGCAGAAGCCCGCCGGGCCGCCCTGCAGGCGGTGGCGCAACGTTCGCATCGTCCCGTTTCGGAGCTCGCGTCATGATCGGCACGCTCTTTCAGTATATTGTGCCGTTTCTGATCATCCTGACCATCGTCGTGTTCGTGCACGAATACGGCCACTTCCGGGTGGCGCGGGCCTGCGGGGTCCGGGTCGACGTGTTCTCGGTGGGCTTCGGGCCCGAGCTGTTCGGCTGGACCGACAAGCACAACACCCGCTGGAAGTTCAGCGCCATCCCGCTTGGCGGCTACGTCAAGATGCATGGCGACCTGGACGCCGCCAGCGCGCGCAGCGATTCCGCCACGGTGGCCGACCCCACCGCGTTCCCGGCCAAGACGGTCTGGCAGCGGGCCGCCATCGTGTTCGCCGGCCCGGCCGCCAACTTCGTGTTCGCGATCGTGGCGCTGACCTTCCTGTTCGTGGTGAGCGGCCGGCCCTTCACCCCGCCGGTGGTGGGCCAGGTGGTCGAGGCCAGCCCGGCCGCCGAGGCCGGCATCCTGCCGGGCGACCGGATCGTCGCGATCGACGGCACCCCGGTCGACAGCTTCGAGCAGTTGCAGACCCTGGTCTCGCCGCGTCCGGACGAGACGGTCATGGTGCTGCTGCAGCGCGAGGGCGAGGAGATCGAGCTGCCGCTGGTGCCTGAGCTCACCGAGTTCACCGACCGGTTCGGCAACGAGCACCGGGTCGGCCGGATCGGCATCGGCAGCGGCGGGATCGAGTTCAGGCGCAGCTCGCTCTTGACCGCCCCGGTGGAGGCGGTGACCGAGACCTGGCGGATGATCGCCGGCACGTTTGCCGGCCTGTGGGAGATGATCGTCGGCTCGCGCGGCACCCAGGAACTGGGCGGCCCGATCCGGATCGCGCAGATGTCCGGCGAGATCGCCCAGGACGGCCTGGTCCCGGCGATCTGGTTTACCGCGGTGCTCTCGATCAATCTGGGGTTGATCAACCTGTTTCCGATCCCGATGCTCGACGGCGGCCACCTGGTGATGTACGCGGCCGAGGCCATCCGTGGCCGTCCCCTGGCCGAACGGGCCCAGGAAATCGCGTTCCGTTTCGGACTGGCCATGGTGCTTTCCCTCATGGTATTCGCCACTTGGAACGATTTGGTGAACCTTAAGGTCATCGAGTTCCTTAAAGGGTGGGTTTCCTGATCGAGGCGTGTTCGCCCGCTGGAGCGGTGAGCCGCTGGGGTAGGCACATGCTGACAGGCCGCGCTACGTGCCGGACTTTGACCGCGCTCTGGTTGTCCACATCGCTGCTCACGGGGACCGCCGCCTACCGGGCGGCGATGGCGCAGGAGCAGTCCACGGCGCTCACCGAGATCGTGGTCCAGGGCAACCAGCGCATCGAGCGGGCGACCATCGAGAACTATCTCTCGATGCGGGTGGGCGACCCGATCACCGACGACAAGATCGACGATTCCCTCAAGACCCTGTTCGCCACCGGGTTGTTCGACGACGTCCGCATCGAGCGGGAAGGCTCGACGGTGGTGGTGACCGTGGTCGAGAACCCGATCATCAACCAGGTGGCGTTCGAGGGTAACGACCGGATCACCGACGAGGTGCTGAGCCAGGAGGTGCAGCTGCAGCCGCGCACGGTGTTCACCCGCGCCCGCGTCCAGGCCGCCGTCACCCGCATCCTCGACATCTACCGCTCCAGCGGCCGCTACGGCGCCACGGTTGAGCCCAAGGTGATCGAGCTCGACCAGAACCGCGTCAACCTGGTGTTCGAGATCAAGGAGGGACCGCTCACCGGGGTGGGCGGCATCAGCTTCATCGGCAACGAGAACTATTCCGACTCGGCCCTGCGCGGCGCGATCCAGACCAAGGAAAGCGCCTGGTACCGGTTCTTCACCTCCGACGACACCTACGACCCGGACCGGCTGGCCTATGACGAGGAGCTGCTGCGCCGCTTCTACACCAGCCGCGGCTATGCCCAGTTCGAGGTGCGCTCGGCGGTGGCCGAGCTGTCGCCGGACGGCACCGACTTCTTCATCACCTTCACGGTCGACGAGGGCGAGCTGTTCGACTTCGGCGAGATCGAGGTCAGCAGCAACGTCCGGGATGTCCAGCCCGAGGAGCTGCAGGCCCTGCTGGTGCCGGAGGTCGGCACGACCTACGACAGCGACCAGATCGAGAAGACCGTCGACGACCTGACCGACCGGCTGTCGGTGCTGGGCTACGCCTTCACCAAGGTGAACCCGGTGCAGCGCCTGGATCCCGAGGCGAAGACCGTCTCGGTGAATTTCGCGATCGACGAGGGGCCGCGCGTCTATGTCGAGCGGATCGACATCCGCGGCAACGTGCGCACCCTGGACCGGGTGATCCGCCGCGAGTTCCGCCTAGCCGAGGGCGACGCGTTCAACGCCGACCTCCTGCGCCGCTCGCAGCAGCGCGTCCGCGCCCTGGGCTTCTTCGACAATGTCGGGGTCAACACCCTCCAGGGCTCCGCCCCGGACAAGGTGGTGATCACCGTGGACGTGACCGAGCGCTCCACCGGCGAACTCTCGTTCGGCGCCGGCTACTCGACCTCGGACGGCGTCTTGGGCGACGTGCGGCTGCGCGAGCGCAACCTGCTCGGCCGCGGCCAGGACCTGGACGCCCAGTTCACCTTCTCCGGCCGCCGCCAGGACATCGGCCTGGGCTTCACCGAGCCCTACTTCATGGGCCGCGACCTGTCGGTCGGCATCGACCTGTTCTCGCGCCAGACCGACTTCCAGGACGAATCGTCGTTCGACGAGCGCAACGTCGGCGGCACCCTGCGCGCCAACTACCCGCTCACGGAGAACTGGCGCCACGGCGTGCGCTACACGCTGCGCAACGACAAGATCTTCGACGTCGCCGAGGACAGCTCGCCCTACATCCGGGACGAGGAGGGCGACCGCACCTCCTCGATCATCGGCCAGACCTTCACCTACGACACCCGCGACGACCGCTTCCTGCCCAATGCAGGCGTGCTGTTCCGCTACGACCAGGACCTGGCCGGGCTGGGCGGCGACAACCAGTGGTTCAAGCAGGAGCTCCGGGCCGACTGGTACTACTCGATCGTTCCGGACGTGGTGCTCAACCTGGCAGCCTCGGGCGGCTACATCTTCGCCTTCGGCGGCGAGGAAGTGCACCTGTCCGACCGGTTCTTCATCGGCGGTTCCAGCTTCCGCGGCTTCGAGTTTGCCGGCATCGGCCCGCGCGACGTGGACTATGACGACTCGCTGGGCGGCAACCTCTATTATGTCGGCACCGCGGAAATGCGCTTCCCGCTGGGCCTGCCCGAGGAACTTCAGATCTTCGGTCGCGGTTTCGCCCAGGCGGGTACGCTGACCGACATCGACATCAGCGGGCCGGGGCTCGAGGATTCCGGATCGATCCGTGCCTCGGCGGGCGTCGGGATCTCCTGGATCTCTCCGCTTGGACCTTTGGCGATTGATTTCGCCGTGCCCTTCGCCAAAGAAGACTATGACCAGACCGAGGAGTTCCGGCTTTCCTTCGGCACCCGGTTCTGAACGGAGGCAGCTGGCTTGCCGAGCACAATCTTGACCATGATCAGCACCGAAACGCGGGCGGGCCTCCGGCTCGCCGGCCGCGCGGCCCTGGTCGTCCTGGCCGCCGGCTTCGCCGCGCCGGCCCTGGCCCAGCAGGCCGCCACCCCGCCGGCCGTGGACGCCGGCGTGGAGGAGAGCCTGCCGCCGGCCGTGGTCGGCATCATCGACTACCAGAAGATCCTGCGTGACGCGAAGGCGGCCGCCAGCATCCGCGACCAGGTGGAGGCGCGGCGCAAGTCCTACCAGGAGGAGATCGGCCAGCAGGAGCAGGAACTGCGCGAGCAGGACCAGGCCCTGGTGAAGCAGCGCACCGTGCTCTCGCCCGAGGCGTTCAGCGCCAAGCGTGGCGAGTTCGAAAAAGAGGTCGCCGAGGTCCAGAAGAACGTCCAGGCGCGCCGCCGCGAGCTGGACGAGGTCACCGCGGTGGCCCTGGCCGAGGTGCGCGAGGCGATCATCCAGGTCGTCTCGCAGCTGGCCGAGGCCAAGGGCTTCAACGTCGTGGTGCCGTCCTCCACCGTGCTGGTGTTCTCGCCCCGGATCGACATCACCATGGACGTGCTGCAGCGCCTGGACGAGCGCCTGCCCGACGTGAAGGTGGCCGAGACGGCGCCGGAACTGTCGCAGCAGCCCCAGCAGCCGCAGTGATCGACGATGGCCGATCCCAGATTTTTCGACCGGACCGGCCCCTGCCGGCTGGGTGAGCTGGCGGAGCTGGTCCAGGCGACGCTGGAAGGCGATCCGGACCTGCTGATCGAGGACGTGGCGAACCTGGCCTTGGCGGGCCCGGCCGACCTGTCGTTCTTCGACCACCGCCGTTATGCCGCCGATCTCGCCGCCACCAAGGCCGCCGCGGTGGTGGCCAGGCCTGCCAATGCCGAGGCGATCCCGGCCGGCAAGGCCCGGCTGCTGGTGCGCGACCCGCAGCTGGCGATGGCGCTGATCGCGGCGCGCTTCTACCCGGGCGAGCTGGCGCAGGACGGGGTGCCCGGCGAGACCCGCATAGCGCCCGGCGCCCATGTGGATCCCAGCGCCCGGCTGGGGGCTGGCGTCGAGGTGGGCCCGGGTGCCGTGGTCATGGCCGAGGCGGAGCTTGCCGAGGGCGTGCAGGTGGCGCCCAACGCCGTGATCGGCAGCCATGTCCGGATCGGCGCCTGGAGCCGGATCGGCGCGGGTGCTACCCTGTCCCACTGCCAGCTCGGCGCCCGGGTGGTGATCCATCCCGGGGTGCGGATCGGCCAGGACGGGTTCGGCTTCGCCATGGGCGCCAGCCACCGCAAGGTCCCCCAGCTCGGCCGCGTCCTGGTGGAGGACGACGTGGAGATCGGCGCCAACAGCACGGTCGATCGCGGCAGCGGCTCGGACACGGTGATCGGCCGCGGCAGCAAGATCGACAACCTGGTGATGATCGCGCACAACGTGCGGATCGGCGCGCACTGCGTCGTGGTCGCCCAGTCGGGCATTTCCGGCAGCACCTCGATCGGCGACCACAGCGTGCTGGCGGCCCAGTCCGGGGTGACCGGGCACCTGACCATCGGGCCGCGCGTCCAGCTCGCCGCGCGCAGCGCCGTGAAGGACGACCTGCCCGGCGACGCCATCTATGGCGGCGCCCCGGCAGTGCCGGTGGGCGAGTGGCGGCGGCAGGTCGCGGCGGTCCAGATGCTTGGCAGAAGAAAGAAGAGAGGAGACGGCCGGTGAGCCAGCAGGGTCGGTTCGAGCCGGGTACGCCGCTTCCCGACATCGACTATACGGGCGTCCTCCAGCGGATCCCGCATCGCTATCCCATGCTGATGGTCGACGGGGTGACCGAGATCGAGGCGTTCAAGCGCGCGGTCGGCATCAAGAACGTCACCTTCAACGAGCCGTTCTTCCAGGGCCATTTCCCCAGCGACCCGATCATGCCGGGCGTGCTGGTGATCGAGGCGCTGGCCCAGGCGGCGGCGGTGCTGGTGGTGGCCTCGCTGGGTCCGGACTTCGAGGGAACCCTGGTCTATTTCTCCACCGTGGACGAAGTGAAGTTCCGCCGCCCGGTCCGTCCGGGCAACCAGCTCAAGCTTGAGGTGGTGCTCGAGCGCTCCAAGCTGATGATCTACAAGTTCCGCGGCCGCGCCATGGTCGGCGACAACCTCGCCACCGAATGCTCGTTCTCCGCCAAGGTGATGGCGGGGGGACGCAGCGGTGGCTGAGATCCATCCCACCGCGATCGTCGACAAGAAGGCCGAGATCGCCCAGGACGTGGAGATCGGCCCCTACTGCATCGTCGGGCCGAACGTGACGCTGGAGGCCGGCTGCAAGCTGGTGGCCCACGTGGTGCTGGACGGCCATACCACGGTGGGCGAGGGCACCCGCATCCACCCGTTCGCCTGCATCGGCCAGCCGCCCCAGCACCTGCGCTACAAGGGCGAGCCGTCCACCATCACGATCGGGCCGCGCTCCTGGATCCGCGAGCACGTCACCATCCATCCCGGCACCGAGGGCGGGCGGATGGCGACCACGGTGGGTGCGGAGTGCCTGCTGATGGCCAGCATCCACATCGCCCATGACTGCATCGTCGGCAACGGCGTGGTGATGGCCAACAACGCGACGCTGGGTGGCCATGTCACGGTCGGCGACTATGCCTTCCTGGGCGGCCTTTGCGCGGTGCACCAGTTCGTGCGGATCGGCCAGTACGCCATGCTGGGCGGGCTGTCCGGGGTCGAGAACGACGTGATCCCCTACGGGCTGGTGATGGGCAACCGGGCGCACCTGTCCGGGCTGAACAACGTGGGCATGAAGCGGCGCGGGGTCAGCCGGGACGAGATCCGCCAGATGCGCAACGCCTACCGCACCCTGTTTGAGGGCGAGGGCGCCTTTGCCGACCGCCTGAACGAGGTGGCCGAGGTGTTCGCCGACCAGCCCAGGGTGATGGAACTGGTCGACTTCATCCAGAAGACCTCCTCGCGCGACCTCTGCCACCCCCGGGCCGGCGACCGTCTGCTCTGACCGGAAAGAACGGCACCTCCTTGGCCCCCAGGCTCGCGATCGTCGCCGGCAGCGGCCCGATGCCTAGGCGTCTGGCGGACAGCGCGCGCGCGGCCGGCCGCGACGTGTTCATCCTGAACCTGGACGGTGTCACCGACCCGGCCACCGCCGACGGGCTGCCCAGCGCCACGGTCGGGATCGGCCAGCTGGGCCGGGCGATTGAGATCCTGCACCGCGAGAACATCGCCGAGATCTGCATGATCGGGCCGGTCAAGCGGCCGTCCCTGTCGGCGATCGGGCTGGACAAGCGCGCCATCGCGCTCCTGCCCAGGCTGATCCGCCAGGGACGGGGCGACGACGCGCTGCTGCGGGTCGTCGTGGGCGAGCTGGAAGGCGAGGGCTTCCGGGTGGTGGGCGCCCACGAGGTCGAGGCTTCGCTGCTGGCGCCCGCCGGCCGGCTCGGCCGCCACGCCCCGGATGCCGAGGCCGAGCAGGACGTGGCGCTGGGCGTCCGGGTCGCCCGCGCGCTGGGCGCCCTGGATGTCGGGCAGGCCGTGGTGGTCCAGCAGGGCCAGGTGATCGGCGTGGAGGCGGTCGAGGGCACCGACCGGCTCCTGGAGCGCTGCGGCGCGCTGCGCCTGGCCGGGCGCGGCGGGGTGCTGGTCAAGCTGAAGAAGCCGCAGCAGGAGCGGCGCGCCGACCTGCCGACGGTCGGCACCGACACGGTCGCCCGGGCCGCCGCAGCCGGCCTAGTCGGGATCGCGATCGAGACCGGCCAGACCCTGCTGGTCGACCGGGAGGCCACCATCGCCGCCTGTGACGCGGAAGGCCTGTTCCTGCTCGGCATCGATCCCGGGCCATGAGCGCGCTGGTGCCGGACGAGAAGCCGTTTTGCCTGTTCGTGGTGGCGGGCGAGCCGTCCGGCGACCAGCTGGCCGGGCGGTTCGTCCAGACCCTGCGCCGGCTCCTGGCGCCCCGGCCGGTGGAGGTCCACGGCGTGGGCGGCCCCCGCCTGGCGGCGCTCGGGCAGCGGACCCTGCTGCCGCTGGAAGACTTGGCGCTGATGGGCTTTGCCGAGGTGCTGCCCAAGATCCTGGCGATCCGCCGGCACCTGCGCGACGTCGAGGCGGCGGTGCGCCGGCTCCAACCGGACCTGCTGCTGACCGTGGACGCGCCGGGCTTCAACCTGCGCCTCCTGGAGCGGCTGCGCGACCTGCCGGTGCGCAAGGTGCACTACGTGGCGCCGCAGGCCTGGGCCTGGAAGGAGGGCCGGGCCAGGAAGCTGCCGGGCCTGGTCGACCATGTGCTCTACATCCTGCCGTTCGAGCCGGCCTTCTTCGACCGGTTCGGCGTGTCCGGCAGCTTTGTCGGCCATCCGGTGGTCGAGGAGCCGGCCGAGGCACCGGACGGCGGCCGCTGGCGCGCGGCCAACGCGGTGCCGGCCACCCGCCGGCTCCTGTGCCTCCTGCCCGGCAGCCGGCGCTCGGAGGTGAGCCGGCACCTGCCGATCCTGCGCGAGGTGGCGGCCGACCTGGCGGTCGATCATGCCGATCTGGGGGTGGTGCTGCCGACCGTGCCCTCGGTCGAGGCGCTGGTGCGGGAAGGGGTGGCGGACTGGCCGGTGGCGGCGCATGTCACCACCGACCGGGAGAACCGCTTCGACCTGTTCGCCGCCTGCGACGTGGCGATCGCCGCGTCCGGCACGGTGACGCTGGAACTGGCGCTGGGCTCCTGCCCGACCGTGGTGATCTACCAGACTTCGGCGGTCTCGGCCTGGATCGCCAGGCGGCTGGTGAAGGTGCGCTATGCCGCGCTGGTGAACCTGATCGCCGGCCGGGAGGTGCTGCCGGAACTGCTGCAGGAGGCCTGCACCGCGCCGGCGATCGCCCGGGAGGTGTCGCTCCTGATGGAGGACCCGGACGAGGCCCAGGCGCAGCGGCGGGCGATGGGTGCCGTGGTGCGCTCGCTGATGCCGCCGGGCGGCTGGCTGCCGAGCGAGGCGGCGGTGCGGGCGGCGCTGGGGCCAATGCTGCCGGATCCAGGCCATGGCGCCGAAGCTGGCGACACGATCTAGCCGAGCAGGCGACGAGCGATTGCATGGACTACGAGATCGATGGCAGCGCCCTTGTGGTCGCTGTCGCCGATGAACCAGGCTGCCGATAAGCCCGTCCACGCGACGATCCAGCGAAGGAGCCGCCCAGGCTCGACCCCTGTTGCCTCGATCACGACATCCAGCCGGGCTTCCAGCCGGCCCGGCAAGGTGGCGAGCGGCCGGTCCGGATCGCTGAGATCCGGGTTGGTGAACATGTTGGCGTAGTCGAAGGTTCGCTCGCCCAGCAGCCCGTGGGGGTCGATCGCCAGCCATCCCCGCTCGCCGAAATACAGCACGTTCTCGTGGTGGAGGTCGCCATGGAGCGGACACACGGCCTGTGGGTCCGCCAGGAGCTGGCGTGCCGTATCGGCGGCGGGGACAAGCGCCGCGTGTGCCGGGGTAAGCTGGAAGAGCGGCTGGAACCAGGCTTCCAGCGGGTGCAGATCCGGGATCGGGCGGTGCTGCGCTGCATGCAGCCGGGTCGCGGTGCGGCAGAGGATCCGGCAGGCTTCGTCATCCTGGCCCGACCATGCCATCTGTGCGAGACCGGGGGTGCCGGCTGCCGCCCGTTCCATGAGCAGGGCGTCCGTGGACGAGGCGAAGATCCTGGCGGCGCCCTGGCCATCCCACCAGGTCATGAGGCGATAGCCCGCCTGCTCGTCGGGCATGCGAGCGACCTTCAGCATCCTGGGCGAGCCCTCGTGCCGTACCGGAACAACCCAGCTGGACCGGGTCGTCCGCAGGGGGGCGTCCGGGACCAAGCGCCACGCCTCCAAGAACTTCCTGACCTTCGGCGGGAGGGCAGCAGGCACGCTCAAGGAAAGCTCACCTCAGCTGGCTGTCCGCTACGGGACAGGCTATCCGAAAGGACTGCCCGAGCGAACGCGCCCAGACCCTCGCGAGCCTCGCTTCCGCACGCCTGGGATGAGCTGGACCGGCCATGCGCGCCCTTCGGGCCGACACCGTCTACTCGGCGGCGCGAAGGGCGGCGCCGGCGGCCCGTGCGGCGGCCAGGATCTCGGCCTCGCTCACGTTGATGCCGGTGCGGGCCTGGGCCAGGGCGGTGTTGTAGGCGAACTCGTCGTAGGGATTCACGGCATCGACCACCAGCCGGCCCTCGCCATAGCCGGCGATCACCGCCTCGGCCAGCGCCGCGCAGTGCAGCGACCGGCCGGCACCGACATGGACGATCCCGCCCCGGCGCCTGGTCGCCAGCGCCGCGATCATGGCGGCCGCCTGGGCCACCGGGACGAAGTCGCGCCGGGTCGAGCCGGCCATGTCGAAGCGGATCAGGCCCTCCCGCTTCAGCCGGTCCAGCATGGCGCCGAAGAAGGTGGAGCGGCCGGGCCACTCGAAGCCGAACACGTTGGACAGGCGCAGGATGCACAGGCGCTGGCCCAGCAGCACCTGGCCCGCCTGCTCCAAACGGAGCTTGTTGCGGCCATAGGCCGAGGCCGGTGCCGGGAGATCGCTCTCGCGCAGGCGCCGGCCCTCGGCCGGGCCGTAGACCGCGCGGCTGGACAGCATGACGTAATGGGCCGGGTGGCGGGCCAGCCGGGTCAGGAGCAGGTGCTCCACATCATCCGCCAGCCGCCAGGCCTCGGTGCCGATGCCGGCGGCCCGGCCGGCATGGATCACCAGCTCGACCCCCTCCAGGGGAACGTCCGGGATCGCCTGGTGCGGCACCGGCGCGGCGTCGGGCAGGGCCGCCAGCAGGTGGCGGCCGATGAAGCCGGAGGCGCCGGTGACCAGGATCCGCACCGCCCCCTCCCGTCAGGCCCGCACGGCCTGGCGCGGCTCCACCACCACCCGGCGGCCGCGCACGCCCAGCACCAGCTCGCCGCGCTTGAGCGCCAGGGCCTTCTCGCCGAACAACTCGCGGCGCCAGCCGGACAAAACCCGGGCATCCGGCTGGTCGTCCAGGGCCACCGCCTCCAGGTCGTCGCCGTTGGCGATCAGCCGGGGCGAGATGTCGTTCTCGTCGGCGACCTGCTTGAGCAGGACCCGCAGCAGGTCGACGATCGCCGGGATGCCGCGCGGCAGGTCCTTGACCGGCTCCAGCACCGGCAGCTCCGAGGCGGGCAGCTTCAGCGCCTCCGAGATCGCGTCGGCCACCGCCTGGGCGCTGGCGCGGTCCAGGGAGACCCGGGGCAGGTCCTTCAGCGCGTCCACCGTGGTCGGCCGGTTGGCGGCGATCTCCATCAGCACGTCGTCGCGCACGATCCGCTGGCGCGGCAGGTCCTTGGCCCGGGCGACCCGCTCGCGCCAGGCGGCCAGGGCCTGGACGATGGCGATGAAGCGGGTGTCGCGCGAGCGGACCTTCAGGCGCCGCCAGACCGTTTCCGGGTCGACATCGTACAGGCTGGGATCGAACAGGGCTGCATGCTCGTCCTCCAGCCAGTGGCGCCGGCCGGCCTTGACCATCTCCCGGTCGAGCTTTTCCCAGATCTCGCGCAGGTGGATCACGTCGCCCAGGGCGTACTGGACCTGGTTTGGCCGCAGCGGGCGGTGCGACCAGTCGGAGAAGCGCGAGCTCTTGTCGACCTTGGCCTTGGTCAGCCGGGTCACCAGCGCCTCGTAGCCGACCTCCTCGCCGTAGCCCAGGATCATCGCGGCGATCTGGGTGTCCACCAGCGGGGCCGGCAGCTTGCCGTCCATCAGGTGCCAGAAGATCTCCAGGTCCTGGCGCGCCGCGTGCATCACCTTGAGGACGTTCGGGTTCGCCATCAGCTCCAGGAGCGGCGCCAGGTCGATCCCCGGGGCCAGCGTGTCGATCGCCACCGCCTCCTGCGCGCCGCCCAGCTGCACCAGGCACAGCCTGGCGTAATAGGTCTTGTCGCGCATGAATTCGGTGTCGACGGTGACGAAGTCTTCGTCCGCCAGCCGCGCGCAGACATCGGCGAGCGACGCATTATCCTGGATCAGCATTCGGGTATGGAATCCACGGGCAGGGAGAGGCTTGCTTTACGTGCGTGGTCGGTGAGGCTAGACGCGCGATCGAGATATCCGGTCGGACCGGAGGATACGAGGAACAGATGCATCTTTACCGCACCCACACCTGCGGCCAGCTTCGCGCCGAGGATGTCGGCAGCACCGTCCGGCTGTCGGGCTGGGTCCAGCGCAAGCGCGACCACGGGCAACTCCTGTTCATCGACCTGCGCGACCATTACGGCATCACCCAGCTGGTCTTCCAGCCGTCCGCCGGGTTCTTCGACGAGGCGTCGAGGGTCCGGGCGGAGAGCGTGATCACCGTGACCGGCAGGGTGGTGGCCCGCGAAGCGACCACCGTCAACCCGGCACTGCCGACCGGGGCGATCGAGGTGGTGATCGAGAGCCTGAACGTGGAGAGCCAGGCCGACACGCTGCCGCTCGAGGTGGCGACCGACCGGGACTATCCGGAAGAGACCCGGCTGCGCTACCGCTTCCTCGACCTGCGCCGGCAGAAGATCCACGACAACATCGTGCTGCGCTCCAAGATCATCACCTCGCTGCGCCAGCGCATGGTCGCCCAGGGCTTCACCGAGTTCCAGACGCCGATCCTGACCGCGTCCAGTCCTGAGGGTGCCCGCGACTTCCTGGTGCCGTCGCGCCTGCATCCCGGCCATTTCTACGCGCTGCCGCAGGCCCCGCAGCAGTACAAGCAGCTGCTGATGATCAGCGGCTTCGACCGCTACTTCCAGATCGCCCCCTGCTTCCGCGACGAGGACGCCCGCGCCGACCGCAGCCCCGGCGAGTTCTACCAGCTCGACGTCGAGATGAGCTTCGTCACCCAGCAGGACGTGTTCGACGCGGTCGGACCGGTGATCCATGGCGTGTTCGAGGAGTTCAGCGACTGGGAGGTTACGCCCTACCCGTTCCCGCAGATCACCTATCGCGACGCGATGCTGCATTACGGCTCGGACAAGCCGGACCTGCGCAATCCGATCAGGATCCAGGACGTGACCGAGGTGTTCGCCGGCAGCGGCTTTGCCGTGTTCGCCCGGGCGATCGAGGGCAAGGGTGCGGTAGTGCGCGCCATCCCGGCCCCGGGTGCGGCCGCGCAGCCGCGCTCCTATTTCGACAAGATGGTGGCGTTCGCGCAGAGCCTGGGTGCGCCCGGCCTTGGCTACATCATCTTCCAGAATGGTGCTGCCAAGGGGCCGGTCGCCAAGTTCCTGGACGAGGAGCGGCTGGCACGGCTGAAGGATCTCGCCGGCCTTGCCGACGGCGACGCGGTGTTCTTCGTCTGCGACCAGAAGGCCGGCGCGGAGAAGCTGTCCGGGCAGGTGCGGGTCCAGGCCGGCGAGCAGCTCGGCATCTGCGAGAAGAACGCCTACCGGTTCTGCTGGATCGTCGACTTCCCGATGTTCGAGTACGACGAGGACCTCAAGCAGGTGGTGTTCTCGCACAACCCGTTCTCGATGCCCCAGGGCGGCATGGAGGCGCTGAACGGCAAGGACCCGCTGGAGATCAACGCGTTCCAGTACGACATCGTCTGCAACGGCATCGAGCTGTCCTCGGGCGCCATCCGTAACCACCGGCCGGACATCATGTTGCGTGCCTTCGAGGTGGCGGGCTATGGCCGCGAGGAACTGGAGAACCGGTTCGGCGGCATGTTCCGGGCGCTGCAGTACGGCGCCCCGCCGCATGGCGGCATCGCCCCCGGCGTCGACCGGATCGTGATGCTGCTGGCGGACACGCCCAACATCCGCGAGGTCACCGCCTTCCCGCTGAACCAGCAGGCGCAGGAACTGGTGCTGGGCGCGCCCTCCACCGTGTCCGACAAGCAGCTCAAGGAGCTGAACCTGCAGCTCAGCCCGCTGGCGCGCGAGAAGCTGCGCGGCGACAAGGAGCCCGCCCCGGCCAAGCCGGCCGAGGATTTCGCGGCGCCCAACTGAGCCCGGGCGAAGGGGCCGCCCGCGCGGGCGGCTCCTCGCTTTCCCCGGCGCCCGACGCTCAGTCCTGCAGGGCGTCGGCCTGGGCGTCGGCCACGGTCGGCAGTTCCTCGAACCATTCCTGGTGGGTGCGGGCCAGCGTGCAGGCCTGCTCCACGTCGCCCATGGCGATGGCGTCCACCAGCGGCTGGTGGGTCTCGGCGATGGCCAGCAGGTCCAGGCCGGGCGCCAGCAGGGTGATGATGGTGCGGGTCTCGATCTGCAGCGACGTCCACATGCTGAGCAGGAGCGCGTTGCCGGACGCCTCGACGATCTGGCGGTGGAACGCCACGCTGTGCGTGCACATGGCGTCCAGGTCGCCGGCCTGGGCGGCAGCGCGCATCGCATCCACGCTGGCCTGCAGCCGCCGCGTGTCCTTGGCGAGCCTGGGGGTGGCCAGCCGGGTGGCGGCTTCCTCCAAGGCACCTCGCACCACGTAAACCTCGCGCAGGCCGGCCTCGGAGAAGTCGCGGACGATGGTGCCGCGATGCGCCCGGGTGGTGACGAAGCCGATCGCCTCCAGTTCGCGCAGGGCCTCGCGCACCGGGGCCTGACTGGTCCCGAATTCCTCGGCAATCCGCATCTCGACCAGGCGCTCGCCTGGCCGGATCCGGCCGGAGGTGATCCGGCTGACCAGCGCGTCCTTGATCTGCTCGCGCAACGTCTTGCGTTTGACTGCCACGGCCACTCCAAGCAGGCGTTCTTCGGCCCGGTCGATCATGCCTGGACCTTAGCGGCGCCGCGCGCACCGAGATAGGGGCGGATGGCCCGTTGACAAGCTGCATCGATTATCGATAATCAAATCGATCCAAACTGTCCGGAGGATCCGGGGACGCGGCTGGCCGCGGCATCCAGGCAAGTCCGGACAGTCGATCGACAGCAACGTGAAGAACAGGGCCGGCTCCGCCAAGAGAAGCCGGAAGATCAGGGGTGGCGCAGCCGCGATGACGGCTGGCCGTGAACCAAGGGAGGCGTCGCGATGCTGACGTCCTTGCACCTGCCGCGCGACGCCGCGGAGGCGGCGCTTCTGGCTGCCCAGCCCGGCAGCGCCGTGCTTGCCGGAGGAACCGTCGTGATGCCGGCCGTCAATGCGGGAGCCCATGGCTGGACCCAGCTGGTCTGCCTGGCGCGCAGCGTCCTGGCGGGGGTGCGGATCGAGAACCGCCGGGCGCAGATCGGCGCCGCCACCACCCTGGCCGAGATCGGCCGCCACCCGGAGCTGGAATTCCTCCAGGCGGCCATCGAGAGCATCGGCTCGCCCAACCTGCGCAACCTCGCCACCATCGGCGGCAACCTGTTCGTGGCGCAGCCCTACGGCGACCTCGCCGTCTGCCTCCTGGCGCTGGAGGCGACGGTCGCGGTGCAGTCCACCGAGGGTGTGCGCGAGCTGCCGGTCGAGGCGGTGATCGCGGACGGGGTGGGCGACGGCATCGTGGTCTCGGTGGGGTTCGAGCTGCCGGCCCAAGGGAGCTGGTTCTACCGCAAGGCCATGCGCCGCCAGCAGAACTCCGGGGCGATCGTGACCATCGCTGCGTGGCTGCCGGTCGAGGACGGCAAGGTCGCGAAAGCCCGGGTGGCGCTGGGCGGCTGCGGGCCCAGGCCCAGGCGGGCGCCCAGCGCGGAGGCGGCGCTGATCGGGCGAAAGCTCGATGCCCAGGCGGTCGAGGCGGCGGCGGCAGTGATCGGCGGGGACGCAGAGCCGTTCACCGACGCCCTGGCCAGCGCCTGGTACCGGGCGCGGGTGCTGCCGGTGCATTTCCGCCGCGCCCTCCTGGGCGAGTGACCACCCGACCCGCTTTCCTTGGGGGAAACCTGCGATGCGATCCACCGCGATTGCGATCGACGTCAACGGCCAGGAGCAGGAGGCGCTGGTGCGGCCGGCGACCACGCTGCTGGCGCTCCTGCGCGACCAGCTGGGCCTGACCGCCGCCAAGCGCGGCTGCGAGCAGGGCGGCTGCGGGGCCTGCTGCGTGCTGCTGGACGGCAAGCCGGTGATGAGCTGCCTGGTCCCGGCCATGGCCGTGGACGGCCGCTCGGTGCGTACCCTGGAGGGGCTGGCGCATGGCGAGGAGCTTCATCCGGTCCAGGAGGCGTTCCTGGAGGAATGGGCCACCCAGTGCGGCTTTTGCACCTCGGGCATGATCATGACCGCGCTGGCGCTCCTGGAGGAGCGGCCGGACCCCAGCCGCGACGAGGTGGTGCGGGCCTTGTCCGGCAATGTCTGCCGCTGCACCGGCTATGAGGCGATCATCGACGCGGTGATGGCGGCGGCGGGGCGGATGCAGGCGCCGATGCGCCAGGCGGCGGAGTGAGGCGATGACCAGGCTGGAAGGCATCGACCGCAGCTTCTTTGTGCCGGAGAACAACGAAGGGCTGGACGTGGTGGGCACCGCGGTGCCGCGGGTGGACGCCCGCGGGCATGTTACCGGGCGGACCCGCTACTACGAGGACTGGTCGTTCCCGGGCATGCTGCACCTGAGAATCGTGCGCTCCACCCGGCACCACGCCCTGATCCGCAGCGTCGACCAGCGCGCGGCGCTGGCGGTCCGGGGCGTGGTCCGGATCCTTTCCTGGCAGGACGTGCCGAACAATTGGTACACGATCCTGCGCCTGATCGGGGTGCAGCCGGACGACGAGCCGGTGCTGGCCGAGGACCGCGTGCTCTATGTGGGCGAGCCGATCCTGGCGGTGATCGCCGAGAGCGCCGAGGCCGCGGCGCTTGCCGCCGACAAGGTCGAGATCGAGTACGAGGACCTGCCGGCGGTGTTCGACGTCGAGGCGGCGGTGGCACCGGGGGCACCGCTGGTCAATCCCCGCCAGGGCAACAACTGGTTCACCTACGAGGGCCATCACTGCCGTCGGATCCGCTTTGGCGACGCCGACGCGGCGCTGGCATCGGCCGACCATCGCTGGCGCTATCGCTACGACAGCTCCCCGATCGAGCATGCGCCGACCGAGACCACCGGCTGCATCGCCAAGCCCGAGGGTAATGGCCGGATCACCGTCTATTCCAACACCCAGGCGCTCTACTTCACCCTGGACAACAGCGCGCTGACGCTGGGCATCCCGTTCAGCCGGCTGCGGATGATCGGCGGCACGGTGGGCGGCGGGTTCGGCGGCAAGGTCGACGTGATGGTCGAGCCGCTGGCGATCCTGGCGGCGATGCAGACCGACCGGCCGGTGAAGTTCGCCTACAGCCGGGCCGAGGAGATGCAGGTCTCCTCGCCGCGGGCGGCCGAGCGGATCTATATCGAGGACGGGGTGATGGCGGACGGCCGGATCGTCGCCCGCAAGGTGACCCTTTATGTCGATGCCGGCGCCTATGCCCGGCACTCGCCCTACGGCACCACCAAGGCCGCGGCGCACATGCCGGGGCCCTACACCATCCCGAACGTCCATGTGGACGCCTTCTGCGTGTTCACCAACCGCACGCCGTCCTCGGCGATGCGCGGGTTCGGGGTGACGATCGGCGACTTCGCCCTGGAGAGCCAGATGGACCGGATCGCCCGGCATCTCGGCATGGACCCGCTCCAGCTGCGGCTGATCAACGCCTATCGCGACGGCGACACCAAGGCGCACCGCAAGAAGGTCAGCGGCGCCGCCCTGGTCGAGGTGATCCAGGCGGCGGCCGGCGAGACCGGCCAGGAACTGCCGGCGCGCTTTACCGCGATGAGCTCGACCCGGCGGGAGGAGAGCGCCCATGGCTAGGCTGCACGGCCGCGGCGTGGCCGCGGTGAACTACCCGACCGGCATGAACCTGGGCGGCGACCCGTCCCAGGCCCTGGTCCACGCCACCACCACCGGCGGCTTCGTGATCACGCTCAGCTCGGTCGACCTTGGGCAGGGGATCAAGACCGTGGCGGCGCAGATCGCGGCGGAGACGCTGGGGGTACCCTGCGACACTGTCTGGGTCGACACCGCCGACACCGACACCGGCCCGCACTGCATGGGCACCTTCGCCTCGCGCGGGACCCACCGGATCGGCAACGCGGTGATCATGGCCGCCAAGGAGGCGCGCGCGGTGATGCTGGAGGCGGCCGCCGAGGAGCTGGAGGTCGATCCGCTGGACCTGGAGACCGACGGCAAGGGCAGGATCCAGGTCAAGGGCGCACCGGAGCGCTCGATCTCGGTGCTGGACGTGGCGCTGGCCGCCCACTTCAAGCAGGGCCGCACCATCTCCGGGCGTGGCATCTTCCTCAAGCCCAAGTCCGAGCCGGTGCCGGAGACCGGCGAGATGGACCCGGACAGCTGTCAGGCCCATGCCTGCACCATCGCCGAGGTCGAGGTCGACGACGAGACCGGCGAGGTGACGGTGCTCTCGCTGGTCAACGCCTACGAGGTCGGCCGGGCGATCAACCCGGCCATGGCGCACCAGCAGATCGTGGGCGGCGCCTGGATGGGCATCAGCCATGCCCTGTTCGAGACCACCGAGCCCTACTACCCCGACCGCAGCCACGGGCCGACCGACTTCGCCAGCTACCTGATGCCGGGCCCGGCCGACTGCGCCCGGATCAGCTCGGTGATCATCGAGCGGCCGGCCGAGAACGGGCCCTACGGCGCCAAGGGCATCGGCGAGATGACCGCCAACTCGCCGATCCCGGCGATCGCCAACGCGATCTTCGACGCCACCGGCGTGCGCGTGGAATCGCTGCCGATCACCCCGGAAAAGATCCTGCGCGGCCTGGACGCGCTCAGGACGGCCTGACGGCCGGAAACCCATCTTCAGGAAGGAAACGGACAGCATGCTCAAGGTGATCTCGTTGATGAAGCGCAAGCCCGGCATGAGCTTCGAGGAGTTTAGGCACTGGCTCACGGTCGAGCATGTCGAACTCGGCAAGAAGCTGCCGGGCGTGCGCAAGTACACGGTCAACGTCCTCCAGGAGGAGAGCGCCGATGCCCCCTATGACGGGGTGAGCGAGCTCTGGTTCGACAGCAACGAGGCGCGGCTGGAAGCGTTCGGCACCGAGGCCGGCAAGGCGGCGGGCGCCGACGCCGCGGCCCACGCCGACCGCGTCCACCTCCTGACGTCCGAGCACGTGCAGATCTGATGTCCCAGCCGGACCCTGGCCGCCTCGCGCGGCCAGGCCAGCCCGAGGCGCTGGCCGGCGACCTGGAGCGGCTGGGCTATTTCGCCGGTCCGGGCCTTGCCACCGCCCTGGCGCTGGCGCTGCATTTCAACAAGCCGCTCTTGCTCGAGGGCGAGCCCGGGGTCGGCAAGACCGAAGTCGCCCAGGTCCTGGCGACCTGGCTGGAGCGGCCGCTGATCCGGCTGCAATGCCATGACGGGATCGACGCCGGCCAGGCGCTCTACGAATGGAACCATGCCCGCCAGCTCCTGGCGATCCGCAGCCAGGAGGGCGCCCGGCTGGACGATCTGTTCGACCCGTCCTTCCTGATCGAGCGGCCGCTGCTCAAGGCCCTGCGCATGGACCAGGGGGCGGTGCTGCTGATCGACGAGATCGACCGCGCCGACGCCGAGTTCGAGGCCTATCTCCTGGAGTTCCTGGCCGACTTCCGCATCACCGTGCCCGAACTCGGCGCGATCGCCGCGAAGGTGCCGCCGGTGGTGGTGCTCACTTCCAACCGGACCCGCGAACTGCACGACGCGCTGAAGCGGCGCTGCCTCTACCACTGGATCGACTTTCCCGAGCCCGCGCGCGAGCGGCGGATCCTGGAGGCGAGGGTGCCCGGGCTGCGCGCGCAGGCCGCCGCCGCCCTGGTGGAGGCGATCACGACGGTGCGGCGCCTGCCGCTGGCCAAGCGCCCGGGCATCGCCGAGACCGTCGACTGGGCCCGCGCGGTTACCGTCCTGGAAGGCGAGGGGGTCGCCTGGCCGGACTGCCTGCGCCGCAGCCTGGGCCTCCTGCTCAAGGACCAGGACGACCTGCGCCAGGTCCTGGCCTGCGACCTGGCCTGCCAGCCCGGACCCGGCGAATGAGCGAGCAGGCCGCCGCCCTGCTGGACGGCTTCGTGCTGGCGCTGCGCGGCATGGGCGTAGCAGTGCCCATGGAGGCCCACGCCCAGTTCCTCGCCGGCCTGCGCGCGTTGCCGCCGGCCTCGATCGACGGGCTGTACTGGTTGGCGCGCACCAGCCTGCTGCGCTGCCGGGACGACATCGAGCCGTTCGACCAGCTGTTCCAGGCCTGGTTCAAGGAAGGCCGGGTCGGGGTGGAGACCGATGGCGAGACGGCGCCGGACGCGGAGGATCGCCCGGCGCCGGCTGGCCGGGAGATGGGCGGCCCGCTGCCGGTCATGCCGGGCGAGGGCACCGGCAAGGCGGCCGCCAGCGACGATCTGCGGGGCGCCCGGGCGGAGGCGGATGACCTGGAGCAGGACCCGGGCCTGCGCCGGTTCGGGCGGGAGGTCGTGGCGGCGCTGCCGGAGCGGCGCTCGCGGCGGCTGCGCCCCGACCGGCACGGCCGGGCCATCGACCTGCGCCGGACCGTGCGCGCCGCGGTCCGCCAGGGCGGCGAGATCACCGGTCTTGTTCGGCGCGGCCGCCCGGCGCGCAAGCGGGCGCTGGTGCTGCTGGTCGACGTGTCGGGCTCGCACCAGGGGCTGATCGACGGCCACCTGCGGATGGCGCGGGCGATCTCGGAACAGACGCCCTGCGAGGTGTTCTGCTTCGGCTCACGGCTGACCCGGCTGACCCGGGCGCTGGCCGGGGCCAGCGCGCAGGCGGCCCATGAGCGTGCCCTGGCCGCGATCCCCGACTTTGCCGGCGGCACCCGGATCGGCCCGGCCCTAGCGGCGCTGCTGGGCGAGCCGCGCTTTGCCGGCCTCCTGCGCGGCGCCGTGGTCATGGTGGTCTCGGACGGGCTGGAGCGCGGCGACCCGGCGATCATGGCGGCGTCGGCCCGCCGAATCGCCCGGCTCGCCCACCGGCTGGTCTGGCTCACGCCCCTGGCGGGCGACCCGCGCTTTCGCCCGCGCACCCGCGGCCTGCTGGCGGTCCTGCCGCATCTGGACCGGCTCGGCAGTGCTGCCGACCAGGCCGCGATCCTGGCCGAGTTCGGCCGCCTGCGCGCACTGGAACGAACGGGGAGGACCCTGGCATGATCCCGATCATCGACGCCCACCACCATATCTGGCGCAAGAACGACCTGGCCTGGCTGTCCGGGCCAATGCAGCCGCGCATCTTCGGCCCCTACGAGCCGATCCGGCGCGACTACCCGATCGAGGAGTACCTGGCCGACCTCGACGGGTGCGGGGTGGTGGGCTCCGTCTATGTCCAGACCAACTGGCCCAAAGGCGGCGAGCTGGACGAGGTCCGCTGGGTGGAGGCGGAGGCCCGGCGCAGCGGCTGGCCGCAGGCGATCGTCAGCTACCTGGACCTCCTGGACGTGAAGGGGGCGGAGGCGATGCTGGACGCCCAGCAGGCCGCCTCGCCCCGGCTGCGCGGGGTCCGGATGCAGCTGCACTGGCACGAGAACCCGCTCTACCGGTTCGCGGCCGACGCGAACCTGATGGGCGACGCGCGCCTGCGGCGAAACCTCGCCATGATCGCTGAGCGCGGCCTATTGTTCGATTTCCAGATCTTCGCCAGTCAGATGCGGGACGGCGCGGCGCTGGCGGCGGACCTGCCCGGGCTGCCGTTCGTGCTGATGCATGCCGGGATGCTGGAGGATCTGAGCCCGCAAGGCCGCTCGGCCTGGCGGGAGGGCATGCGGCGGCTGGCCGACCAGCCGAACGTGCATGTGAAGCTCAGCGGGCTCGGCACCTTCCTGCATCGCTGCGATCCCGCCCATGTCGAGGACGTGACGCTGCAGACGGTGGAGATGTTCGGACCAGAGCGCTGCGTGTTCGGCAGCAACTTCCCGATCGAGAAGCTGTGGACCAGCTACCCGGCCCTGGTGGAGGCGCACCGGCGGGCGCTGTCATCCCTGGATGAAACCGCGCAGCGACGGATCCTGCACGACAACGCGGCGAGCCTGTACCGGCTGGCCGGCGCTTGAACATGCGACCGGCCGGCCCCGCGAGGGACCGGCCGGCAGCCGGATCATCCGTTCGGCAGAAAGCCTACGGGATCACTGATTGGTGGTGGCGGGCATCGCGTCGTCGGTGGCGGCCGGCATGCCGTCCATCGGAGCCGCGGGGACCGCCTCGGTGCGGGTCGCCCAGCCGCCGTCGGTCTCCTCGATCTCCGGCAGGGCCTCGACCTGCTCCTTGCTCATCGAGACCACCAGCTCATCGGCGTCGCCCTGGGCCATCTGGATCTGGTTCAGGTCGAGGGCCACGGTGCGCTGGCCGATCCCGAGGAAGCCGCCAACATCGACCAGGACGTTCTGGATCGAGCCGTCGTCGCCGATCAGCAGGTCGCTCACCTCGCCGACCGAGTTGCCCTCGGCGTCGACGATGTTGGCGTCCATCAGGTCGTCGGCGCTGTAGTTGCCGGCGATGGTGCCGGCGAAGCTGCCGGGCTCGGTGCCGCTGTAGGACTGGTAGCGCTGGGCATCGGCGTTGGTCATGCTGGGCGCGGTGCCCATGCTGCCGTCGTCAGTCTCGGTCATCTCCGGGCCAGCGCCCTCGATGCCCTGCTCGACTTCCTGAGCGGCGCCCTCCGCCATGTCGCCGGCCTGGTCGGCGGTGTTCTCGACGCCCTGCTGCATCTCCTCGACAGCGTTGCCGGCACCCATTGCCGGGTCCGTCGTCGTCGCATTCTCTTGAGCATAGGCGAAACTGGCGGTGGTGAGGCCGACCACGGCGACACTGGCGAGAAGTGACTTTCTCATGACCTTGGTTCCTCTGCTCCGATTGTTGCTGCGATCTGATGATCGACTGCCAGAGCAACTTGCTCCCACGGCGCGAGGTTCCGAGATATTCTGAGAAAATCCACACAGCTAACGCGTCGCGTGCATTCGCCGCCGGGCACGCCAGCCTTGCATGACCATCCCGGCAGAGGGACATTCACCGGACGGTCCATCTTCCCGCGGGTGGACAATTCGCTGCGGGTGGAACAGATCGATTGGGCATTCACGAAGAGGCGGGGACATCATGAGCGAAGTGGTCATCGTGAGCGCGGCCAGGACCGCGATCGGCTCCTTCAACGGGGCCTTGTCCACGCTGCCGGCCCATGACCTGGGCAAGGTCGCGATCCAGGCGGTGCTGGAGCGGGCCAAGGTCGATGCCGCCGAGGTGTCCGAGGTCATGCTCGGGCAGATCCTCACCGCGGCGCAGGGCCAGAACCCGGCGCGGCAGGCCTCGGTCAATGCCGGGCTGCCGGTCGACGTGCCGGCCTATGGCGTCAACATGCTGTGCGGCTCCGGCCTGAAGACGGTGGCGATGGCCTACCAGGCGGTCCGCAGCGGCGACAGCAAGATCGTGATCGCCGGCGGCCAGGAGAGCATGTCGCAGGCTCCGCACGCCTCCTATCTGCGCGCGGGCGCCAAGATGGGCTCGGTCGAGATGGTCGACACGATGCTGAAAGACGGGCTGTGGGACGCCTTCAACGGCTACCACATGGGCAATACCGCCGAGAACGTCGCCGAGAAGTGGCAGATCACCCGCGAGCAGCAGGACCAGTTCGCGGTGGCCTCGCAGAACAAGGCGGAAGCGGCGGTCAAGGCCGGCCGGTTCAAGGACGAGATCGTCCCGGTCACCATCAAGACCCGCAAGGGCGACGTGATCGTCGAGCAGGACGAGTATCCGCGCTTCGGCGCGACCCTGGAGGCCATGCAGAAGCTGCGCCCGGCCTTCTCCAAGGACGGCAGCGTCACGGCGGGCAACGCGTCCGGGATCAACGACGGCGCTGCCGCGGTGATGGTGATGAGCGCCGACGAGGCGTCGCGCCGCGGCCTGACCCCGCTGGCGCGGATCGTGTCCTGGGGCCAGGCGGGCGTCGACCCGGCGATCATGGGCTCTGGTCCCATCCCGGCGTCGCGGATGGCCCTGAAGCGGGCCGGCTGGTCGGCGGACGACCTGGACCTGATCGAGGCCAACGAGGCCTTCGCGGCGCAGGCCTGCGCGGTCAACAAGGACCTCGGCTGGGATACCTCCAAGGTCAACGTGAACGGCGGCGCCATCGCGCTCGGCCACCCGGTCGGCGCGTCCGGCGCCCGCGTGCTGGTCACGCTCCTGCACGAGATGCAGAAGCGCGACAGCAAGAAGGGGCTGGCGACGCTGTGCATCGGCGGCGGCATGGGCATCGCCCTGTGCGTGGCCCGCGACTGAGCATTTTTGCCGATCGTCCCGGCCGGACCTTCTTTCCGGCCGGGCACGCGTTCATGTTCTGAACGAAGGTCTGCAACGACCTCGGTCCGATTAGGGAGAACGATCATGGCCCGCGTCGCACTCGTCACCGGGGGATCCCGCGGTATCGGAGCCGCCATTTCGGTGGCCTTGAAGGAAGCAGGCTATCAGGTCGCCGCGAACTACGCGGGCAACGACCAGGCCGCCAACGAGTTCTCCAAGCAGACCGGCATCCCGGTGTTCAAGTTCAGCGTCGCCGAGTTCGACGCCTGCAAGGAAGGCGTGGCCAAGGTCGAGGCCGAGCTCGGCCCGATCGACGTGCTGGTCAACAATGCCGGCATCACCCGCGACACCAGCTTCAGCAAGATGACGCCCGAGCAGTGGCGCGAGGTGATGGCGACCAACCTGGATTCGCTGTTCTTCATGTCGAAATGCGTGTTCGACGGCATGAAGAAGCGCGGCTTCGGCCGGATCATCACCATCGGCTCGGTGAACGGCCAGAAGGGCCAGTTCGGCCAGACCAACTATGCCGCGGCCAAGGCCGGGGCGGCCGGGTTCACCAAGTCGCTGGCGCAGGAGGGGGCCCGCTCCAACATCACCGTCAACGTCGTGGCCCCCGGCTATATCGGCACCGACATGGTCAAGGCGGTGCCCCAGGAGGTGCTCAACGCCAAGGTCCTGCCGCAGATCCCGGTCGGCCGCCTGGGCGAGCCCGAGGAGATCGGCCGCTGCGTGGTGTTCCTGGCCAGCGACGATGCCGGCTTCATCACCGGCTCCACGCTCACCGCCAATGGCGGCCAGTACATGACCTGAGCGGCGGGCGGCCGGCGTCGGGGCTTCCTGGCGCCGGCCGGCTCGGCTAGTGGTGCTGCGCGGCCGGAGCCGACGGGCCGGCCCTTTCCCGTTATTTCAGGAGATCATCGGATGACTGGACGGCTCGCGGGCAAACGCGTGCTTGTGACCGCTGCGGCCCAAGGCATCGGCCGCGCGATCGCGCTCTCCTTCGCGCGCGAAGGCGCCGACGTGCTCGCGACCGACGTGAACGCCCATCTGCTGGTCGACCTGGAGGCCGAGCAGGGCATCCGGACCGAGCGGCTGGACGTGCTGTCCGCCGATGCGATCCGCGCCTGCGCCGAGCAGAACCCCGGCATCAACGTCCTGGTCAACGTCGCGGGCTATGTCCACAACGGCACGATCCTGGACTGCACCGACGAGCAGTGGGACTTCGCGTTCGACCTGAACGTCCGTTCGATGTTCTGGATCATCAAGGCGTTCCTGCCGAAGATGATCGAGCAGGGCGGCGGCTCGATCGTCAACGTCTCCAGCGTGGCCGGCGCCTTCAAGGGCGTGCCGAACCGCTTCACCTACGGCGCCTCCAAGGCGGCCGTGCAGGGGCTGACCAAGTCGGTCGCGATCGACTTCGTGAAGCAGGGCATCCGCTGCAACGCGATCTGCCCGGGCACGGTGCAGTCGCCCTCGCTGGACGACCGGATCAACGCGGCGGCCGACCCGGTGCAGGCCCGCAAGGACTTCATCGCGCGCCAGCCCATGGGCCGGCTCGGCAAGGCCGAGGAGATCGCCGCCCTGGCGCTCTACCTGGCCTCGGACGAGAGCGCCTACACCACCGGCACGCTGCAGGTGATCGACGGCGGCCTGACCATCTGAGGTCCCGCCGGCCTGCCGGATCCCCGGCAGGCCGGTGCTTCCGTCAGCGGGTGCCGTAGATGCGGTCGCCGGCGTCGCCCAGGCCCGGCATGATGTAGCCGTGGTCGTTGAGCTGGCGATCCTGGGCGGCGGTGAAGATCGGCACGTCCGGATGGGCGTCGTGGAATTTCTTCACCCCCTCCGGCGCCGCCAGCAGGCAGGCGTACTTGATCTCGGTGGCGCCCGAATCCTTGACCTTCTGGACCGCGGCGATCGCGGAATTGGCGGTCGCCAGCATCGGGTCGACCAGGATCACCTGGCGGTCGGCGATGTCGCTCGGCACCTTGTAGTAGTACTCCACCGGCTTCAGGGTCGCAGGATCCCGGTACAGGCCGACATGGCCGACCCGGGCGGACGGGATCAGGTCGAGCATCCCCTCCAGGAGGCCGTTGCCGGCGCGCAGCACCGAGACCAGGCAGAGCTTCTTGCCGGCCAGCATCCGCACCTTGGTGACCTCCAGCGGAGTCTCGACCTCGACTTCCTCGGTGGGCAGGTCGCGGCAGATCTCGTAGCCCAGCAGCAGCGCGATCTCCTTGACCAGCCGGCGGAACTCCGCGGTGGAGGTCTCCTTGCGCCGCATCAGGGACAGCTTGTGCTGGACCAGGGGATGGTCGACCACGACGAGCTTGGACATGCGGTTTTCTCCGGGGCAGGGGGCGCGGCCCCGTTTAAGGCAGCCCGGGCCCAGAGGGCAATGCACCGGCGCCGTCGCCCTTGACGCGCGGCAGCGCGGCGATACCGTCCAGCGAAGTGGGGTGATCCAGCTTTGGAGTGTGCCGATGAGACGCCGGACGACGTTCGCCGCGATGGCCTTGAGCCTTGGCCTCTCGACCGGGCTCCTGGGCGCCCTCGGCCCGGCCCTGGCGGCCACGCCGCCCGACACGCTGGTGATGGCCAAGAACATCGACGACATGATCACGCTGGACCCGGCCGAGTGCTTCGAGTTCAGCGGCGGCGAGATCGTGGCGCAGATGTACACCCGGCTCGTCACCCCCGACCCGAAGGACTTCAGCCAGCTGGTCGGCGGGGTCGCCGAGAGCTGGGAGATCTCGCCGGACGGCGACAAGCTGACCTTCAAGATCCGGCCCGGCCTGAAGTTTCATTCCGGCAACCCGGTCACCGCCGAGGATGCCGCCTGGTCGCTGCAGCGGGTGATCATCCTCGACAAGACGCCGGCCTTCATCCTCTCGCAGTTCGGCTGGACCGCCGACAACGTGAAGGCGCATGTCGTGGCGACCACGCCCGACACGCTGGAGATCACCCTGGTCAACAAGTTCGCGCCGACCCTGGTGCTGAACGCGCTGTCCGCCGGGGTGGGCTCGGTGGTCGATTCCAAGCTGGTGCTGGAGCACGAGGAGAATGGCGACCTCGGCTATGGCTGGCTGAAGAACCAGTCGGCGGGCTCGGGCGCGTTCAAGCTGCTGACCTGGAAGGCCAAGGACGCGGTGGCGCTGGAGGCGAATCCGGACTTCTACCTGGGCGCGCCCGCGATGAAGCGGGTGATCGTGCGCCATGTCGGCGAGCCCGCCACCCAGCAGCTCCTGATCCAGAAGGGTGACGCGGACATCGCCCGCAACCTCAGCCCCGACCAGATCGCGGAGCTGACCAAGAGCCCGGATTTCGAGCTGCAGGCCGAGCCCAAGCAGAGCGTGCTCTATCTGGGCCTGAACCAGAAGAACGAGATCCTGGCCAACCCGAAGGTGCGGGACGCGCTGCGCCATGCCGTCGACTACGAGGGGCTGGCCACCAACCTGCTGCAGGGGCAGTGGAAGGTGCACCAGTCCTTCCTGGGCGAGGGCACGTTCGGCGCGCTCAACGACAATCCGTACAGCTTCGACGTCGAGAAGGCGAAGGCGCTGCTCGCCGAATCCGGGGTGGGCGCCGACCCGAAGATCACCTTCGACGTGCCCAACACCTCGCCCTACATCGACATCGCCCAGGCGATCCAGGGCAGCTTCGGCCAGGCCGGGGTCGGCGTGGAGCTGGTCCAGGCCGACCAGAAGCAGATCCTGACCAAGTACCGGGCGCGCAACCACGACATGGTGCTGATGTACTGGTCGCCGGACTACCTGGACCCGCACTCCACCACCGACTACTTCGCCAACAACCCGGACAACAGCGACCAGGGCACCGCCAAGACCATCGCCTGGCGCAATGCCTGGGACATCCCGGAGCTGAGCAGGCAGACCGGCGAGGCGGCGCTGGAGCTCGATCCCGAGGCGCGCGAGGAAACCTATCTGGACATCCAGCGGCAGGTGCAGGACGAGGGTGCCTACGTGCTGATGTTCCAGCAGGTCGAGCAGACCGTGGTGCGGGCCAATGTCGAGGGCTTCGTGTCCGGGCCGACCTTCGATACCGTCACCTATGCGGGCGTGACCAAGCAGTAGACAGGGCCTTTCCGTGGCGCTGTCGCCCGAAGCCGACCGCCCTGCCGACCTGCCCGCCGAGGAGGCGACCGCGCACAGCGCGTTCCTGCGCCTGTCGCGCCGGGCGGCGTCGCTGATCGGCTCGGTCGTCCTGACCGTGCTCGGCCTGCTGATGGTGACCTTCACCATCGGCCGGGTCGTGCCGGTCGATCCGCTGCTGGCGGTGGTGGGCGACCGGGCGCCGGAGCATGTCCGCGAGCGCGCCGCGATCGAGCTTGGCCTGGACCAGCCGCTCTGGCGGCAGTTCCTGCGCTACCTGGGCGAGGTCCTGCAGGGCGATTTCGGCAACTCGGTGCTGAGCGGCCAGCCGGTGCTCACCGACATCGCCCGATTCTTCCCGGCGACGCTGGAGCTGGCCACCACCGCCACCATCATGGGCGTGTTCCTGGGCGTGCCGCTGGGGGTGCTGGCGGCGACCCGGCACGGGCGCTGGCAGGACCAAGTGATCCGGGTCGTGGCGCTGGCCGGCTACTCGGTGCCGGTGTTCTGGCTGGGCCTGGTCGGGCTGCTGCTGTTCTACGCCGAGCTCGGCTGGGTGGCGGGGCCCGGGCGGATCGACGTGGTCTACGAGTACACGATCGAACCGGTGACCGAGCTGATGCTGGTCGACACGCTGCTCGCCGGCGACACCGACGCGTTCTTCGACGCGGTCTCGCACCTGATCCTGCCGGCCTCGGTGTTGGGCTATTTCTCGCTGGCCTACATCACCCGGATGACCCGCTCGCTCATGCTGGGCGAACTCGGCCAGGAATACATCGTGGCGGCGCGGGTGAAGGGCCTGTCGGAGACCCGGGTGATCTGGCGGCATGCCGTCGGCAACATCATGGTGCCGCTGATCACCACCATCGCCCTGTCCTATGCCTATCTCCTGGAAGGGGCGGTCCTGACCGAGACCGTGTTCGCCTGGCCGGGGCTGGGGCTCTACATCACCCAGTCCCTGTTCAGCGCCGATCTCACCGCCGTGCTGGGCGCCACCATCGTGATCGGCCTGGTGTTCATCGGCCTGAACCTGCTCTCCGACCTGCTCTACACCCTGGTCGACCCGAGGGCGAAATGAGCGCCGTCACCGCCTGGCTGACCACCGAAACGCCGGCCTCCCGCGCCCAGGCCCGCGCCGGGCGCTTCTACCAGGGCAGCAGGGCGCTGCTGGCCAACCGGCTGGCCGCGACCGGGATCGTGATCGTGGCGGTGCTGCTGGTGGTGGCGCTGCTGGCCCCGCAGCTGGCGCCGTTCGAGCCGGACGCGCAGAACCTGTCGGAGCGGCTGCTGCCGCCTTCCTGGACCCATCCGTTCGGCACCGACCAGCTGGGGAGGGACATCCTGAGCCGGGTGATCTGGGGCAGCCGGATCACGCTCACCATCATCGCGCTGGCGGCGGTCACCGTGGCGCCGATCGGGCTGACGGTCGGGATCGTCGCCGGCTACCGGGGCGGGCTGGTCGACCAGGTGCTGATGCGGATCACCGACGTGTTCATGGCGTTCCCGCGCCTGGTGCTGGCGCTGGCGCTGGTGGCGGCGCTGGGGCCGGGCATCGAGAACGCGATCATCGCGATCGCCGCCACCGCCTGGCCACCCTATGCGCGCCTTGCCCGCGCCGAGACCCTGACCCTGCGCAAGCAGGACTTCATCGCGGCGGCGAAACTGCAGGGCGCCTCGCACCTGCGCATCCTGTTCCACCACATCATGCCGCTCACCGTCTCCACCATCCTGGCCCGGCTGACCCTGGACCTGGCCGGAATGATCCTGATCGCCGCAGGGCTCGGTTTCCTGGGCCTGGGCGCCCAGCCGCCCTCGCCGGAATGGGGGGCGATGGTGGCCTCGGGCCGCGAGTTCCTGACCCAGCAATGGTGGGTGGCGACCATGCCGGGTGCCGCGATCTTTTTGGTCAGCCTCGCCTTCAACCTGATCGGCGACGGGCTGCGCGACGTGCTGGACCCCAAGGCGGCCGGCCGATGAGCGCGCCGCTTTTGGAGGTGGACGGGCTGACGGTGAGCTTTCCCGGCCGCGACGGGCCGAGGGAGGTGGTGCGCGACGTGTCGTTCACGGTCGGGCGCGAGAAGGTCGGGATCGTCGGCGAGAGCGGCTCCGGCAAGTCGATGACCGCGCGGGCAATCCTCGACCTGATCCCGCCGCCCGGGACGGTGTCGGCCAGGCGGCTGGCGTTCGACGGGCGCGACCTGGCGCGGATGGGCCGAAGAGAGCGGATGCGCCTGCGCGGGCGGGACATCGCCATGGTGCTGCAGGACCCGCGCCACGCGCTGAACCCGGTGATGACGGTGGGCGCACAGCTGGTCGAGACCTTCCGGGTCCACCACCGGCTGGGCTTCAAGGAAGCGCGGACCCGCTCGATCGAGGCGCTGGATACGGTGCATATCCGCGACCCGGAGCGGGTGTTCGACCTCTATCCCCACGAGATCTCCGGCGGGATGGGCCAGCGGGCGATGATCGCGATGATGCTGGCCCCAAACCCGCAGCTGCTCCTGGCCGACGAGCCGACCTCGGCCCTGGACGCCACGGTGGAGGCCGGGATCCTGGAAACGCTGGACGAGCTGGTGACCGCGCGCGGCATGGGGCTGGTCCTGGTCAGCCACGACCTGGACCTGGTCGGCGCGTTCTGCGACCGGGTGCTGGTGTTCTATGCCGGGCGGATCGTCGAGGAACTGGCGGCCCACGAGCTGGCGCGGGCGCAGCATCCCTATACCCGGGGCCTTCTCGCCTGCGTGCCGCGCCTGGGCGAGCGGCGCGGCGAGCTGCCGGTGCTCCAGCGCGATCCGGACTGGGCGTCATGACCGAGCCTTCCATCGGGATCTCGGACCTGCGGGTGCGCTATGGCCGCCTGAACGCGCTGGACGGCGTGTCGCTGGCGGTGGAGCCGGGAGCCTGCCTGGGCCTGGTGGGCGAGAGCGGGTCGGGCAAGTCCACCGTACTGCGCGTGCTGACCGGGCTGGTCGAGGAATGGCAGGGCCGGGTCCAGGTGGCCGGGCGCCCGGTCTCGGGCAGTGATCGCGACCTGCGCTTTTGCCGCGAAGTGCAGATGGTGTTCCAGGATCCCTACGGGTCCCTGCACCCGCGCCGCACCATCGACGCGATCCTGGACGAGCCGATCGCGATCCACCGCCTGGGCGATCCGGCAAGGCTGATCCCGCAGGCCCTGGCCGATGTCGGGCTGCCGGCCGAGGTGCGCTTCCGCTACCCGCACCAGCTCTCCGGCGGGCAGCGCCAGCGCGTCGCCATCGCCCGCGCCCTTCTGCCCGAGCCCTCGATCCTCCTGCTCGACGAGCCGACCTCGGCGCTGGACGTCTCGGTGCAGGCGGAGATCCTGAACCTGCTGGTGGCAATCCAGCAGCGCCGCCGGCTGACCGCGATCCTGGTCAGCCACAACCTCGCCGTGGTGGCGCATATGTGCCCGCGCGTGCTGGTGATGGACCGGGGCCGGATCGTCGAGGAACTCAGCCGCGACGCGCTGGACGCCGGGCAGGCCGTCTCGGCGCAGGCCAGGGCGCTGATCGCGGCCAGCCGCCATGTCCGGACACAGGCTTCAAAAGTCGGACGATAGCGTCTAAGGGCTTGCCTCGTGTTTTTGGGAGGATGGAGCGCAGATGAAGCTCGTGCGTTACGGCACCCCGGGTGCCGAGAAGCCTGGTATCGTGGACAAGGACGGCGTGATCCGTTCGCTCGACGGGATCGTTCCCGACATCGCCGGTGCCGCACTCTCGGACGAGGGCCTGTCGAAGATCCGCGCGGTCGATCCGACCACCCTGCCGAAGGTTCCGGAGAACACCCGGCTCGGCCCCTGCGTGGGCGGCACGGGCAAGTTCATCTGCATCGGCCTGAACTATGCGGACCATGCGGCCGAGAGCAACCTGCCGGTGCCGAACGAGCCGGTGGTGTTCATGAAGGCGACCTCGGCGATCATCGGGCCGAACGACCAGGTGAAGATCCCCAGGACCTCGGTGAAGACCGACTGGGAGGTCGAGCTCGGCGTCGTCATCGGCAAGACCGCCTCCTATGTCAGCGAGGCCGAGGCGCTGGACTATGTCGCCGGCTACTGCGTGATCAACGACGTGTCCGAGCGGGCCTTCCAGGCCGAGCGCGGCGGCCAGTGGACCAAGGGCAAGTCCTGCGACACGTTCGGCCCGACCGGCCCGTGGCTGGTCACCCGCGACGAGGTGCCGGACCCGCAGAACCTGCACATGTGGCTGGAGGTCGACGGGCACCGCTACCAGAACGGCTCCACCAAGACGATGGTCTTCGACGTGAAGCACATCGTGCACTACCTGAGCCAGTTCATGTCCCTGCAGCCGGGCGACATCATCTCGACCGGCACCCCGCCGGGCGTGGGCATGGGCCAGAAGCCCGAGCCGATCTACCTCAAGGCCGGCCAGGTCATGCGCCTGGGCATCGAGGGCCTGGGCGAGCAGCGCCAGGAAGTCGGCGAGGCCTGAGCCTGGCCGGCAGCCGCGCAGGGATGGCTCACGGAGCCGTCCCTGCCGCTGCCCCGACCGGCACGCCGGGCTCCAGCGATCGGCGCATGAAGATCGTCCCGGCCACCGGCGTGTCGTAATAGGGCTCGACGATCTCGAAGCCGAGCCTGCGGTAGAGCGCCTGTGCTCCCGCCATGGACGGAAGTGTGTCCAGGCGCATCTCGCGATAGCCGATCCGCCGGGCCTTCCCCAGGATCGCCTCGACCAGTCGCACGCCCAACCCCATGCCCCGGCCTTCGGGGGCGACGTAGAGCCGCTTCATCTCGCAGCAGCCATCCGGCGCTATGGGCCTGAGCGCGACGCAGCCGGCCGGGACGCCGTCGGAATGGCGGGCCAGCAGCAGCTCTCCTTCCGGAGGCGCGTACTTGCCCGGCATGGAGCGCATCTCCGCCTCGAAGCCCTGGTAGGCCAGGTCCACGTCGAGCGACGCCGCATAGGCCCGGAACAGGTCCACCGCCGCCGCCAGCTCGCCGGGCGTCCGGACGGCGACGATGCGGAAGGCGGGCGGCGGGGTCATGGTCACTTGATCGGGTATTTCGCCTCGATCTCGGCGACCTGCTCGGGCGTGAGCAGGCGCGGGTTCAGGTTGCGCAGCATCAGGTAGAGCTTCGCCGTTTCCTCCAGCTCCTCCACCGCGTTGGTGGCGGCCTCCAGGTCCTTGTCGGCGACGACGGGGCCGTGGTTGGCGAGCAGCACCGTGCTGGCGCGGCCGGCAACCCCGCGGATCGCGTCGCCGAGCTTGGGGTCGCCCGGGATGAAGTAGGGGAGCAGGGGGACCCGGCCGCAGCGCATGCAGTAATAGGCGGTGAGCGGCGGCAGGACGTTGTCCGGGTCGACCTCCGGCAGCATCGAGACCGCCACCGAGTGGGTCGAGTGCAGGTGGACGATGGCCCCGGCCGACGCCCGCTCGTCGTACATCGCCGAATGGAGCGGGATCTCCTTGGACGGCGGGTCGCCGGACAGGAGCCTGCCATTCGCGTCGAGCCGGCTGATCCGGGCGGGATCCAGGCGGCCGAGCGAGGCGTTGGTGGGGGTCATCAGCCAGGTGCCGTCGTCCAGCCGGGCGCTGATGTTGCCGGTCGAGCCCGAGGTCAGGCCGCGGTCGAAGATCGAGGCGCCGATCGTGCAGATCTGCTCGCGGAGCCTGCTTTCCTCGCTCATGGGCGCCTGCCCGGCATGAAGCCGAACGCCTTGGACAAAAAGTCCGGGGTGCCGAAGTTGCCGGATTTCAGCGCCAGGGCCAGCGGCCGCTCGCCCACCGAGACGGTGGCCGGCACGCCCGGGTCGATCTTCTCGCCGATGCGCAGGGCCGACACCTTCAGGGCCGCCACCACCGCACCGCTGGTCTCGCCGCCGGCCACCACCAGCCGGCGCACGCCGCGCTCGACAAGACTGGTGGCGAGCAGGCCCATGGCGCGCTCGACCAGCTCGCCGGCGCGATCACGGCCCAGGATTGCCTGGGCGGCGGAGACCTCGGCCGGGTCGGCGCTGGCATAGAGCAGCACCGGGCCGTCCTGCATGTGCTCCTGCGCAAACGCCAGGGCCTGCTCGATCTGGGCGTCGCCGTCGCTCAAGGATTGCGGGTCGAGCTGGAAGGCCGGGCGCTTGTTCTTGAAGTCGGCGACCTGGCCGCGGGTCGCGACCGAGCAGCTTCCGGCCAGCACTGCCTCCAGGCCGTCGACGTCGGGCAGGATGCCGGCCTGGTGATGGCCGAGCTGGCCCTGGCGCCTGAAGTTCTCGGGCAGGCCAAGGGCGATCCCGGAGCCGCCGGTCACCAGCTTCAGGTCGGCGGCGGCCTCGCCCAGGATCCGCAGGTCCTGATCGTCGGTGACGTCGGTGACGAGATGGACGATGCCCTGGCCGCGCAGTTCCTCCATGCGCGCCCGCACCGCGGCAGCACCCTGGTGAACGATGTCGTAGCGGATCAGGCCGACCTTCTGCCGGCTCTGCGCCGCCATCACCCGCACCAGGTCGGAATCGGTCATCGGGTTGAGCGGATGCTTCTCCATCCCGCTCTCGGACAGCAGCTTGTCGCCGACGAACAGGTGGCCGCGGAAGATCGAGCGCTGCAGGGTCGGGTAGGCCGGGCAGACCATGGTCAGGTCGGCACCCAGCTCCTTCAGGAGCGCCTCGGCGACCGGGCCGATATTGCCGTCCGGGGTGGAATCGAAGGTCGAGCAGTACTTGAACAGGATCTGCCTGGCGCCGCGCTCCTGCAAAAAGCGCAGCGCCTGGAGCGACTGGCGGACCGCGTCGGCCGCCGGGATCGAGCGCGACTTCAGCGCGACCACCAGGGCGTCGACCTCGCCGGTCTCGGTGCCGGGCTCCGGCACGCCGATCGTCTGGACCGTGCGCATGCCTTCCTGGACCAGCACCGCGGCCAGATCGGTGGCGCCGGTGGAATCATCGGCGATGCAGCCGAGCAGCATGGGTTCTCCGCCTCCCTCGGGTTCGTTCGTGCAAAAGACCTAGCGCCTGGAGGCGCTGCCGGCGAGCAGGTCGGTGAGCTGCTGGTGGACGCTGTTGCGGGCCGGACGCCAGAGGCCCCGCTCGATCGCCTCGGCGAACCTTGCCGCCATCTCGCTCAAACCCTCGGGATTGGCCTCCCGCAGGAAGCCCCGGACCCGCTCGTCCTGCAGGTAGGCGTCGAACAGCTGGTCGAAATGATGGTCCTCGACCACCCGCGCGGTGGCGGCGAAGGCGAACAGATAGTCGACCGTCGCCACCATCTCGAAGGCGCCCTTGTAGCCGTGGCGCATGACGCCTGCGATCCAGCGCGGGTTGGCGGCGCGGCCGCGCACGATCCGGCCGATCTCGTCGGCGAGCCGCCTGGGCTTCGGCGTCTCCGGGCGGCTGTGGTCGACATGAAAGGCTTCGGGCTGGCGGCCGCTCAGAGCGCGCACCGCCGCGATCACCCCGCCCTCGAACTGGTAGTAGTCGTCGCTGTCGAGCAGGTCGTGCTCGCGGTTGTCCTGGTTGTGCAGGACCAGCTGGACCCCGGCCAGGCGGCGCTCCAGCTGGTCGCGGTCGGCGATCCCGTCGCGGCCCTGGCCATAGGCATAGCCGCCCCAGGTCAGGTAGCCCTCGGCGAGATCGGCATCGGTCTGCCAGTGGCGCTCGTCGATCAGCGCCTGCAGCCCGGCGCCATAGGCGCCCGGCCGGCTGCCGAACACCCGGGCCGAGGCCCGGTGGCGGGCTTCCCCGGCGTCCTGGCCCTTTGCCACCAGCCACGCGGTTTCCGCCTGAACGTTGGCCGCCAGCGGGTTCTGGCCGGGCGGCTCGTCCAGCGAGGCCACCAGCCGCGCCGCCTCGTCGATCAGGGCGATCTGGTGGGGGAAGGCGTCGCGGAAGAAGCCGGAGACCCGGAAGGTCACGTCGATGCGCGGCCGGCCCAGGGCCGAGAGCGGCAGGACCTCCACGCCGGTGACCCTGCCGCCGGCCCCGTCCCAGACCGGCCGGCAGCCCATCAGCGCCAATGCCTGGGCGATGTCGTCGCCGCCGGTGCGCATGTTGGCGGTGCCCCAGGCGGACACCACCAGGGCTTTGGGCCAGTCGCCGTGGCGCTCGGTGTAGAGCTGCACCACCGAGGCGGCCGAGGCCCAGCCCAGGCGCCAGGCGGTGGGGGTGGGCAGGGAGCGGGCGTCGATGGAAAAGAAGTTGCGGCCGGTCGGCAGCACGTCGGGCCGGCCGCGGCTGGGGGCGCCGGACGGGCCCGGGCGGACGAAGCGGCCGTCCAGGGCGCGCAGCAGGCCGGCGATCTCGGCCGGGCCGGAGCGGTCCAGGGCCGGGGCGATCTCCATGTGGATCCGCCGGAGGACAGATGTGGTGGCGGTCCAGTGCGGCGGGCAGGCGGGCGGAGGGTTGCCCAGCAGGGACAGGGCCAGAAGTTCCAGCCGCTCGACCGTGTCGCCCACCGTCCGCCAGGGGGCCGCAGACAGGGTGGCGAGCCGGTCCGGCCGGGGGCCGGTCCAGGCCTGGCCGGGTTCGCCTGCCGCCAGCGGGTCGAAGCCGGCCAAGTCCAGGTCCTGGGCCAGGGCGCGCAGGAGCGAGCCGTCGCCCTCACGGCTGCCGCGCGGCAGGCGGGCCAGCGCCGCCAGCATCTCGGCGCGGGGCGTGCCGGCGGGGCCCTGGCCGAACACGTGCAGGCCGTCGCGGATCTGCAGTTCCTTCAGGTCGCAGAGATAGGAATCGATCGCGAGCAGGCGCTCGTCCGGGCTGTCGGTGGTGAGGTCGAGGTCCTGGTCGATCTTCAGGCGCTGGGCTTCCTCGGCGATGGCCGTGCCCAGGGCGCGGGCGCGCTTGGGGTCGAGCTCGCGGGCCTGGGCGAACTCGTCGAGCAGGCTCTCCAGGGCGTGCAGGTCGCCATAGAGGCCGGCCCTGGCCAGCGGCGGGGTCAGGTGGTCGATCACGACTGCGCCGGTGCGCCGCTTGGCCTGGGTGCCTTCGCCGGGGTCGTTGACGATGAACGGGTAGATCACCGGCATAGACCCGGTCAGGGCAGCGGGAAAGCAGGCCTCGGACAGGCCGGCAGCCTTGCCCGGCAGCCATTCCAGGTTGCCGTGCTTGCCGACCTGGACCAGGGCGTGGGCGCGCAGGCCGTGGCGCAGCCAGAGATGGAAGGCCAGGTAGCGGTGCGGCGGCGGCAGGGCCGGGTCGTGCCAGGAAAGTGCTGGGTCGATCTCGTAGCCGCGCGAGGGCTGCAGCGCGACCACGACCTCGCCCAGCGGCAGAACCGGCAGGACCAGGGCGTCGTCCAGGCAGAACGGGTCGGCCTCGGGCGCGCCCCAGCGCTGGGCAACCGCATCCCGGACCGGCCGGGGCAGGTCGGCCAGCCATGCCTGGTACTGGTCGAGCGGAACGCGGACGCGCTGTTCCCGGCCCGGGTTGCCCGGGTCGGCGACGTTGGTGACGCCCGCCTGGAGCTGCCGCACCAGGGTGTCGCCATCGGGCGGAATGGATTGGATATTGTATCCAGTCTGAGCCATCGCCCGCAGGATCGCGACGGTGGAGGCGGGGGTGTCCAGGCCGACGCCGTTGGCGAGGCGGCCGTCGCGCACCGGGTAGTTGGCGAGCACCAGGGCGACGCGGCGCTCGGCCGGGGGCGCGGCGGCGAGGTGGGCCCAGGCGGCGGCTTGGTCGGCGGCGCGGCGGATGCCTTGGGGGAAGGGCTGCCAGCGGATGATCCGGCACTGGGTGCGCGGATCGAGCTGGCCTTCGCCCTTGAAGGCGATAGGAGCGGTGTGGACGCGGCCGTCCAGCTCGGGCAGGGCGACCTGCATGCCGAGGTCGACCGGGGCCAGGCCGCGCGGGGAGGCTTCCCAGGCCGCTTGGGTGGAGCTGGAGAGGACCAGCTGCAGGACGGGAACGCCCAGCCGGTCGAACGGGGTGGTCCAGCCGGCCTCGGCATCCGCGACGGAAAAGCCGGTGGCGGCCAGCAGGACGGAGGGGGCGAGGGCCTGGCAGGCATCGGCGGCGATGGCGGCCTCGGCCGGGTCCTTCAGGCTGGTGGTGAACAGGCCGACCGCGGGCAGCCCGCGCTCGGCCAGGGCGTCGAGCAGCCGGTCGACCGGGTCCAGGTCGCCGGCCAGCAGCAGGGCCCGGTAGAACAGGAGCACCGCCCGGACCGGCGGCTGGCCCTCAGCCCGGAAGGCGGCGGCGTCCGTCCAGCTCCGCCCGGCCCGGTAGAGGCCGGTGCGCGGCAGCGGCATCGGCCGGGCGGTCGGCGGATCGCCGCGCAGCAGGGCCGCGCCGTCCTCCAGGAACAGGCTTGCATTGGCGACGCCACCTTCCGCCAGACAGCGCCAAAGCCGCTGGGTAGTGGGGGCCGGCAGGGACGACCAGCCGTCCAGCGAGGGATCGGGACGGTCGTCGCCCGGCAGGACCGCCAGCTCGATGCCGCGCGCGCGGCAGGCCTGCACCACCTGGTCCAGGCCGTAGGACCAGTAGGAGCGTCCGCCGATCAGGCGCAGCACCACCAGGCGGGCATGGGCGACGGTGCGCTCGACCCAGAGATCCACCGACATCGGATGGCGCAGGAGGCGCAGCGGCGCCAGCCGCAGCGACGGGCAGGCGTCGCCCAGCCCGTCCGCGGCGGCCGCCAGGCAGGCGATCTCGGTGTCGGCGAAGGAGCCGACCACCAAGTCGCCCGGCTCCTGGGCGAGATCGAGCGCCTCGCCCTCCACCGGCGTGCCGGCGGCATCGGCGCGCAGGAGATGCATGTCAGCGCAGGGTGGCGATGGCCGCGGCGATGCCGTCCTGGTCCAGCCCCTTCTCGCCGATCACCACAAGGCGCCCGTCCCGCGCCTCGTCCGGACGCCATGGCCGGTCGAACCCCTGGGACACCCGGCCGCCGACCCCCTGGACCGCCAGGCGCATCGGCCGGTCGGCGACCTCCAGAAAGCCCTTGAGGCGCAGGATGCCATGGCGGTCGGCGATCTCGCCCAGTCGGGCAGCCACCCGGTCCGGATCGGCCACCGCGCCCAGCGCCACCGAGAAGCTCTCGAAGTCGTCGTGGTCGTGGTCCTCGCCGTCATGGTGGGAGGGGCGGCTGTCCAGGTCGGCCTCGGCGGCCGCACCGATGCCCAGCAGCACCTCGACCGGCAGGCGACCCTCGCTGGCGCGCACCACCCGCGCCTGCGGCCGCAGGTCCTGGGCGACCGAGCCGTCCACCGCCGGCCAGTCCGCCTCGCCGACCAGGTCGGCCTTGTTCAGCACCACGAGATCGGCGCAGCCGACCTGCTCCTCGAACAGCTCCTCCAGCGGCGTCTCGTGATCCAGGTTCTCGTCGGCCAGGCGCTGGCGCTGCACCGCGGCCGGATCCGGCGCGAACTGGCCGGCGGCCACCGCGGCGGCGTCCACCACGGTCACCACCCCGTCCACGGTGACCCGCTCGCGGATGCCCGGCCAGGCGAACGCCTTCACCAGCGGCTTGGGCAGCGCCAGGCCGGAGGTCTCGATCACGATGTGGTCGGGCGGCGGCTCCATCGCCAGGAGCTTTTCCATGGTCGGCAGGAAGTCGTCGGCCACCGTGCAGCAGATGCAGCCATTGGCCAGCTCGACCACGTCCTCCTCGCGGCAGGTGGCGTCGCCGCAGCCCAGCAGCAGCTCGCGATCGACCCCAAGCTCGCCGAACTCGTTGATCACCAGCGCCAGGCGGCGGCCGCCGGCATTCCTCAGGAGATGACGGATCAGCGTGGTCTTGCCGCTGCCCAGGAAACCGGTGACCACCGTCGCTGCAATCTTCGTCATCTTCGACCTTTCAGTTCCCAGGGAATGCCCGCGGTCACCAGGGTGACCGTGGCGGCGATCGCGGCGATCCGCTGATGCAGCCGGCCGGCATGGTCGACGAAGGCGCGCGCCATCGCGTTCATCGGCACGATGCCCTGGCCGACCTCGTTCGAGACCAGCACGACCCGGCCGGGCAGGCCGGGCAGGATGGCGACCAGCTCGTCCGAGGCCGCCGGCACGTCCTGCTCCGCGACCATCAGGTTGGTCAGCCACAGGGTCAGGCATTCCACCAGCACCACCGTTTCGGGTGCGGCATGCCGTTGCAGGCAGCCTGCGAGCGCCAGCGGCTCCTCGACCGTGGTCCAGCGCGGGTCGCGCTCCGCCCGGTGCCGGGCGACCCTGTTCGCCATCTCCGCGTCCAGCACCTGCGAGGTCGCAACATAAACCGGCGCCAGGCCGCTCGCGAGGCAGGCGGATTCGGCGTGGCGGCTCTTGCCGGAGCGGGCGCCGCCCAGGACGAGCTCGAGATGGGACGGGGGGGCGGTGATCATGATGCTGCGATGTGCAGCGGGCGGCCGGGATCGGTCAAGGCCGACACATGAGCGGTTTTCAACTGGTTCTGCCGGCTGGATCTGGTAAGCGCCCCCCGTCAGCCACGGAGCACCCATGCCAGAGAATTTCATCGCAGAGTTCTATGTGTTCTTCACGATCGTGCTGATCGACGTGGCGCTGGCCGGCGACAACGCAGTCGTGGTGGGCCAGCTCGCGTCGGGACTGCCGAGTGAGCAAAAGCGGCGCGCGATCCTGCTGGGCGTGGTCTTGGCGCTGGTGTTCCGCGTCGCCTTCGCCCTGGTCGCCGTCCAGCTCCTGCAGATCATCGGCCTGCTCCTGGCAGGCGGGCTCCTGCTGCTCTGGGTCTCCTACAAGATGTACCGCGAGCTGCGCGAGGGCAGCCAGGCCGACAATCCCGACGCTCCCCCCGGCTCGGTCGGCCGCAAGACTTTCGCCGCCGCGGCCTTCCAGATCGCGGTCGCCGACGTCTCGATGTCCCTGGACAACGTGCTGGCGGTGGCGGGCGTCGCCCGAGACCACATGACCGCGCTGATCTTCGGCCTGGTCCTGTCGATCGCCCTGATGGGCGTGGCCGCCAACTTCATCGCGCGCTGGATGGAAAAGCATCGCTGGATGGCCTGGGTGGGCCTCCTGATCATCCTGTTCGTCGCCCTGAAGATGACCTACGAGGGCGGCCACGAGGTGCTGGCCGCGCTCTGAGGCGTGCCGGGGCGGTGCCGGATCGCGTCACGGCGATCCGGCGCCCTGCGCCGCCCGGGCCACGCCGACCAGCCGCACCAGTTCCCCGCGCGCCTCTGCGGCGTCGCGGACCAGCCGCTCGAACGGAACCCGGATCAGCTGGCCCTCCCGGCGCAGGTCGGCGCCCTCGGGATCGATCCCGGTCATCGTCCAGCCCTCGCCGGCGGCGCCCAGATGGCGGGCGTAGAGTTGCACCGCGTCGGCATGGTCCGCGTTCATGTGCTCGACCATCCGCGCCTCGGCGGCCGCCAGCGCCTCGCATTCCCGGACATCAAACAGGATGTCGGCGGCCTCTACCCAGAAGATCCGGCCAAAGCCGGCGACCAGGTGCGCCTCGGCGACCTCGACGCGGAACAGGCTGAAATCCCTGAAGCCCGCATAGACCGCCGCGTCCGGATGGCGCCGGACGAAGCGGTCCAGCAGCAGCTTGTCGTCAATGCGGGCCGCTTTGCCCTGGACGGTGGCGCGCGCACCGGTCAAAGGCGAAGCCAGCCCGGCGGTGCCATCGAACAGGAGCGAGATGCGCGGGTCGGCCGCGAGGTTGCGGGTGTGGTCGGCCAGGTCCGAAAGCAGGAGGAGCGGGGCCACATCGTGGCCGACCGCGACGATCGCCAGCGACACGTAGGGAAAGCCGTCCTGGCCGGCCTGGCTGGTGCCGATCGCGACCTTCAGCTGCCGGCGCATCAGGTCGCGGATCAGCTGGCCGGGCGGCGCCGGGGCCAAGTCGTTCGGGCTCATCTCGATCGGCTCCGTCGATCAGGGGCGGGCCCCTTGAGCGGATAAACCAACGCGCTCGAATTGAGGAGGGAAAGTGCCGGTGCTGCAGCGTTATCTGATGGAGGTGCCCGAGCCGGGCGTTCCGGTCCAGCTGGTGGACGGCATCTTCTGGCTGCGTCTCCGGCTGCCCTTCGCCCTGGACCACGTCAACCTGTGGATCCTGGACGACGGTGACGGCTGGACCCTGGTGGATACCGGCTTGGGCGACGCGCCCACCAAGGCGATCTGGGACAGCCTGCTGGGCGGCTTCCTGGCCGGGCGGCCGGTCCGCCGGATCCTCGCCACCCATTTCCATCCCGACCATGCCGGCAATGTCGGCTCCCTGGTCGGCCGGACCGGTGCGGAGCTCCTGATGAGCCGCACCGAATGGCTGACCGCGCGGATGCTGGCGCTGGACACCAGCGAGGACTTTGTCGAGAGCGGGCACCGCTTCGACCTGGCCTGTGCTTTACCCGGGGACCTGCGGGCGCACCGGGCGTCGCGGGGCAACTACTATCGCCGCAATGTCGACCCGGTGCCATATGGCTTCACGCGCCTGAAGGGCGGCGATCGGCTGCGGCTGGCGGGCTCGGAGTTCCAGGTGATCATCGGCGAGGGGCACAGCCCGGAGCAGGTCACGCTGTTCTCAGCCGAACGCAACCTGCTGATCGCCGCCGACCAGGTGCTGCCCTCGATCTCGCCCAATGTCGCGGTCTGGCCGTCCGAGCCGCATGGCGACCCGCTGGGCGGCTTCCAGGCCTCGTTCGAGCGCTATGCCGGGATCGGCGACGAGGCGCTGGTGCTGCCCTCGCACAAGACCCCGTTCACCGGCGTGCAGGCCCGGATCGCGCAGCTGCAAAGCCATCACCAGGAGCGGCTGGAGGCGACGCTTGCAGCCTGCGCCACCTCGCGAACCGCCGCCCAGGTCATGCTTGCCTTGTTTCCCCGCGCCCTGGACATCCACCAGGTCGGCTTCGCCCTGGGCGAGACCCTGGCGCACCTGAACCGGCTGGTCGAGAGCGGCGCCATCCGGCGCACCATGTCCCGGGACGGGGTGAACCTCTACCGGGCCGCCTGAACCGGGCGCCGGCGCTTGTCCCGGTACATGGCCCGGTCCGACACCCGCAGCAGCGTGTCGAGATCGGTGCCCTCCACCGGGAACAGCGCCATGCCGATGCTGACGGTGGTGCTGACCTCGTGGCCGGGGATCGCGTGGGGCAGGGCCAGCAGGCGCTGCAGCCGGTCGCGGACCCGCTCGCCGCTGGCGCGGTCGCCGACCTTGTCCATCACCACCACGAACTCGTCGCCGCCCAGGCGGGCCACGGTGTCGGTCTCGCGCAGGGAGCGCAGCAGCCGGTTGCCGAAGGACTGCAGCAGGTGGTCGCCGGCCTCGTGGCCCAGCCGGTCGTTGACCGCCTTGAAGTCGTCCAGGTCGAAGAAGAACACGCAGCCGCCCTGGCCGGTGCGCCGGGACCTGGCGACCGCGCGCTTGAGCCGGTCCTCCAGGAGCCAGCGATTGGCCAGGCCGGTGAGGCGGTCGTGGGTCGCCACATGGACCAGCCGCCGGTCGTGCTCGCGCTTGCGCGCGGCCCGCTGCAGGCAGGTCACCGCGTGGGCCTGCGCCAAAGGCGAGGCGTCGCCGGCATGGGCGAAGGCCAGCACCGGCAGGCCGGGTGCGATCGACTGCAGGCGCACGAGCCCGTCCAGGCCGTGGGCGTCGGGGGTGGACAGATCCAGCAGCACCGCGCCGACCCCGTGGTCGGCGATCCGCTCGATGGCGTCGGTGAACCGGCTGACCCGGTCCAGCGCACTGGCCTCCAGCCCGGCATGGCGCAGCACCTGCCAGACCTCGGCCGGCACCTCCTGCCCACCGCTCACCAGCAGCACGCGAAACCGCGGTTCGGTGGCGTACCGCTGCATGATGGCTCCTGTCCGGCGGCGGGCCCCGGATGGCCCCTGGACCATCCTCCTATTGCAGCGGTAGCGCGGCAGGGTCGCCGGATCAACAATAACATACTGCGCTAAACTGTTTGAAAACTCCGGTAAAAATCGAACGGAATATGCCGTGGCCGCGCCGGGGGCTTGCCCGGCCTGCACCCAAGGCCGCCGTCCAGGGCCGGCCCGGCCGACGCGGCGGCAGGGATCCGACTTGGCCGACGGAATGGCCTGGATGTGTCGGAAACATTCCAAACTGGCCAGAAATCTGGTAGTTCCCAAACCAACCGTGTCACCCTCTCGCGGGAGAGAGGCGAATGGGTCGTCTCGTCATGCTGTTGGTTCTGGCGGCAGGATTGCCCGGGATCCTGCTGGGCACCGGCCTGGCCGCCCTGGCGTTCGGGCCGCCGCCGATCCTGCCGGACATGGCCGGCTGGACCGTCCCTGGCAGCCCCGTCGCCATGGCCGCCCTGGTCCTGGCGGCCATCGCCCTGATCGCCACCGGCGCGATCGCCCGCGGCCGGATGGCCGCCGCATCCCAGTAATGGCTCTGGCCGGCAGAACGCCCCCGGGTCAGTAGACGTCCTGGCCGCCGTTGACCGGAATCTCGGCGCCGGTGATGTAGGAGACCTGGTCGCTGCAGAGATAGTGCACCACCGCGGCGACCTCTTCCGGCGAGCCCAGCCGCTTCATCGGGATGCGTTCCACCAGCGCATCGGTGCCAGGCGAGAGGATCGCCGTGTTGATCTCGCCCGGGCTGACCGCGTTCACCCGGATCCGCAGATGGGCCAGGTCGGCAGCCAGCTCGCGGGTCAGCGCGGTGAGCGCCGCCTTGGAGGTCGCATAGGCGGTGCCGGCGAACGGATGGACTCGGCTGCCGGCGATCGAGGTGATGTTGACGATCGCCCCTGCGGTCTCGGCAAGCTTGGGGGCCATCTCCCGCGCGAACCAAGCGCAGGAAAAGAAATTGATCGCGAACACCTTCTGGAACACGTCCAGGTCGCTTTCCAGCGCCCCCAGCCGGGCGCCGCTGTCGGCCTTGGGCGAGTAGCCGGCATTGTTGACCAAGGCGTGGATCGGCCCGCCGTCCAGCAGGTCCTCGAGCTCGGCCACGACTTCCGGCAGGCGGGTCAGGTCGGCAAGATCGGCGCAGATATGCATGTGGCGCTCGCCGCGGCCGCATTGCGGCGGCACCGCGTCGCGCGAGCAGGTCACGGCGCGCCAGCCCTGCTTCACGAAATATTTGGCGGTGGCGTGGCCGATGCCCCGCGACGCGCCGGTGATGAAGACGACCTTCTGATCCTGCACGTGACGGCTCCGGACGTGGCGGCACCCGAGCAGATGGCCCGTCGGGCGGGCCTGCGCAAGCGCCGTCGTCCGGCCTGCCACCTCCGGTCGCGGTAAGGCCGGCGTCAGGGGCTGAGCCGGTCGCGGCGCCAGACGCCGCCGTCCCGCACGTAACGCAGCCGGTCGTGCAGCCGGTTGCGCCGGCCCTGCCAGAACTCGAAGTAGAGCGGCTGCACCCGGTAGCCGGACCAGAAGGGCGGACGCGCCGGCTCCGTGCCATGGCGGTTGGCCGCCTCGGCTTCCTGACGCTCCAGCTGCGCGCGATCCTGCACCACCTCCGACTGGCGCGACGCCCAGGCGGCGATCCTGCTACCGAGCGGCCGGCTGGCGAAATAGGCATCCGCTTCCGCCGCCGGGACTTGGCTGACCGGTCCCTCGATGCGGACCTGCCGGTGCAGCACGTCCCACCAGAGCAGGAGTGCGGCCTGCGGGTTGGCGGCGAGCTCCTTGCCCTTGCGGCTCTCCGCGTTGGTGTAGAAGTCGAAGCCTTCCGGGCCGAAATGCTTGAGCAGCACCATGCGCGCCGAAGGCCGTCCATCGCGGTCGACGGTGGCAACGGTCATCGCGTTCGGCTCGACCAGGTTCGCTTGCGTGGCCTCGGTGAACCAGCGGGCGAACAGCGTGATCGGATCGTCGCCCGCCAAGTCCTCGACCAGTTCGGCACGTTCGTAGCTGACCCGCATGTCCTGCGGCTTGGTCATCATCTGGCTCCTGTGCTTCGCCTTCGAGGCGGAGGTGGCGGTGCCGGGCCGATCTGTCCACGGCCAAGCCAGGGTGGCTCCATGGAAAACCGACCGGTTGAGGCCAAACTGGATCTTTTTCCGTTGTTCATCTGGACCTAGCGTCCGGCCCAGGCACAGCATGGGAGTTTGGTGGTGGCGGCCGAGGGCATCCTGTCGATCCAGTCGCACGTGGCCTATGGCCATGTCGGCAACTGCGCCGCGGTGTTTCCGCTGCAGCGGATGGGGTACGAGGTCTGGGCGGTCAACACCGTCCAGTTCAGCAACCATACCGGCTACGGGGTGTGGAAGGGCCACGCCAACAGCGTCGAGCAGATCCGGGAGATCCTGGCCGGCGTGGAGGAGCGCGGCGCGTTCGGCCGCACCCGGGCGGTGGTTTCCGGCTATCTGGGCGATCCGCGCCTGGGCGATGCCGTGCTGGAGACGGTCGCCAAGATCCGCGCCGCGCGGCCAGGCGCGCTGTATGCCTGCGACCCGGTGATGGGCGATGTCGGGCGCGGCTTCTTCGTGCGCCCGGGCATCCCGGAATTCTTCCGCGATCACGCGGTGCCCGCGGCCGACATCGTGACGCCCAACGCGTTCGAACTGGCCTATCTCGCCGGCCGCTCGATCGACAGCCTGGACGACGCGCTGGCGGCGGCCGCGGCGGTGCGGGCGACCGGGCCGTCCCTGGTGGTGGTGACCAGCCTGGAACTGCCGGGAGCGGCCGAGGAGATCCTGGTGCTGGCCGACACGCCCGAGGGCTCCTGGCTGGTGCGCACGCCCAAGCTGCCGCTCGCGGTCAACGGCACCGGCGACGCCACCACCGCCCTGGTGCTCGGCAACCGGCTCGCCACGGAGAACATCCCGCAGGTGCTGCAGCGCTCGGTGTCGGCGATGTACGAGCTGGTGCGCCGCACCCATGAGAACGGCTCGCGCGAGATCGAGCTGGTGGCGGCCCAGGCGGCCTACCAGGATCCCCCGCGCTTGTTCGAGGTGGAGCGGGTGCGGTGAGCGACCAGGGCCTGCCGGAAGCGCTGGCGCGTCGCCGCCCCTCCAGCGAACCGGTCGAGCGGCCCTTGCCGGCGAGCCCGCCGGTCCGTTCGGCACTGGCCGGCGAGCGGGTCCGCCTGGAGCCGCTGGACCCGGAGCGGCATGCCGAGGGCCTGTTCCGGGCCGGCCATGAGGACGGCCAGCCGGAGCGGTGGCGCTTCCTGGCCTACGGCCCGTTCGCCAACGCGGCCGAGATGAAGCCCTGGCTGGTCCGCAGCGCCCTGTCGTCCGACCCGCTGTTCTTCGCGATCTGCGGCCCGGACGGGACGCCGCTCGGCATGTCGGCGTTCCTCAACATCCATCCGGCTGCGGGCTCGATCGAGATCGGCCATCTCTGGTTCGGCGGCGGCCTGCAGCGCCGCCCGGCCGCCACCGAGGCCATCTACCTGATGATCCGCCACGCGATGGAGCTGGGCTATCGCCGGGTCGAGTGGAAATGCGACGCCGCCAACCAGCCCTCGCGCCAGGCGGCCCGCCGCTTCGGCTTCGGCCATGAGGGGGTCTTCTACCGGGCCATGGTGGTCAAGGGCCGCAACCGCGACACGGCCTGGTACTCGATCCTCGACGAGGAGTGGCCCCTGGTGCGGGCCGGCTTCGAGGCCTGGCTGGACCCGGCCAATTTCGACGCTGAAGGCCGCCAGCGGCGCAGGCTGGCGGAGTGCCGCCCGGGCTGACGCCGGACCAGGCACCGACGGTCAGTGCAGGTGATGCCGGCTTCCGGCGTTCTCCCCGGCCAGCCTGGCCGCGCGGAGGTAGAGGTCGGCGCTGGCGTCCAGCAGGCCCTGCAGCCGTGCTGGCAGGCCCGGCACCAGCGGCTGATCCAGGCAGGCCGGATCGCCGTCCAGGTCATGGGGAAGGGGCCGTCCCGCCGAGGCCATTGCCGGCCCGCCGGCCTTGCGGGTCAGCAGCCAGGCGACGACATGGCCAAGCCGGGTGGTGATCCGGTCGATCTCGCGGACATGGGGCAGCTCGCCCGGCGCCACCGCGGGCGCCGCCGGGCGGCTCTCGAGATAGCGCCGCGTCGCATCGACCAGGGCCAGCGCCTCCGCCAGCATCTCGTCGAGCGGGCAGGCAAGGCGAAGCGCCCGATCGTCGTCGTCCTGCGTCATCGATAGGTCCCGTGCAGCTGCCCCGGCGGGACGCTGCCGCCGGGAGCGGGACCGGTCAACGGCTGGCGGTGTAGAATTGCTGCGCGGGCGTACCCGAGAACAAGAACGAGGGGGCGAGCGCGATGCGGCTGCCCGGCAGATCGCGCCGCAGCGGGATCAGGCTGCCGGGCGCGCGCTCGACCGCCACACCCTCAGGCGCTTCCAGGGCCGCCAGCAGCACCCCGCCGCGGGCCAGCGCCCGGGCGCGAAGGTCCCCAGGCTCCCCGACGCTGGCCGGGGCCGGCTCCCGGCCGGGATCGGCGAAGGCGGTGCGCAACTCGTCCTGGCTCCAGCCGCGATGCTGGGCCTGCAGCTTCTCGACCCTGGCCAGATAGGCCTGGCCGCGCTCCGGGTCGCGGCTGTGATAGGCGGCCACCGCCCGGCTCCAGCTGCCGCGCTCGTCGAACAGCTCCTTCAGGAAGGCGGTGCCGTAGGCGACGTTGCGGATCGGGTCCAGCGCCTCCTCGATCGTGCGGAAGGCGTCCGGGTGCCAGTGCAGGTTGATCTGCATGCAGCCCACGTCGATGTTGCGCCGCCCCTCGGCCTGCAGCCGGCGCACCATCGCAATCGCCGCCTCCCGGCTGGGCGCATACCAGGCCTCCTTGCCCGAGGTGACTGTCCAGGGCCAGGGATAGCTGCGGCGGTGCTTGCGGCTCCACCGCCCGGTCTCGGCGAGCATGATCCCGGTGACCATGCCCTCGGGCAGGTCGGCCAGCCGCTCGGCACGATCTGCCGCGTTCAGGCACAGGGCGGCAGTTCTTGCCGGGTCCTCCTCGCCGGCGGCATCGTCTGGCCAGGCGAATGCCGGGGCTAGCAGGCCGATCAGCACGAGGAGGAGGGGGCGCAGTCTGGTCATGGCCCGGGATCTTGCAATCGCCGGGCCAGGGGCGGGACATGCGGCCGGCCTCGCCCTATTCGGCGGCCAGGAGCGCCTCGCCGGCGCCATTGGCCAGGAGGAGGGCGCCCAGCCGCTCCACCAGAAGCCGCGCCAGGCCTGGCAGGTGCTCGCGCGAGACCTGGTTGGCGGGGCTGTGCGGGAAGAACAGGTCGCGGCGCAGCTCGATCTGCAGCGCATGGACCCGCCGGGCCGGACGGCCATGCCGCTCGGTGATCCAGCCGCCGGCGAACGGGCGGTTGCGCGCCACGCTCAGGCCGCCGCCGCGCAGCACCCGCTCGGCCTCCGCCACCAGCTCCGCGCCGCAGCTGCGGCCGTAGCGGTCGCCCAGCACCACGTCCGCCATCCCCGGAAGCCCGGCGCCTGGGGCAGGCATCGAGTGGCAGTCCAGGAGCAGGACCTGACCGAACATGCCGGAAAGGCGGCGGCATTCGGCCGCCAGCGCCAGGTGGTAGGGCAGGTGGACCGTCTCGATCCGCTGGGCGATCTCGGCATGGGCGAGGCGGCGCTGGTGGACCCGGCGCTCGCCAAGCCGGGTCGGCACCACGCCGAGCCCGGCCTGAACCCGCAGCGAGCGGCGCGGGCGCTGGCCGGACGGGATGCCGGAGATCGCCGCCTCGTCCAGCTCCTGCGGATCGCGGTTCAGGTCGATCCAGGCGCGGCTCCAGCGGGCGCGCAGCAAGGTGGCACCGCTCTGCACGCCCGGAGCGAACAGCTCGTGGACCGGTCCGTCGTTCAGAACCGGCAGCATGTCCTCGGCCAGGCCCAGGCGCAGCCGTTCCTCGACCGGGTAGTGGCGGCCGCTGTGCGGGGACGAGATCAGGACCGGCAGGGCAGGCCCGGCGGGGCGCACGAGCACGAACGGGTCGGTCATCTTGTCCACCTGCTGGGCCTGCCGGATGCAACCACGACCCGCCGCCGGCCACAACGCCCGACGACAGAACCATGATAAACGCACGCCCCTCTTGCCAGGGGGCGCGACAGGCGCTATCCGCACGCCACGCCAAGCGGTACGGGCGCGTAGCTCAGCGGTAGAGCACTACGTTGACATCGTAGTGGTCACAGGTTCGATCCCTGTCGCGCCCACCATCTCCTTATCTGAACATCGACGCAGTGGTCTCGCCTGGGGCGGGAGCCGGAAGCTCGCCATCACGCCTGTCGCGCCGGCTTCATCCGGCGACCGTCATGGCTGGGCCGACAGTGGCGCCTCGATGCCGGGCATGTCGGGCAGGTGGGTTGCCGGGGCCACCGCGAGCGAGCGGGGGCGGTCCAGCAGCAGGCCGAACGTCAGCACGAGGGCGAAGACCAGCAGGCAGATCCGACCGGAGAGGGGCATGACGGCTCATCCTGGCGACGGGCGGCCCGCGGGCCGGAATGCCGTCGACACCGCGATTGTGGTGGTCCAGGCCGACCACTCGCTGTGACTCTCGTCACCGCAGCCCTGACCTGCGGATCGGGCATGGGCCGGTTGTGGCCGAGATGCCGCTGGACCTGACCCTGGACACGCCATCGTCACCTCGCCTCCATGCTGAGGGCGCCTCGCCGCGACCTGCCGGCACAGGGTCGGCCGCGATCTTGCCGCCCGGCCCGTTCGGCTCTAGGGACGATCATCGCTGCCAGAAGTTGAGATTTCGTTGACGTCCTCTTTTCCCGATGCACCGGAAGCCGCCCTGGCGGAGGATCTCGCGGAGCGGCCCGACGCGCCGGCGCCGCCCGGCCGGCCGGCCGTCACCGCCGCGGTCTGCCGCGGGGTGCTGCGCCATCTGGTCCAGGCAGGCCACGCCCCGCTGGTCGAGATGCCGCTGCCCGACGGACGTCGCGCCGACATCATGGCGCTGGGCCCGGACGGACGGATCACGATCATCGAGATCAAGTCCTGCCCGGCCGACTACCTGACCGACCGGAAATGGCAGGCCTATGCAGCGTTCTGCGACCGGTTCGGCTTTGCGGTCGCCGCCGACTTCCCGCTGGACCTCCTGCCGCCGGAGCCGGGCATCCTGGTCGCGGACGCGTACGACGCTGCTGAGATCCGGCCGCTGCAGGACTTCACCCTGGCGTCTGCCCGCCGCCGGGTCCTGCACCTGCGCTTCGCCCGCCTGGCGGCGCTGCGCACCCTTGGGGCGGCCGACGCGCTGGCGGGCTAGTTCCACACGGCCTCCGACGTTGCTCCGGCGAGGTGTTCGCTGTATGTTCTCGACATGCAGCAAGTTCACAAGGGACGTGGCGCCACGCTCAATCCGGCTGGCCGCTTCGAGCGGCACGGCCAGGAGATCGTGGACGATGGCTGGGGCACCATCGAGGAGGTAATGGCGGCGCCCGGGCCCGCGACCACGGTGCAGCCGGACCGCTCGCGCACGGTGATCGCCCGCAACGATTCGCCCGACATCGGCTTCGACGCCTCGATCAATCCCTATCGCGGCTGCGAGCATGGCTGCATCTACTGCTATGCCAGGCCCTTCCATGCCTTTCTGGGCCTCTCGTCGGGCACCGACTTCGAGACGCGGATCTTCGCGAAGAACGATGCCGCAAAGATGCTGCGGGCCGAACTGGCGCGGCCGGGCTACCGGCCGGAGCCGATCGCCTTGGGCGCTGCCACCGATCCCTACCAGCCGGTCGAGCGGCGGCTCCGGATCACCCGCTCGATCCTGGAGGTGCTGGCGGACGCGCGCCATCCGGTCGGGATCGTCACCAAGTCGGCCGGCGTGGTCCAGGACATCGACCTGCTCCAGCGGCTGGCCGGGGACGGCCTGGTCCGGGTACAGATCTCGGTCACCACGCTGGATCCCGAGCTGGCGCTGGCGATGGAGCCGCGCTGTTCGGCGCCGGCCAACCGGCTGCGCGCGATCCGGACGCTCGCCGCGGCCGGCATCCCGGTGGGCGTCAACGTGGCGCCGGTGATCCCGGGCCTCACCGACACCGAGATCGAGGCGATCGTTGCAAGGGCTGCCGAGGCCGGGGCGGACGCGGTGTTCTGGACCATGGTGCGGCTGCCCTTCGAGGTGAAGGACCTGTTCCGGGCCTGGCTGGAAACCCACCGGCCGGGGCGGGCCGAGCATGTGCTGTCGCTGATCCGCCAGGCGCGGGGCGGCCGGCTGAACGACCCGGATTTCGGCAGCCGGATGCGCGGCGAGGGGCCTTACGCCCGGCTGATCGCCGACCGCTTCCGGCTGGCGATGGTAAGGTACGGGCTGGCGCGCCGGCGGATGCCGCCGATGCGCGTCGACCTGTTCCGCCCGCCAGAGCCCTCGGGCCAGCTCAGCCTGTTCTGAACGGGATGTGGGCCGGTGGGGGGCCTGCGGCCTCGACGCGCCGCGCCCGAGCGCCTATCTGGCGCAGGTCATCCGCCGGGCGGTTACCGGCTTTGCGATGGCCGGAACGAGGGAGCAGCCTGATTGGCACCGGATGACCTGGCCGTGGCCGCGGGAGACCGCGGCTCTTCCCGCAGCCATACCATGTTCACCCGGGAAGCCTGGGCGGGCCTGCGCGCCAACGTCCCGCTGACGCTGTCCGACGAGGACCTGGCCGGGCTGCGCGGCATCACCGACATCGTGTCGCGCGCCGATGTCGAGGAAATCTACCTGCCGCTCACCCGGCTCCTGAACCTGCACGTCTCGGCGGCGCGCGGCCTGACCCGGGTGACCGACGACTTTCTCGGCCGGCTGGCGATCCGGCGGCCCTACATCATCGGGGTGGCGGGCAGCGTCGCGGTGGGCAAGAGCACGTTCGCCCGTGTCCTGCGCGCCCTGCTCGCCAAGTGGCCGGACCATCCCACCGTGGAGCTGGTCACCACCGACGGCTTCCTTTTGTCCACCGCGACCCTGGAAGAGCGCGGCCTGATGGACCGCAAGGGCTTCCCGGAAAGCTACGACCTGCCGCAGATGATCGCGTTCTTGGCCAGCGTGCGCGCCAACATGCCCGAGGTGCAGGCGCCGATCTATTCGCACGAGGCCTATGACGTCCTGCCCGACCGGTTCCAGACGGTGCGCCGGCCGGACATCCTGATCTTCGAGGGGCTGAACGTGCTGCAGCTCTCCTCCGGCGGGATGAACCGGGGCGGCTCGGTGGTGGCCTCCGACTTCTTCGACTTCTCGATCTATCTGGACGCCGACGAGGCCGACATCGAACGCTGGTACATCGAGCGCTTCCTGGTCCTGCAGCGCACGGTGTTCCAGCGGCCGAGCTCCTATTTCCACCACTTCCGCAACCTGAGCGAGAGCGAGGCGGTCGAGGTGGCGCGCGGCATCTGGCGGCGGGTCAACCTGGTCAACCTGCGCAGCAACATCCTGCCGACCCGCAGCCGCGCCAGCCTGATGATGCGCAAGCGCCAGGACCATGCGATCACCCAGCTCTGGCTGCGCGAGGCCTGAGCCCTGGGGAAGGGGCCGGGAGGGGCTGCGTCCCCGCACGGCGTTGACGGGAGGACCCGGCGGCGGCCAGATCCCGCCGTCGTGAAGGCGAGGGCGGGGTCGGCATGCTAGGATCCTGGCCCCAGGGTAAGGGGAGCGGGACGATGGCTGCCGCAAGCGAACAGGATCTGAAGCCCACCTGCCGGGTGGTCCGGGCGGGCGCCGCCTTCACCGGCAAGCAGGCGCTGTCCTACGCGCCGGCGATCTCGGCCGAATCGGTCGGGGCCAGGGGCATCCACCTGCAGCTCGTGACGATCCCCCCGGGCGGCAAGGCCAAGCCGCACAAGCACGCGGCGCACGAGACCGCGCTCTATGTGCTGAGCGGGCGCTCGGGCATGTGGTTCGGGGAGAAGCTGGAGGAGCATGTCGCCGCCGAGGCGGGCGACTTCCTCTACATCCCGGCCGACATGCCGCACCAGCCCTACAACGCCAGCGACAGCGAGGACTGCGTGGCGCTGATCGCGCGCACCGATCCCAACGAGCAGGAGAGCGTGATCCTGCTGCCCGAGCTGGACGAGGCCCACCGCTAGAGCGGAGCCGTCCGGATCGCCTTGGCGGTCATCCAGGCGTCACCGAGCCCCGCTACCCGCAGCGCCGATCACAAAGCGTGACAAGGGGGATTCGATGCGGTTCCTGACTTCCTGCCTGCTGGCCGGGGTGGCGAGCTTCAGCATTGCGGGCGGTGCCTCCGCTTCCGAGCAGGTCGCCGCCGAACTGGCCGGCCATGCGGTGCTGCCGGCGATGACCATGCTGCCGCCGCCCGCCGACGCGCCGCAGATGTTCCAGATCTCCGGCAAGTTCGCCGGCCCGGCCGGGGTGCGGGTCGATGCGCCCAACAGCGTGGACGGCGTGAGCAAGGCCGGCGACCAGGTCCGCCCCACCGGGCTGACCTTCCCGCTGGTCGGCCAGCCGGTCCAGGGCTTCTCCGGCATCCGCGCACTGGGCGACGACCGCTTCCTGACGCTCACCGACAACGGCTTCGGCTCCAAGGCGAACTCGCCCGACGCCCTCTTGATGTTCCACGAGCTTCAGGCCGACTGGGAGGAGGGCCGGCTTCGCCGGACCGACACCGTGTTCCTGCACGACCCGGACAAGGTGGTGCCGTTCAGGATCACCACCGAGGCCACCGACGAGCGCTACCTGACCGGCGCCGACTTCGACCTGGAAAGCATCCAGCCGGTGGGCGACAGCTACTGGATCGGCGAGGAGTTCGGGCCCTACCTGATCGAGGTCGACCAGGACGGCAAGGTGCTGAGCCTGGTCGAGACCCTCGTGGACGGGAATGCGGTGCGCTCCCCGGACCATCCCGGCGTGCTGACCCCGCCGTCGCCGGGGCCCGTCGACTTCCAGGTGAAGCGGTCCAAGGGCTTCGAGGGCATGGCGGTGTCGCCGGACGGCAAGCTGCTCTACCCGCTGCTGGAAGGCCCCCTGGTCGACGCCCAGGGCAGCCCGGAGAAGCACGAGGGCAAGGAGGCGCTGCGGATCCTGGAGTTCGACACCGCCGCGAAGGAGTGGACCGGGCGGTCCTGGCTCTACCCGCTGGAGGCCGACGGCCACGCCATCGGCGACTTCAACATGATCGACGAGAGCCGCGGGCTGATCATCGAGCGCGACAACCTGGAGGGCGACCCCAAGGATGCCTGCCAGGGCGAGGTGACGGAGACCTGCATCGCCAAGCCGGCCTCGTTCAAGCGCGTCTACCTGGTCGAGCTCGGCGAGCCGGGCCAGGCGGTGCGCAAGATCGCGCATCTGGACCTGATGGACATCGACGACCCGAACGGCCTGGCGCGACTGGGCGGCGGCGACGGCAAGTTCAACTTCCCGTTCTTCACCATCGAAAACGTCGACATGGTCGACGAGAACCACATCGTGGTGGGCAACGACAACAACCTGCCGTTCTCGGCCGGGCGCTCGGTGAACGAGGCCGATTCCAACGAGCTGATCCTGCTCGAGGTCGGCGACTTCCTCCAGCGGAGGTGATGCGGGGTTGATCGCGCCCCCGCCTCCCGGCAAACCGTGGCGACGCTGCAGTGTTCGGGAGGCGGGACGCGATGACGAAGCTCAAGGTCGGGATTCTGGGGGCGGCCCGGATCGCCACCACCAAGGTCATCCCGCCGATGCGGGGCTGCCACTATGCCGAGCCGGTGGCAATCGGCTCGCGCAGCCTGGAGAAGGCGCAGAAGGCCGCGGCGGAACTCGGCCTGGCCAAGGCCTATGGCTCCTATGAGGAACTGCTGGCCGATCCCGAGATCGACCTGATCTACAACCCGCTGCCCAACCACGAGCACGTGCCGTGGACGATCAAGGCGGCCGAGGCCGGCAAGCATGTGCTGTGCGAGAAGCCGCTCGGCATGACCGAGGCCGACGCGCAGCGGCTCCTGGAGGTGCGCGACCGCACCGGCAAGGCGATCCAGGAAGCCTTCATGGTCCGCACCCACCCGCAATGGCACAAGGCGCGCGCCCTGGTCGAACGCGAGATCGGCGAGCTCAAGGCGATCACCGGGCATTTCTCCTACCACAATGTCGACCCGGCCAATGTCCGCAACGTCAAGGAATGGGGCGGCGGCGGGATGCTCGACATCGGCTGCTACCCGATCACCACCAGCCGGTTCGTGACCGGGATGGAGCCGAAGCGGGTGGCGGCGGTGATCGAGAACGACCCCACCACCGGGATCGACCGGCGCGGCTCGGTGATCATGGATTTCGGCCCGTTCACCGCGACCTTCACCTACGGCACCCAGATGGCGCCGCGGCAGACCATGTCGTTCGTGGGCGACAAGGGCTGGGTCGAGGTCGAGATCCCGTTCAACGCGCCCAACGACCGGCCCTGCCGCCTCTATCTGGACAAGGGCGAGCTGCGCCAGGACGAGCGCCAGCTGATCGAGGTGCCGACCTGCGACCAGTACGGCATCATGATGGACGCGTTCGCCAAGGCGATCCTGGACGGCCACCAGCAGCCGGTGCCGCTGGAGGACAGCATGAAGAACATGCGGGTGATCGACGCGGTGTTCCGCGCGGCCGAGCATGGACGGTGGGAGGAGGTCGCGGCGGGCTGATCCGCCGCGAAAGCCCGGGGGCCATGGCATGCTGACGCTCCACGACTACCTGCCGTCGGGCAACGGCTACAAGGTGCGCCTGCTCCTGCACCAGCTGGGCATCCCGTTTCGGCTGGTGGAGCACGACATCCTGCAGGGCGGGACCCGCGACCCGGACTTCCTGGCGCTCAACCCGAACGGGCGCATCCCGCTCCTGCAGCTGCAGGACGGGTCGCTGCTGGCCGAGAGCGGCGCGATCCTGTGCTACCTGGCGCTGGACAGCGCGCTCTGGCCGGCCGAGCGGTTCGAGCGCGCGCTGACCCTGCAATGGCTGTTCTTCGAGCAGAACAGCCATGAGCCGGCCATCGCGGTGGCGCGCTTCTCGCGGATGCGCCCGGACGGACCGCACCGGGCGGATCTCCCTGGCCTGCTGGAGCGCGGCCACGCGGCGCTGGCGGTCATGGAGCGGCACCTGGCCGGGCGGAGCTACTTCGTCGCCGAGCGCTACGGGATCGCCGACATCGCCCTCTACGCCTACACCCACGTGGCCCATGAAGGCGGCTTCGACCTGGCAGGCTACCCGAACGTGCGGGCCTGGCTGGAGCGGGTGGCGGCGCAGCCAGGCCATGTGCCGATCACCTGGAAGCCCAACTGAGCCGGCGGCAGAAGAGGCTGGTCATCGTGGCGGGGCGCTCCAGTTAAGCCCGGACAGGCCAACCGGAGCAGGCTCTTGAACCCAGAAGCGATCCTCGAGCACCGGATCTTCCAGCTGGTGCGCGACTTCATCGCCCAGCTGCCGCAGTTCCTCCTGGCGCTGGCGATCCTGGTGGTCACCTGGGCGGTGGCCCGCTACGGCAGCCGGCTGCTGATGCGGGGCCTGGGACACACCAAAGTCCGCCGCTCGCTGGCCGACGTGCTGGAGAAGCTGGTCGCGATCATGATCTGGCTGGGCGGGCTGCTGCTGGCCTCGGTGGTGGCGTTTCCGACGCTCACGCCCGGCCGGGTGATCACCGCGCTGGGCCTGGGCTCGATCGCGATCGGCTTCGCCTTCAAGGACATCCTGGAGAACTTCCTGGCCGGGATCCTGATCCTTTACCGGGAGCCGTTCCGCCTGGGCGACTATGTGGAATGCGCCGGGATCGAGGGGCGGGTCGAGGAGATCACCATCCGCGACACCCATATCCGCCAGACCGACGGGCAGCGCGTGGTGGTGCCGAACGCCACGCTCTACCGCGACCCGGTCTGGGTGCTGACCGACCAGGACACCCGCCGGACCACCATCATCTGCGGGATCGCCTATGGCGAGGACGTGGACCGGGCGCGCGAGGTGATCCAGGCGGCGGTGACGCCCTTGCCGAGCGTGCGCGACGACCGCGAGGTCCAGGTGTTCGCCCAAGCCTTTGGCGAGAGCAGCATCGACTTCGAGGTGACCTGGTGGACCGGTGCCAAGCCGATCGACATCCGCCGCTCGCGCGACCAGGTGGTGGCCGCGGTCAAGCGCGCCCTGGACGAGGCCGGCATCGAGATCCCGTTCCCCTACCGGACGCTCACCTTCAAGGAGCCGCTGGCGCTGACAAGGGCCCGGGACGAGGGGCAGGAGTAGCGCGGCTCACGCCAGCTTGACGCGGATCTCCTTGGAGAGGAGCCACTGGCCCTTGTGGCCGAAATGGTTGCCGTCGAAGAACAGATGGGTGCTGGCGGAGCCGGCCTTGTCGGCCTCGGTCAGGTTGGTGAAGCCGAAGCGGGCCGGCTCGCGGAAGATGTATTCGACCCGCCCGTACAGATCGACGATGTCGATGTTGCCATAGGCGCTGGCCAGGCTGGAGATGAACCAGTTCCATTCCTTGACCCGGCCGCGCACGCTGGTGGTGGAGAGCGGGTTGCGGCTCCAGTCGTGGATGCGGCACAGGACCAGCCGGCGCCCGCCGCTGGTGACGCCATGGCCGATCAGGCGCTCGACCTGCTCGCGGTACTGGAACATCGGGCGGGACAGCGACTTGGTCAGCTTGACGTCGTTGTAGCCCATGTAGATCACCGTCCGGTCGGGGATCTCCTTCGGGCGGTGGTTGGCGACCCAGATGTCGACCTGGCGGTCGAGGGTCCGCGCCGAGTTGTAGCCCTCCACGGTGGCGCCGGATTCGGCGAGGTTGACCAGGAGCCTGGCCCGGCCGCCGGCATGGATCTGGTCGGCCCAGCTGGCGACCCCCTCCCGGTAGGAGCGGGTGTAGCTGTCGCCGAACGCCACGAAGCTGCGCAGCTTGGTCTCGGCGGCCCGAAGGTCCAGCGTGGTGGCGGCGGCAGCGGCGCCGCCCAGCAGGCCCAGCGCCCGGCGCCGGTTCACGATCGTCATGGCTTGGCTCCTCCCTGGCCGGGGCCACCATCCCAGCCACACCAACACCCGGCAAGCATTGGCGGTGTCGCGGCGACGGGCCGGCGTCAGCCGAGCTTGCGCCGGATCTCCTTGGCGATGATCGCCTGGCCGCGCCGGCCCAGATGGTTGCCGTCCAGGTAGAGATAGTTGCGGGCGGAGAGCGACTTGTTGGGGTCGGTGACGTTGACCAGGCCGTAGGCGCGCTTGTTCTTGAACACGTCGTCGAACCGGGAGAACAGGTCGACCACCACGACGTTGCGGCGCCCGGACGCCACCCCGCGCACGAACTTGTTCCAGGCCTTGATCCGGTCGCGGGCGTTGGTGTGGACGGCGGGGTTGCGGCTGCGGTCGTGGAGCAGGCAGAGCAGCAGCCGCCTGGAGCCCTTGGTCACGCCCTGGTCGATCAGCCGCTCGACCTGCTGCCTGTACTGGTGCATCGACCCGCTGAGCGAGCCGTGCAGCTTCATGTCGTTGTAGCCCATGTAAACCACGGTCCGGTCGGGCAGGCCCTTGCGCCGGTGATGGGCCAGCCACTTGTCGACCTGGCGGTCCAGGGTGCGCGGCCGGTTGGTGCCGACCGCGGTGGCGTTGGATTCGCCGAAATTGGCGAGCACCTTCACCACCCGCTCGGAGTGGAGCTGGTCGGCCCAGCTCGGCACGCCGGCCCGGTAGGAGCGGGTGTAGCTGTCGCCGAACGCCACCAGCGTCCGGCGGGAAGCCGCCTCCGCCTCGTCCGGCGCCAACGCCACGGCCGCGGCCAGGCCGCCGAACAGGCCGAACAGCCCGCGCCGGGAAATCTCTGTCATCACGTCGTCCTCAACCAGCCGCAGCCGGGCCGTTCCGCGCGGGGCGAAGGTTGACGAACGGACATGTTTCGACAAGCCGAATCCGGCGAAAACGGCGAGGAAGCCGCGCCGCCGGGTCTAGCGCGCCGCAGGCGCCATGCTGTCCTGCGGCGCCAGCAGCGAGGCGTCGTAATGGGCCAGCAGGTCGGCCGGGTCCTGGAAGATCTGCCGGCAGCCGGCCTCGGTCAGCTCGTCCTCGGCAAAGCCGCCGCACAGCACCCCGATGGTGGCGATCCCGGCCTTGGCGGCGGCACCGGCGTCATAGGGCGAATCGCCGATCACCACCGCCGCGGCGGGCGAGATGCCCAGCTGGTCCAGGGCCGCCTCGAAGATGTCGGGGAACGGCTTGGAGCGCTCCGCATCGGCCGAGCAGGTCTCCTCGTCGACCAGGTCCTCGATCCCGGCGGCCTTCTTGAACACCGCCAGCTCCTCGGGCTTGGAGGAGGAGGCCAGCGCCACCCGGCCGCCATCGGCCTGGATGCGCAGGAACAGCTCGCGGACCTTGGGGAACGCCTTCACGCGCGGCATGTAGGCGCGCTTGAACAGGTCGGCGCGGAACTTCTCCATGTCGGCGCCATGCCGGTCGACCACCTTGGCAGGCAGCAGGGCCGGCATCAGCTGGTCGCCGCCCTTGCCGATCTGGGAGCGGATCAGGTCGTAATCGATGTCGTGGCCAAACCGGGCGAAGGTGCGCTGCCAGGAGGCGGCGTGCAGGTCCACGGTATCGATCAGGGTGCCATCCATGTCGAAGATGACGGCAGCGGTCATGGGGCAGGTCCCGTTGGGTAACGTCAGGGCGGCACAAGTGGTCCAAACTCCCGATGCCGCCGATTGTTCCCTCCATTCTTGCTCAAACCGTCCGCATCGCGCAGCAAAAATTGCCGGCGGCGACCGGCAGCCGGGAACAGGGAGCCGATCGTGAACATCACCCCTGGTCTGGTGGGCCGCGAGCAGGCGCTCATCGACCTTGTCACCACGACCTTCACCGCCGCGGAGGGGCCGGATGAAGGCGAGCTGGTCGGCAGCCTGGTCCGTGACCTCCTCGCGAATACGCCGATGGAGGACATCCGCGGATTTTGTGCCGAGGAGGAGGGCGATGTCATCGGGGCAGCGTTGTTCACCCGCCTGACCTACCCGGCGGACCCGCATGTGGTTTTCCTGCTGTCCCCGATGGCCGTGGCGTCCCATCGTCAGCGGCAGGGTGTCGGACAGGCCTTGCTCACCAGCGCCCTGCATGCGCTCCGTTCCGAGGGTGTCCAGGTCGCGATCACCTATGGCGACCCGGACTTTTACCGGGGGGTCGGATTCGCGCCGATCACCGAAGAACAGGCCCGGCCGCCCCTGCCGCTCAGCTTTCCCCACGGATGGATCGGACAGTCGCTGGCGGGTGAGGCGATGCCGGACCTCCAAGGACCATCGACCTGCGTCGGCGCATTGAACCGAAGCGAGGTCTGGTGAAGCACCCTCGGGGCTGGCCTCTCCGGGGCGAGGACGGCGGTCACAGCGAGAGGCGGAAATCCGTGAAGCCGATCCACACCGTTCGCGACCAATCCCAGATTTTTTGTTTTATACCGGATGGCTTCGCCGAACCCGCCCGGCCACCGGCATAGGTATATATTCAAATATGGGGTCGATGCAAGCGCCATCCGGCCGTCAGGTGCCGCGATGGGCCGACGATCCCTTGGGCGGGAAGGCCAGGGTGCCGGCGAGCGCCGCCCGCTCCGCTTCGGTGAAGTCGGGGAAGGGCAGCCGGCCGTCGCTTCGCCAGGCGTCGACCTCGGCATGGACCTCCTCGATCCGCTCCGGGTCCAGGCCGTTCTCGCGGCCGAGATAGATGGTCTGCGCCGGCAGGGCGAATCTGGCGCCGGACTGCTCGACGATGTCCTTGATGCGGAAGTTCAGGTCCTCGCGGATCCCCAGCGATTCGGCGTAGTCGCTGGAGGTGATGTAGGCGAACACGTCCAGCTTCAGCGCGGTGTGCGCGTATTCGGTGAAGCGGATCCGGGCCGCGTCCGGGCTGACGCGCGGGTGGCGGACCAGCATCTCGCGGATCTTGGCCAGGATGAAGCGCATCTGCTCGGTGGTGGTCTCGTAGCGCAGCGCGATGGACGGGTTGAACAGCATCTGGTCGCGCCGGGTGAAGTTGACGATCTGCATCTGGGAGAACTCGGCGTTCGGCACGGTGATCAGGGTGCGGTCGAGGCCGCGCACCCGGGTCGAGCGCAGCCCGATCTCCTCGATGGTGCCCATCTTGTCGCCGAACACGCAGAACTCGCCGACCCGCACCGCCTTGTCGGCGAACAGCACGAAGCCGGCGATCACGTTCTCCATGGTCGGCCGGACCGCCAGCGCGATCGCCAGGCCGGTGACGCCGACGCCGGCCAGGAGCGGGCCCACCGGGATGCCGATCGTGTCGGCGGCGTGGACCGCGATGTAGAGGACGCCGAAGATCCCCAGAAGCTTGAAGGACAGGCGGATCAGCTGCGCGTCCAGGCTGAGCGGGCGGCGGTTCTGGGCGTGGATGATCGTCTCGCCGATCCGGGTCGAGACCAGGAAGGCCAGCCAGGCGGCCGCCGCAAAAGTCAGGACCTGGGCCGCGACGGTGGCGGCGACCAGGATGCCGCCGGTCAGGCGCAGCCAGTCGGCGAACACATGGTTCAGCCAGAACGCCACAATCATGGCGCCCACCGCTGCGGCCGGCTGGCCCAGCCGCAGGGCCGGCACGACATGGGTCAGCCGCCGGTCGGCGCGCAGCCCGAGCCAGGCCATCAGCGCGATGCCGGGCGCGGCGACCGCCACCACCAGCAGCAGGGCGCACCACTTCCAGAGCGGCTCGCCCAGCACCATGCGGTAGGCGGGGGCGGGCAGGTTCTTGATCCAGGTCGCCACCGAGGTGATCACGCTCTGGCCGGGCCCGATCCGGTAGGCGTCGTAGGCGCCGGGAATGGCATGGGGACCCGGCAGCACCTCCAGGTCCTGGACGCGCCGGAAGAACTGGGGAAGGCTGGCGACGGTCTCCTGGCTGAACAGGAACGCGGCCGGCCGGTTGCCGACCTGCACGCGCTCCAGGAACAGCTCGGTCTGCGGGATCCGCCAGCTCTGGATCTGGCCGGTCGCCACCGCCTCGGCGTCCGGCACCTGGTCCAGGGGCGGCAGCTCGATCCGCTGCAGGATCCCCTGAAGCTGGAAGGCCAGCTCGATGCCGCGCTCGCGCCGGTTGGCCTGGGGAAGATGGCTGAGGTCCATGGTGCCGAGCGCCCGCGCCAGCGGCGCCTCGGCCAGCGTCGCGCTCTCGCCGACATACCAGTCGCTGACCGCCTCGTGGAAATTGTCGAGGAAGCTTTGCAGCGTCGCGCGCGGGCTGCTGGTGTCGGGCGGGCTCAGCGGGCCGGGGGCGGACTGCGCCAGGGCCGCCAGGGGCAGCAGGACCAGGACAGCCGTCAGCGCGACCAGCCAGCGGCGAACGAACAGACGCAACGACCTTCTCCCGCATCGCGGCGTCCCTGCCGCGCCCTTTCCACTAGCGGAGCGATGTCGTTTCAGGAACCCGTGCGGGCGCCGCCCTGGCACCCGGGAGTGCCGACATGGCGCAGCGTGAGGTTGATGCGCCCGCCGCCCGGGACCAGGCCGGAGCTTCCGGGAATGATCCGGTCGACGCCGTGGAAGGCCAGCCGTGCCGTGCCGCCCATCACCAGGACGTCGCCGCTTTTCAGGCGGATCGAGCGGGTCGGGTCGCCACGCTCCCGGCCGCCGATCCGGAACACCGCCTCGTCGCCCAGCGACACCGAGACGACCGGGGCGGCGAAGTCATGCTCGTCGCGGTCCTGGTGGAGGCCCATCCGGGCGCTGCCCCGGTAGAGATTGACCAGGCAGGCCTGGGCGGGAAGGGCGGGCGGGGCGTGCTCGGCCCACAGATCCAGCAGCACGGGCGGGATCGGCGGCCAGGGCTTCCCGCTGTCCGGGTGGGCCGGCTGGTAGCGGTAGCCGCGGCGGTCCGACACCCAGCCGAGCGGGCCCAGATTGCTCATCCGCACCGAGAACGGCCGGTTCCAGCGCGGCGTGGTCGGCTGGAACCAGAACTGGTCGCCGATCGCGGAAAGGATTTGGTCCAGCAGGTCCCGGCAGGCCGCCTCGTCCAGGCGGCCCGGCAGGTGGACGAAGCCGTCGGGCAGGCCGGCAGGCGGCTCCGTCCCGGCCATGGTCAGGCCTGGGGCTTGCCGCCGAACAGGACCTTCTTCTCCTGCTCGCTCATCGGCTGGCCGATCGACGGGTTGACCTTGGGGCCCTGCTCGTAAGCGCGCTCGGTGGCCGGGCGGGCCTTGATCTTGCCAAACCAGCGCTGCAGGTGCGGGAAGTCCTCCAGCTTCTGGCCCTGGTTCTCGTAGGGGACGATCCAGGGATAGGAGGCCATGTCGGCGATCGAGTACTCGCCGGCCAGGAACTCGCGGTCGGCCAGGCGCTTGTCGAGCACGCCGTAGAGACGGGCGGTCTCCTTGACGTAGCGGTCGATGGCGTAGGGGATCTTCTCGGGCGCGTACTTGTTGAAGTGATGGTTCTGCCCGGCCATCGGCCCCAGGCCGCCCATCTGCCAGAACAGCCACTGCAGCACGTCGTAGCGCCGCGCCGGGTCGGTCGGCAGGAAGCGGCCGGTCTTCTCCGCCAGATAGACCAGGATGGCACCGCTTTCGAACACCGAGATCGGCTCGCCGCCGCCGATCGGGTCATGGTCGACGATCGCCGGCATCCGGTTGTTGGGGGCGATCTTCAGGAAGTCCGGCTTGAACTGGTCGCCGGCGCCGATGTTGACCGGCTTGATCCGGTAGGGGAGGCCGACCTCCTCCAGGAACATGGTGACCTTGTGGCCGTTCGGGGTCGGCCAGTAGTGCAGATCGATCATGAGGCGGCATTCCGTGGATGGAGGTCCTGGTCCTGACGTGGGTGTCCGAGCGGGGTCGAACAACCATGCGCCTTGCGGTAAACGGCCAAGGCGCCTCAGCGGCGCTTGAGGACGCTGGCGTCCACCAGCCGGCCGAACACCATGCCGATCACCGCGCCGATGGTGATGGCGGTGGCCATCGGCCGGGCGGTGCCGTCATGGAGGATGCCGACCAGGCTGGAGGCGGCGGCGGCCAGGGAGAACTGCACGGTGCCGAGCAGCGCGGAGGCCGCGCCGGCGCGATCGGGGAACGAGGCCATGGCGATCGCGGTGGTGTTGGGCATCAGCAGGCCCAGGCTGGCGATCACCAGGAACAGGGGGATCAGGGTCAGGACGAGGCTGTGCACGCCGCTCCAGGCGACCGCCAGCAGGACCATGCAGGCGGCGACCTGCACGATGCCGGCGGTGCGGATCATCCGGGTGGGATCGACCTTGCGGGCGATCCGGGCGTTGACCTGGGAAACGATCACGAAGCCCATGGCGTTGGCGCCGAACACCCAGCCGAAATGGCGCTCGGGAATGCCGTAGAGCTCGATCAGCACGAACGGCGCGCCGGCGATGTAGGCGAACATCCCGGCGATCGCGCAGCCGCCGGCCAGGGCCGGCATCAGGAAGCGCCGGTCGACCAGCAGGCCGGCATAGGTGGCCAGCACCGAGGCCGGGCGGATCGAGCGGTGCATGGCGGGCGCCAGGCTCTCCGGCAGGCGGACGATCACCGCCAGCAGGCAGCCGCCGGCGAACAGCGCCAGGAACCAGAAGATCGACTGCCAGCCGACCGAGACCAGCAGCTGGCCGCCGACCAAAGGCGCCAGGATCGGCGCCAGCCCCACCACCAGCATCAGGGCTGCGAACACCGAGATCGCCTCGCTGGCCGGGAACAGGTCGCGCACCACCGCCCTGGCGATCACCACCGAGGCGCAGGCGGCCAGGCCCTGGACGAAGCGCAGCACCGCCAGCGCGCCGATGGTGGGCGCCATGGTGCAGGCGATCGAGGCGGCCACGAACAGGACCAGCCCGACCATCAGCGGGCGGCGGCGGCCATAGCTGTCGGCCAGCGGCCCCCAGAAGGCCTGGCCCAGGGCGAAAGCCAGGAAGAACGCCGCCAGCGTGGTCTGCACATGGCCGATATCGGTGCGGAACACCTCGGACAGGGTCGGGAACGCCGGCAGGTACATGTCGATGGCCAGCGGGCCGAAGGCGGTGAGCGAGCCGAGGATGATGATGAACTCGGTCCGGCGGCCGGCCAGGGCCGACGTCGACGTCACGTTCGGTTGCACGGGCACTTCTGTCGAAACTGGATATTGGCTGGAGAAGCTAGACCGATCGGCCCTACAGGACCACCCATGCCGCCATGGGGGCAGACCTGCGCCGCCGTGGCGGCCGGGCCGCCTTCGTGCTCCGATGCGGCAAGACCCTACCAAGGAGCGCGGATCTTGGCCGACGACATCCATTTCTACGAGCCGAAGAACGGGCATGGCCTGCCGCACGACCCGTTCAACGCGATCGTGGCGCCCCGGCCGATCGGCTGGATCTCGTCGCAGGACGGGCGGGGCCGGCTGAACCTGGCACCCTACAGCTTCTTCAACGCCTTCAACTACAAGCCGCCGATCGTCGGATTCTGCAGCACTTCGCGCAAGGACAGCCTGCAGAACATCGAGGATACCGGCGAGTTCTGCTGGAACCTGGCGACGGTGGAGCTGGCGGAGGCGGTCAACCTGAGCAGCGCGCCCGCGCCGCGCGACATCGACGAGTTCCAGCTCACCGGGCTGACCCCGGCACCGTCCAGCGTGGTGAGCGTGCCGCACGTGGCGGAGTGCCCGGTCTCGTTCGAGTGCCGGCGCAGCCAGATCCTGCAGCTGCAGGGTGCGGACGGCACCAAGGTCCCGGCCTGGATGGTGTTCGGCGAGGTGGTGGCGGTGCGGATCAAGAAGGCGCTGCTCAAAGACGGGATCTACGACACCGTCGCCGGGCGGCCGCTGCTGCGCGGTGGCGGGCCGGCCGACTATTTCCAGATCGGGCCCGAGGGGCTCCTGCAGATGTTCCGCCCGGGCTGGCCGGTCGAGAAGTAGCACCGCATCTGCTTGGTTCATCGCCTTGACCGTTTCCGGAAAGGCACCGCATCGTCGCCCTGGACGATGATGTCGATGTCTCGATCAGGTGGGCGATGCGCAGGATTGTCAGGACAACCGGAAGAATGGCGGGCCTGGCGGCCTGGGTGGCGCTGGCGGGCATGGCGGCGGCGGACGGCGCCGCTGCCGCCGATCCGGCCCTGGTGACGACCGCGCAGGGCGCGGTGCAGGGCGTGGCGTCGGGGCAGACCATCGCGTTCAAGGGCATTCCCTATGCCATGGCGCCCACCGGGGAGCGGCGCTTCGCGCTGCCGCTGGAAGCGGAGAGCTGGACCGGCACGCTGGACGCCAGCACGTATGGCAGCGCCTGCCCGCAGGTGGCCCGCTACGGTCTGACCGAGGCCAGCCATGACGAGGACTGCCTGACGCTGAACGTCACCGTCCCGGCGGCACCCGGCGATGGCAAGCGGCCGGTGATCGTCTGGATCCATGGCGGCGCCTTCGTGGGCGGCTCCAGCGCGCTCTACCCGCTGGAGACCATGGCCCTGGCGGGGGACGCGGTGGTGGTGTCGATGAACTACCGGCTGGGCGTGTTCGGCTTCATGGCCCATCCGGCCTTCGCCGCCGGGCACAATGGCGGCTACGGGCTGGAGGACCAGCGGGCGGCGCTGCGCTGGGTGAAGCGCAACATTGAAGCGTTCGGCGGCGATCCGGACAACGTCACGCTTGCCGGGGAATCGGCCGGGGCGGCCAGCGTGTGCATGCACATCCTGGCGCCGGACGAGACGGAAGGCCTGTTCCACAAGGCGATCATCCAGAGCGCCGGCTGCGTCACCCCGCTGCCCACCATCCAGGATGCTGAGGTCGTCGGCGGCAAGGTGGCGGAGCTGGCGGGTTGCGGCGAGGAGGCGCAAGCGCTGGCCTGTTTGCGGGACAAGCCGGTGGAGGAGCTGCTGGAGGCGGGCGCCGAGGTGGGCGGGGCCGACATCATGACCTTTGCGCCGGCCACCGGGACCGAGACGCTGCCCTTGCCGGGGGCGGAGGCGATCCCGGCCGGCAAGTTCGTGCAGGTGCCGGTGATCAATGGCGGCGACCGGGACGAGCTGCGCCTCTACGTGGCCTACGACATCCAGGCCGGCGGCTCGGTCACCGCCGAGAACTATGCCGAGCATCTGCAGGCGGTCTATGGCGACAAGGCGGAGCAGGTGCTGGCGCAGTATCCGCTGGACCGGTTCTCCTCGGCGCCGGCGGCGCTGGGCACGGTGATGTCGGACTTCACGCCCTCCAACGGGCTGAACAACTGCATCTACCTGCAGACCGGCAAGCTGCTCAGGACCAAGGTGGAGGTGTACGAGTACGTGTTCGGCGACCAGGACGCGCCGCCGGTCACCCCGGACCCGGGCTTCGAGATGGGCGCGGTGCATTCCTCGGAGCTGCCCTACCAGTTCCCGCACTTCTCCAACACGGCCGCGGTGGACGGGCCGGACCTGGCGCCGGGCTCAGAAGCTCTGGCCGGGCAGATGATGGCGTACTGGACCAGCTTTGCCCGGACGGGCACGCCGAGTGCGCCGGAGGGGCCGGACTGGCCGGTGTTCACGGCGGACGACCGGGTGATGCGGTTCGAGCCGGGCAAGGTCGGGCTGTTCGACGCGGGCGCGGCGCATCATTGCGCGTTCTGGAAGTCGCTCTACCCGGAGATCCTGACCGAGTGAGGGATGCCCGGTGCCCGCCGGTGGCGGCGGGCACCGGGGGGCGGCTCAGAACTCCAGGCAGATCTTGCCGAAGTGCTTGCCGGATTCCTCGTGGCGGAACGCGTCGGCGATGGCGCCAAGCTCGAAGCTCTGGTCGATCACCGGGCGGAAGCCGGTGGCGTCGATGGCGCGGACCAAATCGTTCTGCTGGCGGCGGTTGCCGACGATCAGGCCCTGCAGGCGGGCCTGCTTGGCCATCAGCAAGGCGGTCGGGATCTCGCCGGCCCGGCCGGTGAGCACGCCGATCAGCGAAATGTGGCCGCCGGTCCGCACCGCCTGGATCGACTGGGGCAGGGTGCCAGGCCCGCCCACCTCGATCACATGGTCGACGCCGCGCCCGCCGGTGAGATCGCGGACCTTGGCACCCCAGTCCTCGGTCTGCCGGTAGTTGATGGTGTGGTCGGCGCCCATGGCGCGGACCCGCTCCAGCTTGGCGTCGGAGGACGAGGTCGCGATGACGGTGGCGCCCATCATCTTGGCGAACTGCAGGGCGAAGATCGACACGCCGCCGGTGCCCAGCACCAGCACGCTGTCGCCGGCCTTCAGCCGGTCGTCGCCCACCAGAGCGCGCCAGGCGGTGAGCCCGGCGGTGGTGAGCGTCGCGGCCTCGGCATGGCTGAAGCCCTTCGGCTGGCGGGTGAACCAGCTGGCCGGGCGGACCACCACCTCGCGGGCATAGCCGTCGACCCCGTCGCCCGGCACGGTCTTGAAGTCGCTGACCTCGGCCGGGCCGTCCTGCCAGTGCGGGAAGAAGCAGGAGACCACATGGTCGCCGGCTGCGAACTCGGCGACGCCCTCGCCCACCGCCTCGACCACGCCGGCCCCGTCCGCCATCGGGATGCGCCGGTCCTCGGCGGGGATCCGGCCGCTGACCACGCCATAGTCGTGAAAGTTCAGGGAGCTGGCATGGATGCGCACGCGGATCTCGCCGGGACCGGGCTGGCCCGGGTCCGGCAGGTCGACCATGTGCAGCTGGTCGAGCCCGCCCGGGGCCCGCACCACGATACCGTTCATCGCACGTACCAATCTGAAGGAATGCTGGAGGTTCTACTTGTCCGGCAGGCCGCGGCCCTCGGTGATGCACTGGGTGAACTGGATGGTGCCAGCCTCGAACCCGGCATCGATGCATTGCTGGCGGGTGGCCGCGGCCGGGTTGGCGGCATCCCGGTTCAGGCTGGGATCGACCCGGTAGGATCCGCCGCTGCTGCCGCCGCCGTCGCTGCAGCTCGCCATGAACAGGCTGCCGACGCTGGCCAGCGCCGCCTTCCACCATCCGCGCATCCAACGTCTCCCCGAACAGCAGGACGGCCGCCCACCAAGCGGCGGCCTTCGCTGCCAGCAACGCCTGGCCGGACGCCAGGCTCCCCCGGATCAGCCCTGGAGGCGGAACAAAGGCCGCAGGCGGATGCCCGCGAGCGAGCCCAGGAACGCCAGGGCGAACCAGACCCAGCCATGCAGGCTGCCGGACGCGATCCCGCCAAGAAGCGCGCCGATGTTGCAGCCTGACGACAGGCGGGCACCGTAGCCCATCAGCAGCCCGCCGACCACGGCGGCGGCGAGCGAGCCCAGGGAGAGGTCGACCTTGGGCGCGAACTTGCCGGCCAGGCCGGCCGCCAGCATGGCGCCCAGGATCAGGCCGATATCCATGGCGGAGATCGGATGGGCGAACAGGCTGCCGTCGAGCTGGGCACGGGCGCCGGCACCCGACCAGGCCTGCCAGGAGCCGACATCGACGCCCACCGCCACCAGGGCTTTGGCACCCCACAGCGCGAAGGCGCCGGTGATGCCCCAGGGATGGCCCGCCACCAGCAGGGTCAGGAGCGAGAGCAGGGCCAGGGCGATGGCGCCCCAGAGCAGCGGCCAGGGGCCGGTCAGCAGGCGCGGGGCCTTGCCGGGCAGGGCGCCCAGCGGCGCCAGCCTGCCGGTGCGGCGGCGCTCGCTTCTCGCGACGTACCAGGCGAGACCGCCCAGTACGGCCAGGGTCACGGCCAGGGCCGGCACGACGCCGATCTCCTGCCAGAGCGCCACGCCGTCCATGGCGGGCAGGCCGGCCCAGGCCGGCATGTGCGCCACGCCGACCACCGAGCCGGCGATGAAGGCAAGGAGCGTCACCAGCATCCGGGCACTGCCGCCGCCGGCGGTGAACAGGGTGCCGGAGCCGCAGCCGCCGCCCAGCTGCATGCCAAGCCCGAAGGTGAAGGCTCCCACCAGCAGCGGGATCGACAAGGGCACCACGAAGCCGTTGACCGGCCGGCCCAGCACGTCGCCCTGGGCGATCAGCGGCACCAGGAGGACGCTGGCGAGCGCCAGGAGCAGGAGCTGGGCGCGCAGGGAGGCGCCGCGGCCTTCCTGGACAAAAGCGCGCCAGCCGCCGGTGAAGCCGAACGCGGCATGGTAGAGCGAGACGCCCAGCAGGGCACCGACCAGGACCAGCGCGCCGTTCTTGGCCGAGACGACGTTGCCGGCATAAAGCGCGGCCAGCACCAGGAGGGCGCCTGCGATCCAGGCGACCGTCCGGTCCAGGGGCCGCATCAGGCCGGCCGGGGCGGAGCGCCCGGCCGGCTGGAGAATGGCTGCCATCAGTTCACCGTCCGATCCGCGCCGATCTCGGTTTCCTCACCGTTGATCTTGGCCCATTCGACCATGGAGCCATCGTACATCTTCACCTGCGGGTCCTGGCCGACCTTGTTCAGGACGAACCAGCCGACCGAGGCCCAGTGGCCGGTGTTGCAGAACGCGATCTTCTCGCCGTCCTCGGGCAGGTTCAGCCCGGCCAGCAGGGCGTCCAGCTCCGGGGTGTCCAGGACGTCGGCGCCGTTCTCGACCAGCACGTCGTGGGGCAGGCTGACCGCACCCGGGATGGTGCCGGCGATGCCGACATTCTCCGGGGTCACCTCGCCGGTGTACTGGCCCTTGGGCCTGGCATCGACCAGCGGCACGCCGTTGGCCTGCGCCTGCTTCACCTCGTCCAGGGAGGCCACCAGCTCCGGGCGGAACTCGGCCTTGAACGCCACCGGCCCGGGCGCCGTGCCGGTGCCGGTCTCCACCGGATTGCCGCCGGCGGACCAGGCGGCATAGCCGCCTTCCAGGATCGAGACCTCGTCATGGCCCAGCACGTCGAAGGTCCAGAACACCCGGGTGGCAGCGCCGAAATCGCTGGAGGTCTTGCCGTGCGGCACCAGCACCACATGGGTGTCGTTGCCGATGCCCAGGCTGCCGATCAGCTGCTCCAGGTCCTGGGTGGGCGGCAGCATGCCGGGCACGCCGTTCACGGTGGTCCGCCAGCCGGCCTTGGCATAGTCGGAATGGACGGCCCCTGGGATGTGGCCTTGCGCGAACAGTTCCTCCGAGGAGCCTTCCTCGACGTTGCGGATGTCCAGCACCACCAGGCCCGGCTGGTCCAGATGCTCCTGGAGCCAGGCGGCATCGACCAGGGGCTCGGCGGCCGAGGCGAGGGCGCTCGAGGAGAGCAGGATCGCGGAGGCGAGCAGGGTGACGCGGCGCGACATGGCGGGAACTTTCACAGAAGCGGCGATGGTGCTCCATGTGGTTCCCGAGCGAGTCCATGTCAAACTGCAATAAATTACATTTTTACGCTGGCATTTGGCGTGCCTCGACCTGCCAGTCGGAAACGGTGGACTGGCCGGCATGATCCGGCAGCTCGGCCCCGCCCATGGGATCCCGCCGCCCGGGTTCGTTCGTGTAAAGCATGGGAACAGCGGCCCGGGCCGGGGCTGCCGCGGGCTCGACCGGTTCCGGGGCGGGCTGCGCCGGCTCCGGCTCGGGTTCGTTCGTGCAGATCGCGGCTGGCACCGGCTGGTTCTGGTTGGCGGGGGCGGGCCCGGCGTCCGTCGCGTCCGCCGGCTCGTCCTCCTCGTTTCGCGGCTCGGCGGTGCCGGCGCGCAGCAGCGCCAGGGCTTTCAGCGCGCGGGTGACCGCGTTCATCGCCTCGGCCTGGTAGCGCAGGATGGTGGCCAGGCTGCGCGGGCGGTGGCCTTCCTCGTGCACCAGCACGGCGGCCAGCTTCAGCGTCTCGGAAAAGCGCGAGACCGGCACCGGCAGGCACCAGTACTCGGCCTCCAGCTGGTCGGCGCGCTCGGCCCGCCACAGCGCCAAGGCGATCCGGGCGCACAGCGACGCCTCCACCGGGCAGAGCGGCCGGTAGCGGTCGTAGACCGAGCGCTCCAGCTCGTGGAAGCGGTCGGTTTCCTCGAATTCGGCGAGGCACGGGTCGGTGGAGCGCATCGCCACGGTGCGGGCGTTCTGGGCGGCGCGGGCCCTGCCCTCGGGGGTGGTGGGGCCGCGGCTGCGGGCGCCGTTCTGGCGGGAGGCTTCGGCCTGGGCGAGGCTGCGGGGCATGGGGCGGGATCCTGCGCGGGGAAGGTCGGGGTGTGCAGGATATATTTCCTAGGATCGGATTGCCAGGGAGATGTGCGGAACCGCCAGCCTCCCCTGGGCCGTCGGCGCGCCCGCTCAGGTGCTGGCGGAGCCCAGCACCAGCAGCAGGATCACCAGCACCGCGACGGCGCCGAACCCATAGACCCAGAGCGGCACCTTGCTCTGGCGCGGCGGCTGCCGGGGCGGCGCCTCCGGGCCGGCGGAGCGGGCGATGTCGGCCGGCGCGGTGGTCACCCCGGCGGCCTCGTCGTCGGTGCCCATCGGCGACAAGGCGGGCTCCGGGGTGGGATCAGGGTCCGGCGACTTCTCGGCGTCGATCCGCTTGCGGATCTGCAGCCAGTTCTGGTCCTGCTTGTCCTGGTCCGCCATCGTCGGGACCTCCTTCGTCATGCGTTGCCCGGCCAACCGCTTGAGCCATGGGCGCGTTCCCTGGCCGGACCAGAGGTACGCCGGCCACGCTGCCGGTGGATTTTACGAGTTTTTCGTGGCCGATCGGGATCGGGCTGGAACTACCGCTGCCGCCTGGCGTTGCCACAGCGGACGGTGAACGGTCGCGAGCGCGGCCCGATCAGCCGGACGCAACGTCAACGACAGGAAGCTTGGACCAATGAACAACATCTTCTGGCTGATCGGCGTGATCGTGGTGGTCGTGATCATCCTGGGCTTCCTGGGTCTGGGCTGACCCGCCACCGGGAAACGCGGCGGTTCGCGGCCGGCCTTGGGGGCAACGCCCCTTCTGGCCGCGCGAACCCGCTTTCCCGCACTCTTGCCCAACGGACGGCAGGACGCCGGACTGGCCGGTCCGTGCGCCTCCTGCCGGCCCGGCAACCCCCCGGAAGCGCAGGGCTGCGAATAACCCTTCATCCAGACCAGCTCGGGGCGTTGCGGCTTGTGGACGTCCAGGCGGCAGCAGCGCTTCGACCATGAGTGATGCAGGTTGGTGAAGCGCTGGGAGCCGGCGCACGGGATCAGGTCGATGCAGGCAGGATCCTCCGGCCCATGACGACCATCCAGGACTTGATGCAGGCTCCCTCATGACCTGCATGGCCTGGGACAACGACGTTTTCTGAGCACCTGCGGGTGCGCGCCCTGGGATCGCGTTCCAGCGGGCGGTGGTTGAGAACGCCCCGCCGGTGCCGAGCCATGATCCGCGCCTGAAGAAGGTCAACGCGGCTGGCCCGCTGGGTCCGGGCAACCTTCCGCCCATCCAGGCGATGCCGCACCCGGAGCAGCCGATCCATCTGGTGCTGGAGGACGACCGCCAGCTGCCCGACATGCTGCGCCTTTTGTGGCGGACCGGCTTCACCCGGTTCGGCGGCTGTTTGGCCGGCGGCCTGGTGATGATGCATCGGGTAGCACGGCAGAGCATGGCGGGCGACGAGGCGATCGAGAAGGCCCAGCCCCTGGGCGGCGGGGGCGACACGCCTGGCCGGAAGGACTCCGTGACGTCCTGGCTGGGCAGCCGCCAGGAAAGCTGACGGGGCGCTGGCCCACCTGGCCGGCGAGGCGGGACTGGTCGCTGCCAAGAACCGGCAAGAACAGCCGGCCCGAAGGGACATGGCGGCGATTGCCGCTTCTTCCAGAACATCTTCCGATTGACGGAGATCGCGTCCCGGTGCACCGTCGACCATGGCGACATGGTCTTTCCGGAAATTTGCGGCCGGGAATGGCCGGACCCGGCGCGCCTCCTTCCCCCTGGCGTTGATCCCGGCCACGATTTTGGCGGGCGGCGGCAGGGATGGGCGCGCCCGGCCGGTGCTTTCCGCATGGGGCGGCTTCCGGGCGGGCGGAAGGGGGCCGATGGGCGGCCCGGGTCGCGCTGGAGGAAGCGATGGCGATCACAACAAGGACGTGGGGGCTCTCGGCCCTGGCGGCGGTGGCGGCCGTGGCGCTGGGGGTGGCGGCGCTGCCCGGGGATGCCGCGGGCGACGACGCCCGGCGGGGCTACCAGGGGCCGGGCTACAAGAGCCCGGGTCATCACGGGCACGGCTACCGGGGCTTCGTGGACTATGCCCGGGTTCATCGCGGCTACGCGATCGCGCCGGTGCGCCTGAACCTGAAGAACCGCGACCGCACCCTGGTGGGCCTGGGCAGCTACATCGTCAACGCCCAGGGCGGCTGCAACGACTGCCACACCAACCCGCCCTTCGCGCCAGGCGGCGACCCGTTCAAGGGCCAGCCGGCCAAGATCAACACGGCCGGCTACCTGGCCGGCGGGGTGGCGTTCGGGCCGATCGTCTCCAAGAACATCACGCCGCACAAGAACGGCCGGCCGAACGGGCTGACCTACAAGGAGTTCCTGTCGATCATGCGCACCGGCCACAAGCCCGGCGAGGCGCGCATCCGCCAGGTAATGCCCTGGCCGGTCTACGGCAACATGATCGAGCCCGACCTGCGCGCGGTCTACGAGTACCTGCGCGCGATCCCGCCGATCCGGCCCAAGAGCGGCTGACGGTGGCGACGGGGCGGGCAGGGGGCGGCCGCCGGCCGGCCCTTGCCCGCCGCCCGGGTTAGGCGGTGGAACTGGGCGGCGGGCGCGCCGGTTGACTACCCTGGTGAGCAACATCACGGCCGAAGCGATGACCCGGGCACTCAGCGAGACCCTCGACCAGCTGGAAAAGTCGGTCCATGGCGACAGCATCGCCGTGCAGGAAGTCGTCGAGGCGCTCGGGCGCAAGTCGTTCGCGGCCCTGATGCTGATCTTCTCGCTGATCTCCACCTCGCCGGCCAGCGCCATTCCCGGCATCACCGCGATCGTCGCCACCATCGTGTTCATCCTGGTGGTGCAGATGATCTTTGGCCGGCAATGCGTCTGGCTGCCGGGCGTCATCACCCGCCGGCGGATGTCCTCGGCCAAGCTGTGCAAGGGGATCGGCTGGCTGCGCCGGCCGGTGCGCTTCGTCGAGCGGTTCCTGAAAGCCCGGCTCACCTTCCTGCTGCACCGCCCCTGGATCCTCCTGCCGCTGCTGCTGATCCTGGCGCTGACCCTGTTCATGCCGTTCATGGAGGTGATCCCGACCTCGGGCTCGATCGCGTCCGCCGTGATCGCTTTGTTCGCTGCGGGGCTTTTGACCCGGGACGGCGCGCTGGTGATCGTGTCGCTGGTCGTGCTGCTGGGCGTGCCGCTGGCGGTGTGGCGGTTCGGGTTCGGGGGGTGAGGGGAAGCGCAAAGCGGGAGGGGCGTGGATGCGGATCTCGGTCGATCTCGGTGCCATCCAGGTCCAGGCGCTCGACGAACTGGCGAGGGCCGAGCAGCGGTCGCGCACGGCGCTGATCGGGCAGGCGATCGACGAATACTTGGCGAAGCGACGGGCGGGGGCGATGGACGATGCCTTCGGCCTATGGGGCCAGCGCACGGTCGACGGGCTGGCCTGCCAGGATCGGCTACGCGGCGAGTAGCGCAGGTGCGGGCCGGCGTCATCCTGATCGGCCAATTCGATGCCATACAGCAGGGGCGCAGGCTTCTTTGGCGGGTTCGAGGTGATCGTAATTGAGGATCGGATGGCGGAACGGGCGGTGGAGCTACAGCAAAGCCGCCGGATCCGGCTCCCCGACGCGCTGATCTGGGCGACGGCGCAGGTGCATGGCCTGCTGCTGGTCACGCGGAATACCAGGGATTTTCCGGCGGACGATCCGGGGGTGCGGGTGCCTTATGGGGTGTGACCCTTCCCTGGGCGGGAGGGTGCTGGGATGCGAGGCCTGACCGCATTTCCGCAGGCGCCATGGCCGGGCTCGCCTCAGGTGGTGAAGTCGCCCGTGGTGAAGTCGGCGGCGGCCAGCCGGGTGATGCCGAACAGGGTGAGCGTGTCGCCCTGGAAGCGGGCGAAGCCGCTGGCATCGCCGGCATGGATCACCAGGGAGTCGCGGGCAACGTTGTCGAGCTGGATCTTTTCGACCTCGACATGAGCGTCCGCCCCATCGACCAGGCCGTTCTTGTTGCTGTCCAATTCGGTTAGGCCGATGCGCCTCACTTCGCCAAAGCCTTTAACAAGGAAGAAGACCCTGAACTGAATCCGGAGCTGGTCCTCGCCGCGGGCGAAATCCGCGACGAGGTCGCTGTCGGGGCTGACCCAGTCGGCGCGGCGTGAGGAAAAGTACTGGCCGAAGTCGTCGCCCTCGAAGACGACGGTGTCGCTGCCGGCGCCCAACCGGATCAGGTCGTTGCCGTCCTCGCCGATGGCGATGTCGTCGCCGCTCCCGCCGAGCAGCAGGTCGTCGCCCGGCCAGCCGATCAGGGTGTCGTCGCCGGTCCCGCCGTCCAGCCGGTCCTTGCCATAGTTGCCGACCAGGAGGTCGTTGCCATCGCCGCCATCGAGGACGTCATGGTCGTCCTGGTAGTCGCCGCGGATGTTCTGCAGATCGGCCGCCAAGCCGTAGAGGATGTCATCGCCGGTCCCGCCTGACATCTGGTCCGCACCCAGGCCGCCCACGAGGTGGTCGTTGCCGCTGTCGCCGGACAACGCGTCGTCATCCGCCTCGCCGTAGAGGCGATCCTCGCCGCTGCCGCCAAGGAGGAGGTCGCTGCCGGCAGCCCCATCGAGCCGGTCGTCGCCCCTGGCACCCTCCAGCCGGTCGTGGCCGTCCTGGCCGAACAGGCGGTCGTTGCCATTGCCGCCGGCCAGCCGGTCGTCCCCGGCCTGGCCAAAGAGCCGGTCATCGCCGTCCTTGCCCCAGAGCGTGTCGTCGCCGGTCTCGCCGAAGACGGCGTCGTCGCCCGGCCCGGCGACGAGCGTGTCGTTGCCGGCCCGGCCGTAGATCGTGTCCCTGGACGACGTGCCGGTCAGGCGGTCGTTTGTCGGTGTGCCGATGATGGTTGGCATGGCGTGCTCCTGCCCGCTTCCCCACGCGCTGCCGAGGACGGCGGGGCCGTGCCGGGGCGTGATGCCTGATGGCAGGGCGGACCGGGGACGATGGACTGCCTGCCTTCCCGTGGCTTCGATGCGTTGGAACCGGGGATTTTACCTGATCTGGGGCGGGCCCACCATGGAATGGGGATGGCAGGGCCTGACCAGAATCCCCGCGCAGTTTCCGTAGGAGCCTATGACCAGGGAGTGGCATCGTAATCGTTGGCGATCGCAGCGACGATGAGCGAGATCGGCGTGTCTGCCCGATACCGCGAGCGAGAGGAGGACGGCGTGACGCCGGGTACTCAGAATGGAAATCCGCCCTTTGCTCCCATACATCACCAATAAATATTCCGCTGCCGGAAGTTTTTATGCCTCTCGACCATCTGCCGGTTTCGTTGAACTCTGCTCCCTTTCCGTTAGAGGATTGAATTATGAAACCGGTCCACATTTTACGGCTGCGTTACGACACTCCACCGGAGCATGAGGGGTTGATTGGTGCTGTGGAAATTGGCGAGAGTATCGAAGCGAGTGCTCGAATCTCTCAAGTCATAACGCATAGAATACTGAGCGGGAAGAACTACGAAAAAGGCAACAGCCAGTAGCTAGAGTATTTACTGGCTCCCCAGGCAAGGGTTCTATTTGGCAAGATCTATTTGTTTTGGCGAATAGCGAGCAATATCCCCTATGGTATGATGCAACTAAATTTCTATTGGAAGTCATGATACTGCCGATCTTCGCGTGGATCGTGCATCAAGCGCTTGGCCAGAACCGGGAATCCGAGCAACGGCTCGCCCGATTAGAGGGCCAGATGAACGAGGCGCTCAGGGCGAACGACAATCTCGCTGCGCAGATCCGGATGGCCCATGAAGCGCAACTGGCAGACCGCCAGTTGCTGCATGGAGTCGCCGAGGCCGCCTTCCGGCGATCCCGAACCTCCGTCCGAAAGCTCCCCGCGCCGGTAGGCAGGACTTCCCGGTGGATGAAGCTGGAGGCTCCCAAGGCGGTCGACCGCGTTGAGATCGGCGAAGTGGAGGCAGAGGTTCTGCGTGCGTTGGAGGAACTGGAACTGCTTGAGGCGTGCGCATTCCGCGTGCAGTTCATCTCATTCAATATCCGTACCGGCTCATGCAAGGTTGAGCTGCTCGACGGAACTGGGCGGGAAGTCCTCGGGAAAGTGGTCGATCCAAGCAGATTGCAACCTCTCAACCCGTACACTCGCTCCCTCCACGAACGTATTCCTGTGACAGTCACTGCACAGGAAGCGTTATTGGATGGTGAATTGCACAGGCTCTTCATCATTGCTGGCATATCTGACTAGAATACCGTCATGACCTAAACCGTTGCGAATATGCGGCTACTGTGATAGCCTTCCTTCCGGAAGACTTTGGAAATTTTAGCTTTTTTGTTTAGCATGCATTGCCGTGCATGTAAATGAGAGCGTTGCGTGTATCAAAATCTAATATGCTTGCTAGTAATGGGCCAAGATGTGCGGTCAGCGAGAAAGATATTTGGAGAGAAAAGATGCCACCTTGTTGTGAAGTAGTAAATACCGGGCCCGCCAATCGTGTTCGTGTAAGAAATTCGTGCGCGGAAACTCGAGCAGCTAAGGTTTTGCATGATGGCGGGACAAATGTAGAGACTGTCATATATCGCATTGAGTATGGTCGACCGCGGGATGTGAGATTTCGTAGTCGTAGAGCGAGGGTCTTAAGCGATGAGCCAACTAGAACAGGTCTTGGGCCAGATGCGACACAACACGTTCGCGAGGAGCGCAGCGATGGAGGTGTTTGGCTTCGAAATGTAAGTCTGCAATATGTATATGTTGAATACGAGATTTATGTTGATGGAAGATCGGATCCGGATACAAAGCATCAGTTCGTTATCTGGCCAAACAAAAAGCGAGTTATTTCCAATGATTCTGGAAATATTCATGTAAGGATAATTGCTGCAGAATTCGAAGAAGATTAGAATCTGTCTAGATACTGATGAATTGTGAGGCTCACTGAGGTGTGGCTTGGTCTAACAGCCCTGCGGTTGATCTCGAAGAGCCGTGTCGAGTCTGTTTGTTTCTGCTCAATGCCCTCAATTTACTCCCAGAAAGTTCGCCTCCGCCTTCGCCAGCCCGTCCAGGTACTCCGCCTACTTCTTCCCCAGCCCCTCCAGATCCAGCTCTCTCATGTAGCTCTTCGGATCCGCCATCTTCACGTCAATCTCAGTGATCGCCGCCTGGATCCGCTCGATTAGATGTTCCAGCTTCACCGCCTCCTGGCGCAGCGGGGCCAGTTTCTGGAGGGATTTATCGAGGGTGCGCCTGGGCGGGTTGCTGAGCGGGAGTGGGGATTTACTGGTTGTTGGCGCGTTCGGAGAGCATCTACTGGCGGTAGTTGTCTAGGTCGCCGTCGAAAGGGGGGTGACGCGGCCGTTGCCGGCCAGCCAGAGGCGGTCGTGGGAGACCGAGACCACGGCGCCGGGGAACTCGTTGATGGCCTCGATCAGGGCCTCGCGGCTGTCGATGTCCAGATGGTTGGTGGGCTCGTCCAGGATCAGGAACTGCGGGTCGTGGCGCGTGATCATGGCGAGGTTCGGGCAGGGGCACGGAGCGGCCTTCGGGCGATGAGGAGGCACGTCATCACCCCGCCGCCACCGCCTCCACCGCCGCCACCTTGGCCAGCGTGATCCGGAAGCAGGCACCGGACTGGCGGTGGGGGGCCAGGTCGATGTGGCCGTTCATGTCGCGGAGGAGGCCGAACGCGATGGACAGGCCGATGCCGGTACCCTTGCCGGCGGGCTTGCTGCTGACGAAGGGCCGGAACACGCGCGGGGCGATGGCGGGGGCGACGCCGCAGCCATGGTCGCCGACCTCGACCTGCCAGAAATCCGGGGGGACGGCGGTGATGGCGAGGGCGATGCGGCCCTGGAAGCGGGCGCCGTCCCGCTCGCGCCGCTCCTCGATCGCGTCCATGGCGTCGACCACCAGATCGATCAGGGTCTGCTCCATCGGCACTGGGCGGGCGCGCACGAGATAGGGCTGGCGGGGCGGGTCGATCGCCCAAGTCGATGCGGTGGAAGCGCAGCTGCTCGCCCATCATCCGGGCCACCGCCTCCACCGTGGCAAACAGGTCGAACACCACCTTCGGCTCGTCGCCCTGGCGGCCGGGCAGGCGCATGGGGCGCTGCCGGGTGCTGATGCCCCCTTTGAGGAGCTCACCAGGCCTTGGCGACCAGCACGTCGCAATGGGCCTGCAGCAGCAGGTCCTCGGCGACGCTGCCCAGGAGGGCGTGGGCGATGCCGGTGCGGCCGTGGGTGCCGATCACCAGCAGGTCGGCGGGCAGGCGGCCCGCCACGTGGAGCAGGACCTCGGTCGCCGGCCCCTGGACGGTGAGGCGTTGCTGGGGGGGAAGCTGGTCGCCCAGCCTGGCCAGAAAGGCGGTGAGCTCCTCGTCGATCATGCGGTCGAGCTCGCGCGTGTGCATCTCGCGCGCCTCCGAACGCACGTCGCCGGCGAGAAACACCGGGAAGGGCGCCATGTAGCTGTGGACCAGGTGGAACGTTGCGGCGGGCGCCACCCGGAACGCCGCCCGCGCCGCCCAGAGCGAGTGCAGCGAGAAGTCGATCCCGACCACGGCCTGCCGGTAGTCCGCCTCGGCCTCGCGCCGCACGACCAGGACCGGAAGGCGGCCCTGGCGGATCACCCGCTCGGCGGTGCTGCCGCGGAACATGGTTGGCGCCACGCCGTGATGCACCCCCAGCATGATCAGCTCGGCGCCGGATGCCGTCGCCTCCTGGAGGATCACGGCCTCGGGCCTGCCGGCGGCGATCGCCAGCGAAACAGTCGCCGCGACATCGCCGCCAAGCGTCTGGATGCGCTCCTGCAGGATGGTTTCGGCCGCAGCCTTCTGGGCCTCGGCCAGGTGCGCCGGCAGGGCGTCGTCGACCACGTGGCACACGCGCAGCTGGGCGCCGTGCTGCCGCGCCAGCCGCAAGGCGCGGGCCAGCGCCAGCTCGGAGCGGGGGGAGAGGTCGGTCGCAAGCAGAAGCCGCTTCAAGTCCTGCCTCCTTTGTCGGCCAGATAGCATCCAGATCCAGTCGATCCGAGTTGAACTGGGGTCGGCGGATCAGGATTTCGAGTATCGGGGCGGGCTAAATCGGCTCGGCTGGTGTCCTGCTGCTGCTGCTGTTCTTGCGGAGATCATGGAATCGAGGGGCGGCGTGGACAAGTCGTCAGCAACTTGCACCGAAGCCGGATCATCGAAGGGCGTTGTCCATTTCGTACCTGCCACACGGAGCCGAAGGCTGCGCGTCGACCATGCCGGCAAGCGTCGGCTGCCCGCAGCCCAAGGGGATCCGGGGTGGCGATGGCGCGAGACCGCCGGCCACTGGCGGAGAAGCGGCTGAGGGCTCCGGCGGCTATCCCCCTTGGGGCGGAGGTGAGGAGGCAGGATCTGACCCTCGGTTCCCTTGCCCCTCCGTTTCCTCGCATGATCCGAGTTCCGGCTGGCGGGGAGTGGAGGGGACGCTTCCGGGGCCTGGGGACCGGCCCGGTGCGTTGTCCGGGATCGGTGCAAGCTGCTGTCGGCCGGGCTGGGGCTACAGGCTGTCGAGCAGGTCGACCACCTCCTGGCGAAGGGTCTCGTAGGCCGGCAGGTGGTCCTGGATCCACAAGGTCGCGTGGTCGTCCGACTGGTAGAGATCCAGGTGGTAGCGGCGGCCCTCGGAGCCGCGATGGGCGTTGGTGAACCGGTAGGAGCCGGCCGAGACGATCATCTCGGGGCAGGGCGAGCCGGACGATCCGGGGGCGCTGACGAAGAACATGAAGTACTTGGTCCACTCGCCTTCGCCCGCGCTCAGCCGGAAGCAGATCACCTCGCGCTCGCCATGGGCGAAGATCTCGATGACCTTGGGCACCTGCGGGTGCGGGTCGAGGATGGCGCCCCAGCGGGCGAAGACGGGGCAGGGGGGCGCATCGGCGGCGGATGATGTCGCCGGGGAGGTGCGGGCCGGGCGCAGCCAGGCGGCGAGCCTGGTTCGGATGGTGGTCATGGGGTCGCCTGCGGGGGGCTGTCGCGGGCCGGACGTGCCGGTGGAGATGAGGGGCCCCGGACGGCGCCTGGAGCGCCGGCCATCCCGGGGCAGCCAGGCGCGAGGATGCCGGACCTGGACCTATCGTGCTGCCCGTGGCTGCTCCCCATGCATGGAGGGTGCAACGGCGCGCAGGCCATCCCGTTCGTTCTGCCAGACCGCGCGCCGGTCATGCTCGAGGATCGGCGGATCGCCGCGATGGAGTGCCAGCGCCTTGAAGAAGCCCGGGCCCGGCATGCTCGGATGCTTCCCCCGGACGATCACCGCCGTTCTGAATGGCCGTTTGCCGGCTCCGTCCTGCCTGTCCAGCGGATCGAAGATCCGTGACAGCGCGTTGTTCTTCAGATTGAGGCCATGGGTCGGCAGGCCGAACCGAACTGCCAGTTGCCCATAAGTGATGGTCCGGCCCGATCGGCCGAGTTCCTCGATGAATTCGACCCTGGCATCATGGTCCATGATGGGCACCTGGGCCTCCCCGTGAAATCAAGTCAAAAAATTTCCGATAGAATAGATGTTGCCGATCGACGAGGCAACGATGCCATGGCGCAAGACCTGACGCCCTTTCCCTGCGACGCTGTTCTTCCCGGCAGCGGGCAGGCGCAGCCGGGGCGCCCGCCTGGTTCGGATCGTGGTCCGGGGGTCGGCGCACCCGGGGAAACGCCCCGGATGGCAGGACCCGGGCCGGCCCTCCCGGCCCGCGAGGGAGCGCGACTTGCCCGGTCTTGGGACCGGCCGGGCAAGGCAGGATGGGGGAAGCGGGCGGTCAGAGGGCTGCCAGGAAGTTCGTCAGGTCGGTCTTCTCCTGGCGGGTCAGCCCGATGCCGAAGCGCTGGTTGTAGAAATCGACCACGTCCGCGAGGGTGCGCGCCGAGCCGTCGCGGAAGAACGGGGCACGGGAAGCCAGGTTGCGCAGCGAGGGGACCGAGCTCTTGCCGATGTCGGCGCAGCGGCCGCTGATCATCGCCCGCCCCGGATCGTTGGTTTCGATCACGTTGCTCGGGTGGAAGGCGGGCTTGCTCTCGCAGGTGATGGTGAAGATCGGAAGATCCTTGCGCAGCCTGGCCCCGCCGCGTCCCTGGAAGTCGCCGCTGACGCCGATGTTGCTCTGGCTGGCCGGGAAGCTGTTGCTGCCGCCATGCAGGATGCTGTGGCAGTTGGCGCAGGTCGCGTCGGCCGCGATGAACGGCGGCACCACGTCGGAGAAGCCCGGAACGTCCCGGGCGGCGAACCGGCCGCGGCGGTCGGGTGCGGTGCCGTTGAACAGCGCCTGGCCGCGCTGGATCGACAGGCGCTGGGCCAGGGCGAAGCGCGCCCCGTTCGGCGTACTCCAGGCGTCGAACTCGTCAAACGGCCTGGAAGGTGTCGGCGGAGGCGGGGGAACCACCTTGCTGGCCGGGATCATGTTCTCCCGCAGGTGAACCACGCCGCCTTTGGCACCGTCGTCCAGGGCGCGGGCGCGGTTGTCGACCTGCTGGGCGGTGAAGAAGCCCACCTCGTAGGCGACGATTTTGCGGATCTCCGCCGAATCCACGGTCAGGCTGCCCTGGCCGCCCTCGCTGGTGGGGCGGTTGTCGCGCTGGGCATGGCCGAGGGTGGCGTTGAGCGCCTGGGAGAACAGGTTCGGCTCGCGCCCGTCCCACATGATGTTGCCGGAGGGGCCGCCGCCCAGCGTCTCGGTCTTGAAGGCGAGGTTGGCGCTCATCAGGGGGCGCCGGTACATGGAAAAGATCGGTACGCTGCCGCCGGTGCCGTTGGCGCCGTCGTTGCCGTCCGACGCGCTGGCATGGGGGTTGCCGGGCGTGTTGCAGCCATAGGGGTCGTGGGTCACCTTGATGGTGAAGTCGGCGGCGGTGCGCACCGGCATGAAGATCCGGAACAGCCCGAAGTTCAGGAGCAGGGAGCGGGCCCTGGCCGAATCGCTGTTGCTGCCGCGGCCGCGGCGGCCGCCGTAGAACCTGGATGGCCGGGTCTCCGATGCCGGCACCAGCGTGGGGCAGTTGGCGCCATCCACCGGCGCGAAGATCGGGTCGCGGACGCCGAAGCGGCGGAAGCGGGTCTTGATGTCGGCGACGCTCACGCTCATCGCCTGGGACGGCTGGTGGCAGGTGCCGCAGCTGCGGCCGTTGGCGCCCAGCGACTTGAAGAACGGGTGCTCCTTGGCGCCGATGGTCCGGGCGACGCCCTCGTCGCTGATGAAGCCCGCCACGCCCGACGGGTTGCGGTCGCTGCCCTTGGCCGGGATGACGCCCGGCAGGGATTCGTTGCCGATGACGGCCGGCAGCGGTGCGCCGAGCGCGGCGCGCAGGGTTGGCGGGAAGTAGCGCGGCGCCGTTTTCGGCACCGCCGATTCGGGCACCTCCTGGGCGGCGACCGGCAATGGCAGGCAGAACAGCCCGGCGGCTGCGATCAGCACGCCGCCGAGATGCTGCAACTTCTGGTTGCGACTGCCGCCTTTCCGAGTGAGATCAGTTCTTGTCGCGGCCATGGCTATGGTGATCCATGTATATCGAGGCCATCGGGACAAAGAAGAACTCCAGGTACCGACACAAGCGAGAAATATTATTTGCAGCTTTTCAGTGAAGATGCTCGCGCCGATCTAGAGCCCGTTGGGCATATCTATGCATCATGACAATCATGATTGACAATAGTCGGTATCATCACAATTGTATCATGATATTACTTGTGCATATTTCCGTAGCACTGAGGGTTGTATAGGTCATGTCATCATAATCAGTAGAAATACTGTGCTTTGCTTTTTTATTTGATCACCAGGAAAGATCGGCATCTGTCAATCGGAGGGCTGTCCCATTTTCAGGAAGAAGCCCGCATCTGGTGTGCGGTGTTGTTCCCGTTATTGCCCGAGGCATGGCGACGCTGCGGCGGATGATTTTTGGCCGGATCGTCGCGACGACTTTTGATTGCCGGACCGAGCTGGCCGGGCCAGGCGGGTTTGCCGCCAGGCCGGACTTCCGCTCCCGGCGGTCCTTGGAGACAGGCGCCAAGGCCGGGAGAGGCTCCTGCCTGGTTGCGGGGGGTGGTCCGGGCAGGTGGCCGCGACGGGGAAGGGGGCCGGCAGGCTGGAGCTGGCCCCGATTGCGTTTACCTGAGCTCTGGACGGATCAGCGCCCGGCTTCGGCGCCAGCCGGCTTCACGAACCGTTACCGCCGGTTCGACGGAACGGCGATCCGCTCGAAATCATCGGCAAGCTCATGCAACGCGGCGCGCATGCGCGGGCCCTGCATGGCATGGCCGTGGCCGCAGACGACGCGTTCGGGCTCGAGCCCGGCCAGAAGCCGCACCGAGCGGCCCGCCTGCGGCCAGTCCGGGGTGAAGTAGCGCGGGGGGCCGTGCATCTCCGGGCTCTGGACGGCGACCTCGTAGGCCGATTCCTGCCCGGTGGTGATGAAGGCGTCGCCGGCGACCAGCGTCCGGTCGGCTTCGCGCCACAGCGACACGTGGCCTGGCGTGTGGCCGGGCGTGTGGATCCAGCGCCAGCCCGGCATGCCCGGCAGGCTGCCATCCGCCGGGAGGGCGCGCAGATGCGGGCCGACATCGACGGGACTGGTCGGGTAGAGCGGCGAAAGCAGCGCCATGGCGCCGCCGCCCACCCAGGGGTCGGCGGGCGGGTAGGAGGTGCTGCCGTCCAGGTAGGGATGCTCGAGAGGGTGCGCGTAGACCGGCACGTCCCAGTCGCGGGCCAGGGTTTCCAAAGCGCCCACATGGTCGAAATGGCCATGGGTGAGCACGATCGCCGCGGGCGGGGCGTCCTGGCCGAACCTGTTGCTGGCGAGCTCCCGGATGGACTGCGCGGAGCCGGCAAGGCCGGCATCGATGAGGACCCAGTTGCCGGCGCCGGCGGAAGGATGGCCGAACAGCACCACGTTCACGATCTTCAGCCGTTGCCAAGCCAGGTCGGGTGCTATCGAGACCAGGCCATCCGGCCCCTCGGTTCCGGTCTGGTCGGTCGGATCGAGCGGGATCTGGATTGCCATGGTCATCTCCAGCCTTGCTGCACGACGCGGTCGGGCGGGCCGGTCTCCGGGGGATGGGCCGTGGCTGGCGGCGGGATGGGGGGAGCAGCCAGTTCCGGCAGCCAGGAGCGGAGCGGCGCCCGGGCCCGCTTGTGGGCGTGTTTCAGCCTGCCGAACGGCCTGGTGCCGGGCCGGTTCCGTCGCGGGGGATCGGGTCGCCGGGGCACATGGTGGCTGGGTTGGGGGCTGTTGGTGGTTGGGCCGGGTGGGGGATGCCGCGAGATGGAGGGCGACCATGAGGGACGCTGTCTGCTCCTGGCGGGCCGCGGTGGCGCGCCGCTGGAGTTTGGCCTGTCGAGGCTTGAGCCAGGAGCGGCCAGGGTCGATCTGGGCAGGGTGCGCGGCGGGTGCCTCAGGCCGCTGAGCACGCTTCCGGGGTGGAGGCAGCGGGAGGGCTGGGGCTGATGCAAGAGGCACGGACCCCTTTGCCGCGAACGCGCAGGCGGCATCAATCCTCAGGAGAACCTACGGGACATCCAGGCGCGGGCTCCTCATGCGCACCCACCGTTCATCACCATCGCCGCCCTCTTCTCCCTCTGTCCAACCCTCGCGCCGGTAGAACCTGAGGGCGCCGGCATTCTTCCGCTGGCACTTGAGCGTGGCTTGCCCGCCCGCGAGTTCGACGGCCGCCTGCAGCAGCTTGCGGCCGATGCCCTGGCGGGCAAAGCCTGGGTCGACGTAGAGGTGCTGGATGAACGAGTCCGGCACTTCGACGCCGGCAAAGCCGACGATCCGGCCTTGCTCCGTTCGCGCAACCAGGACGCTTCGGCCCATGATCGCGTTCTTGAACGCGTCGAGCCCGATCCAGCGAGGGGCATACGGATGTCCGGCATTCCAGGCGCGTTCGAAGACTTCCGCACAGGCGGGGGCATCCTCCGACGCGTAGGGCGACACGATGACGTTGGAAGACACGCGTATGGCTCTGGTGATTTTGGGCGGGAGACGTTTGCTCGAACGCCGCTGCCTGGTCAATCCGCGGAGGCTTGGGCGGGCGGCCGGAAACGGCCGCTTCCGCCGGGCCAGGGGGCGCAATAGCGGCAGGGGTTGACGGCGTCCTGTGGTCGGCCCCTGCCGCTCCAGTGCTTGGCGTGCAGGCGATTGACGTTGTCGCGTCTTACGCTGGCTCCCAGCGAACGATCCGAGGGGCGGGCAAGCTATGTTGAGCAACCTTCTCGGGCGGGAAGGTGCGTGAATGCAAGACCTGACCCCATTCCGCGCTTCTGTAGGTGGAAGGTACGGGAGTGTACCGTTCGGAATTCCTGCCTGAGCAGAAGGCCTGCCGCAGTTTCTTTCCCGACGGACGATCCAGGGGTGCAGGCGCCCTATGCCTTGTGAATCTTCCCGGAGCGGGAAGGTGCGCGAACGCAAGACCTGACCCCATTTCCGTAGTGAAGGCTGGGGCGACCTGCCAATTGCGTGCGGCGAGTTGACTGGCAGGAAAGTCGTTGACCTTGATTCTGCGCCTTGGCGATCCTTGCGAAACATCAACAACGAATATACGGATATGCCTGGGCATTAGCAGCGGAAACCACAATGGAGTTCCTCAAGAACATATCAATGAACATGAAGGCCTCCGGTCCAGCAGCCGTCCTATGTACGTGGGTAGCTGCGGTAACCCTTTTAGGGATATTCGGGGATGGCGTGCTTGCCTCCAGCGCCCTTAGCTTGCTTGCAGTTTTCGCTGGAAGTGCAGTGTTCGCTCTGGCGAACCGGACGTAGAAGTCGCTTCAGCGTCAGATGATAGTGGAGTGAGGCGTCTAGGCGAAGTATTCTGGTCGCTATTGATACCATATACGAACATCAATAGGTGGGTCTTGTATTCGGGTAGGCTAACTCAAATTCATTGAGTTATTCTCTGGAGGAATCATCCCGTGAGCTATGCACTACCTCCGAATCTCTCAATGAGTCGATATTTATCAGTCGATAGAATGATGATTAAGCATGGGAAATTTTATGTCGAAGAATTATATAGGACGGTAGAATCCTTTCCAGATTCTGCAATGGTATCTTTAGATACCCCTGCATCTCTGAAAAAGATCCTTGAAAGCAACATTAATGTATTTGACAAAAATCGGCGGATTTGGGGTGATGTTGCCCACTTTCTTCACGCGTACATAACTCTCGTTGTATACCGCGCGGATCAACTTATACTATCCATTTTAGCCGACCTGCAAAGCGACAGACTTGTGCCGGCTGCCGCGAACGCGCGAAACCTAATTGAGTTAGTTGTGGTGGCCTCACAAGAGATTTCTATCGTCGCATCCGCCTTGCAGAATGCATGTAACAATAAATTGGTTCACAAACATATTGTCGAATATGAAGACGTAATTGAGAAGATTATGCTTAGATCAATCTGGGGTGCCAAGTCGCGAGACATTGTGGAAGCGTTGCGTCCTCGGGACGCTTTTAAGACGATCAAAAGCCTCGACGCTGCATTGAAAGGTACGAATCAAGAAGCATTTTATCATGATTTATATGAATACCTCTCTGAGTTCGTCCACCCGTATCGGAATGGCTTTAGCGCGTTGATTGCAGGTAGTTGGGATGATGCTGCCGATTTTCGGCGGAATCTTGTTATAAGTAAAAAAAATGACAGTAATGCTGCTGCAGTATGTGTAGGGCGAACAGTTAGTGCTATGTGTGTCACAAGTTACAGTTTGTGCTACTACTGGAGCAAGAAACGAGATGCAATTCATTCTTATCGAGCCATATTTCGACAACAATGAATAGTATTGTCAATTAGTGAGGTGCAAATTTAACTGCATTATTTCTGTTGTTCTAATGATAACAATCAAATAAATAACTGCAGCGTATGTTATGGGCAATTCATTTCTTTTTAACATCGCTTGTGCATATTTTAATTAATAACGCTTTTGGTTGCTACAAAGAGCTCTCTAGTTATGTGCTAATGGGAAAGATGCCTATGCCACTATCGAAAAAAGAGCTTTACAAGAGAGTTAGGGGGCCAGTCATGAATGATGAGGATTGGTGGAGACTTGTATTTGATTCAGATGTTGGCCACTTGTATGTCGAGCATGAGTGGGCCCATGTCGATGTGCGAAGAAGGACGCCGCCCAACGCCGGAAAGCAAAATATCGAACTAGCCGATTTCTTCGAAAAGGCGCCCATTCAAGCGTGCACCGAACTTCGGCAGCTCCTTGAAAGGCTTTTTAAATGAAGAGCGATCGGATTGCGTCTCTCCATAAGATGCTTGATCAAGATTCTAGTTGAGTATCTGATGAGGGCTGTTGTTCAATTTATCTCAATCCCCTCAATCTCCTCCAGCATCTCCAACCACTTCCCCTCCGCCTTCGCCAGCCCGTCCAGATATTCCGCCTTCTTCTTCCCCAGCCCCTCCAGGTCCAGCCCCTTCATGTAGCTCTTCGGGTCCGCCATCTTGGCGTCGATCTCCGCGATCGCCGCCTGGATGCGCTCGATCAGGCGTTCCAGCTTGGCGGCTTCCTGGCGCAGTGGGGCGAGTTTCTGGCGGCGTTCGTTCTGGGTGCGCTTGGGCGGGGCGGGCTGTTGGGTGGGGGTGGGGGTTTTCTGGTTGTTGGCGCGCTCGGAGAGCATCTGCTGGCGGTAGTCGTCGATGTCGCCGTCGAAGGGGGTGACGCGGCCGTTGCCGACCAGCCAGAGGCGGTCGGCAGTGAGTTCCAGGAGGTGGCGGTCGTGGGAGACCAGGACCACGGCGCCGGGGAACTCGTTGATGGCCTCGATCAGGGCCTCGCGGCTGTCGATGTCCAGGTGGTTGGTGGGCTCGTCCAGGATCAGGAACTGCGGGTCGTGGCAGGTGATCATGGCGAGGTTGAGGCGGGCCTTTTCGCCGCCGGACAGGTTCTTCGCGGGCGTGATCGCCTTGTCCTGGTTCAGGCCGAAGCGGGCGAGACGGGAGCGCAGCTTCTGTTCCGGGGTGTCGGGCAGGAGGCGGCGCAGGTGGGCGATGGCGTCCGCGTCGGGGGTCAGGTCCTCGATCTGGTGCTGGGCGAAGAAGCCGACCTTCAGGCCGCGGGCGCGGGTGAGCTCGCCGGACATCGGCTGGAGGCGGTCGGCCAGGAGCTTGGCGAAGGTCGACTTGCCGTTGCCGTTGGCGCCGATCAGCGCGATGCGGTCGTCGGGATCGATGCGCAAGGACAGGCCGCTCAGGATGATCTTGGAGTCGTAGCCGACGGCGGCCCGGTCCATGGTGATCAAGGGCGGGGGCGGGGGCTCGGGCTGGGGGAAGTCGAAGACGACGTCCGGCTCCATCGCCTCGGCGTCCAGGACCGGCATCTTTTCCAGCATCTTCAGGCGCGACTGGGCCTGGCGGGCCTTGGTGGCCTTGGCGCGGAAGCGGTCGACGAAGCTTTGCAGGTGGGCTCTTCGCTCCAGCTGCTTGGCGCGCATCTTCTCGCGCAGCTCGCGCTGCTCGGCGAACTGGCGGCGGAACTGGGTGAAGCCGCCGGTCCAGGTGGTGAGCTTCTGGTTTTCCAGATGGACGATGCGCTCCGGCACGGCGTCCAGCAGGTCGCGGTCGTGGCTGATCAGCAGCAGCGAGCGCGGGTACTTCGCCAGGTGCTCGGTCAGCCAGAGGGTGGCTTCCAGGTCCAGGTGGTTGGTGGGCTCGTCCAGGAGCAGGAGGTCGGGCTCGGCGAACAGGACGCCGGCGAGAGCCACGCGCATCCGCCAGCCGCCGGAAAACGCGGAGAGCGGGCGGGCCTGCATCTCCTCGTCGAAGCCCAGGCCTTTCAGGATGATCGCGGCCCGGGCGGGGGCGGCGTCGGCCTGGATCTCGAGCAGGCGGTTCTCGACCTCGGCGATGCGCAGGCCGTCGGTGGCGGTGGCGCGCTCCTGCATCAGCGCGTGGCGCTCCTTGTCGGCGGCGAGCACCGCCTGCATGGGCGTGGTGGAGCCGCCCGGCGCCTCCTGGGCGACGATGCCGACGCGGATGCCGGGCTGCAGGCGGACCTCGCCGGCATCCACGTGCCATTCGCCGGTGAGCAGGCGGAACAGGGAGGTCTTGCCGGTGCCGTTGCGGCCGACCAGGCCGAAGCGGCGGTTGGCGGGCATGTGCAGGCTGGCGCCCTCCAGGAGGACGCGGCCGGCGATTCGCAGGGTGATGTCGTTCAGGTCGAGCATGGGGCGCAGGCAGCCTGCCTGGGCCCGGACGTCAAGAGGGGATCATCGCCTTGTCGCAGGACGGCTGGGCAGCGGCGGGTGCTGCCGCGTCCAGGCCGGAGCGCCGGCCGATGACCAGGGAGCGCACCGCGGCGCCGGCATGGGTGATCTGCAGGGAGAGCCGGTCGACCTGGTCGAGCAGGGAGGCGAGGCGGGCGAGATCTGCGTCGGGCGCCTCGGCCAGCGCCAATTGGTGCGGTGCAACGTTCGAAAATGGCATCGGTTCCCCCCGAGCCGGATTAAATATACAAAATGATTAGCAACGAACCCGGGCACGAGAAAAGAAAAAAATAATTCCACCAGTCTGGTGGACAATATCCTGCGCCGGGTCGGTAACCGACAACGTGGCGGTTGATTTCAACGGCGAGGCATCCGGAACCGAAGCAGTCAACCAGGGCGAGTATTGAGGTCCTTCCGGTCAGCCTTTGACGGCGCCGGCGGTCAGCCCCTGCACCAGGTAGCGCTGGATCAGCGCGAAGAACAAACAGGCCGGGATCAGCGCCAGCACCGCCGCCGCGGTCATCTGCCCCCAGTCCACCGAGAACTTCGACACGAAGGTGAGCAGGCCCACCGGGAAGGTCATCTTGGTCTCGGACGAGATCAGCATCAGGGCGAACAGAAGTTCCGACCAGGCCGCGGTGAACACGAAGCCCAGGGTGGCGCCCATGCCCGGCAGGGTGAGCGGCAGGATCACCCGGCGCAGCGACTGGAAGCGGGTGCAGCCGTCGATCATCGCCGCCTCCTCCAGCTCCTTGGGGATGCCCTCGAAGAAGCTCTGCATCAGGAAGGTGGCGAACGGGGCGTTGTAGGCGGTGTAGACCAGGATCAGCCCGGTCAGGCTGTCGACCAGGCCGAGCGGCGTCATCAGCCGGTAGATCGGCGCGATCAGCATCACGAGCGGGAAGATCTGGGTCAGCAGCAAAAAGAACAGGACGGGGGCCTTGGCCCGGAAGGTGAAGCGGGACAGGGCGTAGCCGGACAGGCTGGCCGCCAGCGTCACCCCGATGGCCGTGCCGAACGAGACGATCACCGAGTTCGCGAAGTACCAGGGAAAGTCGGTGGCCCCCAGCACCTCGCCGAAATTGTCCAAGGTCGCCCGGCTCGGCCACAGCCGGATGCCCTCGCCGAACAGGAGGTCGGTGGGGGTGACCGCGATCTTGATCAGCCAGTAGAGCGGGAACAGCGCCGCCAGCACGTAGAGCGCCAGGGCCAGGCGATGGAAGACCGTGCCGAAGCGGCGGGCGAAGGGCGAGGCGCCGGCGACCACCATCAGCAACGGCTCCGGGTCGGCAGGAAACGGGTCATCAAAAGGCGCTCCGCAGCCGCTTGCGCATTTCCAGGATCAAGATCGCGTAGAGGAAAAGGAGGCCCAGCAGCACCATGGACAAGGCCGAGGCATAGCCGAAGTCCAGCTTCCGAAAGGCGATGGTGAAGATGTAGGAGGGCAGGATCTGGGTCTGCCCGGCAGGTCCCCCCCCGGTCATCACCACGATCAGGTCGCCGAAATTGGCGATCCAGATGGTGCGGAGCAGGATGGTGATCGCCACGGTCGGGATCAGGTAGGCAATGGTGACGTGGCGAAAGCGCGCCCAGGTGCCGGCGCCGTCGATGGCGGCGGCCTCGTACATCTCGTTGGGGATCGACTGCAACGCCGCCAGGATGGTGATCGCGAAGAACGGGATGCCCCACCAGACATTGGCGGTGATCGGCCCCCACATGGCAAGCGCCGGATCCCCTAAGATGTTGTCCGGGGCGGCCAGCAGGCCCAGGGCGTGCAGCCAGTGCGGCAGGGGCCCCACCACCGGGTTGAACAGCCAGGCAAACGTCAGGCCGGACAGGAAGGAGGGGACCGCCCAGGGCAGGAACACGATCGCCTGGACCAGCTTCTTGCCCTTGAACTCCCGCCACAGCAGCAGCGCCAGGCCAAGCCCCAGGAAGAATTGCAGGAACAGGGAGGCGAAGGTCCACCACAGCGTGTTGCCGAGAGCCCGCCAGAAGATCCGGTCCTGCCAGATCGCCTCGAAATGGGCGAGACCCACGAAGCCACGCTTGAAGGGGTTGAGGATCTGCACGTTCTGGAACGCGAAGCCGATGCCGACCACCAGCGGGACCAGCATGAACAGGGCGATCAGGACGAGGGTCGGGGAAAGATAGGTCCAGGGCTCGGCGAGCGAACGAAAGGTCCGGCGCCGGGCCGGACCTCCTTCAGGCGCGTTCAGCGCGATTCCAGCCATTTTTTCTGCGCATCGGTGAGATAGGCCGCCCATTCATCGGCGACGTCCTGGGGCGTGCGCTGGCCCAGCAGCATTTCCTGGCCGCCGGTGATCGAGATCTGGTCGGCGAAGAAGCCGAACTCCTCGAGATATGTGGGCATGGCGGTGAGCTGCCAGCGCGGGTCGTTCAGCTCGGTGAACCAGCCGCGATACTGCTCGGTGTCGAAGAACGGGTCGTTTTCCGCACCTTTGTGGATCGGGATCACGCCGACCACCTTGGCCCATTCCAGGTTCATCTCCGGCGAGGACAGGTGCGCGATCAGCTTCCAGCTCTCGTCCTTGGCCTCGCTGGCCGAGAACATCGCCCAGCCGGCATAGCCCATGGTCGGGAAGGACTTGCCGGAGGGCCCGAGCGGCATCGGCGCCACCGCGAACTTGTCGGCCGGCATCCGTTCCGCCACCGCGATCAAAGCGTCCGGGTCCTGGTCGAGCATCGCGCAGGTGCCGGAATAGAACCCGGCCACGATCTCGTTGAAGCCCCAGTTGACGCTGTCCTTGGGAACGGCGCCCTCCTGGTACATGTCGGCCAGGATCTGCAGGCCGGCCACCGCCTCCGGCTTGTTCAACGTCGAGTTGCCTTCCTCGTCGAAGAACTCGTTGGAGCCCATCTCGTTCAGCATGAACATGATGTAGCCGTTGGTGGCACCCGGCCCGCCGCGCAGGCAGTAGCCGGTCTTGCCCTCGCCCAGCGCCGCGATCTTCTTCGACGCCTCGACGAACTCCGCCGTGGTCTTGGGCGGCTCGCTCATCCCGGCCTGCGCGAACAGCTCCTTGTTCCAGAACATCGCCCGGATGTAGAATCCATACGGGATCATGTAGGGCGTGTCGTTGTACCAGGAGCCGAACTGCACCGCGCGGTCGGTGAGCTGCGGGGTCACCTCCCACTCGTCCAGCCAGGGCTGCAGGTTCTCCAGCTGGCCATTCGCGGCATAGAGCGCCAGCCAGCGGTCGGGCATCTCGACCACGTCGGGGATGTTGCCGCCCTGGACCATGGTCGCCAGCTTCTCGAAGGCCTGACCCCAGGGCAGCGAGGTGACCTCGACGGTCACGCCCGGGTTGGCTTCCTCGAACTTGGCGATCATGCCCTTGAGGTGCTCGGTGCGCGCCGGGCTGGTGATCACCTCGGTGAGCTTCAGCGTGGTGTCGGCCAGCGCGGTCTGCGCCAGCAGCGAGAGCGCCAGGGCGCCCGCGGTCATCCAGGTCTTCATCGTCGTCGCTCTCCCTTGGGAAGCCGGACCGTCAGGCGGTCCGCTCCCGTCTCGCCCACCAGCCCTTCTTCACGGGCTTCTTCACCTGTCCGCCGGCTTCCTGCAGCGCCCGGGTCACGTCGCCGATCAGGTCGGCGGGCGATTCCAGCCCGACATGCAGCCGGACGATACGCGCGCCGACCCCGAAATCCACGACCGAATTGGGCCCGGCCGCCTGCTCGTGGGCGATCGCCGCCGGCACCACCAGGCTCTCATGGCCGCCCCAGCTCACGCCGAGCTTGAACAGGCGCAGGGCGTCGCAGAAGGCCTCGATGTCGACCTCGGGCGCCGCCTCGAACGAGAACAGCGACGAACTGCCGAGCAGCTGGCGCTCGTCGACCTTGCCGGCCAGGGCCGGGTGGAGCACCCGCGCCACGCCCGGCAGGCCCTGCAGCGCCTCGGCCACGGTGATCGCCGCGTTCTCCTGGGCCAGCATCCTGGCCGGCAGGGTGCGCAGGCCGCGCAGCAACAGGAACGCCTCGAACGGCGCCAGCTTGGCCCCCAGATAGGGGATCGACGAGGTCGCCAGGCGCTGGATGGCGGCGGCGCTGCCGCAGACCACGCCGGCCACCGTGTCGCTGTGCCCGGACAAGTATTTCGACGCCGAGTGCAGCACGATGTCGATGCCGTGGATGGCCGGGCGCTGGAAGATCGGGGTGGCCCAGCTGTTGTCGGCGATGGTGGTCACACCCTGCGCCTTGGCCAGCCTGGCTATCGCCGCCAGGTCCTGCACCTCGAAGGTCCAGGAGGTCGGCGTCTCCAGGTAGAGCAGCTTCGCGCCGGGCAGGGCCTTCTCGATCGCGCCCAGGTCGCTGCCGTCCACATAGTCGACGGTCACGCCCAGCTTGGGCAGCATGGTCTGGAAGAAGCGGTAGGCGTCCGGGTAGAGATGGCGGACCGCCACGATCCGGTCGCCGGCCTCCACATGGGCCAGCACCGCGCCACTGATCGCGGCCATGCCGGAGGCGAAGCCGCGCGCGGCCTCGGTGCCCTCCAGCCTGGCCATCTTCTCCTCGAACACCTGCACGGTCGGGTTGCCGACCCGGCTGTAGATCGCCTGCTGCTTCTCGCCGGCGAACACCGAGCGCATCTCGGCATAGGAGCGGAAGGTGAACAGGGAGGTCTGGTAGATCGGCGGGACCACCGCCCCTTCGTCGAACCGCGGGTCGTGGGCGCAGATGCTGCCGGCCTCGGACCACCAACTCGAATCGCTCAAACGTCGCTCCTGTAGCGCGCCATGTCGGACATCGCCGGACGGTAGACGGGGCGCACGACGCTCACAAGCTTGAGGGAAAGTTCCGACGCGGTCCGGGCGCTACACGGTGCCGCCGAGCGTGTCCTCCAGCTCCGCCAGCTCCTTGCCGCCGGCCATCAGGTCCTGCAGCTCCTCGGCGCGGATCTCGCCGCGCACCGCGGTGCCGAGCGTCTTGCCGCGGTTGAGCACGGTGAAGCGGTCGCCCACCGCCATGGCGTGGCGGACATTGTGGGTGATGAACACCACGCCGATCCCGCTCTTGCGGACCTTGTCGATGGTGGCCAGCACGTTGGAGGTCTGCCGGACGCCCAAGGCCGAGGTCGGCTCGTCCAGGATCAGGATCTCCGCGCCGAAATAGACCGCGCGGGCGATCGCGACGGTCTGGCGCTCGCCGCCGGACAGCGTGCCGACCGCCTGGTCCGCCTCGCGCAGATGGATGCCCATCTTCGCCATCTCCTCCATGGTGATGGCGTTGGCCTTCTCGAAGTCGAACAGGCGGAACGGGCCGAACCGCTTCACCGGCTCGCGGCCCATCCAGAAATTGCGCACCACCGACATCAGCGGGATCATCGCCAGGTCCTGGTAGACCGTGGCGATGCCGGCAGCCATGGCGTCGCGCGGGCTGTCGAAATGCACCTCGCGGCCCGCCACCAGCATCCGGCCGGCGCTCGGCTGGTGCACCCCGGACATGGTCTTGATGAAGGTCGACTTGCCGGCACCGTTGTCGCCCAGCAGGCAGTGGCACTCGCCGGGCAGGATCGAGAACGACACCCCGGCCAGCGCGATCACCGAGCCGAACTGCTTCTCGATGTCGATCATCTCCATGAGCGGTGCGGTCATGGTCAGCGCTCCCCGGTGATCAGGCGGCGGATATAGGTGTTCAGGATCACGGCGATCAAAAGGATGCCGCCCAGGAACACCCGGAACAGGGAACTCTCCACCCCGGCGAAGAACAGGCCCTGCTGGACCACGCCGAACACCAAAGCACCCAAGGCAGCGCCCACCACCGAGCCGTAGCCGCCGGTGAGCAGCGCGCCGCCGATCACCACCGAGATGATCGCCTCGAACTCCTTGAGCAGGCCGCGATCGGCCGCGGCCGAGCCGAACTCGATGACCTGGCAGGTGGCGAACACGGTGGCGCAGAAGGCGGAGAACATGAACATCAGGATCTTCACCCGGTTGACCGGGACACCGACATAGCGGGCCGCCTGGGCGTCGCCGCCGGACGCGAAGATCCAGTTGCCGAATTTGGTGCGGGTCAACAGGAAATGGCCGAACAGGATCAGGGCCAGCGCCCAGACGATCAGCATCGGCACGCCGTCGACCACCGGCTCGCCGGCACGGTTGCCGGCCACGAACTTGCCGATCACGCCCAGGTCGGCCAGCCAGACGAACAGGCCCTTGAACAGGGTGCCGCCGAACAGCCAGGCCACCGGGTCGCCTTCCGCCACGTCGCGGATGCCGCCGATGATGGTCTTCCTCGTGGTGGTGATCGCCGCGTAGATGGTCAGGCCGCGCAGGATGTAGAGCGAGGCCAGGGTGACGATGAACGAGGGCAGGCCGGTCTTGATCACCAGGTAGCCGTTGAGCGCGCCGATCGCGAGCGCCAGGACGAAGGCGGCCAGGATGCCGACCCAGAGCGGGAAGCCCCAGGTCACCGAGAACAGGGCGATCACGATTCCGGAAAAGCCGATCATCGAGCCGACCGACAGGTCGAACTCGCCGGCGATCATCAGCAGGCAGGCGCCCACCGCGATGATCGCGAACTGGGCGGAGACCACGCCCCAGTTGATGATGCCTTCCGGGGCGAACATGCCGCTGTCGCGGGCGATGCCGATGAAGAAGGCGAACACCAGGATCACGCCGCAGATGGCGCCGAGCTCCGGCCGGATCAGGGCCTTGCGGAACGGCGACTGGGCGCGCACCCGCTCGTCCCGCGCCGCGGCGGGGGTGGAAGCGGTCGATGCCTGATCGGCCATGTTTCCTCCCAGGCCGGCAGGGAGCGCCGGGCCGTCGAAAGCGTGCCGCCGACGAAGCGGCCAGGGTCAGGTGGAGGGCGGGGCAGAAGCGGCCGCGATCGCCGCGGCCGCCGCCTTTTCGGACATGCCTGGAGCGGGCCGCCCGCTCAGCGATACTCGCCGGCGTAGCGCTCGATCATCTCCAGGCCCTCGTTGGTGATGAAGCCCGGGCCGGAATTGATGTTGTTGCCGGGCAGGACGCCGTAGCGGACATAGTTGGTGAGCACGACCACCGGCAGGTAGGCCTGCAGGAACGGCTGCTGGTCGATGCCCCACTTGATGGTGCCGTCCTGGATCGCCTTCACGATTTCCGGACCCAGGTCGAAGGTGCCGAAATAGATCTGGCCGGCCATGCCGTTCTCTTTCAGCGCCTCGATGGTCGGGTTGGCCGAGGTGGGGCCGAGGGTCAGCACGGCGTCGGTGTCCGGGTTGGCGGACAGGTAGGCCAGGACCTTGTTCTTGATCTCGGCCGGGTCCTGGCCGGAATCGATCATCGAATCGCCGAGATCCACGCCCAGCCCGTCGGCGAAGCCGCGGCAGCGCTCGCCGACCACCGGGTTGGAGACCACGTGGTTGACGCAAAGGAACGAGCCGACGCCGTCGTTCTTGGCGCGCTCGCCGGCGGCCAGGCCGGCATCGTATTCCGGCTGGCCGACATACATCAGTGCGCCGACCTGCTTCGCCTCCTCGGGCGTGCCGGAATTGATGATGATCACCGGGATGCCCTTGGCGACCGCGTTCTCGATCGGCCCGCTCAGCACGTCGGTGTCGGCCAGGGTGGTGATGATCCCGTCGGGATTGGAGGCGGCGGTCTGCTCGATGATTCGGGCCATGTCGGCGATGTCGCCGGTGGACGGGTTCCGGTACTCGACCTCGACCTCCATCTGCCGGCCGGCCAGGGCCAGCGCGTTCTTGATGGTGTTCCACCAGCTGTCGCTGTCGGGGGCGTGGCTGACCAGGACGAAGCGCTCGCCCTCGGCCTTTGCCGCGTCGGGCAGCGCGGTGGTGGCGAGGGTCACGGCGAACACGGCGCCGAGCATTCTCGACATGAACGACTTCATGGTGAGCTACCTCCCTGTTGTGGCGCCCCGGACGGCGCGTCCCGCTTGAGCGAGCCTGGGCAACCAACCACAACCGGCGACGTTTCGCAACCGGTTGCAAATTTGCATCGGGCATGTTCCCTGGCACAAGGTCAGCCGCGCCGGCGGAACCCCGCCGGCCGACCCAGGCAGGAGCGCAGCATCGGTGGCCGTCACCCTCAAGGAAGTGGCCGAGCGGGCAGGGGTGTCCCGCTCGGCGGTATCCCGGACGTTTACCGAAGGCGCCAGCGTCTCGGCCAAGACCCGCCGCAAGGTCGAGGAAGCGGCGCTCGCCCTGGACTACCGGCCGTCCCTGATCGCACGCAGCCTCGCCACCAAGCGCACGATGCTGATCGGGCTGGTCGCCAACAATTTCCAGAACCCGGTGTTCCTGGAGGTGTTCGACCTGTTCACCGGCGCCTTGCAGCAGCGCGGCCTGCGCCCGCTCCTGCTCAACCAGTCGCACGAGACCGACCCCAAGCGCTCGCTCAGCCTGCTGCGCCAGTACAATGTCGACGGGGTGATCGTCGCGACCTCGACCCTGCCTCCGTCCTTCGCCCAGGCGGTGCGCAAGGCCAACATCCCGGTCATCCATACCTTCGGCAAGTACGACAGCCCGAGCAACGTGCACGTGGTCGGCATCGACAATGCCCGCTGCGGCGCGATGGCGGCGGAGACCCTGGTGCTGCGCGGCTATCGCTCCGCCGCGATGCTGGGCGGCCCGAAATCGGCCACCTCGACCCAGGACCGGGTGGCGGGCTTCACCCGCAAGGCCAGGGAGCTGGGCCTGGCGGTCACCGACATCCGCTATGCCGACAGCTACACCTACGGGGCCGGCCACCAGGCGATGGGGCAGCTCCTGGTCGACCATCCGGTCGAGGTGGTGTTCTGCGGCGACGACCTGATCTGCATGGGGGCGATGGACGCCGCGCGCGGCAAGGGGTTCTCGATCCCGGACCAGATCGGCTTTCTGGGCTTCAACGACATGGCGATGGCCAGCTGGGACGCCTACGACCTGACCACGATCCGCCAGCCGATCCGCGACATCATCCTGAGCTCGGTGGAGCTGGTGGTGGCGATGGCCAAGGATTCCTCGCGCAGCAAGGAGATCCGGCTGTTCGACTGCTCGATCGTCGAGCGCGGCAGCCTGCGGCCGCTGGCGGCCCCGGCCGGGACCGTCGGCGCCGAGGTGGCCGAGACCGCCTGATCCGGGCCGCGCCGGATCAGCCGCCGTCCAGCGCCGGCCGGGCGTCGACCCAGCCGCCGCCGTTGCGGGCCGAGGTCACGGCCGCCCGGATCGCCTGCATCGAGCGCAGCCCGTCCATGGCGGTGGGGAAATGGCCGGCGGCCGGGTCGGGGGCGCGGCCGACCCTAGCCGCGGCGATCGTCTCCGCCAGGTCGGCATAGATGTTGGCGAACGCCAGCGGCATGCCCTCGGCATGGCCGATGGTGACCCGCGACGCCCGGTCCGCCTCGGGCGAGAGGTTGGCGGCCCCCCGCTCGATGATCTCGGTGCGGCCGTTCAGCGGCGTCCAATAGAGCTGGTTCGGCCATTCCTGCGCCCAGCGCAGGCCGCCCTTCTCGCCGAACACCTGGATGTTCAGCCCGTGCATCCGGCCGATCGCCACCGAGCTGGTCCAAAGCCGGCAGACCGCGCCTTTGTCCATGCGGACGTTGACCATCGCGTCGTCCTCGATCGTGCGGCCCGGGATGCAGGAGATGAAGTCGGCGGAAAGCTCGACGGCCTGCTGGTTGGCGACGAAGCTCGCCATGTGCAGGGCATGGATGCCGCAATCGGCAAACTGCGCCGACGGGCCGACCTGGGCCGGGTCGTAGCGCCAGCGCACCCTGGGATTGTCGGCGTCGGCGGCATCGGCGTGGAAGCCGTGGGCGAACTCGGCCTTGATCAGCCGCACCCGGCCGAGATCGCCGCGGGCGACCATGGCGCGCATGTGGCGGACCAGGGCGTAGCCGGAATAGCCGTAATTGACCGCGCAGATCCGCCCGGTCGCTTCAGCGATCCGGACAATCTCCTCGGCCTCCTCCACGGTCATGGTCATCGGCTTCTCGCACAGCACGTGGAAGCCGGCCTGGAGGAACGCCTTGGTGATCGGGAAATGGGTGGCGTTGGGGGTCGCCACGGTGACCAGGTCGACCCGGTCGGCGCGGTTCTTCTCGCCGTCCAGCATCTCGCGCCAGTCGCCATAGGCGCGCTCTGGCGCGATGCCCAGGCGCTGGGCGTAGGCGCGGCCCCGGGCCGCGTCGGCGTCGAGCGCGCCGGCGGCGAATTGGAAGAGGCCGTCGACCGCGGCGCTCACCCGGTGGGCCGGGCCGATCTGGCTGCCTTCGCCGCCGCCGATCATGCCCCAGTTCAGTTTGCTCATGCTGGCGGATCCGTCAGTGAAAGCCGATCGAGCGCAGATAGTCCCGGTTGGCCCGGGCGTCGGTCAGGGGCTGGGTGTCGCCTTGCGGATCGCAGTCCTGCTCGACGGTGCACCAGCCGGAAAAGCCGTGCTCGACCAGCAGGTCGCGCACGGCCGGAAAGTCGGTCTCGCCCATGCCGAGATTGCAGAAGATGCCTTGGGCGCAGGCGTCGTAGAAGCCGGTGCGCGTCGCCACCACCGACCGCTTCACCGTGGGGTCGACATCCTTGAAATGCATGTAGGAGATCCGGTCCAGGTGCCGCTTCATGAAGGCGACGGGGTCGAAGCCGGCATAATGGGAGTGGCCGGTATCCAGGCAGATCTTCAGGATCGCCGGGTCGACCTCCTCCAGCAGCCGCTCGACCTCCGGCAGGAAGTCGCAGAAGCCCGCAGCATGGGGATGGATCGCGGCGGTCAGGCCGTATTCCTCCACCCCCATCCGGGCGACGTCGCGGATCCGGCCGACATAGGAGCGCCACTCCGCCGCATCCATCTGCGCCGCCTCGCTCGGGCGGCCGGCGGTGGGGGCGCGGCGGGGCGAGATCGAATCGATCAGCACGAAATGGCGGGCGCCATGGGCCTGCAGCGCCCGGCAGGTGCGCACGGCGCCGTCCAGCACGTCCGGCCACAGGCCCGGATGATGGAACGGGCGGAACACCACGCCGCCGACCAGCTCCAGGCCGCGCGCCGCCAGCGCGTCGCCAAGCCTGGCCGGGTCTTCCGGCATGTAGCCGACCGGACCCAGCTCGATGCCCTGGTAGCCGGCGTCGCGGCACTGGTCGAGCACCAGCTGCCAGGGCGGGTTGCGCGGGTCGTCGGCGAACTCGACGCCCCAGGAGCAGGGCGCGTTGGCGATCTTGATCGTCATGGCGAAGGCAGGTCCGTTCGGTCGGGACGAAAGGGAGAGCGGGCGGCGCTCAGACGGTGGCGACGTCGATCCAGCACTGGCCGGAAGCCGAGCGGAAGGCGGCCTCGACCAGCTGGTTGACCCGCATCCCGTCGGCGAAGGTCGGCCAGACCGGCTGGCCGGTCTCGATCGCGTGCAGGAAGTCGCGGGCCTCGATGATGATCTGGTCCTGGTAGCCGGTGCCGTGGCCGGGGCCTTGGCAGAACGGCAGGTAGTCCGGGTGGTCCGGGCCGGTCAGGATCTTGGTGAAGCCCTGCCGGTCCGCGCGGGCGGAGCCCTGGTAGAGCCAGAGGGCGTTCTGGTCTTCCTGGTCGAAGCGGATGGCACCCTTGGTGCCGGTGATCTCGTAGGCGTAGCCCATCTTGCGGCCGGTTGCGACGCGGCTGAAATGCAAGGCCCCCATCGCCCCGCTCTCGAACCGGCAGAGCAGGTGGCCCTGGTCGTCGTTGGTGACCTCTTCCGGGCCGTCCGGCCCCGGCCGCTGCCGGTGCACGGTCTCGATGTCGGCGATCAGCGCATGGATCGGCCCGGCCAGCGCCAGGGCGCCGTTCAGCATGTGCGGCGCCAGGTCGCCCATGGCGCCGTGGGCGCGGCCGTGGCAGCGCCAGCTTACCGGGGTCGCCGGGTCGGCCAGAAAATCCTCGGTGTGCTCGCCGCGGAAATAGGTGATCTCGCCGATCTCGCCGGCGGCCACGATCTGGCGGGCCAGCTGCGAGGCGGGGGTGCGGATGTAGTTGAAGCCGGTCATGTGCACGACGCCGCTCGCCTCCGCGGCGGCGAGCATGGCGCGGCTTTCCGCGAGGTTGCGGCCGAGCGGCTTTTCGCAGAACACCGGCTTGCCCAGGGCGAAGGCGGCCAGGGCGATCTCCTGGTGGGTGCCCTGCGGCGAGGCGATCACCACCGCCTCGACCTTCGGGTCGGCCACCAGTTCCCGCCAGTCGCCGGTGGAGCGGAGAAAGCCGAAATGGCGGGCCTTGTCGGCGGCGCCGGCGGCGCTGGTGGTGGCGATCATCTCGCAGCGCGGCCGCAGCTTCGGGTCGAACACCGGGCCCACCGCCTGCATGGCGACGGCGTGGGCCTTGCCCATGTAGCCGCCGCCGATGATCCCGATTCCGATCTGCCGGGAATGTGCCATGACCTTGTGCCCGAAATTTGCAACCGCTTGCAAAACAGCAGAACGACTTTTAGGCTCCGGGGTCAAGAGGCATCGCCGCCCAAGCCCGGCCGTGCCCAGACCTCCCGGGAGCAGCGCATGGCCGAAGCCGGCACCACGATCCGCCTCACCATGGCCCAGGCCCTGGTGCGCCACCTGGCCGCCCAGATGATCGAGATCGACGGCAGGCGCGTCACCTTGTGCGGCGGCGGGTTCGCGATCTTCGGCCATGGCAACGTCACCTGCCTGGGCGAGGCGCTCTATCGGCACAAGGACGTGCTGCCGGTCTGGCGCGGCCAGAACGAGCAGTCGATGGCGATGGCCGCGGTCGCCTATGCCAAGCAGCAGCTGCGCCGCCGCTTCATGTTCGCCACCGCCTCGGCCGGGCCCGGCACCACCAACATGCTGACCTCGGCCGGGATCGCCCACACCAACCGGCTGCCCCTGTTGATGCTGTGCGGCGACGCCTACGTCACCAGGCTGCCCGACCCGGTGCTCCAGCAGGTCGAGCATTTCGGCAACCCGACCGTCTCGGTGAACGACGCCTTCAAGGCGGCGACCCGGTTCTGGGACCGCATCACCCATCCGGCCCAGCTCCTCCAGTCCCTGCCGACCGCGATCGACACGCTGCTGGACCCGGCCGATTGCGGGCCGGTGTTCCTGGGCCTGCCCCAGGACGTGCAGGGCTGGGCGTTCGACTACCCGGCAGCGTTCTTCGACGAGCGGGTCCACCGGATCCGCCGCCAGGGGCCGGACTTGGCCGAGATCGCGGATGCCGCCCAGGTCCTGAAGGCGGCCAGGCGGCCGCTCCTGGTGGCGGGCGGCGGCGTCCAGTATTCCGGCGCGGTGGCGGAACTCACCGCGTTCGCCGAAGCGCACCGCATCCCGGTGGTCGAGACCATCGCCGGGCGGGCCAATCTCCTGGCCGGGCACGAGCTGAACTGCGGGCCGCTGGGCGTCACCGGCTCCAACTCCGCCAACGCGCTGGCGGCGCAGGCCGACGTGATCCTGGCGGTGGGCACAAGGCTGCAGGACTTCACCACCGGCTCCTGGACGGCGTTTGCGCCGGAGGCCCGGATCGTCTCGGTCAATGTCGGGCGCTACGACGCCAGCAAGCACCGTTCCCTGCCGGTGGTGGGCGACGCCAGGCTGGCGCTGGGCCTGCTGGACCAGGCGCTCGAAGGCTACGGGGCACCCGACGCCTGGACCGCCATGGCAGCCGACGAGCGGGCGCGCTGGAACGATTATGTCGACCAGAACGTCCGCCCGGTGACGAAGGACGGCTCCAACCGGCCGATGTCCTATGCCCAGGTGATCGGCCGGGTGAACGCCCTGTGCGACGCCCGGGACCGGGTGGTCACCGCGGCTGGCGGCCTGCCGGCCGAGGTGGCCGCCAACTGGCGCACGAAGTCGGTGGGCTCGGTCGACGTGGAGTTCGGCTTTTCCTGCATGGGCTACGAGATCGCCGGCGGCTGGGGGGCCAGGATCGGCCAGATGGAGACCGAGCCCGACAAGGACACCATCGTGCTGGTCGGCGACGGCTCCTACCTGCTGCTCAACTCCGACATCTATTCCTCGGTGCTGACCGGCAGGAAGCTGATCGTGATCGTCTGCGACAATGGCGGGTTCGCGGTGATCGACAAGCTGCAGAACAACACCGGCAACGCGTCGTTCAACAATCTGATCCGGGACTGCGCGCTGGCGGTCGAGCCGTTCGCGGTGGACTTCGCCGCGCATGCCCGGGCGATGGGGGCGCAGGCCGAGACAGTGGGCTCTTTGGCCGAGTTCGACGACGCGTTCCACCGTGCCAAGGCGGCGACGCGCACCTGCGTGATCGCCCTGCAGGTCGACGCCCATGACGGCTGGACCACCGAGGGCCATACCTGGTGGGAGGTCGGCACCCCGCAGGTCTCGGAAAGCGAGCGGGTGCGCGATGCCCATGCCCGCCAGGAAGCCGGCCGGGCCAGGCAGCGGGTGGGCGTGTGATGGCGCTGGAGCGGCTGCGCCTGAACCGCTTCCTGGTGCTGGGCCGGGCCGGGATGGACCTTTATGCCGACCCGCCGGGATCCCAGGTGGAGCATGCCGAGCAGTTCTTCGCATGCCTGGGCGGCTCCGCCGCCAACATCGCCGCCGGGATCGTGCGGCTGGGCGGGCAGGCGGACCTGATCGGGGCGGTGTCGGATGACGCGGTCGGCCGGTTCACCCGCAACCAGCTGCACCGGTTCGGGGTCGGCACGCACCATGTCGCCACGGTCGGCGGCGAGCGGCGCAACTCGCTGGCGGTGGTGGAGACCCGGATCGAGGACTGCCAGTCGGTGATCTACCGCAATGGCGCCGCCGACTTCGCGCTCGACCGCGCCACGGTGGAAGGCGCCGACTATGCCGATGCCGGTGCGCTGATCGTCACCGGCACCGCCTTTGCGGCCGAGCCCTCGCGCGGCGCCGGCTTCCTTGCGGTGGACAAGGCGCGCGCGGCCGGCGTCCCGGTGATCCTGGACGTGGACCACCGGCCCTATTCCTGGGGCTCGGACGCGGAGGCGCGCGAGGTCTACCGGCGGCTGGCCTCCCGGTGCGACGTGGTGGTCGGCAACGACGACGAGTTCGCGGTGATGGCCGGCAGCCGGGACGGCGGGCTGGCGCTGGCCGGGGATCTCGTCGGATCGGGCAGCGCCATCAGCGTCTACAAGCTGGGCGAGCGCGGCTCGATCACCTTTGTCGCCGGCTCCGCGTTCCGCACCGGCATCTTCCCGGTCCAGGCGATCAAGCCGATGGGGGCAGGCGACGCCTTCTTGGCCGGGCTGGTCACCGGGCTGGCGAACGGGCGGAGCGCTCGGGACAGCGTGCGCCGGGGGGCGGCCGCCGCCGCGATCGTGGTCGCCGGGATCGGCTGCGCGCCCGCCATGCCGACCCGGGACCAGCTCGACCGCTTCCTTGCCGACCATGGCGAACACACCCCAGCCCCGGGAGGCCCCGATGCACATCCCACCGTTTGACAACCAGAATGCCGCGATCATCGATGTCGACCACGACAAGGTGCCGCTGAACTACTTCAACATCGTGAAACTCGGCCGGGGCGAGACCTTCGAGTACGCGGTACCGGGCTACGAGACCTGCATCGTCCCGGCGACCGGCACGGTCGATGTCGCGACCGGCGGCGAACACTTCGAGGCGATCGGACGGCGCGGCAGCGATGTCTGGGACGGCGAGCCGGAAGGGGTCTACGTGCCGACCGGCATGCAGGCGCGGATGACCTGCGTGAGCGACCAGGCGGAGGTGTTCGTGGCCGGCGCCCGGTTCGACGGCGTGCTGTCGCCGTTCGCGGTGCGCGCCGACGAGATCGACATGGTCCAGTACGGCTCCGACGACACCAAGACCCACCGCAAGATCAAGCACATCCTGGGCGGCAAGCAGCATGGCCGGGTCGGCCGGCTGCTGGTCTCGGAACTGTTCACGGTGGGCCAGGGCGGCTGGTCGGGCTTTCCGCCGCACAAGCACGACACCGACCGCCTGCCGGACGAGACCCGCCACGACGAGACCTACAATTTCCGGTTCCGGCCGCCCATCGGATTCGGCCTGCAGCTGGTCCAGCGCGAGGACGGCAAGGTCGGCGACGCCTACCACCTGGTCGACGGCTCCACGATCGTGCTGGAGAAGGGCTACCATCCCTGCGTCGTGGCTCCGGGCTACGAGATGTACTACTTCACCATCCTGGGCGGGCTGTCGCAGCGCCCGCTGGTTCAGTCCTTCCAGCCGGCCCATGCCTGGCAGATCGAGACCATCCCCGGGATCAAGGACATGATCGCCAAGTTCAAATGACCGCCGCCAGCCTTGCCGAGGTGCTCCGCCCGGCCATGGCGGGCGGCCATGCGGTGGCGGGCCTGGTGGTGCTCGGCTGGGAGGACGCGCTGGCCTATGTGCAGGCCGCGGAGGAGACCGGGCTGCCGGTGATCCTCCAGGCGGGCCCGGGCTGCCGCCAGCACACCCCCGTCCCGGTGCTGGGCCGGATGTTCCGGCACCTGGCCGACCAGGCCCGGGTGCCGGTGGTCTGCCATGTCGACCATGCCTATTCGGTCGAGGAATGCCGGGAGGGGATCGAGCACGGCTTCACCTCGGTGATGTTCGACGGCTCGAAGCTGCCGATCGAGCAGAACATCGAGACGACCAGGGCGATCGTCGAGATCGCGAGGCCGGCCGGCGTGTCGGTGGAGGGCGAGGTCGGCTTTGTCGGCTATGCGCAGGGAGCCGGCTCGGCGCTGACCCGGCCGGACGAGGCGGTGCGCTTCGACCGCGAGACGGGCGCCGACGCGCTGGCGGTCTCGGTCGGCAACGTGCACCTGCAGACCGAGCCCACCGAGGGGATCGACTGGGCGGCGCTGCGGGCGATCGAGGCGGCGACCAGCCTGCCGCTGGTGCTGCATGGCGGCAGCGGCATTCCTCCCGCCACCCGCCGGGCCCTGGCGACGGGCAGCCGGGTCTGCAAGTTCAACATCGGCACGGAGCTGCGCATGGCGTTCGGCTCAGCGCTGCGCCGGGCGCTGGCCGACGACCCCGCCGCGTTCGACCGGATCGCGCTGCTGGGCGCCACCATCCCGGCGGTGCGCGCGACCGCGCGGGAAATCCTCCTGGAGCTGCGCGGAAGGTGAAACGAAAGCGTACTCGCCGGTGACGTCGTCGCATGGCTGGACCTTGGGCGCGGCTGCAAAGCGGGTCTTGGCGGCGTCCAGAGGGTCCAGCCGCTCGCTCTCGACCGCCACCTCCACCACCAGGGTGAGAGGGCGGCCGAGCCTGGCCGGATCGAGCCGGGCGACATTGGCCTGGATGAAGCCGCTCTGCTCCATCCGCCGGATCCGGTGCTGCGGGGTGGCGGTGTCCCGCTGCAGGTCGCCAGGATCCTGCGGTCGGACCGGTCGATGCCGCCCTGTTCAGGTCGGATGCTTTGGGCGAGGTGCGGGCGTTCCTGGCCTGGACGGGCCGGCCGGGGCGGAAGGCTGGACGGTGGTCTCGGATACGTCCTGGCCGGACTATAAGCGGATCCCTGGCTTGGAGATGCAGGGCTATGCGCAGATGGCGGAGCCGCCGGCCCGTGTGTTCATTCAGGCCGGGGCGGGCGGGGTCGCCGCAGCGGTGGCGGCGCATCTGCACCAGGTGCTGGGCGACCGGCGGCCGTTCCTGGTGGTGGCCGGGCCGGCCAGGGCCGCCTGCGTGCTGGCCGCCGCGCAAGCTGGGCGGGTGGGGCGGATCTCCACGGAGGAGCCGACGGTGATGGCGATGCTGGCATGCGGCGAGACCTCGCCGGTTGCCTGGCGGGTGCTGGCGCGCTTGGCCGACGGGTTCATGGCGGTGGGGGAGGCGGACGCGGTGGAGGCGATGCGCCGGCTGGCCCGTCCGTCGCGCGGCGATCTTTCGGTGGTGGCCGGCCAGAGCGGCGGGGCCGGCCTGCTGCACGCGACGCGCGACCCGGATCTGAGCGCGGAACCGGGCCTGGACGCCCGGGCGCGGGTCCTGTTGTTCAACACCGAGGGCGCCACCGACCCCGCCCGCTACCGCGAGCTGGTCGGGTTGGCGCCGCCTGGCTGACCCTGCGGCTCAGTCGGCTGCCGGCAGCTCGATCCGGCAGTCCAGCCCGCCCGGGAGCAGCGTGAGCCGGGTCACCGCGCGCAGGGAGAAGGGCAGGGCCACCTCCAGGAGCTCGAAGCCGTGGCCGCGGCGCTGGCTGGGTTCGGCGGGCAGGTCGAGCCCCTGTTCCTTCCAGTGCAGCTCCACCCGGCGCTCCGCCCCGCTGCCTCGGGTGCTCCAGGTCACCTCCAGCCGACCGTCGGGCCCGGCGAACGCGCCATGGGCGCAGGCATTGGCGGTGAGTTCGTGCAGGGCCAGCGCCAGTATCTCCACCTTGGCGTGGGCGACGTTGACCGGGCTGCCGCAGATGGTCACCCGGTCGGCCGGCACGTGCTGGGCGGTCAGCTCGGAGCGCACCAGCTGGTCCAGCCCGACCTCGTCCCGGCCGCCCCAGTTCACCAGGCCCTGGGCGCGGCTGAGCGCCGCCAGCCGGCCGGCGAAGGTGGCGGCCGCCCTGCGGTCGGTCAGGGTGCGCAGGGCGATCGAGCGGATGGTGGCGAGCAGGTTGCGGATCCGGTGCTGGTGCTGCTGCTCGTCCCGGTGCGGCGGCTGCAATTCGTGCTGCAGCGCCATCCAGTGGGTCTGCCTGCCCGCGGCGTCGCAGACCGGGGAGATCGTCCACTCCAGCCGGAACTCCTCGCCGTTCTTGCGGTAGTTGTAGGCCTGGCCGACGAAGCGCTGCTGGGTCCGCAGGCAGTGCTTGAGCCGGTCGAGCACGGCGCGCTCGGTGCGCTTGCCCTGCAGCATGCGCGGGGTCCGGCCGATCGCCTCGCGCGCGGCGTAGCCGGTCATCTCCTCGAAGGTCGCGTTGACGTACTCGATCCTGGGACCCGGCTCGTCCAGCTCCAGGTCGGTGACGACCACGGCCACCCCGGCCGTGTCCAGCGCGGAGGCGAGAATGGCGGCGTCCAGGGCGCCGTCGTCGGGAATATCCATGGGAGGGCTCCCCGCCGATCTTCGCCGCGCGTCCGGGCGGACGGCCTCCCCCGGATCCGCCTGCCACCTCGCCGGTGCCCTGAACGATGCATCGGAATCGGCAGCGACGCCGGGGAAGGCGCTCCTCGCGACACGGGCGTCTTGTGAGGGTCGATCCTACACCCAACGGTTGCCTGCCGTCCGATTATATCGCGATCGCCCCGGCGATCGGACATACTGGCCGCCACCAGGCCGGCCGCGCCTCCAGCGGCAGGGAAGGGCTGATGAGCCAAGCGACCACCATGGCCAGCGGAGCGGCGCCCGCCAAGCGCTGCATCGCGATCGGCGCGTCCGGCCGTAGCGGGCTCGACGACATCCGCCGGCTGCTGGCGGCCCTGCCGGCGCCGCTGCCGGCGTCGGTGCTGGCGGTGCTGCACCGGCCGGTCGACGAGATCAGCCACCTGCAGGAGATCCTGGCCCGCGCGACGCGGCTGCCGGTGCGGATCGCGCGCGAGGGCGAGAAGCTGCAGCCGGGCCGGGTCTATGTGGGCGAGCCCGCCTGGCATCTCACCATGCTGGAAGGCGGGATGGCCGGGATGGTCGCCGGGGAGGACAACCAGTACCGCAACCGCACCGTCGACATCCTGTTCCGCTCGGTGGCCGAGCATTGCGGCCAGGGCGCGATCGGCGTGGTGCTGTCCGGGTCGCTGGACGACGGGGCGCGGGGGCTGGCGGCGATCCGCGCCGCCCATGGGACGACCATGGTGCTCACGCCCGAGCGCGACCAGCCGCCCGGCATGCCGGAGAACGCCATCGACCATGACGGCCCGATCAACGTGATCGGCTCGCCGGCCTTCATCGCGGCCGAGATCGCCCGGCTGCTGGCGCCCGCCTAGGCGCGGCTCCAACGAAAAAGGGGTGGCCGGAGCCACCCCTTTTCCATGTTCGACCGTGCGAGCGGACCGATCACTCGGCCTTGGGCTCGGCGGCTTCCGTCTCGGGAGCGGCCTCGGCTTCCGGAGCCGCCGCCTCGGACTGGCTGCCGGCCTGCTGCTTGCGGCGCAGCGCGGCGCCCAGGATGTCGCCCAGCGACGCGCCGCTGTCCGACGAGCCGAACTCGGCCATGGCCTGCTTTTCCTCGGCCACTTCCAGCGCCTTCACCGACAGCTGCAGCTTGCGCGACTGGGCGTCGATCGCCTGGACGCGGGCGTCCAGCTTCTCGCCCACCGCGAAGCGGTCCGGCCGCTGGTCCTGGCGGTCGCGGGCCAGCTCCATCTTGCGGATGAAGCCAGGCGCGCCGCTGCTGGTCTCGATCTCGAGGCCACCGGGGGTGACTTCCTTGACCGTGCAGGTGACGCGGTCGCCCTTCTTCACGCCGGCAATGGCTTCCTTGAAGGGGTCGCCGGCCAGCTGCTTGACGCCGAGGGAGATGCGCTCCTTCTCGATGTCGACCTCGAGGACGACGGCCTTGACCATGTCGCCCTTCTTGTACTGCTGCGCGGCCTGCTCGCCGTCCATCTCCCAGGAGAGGTCGGTGAGGTGGACCATGCCGTCGATGTCCTCGTCGAGGCCCAGGAACACGCCGAACTCGGTGATGTTCTTGACCTCGCCGTCGACGATCGTGCCCGCCGGATACTTCTCGGCGAAGCTCTCCCACGGGTTCTGCATGACCTGCTTGAGGCCCAGCGAGATGCGGCGCTTGTCCGGATCCACCTCGAGCACCATGACCTCGACTTCCTGCGAAGTCGAAACGATCTTGCCGGGGTGGATGTTCTTCTTGGTCCAGGACATCTCGGAGACGTGCACCAGACCCTCGACACCGGGCTCCAGCTCCACGAAGGCGCCGTAGTCGGTGATGTTGGTGACGCGGCCGGAGAACTTGGCGCTGACCGGGTACTTGGCGTCGACGCCTTCCCACGGATCCGCCTCCAGCTGCTTCATGCCGAGGCTGATGCGCTGGGTCTCGCGGTTGAAGCGGATCACCTGCACGCGGACGTTCTGGCCGACCTGCAGGACGTCGGTGGGATGCGCCACCCGCTTCCAGCTGATGTCGGTGACGTGCAGCAGGCCGTCCAGGCCGCCCAGGTCGACGAACGCACCGTAGTCGGTGATGTTCTTGACCACGCCGTCGATGATCTGGCCTTCCTTGAGGTTGGCCAGGAGCTCGTTGCGCTGCTCGGCGCGGCTCTCTTCGAGCACGGCGCGGCGCGACACCACGATGTTGCCGCGGCGGCGGTCCATCTTGAGGATCAGGAACGGCTCGGGCTTGCCGACCAGGTGGCCGACCTCGCGCACCGGGCGGATGTCGACCTGCGAGCCCGGCAGGAACGCCACCGCACCGCCCAGGTCGACGGCGAAGCCGCCCTTGACCCGGCCGAAGATGTGGCCCTCGACCTTCTGCTCGGCGGTGAACGCCGATTCCAGACGGTTCCAGCTCTCTTCGCGGCGAGCCTTGTCCCGGCTCAGAACGGCCTCGCCGTTCTTGTTCTCGAACCGCTCGACATAGATGTCGACCTGGTCGCCGACATTCACCTCGACCGGCTGGCCCTGGGTGGAGAACTCTTTGAGCGCCACCCGCCCTTCGGCCTTGAGGCCCACGTCGACGATGGCTTCGTCGCCATCGATCGCGATGATCCGGCCCTTGACGACCGAGCCTTCCAGGCGATCGCCGCGACCGAAGCTCTCGTCGAGCATGGCGGCGAAATCGTCGCGGGAGGCCGACGAAGCAGAGGAGAGATCCTGCATGAAAACTCCGGGGGTAACCGGCTGCCGCGCACGACACCGGGCTCGAGGTTGGTCAAGTGATCCTGAGAAGAACGGTCAGCCGCAAAGGGCGCGGGCCTCGTCGACCATGGCCACCGCCGCCCGGAAGGCGGTTTCGGGATCCATGTCGGTGTTGTCGAGAACCCGAGCGTCCGGCGCAACGACCATGGGCGCGACCGCACGACACCCGTCGCGACGATCACGCTCACGCATTTCCTCCAGAACCGAGGGGAAACTAGCGTTTTCCCCCCGCCTTAGCAACTCCGCGTGGCGGCGGAACGCCCGCTCCTCCACGGTGGCGGTCACCCAGAGCTTCACCGTGGCGTCCGGGCAGACCACCGTGCCGATGTCGCGCCCGGCCAGCACCGCGCCGGGCGGGGTGGCGGCGAAGCGGCGCTGCGCCAGCAAGAGCGCGGCGCGCACGTCCGGGTAGGCGGCGACCTTGGAGGCGCCGTTGCCGACCTCCTCGGCGCGCAGGTCGCTGCGCTCGGTGTCGGCGACCCCGACCGTGCCGGCCATCGCCGACGCCCTGGCCGCGTCGCCCAGGTCGGCGCCGGCGTCCAGCAGCTTGCGGGCCAGCGCCCGGTAGAGCAGGCCGGTGTCCAGGTATTGCAGGCCGAAATGGCCGGCCAGCCGCCTGGCCAGGGTGCTCTTGCCGGACGCGGCCGGCCCGTCCACCGCGATCACGAGATGGCTCACGCGCCCACCTCCGTGATCCTGGCGCCCAGGCCGTTCATCAGCGGCACGAAGCCCGGGAAGCTGGTGAGGATCGCCTCCGCCCCCAGCACCTCCACCGGCTGGTCGGCAAGCCCGCCCAGCACCAAGAAGCTCATGGCGATCCGGTGGTCGAGCCTGGCATCGACCGTGACGCCGCCGGCCAGGGCCGAGCCGCCGCTGCCATGGACGATCAGGTCGTCGTTCTCGACCTCGACCGTCGCCCCGCAGGCGGCCAGGCCCTCGGCCATCACCGCCAGCCGGTCGCTTTCCTTGACCCTGAGCTCGGCCAGGCCGCGCATCCGGGTGGTGCCGCGGGCAAGCGACGCCACCACCGAGAGCACCGGGTACTCGTCGATCATCGAGGGAGCCCGGCCCTCCGGCACGTCGACGCCCCGCAGCTCGCCGCCCTCGACCAGCAGGTCGGCCACGACCTCGCCGCCCACGCTGCGCTGGTTCTGCTCGGTGATCACCGCACCCATCTCGCGCAGGGTGATGAACAGGCCGGTGCGAAGCGGGTTCACGCACACGCCCTGCACCAGCACCCGGCTGCCGGGCGTGACCGCGGCCGCTGCCACGGGGAACGCCGCCGAGGACGGGTCGGAGGGGACCAGGAACGAGGAGGGGCGCAGTTCCGGCCGCCCGGTGATCCGCACGGTCAGCGCGCCGTCCGGCCCGGTCTCGCTGGCGACGGCAGCGCCCATATGGGCCAGCATCCGCTCGGTATGGTCGCGGGACGCCAGGGGCTCGGTCACGGTGGTCTCGCCCTTGGCGTGCAGCCCGGCCAGGAGGATCGCCGACTTCACCTGGGCGCTGGCGACCGGGCTCTGGTAGGCGAGCGGCAGCAGGTCGCGGGTGCCGGTGATCGCGGCGGGCAGGCGCTGGCCGGAGCGGCCGGTGAAGGCGGCGCCCATCCTGGCCAGCGGCGCCATCACCCGGGCCATCGGCCGCGAGCGCAGCGAACCGTCGCCGGTCATGATGCTGGTGAAGGGGTGGCCGGCCAGCAGGCCCATCATCAGCCGCGCGCCGGTGCCGGCATTGCCCATGTCCAGGACGTCGGCGGGCTCGGCCAGGCCGCCCACGCCCACGCCGTGCACGCTCCAGGCGCCCTCGCCGGTGCGGGCGATCTCGACCCCCAGCTTCTGCAGGGCATGGGCGGTGGCCAGGACGTCCTCGCCCTCGAGCAGGCCCTCGATCCGGCTCTCGCCGACGGCCAGCGCCGAGAACATCAGGGAGCGGTGGGAGATCGACTTGTCGCCGGGCACGCGCAGCGTACCCTCCAAGGCGCCGGTGCGGGCCGCCCGAAGTTGCATCGCCAGAACATCCGTCCGAGGTTGCCGGCCGCGATGGGCCGGACGTGATTCATCGTGGCGCGGCGGTTGGCGCGCACGAAATGATTTTTGACAGAGGTGGCGGCCCGTGGCAATCGCGGCCAAGTTTTCCCCTCTCACGTCACGTATCCGGAGGCCCCCCGATGGCCAAGCCCGAATGGGGCACGAAGCGCATCTGCCTGAACTGCGGTGCCCGCTTCTATGATTTCAACGCAACCGAGATCGCCTGCCCGTCCTGCGGGACGCCCTACGACGTCGAGACCGCCAGCCGGGCGCGCAAGGCGCGGCCCAGCCGTGCCGCGGCGATCGACGACGACGAGAAGAAGATCGTCAAGAAGCCGGCGGTGGTCGACGACGACGCCGATGTCGCCGACGAGGCGGTCGACGACGATGTCGTGGTCGAGGACGACGTGGAGGAAGAGGCCGACGTCGTGGTCGAGGCCGACGACGACGAGGAAGAGGACGATCCGCTGATCGAGGACGTCGAGGAACTCGGCGACGAGGACGACATGTCCGACGTCATCGAGGGCGGCCGGGACGAGGACGAGGAGACCCGCTGAGCCTCGAAAGAGCCGGAAGCTGCATTTCCCTCTTGCCAGCAGCTTCCGGCTCGCCTATCTCGCCCCTCGTTCGCCGGGCGGGGCCGTAGCTCAGCTGGGAGAGCGCTTGAATGGCATTCAAGAGGTCGACGGTTCGATCCCGTTCGGCTCCACCATTCCCCGCGAACGAGTGCAGTAGATTGGTCGAAGCCGGCAGCCCGACAGGGTGCCGGCAAGTTGCCGGAAAGCCTGGCGACCGTTGGGGCAGGCAGCGGGCACTGGCGATCGGCCAGACCTTCTCCCGCCTGATCTTTCCCCTGATTACCATGTCGTCGATGATGCCGTCCGTCGAAGCCGCCAGGCGCTGGCCGATGTTGGCTGCAAGGGTCGCGTCGCCCGTGCTCGCCCCTGGGCGGCGCCCCGGGAGATGGACATGGCGCAACCCTTCGTGATCGACATTCCCGACCAGCGGCTGGCCGCGATCATGGCCAGGGTCCAAGCCTATGACTGGAGCCAGCTTCCCGATGCGGGCGGCTGGACGGCCGGGGTCGGCATCGCCGACCTGAAGCGGCTGGTCGCCTACTGGTGCGACCACTACGACTGGCGCGCGGCGGAAGCCCGCCTGAACCGGCTTCCGCAGTTCCTGGCCAGGATCGAGGGCGAGCCGATCCATTTCATCCATGTCCGGGGCAACGGCTCCAAGCCGCCGCTTTTGCTGCTGCATGGCTGGCCCGGCTCGTTCATCGAGTTCGAGCAGTTGCTGGCGCCGCTGGCAGCAGACGGGCACGACGTGATCGTGCCGTCCTTGCCGGGCTTCGCGTTTTCCAACCCGATCACGCGCGTGACTGGGCCGCGCCGGGCCGCGGGCCTCCTGCACGGGCTGATGGCCGAGCTGTTCGCAGGACGCCGCTTCATCGTGCAGGGCGGCGACTGGGGCGCCCATATCGCCAGCTGGATGGCCTATCTCGAGCCGGACGCGCTGCTGGGCTTCCACATCAACATGATGACTGTCTATGCCGAGGACGTGGCGCCTACCACGGCCGAGGAGAAGGAGCTGATCGCCCGGCGCGCGGCGATCCTGGACTGGGAGACCGGCTACCGCCTGGAGCAGGAGACCCGACCGCAGACGCTGGGCGTGGCGATGGCCGACAGCCCGGTGGGCGCGGCCGGCTGGATCCTGGAGAAGTTCGGCCAATGGGCGGACCTGCCCAAGCGCGCCGATGGCAGCCCCGACCTGTGGAGCCGGTTCTCGGAAGAGGACCTGCTCACCAACATCATGCTCTATCTGGCGCCGCCGGCGGTGGTCACGTCGACCTGGATCTACCATGGCCGGCGGCTGGAGGGATCGGACCGGTTCCCGGCCGGGACGCGCATCCGGGTGCCGATGGGCGGCGCCGCCTTTCCCGACCCGGTGTTCCTGCCGACGCCGCGCTCGATGGTGGAGCGGACCTACAACGTGGTGCACTGGAGCGAGATGCCGGCCGGCGGCCACTTCGCGGCGCTGGAACAGCCGGGCCTCCTGCTGGCCGACCTGCGCGCCTTCGTGGATACGGTGGCGGGCCTTGGCCGCTGACGACCAAGGGGCATGGGGTCAGGACAGGAGGGCGCCACCCAGCAGCAGCAGGCCGAAGCCGGTGACCAGGGCAGCGCCGGTCAGGTCCAGGGCCCGTTCGGCCCGCAGGCTTCCTTCGGAACGCCCGACCAGCAGCCGGTTCAGGCCGATGGCGCCCAGGCCCAGCAGGGTCATGGTCAGGGTCATGCCGAGTGCGATCGCCGCGACCAGCAGGTAGCCGGCCCACAGCACGCCGTGGGCGAGCGCGAAGCTTAAGATCAGGATCGAGCCGGTGCACGGCACCAGGCCCACCGCGGCGGCCAGCCAGCCGTTCTCCCGCGGGCTCACCGGCGGGGCCGGGCGGGGGGCGGTGCTTGTTCTGGCCAGGTGGGCCTGGACCAGGGAGGTGCCGGGGTTGACGGGCCAGGATGGCGGGGGCGGGCGCAGGCGGCGCAAGGCCTGGACCAGCATCCACATCCCGGTCGCGGTCAGGACGGCATAGGCGACGATCCGGATCGCCGGCAGTTCCACCGGCACGCCGCCGAAGGTGCGCCGCAGCAGGAAGTCGGCAAAGCCCACCACCACGACCGCGGAGACGACATGCATGGTGCCGATCCGGGCGGCCATCAGGAAGCCGTACCAGGGCCGGGCGTTGCGGGTGGCGAAGTAGCTGGTGATCACCAGCTTGCCGTGGCCCGGCCCGATCGCGTGGACCGCGCCGTACAGGAAGGCCAGCACCATGCCGCCCAGCAAAGGCACCAGCGAGCCGCCTTCCTTGAGGTCGCGCATGCCGGCCGCGACCTGGCTGTTCACGTCGCGCTGGAAGGTGAACCAGGCTGTCACCAGCCCTGGCCCCAGCGACTGCCAGAGCAGGACGGCGACGCCGAACAGGACGGCCAGACCGGCCGCGATCAGGACGAGGCGCATGTCAGCCGGATCACCGGGGGATGGAACAGGCCGCCCAGCAGGTCGATGTCCGAATCGACGCCGAGCTCGGTCTTGCAGGCGGAGCTGCCTTCCACGGCCGCCGCCTCCGGCCCGGTCAGGCCGATGTCGACGTAGAAGGTCTCCTCGTAGAGCGCCAGGCGGATCCCGTCGCCGAGCGGCACCGGCTCGGGCAGCGGCAGCGCGAAACGGTAGGTGACCAGGCGGCTGTCCGGCTCGATGGCGGCGGCAAAGCCGGTCACCGTTTGCAGCGGGATGCGCTGCTCGCCCACCCGCAGGTCGCTCAAGTAGTCGGTCTCCGCCAGCAGCGAGAAGGCCTCGTCCTGCAGCCTGGCGGTTTCTTCTGGCGAGAAGCGGCCATCGCCGTCCTGGTCATATTCCCCGGCCAGGAAGTCGCTGAACAGCTCGTCGAAGCGCCAGGTATGCCGGATCTCGTGCAGCCGGTTTTCCGGCGCCGCGAAGGTGACGTCGGCGGTGATCCAGACATGCGGGTGCGCCTGCGCCGGGTCGCCCGCCAGGACGACGGGCAGCGCCAGGGCCAGCGCCGCGGCCAGGCGGCACGGGTGGTGGCAACCGCGGGGAGGAGGGATGCTGGTCATGTCGCCCGATCCGAAGTGTTGCCGGCACCGTCGGGCCCAAAGCTAGCATCCCTCCGTGCGGGGTGGCGATGCCGGGGCTTCAGTCGTGGTCGTGCGTCTCGCCGGCGCCGCCCACGGCCACGATGTTGAAGGGCATGCCGTCCACGGCGATCTCGCCCGCCTTGGCGAAGCTCTCCGCGTCCACCAGGTGCAGCCGGGCGTTCAGCGGGTCGGTGACCACCACCTGGTCGCCGGCGACGGCGACGCGCGGCCGCGGGTCGCTCCAGTGCCCGTCCATGGAATAGGGATCGGTCACGGTCAGCGACTGGGCAATCTCGGCCTTCAGCACGTCGATCTTGTGCAGCTGGCCGTCCTCGGTGACCACATAGGCGAAGCGCGGGCGGATCGGATCGGTGGCGAAATGGACCCGGCGGGTCGGCAGCTGCACGAGCTGGAAGCCCTGCTCGCCCGCGGACGGATCGACCACCAGGATGCGGTCGGGACCGTAATTGCCGAGGAAGTACTGCAGGCCCTTGCCGCCGATCAGGGTGGTGGCGTGGCCTTCGGGCAGGGAGGCCGGGTAGGGGAGGTGCTGGATCTGCGGGGCGCCGCTCTCCTGGCTGATCAGCAGGAGGCCGGTCTCGCAGGCCAGCGCGTACAGGGCGCCGGAGCCGGCGGAGCCGTGAAGGTCGGGGCAGGCCACGTCCTCGCCGACCTGGTTGCCTGCAAAGTCCACGACCCGCGCGCCGACCGGCAGCTCGGAGGGATCCTGCGGGTGCGGGATCGTGACCACCGCGTGGTTCTGGTAGGGCACCGCGACGCCATGGTGGGGCGCGCCGATGCCGGCGGTGCGGACCTCGGCGTTGCCGTCCAGGACCGCCTGCTCGGAGGTGAAGCGCGCCTGGTCCTCGCCGTCGAACCACTGGGCGATCTGGCCTTGCTGCTCCACGAAATGGGCGGGCTTGGCGCCGGCCAGCTTCATGTCGAGCAGGCGGGCTTCCTCGACCTCGATGTCGCCATGGTCGCCATGGTCGTGGAAGCTGATCCCGGTCGAGATCGCCGACACCGCGCCGGCCTTGCCCTGGATGGCGAACACGGTCTGGCCGGATCCGGTGCGGTAGAGCGAGGCCGGCCCGTCGATGTCGAACCGGCCGAGCTGCTGCTGGCCGATCGCGTCGATCACCGTCACCTGCGGTGCTCCGTGATCCGACACGAAGAGGCGCCAGGCGGCGACCTCCTCGGCATGGGCCGCGCCCGCCGCAAGCGACATGGACAAGGCGATGGCCGTGGCGGAGGCCAGGCTGGCCTTCATGGGAATCTCCTGGGTGATGGTCTGGGTGAACGGGGGGAGCTGGCGGGGGCTCAGCTTCCGAGGATGGCGCCGCGGATGGTCGTCATGTTGTGCCGCATCATCTCGACATAGGTGGCGGCCGGGCCGTCCGGGCCGGACAGCGCGTCGGAATAAAGCTCGCCGCCGATGGCGAGGCCGGTTTCCGCGGCAATCCGCTCGATCAGCTTCGCGTTGGTGACGTTCTCCACGAAGATCGCCGAAGCCTGGTCCTGGCGGATCTGCTCGATCAGCGCCGCGACCTCGGCCGCGGAAGCCTCGGAGCTGGTGGAGATCCCGTTGGGCGCCAGGAAGGCGAGCCCGTAGGCCTCGCCGAAATAGCGGAAGGCGTCGTGGGAGGTGATGATGGTGCGCCGGTCGGCCGGGACCGCCGCAAGCCCCGCCCGGATCTCCGCGTCCAGCGCTGCCAGCCGTTCGCCATAGGCGCGGGCATTGGCCCTATAGCCGTCGCAGCCGGCCGCATCGGCCGCGCAGAAGGCGTCCGCGATGTTGGCCACGTAGACCAGGGCATTGGGCACCGACTGCCAGGCATGGGGATCGTAATCCCCATGGTGATGGTGGCCGTGCTCGTCGCCATGGCCGTGGCCGTCGTCCTCGGGATCGCGGAGCAGGTCGCTGTTCTGGGTCAGCTCGACCACCGGCGCCTGCGTGCCGCTCGCGGCGACCAGGCGCTGCAGGAAGCCCTCGAACTGGAGGCCGTTGACCAGCACCAGGTCGGCGTCGCCGACGGCGATGGCGTCGGCCGGGGTCGGCTCATAGACATGGGCGTCGCCGTTGGGGCCCACCAGCGAAACCACCGCGACCCGGTCGCCGCCGACCTGCTTCGCGAAGTCGGCGATGATCGAGAAGCTGGCCACCGCGTCGAGCTGCGGCTCGGCGGCCGGGGCCGGGTGGCTGGTGGTGGCCAGAACAGCAAGCGCGGCCAGGCTGAACAGATGCCGGCGCATCATCATGGTCAGGGAACTCCGGGATCGAAGGAGGTGGGGACGGGCGGGGGCGCCCGGGAGCTAGCTGCAGACCAGGCGCCGGGGGCGGGGCGGCGGATCGGCCTGGGTCGGCGGGCGGGTGGTGGCGAGCTGGCCGTGGTCGGCGCAGCTCCGGCAGGCACCTTCGACCTCGACCACGCTGCTCTGGACCTGGAAGCCGGAAGCCCGGGCCTCGCCCGCGAGCTGCGCATCCAGCCGCGGCGACAGCTTTTCCTCCACCGCGTCGCAGATCCCGCAGATCAGGAACAGGCGGGCCCCGGCGATGCCCGGATGGCGGGTCGCGAGATAGCAGTCCCGGCGCTCCACCCGCACCACCAGCCCCTGTCCGGTCAGCCGGCCGAGCGCCCGGTAAAGGCTGTGCGGCGAGATCCGCCGCTCCAGCTTCGCCGACAGCATCTGCAGCAGGGCATAGGCGCCGACCGGGCGGCCGGCCTGGCGCAGGAGCTCCAGGAGGGTGGCGGGCAGGGCAGCGGCCGGAAGCCTGCGCCGGTCGCGCGTCGCCGAGCGCAGGGTCATGCGGCCGCGCGCTCCCAGCTGGGGAACGGGTCGGCCAGGTGGCTGTAGTGGGCGGGGTCGAAGCCGGACCCGTCCTCCTGGCCGACCAGGCAGTCGTCCAGGGCGGCGCTGATCGCGGCCCGGTCCAGGTCCTGGCCGATGAACACCAGTTCCTGGCGGCGGTCGCCCCAGCCGAGTGCCCAGCGCCCCTGGAGCTGGCGTCGCCAGGCCGGGTCGTCCGGCCATCGCTGGCGCGGCACCGCCGCCCACCACAGGCCCAGCGGCTCCGTCCGGCAGATGGCGCCGGCCAGGCTCATCTCGCCCACATGGGCCGGCCGCGTCGCCAGCCAGAACAGGCCTTTCGCCCGGATCAGGCCCGGCCAGGTGGCGGCCAGGAACGCGCTGAACCGTGCTGGATGGAACGGCCGGCGGGCGCGGTAGACGAAGCTGCTGATCCCGTATTCCTCGGTCTCGGGAACATGGTCGGCAAAGCCGTTCAGCTCCTTGTACCAGAGGGGGTGCTGGTGGGCCCGCTCGAAGTCGAACCGGCCGGTGTCCAGCACCTCGTCCAGCGGCACCCGGGCGAAGTCGGTCTCGACCAGGCGGGCGTCGGGGTTGAGCGCCCGGACCACCGCGCGGACCGAGGCCAGCCGGTCGGGGGCGACCAGCGAGACCTTGTTCAGCACGATCACGTCGGCGAACTCGATCTGGTCGACCAGGAGGTCCACCAGGCTGCGCGTGTCGCCCTCGCCGGCGGTCTCGCCCCGGTCGGCCAGAAGGTCGCTGCTGGCATAGCCCTGCAGCAGGCTGGCCGCGTCGACCACGGTCACCATGGTGTCCAGCCGCGCCACGTCGGAGAGCGAGCGGTCGTGCTCGTCGCGGAACTCGAAGGTGGCGGCGACCGGCAGCGGCTCGGCGATCCCGGTGCCCTCGATCACCAGATGGTCGAACCGGCCCTCCGCCGCGAGCCGCGCCACTTCCTGGAGCAGGTCGTCGCGCAGCGTGCAGCAGATGCAGCCGTTGGTCATTTCGACCAGCTTCTCCTCGGTGCGGGACAGGCCGCCCTGCTCGCGCACCAGCGCCGCGTCGACGTTCACCTCGGACATGTCGTTGACGATCACCGCGACCCGCCGGCCCTCGCGGTTGTGCAGGATGTGGTGGAGCAGGGTGGTCTTGCCGGCCCCGAGGAAGCCGGAAAGCACGGTCACCGGAAGGCGTGGGGCAGGCAACCCGTCGGGCAGCTGTTGGCGCTGCATGCTGCATTCCTTGCGATGAAAGAAGGATCCGCCCCGGGGGCGGATAAGGTGCCGGAACGTTATAACGTTGCATTATTGAATCGGCAATCGCTGTCCTGTGTGCAGCGACCGTATCGAGGGCCGCATCGGGGGCGGGGGGCGCAGCAGGCCGGGATGGCGGCCCCTCCGGCCTGGAAAAGCCAGTCCCGGGGCAGCTTCGCGTTCATGCTCCCGAAGTGATCGCTTTATCCCCTCACACCGTCCCGGTTCGACCGGTCGACCCGAGCTGAAATCGTTGCCATATCCATTCCAGGCGGAACCGGCCGGAGAGGCTTCCCATGACCATCGTGCGCAGCGTACCCACCCTGAGCATGGCGATGCTCGTCGCGAGCCTGGCATCGCCAGTATCGGCGCAATCCTCCGAAGTGCCGCCCGGGCAGGTGCCTCGGCCGCAGGCAGCCATCGATGTCCCCGGACCTGTCGCCGGGGCTCCGCTCAGCGGGGAGTATGCCGCCGCCGTGGGGCGGGTGGCCTATCTCTGGGGATGGCCGCTGGTGAACATGCAGAACCGGCTGAAGCTTTTCGCAGCCGCGCCCGAGCCGGGCCTGCTCGGCGGGGTCCTGCCGGTGGCCCCGACCAACCGCCTCGCGATGCTCTCGGACTATCTCGCGCCGGAACAGCGCTTCGTCACCTCGCCCAACCAGGACGTCGTCTATGGCGCCGGGTTCCTCGACCTGGCGCAGGAGCCGGTCGTGGTGCAGGTGCCGGATTTCGGGGAGCGGTTCTGAGTCTACCAGATCGTCGACCAGCGCAGTGATTCCTTTGCCCGGCTCGGCCGGCAATACGGAAGTGCTCCCGGCCACTACCTGCTAGTCGGCCCGGACTGGGAGGGCGACGTGCCGGAAGGCATCCGGGCAGTCTTTCGCTCAAGCACCCATGTCGGCGCCGTCTTCCCGCGCATCTTCATGGACGACACCGCCGCGGACCGGGCGGCGATCCAGCCGCTGGTGGACCAGGTCTCCGCCTACCCGTTGTCCGAATACCAGGGCCGGATGACGACCACCGACTGGTCCGAGGCGCCGGTCATCCCGCAACCCGAACAGTCCGGGTCCGGGGAAACCCAGTGGGTGGTGCCGGAGCGCTTCTTCGAGCAGCTGCCGGAGGTGATGGACCAGGTGCCGCCGCTGCCCGGAGAGGAGGCCCTCTACGCCTGGATCCGGCAGATCCTCGACGCTGCCAAGGATGACCCGGCGCTGAAGCAGGCGCTGCAGGATGTCGCCGCGACCACGGAGGCCGAGATCGTCGGCCCGATGTTCGAGTTCAGCAACAACGGCGTCGAGGCCGGCAATGGCTGGCGGACCCAGAAGAACTCGGCTCGCTTCGGCACCGGCTATTTCCAGCGCACCGCGACCGCCAAAGGCAACATGTTCTCGAACGTGCCCGAGGAGACGCTGTACTACGGCGCCGATTTCGACAGCACCGGCCAGCGGCTCGACGGTGCGCATGCGTATTCCGTCACCTTCGCTCCTGGCCAGACGCCGCCGGTGCAAGGGTTCTGGTCGCTGACGCTCTACAACCAGGAGCATTTCTTCGCGCCGAACGAGCTGAACCGGTTCTCGCTCGGCACCAAGAACAAGACGCTGCAGAGCAACCCGGACGGCAGCCTGACGATCCATGTCCAGCAGGCTTCGCCGGGTGCGGACAAGGAGTCGAACTGGCTGCCGGCGCCGGAAGGTCCCTTTTCCCTCTATATCCGGGCCTACCAGCCTGGTGAGGCTGCCGTCACCGGCGCCTGGGTGCCGCCGCCGATCGTGATGAAGCCCTGACCACGCCTGGCCGCCGAGGTCGATCTGCTGCGGCAAGAACGACCGGCCCCGGAGGTCAGGAACGCAGCAGGCCGGCGGCCAGGTGACGGAAGGTCTCGACCGCCTTGGGCAGGACGGCATGGGGATCGTCCGAGGCAGCGATCCAGAGCGAGGCGCTGAGCGCGGCGCCGTTGAGCAGGCGCGCGGCGGCCTCGGGGTCGACCGGGCGGATCGTGTTCTCGTCGATCAGGGCCTGGATGGTCTGGGCGGTGCGGCGCAGGCAGGCGTTCTGGTTCGGCCAGCCGGACGGGTCGCCCAGCACGGCCGGGCCGTCCAGCAGCATGATGCGCTGGATCTCCGGCTCCAGCGCCATCTCGATATAGGCGATGCTTTCCGCGAGCAGGCCCAGCCAGACCGTTTCCGCCTGGTCGCGGGCGACCTGCATCCGCGCCAGCATCTCCTCGTCGATCTGGGCCACGACCGCCTGCAGCAGGCCCTTCTTGTCGCCGAAATTGTGGTAGAGCGCGCCGCGCGTCAGCCCGGCATCGGCGGTCAGGTCGTCCATGGAGGCGGCGGCATAGCCCTTGGCGGCGAACGCCTGGCGCGCCGCCCGGACCAGCTTGGCGCGGGTTTCCTCGACCATCTCGGCTCGGCGTCGGGGGGCCACGGAGCGTCTCCAGAAAGTTTCCCATACGCTTCGTATGCCAATTGACATACGAAGCGTATGCGGAAATAGTCTCACATACGAGGCGTATACCAAATCGGCGCGCCGGCCAGAAGATGGTCCGTGCGGCCGCCTCGCCACCCAAGGAGCAGACCATGACCATGCGTGACGCGATCTTCCCGGCGCGGCGGCAGGACCTCTACGACAAGCATCGCTACTCGGCGGCAATCCGCTCCGGCGACCTCCTGTTCGTTTCCGGGCAGGTGGGCAGCCGGGAGGACGGCTCGCCGGAGCCGGACTTCCCAAGCCAGGTCCAGCTGGCGTTCGACAATCTCGAGGGGGTGCTCCAGGCCGCCGGCTGCGGCTTCGACGACGTGGTGGACGTGACCACCTTCCACACCGACCCGGCCAGCCAGTTCCCGGCGGTTTCGGAGGTCCGGAACCGGATCTTCCCCGACAAGCCCTATCCGAACTGGACCGCGGTGGGGGTGACCTGGCTGGCCGGCTTCGACTTCGAGATCAAGGTGATCGCCCGGATCCCGCAGGCGGCCTGACCCCCGGCCCTCGTGCCAGGCGTCAGCGCTCCGCGCGACCCTGGCCGAGCCGGCCGGCCATGCGCACCAGCTCGGCCAGCGAGCCGGCTTCCATCTTCTCCATGACGTGGCGGCGGTGCACCTTCACGGTGATCTCGCTCAGGCCCAGCCTGGCCGCGATCTGCTTGTTCATCAGCCCGGCGCAGACCAGCCGCATCACCTCCTGCTCGCGCGGGCTGAGCCCGGCCAGCCGGGCGCGCAGCCCCTCCAGGATCCCGCCGGCCTCGCGGCGCTGGCGGTCGCGCTGCAGGGCGGCCGAGACCGCGTCCAGCATGTCCTGCTCGCGGAACGGCTTGGTCAGGAAGTCGACCGCCCCGGCCTTCATCGCCCGCACCGACATCGGGATGTCGCCATGGCCGGTCATGAACACGATCGGGATCTCGATGCCGGCCTCCGCCAGGCGGTGCTGGAAGTCCAGCCCGCTCACCTGCGGCAGCCGGATGTCGAGCACCAGGCAGCAGGCGGCGTCGGGCAACGGCCCGCGCACCGAATCCAGCGCGTTGTCGAACAGCGCCACCTCCAGCCCCACCGAGCGGAACAGATGGCCCAGCGCCTCGCGCACCGCCTGGTCGTCGTCGACCACCAGCACCACCGGGGCGGCCCGGTCCGAGGTCGGCCATGTCGAGGTCTGGCTGGTCAAGCCGGGTGCTCCATGATCGCTCGCCCGCGCCTTGAACGAAGGCCGCTATGTACAAGACCGCCCGGGGCTTCCATGCAAGGGGGCAAGTTCGTGCATCGCCGCCAGGGCGGCCGCGCATGGACCGGCAGGCCGGGCGGACGGCGAGCCTTTTCGGGGGCAGGCGGTGGACAGGGCGGAGCGCTATCGGGTGGACCTGCCCGGCCACATGCTGGAGCTGCTGCAGGACGAGGACGAGCTGGTCCTGTTCCGCGCGCGGCGGCGGCACGGCGACGGCTCGGTCCTCCTGCGCATGCCCGCCGCCGACCTGCCAGGCCCGGCCGCCCTCGCGCGGATCGAGCACGAGCACGGCCTGGCCGACCTCCTCGATCCCGCCTGGGCGGTGCGGCCCCTGGAGATCGTCCGGCCGGACGGGCGGGTGATGCTGCTGCTGGAGGATCCGAGCGGCGAGCCGCTGCGCTCGGCCGGCAGCCGGCCGATGGAGCTGGGCGCCGCCCTGGAGATCGCCGCCGGTGCCGCCGCCTGCCTGGCCCGCCTGCACCAGGTGGGCCTGGTCCACCAGGATGTCCGGCCGGCCCACCTGATGGCGGATGCCGCCCGCCAGGTCCGGCTGACCGGGTTCGGGATCGCCACGAGGCTGCCCCGGGTGCGCCAGCCCCTGCTGCCGGTGCAGACCATCGTCGGCAGTTTTCCGTTCATGGCGCCCGAGCAGACCGGCCGCATGAACCGCTCGGTCGACGGGCGCAGCGACCTCTACGCCCTGGGCGTCGCGCTCTACCAGATGCTGACCGGCACGCTGCCCTTCACCGCGTCCGAGCCGCTGGAATGGATCCACGCCCACGTGGCGATGCCGCCGCCGCCGCCCTGCCAGCGCAATCCCGGCCTGCCGCCCATGGTCGGGGCGATCGTCCTGCGGCTGCTCGCCAAGGCCGCCGAGGACCGCTACCAGACCGCCGCCGGGCTGGAGGCCGACCTGCGCCGCTGCCTGGCCGAGTGGCGGGCGCTCGGCCGGATCGAGCTGTTCCCCCAGGGCGGCCAGGACGTGCCCGACCGGCTGCTGGTCCCGGGCGAGCTGTATGGCCGGGCGCGGGAGACCGCCGCGCTGGCCGCCTCGTTCGCCCGGGTCGCCAGGCTCGGCCGGACCGAGCTGGTGCTGGTCTCCGGCTATGCCGGGATCGGCAAGTCGTCGATGGTGGCCGAGCTGCACAAGACCATGCTGGCCTCCCAGGGTCTGTTCGCGTCCGGCAAGTTCGACCAGCACGCCCGCATGGTGCCCTACGCCACCCTGGCCCCGGCCTTCCAGGGCCTGATCCGCCAGATCCTGGGCGGCAGCGACGCGGAGCTGGAGGCCTGGCGGGGGAAGCTGCAGGCGGCCCTGGGCAGCCATGGCCGGCTGCTGCTCGGCCTGATCCCCGAGCTGGAGCTGGTCACCGGCCCGCAGCCGCCCTTGCCCGAGGTGCCGCCCCAGGAGGCGAAGCAGCGCTTCCACAAGCTGTTCGTCCAGTTCGTCGGGGTGTTCGCCCGGCCGGAGCATCCCCTGGTCCTGTTCCTGGACGACCTGCAATGGCTGGACCCGGCGACCCTGGACCTGGTGGAGCTGCTGGCGACCGACCCGCAGGTCCGCCATCTCCTGCTGGTCGGCGCCTATCGCGACAACGAGGTCGGCCCGGACCATCCGCTCGCCGCCCGGCTGGAGGCGATCCGGGCGGCCGGGGCGCCGGTGGTCGAGCTGGTGCTGGGCCCGCTGGCCCCCTCCGACATGGCGCGGCTGCTGGCCGACACGCTGCGCGTGCCGGTCGGCCGGGCCTGGCCGCTGGCGCGCCTGGTGCTCGCCAAGACCGGCGGCAACCCGTTCTTCACCATCCAGTTCCTGGGCACCCTGGCTGAGGACGGCCTGCTGCTGTTCGACCCGCAGGCCCGCGCCTGGGGCTGGGACCTGGAGCGGATCCGCGCCAAGGACCTGACCGAGAACGTCGTGGAGCTGATGGCGGCCCGGCTGAGCCGGCTGGCGGAGCCGGGCCTGGGGGTCGTGCGGATCCTCGCCTGCCTGGGCAACCGCGCTTCCGCGCCGGTGCTGGCGCTGGCCTCTGGCCGGCCGGAGGCGGAGGTCCGGGCGGCGCTCGGCGAGGCGCTGGCGGCGGGGCTGGTGGTGCCTGCGGGCGAGGGCTGGGCCTTCCTGCACGACCGGGTCCAGGAAGCCGCCTACGGGCTGGTGCCGCCGGCCGAGCGGCCGGCCCTGCACCTGCGGATCGGCCGGATCCTGGCGGCCCGGCTGGGCGGCGCGCCGGGCTCCGAGTTTATCTTCGAGATCGTGGGCCAGCTGGATCGCGCCCTGGAGCTGATCACCGACCCGGAGGAGCGGGAGCGGGTGGCGGCGCTCAACCTGGCGGCCGCCGGGCGGGCGCGGGCCGCCACCGCCTTCGGCTCGGCGGCAGCCTATCTGCAGGCAGGCCAGCGCCTCCTGCCGGATGAGGCCTGGCAGCGCTGTCCGGGGCTGGCCTTCGACATCGAGCTCCAGCTGGCCGAGTGCGAGTTCCTGACCGGCGACCTCGCCCGCTCGGAGCGGCGGCTGGCGGCCCTGGCCGCCCGGGAGCTGGGGCCGCTCGACCGGGCGGCGGTCGCCTGGCTGCAGATCACCTCCTTCACCGCGCAGGGCCGCTTCGACCAGGCGGTCGAGACCTGCCTTGCGCATCTGCGCGGGGCGGGGATCGCTTGGCAGGCCCATCCGACCCGGGCGGAGGTGCTGGCCGAGTACGCGCCGATCCGCCGGCAGATCGAGGCGGACGCCATCGGCGACTATGCCGGGTTGCCGCTGCTGACCGACCCGTCGGTGCGGGCCAAGCTCGACGTGCTGACCGCGGTGCTGCCGCCGGCCTTCTTCACCGACCAGAACCTGGTCTGCCTGGTCCTGTGCCGCATGGTGAACCTGAGCCGCGAGAACGGCCTGACCGACGCCTCCTGCCTGGCGATGGCCTATCTGGGCATGGTGCTGGGGCCGCAGTTCGGCGCCTACCAGGCCGGCTACCGGTTCGGGCGGACCGGGTTCGACCTGGTGGCGGCGCGCGGGCTGACCCGCTTCGAGCCCCGGGTCACCATGTGCTTCGCCTACCATGTGCTGCCCTGGACCCGGCCGATGCGCGAGGGCCGGCCCTGGCTGCGCCAGGCGTTCGAGCGGGCCGAGGAGGCCGGCGACCTCACCTATGCCGGGTTCAGCAGCTGCACGCTGATCAGCAACATGCTGGCGGCGGGCGACCCGCTGGGCGAGGTGCAGCGCGAGGCCGAGCGCAAGCTCGCCTATGTGGTGCGGGCGAAGTTCGGCCTGATCGCCGACATCATCACGACCCAGCTCCACCTGGTGCGCAGCCTGCGCGGGCTGACCCCGGTGCTGGGCAGCTTCGACGACGGGCCGATCTTCGAGGAGGCGGCGTTCGAGCGGCACCTGGAGGCCGACCCGGGCTTGTGCATCGCGGCCTGCTGGTACTGGATCCGCAAGCTGCAGGCGCGCTGCGTGGCCGGCGACGTGGCCGGAGCGCTGGCGGCCGCGGAGCGGGCGGAGCCGCTGCTCTGGACCACGGGCGGGCACCTGGAGCTGGTGGAGTTCCACGTCCACGCCGCTCTGGCGCGCGCTGCCTGGTTCCGCCAGGCCCCGCCCGAACGGCGCGCGGCGCTGCGCCAAGAGCTCGGCCGCCATGCCGCCCAGCTCGCCAGCTGGGCCGAGCATGCGCCGGAGAACTTCCGGCACCGCTCCCTGCTGGTCGCCGGCGAGATCGCCCGGCTGGACGGGCAGGGGCTGGACGCGCTGCGCCTGTTCGAGCAGGCGATGGCTGAGGCCAGGACCCATGCCTTTCCCCAGGTCGAGGCGCTGGCGGCCGAGGCGGCGGCGCGCTGCTGCCAGGCGGAGGCCATGCCGGCCATGGCGCTGGCCTTCCTGCAGCTGGCCAGGGACGCCTACCGGCGGCTGGGCGCCGAGGGCAAGGTCCGCCAGCTCGACCACGCCATGCCGGGCGCTGCCGCGCGGAGTGCGGCGCCCGCTGCCCGGCCGGCCAGCCCGGTCGAGCAGCTGGACCTCGCCACCATCCTGAAATCCGCCCAGGCGATCGCCGGCGAGGCGGTGCTCACCCGGCTGATCGACAAGCTGATGGTGATCGCCCTGGAACATGCCGGGGCCGACCGCGGCCTGCTGGTGGTGCCGCGTGCCGACCAGCTCTGGATCGAGGCGGAGGCGCGCACCGTCCAGGGCGCGGTCGACGTGCAGTGCCGGCGCAGCCTGCTGGGCCCAGCCGACGCGCCGCCCTCGGTGCTGCACTACGCGATCCGCACCCGGGACAGCGTGCTCCTGGACGACGCCCTGACCAGCCCGCCCTTCGCGGAAGACGCCTATATCCGCCAGCGCCGCTGCCGCTCGGTCCTGTGCATCCCGCTGGTCCGCCAGGCGCAACTCACTGGCCTGCTCTACCTGGAGAACAGCCAGGCGCCCCACGTCTTCACGCCCACCCGCGGCGCGCTGCTCAAGCTCCTGGCGTCCCAGGCCGCGCTTTCGCTGGAGAATGCCGAGCTGGAGGAAAAGGAGGCCCTGCTCAAGGAGGTCCACCACCGGGTGAAGAACAACCTCCAGCTGGTCAGCAGCCTGCTCAGCCTGCAGGCGTCCCATGTCGACGACCCGGCGGTGGCCGAGCTGTTCACCGACAGCCGCAACCGGGTCCGCTCGCTGGCGCTGGTCCACGAGAATCTCTACCGGGCCGGCAATTTCGCCCGGATCGCCATGGACGAGCACATCAAGAGCCTTTGCGCGCACATCCTGCGCGCCTATGGCTCGCGCGGCCAACAGATCGAGCTGTCCACCCGGGTCGACGACCTCCAGCTCGACCTGGACCGGGCGGTGCCGTGCGGCCTGATCGTCAACGAGCTGGTGTCCAACGCCTTGAAGCATGCCTTTCCCGACCGCCGGTCCGGCCAGGTGCAGGTCGAGATGCGGCTCCTGGCCGGCCGGCGCTGCCGGCTGAGCGTGGCCGATGACGGGGTGGGGATGCCCGCCGACCCGGCCCGGAGCGACACGCTCGGCCTGCAGCTGGTCCACGACCTGGTCCAGCAGCTGCGCGGTGAGATCGAGGTGCAGCGCGACCATGGCACCCGCTTCACCATCGATTTCGACCTGGAGGGGCACAGGCTGGACGGGCGCCGGCCGGACGGACCTGGCGAGCTGCCGCAATGACCCCGTCCCGGATCCTGATCGTCGAGGACGACCGGGTGGTGGCCCGCGACATCCGGGTGCAGCTCACCCGGATCGGCCACGAGGTGGTCGGCGCCACCGCGCGCGGCGAGGACGCCGTGGCCATGGCGCTGGAGCTGCGTCCCGACCTCGTGCTGATGGACGTCCGGCTGGAGGGCGACCTGGACGGGATCGACGCGGCCCAGCAGATCCGCGAGCGCTGCCAGATCCCGGTGGTGTTCCTGACCGCCTATGCCGACGAGGAGACCGTGCAGCGCGCCAGCCGGACCGAGCCGTTCGGCTACCTGCTCAAGCCGTTCGAGGATTCGCAGCTGCGCACCGCCATCGAGATGGCGGTGCACAAGCATGCGGCGGAGCGGCGGCTGCGCGAGAGCGAGCGCCGCTTCGTGGCGACCCTGTCCAGCATCGGCGACGCGGTGATCGCCACCGACGACCAGACCCGAATCACCTTCATGAACCCGGTGGCCGAGGCGCTGACCGGCTGGCCGCAGGCCGAGGCCCTGGGCCTGCCGCTTTCCACGGTGTTCCGGATCGTCAACGAGGACAGCCGTGCGACGGTCGAGGACCCGGCCGCCAAGGTGCTGCGCTCGGGCAAGGTGGTGGGCCTGGCCAACCACACCCTCCTGCTGGCCCGGGACGGAAGGGAGATCCCGATCGACGACAGCGGCTCGCCGATCGTCGACGACCACGGCGCCATCATCGGCACGGTGCTGGTGTTCCGTGACGTGTCCGAGCGGCGGCGGGTCGAGGAGACCCTGCGCCGGGCCCAGGCCGACCTGGCCAGCGTCGCCCGCCTGGCGACCATGGGCGAGCTGGCCGCCTCGATCGCGCACGAGGTCAACCAGCCGCTCACCGCGATCGTCACCAATGCCGGGACCTGCATCCGCTACCTGGACGAGGCGCGTGCGGCGGCGGAGCGGATCGTGCGCGACGGGCACCGCGCCGGCGACGTGGTCCGCAGCATCCGCGGCATGGTGCGCAACAGCGCCGTGGAGCCCGCCGCCATCCAGATCAACGAGCTGGTGAACGACATCCTGGTGCTGACCCGCGGCGAGGTCCGCCGCCAGTGGGTGACGGTCGAGACCGACCTGGCCAGCGGCCTGCCGGCGGTCACCGGCGACCGGGTCCAGCTCCAGCAGGTCGTGCTCAACCTGATCATCAACGCGGTGGAGGCGATGGCCGAGCTCGACGACCGCGCCCGCCTGCTGCGGGTCACCACCCGGGCCGGCGAGGCGGGCGAGGTGCTGGTCGGGGTCGAGGACAACGGGGCCGGGCTGGATCCGGCAGAGGCCGGCCGGATCTTCGACGCGTTCTTCACCACCAAGCCGAACGGCATGGGCATGGGGCTGGCGATCTGCCGCTCGATCGTCGAAGCGCATGGCGGCAGCCTGTGGGCGCTGCCGCGCAGCCCGCACGGCAGCCTGTTCCAGTTCAGCCTTCCTGCGGCGGGCCAGGGCTGAGCCCCGGCGTCCGCCTCAGCCCAGCCTCAGGCCCGTTCCGGCATCGGCCACCCTGCCTACTGCGCGTCCACGGCCGCTCCCGCGTCGGCCGAGGGGGAGCCCGTGGGCGTCACCCGCCAGATCGTGTTGGCCAGGTCGTCGGCGACGATCAGGGCGCCCTCCGGATCCACCGTCACCCCGACCGGGCGGCCGCGGGTGTTGCCTTCCGCATTCAGGAAGCCGGACACGAAATCCACCGGGTCGCCGGCGGGCTGGCCGTCCTGGAACGGCACGAACACCACCTTGTAGCCGGACGGCTCCTCGCGGTTCCAGCTGCCGTGCTCGCCCACGAACACGCCGTCGGCGAACGCCTCGCCCATGGCCGGGTTCGAGAAGGCCACGCCCAGGGCCGCCACGTGGGAGCCCAGCGCATAGTCCGGGGTGATCGCCGAGGCGACCTTGTCCGGGTCCTGCGGCCGCACCCGCGGATCGACATGCTGGCCCCAGTAGCTGTAGGGCCAGCCGTAGAAGCCGCCCTCCTGCACGGTGGTCAGGTAGTCCGGCACCAGGTCCGAGCCGAACTCGTCCCGTTCGTTCACCACCGCCCAGAGCTGGTCGGTGTCCGGCTGGAAGGTCAGCGCGGTCGGGTTGCGCAGGCCGGTGGCATAGGGCTTGTGCAGGCCGGTCTCGGCGTCGATCTGCCAGATCATCGCCCGGTTGGCCTCGACCTCCAGCCCACGCTCGGTGATGTTGCTGTTGGAGCCGATGCCAACATAGAGGAACTCGCCGTCGGGGCTGACGGTCAGCGCCTTGGTCCAGTGGTGGTTGATCTCCGAGGGCAGGTCGGCGAGCTTTTCCGGCGGGCCCTCGGCCTCGGTCTGGCCGTCGGCATAGGGGAAGCGCACCAGCGCGTCCTGGTTGGCCACGTAGATGTAGCCGTTGGCGAGCGCCAGGCCATAAGGGGCGTTGAGGTTGTCGGCGAAGACGCCCTGCTGCTCGTAGGTGCCGTCGCCATCGCCGTCGCGCAGCAGGGTCAGCCGGTTGCCGGCCTCCACCTTGCTCTTGCCCAGGCTCTTGATGAAGCCCGCGACGATGTCCTTGGGCCGGAGTGCGGGCGCGTTGCCGCCGGAGCCCTCCGCGACCAGGATGTCGCCGTTGGGAAGCAAGAGGGTCTGGCGCGGGATCTTCAGCTCCGTAGCGATCGCCTGGATGGCATAACCCTCCGGCACCGTGGGAAGCTCGTCGCCGAAATTGGCCGGCCGGGGGATGGTCATGGCCGGCAGGAGGCCGCGATGCGGCTCGGGCAGGTCGGGGTTGCGGCCGTACTGGACCTGCTGCGCGAAGACCGCCGACCCGCCGATCGAGGCGGACAGCGCCAGCGCGACGGCGCCGATCACATGGGAGGAGCGCATCATTCCACCTCTCCGGTGCGGAACCCGGAATAGCCGATCCAGGAGGCGGCCAGCGCCAGCAGCACCGTCGCCACCGACAGGTACAGCCCCTCGGGCATGGTCGCCCACGCATCCTTGGCGTGGACCAGGGCGTTGAAGAAGCCGACCACCCACATGACGAGCAGTACCGCGAAGTAGGCGAGCGGGCGCCGCCTGTACCCACGCTCGCTGCGGAACACGTTGATCAGCGCCCAAAGCAGGGCGAAGCCGCCCACCAGCAGCCCGCCGGCGATGAGCCAGGACGAGAAATTGGCCCACTGGATCTCGAAGGTTCTCCAGTAGGCGATGTCACTGAGCAACGCTCCCAGGAACAGCGGCAGCGGAAAGGCCAGGAGAATGGAATGTAGCGGGTGAAGCGGCCTCGGCAAATCGAAGGGGGATACGATAACCACGGCGTCTCAACTCCTGGATCGGGCCGCGCAGCTGTGCCCGAGCACAAACGGGCACCCGGTCAACGCGCCAGTCGCCGGCAGGTTGCGAGCGCCGAGCCGATTCCGTTGCCGCCAGCCTGCCGCCGGCGCCGCCGATGCCGCCCGGATCAGGCCGCGGCGGCGGCTGCCTTGCGGATCCGCACCGGCACCGACTTGTAGGACGGCGTTCCGCTGCGCGGGTCGTGGTCGTCCAGCGCCACCAGGATGTTGGCCTCGGGGTAGTAGGCGGCGGCCGAGCCCGGCGCGATGTCGTGGGCGACCGCGGTCATCCCGGACAGCACCCGTGGCGGCCGGGCGCCGGCTTCGGCCGGGTCCACCGCCTCCAGGTCGATCCGCTCGCCATGAACCAGCCCGAGCGCCGCCAGGTCCTGCGCGTTCATGAACACCACGTCCCGCCGCCCGGTGATGCCGCGGTAGCGGTCGTCCAGGCCGTAGATGGTGGTGTTGTACTGGTCGTGGCTGCGGATCGTGGTGAGGAGCAGCGCCTGCGGGTCGCGGACGGGCGGGGCCTGGGCGTCGCCCGGGGCCGGCAGGAAGCAGGCCTTGCCGGTGGGCGTGTGCCAGACCCGCTCGGCGGCGGCGACCGGCAGGCGGAAGCCGCCCGGCTCCAGGATGCGCCGGTTGTAGCCGGCGAAGTCCGGGAACACCGCCTCGATCCGGTCGCGGATCCGGTCATAGTCGGCGATCAGCCACGCCCAGTCGATCCCGCAGCCGGGCAGGGTGGCCGCCGCGATCCCGGCGATGATGGCCGGCTCGGAGCGCAGCTCCGGCGAGGCCGGCTCCAGCCCGCCGCGCGAGGCATGCACCATGGACATGGAATCCTCGACCGTCACCGCCTGCGCGCCGGTCTCCTGCAGGTCGATCTCGGTGCGGCCGAGGCAGGGCAGGAGGATGGTCTCGCCGGCGGTCAGCAGGTGCGAGCGGTTGAGCTTGGTGGCGACATGGACCGCCAGGTCCAGCCGGCGCATCCCGGCGAACACAAGCTCCGGATCGGCCATCGCCACCGCGAGGTTGCCGCCCAGGCAGACCATCGCCCGCGAGCGTCCCGCGCCGATCGCCTGGACCGCCTCGACGGCATTGTGGCCCCGCGCACTGGGCGGGGTGAACCCGAACTCGCGGCCCAGCCGCTCCAGAAACTCGGCGGCCGGCGCCTCGGTGATCCCGACGGTGCGGTCGCCCTGGACGTTGGAATGGCCGCGCAGCGGGCAGATCCCGGCACCCTTGCGGCCGATATTGCCGCGCAGCAGCAGGAGGTTGGCGATCTGCTGGACGCTGGAGGTGCCGTGGCGGTGCTGGGTGATGCCCATGCCGTAGCAGACGATCGCCCGGCTGGCCCCGGCATAGATCGCGGCGGCTTCCCGTAGCCGGGCGCGCGGCAGGCCGGAAGCCTGCTCGACCGCCTCCCAGGCAAGGCCGGCCAGCTGGTCGGCCAGAACGGCGAAGCCGGTGGTGTGCTGGGCAATGAAGGCCCGATCCAGCAGGCCGTCGCCGCCTTCGGCGCGCTCGCGCGCGTCCGCTTCCAGCAGCGCCTTCATCATGCCCTGCAGCGCCGCCACATCGCCGCCGACCTTCACCTGCAGGTAGGACGAGGCGATCCGCGTGGCGCCGAGCGTCAGCATCTCCACCGGGCTCTGCGGCGCGGTGAACCGCTCCAGGCCGCGTTCCTTGAGCGGGTTGAGCACGACGATCGGCACGCCGCGCCGGGCGGCGGCGCGCAGGGTGGCCAGCATGCGGGGGTGGTTGGTGCCGGGATTGTGGCCGATGCAGAAGATCGTGTCGCAATGCTCGAAATCGTCCAGGGACACCGTGCCCTTGCCGACGCCGATCGATTCCGGCAGCCCGACGCTGGTGGCCTCGTGGCACATGTTCGAGCAGTCGGGGAAATTGTTGGTGCCGAACGCGCGCACGAACAGCTGGTAGAGGAAGGCGGCCTCGTTGGAGGTGCGGCCCGAGGTGTAGAACTCGGCCAGGTCGGGGCTCGGCAGGCGCCGGAGCGCCCGGCCGATCCGCCCGAACGCCTCGTCCCAGCCGACCGGCACGAACCGGTCGCTGCCATGGTCGTAGGCCAGCGGGTGGGTCAGGCGGCCCTGGTCCTCCAGCTTGTGGTCGGACCAGCCCCAGAGCTCGGCGACCGGGTGGCGGGCGAAGAAGTCCGGGGTGGCCCGCTTGCCGGTCGCCTCCCAGGACACCGCCTTGGCGCCGTTCTCGCAGAACTCGAACGACGAGGTGTGCCGGGGGTCCGGCCAGGCGCAGCCCGGGCAGTCGAACCCGTTCGGCTGGTTGGCGCGCAGCAGGGCGCGGAGGTCGGTGGTGACCGCCATCTGGCTGCGCAGCGCCCGGGCCACCGCCTGCAGGGCGCCCCAGCCCCCGGCCGACCCGCCATAGGGGCCGACGCCGGGCACGGTGTATTTCGTCATCCAGATCCTCCAAAGGCGCAGGGGCCGCGGCCCGGCGATGCCGGGCGGGCCGGATCCCGCTGGCGGCTCAGCCGCGGCGGCCGGCCTCGAACAGGAACCAGACCCGCCCCTCGGCCTCGTCGATCCAGGGCTCCAGCAGGCTGGCGGTGGCGACGTCGCCATGCTCGTCGCACAGCGTGTGCATCGCGCGCATCCGCGCCGCCATGTCGGCATTGTCGGAGCGCAGCTCCGCCAGCATGTCGGCGGGCGTGACGAAGTCCGCGTCGTTGTCGGCGATCCGCTGCAGCCGGCCGACATGGCCGATCGAGCGGATCGTGGCGCCGCCGAGCTTGCGTCCCCGCTCGGCGATGGCGTCGGTCGTGGCCAGGATCTGGGCGGCCTGGTCGTCCAGCATCAGGTGGTAGTCGCGAAAGTGCGGCCCCGACACGTGCCAGTGGAAGTTCTTGGTCTTCAGGTAGAGGGCGAACATGTCGGCGAGCAGGCCGGCCAGCGCCGCCGAAAGGTCGGCTTTGGCATTGGCGCCAAGGCCGCCCGGGGTCTGCAGCGGCGCCATCCGGCGGGTCCTGGCATCGTCCATGGTCATGGGGGTAAGCGCCTTCTCTGGTGGGGGGAGCTCCGGCTCTCGCGGAGCGGGAACAGTCTTGCCCCTGTGGGCGCCGCGATCTTGGACGTTTTGCTGCCGCGCGGGCCGCCCTGGCCGCGGCCGGAACATGCAAAAACCACCGCTCCCTCCAAGATCGGCGCCGGCCGCCGGGCGATACTGTCCCGGCCGGCCGAGCAGGACCTTCGCCGCAACGGCCGAGGCCCTCGTCCGGCATCCCCCCACGTCCATCCCGAGTGACACAGCATGGCCCCAAGCGATCCGGTCATCCAACTCCAGGCGTCCCGGCGCCATGTCCTGGTCGGCGCCGCCGGCCTGATCACGGTGACGAGCCTGCCGCTCCTGGGCTGCGCCGACGGCCTGGAAGCGCACGCCCCGCCGGCCTCCGGCCAGAGCCCGATCGCGAGCGGTCCAATGGCCCGCTTCGTCACCAGCGACGGCACCGAGATCGCCTACAAGGACTGGGGCTCCGGTCCGCCGGTGGTGTTCTCCCATGGCTGGCCGCTCTCCGCCGATGCCTGGGACTCCCAGATGCTGTTCATGGCAGGCAACGGCTTCCGGGTGATCGCCCATGACCGGCGCGGCCATGGCCGCTCCAGCCAGACCTGGCAGGGCAACGACATGGATCATTATGCCGACGACCTGGCCCAGCTCCTGGACCATCTGGACGTGCAGGACGCGATCCTGGTCGGCCATTCCACCGGCGGCGGCGAGGTGGTCCGCTATCTTGGCCGGCACGGCTCCGCGCGGGTGGCCAGGACGGTGCTGGTGGGGGCGGTGCCGCCGATCATGCTCCAGACCGAGGCCAACCCGGGCGGCCTGCCGATCGCGACCTTCGACGCGATCCGCACCGGCGTGGCGGCCGACCGCTCGGAGTTCTTCCGGACCTTGAGCGGACCGTTCTTCGGCGCGAACCGGCCGGGCGCCGATCCCGCCGCCGGCCTGCGCGAGGCGTTCTGGGCGATGGGCATGCAGGGCGACATGAAGGCCGAGTACGACTGCATCCGGGCGTTCTCGGAGACCGACTTCACCCAGGACCTGAAGGCGATCAACGTCCCGACCCTGATCGTCCATGGCGACGACGACCAGATCGTGCCGATCGCGGACTCTGCTTACCTGAGCGCCGAACTGGTCCGGGACGCCACCCTGAAGGTCTATCCCGGCGCCCCGCACGGCCTGACCATGACGCAACCCGATGCGTTCAACGGCGACCTGCTGGCGTTCGCGAAGGCCTGACCTTCCGCCGCGCCACCACCGGCGCGAAGGCCCCGGACCAGCCGGTCCGGGGCCTTCTTTTTTTGTGCGCGAAGGGATGGAGCCGGCCGGGATGCCCGGAAAACAGGGCAAAAAAAGACCCGGCGGTCGGGGGGAGGAGGACCGCCGGGTCGAAAGCACCGATCGTAGGGAGGGGACGACCGGTGGGGAAAGGGGTGGTGCCGCTCAGGCCGGCAGCTGGATCCGATCGGAGGCCGGCAGCAGCGGGGCCGCCTGGAACTGGCTGCGGTGGGAGCGGCGCCAGGCGCCGGGGCTGGTCCCGGTGCTGCGGGCGAACACGCGGTTGAAGTGGCTCTGGTCGGCAAAGCCGCAGGACAGCGCGATCTCGGCGAGCGGCATGGCCGTCTCGCGCAGGAGTTCCCGGGTGCGCTCGACCCGCTGCTCCAGGAGCCAGCGATGCGGGGGCATCCCGGTGCACTGCTTGAAGGCGCGGGCGAAATGGCTGAGCGAGAGGCCGCATTCCGCGGCAAGCCTGGCCAGCGGGATGTTGTCGGCGAGGTTGGCGCGGATCACCTCCTTGACCCGCCGCTCCTGCCAGGGCGCCAGGCCGCCGGTGGCCGCGGGGGTGGGCCGGGCGCCGCCATAGCGCTGGACGATGTGGGCGTGCAGGGCCAGGGCGACATGGTCCACGAAGATGCTGCTGGCCTGTTCCGGCCGGCGCAGGGCCGGCAGCAGGGCCAGCCCCAGCCGGCTGGCGACCGGGTCGGGCAGGCTCTGGCCGGGCTGGAACTCCAGCATGGCGGCGCGGCGGCTCCCGGCCCGGCCGCAGGCCTCGTCCAGCGAGGCGCGCGGCAGCTGGAAGTGCAGCATGTCGAACGGGCTGGACAGGTCGGCGCGCCAGGCCTCGCGCAGGTCGTAGATGGCGAGGCTGCCGTTGGCGAAGGTCCCGGTCTGCACTGGGCGGCCGTTGCGCCACAGGCGCAGGCCCGGAAGGTCGCGCAGCTGCAAGGAGACCAGATAGGCGTCCTCGCGCGGGTGCGGGGCGGTCATCCCGTGGCCCGGCCGATCGCAGGCGATCCGGGTGGCGGCGAGCTGGGCGCCGCGCGGCGTCTGGACCAGGAGCGTCTGGGCGGCCTCGATCCGCATATGGGCGGAGTATCGCTTCGTGGGCGTGCAGTTGCTCTTCACGGAGGTCGTTTCCCGCGTCTTGGGTTCTCGCGGGGAGACCCCGCCGGCATCAGGGGAAACGCTGGCCGAGGCCGACGGGATGGCGGCGGCGGATCGCTGGATCCTGCGGCCGGCCCGCCCGTTCGGGGCGCGTTTCCTGATCAGAACTTAGGCCGGTCGGGTGGAGTGCATCTATTCTGCGCAGGTTTATCCAGCCAGTGCATAGGTCTGTCCGACCTATACCAAGGTTTGCCGGGGCAGGCCGGCCTGGCCCCGGCTGCGCCGCCCGAGGCGGCGGCCGGCTTCACCAGAACTCGAACACGATCCCGGCGCCGTGGATCCAGCCGACCGGGGCGGCGCACAGGCCCAGCACCATGAAGCCGATCGCGCCCTCGGCCATGCAGCGGGCGACATGCTCGGTCCAGAACCAGATGCCGAGCAGGATCAGGGCGAGGTAGTAGAGCGCACCGATTCGTTCGGAGATGGTATCGCTCATGACGATCTCCCGGAACGCCGCCCGCAACGTCGGGAGGGCGGCTGCTGGGGGCAGGGCTGGTCGATCAGGGGCGAAGGACGGCCATGGCCGCCCTGCCGCCTGCTCCGGGCGCCGGTGCCCCAGGGTGGGGAGCGGGTCCAGGCGGCCGGATCACGCCCGCCGCTTCCCGTCCCAACGCGAGGATCGGCCGTCCCGTCGCGTCCTCCGTTGAATGACCGTTCGTTAACATTTCATTCATGGATGGACAAGATGCCCGGCCGTCAGGCCGACGGATCGGGGTCCTGGCGGCGCAGGGCCTGCTCCAGGCAGTCGATCATGGCCTCGGCGGGAAACGGCTTGGCCAGGAAGCCAATGGCGCCGGCGCGGAGCGCCTGCTCGCGGATCTGCGGCTCGGGATAGGCGGTGATGATCACCACCGGCACCGTGACGTGCCGGGCCTGGAGGTGGCGCTGCAGCTCCAGCCCGCTCATGCCGGGCATCTGCACGTCCATCACCAGGCAGTCCATGTCCTCCGGCCGCGCCGTGGCGAGAAACTCCTCGGCCGAGGCGAACAGCCGGCAGTCGAACCCAAGCGAGCGGATCAGCCCGCCCATGGCGGCGCGAACCGAAGCGTCGTCGTCGATGATCGCGATCACCGGGTCTGCGGCCAAGCGGGACATCCTGGGGTGGCGCCGGGCGGACATGCCCGGTCGGGCGGTAGAAGGGACCGCCCACCCATGGACCTCCGGCGACGGGATGAAAATCATACGGAGGTTTAGATGCCGGGACGGCCGGGCCGACTGGGCGCCAGGAGGTCGGCCATCCGCACCAGCTCGGCCAGCGAGCGGGCGTTCATCTTCTTCATCATGTGGCCGCGATGGATCTTCACGGTGATCTCCTGCAGCCCGACCTCCGCGGCGATCTGCTTGTTCATCAGCCCGGTCACCACCAGCGCCATCACCTCGCGCTCGCGCGGGGTCAGGGTCGCGTAGGCGGCCTGCAGGCTCGCCAGCATGGTCTCGTCGGCCAGCCGTGCGCGGTCGCGCTCGATGGCGGCGGCCACCGCTTCCAGCATGTCCTGGTCGCGGAACGGCTTGGCCAGGAAGTCGATGGCACCGGCCTTCATCGCCCGCACCGACATCGGGATGTCGCCATGGCCGGTCATGAAGATCACCGGCAGGTGGATGCCGTCGCGGCGCAGCTGGTCCTGGAAGTCCAGCCCGCTGGTGCCGGGCAGGCGGACGTCGAGCACGATGCAGCCGGGGCCGGTCACCTTGCGGCGCGGCAGGAACTCGGCGGTGGAATCCAGCAGCTCGACCTGCAGGCCGACCGAGCGGAACAGGCTGTCCAGCGCCAGCCGCATCGCCCGGTCGTCGTCGACCACGAACACGGTTCCGGGCTGGGCGCTCCCGGTCGGATCGGTCATGGCGCGGCGTCTCCTTGGACCGGCAGGCTGAACTGGATGGTGGCGCCCGGGCCCGGATTGCAGGAGGCGCTGATCCGCCCGCCATGGGCCTGGACGATCGAGCGGCAGATCGAGAGGCCCATGCCCATCCCGTCCGGCCGGGTGGTGAAGAACGGCAGGAACAGCCGGTCCAGGATCTCCAGGTCGATGCCGGTGCCGCGGTCCTCCACCATCACCAGCACCTGGCCGTCCTCCTGGCGCCGGGCGCGGACCCAGAGCTCGCGCGGCCGGTCCGCCACGCCCGCCATCGCCTGGATGCCGTTGATCAGGAGGTTGATGAGCACCTGCTGGAGCTGGACCCGGTCGCCCTGGACCGGCGGCAGGTCGGCCGGCACCTCGCGGGTCAGCACCACCTCGTGGCGGAGCAGCTCGTGCTGCACCAGCGCCAGGGCCTGGTCGATCAGGCAGGCCAGGTCGACGGCGGTGCATTCCGGCATGGCCTTGCGGGAAAGCTCGCGCAGGCCCCAGATGATGTCGCCGGCGCGTTTGCCGTCGGCGATCATCCGCTCGATCGCGGCGCGCACCTCGCCCAGGTCGGGCTCCTCGCGCTGCAACCAGCGCAGGCCGGCATGGCCGTTGGTCACGATCGCCGCCAGCGGCTGGTTGATCTCGTGCGCGATCGAGGCGGTCAGCTCGCCGAGCGTGGTCACCCGGGTGACATGGGCGAGTTCGGCCTCCGCCTGACGCAGGGCTTCCTCGGCCCGGTGGCGCTCGCTGATGTCGGTGTTGGTCTCCAGCACGCCGGTGGACCGGCCGCGCTCGTCCCGCTGCAGCGCCCAGCGGCTGGCCACCGCGATCCGGCTCCCGTCCCGGCGCAGCTGCACCAGCTCGCCTTCCCAGCGGCCGGTGCGCATCAGCTGGGCCTCGATGGTCCCGGCCGGGGCGGGCAGGGTGGTGCGGGTCAGCTCTGCGAACGGCCGGCCGATCGCCTCGGCCCGGGACCAGCCATACATCTCCTCGGCACCCCGGTTCCAATAGACCACCACGTCGTCCATGCCGCGGACCAGGACCGCGTCGTGGGTCAGGTCCAGGAGCTCCGCGCGCTCCTGCAGGGCCATGCCGGCCGACTGGTAGCGCAGCGCCAGGATCGTGGTCATCAGGATCGCGACCAGGCTCACCGCGGCACGGATGGCGGCCGAGCCGAACCCGTCGGTGCCGTGGGAGAGCAGATAGCCCAGCACGGTCAAAACGGCGCAGCCGGCCGCCACGGCAAGGACACCCCGGCGGCGCAGGAAGCCCGCCGCGATCAGCACCACCACGCCGTAGAGGACCGCCACCGCGATCCCTAGGCGGGTGAAGGTGTCGATCGAGAAGATCGCCACCACCAGCAGGCCCGCCGTCGTCAGCACGGCGGCATGGCTGCGCGACATCCGCGCCGCGAGCCCGCTGGTCGGGGCGGACAGCAAGGGATCGCCGGTGGATTCGCTCATGCAGCCCATCATTGCGGGAGGTTGGGGCGGGGCCGCCGGGATTGCTGCCATCCCGTTGCCGGGCGGCCGGCGGCCTCGCCCGGCACCATGGAGTCTCCGAATCCCTCTAAACCGGGCCGCCGGGCCTGTCTTGGACGATTCTACAGCGGCCGGGCCCGGGCAGAACGGCCCGGACCGGGCAGGGGCGGACCGGGTCCGGGATGGCCGGATCGGTCAATCGGCAGGGGGCAGGCGCGACTAGGTTCGGCCGACCTGTCCATGCCGGCCCGTCCCGCCGGGTTTGCGGAACCCCAGATGCCATCGACGACACCGGATCCCGTCCCGCCACCTGGCCCTGAACCGGCGGCCGCCCTGCCGGCGGCGCCGGCGCCGGGCGGGCTGCGCCGCCTGGCCGTGCCGGTGCTGGCGGTCCTGACGGTGCTGATCCTGGTCGGGGCGACCAACGCGCGCTTCGACTCATGGGTGGCATCCTCAGACGTGCAGACCACCGACGATGCCAGCATCGATGCCGACACCACCCGGCTGAGCGCCAGGGTCGGCGGCAATGTCCGCCGGATCCTGGTCCAGGACTTCCAGAAGGTCGAGCAGGGCCAGCTGCTCCTGGAGATCGACCCGGGCGACTACCGGGCGGCGCTCGCCGGGGCCGAGGCCACCGTCCGGGCGACGCAGGCGGGCCTGGCCAACCTCGGCAACCAGGCGGAGCTGCAGGGCGCCCTGGTCGAGCAGGCGCAGCTCGAGCAGGCGGCGGCGCAGGCGCAGGAAAAGCTGGCCAGCCAGGAAGCCGAGCGGCAGCGCCGGCTGGTGGAAGGCGGCATCGCCGGCACCCGCCAGCGCCTGGAGCAGGCCACCGCGGCCCATCAGGAAGCCGTGGCCAGCTGGAAGGCCAGCGCCGCCGCGGTCCGCGCCAGGCGCAGCCAGCTGGCCGTGCTGGACGGGCAGAAGGCGGTGGCGCGCGCCCAGCTGGCGGCGGACCGGGCCGCGCGCGACGCCGCCCGCCTGCGCCTGGGCTACACCCGGATCACGGCGCCGGTCTCGGGCGTGGCGGGCCGCTTCCAGGTCCGGGTCGGCGACTATGTCACCGCCGGCACCAGCCTGGTCTCGGTGGTGCCGCTGCCGCGGGTCTATGTCACCGCCCGCTACAAGGAGACGCAGCTGGCGAGGGTCCGTCCGGGCCAGCCGGCCGAGATCGCCGTCGACAGCTTTCCAGGCCAGGTGCTGCGCGGCCGGGTCGCCCGGCTGTCGCCGGCCAGCGGCTCGGTGTTCGCGCTGCTGCCGCCGGACAACGCCACCGGCAACTTCACCAAGGTCGTCCAGCGGATCCCGGTCCGGATCGAGCTGGAGCCGGACCAGCCGCTCCTGGCGGCGCTGCGGCCGGGCATGTCGGTGGTCGCCAGCATCCGGGTGGACGGTTCTGAAGCGGGGCGGACCGAGGAGGGCGCCGATGGCAGCTAGCACCGCCAGCCGGCTCGCCCCCGGGCCCGTCTCGATCGGCCTGCCGGCCAACCGTCCGGTCCTGCTGGTGGCGGGCGCCCTGCTCGGCGCCTTCCTGGTGAGCTTCGACACGAGGCTGTTCGCGGTGGGCCTGCCCGACCTGCGCGGCGCGTTCGGCCTCGGCGTCGACGAGGCGTCCTGGCTCGCCACCGCCGCCACCGCGCCGCAGATCCTGATCGCCCCGGCAATCGCCTGGCTGGTGACGGTGTATGGCGCCCACCGGGTGCTGACAGGGCCCAGCATGCTCTACGCGCTCGTCTCGGTCGTGATCCCGCTGGTGCGCGACTACCCGACCCTGATCGCCCTGCACCTGGTCCACGGCCTGCTGCTGGGCGCGTTCATCCCGGCCACGATCTCGATCATCTTCCGCAACCTGCCGACCCGCTGGTGGATCGTCGGCATCACGATCTACGCCTTCCGCCAGGCGTTCAGCCTGAATGTCGGCGACTGGATCGTGGGGTTCCACGTGCAGCAGGCCGGCTGGGCGTGGCTGTACTGGCAGGGCGCCCTGGTCGGGCCCCTGATGGGGCTGCTGGTCTGGCTGGGCACGCCGGACGAGCCGGTCAACCGCCAGCTCCTGGCCAGCGCCGACTGGGGCGGCATGATGCTGCTCGGGGCCGGGGTGGCGCTGATCTATGCCGGGATGGACCAGGGCAACCGGCTGGACTGGTTCCAGTCCGGCACGGTGACCGCGCTGCTGGCCGGCGGCGCCGCGCTGCTGGCCGGCTTCCTGCTCAACGAGGCGCTGGTGCGGGAGCCATGGGCCCATGCCAGCGCGATCCTGACCCGCAATGCCGGGATCGGCCTCGTGCTGGTGGTGGCCTACGCCACCACCAGCCTGAGCAACGCCCAGCTGGTGCCGGGCTTCCTTGCCGGCGTCGCCCAGATGCGGCCCGAGCAGATCGGCCGGCTCCTGCTGCCCTGGACCGCCCTGCCGCTGCTGGCGATCATGCCGCTTGCCGCCTGGGCCAGCCGGCTGGTCGACGTGCGCTACCTCCTGGTGGCGGGCCTGACCTGCTTCGCGCTGGCCGGCTGGATGGGCAGCTTCGTCACCCATGACTGGGCGCTGGCGGACTTCGTGCCGCTGGCGCTGGTCCATGCCTTCGCCCAGGGCGTCACCTTCCTGGCGATCGTGGTGTTCAGCGTGGCCAATGTGAGCCCGGCCAGGGCCACCGCGTTCTCGGCCTATCTGCAGGTGGTGCGCCTGGACGGCACCGAGCTCTCGCGGGCGGTGATGACCACCTGGCTGCGCGTGCGCGAGCAGGTCCATTCCCACCTCCTGGGCCTGCATGTGGCGACCGGCGACGGACAGCCGGGCCATGTCCTGGCCGGGCTGCGCCGGCCGTTCGAGGCGCTGGGCGGCAGCGCCGGGGCCGCCGAGGCGGCGGCCTTGCAGCGCCTGGCCGACCTTGTCCGGCGCGAGGCGCAGGTGATGGCCTATGCCGACGGCTTCTGGCTGACGTTCTGGGCGGCGATCGCCGGCCTGCTGCTGGTCTGCCTGCTGCGCGCGCCACCCCCCGGGCCCATGACCCCGCCGGCCCGGGGCTGAGGTCTGCGAAGCCGCCGGGTCAGGCGAAGGCGGCGCCCAGGCGGCGGCCGAGATCGGCGATCTCAAGGGCGACCGGGCGGCGCTCGGCACCGTAGGCCAGGAGCGCCGCCACCGGGTCGCCGCCGGCGGCCAGATGCCTGGCCAGGGCCATGGCGTCGCCGGCGGCCTTGGCCACGCCCATCGCGGTGTGCGGGCGGACCACCGCGGCGGCATCGCCCAGAAGCGCGATCCGGCCGCGGGCCAGGGCCGGGGCCACATGGTCGAAGATGCCCTGGACGAACGGCCGGGGCTCGGCGGCCACCGCCAGGGCGAAGGGCGGCGGCAGCAGCCGCGCCGCGTCCGCCACCAGGGCGTCGCGATCCGCCCGGGCCATGCGCCCGCGCGGCAGATGGAAGGGGTAGGCTTTGCCGTCGGCATCGGTCAGCGCCCGGGCGAGCGAGCCGTCGGCGACCGGCGCAGGCCGGTACCAGACCCAGTTGTAGCGCCGCTCCCCGGGCGCCACCGATCCGTCGGGGCCGGCCACCAGATAGCCCAGCGCATGGCAGCCGGGCGCGTCGAAGAAGGCGAAGCGGTCGCGCAGCACCCGTGCCGCCGGGGCGGGCAGGTCCCGCTCGGGCAGGAGGCCGCGCCAGGCCGCATAGCCGGCATAGTCCGGCGCCGCCACCGGTCCGCCGGCCACCTCGGCGCGCACCGCCGAGCCCAGGCCGTCCGCCCCGATCACCAGCTCGGCTTCCACCACCCGGCCGTCGGCCAGGCGCAGCCGGGCGGAGGCCTCGTCCTGTCCGGCGGCGACCACCTCTGCGCCCAACAGGTAGCGGCCTTCGGGCAGGCGCTCGCGAAAGCTGCGGAACAGGCGGTCCCAGGAGATCTGGGTCTGCGGCTGGGCGACCCGGTCGATGATCCTGCCCGAGCGGTCCAGGAAGATGCGCTCGGCAGCGAGCACGCCGATCCTGGCCAGATGCTCGCAGCCGGCCAGGCGCATGATCCGAAACACCTCGCGTTGCGCCACCAGGCCGGCGCCGCGCCCCTCCAGGCCGCCGGCCGAGCGCTCGCACACCACCACGTCGTGGCCGGCGCCGTGCAGCAGCACCCCGGCGAACAGGCCGCCCAGCGACCCGCCGGCGATCGCGATCTTCCAGGAGGGCATCGGGAACTCCTTGGCGGGCGAGGCTGCGGGACGGCCGCAGCAGGCAAGGCTGCGGCGCGGCGGCTGGGGAGGAAATGCGCGAGACCCGGTCCCTGGCGGTCAGGCGCTGCCCGGGTGCAGGAAGCGGTGGATGGCCTGAACCACCACCGAGCCCTCACCGACCGCGGAGGCGACCCGCTTGACCGAGCCGGAGCGAACGTCGCCCACGGCGAACACCCCGGGCGTGGTGGTGGCGTACGGGGAGGGCAGGGCCAGGCCGTCCCGGTCCTGGCCGGTCAGGACGAAGCCCTTGGCGTCCAGCGGCAGGCAGTCGCCCAGCCACTCGGTGTTGGGCATGGCGCCGATCATCACGAACAGGCTGCCGACCTCGCGGGTCTCCTGCTGGCCGCTCTGGCGGTCCTGCCAGGTCACCCGGCGCAACAGCGTGTCGCCCGCCAGCGCCACCACCTCGGTGAAGGGGTGGACGGTGATCTTCGGCGAGGTTTCGATCCGGCGGACCAGATAGTCGGACATGGTGGCGGCCAGGCCCGGCCCGCGCACCAGCACGTGGACGTGGGCGGCGGTGCGGGCGAGGAACACGGCGGCCTGGCCGGCCGAGTTGCCGCCGCCCACCACCGCCACCTCCTCCGCCTCGCACAGGCGCGCCTCCATGGCGGTGGCGGCGTAATGGATGCCCTGGCCCTCGAACCGGTCGTAGTCCGGCAGGTCGAGCTTCCGGTAGCGGGCGCCGGTCGCGACCACGACCGCGCGGGCCTGCACGCTGGAGCCGTCCTGCAGGTCGATCCGGTAGGGCAGGCTGGCGCAATGGAGTGCCCGGGATGCCCGCGCCAGGGCCAGGTGCGCGCCGAACTTCTGCGCCTGCGCCTGGGCGCGTCCGGCGAGCGCGGCGCCGGAGATGCCGGTGGGGAAGCCCAGATAGTTCTCGATCCGGGTGGTGGTCCCGGCCTGGCCGCCCGGCGCCTCCTGCTCGACCACGATGGTGGAAAGGCCTTCCGAGGCGGCATAGACCGCCGCCGCCAGGCCGCCCGGCCCGGCGCCGACCACCGCCAGATCGAACGGCTCCGCCGCGTCGATCCGCTCGGTCAGGCCCAGCTGCCGGGCCATCTCGTAGGTGGAGGGGTTGCGCAGGACCAGCCGGCCGGGTGCGATCACCGCGGGCAGGTCGGCCGGGGCGAGACCGAACTCCCGCATCAGGCCGGCGGTGGTCTCGGTGTCCCGCTCGGCGGCCACCGGGCGGTGCGGGTAGCCGTTGCGGACCAGGAAGCGCTGCAGGCGCAGGGTGCCGCCGTCATGGCTGCCGCCCAAGAGGATCACCCCGCCGAGCCCGTGCCGGATGAAGCCGACCCGGCGCAGGATGAAGGCGCGCATCACGATCTCGGCGATGTCGGCCTCGGCCGCCAGGAGGCGGCGGAAGGAGGGCTGGCCGATCCGGACCACCCGGCTCTCGACCGCGGCCTGGCAGCTCACCAGGATCTCGCGATCGTTCAGGAGGTTCATCTCGCCGGTGAACTGGCGGGCGCTGTGGGTGGCGAAGACGTGGCGCCCGCTTTGCGGGTGCTCCTCGAAGACCTCGACCTCGCCCTCCAGCACCAGGAAGAAATCGACCCCGCGCTCGCCCCGCCGGTAGAGCAGGGTTCCGGCCGGGACGGCTTCCTCGCTGCCATAGGCCGCGATCCGGGCCGCCATCTCCGGGAGGAGGCGCGGAAAGGTCTGGTCCGGACGCAGGTAGGGATCGGTGGGATCGCCCGGGTCGTTCCCAAGCGGCGCTGCGGCGGTTGGCTCGGTCACCTGCGTCTCCTCATGGCGGCGGGAGAATGGGCGTCCCGGCGCGGGATCCCCGGACGGTCCGCGCCGGGAAGGAAAGGCCAGGCCGGTCAGCCGGCGGCGGCATCCGCATGGACCGGCGCGGCGCGCGGATAGTCGGTGTAGCCCTCCGGCCCCTGGGTGTACCACGTCTCCATGTCGTCCGGGGCCAGTGGGAGGCCGTGGCGGATCCGGTCGGGCAGGTCCGGGTTGGCCAGGAAGCCGCGCCCGAACGCGATGGCGTCGGCCTCGCCCCGGTCCAGCGCCGCCTGGGCCTTCGGCCCGTCATAGTCGGAGTTGAGCACGAGCGGGCCGGTGAACGCCTGGCGGATCGCCGGGTGGACGGGCGGGTGGTCCGGCTTGCCGCGGGTGCCGTCCGGCCCCGGCTCGCGCAGCTCCAGGAACGCGATGCCGATCCGGCCGAGCTCGGTCGCGGCGGCGCGGAACAGCGGCACCGGATCGGGATCGGTGACGCCCTGGGAATCGCCGTTCGGCGAGAGCCGGACTCCGGTGCGGTCCGCGCCGATGGCGCCGGCCACCGCCTCGACCACCTGGACCAGCAGGCGCATGCGGTTCTCGATCGAGCCGCCATAGGCGTCGGTGCGGTGGTTGGCGGCGGCGCGCAGGAACTGGTCGATCAGGTAGCCGTTGGCGGCGTGGATCTGCACGCCGTCGAACCCGGCGGCCAGCGCGTTGCGGGCGGCCTTGCGGTAGTCGTCCAGGATCGCCGGGATCTCGTCCACCTCCAGCGCGCGGGCCTGCGCGTGGGGCTGCTTGCCGGCATAGGTGTGGGCGAAGCCCGGCGCGGTGGTGGCCGAGGCCGACACGCTCTGGCCGCCGTCCAGGAAGCTCGGGTGGACGATCCGGCCCATGTGCCAGAGCTGCGCCACGATCCTGCCGCCCTCGGCATGGACCGCCTCCACGACCGACGCCCAGCCGTCGACCTGCTCCTGGTTCCACAACCCGGTGGCATAGGCCCAGCCCAGGCCCTGCTGGCTGATCCCGATCGCCTCGCTGATGATCAGGCCGGCCGAGGCGCGCTGGCGGTAGTAGTCGGCCATCAGCGGGGTCGGCACATGCGCCCGGGTGCCGCGGCCGCGGGTCAGGGGCGCCATGAACATGCGGTTGGGAGCCTGGATCTGGCCCAGGCGGATCGGGTCGAACAGCGAGGTCATGCTTGGACTTTCGATCGGGGGACGGGCTCGGATGCCAGGCCGTCTATCCGGCGGCGGAGCAATCCGGGTCTTGGACGATTCGCTGCCGGCCAAGGTGGCTCGGCCGGAACGGCATGTCCTTGTCGGTAATCAGCAGGATGGTCCAACCAACTCAAGATCCGACAAGCCGGTTCCGGGCCTACCTGCTCCATCGCATCCAGCACGAGAAGCGGATGGAAACGATGCGGCTGCGACGGTGGATCATGGGAGTCGTGGCGGCGGGCGCCCTTCTGGTCGGCGGCTTCCTGGTCCTGGCCTGGCGGTTTCCGATCCCGCCGGTCGACCCGCCCGCCGCCTCCGGCTTCGAGCCCGCCCTGGTCCGCCGGGGCCAGGAGCTGGCGCTGCTGGGCGACTGCCGGACCTGCCACACCGCCAAAGGCGGCCAGGAACTCGCGGGCGGCCTGCCGATGCCGACCCCGTTCGGCACGATCTATTCCACCAACATCACCCCCGATCCCGCGACTGGCATCGGCAGCTGGTCCGAGGCGGCGTTCGCCAGGGCGATGCGGGAGGGGGTGAACCGGCTGGGGCAGCATCTCTACCCGGCCTTTCCCTACGACCACTTCACCCGGATCGGCGACGAGGACCTGCGGGCTCTCTACGCCTACGTGATGACCCGCGATCCGGTGCAGGCCCTGGTCCCGCCGAACCGGCTGGTGTTCCCGGTCAACATCCGGCTGGTGCTGGCCGGCTGGAAGCTCCTGTTCCTGGACCAGGGCCGCTTCGTGCCCGACCCGTCCCGGGACGCCGCCTGGAATCGCGGCAAGTACCTGGTCGACGGGCTCGGCCATTGCGGCGGCTGCCACACGCCGCGCAACCTGATGGGCGCCGAGGAGGCGGGCCGCGCCCTGGCCGGCGGCCAGGCGGAGGGCTGGGATGCGCCGGCGCTGGGACCGGCCTCGCCGGCACCGGTGCCCTGGGACGAGGCGGCCCTGCGCCAGTACCTGCGCCAGGGCTTCCACCCGCTGCACGGCAGCGCCCGGGGCCCGATGGCGCCGGTGGTCCGCAACCTGGCGGACGCGCCCGACAGCGACGTCGCCGCCATTGCCCACTACCTGGCCTCCTTGGGGAGCGGCGCGGGCGGCGCCGGGCCAGGTCCGGCCGGGCCGCACCGGCCGGTGCCGGCGGGGGATGCCGCGGCGCCCGGGCGCCGGGCGGCTTCCGCGGGCCTGCAGGCCGCCACGCCGGCTGCCCCGGACCAGCCCGGCGCCGCCCTGTACGCCGCCGCCTGCGCGTCCTGCCACGAGAGCGGCAGGGAGCTGCCGCTGGGGGCGGTGGACCTGGGCCTGTCGACGGCGCTCGCCGGACCGGGCCCGGCCAACCTGGTGAACCTGGTGCTGGAGGGCGTGCCGGCCGAGAGCGGGCAGGCCGCCCCGGTGATGCCGGGCTTTGCCGGCATGCTGTCCGACGCGCAGCTGGTCGATCTTGCCGGCTACCTGCGCGGCGCGTTCACCGACAAGCCTGCCTGGACCGGGATCGAGGCCGTGGTCCGCACGGCGCGCGCCGCCGCCAGGCCTGCCATGCCAACCGCCCATCCGGCCGGAGCGCCCCGATGACCATTCTCAACGTCAACGGCCAGGACCATGACGTCCAGGCCAGCCCGGACACGCCGCTGCTCTACGTGCTGCGCGACGAGCTCGGGCTGAACGCTGCCAAATATGGCTGCGGGCTCGGCCAATGCGGCGCCTGCACGGTGATGCTGGGGGGCGACGCGGTGTTCTCCTGCGTCACCCCGGTCATGCTGGCGGCTGGCCGCCGGGTCACCACCCTGGAAGGGCTGGGCAGCGCTGCCGAGCCCGGCCCGCTGCAGCAGGCCTTCATCGACGAGCAGGCGGCGCAATGCGGCTACTGCATCCCCGGGATGATGATGCGGGCGCAGGCGCTGCTGGAACGCGACCCGGCGCCCACCGACCAGGCGATCCGCGCCGAGCTGGAGCCGCATCTGTGCCGCTGCGGCACCCACATGCGCATCCTGCGCGCGGTGCGGCGCGCCGCCGACGCCATGCAGACCCAGATGGCGTTCGAGCTGGGAGCGGAACAATGAGCGTGCGGCTGTCCCGGCGCCCGGTCCTGGCCGGGCTCGGCGGGCTGGTGCTGGGCTTCCGCCTGGGGCCGGCGCTGGCGCAGACTGAGACCGGCAAGGGCGGCGGCCTGCCGGTGCGGGGGCTGCCCGGCAGCCTCGACGACACGCCGCGCCTGGACGCCTGGATCCGGGTGGACCGGAACGGGGCGGCGACGGTGCTGACCGGCAAGGCCGAGCTCGGCCAGGGCCTCAAGACCGCGCTCCTCCAGGTCGCCGCCGAGGAGCTGAAGCTTGCGCCCGGCAGCCTGTCCCTGGTCACCGCCGACACCGGGCGCACCCCCGACGAGGGCTACACCGCTGCCAGCCATTCCATGCGCGATTCCGGGACCGCCATCCGCCACGCGGCGGCACAGGTCCGCGAGATCCTGATCGGCCGCGCCGCCGCGCGCTGGGGCCTCCCGGCTGCCGGCCTGGTGGCCAGGAACGGCATGGTGCACGCACCCGATGGCCGGCGGCTGGGCTATGGCGAACTGGTCGACGACCAGCTCCTTTCGGCGGACGCCCAGCCGACGTCGCGGCTGACCGATCCCGCCGAGTTCACGGTGATGGACCGGCCGCTGCCGCGGATCGACCTTCCGGGCAAGGTCACCGGGGCTGCGGCCTATGTCCAGGACATGCGCCCGGCCGGGATGCTGCACGCCCGGGTGGTGCGCCCGCCGAGCTATGGGGCGGAGCTGGTCGCGGTTCCGGCCGCCCGGGTGGAGCAGATGGCCGGGGTCGTGCGGGTGGTGCGCGACGGCCGCTTCCTGGCGGTGGTGGCCGAGGAGGAGTGGACGGCGATCCAGGCGATGCGCACCCTGGCCGCGCTGGCCGAATGGCGGGAGAACGCCAGCCTGCCGGACCAGGACGCGCTCGCCGCAACCCTGATGGCGCTGCCGGCCGAGGACACCGTGATCCACGATTCCGGGTCGCCCGGGGCCGGCGGGCAGGAGGTTTCCGGCACCTTCACCCGGCCGTTCCTGGCCCATGGCTCGATCGGCCCGTCCTGCGCGGTGGCGCTGGCCGACGAGGACGGGCTGACGGTCTGGACCCACAGCCAGGGCGTGTTCCCGCTGCGCGGCGCGATCGCGGCGATGCTGGACCTGCCCGAGGACAGGGTGCGCTGCATCCATGCCGAGGGGGCCGGCTGCTATGGCCAGAACGGGGCGGACGACGTCGCCGCGGATGCGGCCCTGATCGCGCGGGCGATCCCCGGCCGGCCGATCCGGGTGCAGTGGATGCGCGAGCAGGAGCATGGCTGGGAGCCGTTCGGCCCCGGCATGGTGGTGGCGCTGCGGGCGGCGGTGGGCGCGGACGGCGCGGTGGCCGCCTGGCACCACGAGGTCTGGAGCCAGTCGCACATGATGCGGCCGGGGCCGCCCGGCACGCTGCTGGCCGCGCGGCACAAGGCGGATCCCGCCCCGCCGGCCCCGCCCGTGCAGCTGGCGCAGCCGCAAGGCGGCGGCGACCGCAACGCGATCCCGCTCTATGCCTTCGCCCAGGCCCGGGTGGTGCATCATTTCCTGCCGGACATGCCCCTGCGCGGCTCCTCGATGCGCTCGCTCGGCGGCTACCTGAACGTGATGGCGATCGAGAGCAGCATGGACGACCTGGCGCTCCTGTCCGGGCAGGACCCGGTGCAGTTCCGGCTGCGCCACCTGCAGGACGCGCGCGCCCGGGAGGTGGTGCTGGCGGCGGCCCGGCGGTTCGCCTGGGACAGCCGGCCGGCCGGCCCGGGCGGGACCGGCTGCGGCTTCGCCTTCGCACGCTACAAGAACCTCGAGGCCTATTGCGCGGTCGCCATGGAGGTCGCGGTGGATCGCGAAAGCGGGCAGGTCGCGATCCGGCGGGTGGCGGCGGCGGTGGATACCGGCCAGATCGTCAACCCGGACGGGGTGCGCAACCAGATCGAAGGCGGGATCGTGCAGGCGGCCAGCTGGACCCTGTTCGAGCGGGTGAGCTTCGACCGGACCCGGATCACCTCGGTGGACTGGTCGGCCTACCCGATCCTGCGCTTCTCCGACCTGCCCGACACGGTCGAGGTGGAACTGCTGGACCGGCCGGGCCTGCCGTTCCTGGGCGTGGCCGAGGCGGCGCAGGGACCGGCCGGAGCTGCCCTGGCCAACGCGATCCGCGACGCGACCGGGCAGAGGCTGCACGACCTGCCGCTCGACCCGCAGCGGATCCGGACCGCGATCCTGACGGGCCAGAACGACCGCCTGAGTAACAAGCGTTAACCTTGAGACATGTTCCGAGGCCCTGCTGGAGTTTTCCAACGACACCTCGTACATCCCCAACCGTTGCCAAGTCGGGCCGACCGGCCCTCCCACGAGGTGAGCAGAACAGCATGCAGGATCGCGCGACCAAGAGCCTTCGGGACAGGATCATCGCTGCGTTCGACGATGAGACTGCCTGGCTACGGAACGAGCGGGAGAAGCACCGGGAGACCAGTCTCCACCACCCGGCTCCGGAAATGAGCTGGGAGGAACTGGCACGGATGATCGAGACCCGCCGCCACGACCAGGGCCCCGAAATGGCCCCGGCCGCCGGCTGACGAAAACGGGACGGCCGGCCCCGAGGGGCCGGCCGCTGGCCCCGGCGCCATCGCGGCACCGGCGGATTTTCTTCAAGGCGCTCCGGTCAGGCGACCGCCGCCATGTCCGGCACCAGGGTCTCGGTGAGACCGGCCGGGTTCATGAACACCCCGTCCTCGCGCAGCGCCAGGTTCTGGATGCGCTCGTCCTGGTCCGCCGGGGTTTCGGCGATGGCGAACGGCGTTTCGCCGAAGCTCGCCGCCAGGTACTCGGCCAGCGCGTCCTGCTCGGTGCCGTCCGGCGCGAACACCGCGTCGCCGGTGAGCGCCGGCGCGTCCTCGTCGAACAGGTCGACCCGGTCGGAGATCAGCTCGGGGAAGGGATAGCCGTCCCCGCCATCCGCCAGGAAGGACAGGGTGGTGACCTTGATGGCCCTTGCGGCGTCGCCCACCACCTCGCCGCCCTGGACCACCTCGTCGACCACCTGGCCGTCCTCGTCCACGATCGCCAGCGACTGGACGCGCGCGCCGGGCTCGAGGTCCGGGTCGAAGCTGAACGCGACCCCGCCGACCTGCGGGAACTGGCCGGGCGAGCTGCCCTCGCCGGTGGCGGCCACGCCGTGCTCCAGGAGCTCCTTCAGCCCCTCGGCGGTGGTGGTGACGATCGAGAGCGCGTTGTTGAAGCGAAGCGAGTTCACGATGTCGAGCTGGGAGACGTCGCCCGGCTCCTTGCCGGCATCGGGGTTGCCCTGCGGCGGCAGGAGGCTGCCGTCCTGGCCGATCTCGCCGATGAAGGAGCGGATGCCGCCGCCGTTCTTGATCGAGACCTGCACCTCCGGGTCGACCGAGCGGGCATAGGCCAGGTTGGCGTCGGCCGAGAGGTCGCCCAGATTGGTTTCCTCGGTGCGGACCAGCTCGCGCCGGCCTTCCAGGAACACCTCGGTGCTGCCGAACACGTTGCCGTCCTGCTCGGCGACGATGTCGCTCACCGCGTCGACCAGCTCGGCCACCAAGGCGCCCTTGCTGCCGTCCGCGAACGGATCGGCCTCGCCCCAGATCGCCGCGACGTTGTCGGCGGTGGTGGCGATCGGGCCGTTCATGGCCGGGTCGATGCTGTCCGGGATGATCACGCCGTCGGCGTCGAAGGTGACGTTCAGGCGGCCGACATAGCTGTACTCGCCGTCGGTGCTGACGATCACCGCGGCATCGCCGTCGGCGTTCTCGGTGAGGATCGGATAGCCGGCCTCGGCCAGGTCACCGGGATGGAGGGTGTCGTCGGCATCGGCCAGGATCGTGTCCGAGCCGCCGGCGATCACGATGTCGACCCCGTCCAGCAGGCCGACCAGTTCCTCTTCCAGGCTGATCTGCTGGAGATGCGAGGCCAGCACGATCTTGTCGATGCCCTGCGCCTGGAGCTGGTCGATCACCGGGTTCAGCACCTCGGCCAGCTGGGCCATGTCGTTGCCGCCGGGCTCGCCCGTGACCGTGACGCCGCCGGTCGAGGAGATCGTCTCGACCAGCTGGGTGGTGGCGCCGACCACGCCGATCTTCTCGCCGTTGACGTCGACCACGGTGGCCGGCGCCAGCTTGGGCAGGTCCAGGCCGGCTTCGGACTGGTCCGGGCCGGAGGCGATGTCGGAGGACGGCAGGATCTCGCCGGTGAACAGGCCGGCCAGCGCGCCGTCGCCGCTGAAGTCGAGATTGGCGGAGAGGTAGGGGAACTGGGCGCCGACCCAGCCATCGTCGGCGACCCCGTCGGCATCGCCCTGGTCGGCGGCGATGATCGAGGCGAAGGCGCTGGTGCCAAGGTCGAACTCGTGGTTGCCCACCGCCGAGGCGTCAAAGCCGATCACGTTCATGATCGACACGTCGATCCGGCCGGCCCCGCGCTCCAGGGCCGCATAGCCGTCCGCGTCCAGCCCAAAGAGCTGGTTGTAGACGCTGTTGAACACGCCGTTCTCGCTGAACACCGGGTCGGCCGCGGCGTTCAGGAAAGGCCCTGGCAGGTAGTTGTCGCCCGCGGACAGGACCAGGGTGTTGGCCGCCTGCTGCTCCAGGCCCTCCACGATGGCCGCGAAGTTCGGGGCGTTGTCGATCGCCTCGACGCCGCCCTCCAGGTCAGAGGCGTGCAGGAGCTGCAGCTCGAAGGTCTCGCCGGGCTCGGAGGCCGGCGGGGTGAACTCGTAGAGGGCGGTGGTGCCGCTGATCTCATGCGCCACCGCGATCATCGGCTTGCCGCTCGGGCTGTCCTCGGCGCTGATGAAGGTCAGGCCCTCGGGCCCGATGTCGCCGGCCTCCAGGCTGTCGATCGGCGCGCTAAAATCGCGGCTGTTCATGTAGGTCACGAACTCGGGCGCGTGCGGGTCGCTCAGGTCGAACACCATGATGCCACCGACCCGCTCCAGCCCGACAAAGGCATAGGGCGTGCCGTCGACCTCGCCGACCGCGATGCCTTCCGGCTCCGGACCCTTGTTGTCGCTGCGAGAGTCGAAGCTGTCGTTCTCTTCGTTGTCGCTGTTGAAGTATTCGGGCAGGTGCTTCGCGATGATCTGCTCGAACTGGTCGCCGCTGTCGAAGACGATCTTGCCGCTCGCGTCGAGCACCGAGAACGATCGGGCGCCATAGGACTGCAGCACGTCGTGGTCGCCGTCGCCGTCGGTGTCGCCGTCGATGCCGGACACGCCCAGCCGGCCGATCTGCTCGTCGGCCTGCAGTTCGTCGGCATCGGGGAAGGCGGTGGGGTCGAGGTCCAGATCCTTGACCCGCTCGTCCTCGCCGCGGTCGTCGCCCTCGTTGGCGATCACGTAGTAGGTGGCGCCGCCCGACTGGAAGCTCGCGATGTTGTCCGGCATGTACATGCCGAACACCGGCCAGTTGTCGATCGCGATGCCGTCGTCGCGGTCGCTGGCGTCCAGGCCGTTGCCGGCCTGGTCGTGGTTTTTCAGCCCGAGCGGCACGATGCCGGTCAACTGCCGGGTCTCCAGGTCCAGGATCGCGACCGCGTTGTTCTCCTGGAGGGTCACCATCGCGGTCTTGCCGTCGGCGGAGACCGACAGATATTCCGGCTCGAAATCGGTGGAGGGCAGGGTGTTGGGGAAGATCCGCACGCCCTGGTCGCGCAGCTCCTCGACCTTGGCGTCGAAGCCGCCAAAGCCGATCTCGGTGGAAGTCTTCAGGAAGCCCGGCGTCGCCACGTCGACGATCGAGACCGAGCCCTGCGGGTCGCCGCCCTCGACGGGCTCGCCCTCGTTGGCGGTGAGCACCCTGGTGCCGTCGGGGGTGAACCCGACATGGTCCGGGCCAACGCCGACCTCGGCACCGCCCTGGTAGGTGCCGTCGGCATCGAACAGGGCGACGAAGCCCTCGGCGGCAGGGTCGGGGTTCTTCACCGCGACGGCGACCAGGCCGTCCTTCACCGCGACGCTGGTGACCGAGCCGCCCTCGATCACCTGGTCGACATCGATCGAGAACAGCCGCTCGGGCGCGGTGGGATCGGCGATCGAGACGACGTCGACGCTGCCGTTTGCGCCGTTGGTGATGAACAGGCGCTGGGTCTCGGGGTCGTGGGCGACGATCTCGGCGCCGGCCGCCTGGGGCAGGCCGCTCTCCGGCGTGATCCGGCCGACCAGCTCCAGCCGGCCTTCCTCGCTGCCGTCGCCGAAGTCGAAGCGCGCCAGCACCGGGTCGTGGTCGCTGGAGCGACCGCCTTCCGCGAAATCGGCGTTCAGGTGGACGATGTCGATCTCCGCGCGGCCGGCCAGGCTGGTGGAGACCAGCAGATGGTCGAGCGCCTGGGAATTGCCGTCGAAGTTGAAGCTGTAGCGGTCGCTCTGCGGCAGCTGGTCCACCAGGTTGGTGAGCTGGTCGCCGGCCAGGATCTTCAGCGTCTCGGAGAACTCGAAATCGTTCATGTCGCCCAGCACGACGACGTTGGCGTCGGGCCTGGCCTGCAGCAGGTCGTCCACGAAGTCGTTGACCTCGTCGGCCTGGAACACGCGCTGGGCCAGGGTGTTCTGGAAGGCCGGCTGGTTCTCGCCGAACAGGGGCTCGTCGCCGGACTTCGACTTGAAGTGGTTGTTGACCAGGAACACGTCCTCGCCCTGGAACTCGAACTGGGCGGCCAGGGACTTGCGGGTGCCCTCGAAGCCGATCTGCTCGTTCTCGGCGAAGGCCGGGCTGCCGGGATCCACGCGGCCGGGATTGAGCGACAGGCCGGCGCCGTCCTCGCCGTCCACCACCTGGACCTCGTCGGTGGGACCGGCCTCGCCCTGCGGGACGAAGCCGACCCGCTCGGGGTTGTAGAGATAGGCCACCTGGATGTTGGCGCCGGGCTGGCCGCCATCCTGGTTGTTCTCCGGGGCGATCTGCACGAACTCGTAGGTCGGGCCGCCGGACTGGGCGATGCCGTCGACCAGGCGCTGCAGGGTCACCTCGGCATTGGTGACGCCGCTGTCGGTCGGGCCGTCATTGTCCTGGATCTCCTGGACGGCGATGATGTCCGGGCTGTTCAGGCGCTGGACGATGTCCTGGGACAGCCGGGTGAGCTGGTCGTCGCTGCCGGGATTGGGCGAACCGTCGGACGGGTCCAGGTTCAGGACGTTGAAGGTCGCGACCGTGAGCTGGTCGGCGCCGCCGACGAGCTCGCTGCTCTCGCGCTCCAGGCCGCCCGGGCTTGCCGCCGGGAGAGCCTCGGTGTTGAGCAGCTTGAAGTTGCCGAAGCTGTAGTCGAGCACGCCGGTCACCGGCCCGTCGAACCGGTCGCCGACATTCACCGCGGGCGGGTTCGCCACCAGCGCGTCGTCGACGATGATCCGCTCGGGGTTGGCGTCGTCCGGGCGAAGGGCGATCCCGCCGGCATCGGTGCGGACACCCGCACCCTCGCCGCCGTCCGGCAGGAGCGCGATCTCGCCGAACGCGTTGGTCGGGCTCGCCGCCACCGCGTCGCGGACCTCGACCCGCATGCCTTCCATGCTCTCGTAGAAGTCGATGCCGTCGCTGTTCGGATCGAAGCTGGACAGGCCGTCGTCGTCGATCACCTGGCCCGGCGCCTGGCGGCCATCCTGGCCAATCACGGTGGCCGCCGGCAGGGCGTTGCCGCTGGAGAGCAGCGTGCTGGTGGACAGGCTGATCTGGGTGGTGGAGAGGTTGCCGCTGGAAGCGCCGCCAGGCGTGAACTCGGACACCATGCCGGCCACCGAAAGTTCGTCGCCCACCGCCACGGTCGGGGCGGATCGGGTGAACACGAACACCGCGTCGGAGGTGGCGTCGTCGCCGTCGCCCTGCGGGTCCTGCAGGTAGAAGCCGTTGGAGCTTAAGGCGGTGACGATGCCGGTCACCTCGACCTGGCGGCCGAGCAGGGGCGAGACATGATCGTCGCCCTGGACGTCCGGAATCGTCCAGGTTTCCTGGTTCGTCGCATCATCCATCGGGCGCCCCTCCTCGACGTGCTGGCCCTGGCGCGTCGCTGGTCGGACGTCGCCGGTCATGATCGGTGGCGAAGCGCTAGCCGATCAGCGTGATCAGGGCGTGACGGCGCGGGAGGGAAGGGCGGCCGGGCGGATCTTCGGGCCCGGAGCACAGGCAAGAAAAAAGCCGGCGGAGCAGGCTCCGCCGGCGGCAGCAGAAGCGGCGGGATGGCGCCGCTAGTTCAGGAATTCCGGCGAGACCAGGCTCGGCAGGAACAGGGTGACCTGCGGCCAGGCGATCACCAGGAACAAGACCGCCAGCATGGGCACCAGCATGATCATGACCGGGCCGATCACGTCGATCAGCCGGACCTTGGCGATGGCACAGGCGATCAGCAGGCACAGCCCATAGGGCGGGGTCACCAGGCCGAACGCCAGGGAGATGATCCCGATCATGGCGAAATGGACCGGGTCCATGCCGGCGGAGATGGTGAGCGGCTGCAGGATGGTGCCGACGATGATGATCGCCGGGATCGCGTCCAGAAAGCAGCCGACCACCAGGAACACCGCGGCCACGAACAGGCCCATCTCCAGCAGGCTGAGGTCCCACGCGCCCACGCCGGCCAGGATCGCCTGCGGGATCTTGTAGTAGGCGAGCAGCCAGCCGAACGCGCTGGCGGTGCCCACGCAGAACAGGGCTACCGAGGCGAACTTACCGGTGTCGAGCAGGGCGGTGTAGAAGCCCTTGGGCGTGATCTCGCGGTAGAAGAAGATGCTGAGCGCGCCGGCATAGAGCACGGCGATACAGGCGGATTCGGTGGGGGTGAACCAGCCGAACACCTTGCCGCCGATGATGATGAACGGCGTGGTGAGCGCCGGGATCGAGATCACCAGCCAGCGCATCAGCTCGCCCCAGGTCGCGCGGGCATAGGTGGGGTAGCCCCGCGCCTTGGCGTAGGCGTGCACGGTGCCCATCTGCGCGGCGGCGATCAGGAAGCCCGGGATGATGCCGGCCAGGAACAGGGCGCCGATCGAGGTGGTCAGGATGCCGCCCCAGACGATCATCAGGATCGAGGGCGGGATGATCACCGCGAGCACCGAGGACACCGAGGTGATCGCGACCGAGAAGCCGATGTCGTAGCCTTCCTTGGTCTGCGCCGGGATGAAGATCTTGGACTGGCTGGCGGCGTCCGCGGTGGACGAGCCGGAGATGCCGGCGAAGAAGAACGACAGCACCACGTTGATCTGGGCGAGGCCACCCGGGAAGTGGCCGACCATGGATCGGGAGAGCCGCATCAGCCGGTCGGTGATGCCGCCGCCGTTCATCAGGTTGGCGGTGAGCAGGAAGAACGGCACCGCCAAGAGGATGAAGGAGTTGTAGGCGTTGAAGGTCTCCTGGAGCAGCGTCATCGAGGACAGGCGCGGCTCGATCAGGAGGATGGGCACGGTCGCCAGCGCCAGCGCGAACGCCACCGGCACGCGCATGAACATGGCGACGAAGAACACCCCGAACAGGATCCAGGAAGCCTGGCCCGCGGAAAGGAGGGAGCCGGTCATGGATTCTTTCCGGTCAGGATGCGCATGTCGTCGTAGATCTGCTCGCCCAGGAACAGGATCCACGATCCGCCGGCGATCGGCCAGGCGATGTGGATGAGCCAGAGCGGCAGCTCGGCGAGCTCGGAGATGCGGTACCAGGCGAACCGGGTGAAGGTGACGCCCAGCCACAGGAAGATCAGGCCGATCACCAGGATCGCCACCCGCGCCACCATGCGCAGCGCGGCGTCCCGCTTCGGGCCCATGCGCGGCCACATGTCGACGTCGAAATGGCTGTTCTCGCGCACGCCCACGATCGAGCCGATCATGATCGTCCACACGAACAGGAGGCGGGCCATTTCCTCCGTCCAGATGTAGCGCGGCAGCCAGTCGATGAACCGGGCAAACACCTGGAGGCTGACGGGCAGGACCAGGATCAGGATCGAAACGGCAAGGATGGCACAAAGAAACTGATGGTAGAGCTCGAGCAGCCTGCGAAAGCCGCCGCGTTCCCTGGTCGTCGCCATGTGATCTCCGCAGAGGTCGATCGAAACGGCAGCGGGCCGGGGCGATCCGCCCCGGCCCGACATGCCATCCGGCGTGGTTACTGGATGTTGTTGATCTGCTCGAGGATCTCGGCGGCGCCGATCTCCTCGGCATAGGCCTGCAGGACCGGGTCCACGGCCGCCTTCATGGCGTCACGGTCGGTGAACTCGATCCGCTTGAGCTTGCCCTCGGATTCCATCGCGTCGAGCTTGGCGGTATCCTCGCCCGATTCGACCTCGCGGCCATAGGCGCCGGCTTCCTTGCCGGAGCTCAGGATGCACTGCTGCAGGTCCTCGTCGAGCCGGTCGAAGGTCTGGCTGGAGAAGGCCAGCGGGCGGACGGTGATGGCGTGCTTGGTCATGGCGAGGTTGGGCGCCACCTCGAAGAACCGCATCTGCTCGACGCCGGCCGCCTCGTTCTCGCCGGCCTCAATGACGTTGTTCTGGATGCCGTTGTACACCTCGTTGTAGGCGATCACGGTCGGCGCCATGCCGGCGGCCTGGAAGGTGCTGCTCCAGATGGGCGCGCCCTGGACCCGCACGCGCAGGTTCTCCAGGTCCTTCATGTTGGCGATCGGCTTGTTGGCGAAGATGTTGCGGGTGCCGCCGCCGGCATAGCCGATCAGCATGACGTTGGCGCGCTGGGCGATCTCGTCGGCGACCGGCTTGAACAGGTCCTGGTCGAGGACGGCGTTCCAGTGGTCGAGATCGCGGAACAGGAACGGCGCGTCGATGAACGGCGCCGCCTTGGAGAAGGTCGACATGTGCGCCGGGGAAACGATCGCGAAATCGACCGCGGTGCCCTGCGACATGTACTCGAAATACTGCTTCTCGAGGCCGAGCTCGCTGTTCTTGTGCAGAATGAACTCGATCGGCTTGCCGTAGCACTCCGTGACGAGCTCGCCGAACTTCACCAGGGTCTTGGTGAAGGCGTGCTCGTCGTTGAACTGCGACGCGCCGTGCAACTGGATGGCGTCCTGGGCCTGCGCCGTCGATGCGGCCGCGAGCAACGCGACACCCGTCAGGCTCTTGACGATCAGAGCTTTCAAGTCCTGCCTCCCCTTTCGCCCCGGTTCTGCCTGGGGGCTTGTCGGAATAGTATGACTATTTCATCGTCGCCGTGGCAAGCACGATATTCGCCGAAATGGCGTCCTCCGTGTTACTGTGGTTCGGAGCGATCCGTGCTTCGCGGCTCCGCTTATCATGGTTCCTGGGGGCACCGGAACTGTCGATCGGCGCATCGGCTGTCGGTGCACGCGGCGGCTAGTCCCGGCGGGCAGGGGCCAGGCTCCCGCGCTCGATGAAACGGCTGGGCAGGCACAGGTCGTGCCGCTGCGCCTCGGGCCCGCTCAGGCGCGCCAGCATCGCCCGGGCCGCGGCCTGGCCGATCGCCTGGAAGTCGCGGACGATGCAACTGATCTCCGGCGTCGCCGCCAGCGCCACGTCGGCGGCGTCGATCCCGATCACCGATACGTCGGCCGGGATGGCAAGGCCGCGGGCGCGGATCGCCCGGATGGTCGCCAGGAGCAGCGGGCTGCCCTCGGCAATCACCGCGGTGGGCGGATCCGCCCCGCCCAGCAGGATCTCGGCCACGTCCGGCACCGGCTCATGGTCGATCGGCAGGCGGATCGCCCGGATCCCGGAAGGATCCAGACCGGCTGCCGCCGCCGCCTCCAGGAAGGTCTCGCGGCGCAGGCGGGCCGGGCGGATCGGCGCGTCGTACTGGACCAGCGCCAGGCGACGGTGGCCGAGTTCAGCCAGGCGGCGCACTGCCTCGTCCATGGCCGGCGCGTGCTCGGTGAACACCCGGTCGCCTGCGCCGGGCAGGTCGCGGTCCAGCACCACGACGGGCACATCCAGCCCAGCCACTGCGGTCCGCAGGCCCGGATGGTCCTGGTCGCAGGCATAGAGAATGATGCCGTCGACCTGGCGGGTGCGCAGGATCGAGAGCGCCTCGATCTCGCGCTCGGGCTGCTGGTCGCTGCTGGCCAGCAGGATGGCGTAGCCATTCTGCGCCAGGGCGTCGACGGCGGCCTGGGCGACCGCGGCGTTGGGATGGATGGTGAGGCTGGGGACCAGGAAGCCGATGGTGCGGGTGGCGTTGGTGCGCATGGTGCGCGCCGCGAGGTTGGGCACGTAGCTCAACTCGCGCATCGCCGAAGCGACTTTCTCGCGGGTGGCCGGGATCACCAGGCCGGGCTCGTTGCAGACCCGGGACACAGTGACGGTGGAGACGCCGGCAAGCCTGGCGACGTCGCGGATGGTCGGGCGGCGTGCGCTCACCGACCCGGCTCCTCAGCGCATGTTGACGTTTTCATCGAGCAGTACCACGCTTGTTCTGTTGCGGTGGCGACCAAGAAGGGAAGGCTGGACATGGCGATGCTGACGCAAGAACAGGTGGAATCCTACGAGCGGGACGGGTTTCTCATTGTCAATAATGTGTTAACGCCCGGCGAAGTCCAGGAATTGCGGGCGGTGACGGAGGATCTGGTGGAGAAGGCCCGGCCGCTCACGGCGCATGACGACGTCTACGACCTGGAGCCCAGCCACTCGGCCGACGAACCAAGAGTGCGCCGGATCAAGTCGCCGCACCTGCAGGCGCCGATCTACGACCGGGTGATGCGCCATCCGAAGATCCTGGAGATCCTGCAGCAGCTGGTGGCGCCTTCGATCCGCTTCGACACCTCCAAGCTCAACATGAAGGCGGCCGGCTACGGCGCCGCGGTGGAGTGGCACCAGGACTGGGCGTTCTATCCGCACACCAACGACGACCTGTGCGCGGTGGGCGTGATGATGGACGACTGCGCCATCGAGAACGGGCCGCTTTTGTGCATCCCGGGCAGCCACAAAGGCCCCGTCCACGACCATCATGCCGACGGCCATTTCTGCGGGGCGATCGATCCCGGCAGCGTCGACCTGCCGTTCGACCAGGCCGTGCCCTGCACCGGACCTGCCGGCAGCATCTCGATCCACCATGCCAGGACCATCCACGGCTCTGCCCTGAACACGTCCGACAAGATGCGCCGGCTATTGCTGTTCCAGTACCGCGCCGCCGACGCCTGGCCGCTGTGCGCCGGCGGGCAGATGGACTGGGACTCCTGGCAGGCGCTGATGCTGACCGGCGAGACCGACCCGATCGCGCCGCGCATGGCCGACGTCCCGGTCCGGCTGCCGCTGCCGCCGGCCAAAAGCCAGGGCTCGATCTACGAGAACCAGCGCGGGCTCAAGCGCAGCTTCTTCGGCAAGGCCGACACCAAGGCGGCTTGAACCGGCCGTTGCGGGCCGCAAGGATGGCGCCGCCGGCCGGACGCTCCAGGAGCGCTCGGGCCGGCGGCGCCGTTTGAGCGGGGAGGGAGCGGATGCTGCGGCGGGTGCTGGCCCTGATGCTGGCGACGGGGTGGGCCGGGGCTGCCGTGGCCTGTCCCGGCGCCGAGACGGCCTGCGAGGTCGCAGCCGGGTCCTACCTGCTGCGCCTGCCGCAGGGCAGCGAGAGCGGGGGCCCGCTGCCGGCCATGCTGCATCTCCATGGCTGGGGCGCCACTGCCGAGGGCGTGATGGAGGCCGGCTACACCGAACGGTTCCTGGAGCGGGGCTTCGCGGTGATCGCGCCGCAGGGACTGCCGGGTTCGCCCGGCCGTCCCACCGACTGGTCGGTCGCCGACGGCCAGCCCGATCCGCGCGACGACCTGGCCTTCGTCGCTTCCGTGCTGGAGGATGCCGCCCGCCGCTTCGGCCTGGACCGCGGCCGGGTGCTGCTGACCGGCTTCTCGCGCGGCGGCTCCATGGTCTGGGACATCGCCTGCCAGGCACCCGGCACCGCCAGCGCCTATGCCCCGGTGGCCGGCGGCTTCTGGGAGCCGGCGGTTACCGCCTGCGCGGGGCCGGTGCGGCTCCTGCACACCCATGGCTTTGCGGACATGACCGTGCCGCTGGAGGGACGGCCGTTGAACAACGGCGCCATGGCGCAGGCCGACATCTACCAGGGCCTGCGGCTGTGGCGGCAGGTGAACGGCTGCGGCGCCCGGGCCGGCAGCCACGTCACCGACGGGCCGATCTGGCGCAAGTCCTGGGACGACTGCCAAAGCGGCACGGTGGAGTTCGCCCTGCATCCGGGCAGCCACGGGGTGCCGGAGGGCTGGGCGGACCTGGCGATCGACTGGTTCCTCGGCCTGCCGCCCTGGCCGGACCGCCCGCAGGGCTGAGCGGCCGGGGCGACCTCAGATCATTTCGCGGACATGCGGCTCGCGGCCGTAGATCGCGACCAGCACGATGATGGTGGCGCCCATGGTCGCCTGGACCAAGGGCGGCTTCAGGCCGAGGCCGACCAGCACGGTGGTGAGCTCGATCAGGCACAAGGCACCGGCGATGGTGCCGAGATAGCCGCCCTTGCCGCCGATCAAGGCGGTGCCGCCGATCACCACCGCGGCGATGGTCTGGAACAGGTAGGGCTCGCCGACCCGGGCATAGGCGGCGCCGGAGAAGCCCAGCAGCAGGATCCCGGTGAGCGCCGCGAAGCCGGCGCTGATCGCGAAGGTGACCGTCCAGATCCGCACCGGGTCGACCAGGGCCAGCCGGGCCGCGCGCGGATTGCTCCCAAGGGCGTAGAGGCGGCGGCCATAGACGGTGCGGGACAGCGCCCAGATCACCAGGGCTGCCAGGACGATGAAGGACGGGATCAGCCACGGCACCGGGATCGGGCCGATCGTGCCGCCGATGGAAACGAACTTGGTGACGTAGGAGGGGGCCGCGCCGGTGGGAAAGCCGGCGGTCCACAGCTGCACGGCGCCCTGCAGGGCGGTGCCGGTGCCGAGCGTCACGATCAGCGGGTGGATCGCCAGCAGGGAGGACAGGGCGCCGTTGAACGCGCCCACCACCATCGCCAGGCCGACCACGATCGGCAGCACCAGCGCGAACGGCATGCCGTCGCCGTAGAGCTGCGCGGCGGTGACGTTGGCGAACCCGATCACGAACGGGATCGACAGGTCGATGCCGCCGATGATGATCACCAGGGTCTGGCCGATGGCGCCGATGGCCAGAAGGGTGGTCAGCACCAGCATGGCGCGGATGCCGAACGTGCTGCCGAAGCCCTGGATCAGCAGCATCCCGACCAGGTGGATGGCCAGCGCGATCAGCAGGGCCGCGACCGGGCGCGGGATCCGGGCGAGGGTCCGGGTCATGCGGGGCTCCCCCGGCGCAGCCACTGGCGCAGCCGGTCGGCGTTGAGCGCGACGGCCACGGTCAGCACCACGCCGTAGACGATCTGCAGCACGAAGGTGGAGACGTTGAAGAAGGTCAGCGCGGTCTGCAGGAGGAAGATGTCGGCAGCCCCCAGGGTCGCCGCCACCAGCCCGCCGCGGCCGCCGGCCAGGCTGACCCCGCCCAGCGCCACCGCGGAGATCGCCAGAAGGGTGTAGGTCCCGGCGATGTTGGGGTCGGCCGAGCCGATCAGGCCGGTCAGGCACAGGCCGCCCACCGAGGCGATCAGCCCGGCCAGCACGTAGGAGAGCCAGCGCACCGTGGTGACCGGGATGCCGGCGGTGTAGGCGGCGCGGTCGTCGCTGCCGACGCACATCAGCTGCTCGTAGAAGGGCAGGCGCTTGATCAGGAGCCAGGCCAGCGCCACCGCGGCCAGGGGCACGATCGAGGTCGGCCCGGCGAACGCCTTGATCCAGTCCGGCGCGGTGCCGATCGGCGAGGGTGCGATGGTCAGGGTGATCCCGGCATAGACCAGGGAGGTGCCGAGCGTGGCGACGATCGGCTGGATCCGCACCACCGTGGCCAAAAAGCCGTTGAGCAGGCCGGACAGCAGCCCCAGCAGCAGGACCGGCGGGATGATCGCCAGCGGCGAGGTCCAGCCCAGGCCCTCGCCCAGCCAGCGGACCACCACCACGTTGACCAGGCCCATCAGCGGCCCGACCGAGATGTCGATGCCGCCCCGCCCGGCCAGGATCGGCGGCATCGAGGCGATCGCCGCCAGGATCAGCCCGGACGCCAGCCCGACCGTGACGCCCAGGCTGGAGGGGGCGAAGCGCAGCGGATTGAGGACGATGTTGACCAGCAGCAGGACCACGAACAGGCCTGCGGCCAGGCCCAGATAGGAGCGTTCCGCCAGCCAGCCCTTCATCGGCCCGCCTCCTGGCCGAACATGGCGGCGATCACCCGGTCCAGGCTCATCGCCTTGCGGTCCAGCTCGGCGAACACGCTCTGCTCGCGGAACACCAGCACCCGGCCGCAGAGCTGCAGGATCTCCTCGATCTCGGTGGACAGCACCACCAGCGGGATGCCCTGGTCGGCGGCCAGGCGCCGGAACACCTCGTAGAGCTTCATGCGGGTGCCGAGGTCGACGCCGCGGGTCGGGTCGTTCATCAGCATGACGCCGGGCTCGCGGGCCAGCCAGCGCGCCAGCAGGACCTTCTGCTGGTTGCCGCCGGACAGGGTGCCGATCGGCGCGTTGGGCGAGCCGTAGACCATGGACAGCTCGCGGGTGAAATGCGCCAGCTTGTCCATGAGGCCGCCCTTGGCGATCACCCCCATGGTGGCATGCTCGGGCAGGGCGGCGATGGCGAAGTTGTCGAACACCGACAGGCCGCCGAACACCCCGGTGGTCCGGCGGTCGCGCGGCAGGTAGGCCAGCCCCTGGCCCACCGCCTGGGCGAAGTCGGTGACCGGCCGGGTCTGGCCGTCCTTGCCGGTCAGCTCGATCCGGCCGGCGGCCGGGCGGTGCAGGCCGCACAGGGTCTCGATGAACGCCTCCTGGCCATGGCCTTCCAGCCCGGCCAGGCCCACGATCTCACCACGGCCCACCGCGAAGTCGATCGGACGGGCGTCGGCGGTCAGGCGGACGCCTTGCGCGCGGAGCAGCGGCTCGGCCCGGGGGTCCTGGCGCTTCTGCTTCTCAAACATGTTGGCCCACCGGGATGTGCGTGTCGGGCAGCATCAGCGAGAGCAGGCGCCGCTCGGTGATCTCGCCGGTCTCCAGGGTCTCGACCACGCTGCCGCTGCGCAGCACGGTCACCCGGTCGGACAGGCGGCGGACCTCGTCCATCCGGTGCGAGATGAACAGCGCCAGGCGGCCGCCGTCGACAAAGGCGCGGATCGCCTCGAACAGGACGTCGCGGTCGCCAAAATCCAGCGCGGCGGTGACCTCGTCCAGGATCAGGATGCGCGGCTCGCGCACCAGGGCGCGGGCCAGCACGATCAGCTGCTGCTGGGCCAGCGGCACGGTACCGGCCGGGCGGTCCAGGTCCAGCGGGTTGCGGGTCACCGAGGCCAGCGCCGCCTCGGCGCGGCGGCGCCGCTCCGCCCGGTCGATCCGGTAGCGGAACAGGCCGTCATAGCCCATGAACACGTTCTCCAGCACGCTGCGCGCCGGGGCCAGCAGGACCTCCTGGAACACGGTCGCGATGCCCAGGCGCTGGGCGTCGGCGGGACGGGCGAGCTCGATCGGCCGGTCGTCCAGGCGGATGGTGCCGGCGCTCGGCCGGACCACCCCGGAGAGCAGCTTCACCAGGGTGCTCTTGCCCGAGCCGTTCTCGCCCAGGATGGTGTGGACATGGCCGCGATCGAAGGTGACGTGGGCATCGGCCAGCGCCACGGTCTCGCCATAGCGCTTGGTGACGCCGGACATGGTCAGCATCGCCTGCGCCCCCCTTCGGCCACCGCGATTATTCCGTTTTCACAGCACCGCGGTTAAGGCTTTGCACTGGTCCGCGCAAGTCCGCGCTGGTATCGTTTTCATGATCAACATGTCAGTGCAGCAAAGATGCTGGCAATCGGGGGGTAAATAGAATCATGACGAGATCTCTGTTGCGGCGCGCCTGGCTTCCGGCGCTTGGGATCGCGGCTTTCGCCATGGGCGCCGCGGGCAAGGCCTCGGCGGAGGGCCTGAGCGATCTGCCGGAGAACCTGCAGTCTCTCTACACGGACAGCATCCCGGTGGGCCCGTCGGCCTATGACGACTTCCAGATGCCGGCCAAGCCCTGGAAGTGGTGCCATTCCGAATCCTACATGGGCAATCCCTGGCGGGTGAACGCCGCCAACGAGCTGAAGCGCCTGGTCGGCAATGCCCAGGAGCAGGGGCTGGTCGAGAGCTTCGAGATGTCGGATTCCAACGGCGACGTCACCCAGCAGATCGCCCAGATCCGCGCCTTCATCGACAAGGACTGCAGCGTCATCACCATGATCGCCGGCTCGTCGACCGCGCTGAACGACGTGATCAAGGCCGCCTACGACGCCGGCATCCCGGTGGTGACCACCGCCAGCGCCGTGACCAGCCCCTATGCCCTGAACATCCAGCACAACCACAATGTCTGGGGCTACAACATGGGCAAGGGCGTCGCCGCCTACCTGGACGGCGGCGGCAACGTGCTGGAGGTCGAGGGGATTCCCGGCAGCCCGATCGTCGCCCAGGAGAATGCCGGCGGCGAGCGCGCCTTCGCCGAGCATCCCGACATCAACGTGCTGGGCCGGGTCAGCGGCAACTGGACCGCCAACGTCACCAAGAGCGTGGTGCTGCAGTTCCTGGCGACCAGCCCCCAGCCGATCGACGCGGTCTGGACCACCGGCAGCGAGACCCGGGTGATCGCCGAGGCGTTCGAGGAGGCCGGCCGGCCGGTGCCGCTGATCACCGGCTCGATGTCCGGCGACGCGCTGGGCTACTGGAAGGAGCACCCCGACACCTTCAAGTTCTATGGCGGCGCCATCCTGCCGACGGTCGCCTCGCACAACACCTACCGGGCGGCGGTGCGGCTCCTGGAAGGCCAGCAGCCGATCGTGAACACGATCATCGTGCCGGTGCCGGAGATCAAGCAGGAGGACCTGGACAAGTGGGCCGCCCCCTGCATGACCGTGGAATCGGGCTCGATCTTTCCGGTGCCGCCGGCCGATCCGATCAGCGAGGAGATGATGGACGGCTACTTCAAGAACGGTGCCGGCACGCCCGGCTATGACTTCGCCACCACGCCGGATCCCTGCGGCTGAGGCGAGGGCGGAGGCGGCCACCGCCGCCTCCGCCTGGATGATTCTTCGGAGGCGATCATGGACGAGCGACTGGAACGGACGGCACGGGCGGTACGGGAGGCCGGCGCCGACTGGGCGGTCCTGACCAGCCCGGACACGGTGGCCTATGCCACTGGCCATGTGGTGCCGATCGAGGCGGGCCCGTCGCCGTTCGCCGGCGGGCCGACCCTGGCGCTGGTCGGCAGGGACGGTGCGGCGGGCCTGGTGGCGGCCAATGTGGAGGCCGGGGCCGCGGCGCTGGCCTGGGTGGGCGAGCGGGTGATCTATGAGGGGTTCGGCTTCGAGCAGGCAGCACCCTATGCCGCCAACTACCGCGACGCGGTGGCGACCCTGGTCCGCCGCCTGGGGGCTGGCGGGAAGGTCGCAGCCGAGCCGCGCAGCTTCCCGGCCTGGCTGTCGGACCTGCTGCCCGCCGACGCGTCGCTCGATCTCGGCCGGAGCCTGGATGAGGCGCGCGCCACCAAGACCCCCCTGGAACTGCAGGCGCTGCAGCGCTGCGCCGAGGCGGCAGCCCGGGGGCACGCGGCGTTCCTGGAGGCGCTGCGGCCGGGGCGGACCGAGCTTGCCGTGTTCGCCGACATCCGCCGGACGGTCGAGGAGTTCGCCGGCGAGCGGGTCCCGTTCACCGGCGACTTCATCTCCGGTGTCGAGCGCACCGCCGGGTTCACCGGCTGGCCGACCGACCGGCGCATCCTGGAGGGCGACCCGGTGATGGCCGACCTGGCGCCCAGGATCGGCGGCTACTGGGGCGACAGCTGCGCGGTCACCGTGGCGGGCCAGCCCCGGCCGGGCCACGAGCGGCTGTTCCGCGCCTCCAAGGATGCCTTGAGCCTGGCGATCGAGCTGATCCGGCCGGGCCTCGCGATCCAGGAGTTCGACGCGCAGATCCGCGCCTTCGTGGCCAAGGCCGGCTATGCCTACCCGCACCATAGCGGCCATTCGATCGGCACCGCCGTGCACGAGTTCCCGCGCCTGGTGCCCTACGAGACCACGGCGTTCCGCGAGGACATGGTCGTGCTGGTGGAGCCTGGCGCCTATGACCCGGAGATCGGCGGGGTGCGCTCGGAATACATGCTGCGGGTCACCGCCACCGGCTGCGTGCCGATGGCGCCCTTCGAACATGTGATGGCGGTCGCCGGATAAAGCCGCTAGATCCGCCCGCGACGGGTGCGGCGCTTCGGTAGCAGCCGCATACTATAGTTGTTCTAAAGAACAACTTTTAGCACGATCATGGCTTCTTCCCCTGGAACTTGAACGGTGAGCGCCAGATATAGCATGCCGGCCAGACGGCAGCGGCCCTGGCCCAGGAAAGCGAGGAGGACGCGTTGAACGTCGAGCTTTCGGAGGGCGGCGCGCGGGAATGGGCGGCCCAGGCGCTGCAGACATCGCCGCGGATGCTCGACGTGCTGCCGGTGGCTGCCTATGCCTGCGATTCCGAGGGGCGGATCCGCTGGTTCAACCGGCGGGCGGCGGAACTCTGGGGGCGCGAACCGGAGGTCGACGCCGACGAGGAGCGGTTCTGCGGCGCTCATCGGCTGCTGGACGACGAGAACCGGCCGGTCGCCCATGCCGCGACGCCGATGGCATTCTCCCTGCGGACCGGGCGGGAGACGCACGGCACCGAGATCACGATCGTGCGGCCGGACGGCTCCAGCACGGTGGTCGAGGTGCACACCGCGGCCATCACCGACCAGGATGGGCAGGTGGTCGGGGCGATCAACTGCTTCCACGAGATCACCCGCCAGCGCGAGGCCGAGCGAAAATTCCGGGCGGTGGAGCGACATGCCCGCGACCTGCTGGAGGCGCTCCCGGCGGCCATTTACACGACCGATGCCGAGGGCCGGATCGTCTCCTTCAACCAGGCGTCGGTGCGCCTGTGGGGGATCGAGCCCGAGATCGGCGCGACGCGCTGGTGCGGGTCGCAGGCGCTGTTCTGGCCGGACGGCCGGTCGATGGCCTTCGACGAATGCCCGATGGCGGTGGCGATCCAGACCCGCCAGGCGATCCAGGGCGCCGAGGCGGCGCTCGGGCGGCCGGATGGGCGGCGGGTGCCGTTTTTGGCTTATCCGATGCCGCTGTTCGACGATGCCGGCCAACTGTCGGGCGCGGTGAACATGCTGGTCGACATCACCGAGCTGAAGGCAGGCGAGGCGGCGCTGGCCGAGAGCGAGGCACGCCAGCGCGCGATCCTGCAGACCACGCCCGAGTGCGTGAAGATCGTCGGGCCGAACGGCCACCTGCGCTACATGAACGCCGCCGGCCTGGAGATGATCGGGGCGGACGACTATGCGCAGGTCGAGGGCGTGCGGGTGATCGACCTGGTGGCGCCGGAACACCGCGCGGCCTGGCAGGAACACCATGACCGGGTCTGCAGCGGCGAGCAGCTGGCCTGGGAGTTCGACCTGATCGGGCTGCGGGGCGAGCGGCGCTCGATGGAGACCCATGGCGCGGCGCTCGCGCTGGCGGATGGCCGCCTCGCGCAGCTTGCGGTCTCGCGCGACGTCACCGCCCGCAAGCGCGCGTTCGAGCACCAGCAGTTCCTGATCAACGAGCTCAATCACCGCGTGAAGAACACGCTGGCGATCGTGCAGGGGCTGGCGCAGCAATCCTTCCGCGACCTGCCGCGCGACCTGCGCGAGGGCTTTTCCGGGCGGCTGGGCGCCCTGGCCGTGGCGCACGACCTGTTGACCCGGGAGCAATGGCAGGGCGCCGCCCTCCAGGACGTGGTGCACGGGGTTCTGGCCGGCCATGGGGGATGGGACCCGGCCCGCCTGCGCACGGAGGGACCGAACCTCGCGGTGGCGCCGCAGCGGGCGGTGTCGCTCGCGATGGCGCTGCACGAGCTTTGCACCAACGCGATCAAGTACGGGGCCCTGTCCAACCGGACCGGCCAAGTCGATCTCTGCTGGGCGGTAGAGGCGGACCGACTCCTTCGCCTGCGCTGGGAGGAGCGGGGCGGGCCACCGGTGGGCGAGCCGGCCCGGCGCGGGTTCGGGACGCGGATGATCGAGCATGGTCTTGCCCGCGAGCTTGGCGGGAGCGCCTCGATCAGCTTCCGGCCGGAGGGGCTGGTCTGCGTGATCGAGACGCCACTGGACGGGCCGGCCAGGACAGCGCCGGGATCCGGAACCGCATGATCCTGCCGACCCCCATCGTCCTGATCGCCGAAGACGAGCCGGTGGTGGCACTCTTCCTCGAGGACCTTCTGCTCGAGCTCGGCTGCCGGGTCGTGGTGACCACCGGCCTGGCCCAGGCGGTCCAGGCCGCACGGAGCGAGACGATCGACGTCGCGATCCTCGACATCAATCTGAACGGCGAACAAAGCTATCCGGCGGCGGCGGCGCTGCTGGCGCGCGGCATCCCGTTCGGTTTCGCCAGCGGCTACGGGCCGGAGGGGCGCGATCCGTCCTTTGCGGACGTGCCGGTTCTGGCCAAGCCGTATCGCGAGAGCCAGGTCGACCAGCTGCTGCGGCAACTGCTGCCTAGCTTGCGCGGCTGACCGGCTGAGCTCAGTCGTTCGATTCCAGCCATTCCTTGAAGGTGACGCGGCGCTCGTCGGGGACGGAACGCTGGATCACCGCGCGCAGGTCCTCGGCGACGTCGTCGTCACGGACCAGGACCTTGGCAATGGCGCGGACGAGCTCGGCGTCGCTTTCGGGCAGGGCAAGCTCCACCCGCTTGAAGCCGCGCGCGGCGAGGCGGCGGCGATGCTCTTGAACAGACTGACTCATCTAAAGGGTCTCCGGGAAATTGCCCTGGCGCCGGATGGCACGCCAGCCACGCAATGGCCTGCGTATAAACTACCGGTGCAGCTCAGTAGAATAGTTAAATCATCGGTTCCAGTGGTATTACGCATCTCCGGATACACCGGTTACAGGCATGGATCATCTCACATTCGCGCGGGTCCACGATCAAAAGATTTCCGGAGGCTCCAAGGTTCCTCACGAAAAATATTACTATATATACAGTAGGGATTCTCGGGCGGCTTCCTGCCCCGTCAGGCCTTCTCGGCGGCCTCACTGCCGCGGCGGCCGCGGTGGCGCTGCCAGGGCCAGCGCCCCTCGATCTCCACCTCCAGGGAGAAGCTGAGGAAGGTACGGATCGCCACCACCACCGCTAGCACGCCCAGGTTGTAAAGGGTCGGATCGATAGCAACCGTACCTATAATATCGGCCGCCACCAGGAACTCCAGGCCCAGCAGGATCGCCCGGCCGAGATCGGCGCGATAAGCCTCATAGGCCCCGGTGCGGGTGCCCTGCTGCGCCAGCCGGTGCAGGAACCGGCTGGTCGAGAACACCGCGCCCACTGCGATCACCCCGATACCGATCACTTCGCCCACCCGGGCGGTCAGGTGCAGCCAGTGGTCGAGCCAGTCCGGAGCGCCCCCCAGAAAACTGTCGTCTCCGCCACCCTCCTGGGCCAGTCCGGTCGCAGGCGCCAGCAGGCCGGCCAGGAGCAGCCAGCCGGCCAGGAGCAGCCAGGTCCGGCCGGACAGGATGGCTGCGAGCCGGGTGGGACGGGTACGGCACATGGGCAGGGGCCTCCGCTGGGGGACAGGATCGTCCCCCCAACCTGGGCGGGCCGATCGCCCGGCATCAAGGCGGCGCTGGCCGAAACCTGGCATGGTATTTCATGGGATGAAAAATCTTTCTAATCCCATCAAGCGGTGGTAGCCCTGCCGCCAGCAACGATCCGCCCGCATCCCCGGCCGCCCGGCAGGCGCCCGGGCGGCGGCGCGTCCGGACAGGGAGCACCCGCATGACCAACCTCACCGAACGGCTGGAAGCCTGCTATTCCGGCGCCATCTACGATGTCCTGCGCGAGATGGGCCGGCCCAATTGCGTGCTGCCGTCGGAGATCCGCGCGATCGACCCGGACACCCGCCTGTCCGGCAAGGTGTTCACCGTGCGCGGCCGCGCCGACGACCGGATCGGCGCCCATGACAGCCTGGTCGCGTGGACCGAGTTGTTGAGCGTGGCGCCGTCCGGCCACGTGCTGGTCTGCCAGCCGCAGGACAAGAACCGGGCGCTGATGGGCGAACTCTCGGCGGAGACCCTGCAGTATCGCGGCGTGCGCGGCTACATCGTCGACGGCGGCAGCCGCGACAACGCCTTCATCCGCAAGTTCGGCTTCCCGGTGTTCGCCAGCTTCCAGAGCCCGCGCGACATCGTCGGCGCCTGGCGGCCGGAAGCGTTCGGCGAGCCGATCGCGATCGGCGGCGTGACCATCGCCACCGGCGACTACATCCTGGCCGACATCGACGGGATCGTGGTGATCCCGGCGGACGTCGCCGAGGAGGTGGTGAGCAAGGTCGAGACGGTGATGCAGACCGAGAACAAGGTCCGCAAGGCCATCCTGGAAGGCGTCGACCCCAAGGAAGCCTATCTGCGCTATGGGAAGTTCTGAGCCCGGCCAGGCTCCGGAAAGCCTGACCGGCCGGGTCACCCGGGAGATCGGCACCGCGATCGTGCGCGGCGACCATCCGCCCGAGACGACCCTGCCGGTCGAGGCGGCGATCGCCGCGAAGCTGGGGGTGGGCCGCAACGCCGTGCGCGAGGCGGTCAAGACCCTGGCCGGCAAGGGGCTGCTGCGCACCGGCCGGCGGGCCGGCACCATCGTGCAGCCGCCCGCCGCCTGGAACCTGCTCGACCCCGACGTGCTGGCCTGGACCCTGTCGGTGGACGCCCTGCGCGACGACCTCCTGCGCGAGATCGCCCAGCTGCGGCTGATGATCGAGCCCGAGGTGGCGGCCCTGGCCGCCACCCATGGCAGCACCGCGGAGATCCTCCGGCTGTTCCTGGCGCTGGAGGACATGGAGCGGCACCGGCAGGACCCGGTCCTGGCGGTCGAGGCGGACATCCGCTTCCACCGCTGCCTGTTCGCCGCCTCCCGCCATAAGCTGGTCGGCAGCCTGCTGCGTGCCTTCACCGTGCTGCTGCAGGCCAATTTCGACCTGGCGGTCCACGCGCCGGGCGGCTTCCAGCGCAACCTGGAGGTGCACCGGGCGGTGGCCGAGGCGGTGCACGCCCGCGACCCCGACACTGCCCGCTCGGCGATGCGCCGCCTGCTCGCCAACAACGAGAACGACCTCGCCCGGATCATGGCCCAGCGCCAGGCGGGCCTGGCAACGACGGAGGCATCATGACCAAGAAGCTGCGCTCGCACGCCTGGTTCGGCGGGCTGGACAAGGACGGCTTCATCCACCGCAGCTGGATGAAGAACCAGGGTCACCCGGACGAGATGTTCGACGGCCGCCCGGTGATCGGCATCTGCAACACCGCCTCCGACCTGACTCCGTGCAACACCCATTTCCGGGGCCTGGTCGAGCACGTGAAGCGCGGCGTCTACGAGGCCGGCGGCTTCCCGGTCGAGTTTCCGGTGTTCTCCTGCGGCGAATCCAACCTGCGCCCGACCGCGATGCTGTTCCGCAACCTCGCTTCCATGGATGTCGAGGAGGCGATCCGCGCCAATCCGATCGACGGGGTGGTGCTCCTGGCCGGCTGCGACAAGACCACGCCCGCGCTGCTGATGGGGGCCGCCAGCTGCGACCTGCCGACCATCCTGCTCTCCGGCGGGCCGATGCTGAACGGGCATCACCGCGGCCGCACGATCGGCTCAGGGACCGATGTCTGGAAGCTGTCCGAGGACGTGCGCGGCGGGGTGATCTCGCTGGCCGACTTCCTGGACGCCGAGAGCGCCATGTCGCGCTCGCCCGGACACTGCATGACCATGGGCACCGCCTCGACCATGGCGACCATGGCCGAATCGCTGGGGGTGACGCTCACCGACAACGCCGCCTATCCGGCGGTGGACGCGCGCCGGGTCCGGCTGGCGCACCTGACCGGACGACGGGCGGTGCAGATGGTGGTGGACGACCTGCGCCTGTCCAAGGTGCTCACCCCCGCCGCCTTCGCCAACGCCATCCGGGTCAACGGCGCGGTCGGCGGCTCCACCAACGCGGTGGTGCATCTGCTCGCCATTGCCGGGCGGATCGGGGTCGATCTGACCCTGGAGGACTGGGACCGGCTCGGCCAGGACGTGCCCTGCCTGCTCGACCTGATGCCGTCCGGGCGCTTCCTGATGGAGGACTTCTGCTATGCGGGCGGGGTGCCGGCCCTGATGACCCGGATCGCCGACCTGCTCGACCTGGACGCCCTGACCGTGACCGGCCGCACGCTCGGCGAGAACATCCAGGGCGCGCAGGTGTTCGACGAGGAGGTGATCCGCCCGCGCGACCGGCCGCTGGCGGCCCAGGGGGGCATGGCGGTGCTGCGCGGCAACCTTGCCCCGGGTGGCGCCATCATCAAGCCGTCGGCGGCGAGCCCGGCTTTGATGCAGCATCGCGGCCGGGCGGTCGTGTTCCAGGACATCGACGACTACAAGGCGCGGGTCGACGACCCGGACCTCGACATCGACGCGTCCTGCATCATGGTGCTGAAGAACTGCGGGCCCAAGGGCTACCCGGGCATGGCCGAGGTCGGCAACATGGCGCTGCCGGCCAAGCTCCTGCAGCAGGGCGTGCGCGACATGGTGCGGATCTCGGACGCCCGGATGAGCGGCACCGCCTACGGCACCGTCGTGCTGCACACCGCCCCGGAGGCCGCGGCCGGCGGACCGCTGGCGCTGGTGCGCGACGGCGACATGATCGAGCTCGACGTGGCCGGGCGCCGGCTGCACCTGGAGGTCGACCCGGCCGAGCTGGAACTCCGCCGCGCCGCCTGGACGCCGCCCGAGCCGGCGATGGGCTCCGGCTACCAGAAGCTTTATGTCGACCATGTCCTGCAGGCCGACCGGGGTGCCGACCTCGACTTCCTGGTCGGCTGCCGGGGTGCTGCGGTGCCGCGCGAGAGCCACTGACGGGAACCGGCGGCGGGACGGTCGCCCCGCCGCCGGACCGGGTTCAGCTCAGCCCGCGGCGAAGAACTGCTGGGTGCCGTGCGCCTCGATGGCGGCGGCCAGGCGGCGCAGCGCATGGACATAGGCGCCGGTCCGCACGGTGATCCCGGCTTCCTTGGACGTGGTCCAGATCGCGCGCCCCTCCCGCTCCATGATGGTGCGCAGGCGCTCGTGCACTTCCTCCAGGGTCCAGTAATAGCCCTGGCGGTTCTGCACCCACTCGAAATAGGACACCGTCACCCCGCCGCCATTGGCGAGGATGTCGGGCAGGACGACCACGCCGTTCCTGGCCAGGATCCCGTCGGCCTCGGGCGTGACCGGCCCGTTGGCCAACTCCAGGATCACCCTGGCCTGCACGCTCGCGGCGTTGCGGCCATGGATCATGTTCTCCAGTGCGGCCGGGACCAGCAGGTCGCAGTCGGTGGCGATCAGGTCCTCGGCGGAGCAGGCATGGTGCCGGTCGCCGTCGGCGGTGGAGAGCACCGAGCGGCCGGCGTTCTTGGCGGCTTCCAGCCGCTCCAGGTCCAGCCCGCCATGGGCGAACACCGCACCTTCGGAATCCGACACCGCCACGATCCGGTGCCCGTCGGCGGCGAGCAGGCGGGCGATGTGCCGCCCGGCATTGCCGAAGCCCTGGATGGCGACCCGCATCGGCGCGCCAAGGCCGGCATCGGCGGCCAGGTGGCGGACCAGGTAGTAGCCGCCCCTGGCGGTGGCATCGTCCCGGCCGAGCGAGCCGCCCAGGGCCAGAGGCTTGCCGGTGATCACCGCCGGCACCGATTCGCCGACGATCTGGCCATATTCGTCGGCCATCCAGCCCATGATCATCGAGTTGGTGTAGACGTCGGGGGCAGGGATGTCGCGATCGGGGCCCAGGATCCGCGCGAAGGCCTGGATATAGGCGCGCGATAGCCGCTCCAGCTCGGCCCGGGACAGGCTGCGCGGGTCGACGCGGACGGCGCCCTTGCCGCCGCCATAGGGCAGGTTCATCACCGCGCACTTGAAGGTCATCCAGAAGGCCAGCGCCTCGGCTTCCTCGCCATTGGCCTGCGGATGGAAGCGGATGCCGCCCTTGGTCGGGCCGCGCGTGTCGTCGTAGCGGCAGCGCCAGGCCATGAAGGATTTCCGCGAGCCGTCATCCATGCGGATCATCAGCCGCGCCTTGGTGGTCTCCCGCGGATATTTCAGCTTCTCGATGACGTCGGGATCGATCGAGAGATGCCGTGCTGCTTCATCGAGACGTACCAGCGCCAGGGCAAGAAGGTCGTCATCCGGCATCGGCATGTCTTCGCTCTCATGTGGGAAATTTGGTGTTTCTGCGCAAAAATCCGCGTTTGCACGGAAAGTGGGCAGAGATCAACATCCAGCTGCCGTAAATGCAGTCATGCCTGCTGCCATGTCGGGCATCGTTGTCCGGCTTGCCGCACGGGAGCGGACGGAGGCCGGTTTTGTTTGGAGCGGCGAGCACGCTTGCCGGTTGTCTGCAGGATGAACTGAGAACCGGCTGATCCCACCCAGCCTCGCCGCACGGGCGGCCGGGCGATCAAGGAGAACGAGCATGAGCATTCTGAGCCGTCGTCACGCCCTGGCAGGCCTGGCCGGAGCGGGCTTCGTCGGCAGCCTGGCGCTCTGGGCGCGGCCGGTTCTGGCGCAGGCCTCCGGCGGGCCGTTCGAGCTGCCGCCGCTGCCCTATGCCTTCGACAAGAACGCGCCGCACATCGACACCCAGACCATGGGACTGCACCACGACAAGCACCACGCCTCCTATGTCGAGAAGCTGAACGCCGCGGTGTCCGGCCATGGCGAGCTTGCCGACAAGCCGCTGCCGGAGATCCTGGCGAACCTGGGCAGCGTGCCGGAGAACATCCGCACGGCGGTGCGCAACAATGGCGGCGGCCATGCCAACCACAGCATGTTCTGGCAGGTGATGGGCGGCAGCGGCGGAGCGCCGTCGGGCGAACTGGCGGAGGCGGTCGACCGCGACCTTGGCGGCGTCGAGCAGATGAAGAGCGACTTCAACAAGGCCGGTGGCGGCGTGTTCGGGTCGGGCTGGGTGTTCGTCACCGTGACCCAGGACGGCACGCTGGCGCTCACCACCCGGCCGAACCAGGACACGCCGCTCATGGATGGCCACCAGGTGCTGTTCGGCAACGACGTGTGGGAGCACGCCTACTACCTGAACTACCAGAACCGCCGCCCGGCCTACCTGGAAGCCTGGTGGAACGTGGTGAACTGGGACGCGATCGCTCAGCGCTATGCCGACGCCAAGGCCGGCACGCTGACCCTCTGAGGACGGACGCGCCGGCGTGCCGCCTGCTTAGTCGAGCGGCACCCGGCGGGTCTCCACGTCGATGGCGAAGGTGGCGCCCACGGCCAGGAGCAGGAGCACGGCGAACAGGCCGATCGCGGCCTCGAAGCTGATTGCCATGATCGGCGCCATCACGGTCGGCGCCAGGAGGCCGCCGAAGCGCGCCATCGCCCCGGCAGCACCCATGCCCGTCGCGCGCGAGCGGGTCGGGTAGAGTTCCGGGGTGAAGGCGTAGAGGGCGCCCCAGGTGCCGAGCAGGGCGAAGCTCATCACCAGGATTGCGGTCGCGATCAGCGCCACCGAGGTGGCGACGGTGAACAAAAAGCAGCCTGCCGCGCTCAGCAGCAGGAAGCCGATCAGGGTCGGCCTTCGGCCCAGCCGCTCCACGCCCCAGGCAGCCAGCGCGTAGCCCGGGATCTGCGCCAGCGCCACCACCACCAGGAAGCCGTAGCCGCGCACGAAGCCGAAGCCCTCGCCGGCGAGCCGGCCGGGCAGCCAGACGAACACGCCGTAATAGGCGGCGGAGACCAAGAGCCAGACCGCCAGGATCAGGATGGTCCGGCGCAGCAGGGGGCTGGTGAAGATCCCGCCCTTGTCGCGGCCGGGCGAGGTTGGCCCGGCGGAGATCCGGATCTGGGTGGCGGGCTTGCCGTTGGCGGTCAGCACCCGGTTGAGGACGGTGCGCGCTTCCTCGGGCCGGTTCGACTTCAGCAGGTAGAGCGGCGATTCCGGGATCCAGAAGCGCAGCCAAATCCCGACCAGGGCCGGGGCGGCGGTGCAGGCGAAGATCCAGCGCCAGGCATCGGCGACGCCGGCGGAACTCGCCACCCAGGCGACGATCGCCACCGCCACCGTGCCGACCGCCCAGAAGCCCTCCAGCGCCACCAGCCAGCGGCCGCGCTGCCGGGCGGGCAGGAACTCCGCCATCATCGCATAGTCGACCGGCAGGGTGCCGCCCACCGCGAGGCCGGTGAGGAAGCGCAGCGCCAGCAGGATCTCGAAGCTGGGCGCGAACACCGAGAGCAGGCCGAACACCGCGTCCAGCGCCACCGTGCCCAGCAGGATCCGGCGGCGGCCGTAGCGGTCGGCCAGGCGGCCGAACACGGCAGCGCCGACCAGCATGCCCAGGAAGAACAGGGTGCCGGTCTGCAGGGCGTCCGGGATGGACAGGCCGAAGGTCGTGGCGATCGAGGGGGCGGTGAATCCCACCGCCAGGACCTGCATGGCGTCGGCGGTCCAGACCAGGCCGAACACGCCGAGCAGGCGGCGCTGGAACGGCCCGGTGCCCGCCTCCGACAAGACGGCCTCGACGGTGGTCTCCCGCGGCTTCTTCCTGGCCAACGTTGCTGCCCCCCTGGTTGCACGGCTCCCGTTCGGCGGGCGACATGCTCATCGTCGCCCGCCATCCGCAAGCGCCGACCCTCGGCTTTTCCCTGTCCGGCCGGTGGAGAGGGGCGGCGTTGTGGTCAGCCGGAAACGGTCGGGAAGAACCGGTTGGCCGGGCGGGGCAGGCCCAGGTTCTCGCGCAGGGTGCGGCCCTCGTACTCGGTGCGGAACAATCCCCGGCGCTGCAGCTCCGGCACCACCCGGTCGACCACGTCGTCCAGCCCGGCCGGCAGGTAGGGGAACATCACGTTGAAGCCGTCGCAGGCCTCGCCCGTCAGCCATTCCTCCATCTGGTCGGCGATGGTCTCAGGCGTGCCGATCATCTCCAGCGTGCCGAAGGCGCCGCCGACATACTGGGCCAGCTCGCGCACCGTCATCCGCTCGCGCGCCGCCATGTCGATCAGCTTCTGCCTGGCACTCTTGCTGGCGTTGCTCTCCGGGATCTCGGGCAAAGGACCGTCCAGGTCGAACCTCGACGCATCGGTTCCGAGCTGCACCGACAATGACGCGATGCCGCTGGCCGGGTGCACCAGCGAATCCAGGTGGCGCTTCTTGGCGCGCGCCTCCTCGACCGTGTCGCCCACCACGACGAAGGCGCCGGGCAGCACCTTGAGGTGGTCCGGGTCGCGGCCGATGGCGCGCATCCGGTTCTTCACGTCGGCGTAGTAGCGCTGGCCGTCGGCCAGGTTGTTGGCGCTGCCGAACACCACCTCGGCGGTCTCCGCGGCAAGCTGGCGGCCGGCCTCCGAGGCGCCGGCCTGCACCACCACCGGCCAGCCCTGCACCGGGCGGGCGATGTTGAGCGGGCCCTTCACCTTCAGATGCTCGCCCTGGTGGTTCAGGACGTGCATCCGCGCAGGATCAAAGAACACGCCGCTCTCGACGTCGCGCAGGAAGGCGTCGTCGGCGAAGCTGTCCCAAAGCCCGGTGACCACGTCGAAGAACTCGCGGGCGCGGCGATAACGCAGGCTGTGGTCGACATGCTCGTCGCGGCCGAAGTTCATCGCCTCGTGCGGGTTGCCGGAGGTGACCAGGTTCCAGCCGGCGCGGCCCTGGCTGATATGGTCCAGCGAGGCGAACCGGCGCGCCACGTGGAACGGCTCGTTGTAGGTGGTGGAGGCGGTGGCGATCAGGCCCAGCCGCTCGGTGACCATGGCCAGCGCCGAGAGGAGGGTCAGCGGCTCGAACGAGGTCACGGTGGCGCTGCGCCGGAGCGCCTCGGCCGGCATGTTCAGGACCGCCAGGTGGTCGGCCATGAAGAAGGCGTCGAACCGGCCGCGCTCCAGGGCCTGCGCGTAGCGCACGATCGCTGGCAGGTCGAAATTGGCGTTCGGGTTGCCGCCGGGATAGCGCCAGGCGGCGGTATGGATGCTGATCGGGCGCATGAACGCGCCGAGGCGCAGGCGACGTGCCATGATCGATGCTCCAGGGATGGCTTGGTGCCGGGGGGATCCGGCCAAGGGCCGGGCCGGGTCAAACGCCCGGCCCGGCCGGACAGGAAACGGGTCGGCCGCGCTGCAGGAAGCCCACCGCCGCCAGGGTCAGCAGGGATAGGAGCGTCAGGCTGGCGGCGGCGGGACCCAGCAGGTCGTAGCCGGAGCGCGCGATCACCTGGCCGCCCACCGCGGAACCGATCGAGGTGCCGACATAGATCGCCGAGGCGTTCAGGGCGAGCAGCACCGGCGCCCGCTTCGGATCCAGGGCGGCGAGCCTGGCCTGCTGGGCGACGTTCGCGGACCAGCCCAGCACGCTCCAGACCAGGACCATCACGGCCATGGCGAGCGGCGGCCAGTGCAGCAGGGTGAGGAACGGCACCAGGGCCACCACCGCCATCCCCAGGGTCACCAGGGTGCGCGACGCGCCGATCCGGTCGGTGAACAGGCCGCCCAGCGCGTTGCCGATCACCCCGCCGATCCCGAAGATCACCAGCATGGCGGTGATCCCGGCAGCGCCCAGCCCGTGCCGCTCCTCCAGGAACGGCGCCAGGTAGGTGTAGACGGTGAAGGCGCCGGCCATGAAGCAGGCGGTGAACAGCACCGCCAGCAGCAGCGCCGGGGTCGCCAGCACGCCGGCCAGGGTCGCAAGCGAGGTCGGCTGCACCGCGATCGCCTTGGGCACCAGACGGCGCAGCACCAGCGTGACCAGCACCGCCAGGCTCGCCACGATCACGAAGGTCAGCCGCCAGCCGAACTGGTAGCCCAGCCACACCCCGGCCGGCACGCCGAAGGTCTGGGCGATGGTGAAGCCGCCGAACACGGTGGCCAGCGCCCGGCCGCGATGCTCGGGCGCCACGGTGGCGACCGCGATGGCGGTGGTCACCGGGGTGACCAGGCCAGCACCCCCCGCCATCACCGCCCGCCCGGCCAGGACCAGCTGGTAGCTGGGCGCGAGCGCGCAGAGCAGGGCGCCCAGCGCCAGGACGCCCAGGCCCAGCGTGAGCACCGCGCGGCGGTCGAACCGTCCGGTGGCGGAGACCAGGACCGGGGAGGTCAGGGCATAGACCACGGCGTAGATGGTCATCATCCAGCCGGCCTCCCAGTGCGGGATGGCGAAGTCGCCGGCGATCGGCGAGAGCATCCCGATCACCATGAAGGCCGCGACGCCGACCGCGAAGTTGGCAAGCGCCAGGAGGAGGTGAAGGGTGCGGGCCTGGGCGGCAGACATGGGCTAGGTCTCGCGGGGCGGCGGAGATCCGTCCGGCCCCTCTTGGGTGGCCCGGGTGCGCACGAAGACCGGGTCGGTCAGCGGGCGGCCGGAGAGGCGGTCGATCATCAAGGGCTCGGCGATCTCGCCGGTCTCGCTGTTGCGGATCACCACCCGGCTGTCGGCCGGGGCGAAGTGCCGGTTGCCCCAGTCCAGCAGCGCCAGGACCACCGGGGCGAAGTCCCGGCCGCAGGGGGTGAGCAGGTATTCGTGGCGGGGCGGGCGCTCCTGGTAGGGGCGGCGCTCCAGCAGCCCGTCCTCGACCAGGGCGTTCAGGCGGCGGGTCAGCATGTTCGGTGCTATCCCCAGGCTCTTCTGGAAGGCGTCGAACCGGCTGATGCCGCGCAGCGCATCGCGCATGATCAGGATGCTCCACCATTCGCCGACCCGCTCCAGGCTCTGGGCGACCGGGCACGGCATGGGGGCGAGGCTCTTGCGTTGCATGGGCCGGTTCGTACAGAAGTAACTATCATGATGCAAGTGACCAGATGATGACCACCGCCCCGCCCGCAGGAGAACCCCCCTTGCCGCCGTACTTTCTTGACGACCTCGCACCCGGCCAGCGCTTCACCAGCGGCACCAGCCGGGTGGAGCCGGACGAGATCAAGGCATTCGCCGCCAGCTACGACCCGCAGCCCTTCCACCTGGACGAGCAGGCGGCGGCGGCCAGCCTGTTCGGCGGGCTGGCCGCCAGCGGCTGGCATACCGCCGCGATCACCATGCGCCTCCTGGTGGAGGGCGGGGCGCCCCTGGCCGGCGGTCTGATCGGGGCGGGCTGCGAGCTGGCCTGGCCGCGTCCGGTCCGACCGGGCGACGAACTGACCGTGGTGAGCGAGGTCCTGGAGGTCCGCCCGTCGCGGTCACGGCCGGACCGCGGCATGGTCACGGTGCGCTCGGAGACGCTGAACCAGCAGGGCGAGGTGGTGCAAACCATGGTGGCGAAGCTGGTGGTGCCGCGCCGGGCCTGAGGCCCGACGCCGCCCCTGGGGTCAGGTGCAGGTGGAAAGCGCCAGGATCGGCAGGCCCATCCAGAAGGTCGCGGCCGCCGCCGAGATGCTGGCAGCCGCGGACAGCCACACACCGAAGCGCACCAGCTTCGGCGCTTCCGGATCGGACTGCCGCCACCAAGTCCAGCTCTGCCAGCTGAGCAGCACCAGCACCGCGACACTGGCGATCCACAGCGCCAGCAGCACCGCCCGCTGCAGGCTGAGCGGGCCTAGCGCCATGTCCTGCCAGCCGAATTCGCAACCGACCGACAGGGCGCCATAGAGCGCCCCCAGGGCAACGCTCCAGATCGTGTAGCCGGCCGCGATCACCAGGAAGATGGCGGGGCGGGTCGCGAGGCTCATCGCCCAGCTCCGTCCAGGCCCATGACCCAGGCCATCCCGGCCACCGCCAGCATCCCGACGATGCCGGTGACCGCCGCGTAGTCGTGCCAGAGCCGGCCGATCATCAGGTCGAGCCTGCGCCGCCCGCCGACCAAGCCGCGCCGGCAGGCGTTCCAGCCATGCAGCGCCATGATCAGCCCGATCGTGGCGTGGACCAGGACATAGACCAGCACCGCGGCGGTGATCGCGGCATAGGCGTGTTCGGTCGGGTCCGGGGCCACGGTGAGCACGCCCGCCACCGACAGGATCGCGCCGACATGGCCAAGGGCGGCAAAGCGCATCCAGCGGCGCGGCTTGCCCTGCGGGTCACGGCGCAGCGCGGCCAGGCCGCGCCGTCCGCAAAAGGCCGCCGCCAGCAGGGCGGCGCCGCCGGTCGCCAGGAAGGTCAGGTTCTCGGACAGGATCGCCGGCGGCGGCCAGTTCGGCGCCACCACCCAGAGGAACAGCATCCCGAACAGCAGCGAGCCGAACAGGGTCGCGTCGGCCAGCTGCAGGAACACCACCGCCCACCAGCTGGGCGCGTGGCCGCTCTCGGTATGGACGGGCAGGCTGCTGCCGTCGCCGAGCGGCAAGGGCCCCAGATCCTCCCGGCGGGCGGAGTGGCGGGTCCACTGCCAGAACATGATCACCGTCGCGATGATGCCAACGATCGCCAGCGGGTAGACCTTGAACAGCATGCCCAGGAAGAACAGGCCGGTCGCCAGCGCGGTGTACAGGGGCAGGAAGGTGGAGCCGGGCAGGAGCACGATCTGCCGCGCCTTGCCGCTGACCATGTCGACCGCGATGGTCTCCAGCCAGCCATGGCGCACGAAGCCCAGATAGCCCTCGCCGGCAGCCAGCTTGCGCGGCAGGTCGGGATCGTCGGCGAGCGGCCGGTAGCTGTTGACGTGGGGCAGGGAGGCGAAGCCGTAATTGCCGGGCGGCAGCGGCGTCGCCCATTCCAGGGTCTCCGCCTTCCAGGGATTGCGCGGGATCTTCGGGCCGAAGCGGACATGCAGGAGCACGTCCAGCACGAACAGGCCGAAGCCCATGGTCATGATGAAGCCGCCGATGGACGAGAGCAGGTTGAGCCCGTCCCAGCCAAAGCTCTCCGGATAGGTCCAGATGCGCCGCGGCATGCCGAGCAGGCCGGTCAGGTGCATCAGGAAGAAGGTCATGTTGAAGCCGATGAACACCAGCCAGAACACGGCATGGCCCAGGCGGTAGACGGCTTCCCGGCCGGTGAAGTGCGGCAGCCAGTAATAGGCGGCGGCCAGCATCGGAAACACGAAGCCGCCGAACAGGACGTAGTGCAGGTGCGCCACCACGAAATAGGTGTCGTGGACCTGCCAGTCGAACGGCACCACCGCCACCATCACCCCGGTGAGCCCGCCCAGCACGAACACGAAGAAGAACCCCAGCAGGAACAGCATCGGCAACTCGAGCCGCGGCCGTCCTGCCATCAGCGTGCCGATCCAGGCGAAGATCTGCACGCCGGTCGGGATCGCCACCAGCATGCTGGCAGCCGAGAAGAAGGCGGTGGCCAGGTGCGGGATGCCCACCGTGAACATGTGGTGGACCCACAGGCCGAAGCTCAGGAAGCCCACCGAGATCGCCGCCAGGATCACCCAGCGGTAGCCGATCAGGGGGTGGCGCGCCATCACCGGGATGATCGTCGAGATCACCCCGGCGGCGGGCAGGAAGATGATGTAGACCTCGGGATGGCCGAACAGCCAGAACAGGTGCTGCCAGAGCAGGCTGTCGCCGCCCCGGGTGGCATCGAAGAACGCCCAGCCGAACGCGCGCTCGGCCTCCAGCAGGATGCTGCCCAGGATCAGCGGCGGGAAGCCCACCAGGATCATCACCGCCACCACCAGCATGTACCAGGCGAACACCGGCAGGCGGTTCATGGACATGCCGGGCGCCCGCACCATCAGAATGCTGACCAGGATCTCGGTGGCGGCGCCGATCGCCGAGATCTCGACGAAGGTGATGCCGAGCAGCCAGACATCCGAATTGATGCCGGGGGAATAGGGCTGGGAGGTCAGCGGCACGTACATGAACCAGCCGCCGTCCGGGGCGGCTCCCACCGCCAGAGCCAGCAGCAGGATCGAGCCGCCGAACAGGTAGCACCAGTAGCCGTAGGCGCCAAAGCGCGGGAAGGCCAGGTCGCGCGCGCCCAGCATCTTGGGCAGGAGATAGATCGCCAGGCCCTCGAACATCGGGATGGCGAACAGGAACATCATCACCGTGCCATGCATGGTGAAGATCTGGTTGTAGATCTCCGGGCCGACGAAGGCGCTGTGCGAGGTGGCGATCTGCGCGCGCACCAGCATCGCCAGGATGCCGCCCACCGCGAAGAACAGGAAGGCGGTGACGATGAAGCGGCGGCCGAGAATGGTGTGGTTGACCGCGGAGAGCCGGCCGATGCCGGGCGAGGTGCCCCAGACCTGCTCCAGCTCGTGATGGAGCCGGACCGGCGAGCCCGGATCGGCCACCGGCGAGGGCTCCTGGCTGGACGCGGTCATGGTGCCTCTCCCGACAAGGCGGCGAACTCCTGGGCGGGAACCGCGTCCACCCAGAAGAACATCGCGGCATGGCCCTGGCCGCAGAATTCCGAGCACTGGGCGCCAAAGCGGCCGGGCTCGTCGGCCAGGAGGCGCACCACGTTCACGTGGCCGGGAAGGGCGTCGATCTTGCCGCCGAGCCTTGGGATCCAGAAGGCATGGATGACGTCCTCGCTGGTGACATGGATGTCGACCGGTCGGCCGACCGGGATCACCAGCGGCCCGCCATCGGCGATGTCCGGGCCGCCTTCGGGAAACTCGAAGCTCCAGAACCATTGCCTGGCGGTGGCGTCGATCCGCACCACCCCGGGCTGGCCCGGATGGGGCAGCACCCGCTCGCCGGTGACCAGCGCATAGACCAGGAGCGCGCTCAAGGTGACGCTCGGGAACACCAGGCCCAGCCCGACCACCCAGAAGCCCACCGAGCCGCGGCCGGGGCGCTTGCGCAGGAAGGCCAGCAGCAGGCAGCCGAGCGTGAACGCGGCGATCAACCCGGCGCCGGCCAGCATCACCCACCAGAGCCGCGCCACCGAGGCGGCCACCGGGCCGGCCGGGTCGAGAGTCGAGAGCGGCCCTGTGCAACCGGCCAGGAGCGCCATAACTGAGAGTGCAACCACCGACCGCAGCCGACGGAGCCACCGCAGACGATGGAACAAGCCGAATTCACCAATCCGGTCGTCGAGGAGATCCGCAAGCACGACGTCAGCTCGCAGGTTCATGTCGCGGGACATCCGATCCATGCCATGACGGTGTCCTTCCCGATCGCGCTGGTGATCTCGACGCTCGGCGCCGACCTGTTGTTCTGGTGGTCGGGCGACCCGTTCTGGGCGCGCGCCGCCTTGTGGTCGAGCTTCTTCGCCTTCGCGATGGGCGTCCTGGCCGCTCTGTCCGGCACCGCGGAACTCCTTCTGGTCAAGGGCATCCGCACCCGCTCGGCCAGCTGGAGCCATGCGGTGGCGGCGATGACGCTGATCGCGATCGCCGGGGCGAACTGGGGCTTCCGGGTCGGCGATCACGAGGCGGCGGTGCTGCCGCTGGGCCTGTTCCTGTCGGTGATCGCCAGCATCTTCGTCGGCGTGGCCGGCTGGCATGGCGGCAAGCTGGTGTTCGATCATGGGATCGGGATGCGGATATCGAACAGGGACTGAAGGCCGCCCGGGCGGGTCATCCAGTCCGGCAGGAAGTCGAAGGTCAGGGCGGGCTTGGCCAGGACCAGCCACAGGATCGCCCCGATCGCCGCCAGGGTGCCGCCCAGGGTCAGGGCCGCCCGCCAGGTGGCGAAGCGGATGTCGCGGTCGAACAGCCGGACCATGATGTAGCCGGCCTGCATGTGCAGCAGCACCATGCCGCCCACCGCGGCCAGCTTGAGCGCCATCCAGGGGGCATAGACCTCGTTGGCGAAGATCAGGGCGATGCCGCTGCCGACCGCCACGAACGCGGCGGGGCTGATCACCCGCACATAGGCGAACCGGGCGAAGCGGTGGAGGCGGAACAGGCGATTGTCGTTCTTCAGCCCGGTGCGCTGCAGGAAGATCCCGGGCAGCGCCATCAGCCCGGCCGCCCAGATCGACAGCATCGCGATATGGACGAATTTCAGCCAGGGGATCATCGCCGTCCGCCGCCCGCACCCGCCTGGCTGCCCAGGAGCCTGGCCGCCAGGGCCAGGGCCACCGCCAGATAGGGCAGGATCGAGGGCACCCACATGATCAGCCCGGCCAGCTGCTGGTCCTCGAGCGCGCTCAGGCCGAACGGGGCCGTGGTCAGGAAGTGGGGCGGGTAGAGCGGGGCGGGGGCAAAGGTGATCAGGGCGCCCAGCAGGCCCATCTGCACAACGGTGCCGAGCAGGGCCATGAGCACGGCGGTGGGAGCGGAGCGGGCGGAGAACACGCCCTGCCAGAACAGCCAGGCGCTGGCGACCAGGCTGAGCTGCATCACCCAGAACAGCAGGTCGCTGCCCAAAGCGGCGGTGTAGGGCATCGGCGCATGCCAGAACCACACCACCACGGCATGGAGCAGGGCCGCCGCACCCACGGGCAGCAGGGGAGAGCGGGGCCGCAGGCTCAGCACCAGGAGCGGGACGGCCACGCCGATCAGGACGACGTGGTGGGCGACCCGGGCGGCGAACAGCGCCGAGGTCAAGGCGCAGAGCGGGCTGACGAAGATCGCGACCAGCATGACCCAGCCCGAAACGAACAGCCGGAGCTGCCCGCGGTCTGCCCGGCGGCCGTCGCCCAGGGCATAGGCGCCTGCCACCACCGCCAGGGCCAGCAGGAGCCAGGGATCGAGATTCCACCTGGCCAACAGCTCGGCGGGATGGGGGGCAGCCCCGCAATAGGGGATGCTCGCCTGCGGCACCTTCCAGTCCTTTCAGCGACGATCGTCCTGAAGCAAACTGGTTTCCAGCCCTCCGCTCGGCAACCGGGGCAGCCCGGGCATTTCACTGCCGGGTGCTCCGGGCGGGTCGGCTGCAAGCGGGGCGAGGTGCCGGCGTCGCGCCGCCGGCTGCCTGCCTGTTGCGCCTGCGGCTTACTGGACGACCGCCGCGTCGTCCGTGGTGGCCGAGGCGGCCGAAGCCTGCGGCAGCGGCACCTCCATCTCGACCAGCTTCTCGGCGCACAGGGCCGCGGCGTTCCTGATCGGCTTGTCCATGCCGCCGAGCGTGGTCCAGCCGCCATCCTCGATGACGTTGTCGCGCTGGTAGGAACGCTCCTGCTTCAGCGCGGCGAGCTGCGGCCCGAAATCCGGGCTGCGCATGAACCGCTCGACGCAGACGTCGGAGGCGAGCTCGACACGCGAACGTTCGGCCGCATCCTCGGCCATTGCCGTGGCGGAGCCGCCGGTCACCCAGCCGCCGAACCCGAAGCCGACCACGATGGTGGCGATCACGGTGCCGACGCACGACCAGAACCACATGGTCTTGGAAGGCGTGAACTCGTTCCAGCGCTGGCTGACACTCTTGCTGTCGGACATGAGGTTCTCCTGGGAAAGGATCTCTCACCCTAGCCTATTATGAATTTTGGTCAATAATTCATTAATTTTTTATTTAGATTCGGCCGGGCTGCGGCCCCTGGGAACCCGGCGATCCTGCCGGGCGTTGCCGTTTCGGATCGGCCTTTTCGCCGGTGCCGGCATGGGGATCGCCATGGCTTCGCGTCCGACCTGGAAGGGTTATCTGAAACTGGCGCTGGTGACCTGCCCGGTGGCGCTGTTCACCGCGACCAGCACCGCCCACCGGATCTCGTTCCACACCTACAACCGCGAGACCGGCCATCGCGTGCGCCGCCAGTACATCGACGCCGAGACCGGCGAGGTGGTCGAGGACGACGAGCAGGTCCGCGGCTACGAGGTGAAGGACGAGGGCTATGTCGAGATCGAGGACGAGGAATATGCCTCGGTCGCCCTGGAAAGCACCCACACGATCGAGATCGACAGCTTCGTGCCCCGCTCGCAGGTCGACGAGATCTATGTCGACACGCCCTACTACCTGGCGCCCACCGACAAGGTCGGCGAGGAGGCGTTCGCGGTGATCCGCGAGGCGATGCGCAGCCGCAAGATGGTGGGGCTGGCCCGGCTGGTGCTGTACCGGCGCGAGCGGGTGGTGATGCTGGAGCCGCGCGAGAAGGGCATGCTGCTCACCACGCTGCATTACGTCGGCGAGGTGCGCGACGACGCGGAGTATTTCGAGGACATCGGCGACACCCGGATCGGCAAGGACATGCTCGACCTGGCCGGGCACATCATCGACACCAAGATGAGCCGGTTCGACCCGTCCCGGTTCAAGGACCGCTACGAGGAGGCCCTGGCCGAGCTGGTCAAGGCGAAGGCCAAGGGCAAGCAGCCCAAGCCCGCGAAGGCGCCGCGCAAGCCCGGCAACGTGGTCAACCTGATGGACGCGCTCAAGGCCAGCCTCGGCTCCAACGACAACAGCAGCGACGAGGACGAGCCCAAGCCCCGCAAGGGCAGCGCCTCGTCCGGCAGGTCGAAGAGTTCCGGCACGGCGAAGAAGAAGCCCGCCGCCAAGCCGGCCAGGCGCAAGGCCGGGTAGTCGCCGCCCATGGCGCTGGACGAATACGCCGCCAGGCGCGACTTCACCCGGACCGGCGAGCCCAAGGGCGGCAAGGCCCGCTCCGGCGGGAACAGCTTCGTGGTCCAGAAGCACGATGCCCGCCGCCTCCATTACGACCTGCGCCTGGAGATGGACGGCGTCCTCAAGAGCTGGGCAGTGACCCGGGGCCCGAGCCTGGTGGCCGGGGACAAGCGGCTGGCGGTGCAGGTCGAGGACCATCCGCTGGACTACGGGACCTTCGAGGGAAACATCCCGCCCGGCGAGTATGGCGCCGGCTCGGTGATCGTCTGGGACCGCGGGAGCTGGCGGCCCGAGGGCGATCCGCAGGCCGGGCTGAGCAAGGGCCACCTGTCGTTCACCCTGGATGGCGAGAAGCTCGCCGGCGGCTGGCACCTGGTCCGGATGCACCGCAGGCGCGGCGAGAAGCGCGACAACTGGCTGCTGATCAAGCAGGACGACGAGGTCGCCCGATCGGAAGGGGCCCCGGACATCCTGGACGAGGCGCCGGATTCGGTGGCGAGCGGCCGGTCCAACGACGAGGTCGCCGCCGGCGCCGGACCATCCGAGAAGAAGCCCGCTGCGCGCAAGACGGCGTCGAAGGCCAAGCCCCGAAAGAAGGCGAAGCCCCCCAAGGTCCAGCCCCTGCCGGACTTCATCCCGCCCTGCCTGGCCAGGCTGGAGGCGGCGCCGCCCGCCGGCGATCGCTGGCTGCACGAGATCAAGTTCGACGGCTACCGGATCCAGGCCCGGGTGCTGGACGGCCAGGTCACCCTCTTGACCCGCTCCGGCCTGGACTGGAGCAACCGGTTCGGCACGGCGATCCCAAAGGCGCTGGCGGGGCTGGACGCGCACAGCCTGGTGCTGGATGGCGAGATCGTGGTCGAGAACGAGGCAGGCGCCTCGGACTATGTGGCGCTGCGCACCGCCCTGTCCGAAGGCCACGCCGGGCAGTTCCGCTGCTACCTGTTCGACCTTCTGCACCTGGACGGCCAGGACCTGCGCGGCCAGCCGCTCTGGCAGCGCAAGCAGACGCTGCGCCAGCTGCTGCACGGTTTGGGCGACGACCAGCCGCTGCGGTTCAGCGAGAGCTTTCCCGAGCAGGGCGACCTCGTGCTGCAGCATGCCTGCCGGCTCAGCCTGGAGGGCATCGTCTCCAAGCGCAAGGACGCCCCCTACCGCTCCGGGCGCAGCGGCGACTGGATCAAGTCGAAATGCACCGACCGCCAGGAATTCGTGGTGGCCGGCTGGGTTCCGTCCAGCACGTCGTCCAAGGCGGTGGGCTCGCTGGTGCTGGCCTATCACGAGGATGGGGAGTTGGTGCATGCCGGCCGGGTCGGCACCGGCTTTGGCCGGGCCATCGCCAGGGAGCTGTGGGCGCGGCTGCAGGAGCTGGGCAAGGGCCGGATGCCGTTCCGGCAGCGCCCGGAGCGCAGCGACCGCGACGTGCGCTGGGTGCCGCCGGAGCTGGTGGCCGAGGTCGAGTTCCGCGGCTGGACCGGCGACCGCCTGCTGCGGCATGCCTCGTTCCGGGGGCTGCGCGACGACAAGCCGGCCACCGAGATCGTGCGCGAGGTTCCCGAGCAGGCGGAGCCCGCGGAACAGCCGGAGCCCGCGCCGCCTGCGAAGAAGCGCCAGGCCGCCCGCAAGCCGCCCACCAACGCCCGCCTCACCCATCCCGACCGGGTCTACTGGCCGGATGCCGGGATCACCAAGGAGGCCCTTGCCAGCTATTACGCGGAAGTCTGGCCGGCGATGGCGCCGCACGTGGTGGCAAGGCCGCTGTCCCTGCTGCGCTGCCCGGACGGCATCGGCGGCAAGTGCTTCTTCCAGAAATCGCCCTGGCGCGGGATCGGCCAGGCCGTCTCGGTGCTGGAGAACCCGGGCGACGGCGGCGATACCGTGCTGGCGATCGAAAACCTGGACGGGATGATCGCGCTGGTCCAGGGCGGCGTGCTGGAGGTCCATCCCTGGGGGGTGCGGGTCGACGACCTGGGCCATCCCGACCAGCTCACCTTCGACCTGGACCCGGATCCGGGGATCGGCTGGGAGGCGCTGAAGCAGGCGGCGCTGGAGGTGCGCGCGCGGCTGGCGGAGAGCGGGCTCCAGAGCTTCCTGAAGACCACCGGCGGCAAGGGCCTGCATGTCGTGGTGCCGCTGAAGCCCAGGGCGGACTGGACGGCCGCCAAGGCGTTCGCGAAGGATCTTGCCGGCGCCATGGCCAAGGACAGCCCCGGCCTCTACACCGCCACCATGTCGAAAAAGGCGCGGGCCGGGCGGATCTTCGTCGACTGGCTGCGCAACGGTCGCGGCAACACAGCCGTCGCCGCCTTCTCGACCCGGGCCCGTCCGGGGGCGCCGGTCTCCACGCCGCTTGGCTGGGATGAGCTGGGCCCGGACCTGCGCGGCACGCAGTTCAGCCTGGGCAGCGTGCCCGCGCGGCTCGGCCACCTGACGGCCGATCCCTGGAAGGGCTTCTTCAGGACCGGGCAGGTGCTTCCGGCAGGGAGCGGGAGCAAGCGAAAGTCCCCTGGAAAGCCGAAGGAATCCAGGGCGAAGGAGCGAGATGCCCATTGAAAGTGATCGGATGCCATCGCAATGCCGTACCCAGTCTTCAGTTGCGACGCCGGGACAGTCGCTTCATCTACATGGATGGCGGAGTAGTTGCTAATGTGGCCCTGGGGCAAGTGACATCATTTGCCGTTGGCCGGTGGTGAAAGCGCGCCGATCCAAATTGGATTTCTTCGAGTTTCCGCCTATCTGTAATTCGCATTCTGCCATGCGCTCGGATTGGCCGCGCGTGTCCGGATGCATGGACAGGAACGATCGTTGACCGCGAGCACGCCTCTTGACGTTTCCCGGGCCCATGCCGCCCGGGACTGGATGAAGAAACTCAGCCCGTACCGGGAAGCCAGCACCAGGCGCAGCCTGTTCGAGCTCGCCGTCACCGTGGTGCCGTTCCTGGCCGCGTGGATCGCCATGGCGGCCGCGGTGAACTTCGGCCAGTACTGGCTCTATGCGCTGCTGCTGGCCCCGGCCGCGGGCCTGGTGGTCCGCCTGTTCATGATCCAGCACGATTGCGGCCACGGCTCGTTCTTCCCGCGCCGCGGCCCCAACGACTGGACCGGGAGGGTGATCGGCATCCTGACCCTGACCCCCTACGACTACTGGCGGCACAGCCACGCGATCCATCACGCCAATTCCGGCAAGCTGGAGGGCCGCGGGATCGGCGACGTCGACACGCTGACGGTCGAGGAATATCTCGGCCGCTCCCGGCTCGGCCGGATCCGCTACTGGCTGTACCGCCACCCGGTCGTGATGTTCGGGATCGGCCCGGCCTATCTGTTCGTGCTGCAGTACCGCCTGCCGCTGGGCTTCATGGGCAAGGGCCGGCCCTGGCTCAGCACGATGCTGACCAACCTCGCGATCGCCGCCATGGCCGCCGTCCTGATCTGGCAGGTCGGGCTCGCCACCTTCCTCCTGGTCCATGTGCCGGTGGTGCTGCTGGCCGCCGCCGCCGGGGTCTGGCTGTTCTACGTCCAGCACCAGTTCGAGGAGACCCACTGGGCGCCGGATGTCGACTGGAGCATGCCGGAGGCTGCCCTGCACGGCAGCTCGCACTACGACCTGCCGGCGGTGCTGCGCTGGTTCACCGCCAACATCGGCATCCACCATGTCCACCACCTGGTCAGCCGGATCCCCTACTACCGCCTGCCCGAGGTCCTGCGCGACCATCCCGAGCTGCGCGAGGTCGGCCGATTGACCCTGCGCGAAAGCCTGGGCTGCGTGCGCCTGGTGCTGTGGGACGAGACCAGGAAGCGGCTGGTGTCGTTCCGGGAAGTGCGCCGCCAGCGCCGCCTGGACCTGGAAGCCGGCGCCCTGCCGGCCACCTGAGCCGGCACCCGCGCGCTCGCTCAGGAGCGCGCGGGTGCCCGAAAGCCCCGCCCACCGCCAGCGCGTCGCGGACCTGAGGCAGATCGGGCGGGCGGCGAGCCCGGGCGTGAAGCCGCGTCGGCGCGGGCAGGGCGTGAGGCCATGCTGAACCCCGTCGCCAAGCCCCTTGCCGGCCTGCAGCCTGTCCGGCTGCTTTGCCGGCCTGCCGAGGCACGGCGGTACCGGCGGCACCGCCTCGATCGGGGGCGCCCCTGGCTTGCCGGTCCCCGCAGCCTTTGCCGGCGCTCGGCTGGCAACCCGGGGAATGCTGATCCGCTCGGCTGGACGCGCCGCGCCCCGGCGCTCGGCAGGTTCCACGACGGGATTCCGGCCGGGCTTAAGCGCGCCCGCGCCCAACCCATTTGACTCCGGGGCCCGGCGGCCCCACGTTTCGCTCACCTAGGGGAGCCCCGCGAGGGGGCTGAGAGGCCATCGGCATCCGGGCAGCCGCCCGTCGGATGCGGCATGGCGACCCTTCGAACCTGATCCAGTTCATGCTGGCGTAGGGATGGGTGACCGCTGCAATCCGGCAGAGATCGACCCCCCATCGCCGGGATGGGGAGTTGCCGCCGCATGCGCGTTGCCGTCATCGGAGCCGGGGTCGCCGGCCTGACCGCCGCCCTGGCCTTTGCCCGGCGCGGCTGCGAGGTGCGCGTCTACGAGCGGGGACCATCGCTCGGCGCCACCTCCTGCTCGCGCTATGCCGGGGGCATGCTGGCACCCTGGTGCGAGCGCGAGAGCGCCGAGCCGCAGGTCGTCGAGCTGGGCCGGGAGGCGCTGGCCTACTGGCCGAAGGTCCATCCCGGTACCCTGCAGCATGGCAGCCTGGTGCTGGCGCCCAGGCGCGACGAGCGCGAGCTGGACCGCTTCGCCAGGCGCACCAGCCGCTACCAGACCCTCGACGCTGACGGACTGGCCGAACTGGAGCCGGACTTGGCCGGGCGGTTCGGCCGGGGCCTGTTCTTTGCCGACGAAGCCCATCTCGACCCGCGCGCCGCCCTGCCGTCGCTGGCCGACCGCCTGGCGGAGCAGGGAGTCCCGATCCGCTTTGGCGTCGACGCGCTGGCCGAGCCGCCCAAGGCCGACCTGCGGGTCGACTGCCGAGGCCTTGCCGCCCGCGACCGGCTGGCCGACCTGCGCGGCGTGAAGGGCGAGATGCTGATCCTGCGCTGCCGGGACGTGACCCTGAACCGGCCGGTCCGCCTGCTGCACCCGCGCTTCCCGCTCTACATCGTGCCGCGCCCGGACAATCTGTTCATGGTCGGCGCCACCATGATCGAGAGCGACGAGCGCAGCCGGGTGACCGCCCGCTCCATGGTCGAGCTGCTGAACGCCGCCTATGCGCTGCACCCGGCGTTCGGCGAGGCCGAGATCGTGGAGATCGGCGCCGATGTCCGCCCGGCCTTTGCCGACAACCTGCCGCGGGTCCGCCGGGACGGCGACAACCTGTACCTGAACGGCCTGTTCCGGCACGGCTTCCTCTTGTCGCCGGCCCTGGCGCGGATCGCCACGGAGCTGGTCCTGGATAATCAACAGATCCAGGGCATTACCGAGATAACCGGAGGTCATAAATGAAGATCGTGGTCAATGGCGAGCCGGTGGAGACTGCCGCGACCTCGCTGGCGGCCCTGCTGGAGGAACTGGGCTATGGCGCCACGGTGGTGGCGACCGCGGTGAACGGCAGCTTCACCCCGGCGCCCCGGCGGCCGGAGACCGGGCTGAACGAGGGCGACCAGGTCGAGATCCTGGCGCCGATGCAGGGAGGCTGAGCAATCATGGAGGTTTACGGGACGATCCTGAACTCGCGTCTCCTGCTCGGCACCTCGCAATATCCTTCGCCGGCGATCCTGGCCGATTCGGTGAAGGCGGCCGGGTCGGAGCTGGTGACCGTGTCGCTGCGCCGGGAATCCGGGGTCGAGCGGGCCGGGCAGGGCTTCTGGTCGCTGATCCGCTCGCTGGGGGTGCGGGTGCTGCCCAACACCGCCGGCTGCCACACGGTCAAGGAAGCGGTCGCCACCGCGCAGATGGCGCGCGAGGTGTTCGGCACGCCCTGGATCAAGCTGGAGGTGATCGGCAACCACGACACCCTGCAGCCGGACGTGTTCGCCCTGGTCGAGGCGGCACGGATCCTCAGCGCCGACGGCTTCCAGGTCTTTCCCTACACCACCGACGACCTGATCGTCGGGGAGAAGCTGCTGGAGGCGGGCTGCCAGGTCCTGATGCCCTGGGGAGCGCCGATCGGCTCGGGCAAAGGCCTGAACAACCTGTTCGCCCTGCGCAGCATGCGCGCGCACTTCCCCGACACGCCGCTGGTGGTCGATGCCGGGATCGGGCTGCCCTCCCATGCCGCCCAAGCGATGGAGCTGGGCTACGACGCGATCCTGCTCAACACCGCGGTGGCCAAGGCCGGCGACCCGGTGCGGATGGCCCATGCGTTCAAGCTGGCGGTCGAGGCCGGCCGGGCCGCGTTCGAGGCCGATCCGATGGAGCCGCGCGACATGGCGGCCCCGTCCACCCCGGTGCTGGGCACCGCGTTCCGGAGCTGAAGCGATGCTCGATCCCTTCTACCTGATCGTCGATCATCCGCGCTGGATGGAGCGGCTCTTGCCGGTGGGGGTGCGCCTGGTGCAGCTGCGCGCCAAGGACCATCCCGAGCCGGAGCTGCGCCGGATGGTCCGGCAAAGCCGCGACCTGGCCGTAGCCGCCGGGGCGCAGCTGGTGGTCAACGACCATTGGCGGCTGGCGATCGAGGAGGGCTGCGACTTCGTTCATCTGGGCCAGGGCGACCTGGACAGCGCCGACCTGGGCGCCATCCGCGCCGCCAACATCCGGCTGGGCGTCAGCACCCATGACGATGCCGAGCTGGAGCGCGCCCTGGCGCTGCGCCCGGACTACCTGGCGCTGGGACCGATCTACCCCACCATCCTGAAGAAGATGCCCTGGGCGCCGCAGGGGCTGGAGCGGATCGGCAGCTGGAAGGTGCGGACCGGCGGGATCCCGCTGGTCGCGATCGGCGGGCTGACCCCGGAGCGGGCGCCGGGCGTGCTGGCGGCCGGCGCCGACAGCGCCGCGGTGGTGACCGACATCCTGCTCCATCCCGACCCGGAGGCGCGGACGCGCAAGTGGCTGGCGGTCACCCGGAGGCAGGCATGACCACCGACCGCTATGCCCGCCAGAAGGTCCTGGCCGAGGTCGGCGACGCCGGCCAGGAACGCCTGGCCGCGGCCCGGGTCCTGGTAGTCGGTGCCGGCGGCCTGGGCTCGCCGGTGCTGGCCAACCTGGCAGGAGCCGGGATCGGCCGGCTTGCCGTGGTCGACCATGACCGGGTCGAGACCTCCAACCTGCACCGCCAGCCCTTGTTCCGGCAGGTTGATGTCGGGCGGCCGAAGGCGGAGGCCGCCCGCGACGCGCTTCTTGCCTATAATTCAGAGATTTGCGTGGATGCGCTCGTCCTGAAGCTCAAGGCCGGCAACGCCGCAGGCCTGGTGGCCGCCGCTGACATCGTGGTGGACGCGGCCGACAGCCTGGCGGTCACCTACATCCTGAGCGATGCGTGCCGGGAGGCCGGCAAGCCCCTGGTGTCGGCCGCGGTGCTGGGCCTTGGCGGCTATGTCGGCACGTTCTGCGGCAGCGCCCCCAGCTACCGGGCGGTGTTCCCCGACATGCCTACCCAGGTTGGCTCCTGCGCCGCCAACGGCGTGCTCGGCCCGGTGGTGGCCACCATGGGCTCGCTGCAGGCGCACATGGTCCTTCAGCTGGTCCTGGGCCTCGACCCCTCGCCGGCCGGGCGGCTGGTGTCGGTCGACCTGCGTCGTTTGTCGTTCGGCGGCTTCTCCTTCCTGGGCACGCCGGAGCCCGACGGCCCGGCCCTGCCGTTCATCGACCTGGACGGGCTGCAGCCCTCCGACCTGGTGGTCGACCTGCGCGACCCGCAGGAGGCCCCGGCCACGGTGACCGACGCCGCCCGGCGGATCCTGCCGGCCGAGATCGCCCAGGCGCAGCTTCCCCGCGACCGCCGGATCGTGCTGGCCTGTCCCGGCGGCATCCGCGCCCATCGCGCCGCCCGCGTCCTGGCCGGGCGCGACTACCAGGACCTGGCGGTGGTCGCGATCGGCAGCTGACGCCGCGGTGCGGGACTCGGCCCCGGCACCCCACAGCCCGCCGCTCGCCACCCGCCAGGCCTCCTGGCTTGGCCGGCGCGGGCCGGCGCCGGCGGCGGCCGTGGGCTGCCGGCCGCACCGGCTCCGGTCCGCCATGCCGCTCCTGCGCCCGTCCCCCGGCCAGGGTCCGCCTTGCCCAAGAACCCGTGTGCTTGCCCAGGGTCCCGGCAAAAGGACCGGCCCCGCGCGGGAGCCGGCGATCCTTCCTCCGACTGCCGCCCTGCCCGGGCCGGGCATCCGGCCGGCTCGACCCAGTTCGGCCCCATCCGGCCCGGCGGCTTCCACCGGCGGCCTGCCGCAAGCGCGCCGTCAGCCCGGCGGGCGCGGCTCGGCGGGTGCGGCAATGGCGGTTCCCATCAGCTTGGCGAGCTCGGCCCGGAGCTGGTCACCGAAGGTCGAGAGGGTGCCGACCACGGCCACGGTGGCGAGCACCGCCACTAGGCCATATTCCAGGGTGCTGGCGCCGCGCCGGCTGGCCGGCGGGCGGGGAGGCGGCTTGGCCATCGGGATCTCCGGGGCAGGGGGAAGGGGTATCTGCGCCCGATCCTGCCAGCCCCGGGTTAACGCCGCGTTACCGCCGGCACGATTGTTCGCCGGGCGCACTCAGGGCTGCGCCTTCGCCAGCCGGTCGATCAGCCCGTCCAGCCCGTCCTGCTCGATCACCGCGGCGAACTCGTTGCGCCAGGTCAGCACCATGCTGACCCCCTCCACCGAGGCGTCGATGATCTGCCAGCGGTCGCCCTCGTCGCGGACCCGCCAGACCACCTCGATCGGCTGGCCGCCTTGCGCGCTGACGCGGCTGGCGACCAGCACGTCGTCGCCGGCGGGCTTCTGCCCGGCCACCTCCAGCCGCTCGCCGGCATAGCTGTCGAACCGGCGGCTGTAGGTGCCGATTAGGTGCTGCTCGAACACTTCGGTGAAGCGGGCGCGCTGGTCGGGATCGGCGCTCCGCCAGGCCCGGCCCAGCACCAGCGCCGCGATCTTCGGCATGTCGACATCGCTGCGCATCAGCTCGGCGAAGCGGTCGCGGCGGGCGGCGGGATCGTCGCGGGTGGCGTCCAGCGCGGCCACGGCGCGCTCGCCGAACGCCGTGATGAACGCGTCGGGCCCGATCGCGGGTGCGGCCTCGGCGCGGCCACCTGCACCGAACAGGGCGCCGCTCCCCAGGGCCAGGAGGAGGGCCGTCCGGGCGATCAGGCTGGACAGGCGCCGGCGGGTCTGCGGCATGGCTCGAACTCCATCAAGGCCCATGAGATCTGCGGCCCTTCATGACGGAGCCCGGTTAAGAAGATCTTGCATGTTCTGGCGGTGATCTTGGTCACTGCGATGGCAGGCGCCCCGAGCAGGCACCCGCCTACGCATCGACCGTGGCTCAGCGGTGGGCCAGCACCTGCGGATGCAGCTGGTAGAGCCAGGTCTCGGTGATCTGCTCGTCGCCCAGGGTGAGGAAGCAGCGCAACTCCACCGGCTCCTCGCCCTCGAACTTCAGGTCGAACTCCGAGCGCCAGCGGTCGGTGTACCAGATCGGCTCGGCGCGCTGCAGGCTGAGCTCGCCGCGGGACGCCGAGGCCACCACCCTGGGGCGCTCGCCCCAGGGGATCGACTTCAGGACCGGGCCGTCCCACTCGACCACCATCTTGACGACGTCGGCCGGGCGCTCCTTGCCCGGCTCGCCGCCCCGGCCGATCCGGGTCGCCACCGCCTTGGCGAAGTTGGCGACGGGGTAGAACGGCTCGTCCTTCAGCCAGTGCATCCGGTAGCGGTAGGTGAGCGCGTCGCCAGCCTTGGCCGGCTGGTCGGACAGCCAGAACGCCACGATGTTGTCGTAGATCTCGTCGTCGGTCGGGATTTCGACCAGCTGCACCACGCCCTGGCCCCAGTCGCCCATCGGCTCGATCCAGCAGGAGGGCCGCTTGTCGTAGGAGACGCCGTCCAGATAGTGGTCGTAGTTGCGGTCGCGCTGGGAGATGCCGTAGCCGCGCGGGTCCTGGTCGGCGAAGCTGGAGGCGACGATCCGGGGCGGGTTGATGAGCGGCCGCCAGAGCCGCTCGCCGGCACCGTTCCACATGGCCAGGCCATCGGAATCATGGACTTCCGGCCGCCAGTCGTGGCTGTGGGTCGAGGGGTGCTCGCCGTACCAGTACATCGAGGTCAAGGGTGCGATCCCCAGGCGCTCGACGTCGGCGCGCAGGAACAGGTGCTTCTCCACCTCGATCACCACGCCCACGCCGCGATGCATGCGGAAGCGGTAGGCGCCGGTCAGGCTCGGGCTGTCCAGCAGCGCCGAGAACACGAAGGGCTCGCCCTCGCTCTGGGTGGGCTCCAGGTAGAACTCGGTGAAGTCCGGGAACTCCTCCGGCCCCGAGCCGCCGCTGTTCAGGGCGATGCCGCGCGCCGACATGCCCACCTGGCCGAGCTCGCCCACGGTGCGAAAATAGGAGGCGCCGACAAAGGTCGCCCAGGGCTCCCGCTCCGCCCAGTCGCCGGCACGGTTGCTTTCGCGCACCCAGAAGCCCGCGAACGCCGAGGCATCGGTCGGGATCTGCCGGGCGACATGGTCCTCGGGCATGGTGAAGTAATCGGGATCGTAGAGGATCTCGCGCGCCTGGCCGTCGTTGCCGACCGCGCTGATCCGGACGCTCTTCTGGAAGTAGCGGCCCAGATGCACGAAGGTGACCGGATAGACCCCCTCGCCATGCGCCCAGAGCGCGTGCTCGGGCTTGTAGCGCAGCTTGCCGTGGGCGTCGTAGTCGATCTGCTCGGTGACCTCGGGGGCAGGACGGGGCGGCGGCTGGTACTCGGTTCCGGCCAGCTCCCGCGCCCGGTCGACCAGGCCGGCGAAGCTGAACGGCTCCGCCTCGCCAAAACGCAGGCCGGCTTCCTCGGCGGCGCGCAGGCCGGCCGGCGAGGCCAGGAACGCGGCGAGAACGGTGAACGAGGCAAGGGTGTCGCGGCGCGAGAGCGTGGGCATGGGCTACTTCATGTCGTCGGCGATTGTGGCTGGAAATGGCGGGCCGCCGGTGGAGCGTCAAGCCAGCGGCGCGCCGAGAGATCCTTTTCTACAGTGCGGCATGGATTTTTGATTGAACGTCCAACCAGGAATAGGCAGGCTGGATGGAACAAGCATGGGGAGCGCCTTGCCGAAGCTGGGCATGGAGCCGGTACGCCGGGGCCAGCTGATCGATGCCGCGATCGAGACGCTGCGCCGGCATGGCTGGCAGGACACCACCGTGGTCCGGATCGCCCGGGAGGCCGGGCTGTCGCCGGGCATCATCCACCACTATTTCGCCGGCAAGGACGACCTGCTGGCGGCGGCGATGCGCCGGATCCTGGTGGAGTTCCGGACCGAGGTGACCAGGCGGCTGGGCCGGGCCGACTCGCCGCGCGACCGCCTGCAGGCGATCATCGACGGCTGCTTCGACCCCTCGCAGTTCCGCCCGGAGATCTGCGCGGCCTGGCTGGCGTTCTGGGCGCAGGCGCCGTTCGCCCCGGCCCTGGACCGGCTGCGGCGGATCTACCTGGCGCGGATGCGCTCCGGCCTGCTCGCCGACCTGCGCCGGCTGCTGCCGCCTGAGCGGACCGAGGCGGCCGCCCTGTCGCTCGGCGGGCTGATCGACGGCCTGTTCCTGCGCGCCGCTTCCGGCGATGCCAGCGTCACGCCGCAGATCGCCCGGGCCCTCGCCACCGACACCCTGGACCGTTACCTGGCGGACGCCCCCCGCCAGCGGGAGCTTTGCTGATGCCGGCCTCGTCAGGCTTCGACTACGTGATCGTGGGGGCGGGTTCCGCCGGCTGTGTGATGGCCGCGCGCCTGTCCGAGGATCCGGACGTCCGGGTGCTGCTGCTGGAGGCGGGACCGCCCGGGCGGACCTGGAAGATCGCGATGCCGGCGGCGCTCACCTACAACCTGATGGATGACCGCTACAACTGGTACTACCAGACCGAGCCGCAGCCCCACATGGACGGCCGGCGCCTGTACTGGCCGCGCGGCCGGGTCCTGGGCGGCAGCTCCTCACTGAACGCGATGGTCTATATCCGCGGCCATGCGAGGGACTATGACCGCTGGGCGGAGCAGGAGGGCTGCGCCGGCTGGGCCTATGCCGACGTGCTGCCCTATTTCCGCAAGGCCGAGAGCTTCTCGCTGGGCCCCGACGACTACCGGGGCGGCGACGGGCCGCTCTCGGTCTGGCGCGGCACCTCGACCAACCCGCTGTTCGACGCCTGGCTGAAGGCCGGGCAGGAGGCCGGCTACCCGTTCACCCCCGACATGAACGGCTACCAGCAGGAAGGGGTCGGGCGGATGGACATGACCATCCGCAACGGCCGGCGCTGCTCCACGGCGCTGGCCTACCTGAGGCCGGCGATGCGCCGCCCGAACCTGACCGTGGTCACCGGGGCGCTCACCCGGCGGATCCGGGTGGAGCGCGGCCGGGCCACCGGGGTCGACTATGTCGAGAACGGCCTGCCCAAGAGCGTGCGGGCGGAGCGGGAGGTGATCTCCTGCGGCGGGGCGATCAACTCGCCGCAGCTCCTGCTCCTGTCCGGGATCGGCCCGGCCGACGAGCTGCGCGCGCTGGGCATCGAAGTGGCGCACGACCTGCCGGGCGTCGGCGGCAACCTCCAGGACCATCTGGAACTCTATGTCCAGCAGGCCTGCACCCAGCCGGTCACCCTGCTCGAGACCATGAAGCCGCACAACATGGTGCTGGCCGGCCTGCGCTGGTTCGCCTTCCAGGACGGGCCGGCCGCCTCGTCGCACCTGGAGGCCGGCGGCTTCGTGCGCACCGAGGCGGGGGTGGAGCATCCCGACATCCAGTTCCACTTCCTGCCGGCCCTGGTCAGCGACCATGGCCGCTCGGCCGGCAAGCAGCATGCCTTCCAGGCCCATGTCGGCCCGATGCGGCCGCAGAGCCGGGGCCGGCTCACCCTGCGCTCGACCGACCCCAGGGAGCATCCGCGGATCGAGCCGAACTATCTCGCCGAGGAGCGCGACCGCTGGGAGCTGCGCCGCTCGGTCGAGATCACAAGGGAGATCTTCGCGCAGAAGGCCTTCGAGCCGTTCCGCGGCGAGGAGATCCTGCCGGGCAGCCAGGTCCGCACCGCCGCCGAGATCGACGCCTTCGTCCGCGCCAAGGCGGATTCCGCCTACCATCCGTGCGGCACCTGCAGGATGGGCGACCCGGCCGACCCGGCCACCGTGGTCGACCCCGCCTGCCGCGTGGTCGGGCTGGACGGCCTGCGGGTGATCGATTCCTCGATCATGCCCTCGGAGCCGTCCGGCAACCTGAACGCGCCCACCATCATGATCGCCGAGAAGGCCGCCGACATCCTGCGCGGGCGGGATCCGCTGCCGCGCTCGAACGCCCCGGTCTACCTGGCCCCCGACTGGCAGACCCGGCAGCGCTGAACCGACCCCCACCGCGAGGAGCCTCCGATGTCGAGAACCCACCTGGCCGCCGCCACCGCCGCCGCCATCCTCCTGGCCGGCAGCGCGCAGGCCGCCGATTCGGAATCCTGCAAGACCGTGCGCTTCTCCGATGTCGGCTGGACCGACATCACCGCCACCACGGCGCTCACCTCGGTGGTGCTGGAGGGGCTGGGCTATGATCCCACCGCCACGATCCTGTCGGTGCCGGTGACCTACCAGTCGCTGGCGAACAGCGACATCGACGTGTTCCTCGGCAACTGGATGCCGACCATGGAGGCCGACATCCGGCCCTATCTGGACGCCGGCACCGTGGAGAGCGTGCGCGCCAACCTGCAGGGCGCCAAGTACACCCTGGCGGTGCCGACCTACCTGGCCGAGCAGGGGCTGAAGGACTTCGCCGACATCGCGACGTTCGAGGACGAGCTGGACGGCAAGATCGTCGGGATCGAGCCCGGCAACGACGGCAACCGGCTGATCCAGTCGATGATCGACCAAAACCAGTTCGGCCTGGGCGACTTCCAGCTGGTGGAGAGCTCCGAGCAGGGGATGCTGGCCGAGGTCAACCGGGCCAGCCGGCGCAAGCAGCCGATCGTGTTCCTGGGCTGGGAGCCGCATCCCATGAACGTCAACTACGAGCTGACCTACCTCACCGGTGGCGACGAGGTGTTCGGCCCCGATTTCGGCGGCGCCACCGTCCATACCAACGTGCGCACCGGCTATCTCCAGGAATGCCCGAATGTCGGCCGGCTGCTGGAGAACCTGACCTTCACCCTGCCCATGGAGAGCGAGGTGATGGGCGCCATCCTGGACGAGGGCGAGGAGGCCGAGGATGCCGCCGCCGACTACCTGAAGGCCAATGCGGACGTGCTGGAGCCCTGGCTGGACGGCGTGACGACGCTGGACGGCGAGGACGGGCTGGCAGCGGTCCGCACGCATCTGGGCCTGTGACCGGCATCCACTGAGCGGCACGCGGGACGGGGCCGGCCGCCGTCGTTCCGCGCCGCGTTCGTTGCCGCGGCCGTCGCTGGGAGGACGCCCATGGAATGGCTGACCGAACACAAGATCCCGCTCGGATCCTGGATCTCGGCAGGGGTGGATCTCCTGAACGAGCATGCCTGGTGGATCTTCGACTTCATCTCGATGGTGCTGGGCACCGCGATCGAATCGCTGATCGACCTGATGAAGGCCTGCCCGCCGCTTTTGCTGATCGCCCTGTTCGGCCTGCTCGCCTGGGTCCTGCACCGCTCCTGGCAGCTGGTGGCGCTGGTGGTGCTGTCCTTTCTGCTGATCGCCAATCTCGGCTACTGGACCGAGACGATCGAGACCCTGGCGCTGGTGGTTTTCGCCACCGTGGTGTGCCTGGTGATCGGGATCCCGCTCGGGATCGTGGCGGCGCACCGGCCCTGGGTGATGACCGTGCTGCGGCCGATCCTGGACCTGATGCAGACGATCCCGACCTTCGTCTACCTGATCCCGACCCTGATCCTGTTCGGCCTGGGCGTGGTGCCGGGCCTGATCTCCACGGTGATCTTCGCCCTGCCGGCGCCGATCCGGCTGACCCATCTGGGCATCTCCTCGGTTCCGAAGCCCTTGCTGGAGGCCGGCGAGGCGTTCGGCGCCACCCGCTGGCAGCGCCTGGTCAAGGTCGAGCTGCCCTCGGCCGCCCCGCAGATCATGGCCGGGCTCACCCAGTGCATCATGCTGGCCTTGTCCATGGTGGTGATCGCGGCCCTGGTGGGCGCGGACGGGCTGGGCAAGCCGGTGGTGCGCGCCTTGAACCAGGTCAACGTCGCGCGCGGCTTCGAGGCGGGCCTCGCGATCGTGCTGGTCGCGATCGTGCTGGACCGGCTGTGCAAGCAGCCCGGGCCGCGCGGCCCTGGAGGCCGCTCTTGAACGCCGTCCTGTTCGACCGGGTCGACATCCTGTTCGGCAGCCGGCCCGAAACCGCCCTGCCGCTGGTCGACCAGGGCGCCAGCCGCGAGCGGATCCTGGCCGAGACCGGCCAGGTGCTGGGGGTGGCCGGCGCCTCGCTCGCCATCGAGAAGGGCCAGATCTGCGTGCTGATGGGCCTGTCCGGCTCGGGCAAGTCGACCCTGCTGCGCGCGGTCAACCGGCTGAACCGCACCACCCGCGGCCGGGTCCTGATCGAGGACGAGGGCGGCCAGGTCGACGTGCAGAGCTGCGACCCGACGACCCTGCGCCGCCTGCGCACCCGGCGGATCGCCATGGTGTTCCAGCAGTTCGCGCTGCTGCCCTGGCGCACGGTCGAGGAGAATGTCGGCTTTGGCCTGGAACTGCGCGGCGTTCCGGCACCGGAGCGCCGGCGGATCACCCAGGAGAAGCTGGCGCTGGTCGGGCTGGAGCCCTGGGCCGGCAAGTACGCCCACGAGCTGTCGGGGGGCATGCAGCAGCGGGTGGGCCTGGCGCGCGCGTTCGCCACCGACGCCGACATCCTGCTGATGGACGAGCCGTTTTCCGCCCTGGACCCGCTGATCCGGATGCGGCTGCAGGACGAGCTCCTGGAGCTGCAGCGCCGGCTGAACAAGACCATCATCTTCGTCAGCCATGACCTGGACGAGGCGCTGAAGCTGGGCTCGACCATCGCGATCATGGAGGACGCCCGGATCATCCAGGCCGGCCATCCCGAGGAGATCGTGGCCAGGCCCGCCACCGACTATGTCCGCGACTTCGTGGCCAACGTGAACCCCCTGAACGTGCTGACCGCCTGCAACCTGATGCGCGAGCGCCGGGAGCTGGAGCCCTGCCCGGACGGCTGGCTGTGGCTGGACCGGCGGCGCACCGTGGCGGTGCTGCTGGACGAGGACGGCGTGCTGGTGCGCGCCCGCCAGGGCGAGCGGGAGCTGGCGCCCCGGCCGATCGGCGAAGCCGGGGCCGCGGCCGATGCCGCCCGGCTGGCGGTGGGCGGCGCCAGCACGCCGATGCGCGAGGTCATCCAGGTCATGAACGCCAGCGGCGGGCCGGTGCCGCTGGTGGACGGCACCAACCGGCTGGTGGGCTCGGTGGGCATGCGCGACGTGCTGGGCGCGATCCTGCGCCGGAGCGAGAACGGCGGTTGAGGCGGTCGGGCAAGGTCGCGCCATTTCAATTATTTGGCGACGACTTCTCCAGCTATTGTTCATTTCGTCTTGCTGGCGACTTGCGGGTTCACGTCGAATGTAACCACAGGTAGAAAAATCCTTTGTAATTAAAGTGCTGCCCAACTAACCTGCAGGTAGATTGGTATTCACGGGCAGTCGCTGTCTCCGCGCGGTATTCCGCCGGCACAGCGGGAGAATGGCCATGTCTCTCCAGGCGACGGGCGGGGTGGAGCAGGGCGGCGTGGCCGCGGGCGCGCTGCAGCTGGAGGACGAGCGCAAGCCGCGTCCGGACAACAAGGCGGCCGAGCGCCGCCGCCGCGCCGACCCGGCAGCGCTTGGAATGCCGCTGGGGGCGGCGTTCGTCGGCCTGCTGATGGCCCAGGGCCACCAGGCCTTCGCGGCCGATGCCCGGGCCGGCCAGGGCGAGGCCGGCCAGGCCGGGCGGCTGGGCGATCGCGGCCTGGCGCCGGCGCGGGGCGAGGCGTCGTCCGGCGGCGCCGGCCAGGCGCCGGGCGCCCTGGCGGCCGGGGCTGCCGTGCCGGTGCTGGATCCTTCCGGCTCGATGCTGGCGGCGACGACCGGGATCCTGTCCGGCGGGCAGGGCTCGCCGGCGCTGGCCGGGTCGGCCGGCGGCGACGAGCTGCAGGCGCGCGACGACCTGTCGGGCCTCGGCGGGATCAGCACCTCCCTGACCGTGAGCCGGCCGGCTTCCACCGAGGTGCCGCCGGTCGAGATCGACGATTCCGACCGGGGCGGCGAGGGCCTGGGCCCGATCGGCAAGGTGGTCCGGGGCGGCAGCGGCGACGACACCATCATCGGCACTGACCGCGACGACGTCATCAAGGGCGGCGACGGCGACGACTATATCGACGGGCGCGACGGCAATGACGACCTGGACGGCGAGGCCGGCGACGACGTCGTGCTGGGCGGCCGGGGCAACGACATCATCCAGGGCGGCTCCGGCAACGACCTGGTCGACGGCCAGGACGGCGACGACATCGTGGATGGCGGCACCGGCGGCGACACGGCCCTTGGCGGCTCCGGCAACGACCTGGTCGGCGGCGGGGCCGGCGACGACGTGGTCGACGGCGGCACCGGCACCGACGTGGTGACCGGCGACGGCGGCAATGACCGGATCTTCATCGGCAGCGTGCGCGACTTCGCCATCGAGAACCAGGAAGGCTTCGACAAGGGCGGCATCGACACCGTCGCGGTCCGCGACACCTATGCCACCAGCCTGCGTACCGAGCTGCCCCATCTCTCGCCCGACGGCTTGGCGACGTTCGTCCTGGGCGACCAGGTCGGCGTGCCGCTGCCGGCCGGCTTCAACCCGTTCGTCCAGCAGATCCACCCGGCGATCGAGAACATCGACCTTCTGGGCTCGATCGCCCAGGACGTGGTCGGCGGCAGCGGCGCCAACCGCATCCAGGGCAATGCCGGCGACAACATGCTGGCCGGGCGGGGCGGCGACGACTGGATCGACGGCGGCGACGGCCGCGACGTGGTCTGGGGCGGCACCGGCGCCGATCAGCTCTACGGCGGCGCCGGCGACGACCGCCTCTACGGCGAGGCCGGCGAGGACCGCCTCTACGGCGGTGCCGGGGACGACGTGCTGGATGGCGGGGCCGGGGCCGACCTGCTCTATGGCGGTGCCGGCTCGGACAGCTACGTGTTCGGCCTGTCCGAGGCGAAGCCCGACCGGATCTTCGATTTCGACGGGCAGAACAGCATCAGCCTGCTCGACGCCGAGGCCGGCGACGTCCAGGCGATCGTGTCCGGCCCGGACCTGTTCATCCGGGTCGGCGGCCAGGACGTCGCGATCATCGACCAGTACATGACCCACCAGTCGAACTGGACGGGCGTGCTCACCAAGAACGGCCTGAAGGGCATCTCGGAGCTGATCGGCGACGGCCAGGTGGTGACCGACCCGACCCTGCCGCAGCCCTCGCCGGACGTGATCGGCTCGGCCGGCAACGACATCCTGCGGGCCCCCTCCGATGCCGGCCACCACCTGCGCGGCATGGCCGGCGACGACCAGCTGTTCGGCGGGGCCGGCGCCGACCGGCTGGACGGGGGCAAGGGCACCGACACGCTCCACGGCGGTGCCGGCAACGACACCTATGTCCTGCGCCACGGCGATGGCGGCATCGACCGGATCGTCGACCACCAGGGCAAGTCGACCATCGAGATCCAGGGCATCGACTTCAAGGACCTGGCGGCCTGGAAGGTCGGCGACGATCTGTGGCTGGCGGTCGACACCACCCCGCTCGGCATGGTGGAGGACTGGCAGTCCGGCCATGCCGACTGGTCGGTCAGGGTCGGCGACCGGACCGTGGCCGCCGACGACCTGTTCAGCTGACCGAAAGGCCGCGCAGCGCCGGGTAGAGGGCCGCGTAGTGCTCGTGCAGGGCCGCATAGCGGGCGGCGCGCTCCGGGTCCGGCTCGGTGCGCTTCGCCGGCGGCCGGATCATCGCCGCCACCGCATGCTCGACATCGGGATGAACCCCGCCCGCCACGCTCGCCAGGATCGCCCCGCCCATGGCCGGGCCCTCCTCGGCGGCCGGCACCACCAGCGGCAGGCCCAGCTGGTCGGCCAGCATCTGCCGCCAGGCCGGGCTCTTCGCGCCGCCGCCCACCGCGACCAGCTCGTCGAAGCTGGCCCCCTCGGCGCGCATCCGCACCAGGCAGTCGCGGAACGCGAAGCCCACGCCCTCCAGCAGGGCGCGCACCATGTGGCGCCGGTCATGGGACAGGGTCAGCCCGATCCACGCACCGCGCGCGGCAGCGTCCATGTGCGGCGAGCGCTCGCCCGACAGGTAGGGCAGGAAGAACAGCCCGTCGGCGCCGGGCTCGATCTCGGCCGCCTCGGCCAGCAGCAGGTCGTAGACGTCCTTGTTGTCCTGGCCTGCCTGCCTTCGCTCGTCGAACGCCACCGCGTCGCGATACCAGCGCAGCGCCCCTCCGGCCGCCAGGATCACCCCCATCAGGTGCCAGCCGCCCGGCACGGCAGCGCAAAAGCCGTTCAGCGCGCCGTTCGGGTCGCGCATCGCCTGGTCGGCATGGACGAAGATCGTGCCGGACGTGCCGATCGACAGGACGCCCTGGCCGGGCCGCACCACCCCGGCGCCCAGCGCCGCCCCGGCATTGTCGCCGGCCCCGGCCGCCACCGGCAGCCCGGCCGGCAGCCCGGTCGCCCGGGCCGCCTCGTCGGTGAGGTTGCCGGCATGGTCCGGGCTCTCGACGACGTCCGGCAGCCAGGCCGGCGGAATGTCCAGGGCCGCCAGCAATTCCTCCGACCAGCTGCGCGCGGCCAGGTCGAACAGCAGCGTGCCCGACGCGTCGGCGGCGTCCGCCACATACTCGCCGGTCAGCCGCAGCCGCACGAAGTCCTTGGGCAGCAGCACCTTGGCCAGCCGCGCATAGGCGTCCGGCTCGTGGTCGCGCAGCCACAGGATCTTGGGCGCCTGCATCCCCGCCGAGGCGGCGTTGCCGGTGATCTCGATCAGCCGCTCGCGGCCGACTGTGCGCTCGATCTGCAGGACCTGCTGGCCGGTCCGCCCGTCGTTCCAGAGCAGGGCCGGGCGGATCACCTGGTCCTGTCCGTCCAGGAACACCGAGCCGTGCATCTGCCCGGCCAGGCCCAGCCCGACCAGCTCGGCGTCGTGGCCGGCCAGTTCCCGCAGCACGGCGACGGTGGCCTGCCACCAGGCCTCCGGGTCCTGCTCGGTCCAGCCGGGTGCGGGGGTGAGCAGGGGATAGTCCCGGAACGCGCTGGCCAGGACCCGGCCGTCCGTGGCGACCAGCAGCCCTTTGACCGCCGACGTTCCGACATCGATTCCGATCGTGGCGCGGGTGCGCGTCATCGCGGGTGCTCCTCCTGATCCGTCGGCCGCATCCGTGGCGCGGCCAGGCGCGGCGCGCAACCGCTTAAGGCAGGGACGTGCCCCCCGCCCGGCAATTCCTGCCGGGTAGATTGTGCCGGGTGGGCAGGAACTGCCGGGTGGCAGGGTTGGCTTGGCCGCTTTTGGCCGGGCTGGCGCCGGTCTCGGCCGGGCGGCGGGGCTCTGGCACGGCGTGTGCTTGAAGGATCGGGGCCGGCCGGGGAGGGATCCTCGGTTTGGCGGGTCCGGCAGGTAGCCGGGCCTGGGCTCCCGGGAGGTCCGGGAGGCTCGCTTCAGGTAGAAGGAGTTTCGCTCGATGGTCCTGACCGCCACCACCAATGTCTCGGCCAACACCGCGCTGCGCTATCTGTCGCAGAACTCGGCGGCCGCCTCCTCCTCGCTGGCCAAGCTGTCCAGCGGCTCGCGGATCGTGAAGGGCTCCGACGACGCCGCCTCGCTGGCGGTGGGCACAAGGCTGAAGGCCGACGTCACCGCGCTCAAGCAGGCCGCCTCCAACACCGCGCAGGGCCAGAGCCTCCTGCAGGTCGCCGACGGCGGCATGTCCAAGGTCGCCGACATCCTGCAGCGGATGAAGGCGCTCGCGGTGCAGTCGCAGTCCGGCTCGCTCACCGACAACGAGCGGCAGTTCCTCAACCAGGAATACAGCCAGCTCAACACCCAGGTCGGCGACATCGCCAGCCAGACCAAGTTCAACGGCGCCCAGCTGCTCAACGGCTCGGCCGGCAAGACCCTGACCGTGTCGACCAGCGGCGCGTTCGCCAAGTTCGAGGGCGACGGCGACCTCAACGCCAACTTCCGCGGGGTGACCCTCAACCTCAACGGTGCCGCCACCGGCAATGTCAGCTTCGCCTATGTCGGCGCCGACAGCGCCACCGGCACCCATGCCACCGACGCCACGATCGGCACCTTCACGCTCACCTACGGCAACGTCACCGACACCATCCAGCTGGAGTTCGCCACCGACCAGCGGGTGGTCGAGGGCCAGCTGAACTTCCGCAACGCCGGGGTGTCGATCTCCCTGTCCAACTTCGACTTCTCCACCGAGCTGACCGCGGAGAGCTTCACCGTGGGCGGCGGCGGCGATCTGACCTTCCAGGTCGGTGCGCAGTCGGCCGACACGGTGGTGGTCAACATCGACGACATGACCACCACGGCGCTGGGCACCGCCGGCACCGACATCTCGACCTCGGCGGGGGCGGTCACCGCCGGCGACGCGATCGACCAGGCGATCGCCCAGGTCAACGGCTCCCGGGCCGAGCTTGGGGCGATGATGTCGCGCTTCGAGTTCTCCGCCGCCAACCTCGCCACCTCGATCGAGAACCTGGACGCCGCCCGCTCCACCCTGATGGACGTCGACATGGCCGCCGAGATGAGCCGGTTCACCTCGGCCAACATCCTCACCCAGGCCAGCGTCTCCATGCTCGCCCAGGCCAACCAGATGCCCCAGACCATGCTCCAGCTCCTGCGCTGAGCCAAAGCGCCGGCCCCGCCCCCGCCGCCCCTGGCTAAGCGGCGGGGGCGGGGCGGTCGCGGGAGGGCGGCGGGATGGTGGAACCGTTCCGCCGTCGGCCGGTTCGGATGCTCGAATCGGCCAACACAGAGGCGGCACATGAGCAAGGGCAACTCGCTCCAGGACCTGTTCCTGGAGACGCTCAAGGACATCTACTACGCCGAGAAGAAGATCCTGCGTTCCTTGCCGAAGATGGCCAAGGCCGCGGAATCCGACGAGGTGAAGGAAAGCTTCCGCCTTCATCGCGAGCAGACCGAAGGCCAGATCCAGCGCCTGGAGCAGGTGTTCGAGCAGCTGGGCAAGACCGCGCGCGGCAAGACCTGCGACGCCATCCTGGGGATCCTCGCCGAGGGCGAGGATGCGATGGAGAGCTACGAGGGCGCCCCGGCGCTGGACGCGGCGCTGATCGCCTCGGCCCAGGCGGTCGAGCATTACGAGATCGCCCGCTACGGCACGCTGAAGAACTGGGCGACCCAGCTCGGCATGACCGAGGCCGCCGCCCTCCTGCAGGAGAACCTCCAGGAGGAGGAGGCGACCGACAAGCTGCTGAGCAAGATGTCCAAGGCCGCCAACAAGAAGGCGGCCGCC